>JBBDJD010000011.1:0-288602 GCA_040880025.1 Rhizobiaceae bacterium
GCTATTACGTGGTCTGGTCGGTGACGCCGGCGCTGCACACGCCGCTGATGTCGGTCACCAACGCCATCTCGTCGGTCATCGTCGTCGGCGCGCTGCTGGCCGTCGGCATCTCGGCTTCGGGGCTGGCGACCGGCTTCGGCTTCGTCGCGCTGGTGCTTGCCTCGGTCAACATTTTCGGCGGCTTCCTCGTCACCCAGCGCATGCTCGCCATGTACAAGAAAAAAGACAAGTGAGGCGCTAGATGTCCGTGAACCTCGCTTCCTTTCTCTATCTCGTCTCGGGCGTCCTGTTCATCATGGCGCTCAGGGGGCTGTCGCACCCCACCACCAGCCGTCAGGGCAATCTCTACGGCATGGTCGGCATGGCGATTGCGATCGTCACCACGCTGCTTCTGGCGACGCCGTCCTTCGGCGGGCTGGTGATGATCGTGGCCGGCATCGCGATTGGCGGCACGGTCGGCGCGGTGACCGCGCGGCGTATCGCCATGACCGCGATGCCGCAGCTTGTCGCAGCCTTTCACTCGCTGGTCGGTCTCGCCGCCGTCATGGTGGCGGCGGCCGCGATGTACGCGCCAGAGAGCTTCGGCATCGGCACTGTGGACGACATTCATACCCAGGCGCTGATCGAGATGAGCATCGGCGTCGCCATCGGCGCGATCACCTTCACCGGCTCCATCATCGCCTTCCTCAAGCTCGACGGGCGCATGTCGGGCAAGCCGATCATGCTGCCGGGCCGGCATGTGGTGAATGCCGGGCTGGCAATCGCACTGGTCGTTCTCGTCGCGCTTCTGGTGACGACGGAGAGCACCGCGGTTTTCTGGCTTATCGTGTTGGCCGCGCTGGTGCTCGGTGTCCTCATCATTATCCCGATCGGCGGCGCCGACATGCCGGTGGTGGTGTCGATGCTCAACTCCTATTCGGGCTGGGCGGCGGCCGGCATCGGCTTCACGCTGGGCAATCTGGCGCTGATCATCACAGGCGCGCTGGTCGGCTCGTCGGGCGCGATCCTGTCCTACATCATGTGCAAGGGCATGAACCGCTCCTTCATCTCGGTCATTCTCGGCGGCTTCGGCGGCGAGACGGTCGCGGTTGCCGATGACGGCATAGAGCGCCCGGTGAAGCGGGGCTCCGCCGACGACGCGGCCTATCTGATGGCCAACGCCCAGAAAGTCATCATCGTGCCGGGCTACGGCATGGCGGTCGCGCAGGCCCAGCACGCGCTGCGCGAACTGGCCGACAAGCTCAAGGCGGCCGGCGTCGAGGTCAAATACGCCATTCACCCTGTGGCGGGCCGCATGCCCGGCCACATGAACGTTCTCCTTGCCGAGGCCAACGTGCCTTACGACGAGGTGTTCGAGCTCGAGGACATCAATTCTGAGTTCGCGCAGGCAGACGTGGCCTACGTCATTGGCGCCAACGATGTGACCAACCCAGCCGCGCGTGACGACAAGACGTCGCCGATCTTCGGAATGCCGATCCTCGACGTCGACAAGGCGCGCACCTGCCTGTTCGTCAAGCGCTCGCTCGGCTCCGGCTATGCCGGCATCGACAACACGCTGTTCTACAAGGACGGCACGATGATGCTGCTCGGCGACGCCAAGAAGATGACGGAAGACATCGTCAAGGCGATGGGACACTAGGTCGAGGGGTCCGCACCTGCGATTAAGAGGCGAAAGGAAGCTGTGACGCCTCGCTTGCCCCTACCTGCGCCCCGCAAGCTGCCGTGGGCACTGAAGCCTCTCTCCTCTGCGGACACGGCCCTGCGCTACGACCGGCGCGGCCGCATGGTCATGACGATAACGCACCAGCTGCTGGCCGGTCTGACGCCGGAAATGGTCGCATGGTGGTTTCGCAACATCGGCGGCGAGATGGAGGTGGATGGCCGGTTTCTCAACCGCTATCTGGTTTGGCATCCGCACGATCACATCCGGTGGGAACTGGCGAACAGCCTGCCGGACGGGCGCATCGGTGTCGGATCGCGGTTCCGCATCGTCGAAGCCTTCGGGGCCGATCCGCGCTTCTACCTCGATATCATCGATACGGTGATCAGGCTCGACGCAGGCGGCATCACGCTGGTGAACCGGGACATTGCCGGGATTGAGATTACCCGCCTGAACCACGATTTCATCGCCACCGAGGGCGGGACGCTCTATCGCTCGACACTCACCGTGGGGATCGGACTGCCGCTGCTTTGCCGCTTGGTCAATCCGCTCATTCATCGCTTCGTTTTCCCCGAGGCAATGGGCCGGGCCTGGCTTCGCCACAATGTCGAGGAAGTGGGCCTTCTGGAGCACATTATCCCGCGGCTCTATCCGGCTTGAGCCGTAGCTTGCCGTTGAATCGACGATTAGAGGGCAGCACTTGCCTTGGTCGTTACATTGCGAAACTCTACCCTGTTTGCTGCGTGGGAAAAGCCGGCTGAGGGGGAACGCATGATTGCAGCATCTTGGCCAGCGCGACCGACCGCATGACCAGCGCCGTCGCCCTGCCGATGTGGCTCGTCGTGCTGCTCGTCCTGTTCGCCGCGATCGGCGTCGTCGACCGGGTGTTCGCGCCGTCGGTGCGCCGCTCCAGATTGGTGTATCCTTGACTTGGACCATTGAGTGGTCCATTTTATGCGCGTGAACATATCTGTAAGCGACGCAAAGGCCCAACTGACCGATCTCGTCCGCCGCGCCGAGGCCGGCGAGGAGGTCGTGCTGACGCGGCATGGCCAGCCTACAGTCAAGTTGGTGGCGGTGAAGTCGAAGCCGACTGCGGCGGAGAAGCACGCGGTCATTGAAGAGATACGGCAGTTGGCTCGTATGAACCCGTCCCCGGGGCCCAGTGCGGCGCGAAGTGCAGATTTCCTATACGGCGATGACGGAATGCCTGGGTGATCGTTGTCGACTCGTCCGCGCTGATCGCGATCGCACTTGACGAGCCCGCGGCTGATCAATGTCAGCAGGTAATCGAATCGGAAGAAGAGCTTGCCATTTCGGCGGCTACCTTGACCGAAGCTTTGATCGTCGCTGACCGCCGAGGTGTGCGAAGTCGAGTGGCAATGCTCGTTGCCGCCTCGTCTATGGAGATCGTCGAGGTTACGGCGGTAAGGGTCGAGCAAATCGCCGATGCCTACCGCCGCTGGGGCAAGGGCTTTCACCCCGCGTCGCTGAATTTCGGCGATTGCTTCGCCTACGCGCTTGCCGCCGAGCGCGCCTGCCCGCTGCTCTATGTCGGCAATGATTTCACGCAGACCGACATCGTCTCGGCGCGACCGGCCTAGCGTCGGCACGAATTCGCCGCGTTCACGCTATCTGGCCGAAAAAAGTCCGAGCCGAAAAAAAGCCCGAATTTCTATCCTCCCCCTTAGCACCCGCCGTAAAATGCCAGGTCGCGGGTGATGGAGACGGAGATGGACTGGGACGTGAAGAGGGATGGAAGGGCGCTGCAGCGGATCGTGGCGCTGCTCCTTGCGCTGGCGGACATCGCCGAGCGCACGGCCGCCATGCCGTTCGCCCGGCGCGCCGTCATTCTTGCGATCCTGTGGCATGCCGAAGCCGTTGCCTGGGCGTTCGCGCTTGGGATCCCCTGCGTTTCGACTGCCTCCGGGCGAGACCACCGCCAGCTACAGAACGCGACCCTGCCCGGCATCCCTGCTGGCGGCCTTGACGGTCCCGCCGACGCGGTCCGTATGGCCTCCGGTCTGCGGATGCTCGCCCTGCTCTTCGCCGGCTGGGCGACCGAATCCCTTTCGTCGGCGGCCGTGGAGTCGCCTGTGCGCCGCGCCATTTCCCTGATGCGCCCCGGTTCAGGCGGAAGCTGGCGAGGCCCGGCGCCGCTGCCGGCTCCCGACACTTCGTGAACTCCGATTCGAGCCACACACTGCTGCCAGCCGTTCTGTCGCCGGGATTGCATTCCGGCCGGCATTGCACCAGCCTGTCCGCTGAAACGAAATAGGGGAGAGCGGTCGCATGACCTCTCCAGTCACGCTGCCGTTCTGGATCGTCCTGATCCTGATCGTCTTCGCCGCGATCGGCATCGTCGACCGCGTGTTCGCGCCGTCGGTGCGCTGGTTCTTCCGCCGCCGCTTCAACCAGGCAATCGACGAGCTGAACCAGCGGCTCGACATGCGCATCCAGCCGTTCCGGCTGACGCGGCGCCAGACCCACATCGACAGGCTGATCTACGATCCCAAGGTGGTGGAAGCAGTCGAGGCCGAGGCCACCGCGTCGGGCACGCCGCGCGCCGTGGTGATGAAGCGGGCCGAGCGATATGCGCGCGAGATCGTGCCGTCCTTTTCGGTCAACACCTATTTCGGCTTCGGCACCCGCGCCGCGCGCTGGCTGTCGGAGTTCGTCTACCGCGTGCGGCTGGGATACTCCGACGACGAGGCGCTGAAAGCGATCGACCCGCAATCGACGGTGGTCTTCGTCATGAACCACCGCTCCAACATGGACTATGTTCTGGTCACCTACATGGCGTCGAACCGCGCCTCGCTGTCCTACGCCGTTGGCGAATGGGCGCGCGTGTGGCTGCTGCAGAACCTCATCCGCTCCATGGGAGCCTATTTCATCCGCCGCGATTCCGGCGACGAACTCTACCGCAAGGTGCTTGGCCGCTACGTGACGATGGCGACCCGCGAGGGCGTCACCCAGGCGATGTTTCCCGAAGGCGGTCTGACGCGCGACGGGCTTATGCGTGAGCCGCGGCTCGGCCTTTTGAGCTACATGGTTGCCGGTTTCGATCCCAAATCTTCGCGCGACGTCGTGTTCGTGCCCGTCGGGCTCAACTACGACCGGGTGATCGAGGATCGCGTGCTGACGGGCAAGGCTGAAAGGGAAGTCTCGGGCCGCGACTTCCGCGTGCGCACGGGCGCGGTTTTCGGCTTCCTGTGGAATCTGATCAAGCTGCGATGGCAGGGTCGGCTTTACCGGTTCGGATATGCCTGCGTGAGCTTCGGAAAACCGGTTTCGCTGGCCGCGTGGCAAAAGCGCAGGAAGGTCGATTTCGGCACGTCCGACCGCGAGCGGCTGTTCGCCGGCGTGCAGAAGCTCGGCGACGACCTGGTCGAGGCGATCGGCGCCATCGTGCCCGCACTGCCGGTAGCGCTGGCCTCGCATGTGTTTCTGGAAAGCGGCGAGCGCTGGATGAGCGAGTTCGAGCTCAAATCCGCGGTGTTCGGGTTGATCAAGCGGCTGGAAGCCGATGGCGCGCATGTGCACATTCCGCGTTCGGACCGTGACTATGCCGTCAGCGCGGGGCTGCGGATGCTCACCCTGCGCCATATGGTCGTGGTCAATGATGAATGGCTCTACCGGGCCAATCCCGACGAGAAACTGCTTCTCAGCTACTACGCCAATTCGATCGCGCATCTGTTGAAATAGCCGCTTACGCGATCGCTCCATTTCGATGCAGGCTTACGTTGAGTAAAGTCGGTCAGGCGGAGGGAAACGTGATGGCTCGAATCAGGACGCCGCAGCGGCGCCGAATGGTGCGCTCCGAAGACGTTTCGACGGTGACGACGCCGCAGGCAGGCACCGCGCAGGCGGCCACCGAAGACCGGCAGGCGGTCGTGATCGTCCACGGAATGGGCGAGCAGCGCCCGCTTGAGACGCTGCGCGGGTTCGTCGAGGCGGTATGGGGCGGCACGCCGACACCCGGACATGAGCCCTCGGACAGCGATGTCTGGCTGGTGCCCGACAATCGCGCCGGCCTGACCGAGCTTGCCCGCATAACGACGCGCAAGGTCGAGGGGGTCCGCACCGATTTCTACGAGCTCTACTGGTCGGATCTGCTGGTCGGCAACACGCTGACCCAGCTCAGGGCATGGGTCCGAGGCCTCTTGTGGCGCTGGCCGCATCAGGTGCCGCGCGAGTCGGCGTCGCTGTGGATCAGCCTGTGGATCATCGTGATAATTGTGCTTTTCCTGGCCGCGCTTGCGGGATTCAACGGATCATGGGGCAATATCTGGAGCCTGGTGACCGAGGGCGAGCCCGTGCTCGATCTGTGGGCGGCGGGCGCCAGCGTTGTCCTGTGGGGTATCCTGTTCTATGCGCTCTCCCACAAGCTGCGTTCCGATTTCAAACGGCGCAAATACGCCGAGGAAACGTTGCCGGGCATCTGGGCGACGATCTCACCGGCAAAGGCTTCAGTCAGTTACCAGCATTCCATAGCCGTCGCATTTCTGGTGCCAGTGATCGTCGCGTTGGCGGCGTATTTCTATTTTCCATGGATGCTTCTCGTTGATGCCACCGCTCTTCCCTTGATCCTCGCCGCGGCAATCGCTTTCGTATTGGGTGCCTGGGTCGTGCCCGTGTTCGGCGATGTCGCGCGCTATGTGCGCACGTCGCCCGATGCGGTATCGGCCCGCGCGGCCATCCGCGATCGCGGCGTCGAACTTTTGCGCGCCCTGCATGGTCCGGCGGAGGGCGATTTCACCACGCAATACGATCACGGCAAGCTGAGCTCCTACAATCGCATTGTCGTCGTTGGCCACAGTCTGGGATCGATCATCGCATATGACGTATTGAGGCTGTTCTGGGAGGAGCGCGGTCCGACCCGCCTCAATCCCGCTTCCCACGATGAAATGAAGGCGCTGGCGGCTGTCGACGCCTATTGCCGCAAACACATACACAACCCTGAAGCGCTGAAAACAAAGGACTTCCGTGACCTTCAGGAGAAGGCATCCGCCAAGCTTGCGGAAAGGCAGAAGAACTGGCGCGTGACGGATTTAGTGACCGTCGGTTCGCCACTCACGCATGCCGAATTTCTGATTTCGCGCGATCGGGCGCTGTTCGAGCACCGGAAGGCCGAGCGGCTTTTCCCCACCTGCCCTCCAATGATGGAGCCGGGCAAGACGCCGTCTTTTCTGTACAAGCCCGAGGGCAGCGACCAGAGCTTCGCCCACCACGCAGCGATGTTTTCCACGATGCGCTGGACGAACATCTACAACCCGAGCCGGCTCATTCTTCTGGGCGATTTCATCAGCGGTCCATGCCGGCCGAATTTCGGACCGGGCATCATCGATTGCGCCGTGAACATCAGGAAGGGCGGCCTGCTCAGCCGGCTTGTCACGCATGCCGACTATTGGAATGCCGAAGCCAGTGGTTACGCTTCGGACAAGGACGGTGAAAAACTCGACATTCCCAACCTGTCGAAAGACCACCAGGCGCATTTGACGCTGCTTAAAAAGGCGCTGGCACTGCGGTCTCCATAGGCGTCGTCGCTGAATAGAAAAAGGCTGCGCCGGCAGGGGAGACGGCACAGCCTTCTGGAGGTCGTACAGGGTGATGATGCTTAGTTCACCGCGACCAGTTCGAAGCTGGTCACGCCGAGCGCGATGTTGACGCCGGTCTGACCCTGGATGCTCACCGGCTGCAATGCGAATGAATCGCTGTCGCCGCCGACCAGCACGTTGGCGCCGCCGCCGACCACTGCGGAGGCCTCGGCGCCCGCGCCGACATAGGTGCCCTCAAGTGCGGCGGCCGAGAGTTCGGCGCCCGTCGGAGCGAGAACCACCCATTCCATGATCGTGGCGCCGGTGACGCCGACGTCCAGGCCGAATTTCTTCACCGTGCCGACAAATCGTTGCTCGGGACGCCCGTCGGCCGAGCTGAACGTGCATGTCATGTCTTTGGACGAGCCGACAATGAAGCCGACGCCGCCTTCAATGTTGCATTCAAGCAGGCCGAACTCGGTGCGCTGTTCGCGCTGGTCCGTTTCGGCTGCGATGGCGGTAAGGGGCAGTGCGGCCATTGGTAGGGCGGCAACGGCTGCCAGGACGGACTTGCGCATTTCAGGCTCCTTGCTGGATTATTCGCTTCTGCAGGTCATAACCCCCGAGAAGCCGCAAGGTTCCTTCAGGCTCGGCCGGCCCTTCGCGTGCGCTCCAGTCCGTTTTTCGCGATCGTATGGTTGGGATCGTGCTTCAAGGCCTCGGCATAGGAGCGGGCGGCGCGATCGAACTCACCCCTTCTTTCCAGAAGCGCGGCCTGCATGGCCCAGCCTTCGGCGTTGGTCTTGTCCAGCTTGATGGCCGTGTTGAAGTCGGCCGCCGCGTTTTCGTCGTCGCCCAGCGCCATATAGGACACGCCGCGCCCGTTGTAGCCGTGCGGCTCGCGCGGGGCGAGCGAGATGGCGGTGGCGAAGTCCTCGATGGCGAATGTATGCTGACGGCTGGTCTGGTAGAGCAGGCCGCGGCCATAATAGGCGCGCGGATCGGTGGTTCCCTGCTCGATGGCGCGCTGGAAATCGGCGAGTGCCTGCTGGGCACGGTTGTTTTCGCGGTAGATCTCGCCCCGTCCGATCAGCGCCCCGTCGTAGCTCGGATTGATTTGCAGCGCGCGGTTGTAATCCTGCAGGGCCGCGGCGTCGTCGCCGGTATAGTGCCGGATCAGCGCCCGATTGGCGTAGGCCTGGTAAAGCGACGGGTTGAGCGCGATCGCCTGGTCGAAATCGGCGATCGCCTGCTCATACTGACCGGATTTGCCGTAGGCTGAGCCGCGGACATTGTAAGCGTTGGCATCGCGCGGATTGCGGGCGATCACGGCCGACAGGGAGGAGATGTTTTCCTCGGTGCCTTGTTCGGCCTCGATGCGGGTCATGTCCAGCGCAGGGCCGGTGGACTGGCAGCCTGCCAGGGCGAGTGCGCCGAGGAGCGCCAGAATGGCGAGCGGGCGTCCATTTGCCGGGCGCGGCCGCATATGCCCTGGTCCGTATGCTGCATCGATCATCGTGTTGAAGCCCCTCGTCGGTTTCTGCGTGTCCGCCCAGCGTTTGTAGGGCGCTGGGCCGGAAAAGCAAAAGGCGGTGACGGTAAACACCGTCCCGCCTTTATCGCTATTGGCCGAAAGAGACGAAAAATAGGCGGCTAGCGTGCCGGCGCTGCCGGACGTCCGCCGCCCATCAATCCTTCGCGTTGGGCACGCTTGCGCGCCAGCTTGCGTGCGCGGCGCACGGCTTCCGCCTTTTCGCGGGCGCGCTTCTCGGACGGCTTTTCGTAATGTCCGCGCATCTTCATTTCGCGGAATATGCCTTCGCGCTGCATTTTCTTCTTGAGCGCGCGAAGCGCCTGGTCGACGTTGTTGTCGCGGACGAGTACCTGCACGTGGTGTTCCTGTTTCCGAAGGCGCCGATTCCTCGCGCGCCATAGCCTAACCGCTTCCGCAGCGTAACCGCCGCGAATTGTGGCGGCTATTAGCAGACAGGCCGGAACTTGTCGAGTGGAAAGCGTTGACGCCTAGCGCGCCAGCAGCCAGGCGATGCGATCCCACGACAGCGCGTAGTGGGCGGCGATCACAACAGCCAGCACGGCGCCGGCGGTCCGGTGACCCGCGGCGGCAAAGGCCGCCGCGCCGCCGAACAGCACAAGAAACTCGACCGCAAGCCGAAGACCGCCGGGCACGATTACGGGTGCTGAACCCGAGCGGCTCGGATCGCCGGGAACATTGAAGACGCCCCACAGCGCCGCCGCCAGCACCGGCAGCGCGATAACCGCCAGCCAGTTCCAGGGCGCGGGCGCCAGCCGCCATCCGGCGAGACCGAGGCCGGCCAAAGCCGCCAGTTCGAGCAGGAACCGCAATCCCAGATTCCACCATGCAGCCGCCATGCACATTTCCCCCCGGCTTTGGCGTCACCAAACACGCGGCGCCGGCCCGAGGCAAGCCGTTGCAATCGTCGCAAACCGCCATATCCCGTCGCAATCAGCGCAAGGCTGGCGGGCCGCGACAGCTAGTGGTAGGGCGAGATTCCCGGCCGGACCTGGCGCGGGTGATTGTTGCGAGGCCGCCGATGCGCCGTTTTTCCGCTTTTGCCATCGCCCGCGAGGCGCTGCGCGGTCACAAGGGTTGGGGCGAGCAGTGGGCTTCGCCGGAACCCAGGCCGGAATACGACGTCGTCATCGTCGGCGCCGGCGGGCACGGTCTCGGCACCGCCTATTATCTCGCTTCCCAGCACGGCATCACCAATGTCGCGGTGGTGGAAAAGGGCTGGCTGGGCGGCGGCAATACGGGGCGCAACACCACCATCATCCGCTCCAACTATCTCTACGACGAGAGCGCCGGCATCTATAACCACGCGCTTAATCTGTGGGACGGGCTCAGCCAGGAGCTCAACTACAACGTCATGTATTCGGCGCGCGGTGTGATGATGCTGGCGCATAACGAGCACGACCGGCAGGTGTTCAAGCGCCACATCCATTCCAACCGGCTCAATGGCGTCGACAATCAGTGGCTGACGCCGGAACAGGCGAAGGCGTTCTGTCCGCCGCTCAACATCTCGCGCGAGGCGCGCTACCCGGTTATGGGTGCGGCGCTGCAGCGGCGCGGCGGCGTGGCGCGCCACGACGCGGTCGCATGGGGCTATGCGCGCGGCGCGTCGGCGCGTGGCGTCCACATCATCCAGAATTGCGAAGTCACCGGCGTGAAGCGCGCGGCGAATGGGGCTGTGACCGGCGTTGAAACCACGCGCGGCTTCATCGGGGCGAAGAAGGTCGGCGTCGCCGCGGCCGGGCATTCCTCCGTCATCATGCAGATGGCCGGCGTCAGGGTGCCGCTCGAGAGCTATCCGCTGCAGGCGCTGGTTTCGGAACCGGTGAAGCCGGTGTTCCCCTGCGTGGTGATGTCGAATTCAGTGCACGCCTATATCTCGCAATCCGACAAGGGCGAGCTGGTCATCGGCGCGGGTACCGACCAATACAATTCGTACTCGCAGACCGGCGGCCTCCACATCCTCACCCACACGCTGGAAGCGATCTGCGAGATGTTTCCCATCTTCACGCGCATGAAGATGCTGCGATCATGGGGCGGCGTGGTGGATGTGACGCCCGACCGTTCGCCGATCATGGGAAAGACGCCGGTGCCTGGGCTCTACGTCAATTGCGGCTGGGGCACGGGCGGCTTCAAGGCGACGCCGGGGGCGGCGCATGCGTTCGCGCATACCATCGCGCGCGACGAGCCGCACCCGGTCAATGCCGGCTTCACGCTTGAGCGGTTCCGCACCGGCCGGCTGATCGACGAAGCCGCCGCCGCCGCCGTGGCGCATTAGGGAGCGGCTGCCAGAATGCTTCTCATCCATTGCCCCTATTGCAAGGAAGACCGGCCGGAGCTCGAGTTCCGCCACGCCGGGCAGGCGCATGTCGCGCGGCCTTCCAACATCGCCGGGATTTCCGACGAGGCGTTCGAGGACTATTTCTTCATCCGCGACAACCCGAAGGGCCTGTATTTCGAGCGGTGGCGCCATATCCATGGCTGCGCGCGCTTCTTCAATGCCGCGCGGAACACGGTGACCGACCGTTTCGTGGCAACCTACAAGGCGGGTGAGAAGAGGCCGGATCTGTCGCGTGTGGCAGACGCCGCGCGCGCGGCCTACGCCAATGTCGAGCCGGCAAAGCTCAACAGGCGTCCGGTGAAGAGCAAGCCGGCGGTCAAGGCCACACCAGCCAAGCGCGTGGCGGCGAAAGGCAAGACTGCCGCAAAGGCAAAGCCGCGCGGGGCGAAGAAACAATGACCGCCATTCGTCTCCCCGATACAGGCCGGCTGACCCCGGCGCGCGAGGTCCGCTTTTCCTTCGACGGCAAGCCGATGACCGGGCTCGAAGGCGACACGCTCGCCTCGGCGCTGCTCGCCAACGGTGTTCATCTCGTCGGCCGTTCGTTCAAGTATCACCGTCCGCGCGGCATCCTGTCGGCGGGTTCGGAGGAACCCAACGCGCTGGTCGGCATTCATCGCGACGCGGCGCGGCGAACGCCCAATGTGCGGGCGACCGTGCAGGAGCTCTATGACGGGCTCGAAGCGGTGTCGCAGAACCGCTGGCCGTCGCTTTCCTTCGACACTGGTGCTGTCAACGACCTCGCCGCGCCGTTCTTTTCAGCCGGCTTCTACTACAAGACCTTCATGTGGCCGAAGATCGCCTGGAAGCGGATTTACGAGCCCAACATCCGCGCCGCGGCCGGCCTTGGCGTCGCGCCCACCGAGCCGGACCCGGACCACTATGTCTCCCGCTATGCGCATTGCGACGTGCTGGTGGTCGGCGGCGGCGCGGCGGGCATCGTGGCCGCACTCGCGGCGGGCGAGGCGGGCGCGTCCGTCATCCTGGCCGATGAGCAGGCGGAGATCGGTGGCGCGCTGCGCTATGAGGCGGGTGCCGCGATCGACGGGCAGAACGGATGGTCCTGGGCCAAGGCGCAGATGGCGCGACTGGCCGCGCTTCCAAATGTCCGAGTGCTTACGCGCTGCACGGCTTTCGGATACCACGCGCAGAATATGGTGGCGCTGGTCGAACGTCTGACCGACCATCTCGCCAGTCCGGCGCCGGACATGCCGCGCGAGCGCATGTGGCAAGTTAGAGCCAGGCGCGTCATCCTCGCAACCGGCGCGATCGAGCGGCACATGGTGTTTCCGGGCAACGACCGGCCGGGCGTCATGCTGGCCGGCGCGGCGCGCGCCTATCTCAATCATTACGGCGTCGCGGTCGGAAAACGCATCGGCATCTATACCGCGAACGATTCCGCCTACTATGCCGCGCTCGACCTGAAGCGGGCGGGTCAGCGGGTGCAGGTCATCGTCGATCTGCGCGACGATCCGAAGAGCCCGGTGGTCGAGGAGGCGCGCGCCGCCGGCATCGAGGTGCTGATCGGCCACGGTGTCGTTGCCACCAATGGACGGCTGCGCATTTCCGGTCTGATCACCCGGCCCGCCGGCGGCGCCCGCGAGCGCAGCTATTCCGTCGATGCGCTTTTGACTTCCGCCGGTTGGACGCCGTCGGTGCATCTGTTCTCGCAATCGCGCGGCAAGCTTTCATTCGATGCAAGCCGGCAAATCTTCCTGCCCGGCGAGGCCGTGCAGGATTGCGTATCCATCGGCGCCTGCAATGGCGCGGAGCGGCTCGCCGACGCGCTGGAGGCAGGCTATGCGGCGGGCGAGGCTGCCGCCGGCAAGTCCCGTGCGCGCTCCAGGAAAACGCCGGAAATGGTGTCGGAATCCTGGGCGGGCGGCATGGCGGGCGCCGGACCGGGCGCCGGACCCGACGATCGCGCCCGCGCCTTCATCGATTTCCAGAACGACGTCACCGCGAAGGATATTCGCCAGGCGGTGCGTGAGGGCATGCATTCGATCGAACATGTGAAGCGCTTCACCACCAACGGCATGGCGACCGACCAGGGCAAGACGTCGAACCTGCACGGTCTGGCGATCGCGGCCGAGGCGCTCGACAAGCCGATCCCGGAAGTCGGTCTCACGACGTTCCGCCAGCCGTTCACGCCGGTCACCTTCGGCGCGCTGGTCGGCCACGGGCGCGGCGCGCTGTTCGACGTCACGCGCCGGACCGCCATGCACCAATGGGCGCAAGACCAGGGCGCGGTGTTCGAGGATGTCGGCAACTGGAAGCGGGCCTGGTATTTCCCGCGCGCCGGCGAGGACATGCACGCGGCGGTGGCGCGCGAATGCCGCACGGTGCGCGCGGCTGCCGGCATTTTCGACGCCTCGACGCTGGGCAAGATCGAGGTGGTTGGCCCCGACGCCGCGGCCTTCCTCGAACTCATGTACACCAACCCCTGGCAGAAGCTTGGCATTGGCCGCTGCCGCTACGGGCTGATGCTGCGCGAGGACGGTTTCATCTATGACGACGGCGTCATCGGCCGGCTGGCCGAGGACCGCTTCCATGTCACCACGACCACGGGCGGCGCGCCGCGCGTTCTCCAGCACATGGAGGACTATCTGCAGACCGAGTTCCCGCTGCTGAACGTCTGGCTCACTTCGACGTCCGAGCAATGGGCGGTGATCGCTGTGCAGGGGCCGAAGGCGCGACAGATCATCGAGCCTCTCGTGGACGATTGCGACATTTCCGATGAGGCGATGCCGCATATGTCGGTGCGCGAGTGCCGGCTGGCGGGCGCGCCGGCAAGGCTGTTCCGCATGTCGTTCACCGGCGAGCGCGGCTTCGAGATCAACGTGCCGGCCGATTACGGGCAGGCGGTCATGGAGGCGGTGTTCGCCGAAGCCCAGAAGCACGGCGCCTGCATGTACGGCACGGAGACCATGCACGTGCTGCGCGCCGAAAAGGGCTATATCATCGTCGGCCAGGAGACCGACGGCACGGTGACCCCGAACGATTGCGGGCTCGACTGGGCGATCGGCGGGAAGAAGACCGATTTCGTCGGCATTCGCGGCCTGATGCGGCCCGACCTCGTCGCTTCCGGCCGCAAGCAGCTTGTCGGCCTTTTGACCAAAAACCCGAAGCAGTCGCTGGAAGAAGGCGCGCAACTCGTCGCCAATCCGAAACAGGCGGTGCCAATGACCATGATCGGCCATGTCAGTTCTGCCTACTGGTCGGAGGCGCTGGGCAGGTCATTCGCCCTGGCGCTGGTGCAGGATGGCCGCGCCCGCATGGGCGAAACGCTCCATGTGCCGATGCCCGGGCGCACCATCGAGGTCGAGGTGACCGGCACGGTGTTTTACGACGAGGCAGGGGAGAAGCTGCATGGCTAGGCGCGCGCAACCCGCGATGCCCTCGGCATCCGCGTTTTTACCTCCCGCCCGCGCGGCCGTCCTGGCCGGGCGAATCGCGGTCCACCCCGCCGTCAGCGTCACGCCGGGCGGGCCCGCGTCGCGCGTTGCGCTGCGCGCGCCGCAAAAATCGCGCGCCGCGCTGTCGCGTGCGCTCGGCCTGCAACTGCCGGACAAGCCCAGGGCCACCGCGGTCAAGGGCAGCCGGGCCGCGCTGTGGCTCGGGCCGGATGAGTGGCTGGTGCTCGACGCGCCGGACGCCGATCCGATGGCGGCGCTGAAGCCGGTTTCGGCGCTGCATTCGGCGGTCGATGTCTCCCACCGCAACCAGTCGATCACCGTGGCGGGGCCGGGCGCGGAAGCCGCGCTCGGCGCCGGCTGTCCGCTCGACCTGTCCCCGGCGGCGTTTCCCACCGGCGCGGCCACGCGAACGGTGTTCGGCAAGGCCGAGATCGTGCTGTGGCGAACCGAGGCGGAGACCTTCCGCGTCGAGTGCTGGCGCTCCTTCGCCGACTACTGCTTCACGCTGCTTGCCGAAGGTGCGCGCGACGCGGCGATTTGACGGTCGCGGCGGGAACCTGCCACCCTGTTTGTCCGTTTAGCACGTGAATTCCTCCAAACAGTGGACTGCCTCATGAATCACGCCAATGACGACAAGAAGCGTCCCGGCACCGAAAAGCCGCACAAGACCGACGATCACAAGCCGACCCGCGATGAGCTCGACGAGGAGCTTGACGAGGCGCTAGAGGATAGTTTTCCGGCCTCCGATCCCGCATCGATGACCCGCACCTCGACGCCGGGCAAGCCGAACGACAAGCCGAAAAGGCGCGGCTGAGCGGAAGGCCCGTCGCGCAAGCTGCTGCTCGCCCTACCCGCCCCGCCGCATCTTCACCACGGCGCCGACCAGCCCGAGCAGGCAGGCGGCGATCGCGACATATTGGATTGTCGCCAGCGCCGTGCTCGGCGCCTCGTCGGCCGAAAGGATCAGCCAGCCCATCAGGACGAGCCCGACCGTGCTGATGATTGCGGATGTCTTCGGTGTCACCGGCGCTGCCTCCCTTGCCCCGAGGCGGAAAGTGGAACGGCGTACCCCCCTCTGTCCTGCCGGACATCTCCCCCACAAGGAGGGAGATTGGCAGCTTCGGCGCTGGCTCTTCTCCTGAGACGTTGGCGATTGACGAAAGCCGTCGCGATGGCTGATCTCCCCACCCGTGGGGGAGATGTCCGGCAGGACAGAGGGGGGCGCGAAGGGGCACAGCCACCTCCAACGGCGTCACATCCCTGTCCGGGACCCATTCCGTGACATCACAACCCGCTGACCTGAAAGGACACGCCCATGCTCAAACCCGTCAAACTCCCGTCCGCCGTCCTCGCCGCGCTGAACGACCATCCGACTTCGCTTCGCTCGGCGGCCCTCCCCTCACGTGGAGGGAAAACTGGCCCAGCCGGTCGATCCACGCTGAGTCTGGCCCCCGCATGCGCCTTGCCCTAGTTTTCGCCGCCTTGGCCGCGCGCGGCCGCCGGAGACCTTCATGAACACCCACGGGCGCCTGGCGCATTTCGACAGCCGCTATTCCTGGTGGCGGCTCGCCGCTTCCGTGCTCATCGCGACGATCGGCAATGTCGGCATGTGGGCGGTCGTCGTGGTGCTGCCGGCCGTGCAGGCCGAGTTCGGCGTCGACCGGGGCGACGCCTCGATCCCCTACACGCTGACCATGGTCGGCTTCGCCATCGGCAATGTGGTGTTCGGCCGCTATATCGACCGCTTCGGCATCGCGCTGCCGATCGCCGTCGCCGCCGCGCTCAACGGCGCGGGGTTCATTCTCGCCGCCCTGTCGCCCACCATCTGGCTGTTCGCGCTGGCGCAAGGGCTGCTGATCGGCATCGGCACCGCCGTCAATTTCGGACCGCTGATCGCCGACGTCTCGCACTGGTTCTGGAAGCGGCGCGGACTGGCCGTCGCGGCCGCCGCCAGCGGCAATTACCTCGCCGGCGCCATCTGGCCGCCGGTGATGCAGCATTTCCTCAGTGATTCCGGCTGGCGGGCCACCTATCTCGGCATCGGCGTTTTCATCATCGCGACCATCATTCCGCTTGCATTGCTGTTGCGCCGGCCGCGCCCGGCGGAGCCGCTCCTGGCCGACGGGTCATCCAGCGGACCGCCGCTGAAGGTGACGGCGCTGTCGCCGCGCGCCCTGCTGGGGCTGCTGATCGTCGCCGGGATCGGCTGCTGCATGGCGATGGCCATGCCGCAGGTGCATATCGTCGCCTATTGCGTCGATCTCGGCTACGGCGTGGCGCGCGGGGCGGAGATGCTGTCGATCATGCTCGCCGCCGGCATCATCAGCCGGCTGGCGTCGGGCCTGCTGGCCGACTGGATCGGCGGCGTGCGCACGCTCCTGATCGGCTCGATCGGACAGGGGCTGGCGCTGCTGTTCTTCATCCCCTTCGACGGGCTTGTCTCGCTCTATATCGTGTCGCTGGTGTTCGGGCTGGCGCAGGGCGGCATCGTGCCGTCCTACGCCATCATCGTGCGCGAATACCTGCCGGCCAAGGTGGCGGGCGAGCGCGTCGGCATCGTCATCATGGCCACCATCGCCGGCATGGCCATCGGCGGCTGGATGTCGGGCTACATCTACGACCTCACAGGCTCCTACGCGGCCGCCTTCATCAACGGCATCGGCTGGAACCTGCTCAATATCGGCGTGATGCTGCTGGTGCTCTACAAGAGCCGGGGACCGAATCCCGAAGCGGTGGCGGCACGGGCCGCCTAGACCGCGGTGATCCCCCCGTCGGCGGCCAGCGTCTGGCCGGTCATGAAGGAGTTCTTCGGGTCGGCGGCGAACAGTATGACCTCGACGATCTCGTCGACTTCCGCCAGCCGCCGCATCGGCACGCCGCGCGCCATCTCCGCTTCCGCCGCGGCCTGATCGGGCACGCCGCGGAAGGCCGCAAGCGCCATTTCGGTGCGGGCGAAAGAGGGGCAGACTGCATTCACGCGAATGCCCCTCCTGGCGTATTCCGCCGCCGCTGAACGCGTCAGCCCCACAACCGCGTGCTTGGCGGCCGAATAGACGGCGAGCTTGGGCGCTCCCGCGATGCCCGCGACCGAGGCGATGTTGACGATCGCGCCGCGCTTGCCTGCCTCGCGGAAGCGCTGCTCCATCACCGGCAGCTGATGGCGCATGGCGTAGATGACGCCCATCACGTCGATGTCGATGATGCGTCTGGCTTCCGCCATGTCCATCTGGCCAAGCCTGACGAAATCCTGGGCGATGCCGGCATTGTTGAGCGCTATGTCGATGCCGCCGAAGCGGTCCACGCCGAGTTCGACCAGCTTTTGCGATGTCGTCTCGTCGGCGATGTCTCCGGCCAGCGTCGCCGTGTCCGCGTCGAGCCTTGCCGCGAATTCTTCCAGCCTGCCCGCGTCGAAATCGGTCAGCACCAGTTTCGCGCCTTCGGCTGCGAAGCGTCTCGCCGATTCCGAACCGAAGCCCCCGGTCGCGCCGGAAATCAGAACCGTCAGCCCGTCAAAACGACCCATTTCATTTGCCCTCTTTGTCGATCATCTCGACCGCCAGCCCGGCCAGAAGCTTCACCGCCTGGCCGTAGGTTTTGGCCTTTTCGGGATTGGACGCGTTGCCGTCCAGCGCGCGTTTGTAGACGCCCTGGCAGATCGCCGCGAGGCGGAAGAACGAGAAGGCGAGGCAGTAGGTCCATGCATCGACGCCCGCGATGCCGCGCCGCCTGCAATAGGCCTCGACATAGGCCTGTTCGCCAGGCAGGCCGATCGAGGCGCGGTCCATCCCGCCGAGGCCTCTGAAGCCGGAGCTGTGCGGCAGGCGCCACTGCATGCACTGATAGGCAAGATCGGCCAGAGGATGACCGAGCGTGGAAAGCTCCCAGTCGAGAACGGCCGCCACCCGTGGCCGGTCGGGCATGAAGATCATGTTGTCGAGCCGGTAGTCGCCGTGAACGAGCGACACTTCGCCGTCGTCCGGCCCTTCGTTCTTCTCCAGCCAGTCGATCAGCCGTTCCATGTCCGGCTCGTCGCCGGTCTGGGAAGCGCGGTACTGCTTCGACCAGCGCCCGAACTGGCGGTCGAAATAGCTACCCGGCCTGCCGTAATCCTCCAACCCCACTGCCTTGAAGTTGACCGAGTGAAGGGCCGCCAGCGTTTCGTTCATGGCGTCGTAGATCGCGCCACGCTCCTCATTCGAGGAAACGTCTTCGAGCGCAGGATCCCAGAAGATGCGGCCTTCGACAAAGGCCATCACGTAGAACATGCGGCCTATCGGCGAATCCTCGGGCGCCAGATGCAGCATCTTCGGCACCGGAACGCCGGTATCGGCAAGTGCGGACATGACGCGGAATTCGCGGTCGACCTGATGGGCGGATTTCAGCAATTCGCCGGGCGGCTTGGCGCGCAGCACGTAGCGGCCGCTTTCGGCGCGCAGCATGTAAGTCGGGTTGGACTGCCCGGTCTTGAACTTGTCGATGCCCTGAAGCGCGGCAAAGCCCGGAACATTGGATTCCAGATACGGGCCGAGCGTATCGGCGTCGAGCTGGTTGGGATCGCTCATGCCTTTGCGCTCTCCTGCGGCTTGATGCGTGCCAGCGTCAGCCAGTGGAGGCTGAGAGCAGGCTTGTCCTGGTTCTCGATTTCCATGGTCACGTCGTAGCCGATTTCCACCCATCGCGACGGCCGCGCGTGAACCCGCGCCAATGCAAAATGCGCCCGGATGCGCGAGCCGGACCTCACCGGCGCCAGAAAGCGCATCTTCTCAAAGCCCTGGTTCATGCTGAGTTCGGTGTCGTTGAGCGGCTGAAGGGCTTCGTAGGCCATGGTCGAAAGCAGCGACAGGGTGAGAAAACCATGCGCGATCGTGCCGCCGAACTTGGTTTCGGCCGCCGCCCTCTCCGGGTCGACATGAATGAACTGGTGGTCGTCGGTGGCGTCGGCGAACCTGTCGATCATCTGCTGGGTGACAACACGCCAGTCCGCCACGCCGATCTCCGTTCCCACAGCGGACTGCATTTCCTCCAGCGAAATCGGCGATCGACGAAACATATCCATGGGCGGGCTTCACGCTCATTCCTTGAACAGGCGCAGGCCGTGATGAACGGACTCTCCCCCGTCGATGGGAAGAATGGCGCCCGTGACGTAGGAGCCAGCGCGCGAGCAGAGATACAGCGTCGAGCCGGCGATGTCATCCGGCCGGCCTATGCGCCCGATCGGGTTTCGGCTGCCGACCTCGTCCGCCTGTTCTTCGGTAGCGGTCGCAAAGGCGGTCATCCTGCTCTGGAAGGGGCCCGGCGCGAAGGCGTTGACTGTTATGCGCCGTCCGGCGAGCTCGTTTGCCAGCGTGCGGGTCAGGTGGTGAACGGCCGCCTTGGAGGCGGTGTAGGAATACGCGCCGTCGGCCATCGGCTGGGTGCCCATGACCGATCCCAGATTGATGATGCGGGAGGGGTCGTCGTCCGTGGCGGCCTTTTCAAGCAGCGGAAGCAGCTCGCGCGTCAAGTGGAACAGGCCGGTGACGTTGACATTCAGCACCTTGGCCCAGGCGTTGTAGGGGAACTCTTCCAGCTTGGCGCCCCAGGATACGCCGGCGTTGTTCACCAATATGTGGAGCGTGTCCGTGCGCTCCGTGATGATCGCCACCAGCGCCGCGATTCCTTCTTCGGTGCTGACGTCGCCGGCAAAGCCCTCGGCACTTCCCTCAGCGCCCAGCGTGTTGAGTTCCTTCGCGACCGCCTCGCAATGTTCGCCCTTGCGCGAGGCGATCAGCACGCGCGCGCCGCCCTGCACAAGCCCGGTCGCCGCCATGCGGCCGATGCCTGTTGCGGCGCCGGTCACAACGGCGACCTTGCCTTTCACGGAAAACAAGTCGTCCAGATAGGCCATGCTTTTCCTCCCAGATACGCGATTCTGATCCTACGATAGCGTAGCGCCGCGTTGACAACATACCCGGTAGTATGTTCATGATTGCGCGGCCAGTAAAGAGCCAACGGCGACAGCCGGATAACCGCATAGCGGAAAGGGAGGAGATGGCGTCAACGACGCTCGGCATCACCGAGCTGCCTGCCGATGAATCGCGCATCGATATCCTGCAGGCTGCGGCGGACTGCTTCATGGCGCGCGGCTACAGCGCGACCTCCGTTGACGACGTGGCGCGGCGGTTGGGCGCAACCAAGGGCCGCATCTACCACTACTTTCCCTCCAAGGCCGATCTGTTCGCCGGCGTGTTCCGCTACGGGATGGACCGCATATTCCTGGCCGTGGAACCCTATCGGCAAATGCCCGGCCCCGCGGTCGAACAGTGGAAGAAACTCGCTTTTGTCCATACGATGAGGATGATGAAGTCGAAGACGCTGGCGCGCGTCGTTTGGGAGGGTGTCGAGATGCACCTGCGCGGCGCGACGACGCCGGAGCAGCGTCTGGAGCTCGACGGGCTGGTAAACTACCGCAACAGCTATTCCGACATCTTTCGCGAATCCATCGCGCGGGCGCGTGATGAAGGCGATTTCCGGTTCGACGACATCGCCATCACCGTCCAGACCATGTTCATGGCGCTGAATTCGCCGATATTCTGGTACGTCCAGCGCCCCGGCGAGACCGACGAGCATGTGGAAAACATTGCAAGGCAGATCGTGGGGTTCGTTTATCGCGGCCTTGGCGGCAAGGGAGAGCTGAACTTATGAGCGCAATGGACCTTGGCATGACGGAGCGGCTGAAGCCGCTGCACGAGAAGGTCGCGACAATGGTCCGTGATGAGATCATGCCGCTTGACGAGGAGTTCATCTCCGAGATCGGCAAGGAAGGCGACCGCTGGTCCTACACCGCCCGCCAGACCGAGATACTCGAGGGCCTCAAGGCGAAGGCGCGCGAGCGGAAACTGTGGAATTTCTGGCTCACCAACTCCGACCAGGGCTACGGCCTGACGACTGTCGAATACGCCTATCTGGCCGAGGAAATGGGCAAGGCGCATCTGGGCGCGGAGACGTTCAACTGTTCGGCGCCCGACACCGGCAATATGGAAGTGCTGGAGCGCTACGGAACGCAGGCACACAAGGACAAGTGGCTCGCCCCGCTGCTCGATGGCAAGATCCGCTCCGCCTATCTGATGACGGAGCCGGACGTCGCGTCGTCCGACGCGACCAACATCGCCATGCGCTGCGAGCGGGACGGCGATCATTACGTTCTCAACGGAGAAAAATGGTGGTCGTCGGGCGCCGGCGACCCGCGCTGCGCTATCTACGTGGTGATGGTACGCACGCCGACGGACGGCCCCAAGCATCAGCAGCATTCGATGATCCTCGTGCCGGCGGATACGCCGGGCGTGACCAAGCTCAGGGCGATGACCGTCTATGGCGACGACGACGCGCCGCACGGCCATCTGCACATGCGGTTCGAGAATGTCCGCGTGCCGGCTGAAAACCTGATCCTGGGCGAAGGCCGCGGCTTCGAAATCTCGCAGGGCAGGCTCGGACCCGGCCGCATCCACCACTGCATGCGGGCGATCGGCCAGGCGGAGAAGGCGTTGGAACTGATGTGCCAGAGGGCTGTGCGCCGCGAGGCTTTCGGCCAGCCGCTCGCCAAGCTCGGCGCCAATTACGACATCATCGCGGAGTGCCGCATGGAGATCGAGATGGCGCGGCTGCTTTGTCTCAAGGCAGCCTGGATGATGGATCAGGGCGACCCGCGCGCCGCCGCCCCCTGGATCAGCCAGATCAAGGTGGTCGCTCCGCGCGTGGCGCTCAAGGTCACCGACGAGGCCGTACAGATGTTCGGCGGGCAGGGGATTTCCCAGGACACGCCGCTTGCGCGGTCGTGGACGCATCTGCGCACGCTGAGGCTGGCCGACGGCCCGGACGCGGTGCACAGGCGTCAGGTCGCGCGGACCGAACTCAAGAAATACACGCAGCAGAAGGTCTGAGCGGAGCCATGAAAGCGATCGTCGCCCGCGACTACGGGCCTCTGGAAAACCTCGAATATGCCGACTGGCCCGATCCTTCGCCCGGACCGGGGGAAGTCGTGATCGAGGCGGAGGCGATCGGCGTGAATTTCCCGGACGGGCTTCTGGTGCAGGGGCTGTACCAGATGAAACCGGAAACCCCTTTCGTGCCCGGCACGGAAATGGCCGGTCGCGTCATCGCAGTCGGTGAAGGGGTCAAATCGCTGAAGGAAGGCGACCGGGTCGCGGCGATGAATTTGTTTGGCGCCTATGCGGAGCGGATGGCGGTTTCCGAACAGTCGGTGATGAAGTTGCCGGAGGGAATGCCGGCGGCCGATGCGTGCGCGCTGCTGTGCGGCTACGGAACGTCCCATCACGCCCTGAAACAGCGGGCCAACATTCAGCCGGGCGAAACGCTGTGCGTGCTGGGCGCATCCGGGCTTACCGGGATCGCGGCCATCCAGATTGGCAAAGCGATGGGCGCGCGCGTCATCGGCGTTGCGTCCACGGAAGAAAAACGCAAGATCGCCAAGGATGCCGGCGCCGATCAGGTCATCGGCTACGACAATCTGCGCGAGGATTTGAAGGCGGCCACCGGCGGCAAGGGCCTCGATGTCGCCTTCGATCCGGTGGGCGGCGAGGTGTTTGATGCACTGGCGCGCTCGATGGGCTGGGGCGGGCGGCTGCTCGTCATCGGCTTCGCCTCTGGCACGATCCCCAAACTGCCGGTCAATCTGACCCTGGTGAAGGGGTTCTCCGTGGTCGGTGTGTTCTGGGGCGCGTTCACCCGCAAGGAGCCTGACGTCTACGCCGACAACATGCGCGAGCTGGTTGGCTGGTACAAGGAAGGCAAGGTCAAACCGGTGATCGAGGGCACATACAAGCTGGCCGATGCCGCCTCCGTGCTGAAACGCGTGCTGGGTCGCGGTGCGACCGGCAAGCTGGTGCTGGAAGCATGAGGACTGAGCGATGACATTGCCTACCACCATGAACGCCCTGCTTGTGAAGAACGACGGCTATGCGCGCACGCATTCCGGCACGGTTCTGGAAGTGATGGAGCCCTACGTCGAGGCCGGCCAGATCGCGGTGCCGGAGCCCGGCCCGACGCAAGTGCTGATCAAGGTCAAGCTGGCGGCGGTCAACCCGTCCGACGTGATGTTCGTGAAGGGTCTCTATGGCCAACCACGCAAGCAGGGCCAGCCCGCCGGGTTCGAGGGTGTGGGCGAGGTTGTCGCCGCCGGCGGCGATCCCGTCGGCAAGGCGCTGGTCGGCCAGCGCGTCGCATTCGCGACGGGCTTGAGCAACTGGGGTTCGTGGGCCGAATACGCGGTCGCCGAGGCGGCCGGCTGCATCCCGCTGATGCCAGAGCTGCGCGATGAAGATGGCGCCGCGATGATCGTCAATCCGCTGACCGCGCTCGCCATGTTCGGGATCGTGAAGGAAGAGGGCGAGAAGGCTTTCATCGTCACCGCCGGCGCCAGCCAGCTCTGCAAGCTTTTGATCAGCGTGGCGCGCGACGAGGGTTATCGCCCGATCGCAATCGTGCGGCGCGACGACCAGATCGCGATGTTGAAGGAGATGGGCGCCGCGCATGTGCTCAACGCGGAGGCGGAGGACTTCGAGCGCGAACTTGCCGCCATCTGCAAGGAGGAAAAGCCGCGCATTTTGCTCGATGCCGTCAGCGGTCCGGTCGCATCCGCGGTGTTCCATGCAATGGGCAAGGGCGCGCGCTGGATCATCTATGGACGGCTCGACACAAGCGATACGGTGATCCGCGAGCCCGGTCAGTTCATCTTCCTGAACAAGAAGATCGAAGGCTTCTGGCTGACGCAGTGGATGCGCGGCGGAACGCCGGAACGGCGCATGGCGGCCGTCATTGAAGCACAGAAGCGCTTTGCCGATGGCCGCTGGAGAACTGATGTGACCGCGGTGGTGCCGCTCGGGGAGGCGGTCGAGCGCGTGGCCGGTGAACTCGCCAAGCCGAACGGAAAGGTGTTCATCGCGCCTTAGGATCGGGAGTACCGGTTGCCACGCCCGGCAGTCCGTATAGGATTTCAACGCCAGCACGACGAAAGAACGTGCGGCGCCAAAGGGAGGATAGACGTTGGACGTCTTGCAGCTTGTAATCAGCGGGCTTGCGAATGGCTGCATCTACGGCCTGATCGCGCTTGGCTTCGTGCTCATCTACAAGGCCACCGAGCAGGTGAATTTCGCCCAGGGCGATTTCATGATGCTGGGCGCCTTTGTCTGTCTCGGACTGACGAACGCGGAATTCATGGGATGGCCGTTCTGGATATCGGTGCCGCTCGCCATCCTAGTCATGGGGGTGTTCGGCTATTTCCTCGAAGTCTTCGTGCTCAGGCAGATGTTCGGCCAGCCGCAGATATCGGTGGTCATTCTCACAATCGCGCTGGGATTTGTGCTGCGCTTCGTCGCCGGCGTGATCTGGGGGCATGAGCCTGTGTCGCTGGAATCGCCGCTGGCCGGCAAGGAGTTGCGCTATGACGGTCTGGTGCTGGGCTGGGACGAGGTCACCGTCATTCTTGTGACGGTTGTGCTGACCCTGCTGCTCTATTTCTACTTCAACCGCACCCGGATGGGCGTGGCGATGCAGGCCTCGTCGCAGAACCAGCTTGCAGCCTATTATATGGGCATTCCGGTCAAGCGGCTGAACTCCCTCATCTGGGCGCTGGCCGGGATGGTGGCGGCTGTCGCGGGCATCCTGTTCGCCTCCAAGGGGTCGATCGAACCGTCCATCGGGCTCTTGGGCATCAAGGCGTTCGCGGCGGCAGTTATCGGCGGGTTCGGCAGTCTGCCGGGCGCGCTTCTTGGCGGCCTGATCGTCGGGCTGATCGAGCCGTTCTCCGCGCGCTATATCGCAGCCGGTTACTCGCAGATCATGCCCTATCTGCTCCTGTTCCTGATCCTCGTATTCAGACCGCACGGCATTCTCGCCCAGGTCCACTCCAAGAAGGTCTGAGCGGCACATGCGTACGATATTCAAGACATCCTACGACGCGGACCTGAACCTGTTCCGGCACGGACCGCAGGCGGGCTGGTACGCGGCGCTGCTGGTTCTGGCGATCGTTCTGCCGTTCTGGTTCGAGGATTTCTGGATCGGCGAAGCCACCAACATGCTGATCTGGGCGATCGCGGGCATGGGGCTGATGATCCTGGTCGGCCAGACCGGACAGGCGAGCCTCGGGCATGCCGCGTTCCTTGCCGTTGGCTGTTACGCCAACGTGCTCTTGCAGCAAAAGCTCGGGCTTCCCTTCATCCTGTCGTTTCCGCTGGCCGGCATCATCGCCGGTCTCGCCGGGGTGATGGTGGCTATCCCGACGACGCGGCTGCACGGCATCTATCTGGCCATCGGCACGCTGGCGATCTCGATCCTCGCGGACGATCTGATCGTCATCGCGGAGCCGCTGACGAACGGCGTGATGGGTCTCTACGCCCCCGACATCGCCATCTTCGGACTTGAGATCAATCGCTACGCCACGCCCGGCCCGTTCTACTGGCTGGTGCTGGTCGTGGCGATCCTGGTCATTCTGATCTACCGCAACATATTGCGCACCTCGCTCGGCCGCTCTTTCGCGGCGGTGCGCGACTCGGAAGTCTCGGCGCGGGCGATGGGCGTCAATGTCGCGAAGACGAAGGCCATCTCGTTCGGCATTTCGGCGGGCATCACCGGCCTCGGCGGTGCGCTGATGGGGCATTTCGCCGGCATATTCAACAACGAGACCTTCAACATCATCATCTCGATCCAGCTTCTCCTGATGATCGTGATCGGCGGCCTCGGCTCCATCCACGGCGCATTCTTCGGGGCGATCATCGTGGCCATCCTGCCGCAGGCGATCGCCATATCGCGCGATTACGTCACGGGCTTCCTGGGTGTGAGTTCGATCGCCGTGCCGGGCCTTGAATCGGCAATCTTCGGTTCGATCCTGATCGGCTTCATCCTGTTCGAGCCGATGGGCATTTACGGCCGCTGGATCAAGATCCGCACCTATTTCCAGCTGTTCCCGTTCTACCGGCGCGACATGTTCCGCCGTCAAAAGAGCTATCTGAAGACGGAGAGAATGCGATGAGCCTTCTCGAAATTGACAACGTGACGCTTCGCTTCGGCGGCGTGGTGGCGGTCAACCAGGTCTCGTTCTCGGTCGAGGAGGGCGAAGTGTTCGCCATCGTCGGACCCAACGGCGCCGGCAAGTCGACGCTGTTCAACCTGATCTCGCGCTTCTACGATCCGGCCGAAGGCGACATCCGCTTCGACGGCAAGAGCATCCTGTCGCTGGGCTCTCACGAGATTGCCAGGCTGGGCATCGCCCGCACCTTCCAGAACATCGAACTGTTCGAGCATGCCTCGGTCCTGCAGAACCTGCTCGTGGGCCGGCACCGCCACCGCGAAAGCAGCGTTCTCAGCCAGACATTGTTCATGCCGTGGGTGAGGAGCGAGGAGCGCAAACATCGCGAGGCGGTGGAACGCGTCATCGAATTCCTCGACCTGCAGGCCTATCGCGAAAAGTATATCGCCGGCCTGCCATATGGCGTGCGCAAGGTGGTCGAGATGGGCCGCGCGTTGGCGCTGGAGCCCAGGCTGCTTCTGCTCGACGAGCCGGCGTCGGGCCTGTCGGTGGAGGAATCGCAGGACGTCGCGTACTGGGTCGAGGACATCAAGAACCAGATGGGCGTCACCGTCTTGATGGTCGAGCACGACATGCATCTGGTCGCTTCGGTGTCCGATCGCGTGCTGGCGCTGGCCGATGGAAAGATGCTCGCGCTCGGAACGCCATCGGAGGTGCAGAACCATCCCGCGGTGGTGGAAGCCTATATCGGCACAACCGACGTCAAGGAGAAGGTGCCCGCGTGATGGTGCAAGTCGCCGAACGAACCGAACAGGCAGCCTCGGCGAAGGCGGTGCTGACGGTCAGCAACCTTGAGAGCTATTACGGCCCGATCGTCGCCATTCGCGGCGCCAGCCTCGAGGTGCGCGATGGGCAGATCGTCACCGTTCTGGGCGCCAACGGCGCTGGAAAGACGACGCTGCTGAAGACCATTTCCGGCGTCATGAACCCGGAAAAGGGCGAGATCATCTACAATGGCCGCAACATCGCAGGTGCTGATCCCGACGAGGTGGTGCGCGCCGGCATCGTGCATGTGCCGGAAGGCCGCGAGGTGTTTCCGCTGCTGACGGTGCAGGAAAATCTGGGCATGGGCGCCTATACGCGCTCCGATGCCGCCGGGGTCCGCCAGGACGAGGAGATGGTGTTTTCCTATTTCCCGATCCTCAAGGAGCGGGCGCGCCAGGCCGCCGGTACCCTGTCGGGCGGGCAGCAGCAGATGCTGGCTATCGCGCGCGGGCTGATGGCGCGTCCCAAGCTGATGCTGCTCGACGAGCCGAGCCTCGGCCTGTCGCCGATCCTGGTGAAGGAGATTTTCGCCATTATTCGCAGGCTAAATGAGGAGCAGGGCGTGACCATGATGCTGGTCGAGCAGAACGCCATGGTGGCGTTGAATGTCGCCGACTACGGCTATGTGATGGAACTTGGCAGGATAGTCATGGCGGACGAGGCGCAGCGCCTCCTGGAATCGAAGGACGTTCAGGAGTTCTATCTCGGCATCAAGGAAGAATCGCAGCGCAGCCAGAAGCGCTGGAAACAGAAGAAGACATGGAGATGAGGAGCGTGGCGCCATGAGGGGCCGGCACCTGTGAGGAGCACGCAATGACGATCGCGGAAAAACTGCCTCCGCAGCAGACGTTGAACGGGCACAGCTTCAACGCCGGAATCGGCGGCAAGGGACCGTTCTATTTCGATGGCTGCGACACCCTGCCGAAACTTTTCCGGCAGAATTGCGAGAAATATGGCGAGAAGATCGCGCATCGCGAGAAGGATCTCGGCATCTGGCTCGCCTATTCGTGGACCGATTTCTACGACCATGCGCGACTGATCGGGCTGGGCCTGCTGTCGCTGGGCCTGAAACGCGGCGAGGTCATCTCCATCCTGTCGGAAGACAACAAGGAATGGATCTACACCGACCTTGGCGTGCAGTCGGTGGGCGGTATCGTGTCGGGCGTCTATGCGACCGACGCGGCCTCGCAGCTCAAATATCTGGTCAACGATTCCGACAGCCGGTTCCTGTTCGTTGAAAATGACGAGCAGCTCGACAAGTTCCTCTCCGTCCGCGACGAGATGCCGGGCCTGTTGAAGGTCATCGTCTATGACCGCGACGGGCTGCATGCGTTCAAGGACGATCTGGTCATCTTCATCGATGATCTCTACCGGATCGGCCGCGACTATCTGAAGGCGAACCCTAAACGGTTCGAGGAAGATATCGCCACATCACAACCCGACGACACGGCGATCCTCGTCTACACGTCGGGCACGACCGGTCCGCCCAAGGGCGCGATGATCAGCCATTCCAACATCATCTCATCGATCATCGGCGCGTCGCTGACGCTGCCGGTCGGCGAAACCGACGAGCAGGTCTGCTTCCTGCCGTTGTGCCACATCCTCGAACGGCTGATTTCCGTATTCGTGCCGGTCGGACATGGTTCCGTCGTCAATTTCGCCGAAAGCCCCGAAACGGTGTTCGACAATGTGCGCGAGGTGAGCCCGCACGTCTTCACCGCCGTGCCGCGCGTCTGGGAAAAGGTCTATTCCCGCGTGACCATAATGGCCGAGGAAGCGACGGCCATCGGCAAGTGGGCCTACCGCCAGGCCATCGCCACCGGTATGAAGCGCGGCGAGGCGCTGGAGAACGGCGAGGCGGTGCCTTTGGTGACCCGGCTCATGTACGCCTTCTGGGACTTTATGGTGCTGAGCAAGATGCGCCGGCTGCTCGGCTTCGACCGGCTGCGGCGCGGCACAACGGGTGCGGCGCCAATCTCGCCGGCGCTGCTTTCCTGGTATCGGGCCGTCGGCATCACGGTGCTCGAGGGTTACGGCATGACGGAAAGTTCCGGCGTGATCTCGGTGAACGTGACCGAAGACAACAAGACCGGCAGCATCGGCAAGGTGGTGCCGGGCGGCGAGGTCCGCTTCGGATCGGACGGCGAGATTCAGTATCGCGGTCCGAACGTCTTCAAGGGTTACTGGAACAAACCCGACAAGACGGACGAGACAATCACCGAGGGCGGCTGGCTGCACACCGGCGATGTCGGGCGCATCGACAATCAGGGCTTCCTCTACATCACCGGGCGCGCCAAGGACATCATCATCACCGCCGGCGGCAAGAACATCACGCCGGCTGAAATCGAGAACCGGCTCAAATTCTCGCCCTACATCTCCGACGCCGTGATCATCGGCGATCAGCGCAAATATCTGTCCAGCCTGATCATGATCGACCAGGAGAACGTGGAGAAGTTCGCGCAGGACAGGCGCGTGCCGTTCAACAATTTCAAGTCGCTATGCGCGGCCAAGGAGGTGCGCGACCTGATCGGAGGGGTCGTGGAAGAAACCAACCGGGAATTTGCCCGGGTGGAGCAAATCAAGGATTTCCGCTTGATCGATGTGCTGTTGACGCCCGAAGATGAGGAACTCACGGCCACGATGAAGCTGAAACGCAGCTTCGTAGAGAAGAAACATAAGAAGCTGATCGACGAGATGTATGGCTAAGCGCCCTGCACTCTCAACGTCAAACCAGGAGGAACTGAAATGAAACATATTCTCGGCAAGTCGCTCCTTGCGCTCGGCCTCGCGGCTGGGATGGCCGGCGCGGCTCACGCAACGCAGGGCGTCAGCGACAGCGAGATCGTCATCGGCTCGAACGGCGACCTTTCCGGCATCTTCGCGGCGTTCAACGTCGGCGCGATCAAGGCCGCCCAGATGGTGTTCGACGAAGTCAACGAGGCGGGCGGCATCCATGGCCGCAAGATCCGCTTCGTCGTGGAGGATCACGGCTATCAGGTGCCGAAGGCGGTCCAGAACTTCAACAAGCTGATCAACTCGGACAAGGTGTTCGCGATGATCCTCAATCTCGGGACGCCGCACAACATCGCCGGTTTCCCGCTGATGGAGTCGAAGGAAGTAGCCAATGTCGGGCCGCTGACAGCGGCGCGCCAGATGCTCGAAGGCGACATCACCTACAAATATGCCGGCTTCTCGTCCTACTACGACCAGATGCAGGCCGGCATCGAGTACCTGGCCAAGGAAACCGGCGCCAAGGAAGTGTGCGCGATGTACATTCCCTCGGACTTCGGTCTCGAAATCCAGCAGGGCTCGAAGGCCAAGGCCGAGGAATTGGGCCTCACATGGGCTGACGAGACGACCCACAAGCCGGATGAGCAGGACTTCGTCGGCTCGATCCAGAAGTTGCAGGCATCAGGCTGCGACATCGTCGCCACGGCTATCGGCGTGCGCCAGACCATCGTCGCCTTCGGCACCGCCAAGAAGCTCGGCTGGACCGACGTGACCTTCATCGGTTCGTCCGCCGGCTTCAACACCGCCGTCGCCAAGGTGCCCGGCGGCGTGACCGAAGGCTACTACGCGGCGGCCGGCTGGGTCGACTTCGAGGACCGCATGGACGTGCCGGAAGTCAAGGAGTGGGCCGACAAGTTCCAGGCCTATGCGGGTACGCCCGCCGACACCGCGGCTCAGCTTGGCTACAGCGCTGCCCAGACACTGGTGAAAGGGCTCGAAGCTGCCGGATCCGATCTGACCTCGGAGAGCTTCCGCACGGCCATGGAAGGACTGGAGTATGACGACGTCATCAACGACGTGCCGATCAATGTCGGCTCCGACCACCAGGGCGGAGCGCTGATCGTCATTTCCAAGATCGACGGCGGCAAATGGGTCGAGGTCTCGCGCATCGACCCGATGCAGGGCCAGTAAGCCATTCGCCACGAAAGCTGGAGGCCGAGCGGGAAACCGCGCGGCCTTCATTTTTGGGAAACGGACTATTCGGCGGGCGCTGGCGCCTGTTTCGACGCGGCATCGTCCAGCTCGCGATAGAGCCGCGCTTCCTCGCGCGATTTCGGCGTGACGAACCGGCCCAGGAGCAGATAGGCGACAGGGGTGAGGAACAGCGTCGAAACGGTCGCCAATCCCAGCCCGCCGACTATGACCCAGCCGAGCGCGACGCGCGCTTCGGCGCCCGCGCCCTTGGCCAATATCAGCGGCAGACCGCCGACGATCGTGCAGATCATGGTCATGACGACCGGACGCAACCTGATGTTGGACGCCTGCTCGATCGCGTCGCGGACATCCAGCCCGCGGTCGCGCAGCTGGTTGGCGAACTCGACGATGAGGATGCCGTTCTTGGCCATGATGCCGACGAGCATGACCAGGCCGATCTGGCTGTAGACGTTGAGGCTCGTTCCCGTCAGCAGAAGCGCGAAGACCGCGCAGGCCAGGCCGAGCGGCACGGTGGCCATGATGATGATGGCGCTGATGAAACTCTCGAACTGCGCCGCCAGCACCAAAAGTATGATGACGACGGCAAAGCCGAAGATCGTCAGCATGGAGCTCGACGCCTCGCCCAGGGTGGCGGCTTCGGCCAGCGGAATGATGCGCGCGCCCGGCGGCAGATGCGGTTCGGCGATCTGCAACGCGCGTTCATAGGCGCTGCCCAGCGCGAAGTCCGGCGCCAGGCCCGACGAGATTGCGACCGAACGCATCTGTTGCTCGCGCTTCAGCGAGGGCGGCACGGCCTGTTCGGTCAGCGTGGCGATGGTGGAAATCGGCACGAAGCGCCCGTCGCCCGTCTTGAGGAAGACGTTCTCCAGATCGGTCGGATCATTGATCGGATTGGTGGTCGAAACCAACTTCACTGCGAAGCTGCGGTCGTTGACGAAGACGGTGCCGATCTGACGGCCGTCGAGCATGGCCTGCATGGCTTCGGCAAAGCCGGCGATGTCGATGCCAATTTCCGAAGCGCGCTCCCGGTCGATCGAGACGGAAAGCTGCGGCTGCGTTGCTTCGTCCGACAGGCGCGGCTGCTGGAAGCCAATTTCCTGCTCCATATCCGCGACGATCTTCTGGGCCGCCGCGCCGAGATCGGCGTAGTTGTTGCCCACCACCGCGAACTGCAGCCCGCTGCCGGCGCCCCTGATGCCCAGGCTGTTGGGCTGGAAGGCGAAAGCGCGTACGCCCGGCACATCGCGCACGCGATTGGTGACGTCGGTCAGAATCTCCTGCTGCGAGCGCGTGCGCTCGTCCCATGGGGCAAGCGTCATCACCATGAAGCCGCTGTTCTGGGAGCCGCCGGAACCGGCGATGGAAAATGTGTTCCTGACATCTCCCGCCTCGCGCAGCGGCTGGATCAGCGCCTCGATTTCGCGCATGCGCTGCGCGAAATAGTCTAGGCTGACGCCCTGCGGCGCCGAAACCCGCATGAAGGCGAGCGAGCGGTCCTCCTGCGGGGTGAGTTCGGAGCGGATGGTCGGGAACAGCACGGCGGCCAGTGCCGCGAATATCGCCGCAACGACGACGACGACCAGCGGCGCGTTGAGGCAGGCTGAAAGCAGCCGGCGGTAGGTGGCGGCCAGAAAGCCGCCGAACGCCGCGACGGCGCCGCTGCTGACGTGGTCGCCATGGCCGGAAGCGAGCATGCGCGAGGCGAGCATGGGGCACAGCGAGAGCGCAACGATCGAAGACAGAAAAACCGCGATCGCCAGCACGAAGCCGAACTCGCGGAACAGCCCGCCCGTCTGTCCCGGCAGGAACGACAGCGGCACGAAGACCGCGATCAGCGTCGCGGTCGTGGCGATGACGGCGAAGAAGACCTCCTTGGTTCCAAGCACCGCGGCGGCGCGGGGGCCCATGCCTTCATTGCGGCGGCGAACGATGTTTTCCAGCACGACGATGGCGTCGTCGACGACGAGACCGGTGGCGAGAACAAGCGCAAGCAAAGTGAGGATGTTGATTGAGAAGCCGGCGAGATAGACCGCGGCAATGGTGCCGATCAGCGCGACGGGCAGGGTCAGGCCCGGAATGATGGTGGCGCGAAAGTCCCACAGGAACAGGAAAATGATGAGGAGCACGATGGTGACGGAAATGGCGAGCGCGATCTCGACCTCGTGAATGGCGCCGTTGATGAAGGTCGCGTCGTCGCTGGTGACGCGGATCGTCATGCCTTCCGGCAGCCGTTCCTGGATTTCCGCCGCCGCGGCGCGAACGCCTGAGGAGATTTCCAGCGTGTTGGATTGCGCTTGCCGCACGATGCCGAGCCCTATGCCGGTCTGGCCGTTGGCGCGCAACTGGGTCTCGTTGAGGTCGGCGCCGAGCGTCACCGTGGCGATGTCGCCCAGCCGCACGCGCCGGCTGACGACGAGATTCTCGAACTCGTCCGGCGTCGTGACCGAGGCCGTGGCGCGCACGATCAGGTCCTGGGTGTTGCTGGTCAGCGATCCCGCCGGCGTGTCGAATGACATCGAGGCGAGAGCCTGCCTGACATCGGCGATGGTGAGGCCGAGGCTCGCCAGCTTGGCCTGGTTGATGTCGATGCGGAAAATCTTGTCGCGGTCGCCGTAGACCTGGACGTCCGCGACACCGGGCACGGCGGCGAATGCGTCGACCACCTGATCCTCGACCAGAACGGTCATGTCCTGGACGCTCATGCGGTCGGAAGTGACGGCAAGCCGCACCACGGCCTGCGCGTCGGCATCCGCCTTGATGATGCGCGGCGTCTCTATGTCGTCCGGGAGCTGGTTGACGACGCGGCCAACCGCGTCGCGCATATCGGAGGCGGCGGTGTCGAGATCGACGCCGTCGCCGAATTCCACCGTGACGCGGCTGCGGCCGAATTCGGAACTGGACGAGATGGATTTCACGCCGGAGACACGGGACACCGCGCCTTCGATGATCGAAGTGACCTCGCGGTCGATCGATTCCGCCGAGGCGCCGCCATAGTCGGCGCGTATGGTGATGACCGGGCGGTCAACGTCGGGCAGTTCGCGGACTTCCACGCCGAACAGGGCGGCGAGACCGGCGACGGCAATCAGCGTGTTGAGAACGAACGCCAGTACCGGGCGGCGCACGAACAGCGCCGTGATGCCCTTTTGAGCGCCCGTCTGCATGTCACTTGCCGCCATGTGATCCTCCCGCCGCTCAGGAACCGCGTTGCCGAGGGGCGTCCGGCCCGGCTTCCGATGTGGCGGGCCCGTTCTGCTCGGCGGTATGGACCGGCTCGCCCTCACGAACCAAATGGATGCCTTCAGTCACCACCATCGCGCCCGGTTCGATCCCGGCGTCAACCAGGACGGTATCGGTGTTGCGCTGAATGATTCGGACGGGGACACGCCGGCCCATGCCGTTGTCGATCGACCAGACATAGGCGCCGTCGGACCCCCACTGGATGGCGAGCGGATTGACGGCGACATGGACGTCGCCGGGGAAGCGCATGGTGACGCGGAACGACATGCCGGCGCGCAGCGTTTCATCGCGATTGCTGATCAGCGCCTGAATATGCAGGGTGCGGCTTTGCTCGTCGATGCGGTTGTCGACGGCGCTGACTTCGCCTTCAAACGATTCGCCTGGACGGGCTATCGACGTGGCCGAAACCGGCGCGCCGACCCTGATCAGCCCCGCGTACCGTTCCGGCACCCAGAAGTCGATAAGGATGCGCGAGCGATCGTCGATGGTGGCGATTTCGGTCTGCGCGGTGACGTAGTTGCCCGCGGTGACGGGCAGGATGCCGACCGTCCCGCCGATCGGCGCGACAATGGCGCGGCGGTCGAGGGCCAGTTGAGCGTCCCTCAGCCCCAGTTGCGCGTTTTGCAGGGCCAGTTCGGCATCGGTCTGCTGAACCGCTGTCACCGTGTTGGTCGAACGCAGGGCGACGACGCGCTCAAGCCGCGCTTCGGCATCCTCGAGCGCGATCCTGGCGCGGTCGACGGCTATCTCCTCGGTTTCGGAGTCGAGACGCGCGATGACCTGTCCCGCTTCGACGCTCGATCCGGACGTTACGGCAACTTCCGTCAGCCGCCCTGCGGTGAAGGGCGTGACAACGACGGACTGGATGGCGCGGCCGGTGCCGATCGCGGCCAGTCGGTCGTTGATCGTCGCCGTGGTGACCGGTTCGGCAATGACGGCTTGCGGGGGAAAGCCGCCGCCGCGGCCCCGCCCGGCATCGTTGCCGGCGGTATCGGGCCGCGATGTCGCGGTGGCCACGGGTATCCAGTCCAGCCCATATCGGTTCAGCACGTCCCGGGCGCCGGGGAAAAACTGCGTCCAAAGCGCGGCCGCCACGACGAGCACCACCAGCGATATGATGAGTTGCTTCCAAAACGCCATTCACGTCTCCAGATGGCGTCGCTCGCGCCAATGCGCGGTACTTGCCGGCTGCCTCAGATACTCAACTTCTTACACGAATCCATCCGCCCACGCATGACGGCGCGGCTCGCGCCACCCTGCCAGTCAACATTGTTATGACAGTGAAATTAGGGCAAGGCAGCAAGGAAATCATTAAATGTTGGCAATATTGCGGGGCTCTGGACGGACGAGGTGTCGGAGGCCAGGGAACGGATCATTCGTATTCACGAGGACAATGGCTGTCTGGTATTCAATCCCCGTCGCTACACGCTGGAGGAGGGGGAATGAAGCGAACCGACCGTGCGCGGCTTGCCTTCAAGCGCGAGGCCGTCCCGAATTGCCTGCTCAGCCGCGGCGTGGTGATCGCCTGGGGCGATCCGGATTTCGATTTCGAGTCCGGCCGCTTCGGGCTGTTTTCGGCGATCGCGACGCGAGGCGCGGCCTGACATGAGAGTGCATGTCATTCACGCTCATCCGGTGGAAACAAGTTTCAACCGGTCACTGTTTCACGTCGCCTGCGAGGCGCTCGAGGAAGCGGGGCACGAGGTCGACGCGCTCAACCTCTACCAGGAGAATTTCGACGCGGTGATGAGCCGCGCGGAGCGGCTGAACTATCACGATGTGCCCAACAACATCACCGAACATCTCAGGCCTTATGTCGACCGGCTGCTGGCGGCCGAGGCCATCGTGTTCGTGCATCCGGTCTGGAATTTCGGCTATCCGGCGATCCTCAAGGGATATATCGACCGGGTATTCCTGCCGGGTGTGTCGTTCGAGATGTCGAAGGGGGCCGACGGCGGCCGGCTGGTGCCGAAGCTGAAGAAAATCCGCAGGGCGGCGTTCATCACCACCTATGGCGGTACGCGCTGGCGCTCCATGATCATGGGCGACCCGCCGCGGTTGCTCGCGAAACGCTGGGCCTGGGCCACCTTCCGTCATGCGCCGCGGCCGAAATATCTCGCGCTGTACGACATGAACAACAACAGCGAGGCGCGGCTGAAGGCCTTCCAGGAGAAGGTGAGGGTGGAATTGTCGCGGTTCTGAGCGGGTCGCGGCGGTGGCCGAGCTGGGCGACACGACCGGGCACGGAGCTGTCATTCCGCCGTTACTGAAAGGGGGCATAGGGGGCTTTTCTGTGAGCCTGAAATGTCCGAACTCGATAAAATCCTGTCTGTGGCGGCGGAGCTGGCTGACGCCTCATCTTCGCACGCCAGCAATGCCTGGCGTGGCGATCTGGCCGTGACCTACAAGGCCGATGGCTCATCGTTGACCAAGGCCGACCTGTTCATCGAAGCAATGTGGCGGGAGCGGATACGGCGGGATTTCCCTTCACATGGAATACTCGGTGAGGAATATGGCTCCGATGCCGGGACAAGTGCCTATACTTGGGTTCTCGATCCGATAGACGGCACGCGTCAGTTCGGGACTGGGCTGCTCAACTTCGCGTCTCTCATCAGCGTATGCAGGGAGGGTTTTCCGGTTCTGGGGATCATAGACCTGCCGGTGCTTGGCGTGCGGTATGTGGCCGCTCGGGGAAAGGGAACCATCTTCGATGGCCGCCTTGTCCGAAGCGGCGGGCAGCGAGATATCGAGGCCGCCAGGATCAGTCTGGCAAATCCCGACAGCTTCACCGGCGATACGGTTCCTGGTTACGAACGGCTGCGATCCTCGGGGCGGCTCAGGGTATTCGATGGCGGTGCGCCCGCCTACGGCGCGCTGTCGCGCGGATTGATCGACATTTGCCTCAACGGGGATGATCTGGATGCGTATGACATCTGCGCCCTGTGCCCGGTCGTTGCGGAAGCGGGTGGCGTGATTTCAGACTGGAAGGGACAACCGCTGTCGCTCGCGTCGAGTGGTGCCGTTGCCGCAAGTGCCTCGCCCGAACTTCACTCCATTGTCTTGGACATGTTGGCCCGGCAAGACTGAACGGCCGCCCCGTCTTCCCACCCTCGGCTCCCTCATCCCGAGCCTGTCGAAGGATGACAATGGCTAGACCGGTAACGGGGTGTGGCGATGAGGAAGTGCGTGTTGCTCCCCTCGAGGAGGAGGGAAGCGGAAGGTCAGTGATTATCCCGCGGTATGCCCTTGGACTGCGCGATGCGCTGATATTTGACGGCGGGTTTCAGAACCATGCCCTCCGAAAGCTGGTCGACCATGCCGCGCTGGATTTCCTGCCAGGGCGTCTGGTGGTCCGGATACTGGAAGCCGCCATTGGCCTTGAGGGCGGCGCGGCGTTTCTCCAGTTCCTCATCCGATATCAGGATATTCGCCTCGCCCTTCTTCAGGTCGATGCGAACGCGGTCGCCGGTCTTCAGCAGGGCAAGCCCGCCGCCCACCGCCGCTTCCGGAGAAGCGTTGAGGATCGAGGGCGAGCCCGAGGTGCCCGACTGGCGGCCGTCGCCGATGCAGGCGAGGGAGTGAATGCCCTTTTTGATGAGGCTCGCCGGCGGTTGCATGTTCACGACTTCGGCCGCGCCTGGGTAGCCGATCGGGCCCGCGCCGCGCATGAACAGGATCGAGTGCTCGTCCACGCCGAGATCGGGCTCCTCGATGCGGTGGTGGTAATCCTCCGTACCCTCGAAGACGACTGCGTTGCCCTCGAACGCTTCAGGGTCGTCGGGATTCGACAGATACCGGCCGCGGAACTCTTTCGAGATCACGCTGGTTTTCATGATGGCGCTGTCGAACAGATTGCCGTGCAGATTGATGAAGCCGGCATCCTTGACCAGTGGGGCCGAAACCGGGCGGATGACCTTGTCGTCCATGTTCTGCACGTCGCGGCAGTTGTCGCCGATTGCCTTGCCGTTGACGGTCATCGCGCCGGGATGCGGCAGCATGTCGGCCTTCATCAGTTCGGACACAACCGCGGGCACCCCGCCGGCATGGTGATAATCCTCGCCAAGATATTCGCCTGCCGGCTGGAGATTGACCAGCAGCGGCACCTTGTGGCCCAACTGCTGCCAGTCATCATTGGTGAGTTCCACGCCCAGATGGCGCGCGATCGCATTGAGGTGAATCGGCGCGTTGGTCGAGCCGCCGATCGCGGAATTGACGACGATGGCGTTCTCGAACGCTTCGCGCGTCATGACGTCCGAAGGTTTCAGGTCCTCGTGAACCATTTCCACGATGCGCCGCCCGGTCTGGTAGGCCATCTGGCCGCGCTCGCGATAGGGCGCGGGAATCGCGGCGGAGCCGGGCAACTGCATGCCCAGCGCCTCGGCAAGGCTGTTCATCGTCGTCGCCGTACCCATCGTGTTGCAGTAGCCGGTCGACGGAGCGGCCGACGCCACGATGTCGGTGAAACCGTCAATGTCGATCTCGTCGGCGGCCAGCATCTCGCGGGCTTTCCACACGATCGTGCCGGAGCCGGTGCGCTCGCCGCGGAACCAGCCATTGAGCATCGGCCCGACCGACAAGGCGATCGCCGGAATGTTGACGGTCGCAGCACCCATGAGCAGCGCGGGCGTGGTCTTGTCGCAGCCGATGGTCAGCACCACGCCGTCAAGCGGATAGCCGTACAGAACCTCGACCAGCGACAGATATGCCAGATTGCGATCAAGCGAAGCGGTCGGCCGCTTGCCGGTTTCCTGGATCGGGTGGCATGGGAACTCAAACACGAGGCCGCCGGCCGCCGTGATCCCGTCGCGCACACGTTTGGCAAGCTCCATATGGTGGCGGTTGCATGGGGCCAGGTCGGAACCGGTCTGCGCGATGCCGATGATCGGCTTGCCACCACGAAGTTCCTCGCGGGTAAGGCCGTAGTTGAGGTAGCGCTCCAGATAGAGCGCGCTCATGCCCGGATTGTCGGGATTGTCGAACCACTGTCGCGAGCGGAGATTGGGCTTGTCGCCGTTGCCTGCCATGGGAGCCTCTGGGTAGGAAAATGAACGTGCACTGTTAGCCCTTGAGGCTGGGCCAGTTCAATGCCGAAGCGCCACAATACGTCGCTGCACTGCAGCATTGGAAATTGAAGTAAGGTTTTGGTGAATCAGGACTGCAATGCCCGCCTAGCGCGTGCAGAGCCTGCGCGGGCCTTCATAGGGCTGATACGTGCAGTCGGAAACCCGGAACGAGCGATACGCGTCGGCACACGCGTCGATATTGCATTGGGGTTCGGCAGGCTTGGCGCTGTCGCTCGCGGCCGTCGATAAGGACGATGTCCTGTTTTCTGTGTCGATTGCCTGCACCGGAGCGCTCGCGCTTTCCTCGCCGGTTTGCTCGGGCATATAGGTTTGCTGGTAAACGCGCACGTTCATGCGGTCATGGCCGCCTGCAAGGTCGGAGACCCAGATGAACGATCCGATCGATATCGCGAGCACGACAATGAAGCCCACAACGACGGAGGCGTCCAAAGTCGGCTCGCTGCCCCCGAAGTCGTTCAACCGGTACGCCATTGAGTGGAAACGCCCCGGAGGGGCAACGGTTCCAAATCCCGAACGCTGAAGCGTCGCCGTGCAACGCGCACGCGCTCGACATGGTCAGCTGATCGGGAGTTCGGCGACCGGATGAGCGAATTCCTATGTTGTTTCGCAGTTCTGTGCTAGCGCATGCAAACCGAAACAAAGCGAACTCCGGAGACAAGATCGTGTATTTGCCGCCGCGACAATCAGAGATCGTGGAGAGGGCCCGCCTCCACGGAAGGGTGATGGTCGAGGAATTGGCGCTCGAGTTCGACGTCACGCCGCAAACGGTGCGCAAGGATCTGAACGACCTGTGCGAGAGGCGGATTCTGGCACGCGTTCACGGCGGCGCGGTGTTCCCTTCGTCCACGCACAACATGCTCTATGAACAGCGGCGCCAGATCGCGGCCGCGGAGAAGCGCGCCATCGGCGCGGCTGCTGCCGACCTAATCCCCGACGAGGCCTCTCTGTTCATCAATATCGGCACGACGACCGAGGCGGTCAGCGAAGCCCTGCTCAGCCGCAGCAAGCTGATGGTGATCACCAACAACATCAACGTGGCCAACAGAATGCGGCCGTTTCCGCAGTTCGAAGTCGTGATCGCAGGCGGCGTCGTGCGCACCTCGGATGGCGGCATCATCGGCGAGGCGGCGGTCGATTTCATTCGCCAGTTCAAGGTGGATTTCGCGGTCATCGGCACCTCGGCGATCGACGAGGATGGCGCTCTGCTGGACTTCGACTTCCGGGAAGTGAAGGTCGCCCAGGCGATCATGGCCAATGCCCGGCATGTAATACTGGTTTCGGACCGGACCAAGTTCGAGCGCACCGCTCCGGTGCGCATCGGGCACCTGTCGCAGATCACCACCTTCGTTACGGATATTTGCGACCGTCCGGCAATTCGGCGTATCTGCGCCGAGAACGATGTCGCCCTGGTTGAAACCGGCGCAAGCGTCTGAATCAAAAGTGATTTATTGTGCGGCGGGCCGCGATTTCCGTGACGGAACTCTGCGCGCGCATCGCTTTCGTTAACTTTCATTTGACATTCGTTTTGGCGTTTTTTAGGCTGATATCGTTTTCGCGAATAACCAAAAATGCTGCAATGCGAAAACGGGGAGGTTACTTTTGTCCGAGGCGGAGCCCTACGACATATTTGTCATAGGTGGCGGTATCAACGGCTGCGGAATTGCCCGTGACGCTGCCGGCCGCGGATATTCAGTTCTCGTGGCGGAGATGAACGACCTCGGCTCGGGCACGTCTTCCGGTTCCACCAAGCTTATACATGGCGGGCTCCGCTATCTCGAACAGTACGATTTCGGGCTCGTGCGCGAAGCACTCCAGGAGCGCGAGGTGCTGTGGGCGATGGCCCCGCACATTATCTGGCCGCTCAGGCTGGTGCTGCCGCATCATCGCGGGCTGCGCCCTGCCTGGCTGCTGCGGCTGGGGCTGTTCCTCTATGATCATATCGGCGGACGCCGGCGCTTGCCGGCCACCCGCGTTCTGGATCTCAGAACCGATCCCGCAGGCGTTCCGCTCAAGCCGGACTTCGTCAAGGCGTTCGAGTTTTCAGACTGCTGGGTCAACGATGCGCGGCTGGTGGTTCTCAATGCCCGCGCCGCGGCCGATCTGGGCGCGGGCATTCGCACACGCTCACGTGTCATCCGGGCCGAACGCGGCGCCGATCTGTGGACCGTCACGATGGAGGACGCGAAGTCCCGCAAGCAGACGACTGTCACGGCCAGGCTTCTGGTGAATTCGTCCGGGCCCTGGGTCGATATGGTGCTGGCGGGCGCGGTCGGGCAGAACGATGCCGACAACATCCGCCTGGTCCAGGGCAGCCACATCGTCATCAAGCGCAAATTCGAACATGATCGAGCCTACTTCTTTCAAAACAGCGACGGGCGGATATTCTTCGCCATTCCCTACGAGGAAGACTTTACGCTGATCGGCACCACGGACCGCGATTTCGAGGGCGATCCCGCCGACGCTCACATCAGCGACGAGGAGACAGCCTATCTCTGCGATGGCGCGAGCAACTATTTCCGAGAGCCGGTGACGCGCGACGACATTGTTTGGACCTATTCCGGCGTGCGCCCGCTTTTCGACGACGGCGCCTCGAAGGCGCAGGAAGCAACCCGCGACTACGTGCTGCGGACCGACACGGGCGCCGGCAAGGCGCCGATGGTCAACATTTTCGGCGGCAAGATCACAACCTACCGCAAGCTCGCGGAGGAGGTGGTCGGCAAGATCGGCACTCTTGTCGGCCACGGCAAGCCGGCCTGGACTTCGGGCACCGCTCTGCCGGGGGGCGACTTTCCTGCAAACGGGTTCGACGCGCAGGTAAAGTCGCTCGTCTCGGACCACCCCTTTCTCGAACAAAGGCATGCGCGCCGGCTGGTCCGGCTCTACGGCACGCGGGCCCGCGCAATTCTCGGCAACGCGACCAGGGCCGAGGCGCTCGGTCGGCATTTCGGGGCCGATCTGTATGAAGCCGAGGTCACCTATCTCGTCCGCCATGAATGGGCGGTGTCGGCGGAGGACGTCTTGTGGCGGCGCACGAAGCGCGGCCTTGTCGTTTCAAAGGAAGAGGCCGAAGCGCTGGATGCGTTTATGAATGATTACACCGAGACCCTGCACCACGATCAGGCGGCAGAGTAGGAGCGGCGATGCTTGAGCTGAAAAACGTTTCCCTCGAAGTCGGCGCCGACACCTGGATCGACGACGTGTCGCTGTCGTTGGAGAAGGGCACGCTCAATCTTCTGCTCGGTCCCACCCTGTCGGGAAAGACCAGCCTGATGCGGCTGATGGCGGGTCTCGACCGTCCGACATCGGGCGAGATCTGGTTCGACGGCAAGGATGTCACCGGCGTTGCCGTGCAGAAACGCAACGTCGCCATGGTGTACCAGCAGTTCATCAACTACCCGGCGATGACGGTGTACGAGAACATCGCCTCGCCGCTGCGCGTCGCGAGAGCGCCGGCGCAGCAGATCGAGACCGAGGTCCGGCGTGCTGCCGAACTGCTGAAGCTCACGCCCTATCTCGATCGCACGCCGCTCAGTCTGTCGGGCGGACAGCAGCAGCGCACCGCGCTGGCGCGGGCGATCGTGAAGAACGCCAGCCTCGTGCTGCTCGACGAGCCGCTGGCCAATCTCGATTACAAGCTGCGGGAAGAATTGCGCGAGGAACTGCCCAAGATATTCTCCGAGACAGGCGCCATCTTCGTCTACGCGACGACCGAACCGCAGGAGGCGCTGCTTCTCAGCGGCCACACAGCGACGCTCTCGGAAGGCCGCGTGACGCAGTTTGGCCCTACGCTCGATGTCTTCCGCAATCCCGACGATCTTCTGACGGCGCGGACGTTCTCCGATCCACCGCTCAACACGATCACCCTGCCAAAGCAGGGTGCAAAATTCAGCCTTGGTGGTGGGGCCGACCTCCCGGTGCCCAGCGATCTCGCTGGCATAGCCGATGGCGAGTATACGATCGGCTTTCAGCCCCACCATCTCTCCCTCGATGCTCAGACCGCAGGAACGCAACCGATCCGCGCCCGGGTTCTGGTGACTGAGATCACCGGTTCTGAGAGCTTCGTGCATCTCGACTTCGCCGGCTCGCGCTGGGTGATGCTCACCCACGGCATCAAGTCGTTCGAACCGGACGAGACGGTCAATATCCATATCGACACGCGCCATCTGCTCGTCTTCGACATGCAGGGCCAGGCCGTCCGCCCCCCGGTCAGAAGGGCGGCATAGGCATGGCGCGCATCGAACTCGACCATATCCGCCATTCATATTCGCCGAACCCGCGGTCGGATGCGGATTACGCGCTGAAGGAGGTGGATCACACATTCGATGACGGAACGGCCTGCGCGCTGCTCGGCCCCTCCGGCTGCGGCAAGACGACCTTGCTCAACATCATTTCGGGATTGCTGACGCCGAGCGAGGGCCGGCTTCGCTTCAACGCGGATGACGTTACCGGGCTTTCGACGCAGGAGCGCAATATCGCGCAGGTGTTCCAGTTTCCGGTGATCTACGACACGATGACCGTCTACGACAATCTGGCGTTTCCGCTGCGCAACCGGGGCGTGTCCCCGGGCGAAGTCGACCGGAAAGTGCGCGAAACGCTCGATATGATCGACCTGAGCGATTGGGCGAACCGGCGGGCACGCGGTCTGACGGCAGACCAGAAACAGAAGATATCGCTCGGGCGCGGGCTGGTGCGCTCCGACGTCAACGCGATCCTGTTCGACGAGCCGCTGACGGTCATCGACCCGCACATGAAATGGATGCTGCGTTCGCAGCTCAAGCAGCTTCACCGCCGCGTCGGTTTCACCATGGTCTATGTCACGCACGACCAGACCGAGGCGCTGACCTTTGCCGACAAGGTGGTTGTGATGTTCGAGGGCGGGATCGTGCAGATCGGCACGCCGACCGAACTTTTCGAGCGGCCGAGCCACACTTTCGTCGGCTACTTCATCGGTTCTCCGGGCATGAACGTACTGCCGGTCGAGATCGACGGAACGAGCGCTCGCATTGGCGGCCTTGACGTCAGGCTTTCGGCGCCGGTGCCGTCACGCTCGGGCGCCCGAATGGAACTCGGCATCCGGCCGGAGTTCGTGACGCTGGGGCGTACAGGCGCGCCATTCGAGATCACCAAGATCGAGGATGTCGGGCGGCAAAAGATCGTGCGGGGCACGCTGGCCGGTCATCGGATTGCGGCGATCGTCGCGGAGGATAGCGAGATACCGGCTGAACCCCGGATCGAATTCGATCCAAGAGGCATCAATGTCTATGCCGACTCCTGGCGCATCGAGACGGGAGCTCAGCGATGAACAAGTCATGGAACAACCGCGCCTGGTTCATGGTCGTGCCGGTTCTGGTGCTGGTCCTGTTCTCGGCTGCGATACCACTGATGACGGTGGTCAACTATTCGGTGCAGGACACGTTCGGCCAGAACGTCTTCTTCTGGGCCGGCACCGACTGGTTTCGCGACATGCTCGTGTCCGACCGTTTCTGGTCGGCGATGGGACGCAACCTCGCATTCTCCGCCATCATCCTGGCGATCGAGATTCCGCTCGGCATCATCATAGCGCTCAACATGCCCCGACGCGGATGGGGCGTGCCGGTCTGCCTGGTGCTGATGTCGCTGCCGCTGCTGATCCCGTGGAACGTCGTCGGCACGATCTGGCAGGTCTTCGGGCGCATCGACATCGGTCTGCTCGGGCGCACGCTCTACAGCCTCGGCATCGACTACAATTACGTCAACGATCCGTTCGACGCGTGGGTGACGGTCATCGTCATGGATGTCTGGCACTGGACCAGCCTCGTCGTACTGTTGTGCTATGCCGGGCTCGTTTCGATCCCGGACGCCTACTACCAGGCGGCAAAGATCGACGGCGCATCGCGCTGGGCCGTTTTCCGCTACATCCAGCTGCCGAAGATGAACCGCGTGCTTCTGATCGCGGTGCTGCTGCGCTTCATGGACAGCTTCATGATCTATACCGAGCCCTTCGTCGTGACCGGCGGCGGGCCAGGAAACTCGACGACGTTCCTGTCGATCGACCTCGTGAAGATGGCCATCGGCCAGTTCGATCTCGGGCCGGCGGCGGCGATGTCGCTCATCTACTTCCTCATCATCCTGCTCATGTCGTGGGTCTTCTACACCGTCATGACGAATTACGATTCGGAGCGGTGAGATGTCGAATACGAAGGAAAATCTGCTGACCAGAACCGATATCGACAACGCACAGAATCCGGTGAAAGCGTCGGATATTTCCCAGGAGATCGTGCAGCGCAGGATGCGCCGGCGCGGCGGGGTGTCACGCCTCTCGTGGCTGGTGCCGACGCTCTATATCATCTTCCTGATGCTGCCGATCTACTGGCTCATGAATATGAGCTTCAAAAGCAATCAGGAGATTCTCGGCGCCTTCTCGCTGTGGCCGCGCAACCCGACGATCGCCAACTACATGGTGATCTTCACCGATCCGTCCTGGTACAAGGGCTACATCAATTCGATCATCTATGTGGTGATGAACACGGTGCTGTCAGTGGCGGTTGCGCTGCCCGCGGCCTATGCATTCTCGCGCTACCGGTTCCTGGGTGACAAGCACCTGTTCTTCTGGCTCCTGACCAATCGCATGGCGCCGCCGGCGGTGTTCGTGCTGCCCTTCTTCCAGCTCTATTCGGCCTTTGGGCTGATCGACACGCACATAGCCGTCGCGCTGGCGCACTGCCTGTTCAACGTGCCGCTCGCCGTGTGGATCCTCGAAGGCTTCATTTCCGGCGTGCCGAAGGAGATCGACGAGACCGCCTATATCGACGGCTATTCCTTCCCGCGTTTCTTCGTGAAGATTTTCATGCCGCTGATCGCCAGCGGCATCGGCGTGGCAGCATTCTTCTGCTTCATGTTCTCGTGGGTGGAGCTGTTGATCGCGCGGACCCTGACCACTACCGATGCCAAGCCGATCGCCGCCATCATGACGCGCACCGTCTCGGCTTCGGGTCTCGACTGGGGCGTGCTGGCGGCGGCCGGCGTGCTGACCATCATTCCGGGCGCGCTGGTGATCTGGTTCGTCCGCAACTACATCGCCAAGGGCTTCGCCCTGGGGAGGGTGTGACGATGGATTTCGATCTGTCATGGATGGCCTGGACGGTCCCGACGGCGATCTTCTTCACGACGATTTTCGCGCTGTTGGCCGGCATGGCCGTGTGGGAATATTTGGTCCCCGGCGGCAGCCCCCGCTACGGCCTTCTGCGCTTCGAGACGACGCGCGGCGACCGCCTGTTCATTTCGCTGCTTGGCAGCGCGTTTATCCATCTCGCTTGGCTGGGCCTCATCGGGTCCAACCTGTGGTGGGCTCTCGCCCTCTCTGTGGTCTACGCCATCGGCGTGTTCCGCTACGTATAGGGGGAGAAATAGTTGGAGCGGCCGCGTGCAGGCGACCGCCCCATATCGCACTTGAAACCTGAAAGTGGAGGAAACACATGCGACGGCATTTTCTAACATCAACAACAGCGATTGTCCTGTTGCTCGGCGCCAACAGCGCCTACGCGGGAATGGACGAAGCCAAGGCGTTTCTGGACGCTGAAATCGGTGACCTCTCGACGCTGAGCCGCGCCGACCAGGAAGCCGAAATGCAGTGGTTTGTCGACGCGGCCAGCCCCTTCCAGGGAATGGATATCAAGGTGGTCTCCGAAACCATCACCACGCACGAATATGAATCGAAGGTGTTGGCGCCGGCGTTCACCGCGATCACCGGTATCAAGGTCACTCACGACCTGATCGGCGAGGGTGACGTCGTCGAAAAGCTGCAGACGCAGATGCAGTCGGGTGAGAACATCTACGACGGCTACATCAACGATTCCGACCTGATCGGCACGCACTGGCGCTACCAGCAGGCGCGCATCCTGACCGACTGGATGGAAGGCGAGGGCGCGGATGTCACCAATCCGAACCTCGACGTCGACGACTTCATCGGCAAGTCTTTCACGACCGCGCCCGACGGCAAGCTCTATCAGTTGCCGGACCAGCAGTTCGCGAACCTCTACTGGTTCCGCTACGACTGGTTCAACGACGAGCAGAACAAGGCCGATTTCAAGGCGAAATACGGCTACGATCTCGGCGTGCCGGTGAACTGGTCGGCCTATGAGGATATCGCCGAGTTCTTCACCGGGCGCGATCTCAGCCGTCTCGGCGTGGAAGGCCAGGTCTATGGCAACATGGACTACGGCAAGAAGGACCCGTCACTCGGCTGGCGCTACACCGACGCCTGGATGTCGATGGCCGGCATGGGCGACAAGGGCGAGCCGAACGGCCTGCCGGTGGACGAGTGGGGCATCCGCGTCAACGAGAACTCGCAGCCTGTCGGCTCGTGCGTGGCGCGCGGTGGTGCAACCAACGACGCCGCGGCGGTCTATGCCGTCACCAAGGCGATCGAGTGGCTGCAGAAATACTCGCCGCCGGCGGCCGCGGGTATGACCTTCAGCGAGGCCGGTCCGGTTCCCGCACAGGGCAACGTCGCCCAGCAGATGTTCTGGTACACTGCCTTTACCGCAGATACGGTCAAGGAGGGTCTTCCCGTCATGAACGAGGACGGTACGCCGAAGTGGCGCATGGCTCCCTCGCCGCATGGCGTCTACTGGAGCGAAGGCACCAAGATCGGCTATCAGGACGCCGGTTCGTGGACGCTGATGAAGTCGACCCCGGTCGATCGCGCCAAGGCAGCGTGGCTTTATGCGCAGTTCGTCACATCGAAGACCGTGGACGTAAAGAAGAGCCATGTCGGCCTGACTTTCATTCGCGAGTCGACCATCCAGGACCAGAGCTTCACCGATCGCGCGCCGAAGCTCGGCGGCCTGGTGGAGTTCTACCGTTCGCCGGCCCGCGTCCAGTGGTCGCCGACCGGCACCAACGTCCCGGACTATCCGAAGCTGGCACAGTTGTGGTGGCAGAATATCGGTGACGCGATGTCGGGTGCGAAAACGCCGCAGGAAGCTCTCGACGCGCTTTGCGCGGCGCAGGAGAGTGTGCTCGAACGTCTCGAACGCGCCGGCGTCCAGGGTGATATCGGCCCGAAGATGAATGAGCCCAAGGACCCGCAGGAATGGCTCGACGCACCCGGTTCGCCGGTCGCGAAATTAGAAAACGAAAAGCCGATGGGCGAAACCGTTTCCTATGACGAGCTGATCAAGAGCTGGGGCAACTAGGCCAACCGGCCGTTGCCGACGACGGGCCAAAGCCCGATGATGAAGTGAAGGAGGCGGCGCGAGCCGCCTCCTTTCGCAAGTGGAGGAGAAATGAATGGCAGGCCGCTACGTTCTCGCGATAGATCAGGGCACGACGTCGAGCCGCGCGATCATCTTCGACAGGAAGATGAAGGTGGTGGCGACCGGCCAGAAGGAATTCCCGCAACATTTCCCGGCGTCCGGCTGGGTCGAACACGACCCCGAGGACATCTGGAAAAGTGTCGTGGCGACAGTGCGGGCGTCGCTCCGCAAGGGAAAGCTGCAGGCGAGCGACATCGCGGCAATCGGCATCACCAATCAACGCGAGACGGTGGTGGTCTGGGACAAGGCTACCGGCAAGCCGATCCACAACGCGATCGTGTGGCAGGACCGCCGTACCGCTGCCTTATGCCAGAAACTGAAGAAGCGGGGTCTGGAGCCGAAATTCTCCAGGAAGACCGGGCTGCTGCTCGATCCGTATTTCTCCGGCACCAAGATTGCGTGGCTGCTCGACAATGTGAAAGGCGCGCGCGCACGCGCCAGGAAGGGCGAACTGCTCGCCGGTACCATCGACACATTCCTGATCTGGCGGCTGACCGGCGGCAAGGCGCATGTGACCGACGCAACCAATGCCTCGCGGACGCTGATCTACAATATCGCCAAGGGTGAATGGGACGCCGAGCTTCTCAAGCTGCTCAACATCCCCGCGGCGCTGCTCCCCGAGGTGAAGGACTGTGCGGCCGATTTCGGCGTCACCGAGGCGAAGCTGTTTGGCGCCGAAATCCCGATTCTTGGCGTCGCCGGGGACCAGCATGCCGCAACCATCGGCCAGGCCTGTTTCGAGCCGGGCACGATGAAGTCGACATACGGCACCGGCTGTTTCGCGGTGCTCAACACCGGGACGGAACTCGTGCGGTCAAAAAACCGGCTCCTGTCCACCATCGCCTATCAACTCGACGGCAAGGTGACCTATGCGCTCGAAGGCTCGATCTTTATCGCGGGCGCGGCCGTGCAATGGCTGCGCGACGGGCTGAAGGTGGTGCGGCAAGCCGCAGACACCGGCGACATGGCGGCACAAGCCGATCCGACACAGCAGGTCTATCTTGTGCCGGCCTTTGTCGGGCTTGGCGCGCCGCACTGGGACGCCGAGGCGCGGGGCGCGATCTACGGGCTCACCCGCAATTCCGGCCCGGCGGAGTTCGCCAAGGCCGCGCTCGAAAGCGTGGCCTTCCAGACGCTCGACCTGCTTGAGGCGATGAAGAAGGACTGGCCCGCAGGTCGCGGTGAAACCGTGCTTCGGGTCGATGGCGGCATGGTGGCGTCGGACTGGACCATGCAGCGGCTGGCCGACATTCTGGACGCGCCGGTGGACCGGCCGAAAATTCTCGAAACCACCGCGTTGGGCGCCGCATGGCTTGCGGGCTCGCGCGCCGGAATATGGCCGGACATGAAGGATTTCGCCAGGAACTGGGCGCTTGACCGCCGCTTCACGTCGAAGATGGATGAAGCCGAACGCAAGCGGCTGGTCGCCGGCTGGCGCGATGCGGTGAAGAGGACAAAGACCGGCGGCTAACGCTCTTCCGGAGGCTGAACCGTCAGCACCGCTTGGCATGGATCAACTTGCCGTCCGAAATTCGCGCTAGCGCTGCAGCGCGTCGAGAACCCTGTCGAGCATTGCCGTAAGCTCTTCGCTTTCGTCGACGTCGATGCCGCGTCGACCGATCTCCCGCTGAAGGCCGGCGATGGCCAGGCCGAGTTCGCTGCCCCCGGGAAGGTTCAGTTCCTGCATCGTCGCCGCCGACTCTTCCATTTCGGCCGCCCGCCGGATGCCATGCCGCGCCATGCGCTCGATGTTGTAGCGCGGCGCTTCCGACCAGTCGAATTGCGGATAGGAACCCGACAGCGACGCAAGAACGGCGTCGAAGCATCCCGAAGCCCTGGCCGCCAGCAGAGACTGGACCATGACCGCCTCAAGGCCCTTCACGAACATGCTGCGCGCCATCTTGATCGATGTCGCATCGCCGATTTCGGGGCCGGCGACCTCGAAGTCGAATCCCAAGCCCGCGAGCTTGTCGGTGATCGCGGCGCAGGCCGGTCCGGCGACCAGCACGGGGGTGCGGTGTCCGCGCGGGTGAACAGGGGCCATCACAGCCATGTCGACATAGGCGGCGCTGGCCGCAGTCACGATGCCGGCGGTTTCGCGCTTGCGGCCGGCTGACACCGAATTGAGGTCGATGAAATATTGTCCGTCTCGCAGCTGGCCGGTCACCGAGCGCGCCGCGTCCAGACTGTCGGCGGCGGTGACGGCGGAGAACACCCATGATGCGCCGCGGACAGCCTCTTCGGGGCTTTCCGCGAGCTGCACGCCGAGATCGGCCGCGGCCTTGCGGAGCGGCCCTTCATTCGTCGTGCCGAGCAGGATGTCATAGGCGGAAACGCTCAGTTCGCGGTGCTCGCGCAGAGAGGCGGCGAAAGCCCTTCCTGCTTCGCCGAAACCTATGAAGGCTATTTTCATCCCGATGCTCCGTCCTCTGGCGTGCGGCCTGTCGCACGACAAGATTGAGCGCGGGGAAGCGCAAGGCAAGGTGTTTGTCGAGGCGCCGAGGCAATCGCGGCGGAGGCATGATCGGGCACCGATGGCGTCCGATCATCTCGCGATGCACGCCGTCAGGCGCTCTGCTTCGTGCGCCAGCTGTCGGCGGCGTAACTCTCGCGCGCCTCGCTTGAATAGGGCGTCGGCGAAACCCTGACCCTGATCTCGGCCTGCTTGTGGCGCTCGGTCGAGGTCTTGCCGCTGCCGCCGTCGGGCTCGCCCCATACCAGTGTCAGAACGTCGCCGATTTCCACGTCCGGGTTCACCACGCCGAGCGAGAGCATGCAGCGCTCATTGTAGGAGTAGCCGTTGAACATCGACATGCCGACCTGCTTGCCGTCGCGCTGGATGAGATCCGCTGACGACGAAGCGTAGTTCGGCTGCGGGAAATCGATCCACTTGTAGGGTGTGCCGTCCTCGAAGGCGGAGGCGATGACCTTGAGCACGTCGTCGCGGTTCCATTCGAACGTAACCTTCTTGCGGTTGGGACCGTCCTTCATCTTCGCCAGCGCGTCCTTGCCGATGAAGTCCGATTTCCAGCCGATATAGAAGCCATAGCCAAGTTCGAACGGGTTGACGTAGTAGTCCTCGATGTTCTTCGACACCATCGAGCCGCCGATCGAACCCATCGCCTCGTAGCTGTCGGCGCCGAGCCACTCCCGGTATTCCTTCAGCATCCCGTCGCCGGTGTAGATGCCGGGCAGGGGTGAGGGAATCCAGCCCGATTCCAGCGTATTGGTCGAATAGGCGCGGCTGCCGCATTGGACCAGGTTCACACCGGCGTCACGGGCGGCCTGAAGAACGGTGGCCTGGATGTAGCTCTTATCGGCATACGGGCCCCAGATTTCGAGCCCCGGGGCTCCGGACATGCCGTGGCGAAGCGCCTGCACGCGCCTGGAACCGACATTGATCCAGTCAACGTGGAAGAATTTCACGTCGGGCACCGGTCCGCCGTTCATCTTTTCGAAGATCTTGGCTGCGTCCGGACCCTGGATCTGGAAGCGGTAGTGGCTACGGTAGATCGCCTTGCCATCGGGGCGGGAGTCGGAGCGCGGGTCGCGGTGGATCCGGACGTTCCACTTGCCGATCGCCTGCTGGAATTCGACCCAGTCCGCGGTCGGCGCACGGCCGACGAGGATGAATTTGTCCTCGCGTTCGCGGAAGATGATCATGTCGCCTATGACATGGCCCGCTGGCGTGACCGGCACGAAATGCTTGGCCCGGTTGAGGTCAAAATTGGCGAACGAGTTGATACCGACATGTTCGAGGAAGGCGGCCGCCTGCGGACCTTCGACAATGAGCTCGTCCATGTGGTGCGTCTGGTCGAACAGCACAGCGGTCTCGCGCCAGGCGCGCTGCTCGTCGCGCCAATTGGTGAATTCCGCCGCGACGATCGGATAGACATACATTCCGATCTGTGAATTGCGCAGCATGTCGACGGCGTTGCCCTTCTCCTTGAGCAACGTTTCCAGACTGGAACCTGTCATCTCGTAACCTCCCTTGGCATCTTCATGTATACAATCTTGTGCCGCACGGGCGCTTCGGGTGCAAGGTCGAATCTCCGTCCTCAAGCCGGGCCGCCGCTCAATTCGACGCTGCGGACAGGCCGAGCTCAGCCGGCGAGAAGTCCCAGCGCGGGAACGCGTTCGATCAGGCTGCGGTCCTGCGACATGACGTAGTCGAGGTTCCTGCGAGCAGCGCGCGCGTGTTCGCGCGCCGTCGACTCGGCCCTGAAGCCCTCCCGCGCCTCGATCGCCGCAGCGATCGTGTGATGCTGTTCCTGGGCCATCTGCAAGGATCGCCGGAAGGCCGCGATATTGGCCTCGTCCGGCAGGAACGCCGAAGGTGAAGCAAATGGCAGCCGCGTGATCCGCTCGACTTCGCGACAGACCATCTCGCTTCCGGACAGCCGGGCGAGTTCGTGGTGAAACCTTGCGTTGAGTTCTGCATAACCCTCGAAATCCACATCTTCCGGCAGCTCGCCGAAACAATCGTCCAGCTTCGCAACGATGCCCTTGAGGCGTTCCATGTCGTGCGCCGGGACGCCGCGCTCGGCGGCCAGACGCGCCGCCGTGCCTTCCAGCACACCGCGCAACTCGATCGCATCGGTGACGTCGGCGAGGCTGAATGTGCGCACGACAAAGCCGCCGCTTCGCACCCGCTCAAGCAACCCCTCCTCGGTCAGTCGCGACATCGCCTCACGCACGGGCGTGCGTGAAATCTCCAGCTGGTCGGCCACCGAAACCTCGAAAAGGCGCATCCCGCCATGGAGTTCGCCCCGCATGATCTTGTCACGCAACTGGATCACCGCACGCATCGTATGCGTCTTTGCCGTGTCGTCTTTCATATGGTTGCCCCTCGGGTTCGTGGCATCGGCAATGTATACATTGTGTGAGCAGGTGGCCTGCGAGCGTATCCGCCGGCTCTACTCTTGTCCCGGCGTCTCCAGATTGAGGCCGATATAGCGGTCGAGCGTTTCGCGGTCGTCGAGGAGTTCTGCGGAGGGCGCTTCGTGCGCAACAATGCCGCGTTCAATGATGATTGCGTGGTTGGTGAGCGCCAGTGCCATCTCGGCGTGCTGTTCCACCAGAACGAGGGCGATACCCTCGTCGTCAGCCATGCGCCGGATGGCGGCGGTCAATTCCTCGACAATGATCGGGGCGAGGCCCTCCAGGGGTTCATCGAGAAGCAGGACCGAAGGGTTTGTCATCAGCGTGCGGCCGATGGTCAGCATCTGCTGTTCGCCGCCGGAAAGCTGGTTTCCCATGTTCCCGCGCCGCTCCTTCAGCCGGGGAAGAAGACCATAGACCGCCTCCAGGTCCCAGCGGCCGTCCCGGGCCGCCACAGTGAGGTTTTCTTCCAGCGTCAGGGAGGGAAACACGTCGCGTTCCTGCGGCACCCAGCCCAGGCCGAGCCGGGCGCGCAGATGCGGCTGAAGCCTTGAGATGTCCACGCCCTCAAGGCTGATCGAACCGCGCGCAAGTTCGACGATGCCCATCACCGTCAAAAGCAGTGTCGACTTGCCGACGCCGTTGCGGCCGAGCACGGCCAGACTGCCGTTTGCCGGCAGGGAAAACGAAATACCGTCCAGCACCACCGCTTCGCCGTAGCCGGCCCGCACATCGGTCAGTTGAAGCAGCGGGTCAGCCATGATGGGCATTCCCGAGATACACTTCGCGCACGCGCGGATCGCTGCGCACCACATCCGGCGTGTCTTCCAGCAGCACGCTACCCGAAACCAGTACGATGATCCGCGAGGCGAACCGGAAGACGATGCTCATGTCGTGCTCTATGAACAGTACCGAAATGTCCTCGGGCAGCGCCTCGACCACGCTGAACAGCATCGCGCTTTCATCTCTCGGCACGCCCGCCGCCGGCTCGTCGAGGAGCAGGACCTTTGGACGGGTTGCGAGCGCCAGCGCAATTTCGAGAAGCCGCTGCTGTCCGTAGGGGAGAGTGCGGGTCGCGCGCGTCGCCGCGTCGGCAAGGCCGAGTTGGCGCAGGATTTCGTAGCTTTCGTCGATCGCCTCGCGGTGGGAGGCAAGACTTCGCCAGAACTGGCCTGCTACGCCCTCGCGTTCGCAGACCGCCAGCGTCACCGCTTCGATCGGCGTCAGCGAGGGAAACAGGGTGTTGATCTGGAAGGTGCGTGTGAGGCCACGGCGTGCGCGACCGGCAGTCGCGATTGCCGTCACATCTTCGCCCTGAAGCTCGATGCGGCCGGAGTCCGGTTTGATCTGCCCGGTAATCAGGTTGATCAAGGTCGTCTTGCCGGCGCCGTTGGGCCCGATGAGCGCATGGCGCGCGCCACGCGGCAGATCGATCGAGACGTCGCGCGCGACCTGCAGGGAGCCAAAATTCTTGCATAGCGCTTCGGTGCGCAGGATGCTGCGGTCCCGGCTCGTCATTCCGGCCTCCGCACAAGGTCGGTGAGGCGGCCGAGTATGCCTTTGGGCATGTACAGCACGACGATCATCAAGAGCAGGCCGATCCAGAAATACCAGTATTGCGGGTTTATGCCGGCCAACTGGTCGCGCATCAGCAGAAAGATGACCGCGCCCAGGATCGCCCCATAGAGACGTCCGGTGCCGCCAAGGATGAGCATCACCACCACATCGGCCGAGCGCTGGAAGCTCAGGACTTCCAGTGCGGCGGTGTCCGTCGTCTGGGTGAGCAGGGCGCCCGCAACACCGGCGATTGCGGCCGACAGCGTGTAGATCTTCTGCAGATGCCAGCGATAGTTCGAACCGATAGCGGGCATGCGCGGCGTGTTTTCCCGAATGCCGCGCAGGGCGAGTCCAAAGGAGGAATTGACGACCCTGCGGCTGAGCAGAAAGCCCAGAAACAGCACCGCCAGCGCATAGGAATAGGCGGTGTAGCCCCACAGATCGAAGCGGAAATAGCCGAATATGTCCCAAGTATCGATGCCGAACAGGCCATCGGTTCCGCCGGTGAGCCAACTCATCGCATTGGCCAATTCGTAGGTGAGAAGGCCGAGGCCAAGCGTCACCATGATCAGCGCGAGGTGACGTACCCGCACGATCGGGAAGCTGGCGATAAACCCCACCAGCCCGGCAAAGGCGCCTGCGAGCAGCAGCCCGGTGATCGGCTCGCCCCATCCGAGCTTGGCGCTGAGCAGGCCTGCGACATAGGCGCCGATGCCGAAAAACATCGCGTGGCCGAGCGTGACGATGCCGGCATAGCCAAGGATGAGGTCGACCGAGATGGCGAAGAGAGCCGCGATGGCGATCTGGCTTGCCAGCGTCAGATAGGTCGGAAAGAAAAAGAACGGGATCAGCGCGGCCAGCCAGAAAGCCCATTCGAATGCCGACCAGCGGCTTTGGCGTTTGAGCCAGGCCAGCGGCTCGTTCGATGAGAGCGGGGACTGCCGCACGTTGGTGTCTTCGCTCATCGCTTGCCGAACAGCCCCATCGGGCGCACGAGCAGGATACCGACCAGCAGAAGGTAGATCAGGAACGAGCCGATCTCGGGCAGGAAATATTTGCCCGCCACGTCACCGATGCCGAGCAGTGCGGCGCCGGCGAATGAGCCGGCGACGGAGCCCAGGCCGCCGACTGCGACGACGATCAGCACATAGACCAGGAAATGAAAACCGAATGAGGGATCGAGCCCGACTATCTCGATGGCAAGTGCGCCGCCAAGGCCCGCAAGCCCGCTGCCCAGCGCGAAGGTGACTGCGAAGATGCGTTCGACGTCGAGGCCGATACCTTGCGCCACGCGCTGGTTGTCGACGGAGGCCCTGATCTGGGCCCCGAGGCGGGTCCGCTCCAGGCCGAAATGGACCAGCGCGACAATGAGAAGCGCGACCACTATCAGGAAGAAGCGGTAGACGCCGAAGCGCATGCCTGCGATCTCCACCGAACCGCGCAGCCAGTCGGGCAGGATGATGGGCTGCTGCCCGGTGCCGAATGTGTAGGTGGCGACGGCCGTCGCCACGAAGACCAGGCCGATGGTGAACAGAACCTGGTTGAGCTCGCCGGCCCGGTAGAGCCGGCGAAACAGTGTGCGCTCGAGAACGACGCTGACAAGCGCCGCCGCAAGAAAGGCGGCCGGCAATGTCAGCAGAAACGGAAAGCCGAACTGCCGCATTGCCAGCACCGTGACATAGCCGCCCAGCATACCGAACGCGCCATGCGCGAGATTGATGAAGTTCATCAGCCCGAGCGTGACCGACAGGCCCACCGACAGGACGAATAGAAGCATCCCGAAGGCGAGCCCGTCGAACAGGACGATAGCAATGTTACCCATCACGGATCAGGCCATATCTGCTCGAATGCGAAAAAGGATTCAATTCGCTCCGTGCAGCGGGTCCTTGACGTCCGGGATCGAATGGATGATCGCGTTCTGCAGTTTGCCATCCACCTCCTGTACCTCGCGAATATAGACGGTCTGAACGATATCCCGGGTCTCGGGATCGATCATCACCGGCCCGCGCGGGCTGTCCCACGCCATGCCCTTCGCAGCTTCCACGAGCGCTTCGCCGCCGGCGTCGCCATTGGTCTTCTTCAGCGTCTCGTAGATGAGGTGCATGCCGTCATAGCCGCCGATCGAGAACAGGTCGGGCGCGCGGCCGTTGTTGGCTTCGCCGTAGGCGGCGACATACTCGTTGTTGAGCGGATCGTCGCGCTCCAGCGTATAGTGGAAGGTGGTGATGATGCCGCGCGCCGTCTCGCCCATGCTTTCCAACGCCTCGGGATGGGTCAGTTCGCCCTGTGCCAAAATCTTGACGTCCGGCGGAGCGAGACCGCGATCGACCAGCGCCTTGCCGATGGCCGCCGGCTGCGCGCCGCCCGGCACGAAGATGTAGACTGCTTCCGGATTGGCGTCCCTCACGCGCTGCACGTAGGCAGAGAAGTCAGGATTTGCTACCGGCGTGCGGTCGGAGCCGAGAATTTCGCCGCCGGCTTCAGTGAAGCCCTTGGAGAAGGAGGCTTCGGCGTCGTGGCCCGGGCCGTAATCCGCGACGAGGGTGTAAGCCTGCTTGACCCCGCCTTCCTCGAACGCCCATTTGCCGAAAGCATAGTTGAGCTGCGGGATCGTCACCGACGTGCGCACGATAAAGGGCGAGCGTTCGGTCACGATCGAGGTGGCGGCGTTCATCACCACCATCATCTTGCCTGCTTCGGTGGCGATTTCGGCCGCGCCAAGAGCCTCCGGCGTCAACGCGAAGCCGGCGATGATGTCGACCTGATCGCGGACCACGAGTTCCTGCGCCGCGCGCTGTGCGGCATCGGCGTTCGGGCCGCCGGTGTCCTTGCGAATGATCTCGATCTTGCGGCCGGCGACTTCGTCGCCATTCTGGCTCATGTACAAGTCGATGCCGGCCTGCAGCTGATTGGCTGCATCGGCGAATGGTCCCGAATATGGCAGAATCACCCCGACCTTCAGGGTTTCCTGTGCGGATGCGGTTGCCGCCCATCCGAGGGCAAGCCCGAGCGCAAGCGCCGCGGTAATCTTTTTCAACATGACGAACCTCCCTGTGCCGTCCCGAGTACTCTGCAATTCGCGCGATTGCGGTCCTTGCATCAGTTCATTGTATACATGTCATGTGCGTTGCCAAGTGGCTGGACGGTGCAATATTCGGCCGAGGAACCGAACCCCGCGCTCTGCTTGCCAAGGAAATGTGATGGAATGATCCGAAATGCTCCATTAGGCGCCTTTCGGCGGGGGAGGCAGGGATGTATACATAGCGCGCGACAAGGGGAGAGCCGTCAGGGAGCGCGCCTGGGTCGTCTGGTTCCAGATAGTGCGTCACCCGGCAAATCATCAAATGATGCATTCCGTGCAGCCGAGCCCCGGTTACGAGGCCAATCGCAAGCCGGGCATTGCGGCACATGATTGACCTGATCTCGCTCATCCTGCCGATCGTCATTCTGATCGCGGTCGGGTTCGTCGCCGTCCATGCCAAGGCAGTCTCGCCGCAACTCGTGCAGGCGCTGGGCATTTTCGTGCTCAATTTCGCCTTGCCGGCGCTGATCCTCAACGCACTCCTGCAGCAGGATCTGCGTCAAACGCTGAACTGGAACTACGTCCTCGTTTATGGCGCTGGATCGCTGCTCACATTCGGCATCGTTTTCGCCGCTGCCCGCTATCTCCTGCACCGCCCGTTGCCCGTTGCCTCGATGGCAGCGCTGGGAGGTTCAGCCTCCAACAGCGGTTTTGTCGGATTTCCCGTCGCATCGCTGGCGATCGGCGCGCCCGCGCTGACAGCACTGCCGCTTTCGATGCTGGTTGAAAACATCCTGATTATCCCGCTTGCGCTTGCGATCGCGGAATCCGGTGACCAGCAGGGAAAGAGCGTGCCGGCGGTCATTGGCCAGACCGCACGCCGCCTGGCCCGCACGCCGCTGATCCTGGCCATCGTGATTGGCGCTGTTCTGTCCGCCAGCGGCGTTCGCCTGCCGATGCCTCTTGCGACGACGCTCGGCATGATGGCGGATGCCGCCGTCCCATGCGCACTGCTTGTTGTCGGCGGCACTCTGGCGACGCTGCAGGTTCAGGCGGTCGCGGGTGACGTGTCGCTGATCGTGGTGGGCAAGCTGATCCTTCACCCCATTCTGGTGGCGCTCGGATTTGCATGGATTGGCGGCGTTCCACACGGCCTCATGGTCGCCGGCATCATTCTGGCCAGCGCGCCGATGCTGACGGTCTATCCGATCATCGGCGCGCGCTTCGGGCAGGAACGCTTGTGCGCCGCCGCGCTGGTGGCCGCGACCCTAGCCGCTTTCGCGACCATGGTCGTTTTCCTCGGCTATCTGCTGGCCGACAGCGTTTGATCGCCGTCAGGGATGGGGCAGCTATCGTGCACCGCTCAGCCTGATCAGGGCGGCGAGCATGAGATTGGCGCCCTTCTCGATATCGGCCCAGTCGCTCCACTCTTCGGGCGAATGACTGACTCCGTTGCGGCTGGGAATGAACATCAGAGCCGACGGGCACAGCGACTGCATGGTCTGCGCGTCGTGGCCGGCGCCGGACGGCATGGAGCGCGCGTCGAGACCCAGCCGGCCTGCCTCTTCGTGCAGCAGCTTGCGCAAATCCGCATCGAGCGAGACGGGCGCGATGCGGCTTTGCTCGACGATGCGAACCGCCAGGTTGTTCGTCTTGGCCGATTCGCCGATCTTCGCCTCCATCGCGGCCTTCACCGCTTCGATGTTGGCTGGATCTGTGTCGCGGATATTGATGACGAACTCCGCCTCACCGGGCACGGTGTGAATGAAATTCGGGTGAAGATCGACCTTGCCGATGGTCACGCGTGTGTGCTCGCCGCCATTGGAGGCAATGATGTCCGGGATCGCGGCCCCGACTGCCGCCAGCCCAGCAAAGGCATCGGCGCGCAGGTTCATCGGCGTCGTGCCGGAATGGTTCGCCTTTCCCGTCAGCGTCACGCGAAGGTTGCGCACCCCAGCCACCGAATGCGCAACGCCGATCGGCTGGCGGGTGCTTTCCAGCACCGGACCCTGCTCGATGTGAAGCTCGAGAAAGGCACGGACGTCGTCGGGATTGCGTTTCGCCTTGACGGCATCATGGGCGGTCAGGCCCTGCGCGGCCATTGCATCGATCAGCTTCGTGCCGTCGGCGTCGCGCGCCTGGTCGATCCACTCATGCGTCACCACGCCGGCGATCGTCTGGGCGCCGAGCATGCCGCCGAAACGGCCTTCCTCTTCCGCCGTCGCCACGACCTCGATCGCGGTTTTCGGCGCCAGCCCGGCGTCCCGCATGGTGCGAACGCATTCCAGCGCCACTGAGGCGCCAAGCGAGCCGTCGAACGCGCCGCCCTCGGGCACGGTGTCGAGATGTGAGCCGGCCATGATGCAAGGCCCGCTTTCGGGACCGTACCGGCCGAACAGGTTGGCGACGCCGTCGCGGCGGACTTTTAGCCCGTCGCTTTTCATCTGCTCGTAGAACCAGTCGCGCACGGCCATGTCCGGATCGGAGTAGCCAACCCGGTTGAAGCCGCCGGTTTCCCGGTTGAAGCCGAATTCGTTGATACCTGCCAGCAGTGCCCGCAGCCGTTCGACGTTTATTGCGGTGCTCCCTGTGGGCATGATTTCCGCCAATCTTTTCAAATGCTTCTTGGTGGCGCCCGGTGATACGGAAACGCGTATCCATTAATTTATTACAATAAATACTTGCAGAAATGCAAATTGTGCGGATTAATTGACGTCAGGGAAACGAAGGAGTCCGTCATGAGAAAACTGTTGGCTGCCGCCATCACCGCGGTGTCGCTGGCCTTTGCGGCGCCGGTGCTCGCACAGACGCCACCGAACGTCCTGGTCATAGGCCAGATCGCCGAACCGAAGTCGCTCGACCCGCACGCGGTTACCGCGGTCAACGACTTCCGCATCCTGATGAACGTCTATGACGGGCTGACACGCTACAAGGACGGGACGCTCGAGCCCGAGCCGTCTCTCGCGGAGAGCTGGGAGATTTCGGACGACGGCACGACATACACCTTCAAGCTGCGGGACGGTGTGTCGTTCCACGACGGCACGCCCTTCAACGCGGAAGCGGTGAAGTTCAATTTCGACCGCATGCTGAAGGAAGATCATCCCTATCACGACACAGGGCCGTTCCCGCTCGCATTCTACTTTTCGGCCGTCGACGAGGTAACTGCCGTCGACGACATGACGGTGGAGTTCAAGCTCAATGAACCCTACGCGCCGTTTCTTTCCAATCTCGCCTATCCGACCGGCCTGATCGTCTCGCCGGCTGCGGTGCAAGAGCATGGCGAGGATTTCGGCCGCAATCCGAGCGGAACCGGGGCCTACAAGTTCGAGGCATGGGAGGCGAACTCGCGTGTCGTCGTTACAGCCAACGCGGACTACTGGGACGGCGCGCCGCCAATGGAAGCGCTGATTTTCCGGCCGATAACCGATGCCAATACGCGCATCGCCGAAATGCTTTCTGGCGGGCTCGACATCATGGTGGAAGTGCCGCCGGACGCCCTGCAGCAGTTCCGCGACGGTGAAGCATTCACCGTCTACGAACAGGCAGGACCGCATGTGTGGTTTCTGATCCTGAACGCGAAAGAAGGTCCGTTTGCGGACAAGAAAATCCGTCAGGCCGCCAATTACGCGATCAACAAGCAGACTCTCGTTGACGACATTCTCCAGGGTACGGCCGAAGTCGCCGCCGGGCCGACCCCGCCCGCATTCGCCTGGGCCTACAATGAGAGCCTCGAACCCTATCCCTACGATCCGGAGAAGGCCAAGGCGCTGCTCCAAGAGGCCGGCTATGATGGCGAGGAACTGACCTTCTACGTGACGGAAGGCGGTTCGGGCATGCTCGATCCGATCGCCATGGGGACTGCCATTCAGGCCGATTTGCAGGCGGTTGGCATGCCGACCAGCATCGAGACCTATGAGTGGAACACTTTCCTCGGCAAGGTGAACCCGGGTCTCGAAGGAAAGGCCGACATGGCCGAGATGGCGTGGATGACCAACGATCCCGATACGCTGCCATTCCTCGCCCTGAGGTCGGAAGCATGGCCCGACAAGGGTGGCTTCAACTCCGGCTACTACTCCAACGAGAAGGTGGACGAGCTGCTCAACGAAGCGCGTACGGCCACCGACCAGGACAGGCGCGCCGAGCTCTACAAGGAGATGCAGGAGATCGTGCAGGAAGAGGCGCCCTGGGTCTTTGTCGCCAACTGGAAGCAGAACGCCGTGACCGGCGACAATGTCGACAACTTCAAGCTCCAGCCATCCTTCTTCCTGATGCTTCAGGACGTCGGAAAGAACTGACCTCCAGCCAAGGGTCCCGGCGGGTTCGCCCGCCGGGATCACTTTCCGCCCGGATAGCCAAGGGGAGGCCGGATCATGGCAGCCTATATCGCCAAGCGACTGCTGGCCGCTATTCCCGTTCTGCTCGGGCTTTCAATCATTGTCTTCCTGATCATGGCGATGATCCCCGGCGATCCCGCCACTGCTATTCTGGGCTCCTACGCAACGCCTGAAAATGTCGAGAAGCTGAACCGTGATCTCGGCCTCGACAAATCCCTGCCACAGCAATACCTGATCTGGCTCGGCAACCTTCTGCAGGGCGACATGGGCCGCTCCTATGCGCTCAACCGTCCGGTTCTCGATGAGGTTCTGGAACGCTTTTCCGCGACGCTGATACTTGCCGGCACGTCTCTGGTTCTGTGCACGATCTTCGGCCTTCTGGCCGGCATCGTGTCGGCGGTCCGGCAGTTCGGCTGGGCGGACAGGATCGTAACGCTGTTCGTTCTGATCGGCATCTCGATCCCGTCGTTTTTCCTCGGGCTGCTGCTTATCCTGTTGTTCGCGGTTCAATTGAGGATGTTCCCGGCGTCGGGCATGTACGCCATCTATGGCGGCGGCGATCTTCCCGATCTCCTTTACCACCTGTTCCTGCCCGCGGTGACGCTCGCGGTCGTGGCGACCGGCGTCATCGCCCGTCTGACCCGCACCGCGATGCTGGAAGTGCTGCGGCAGGACTACATCCGAACCGCGCGCGCCAAGGGTCTCAACGAGCGCAAGGTGATTTACGTGCATGCGCTGAAAGCGGCGATGGTGAGCGTCGTTCCGGTGATCGGCCTGCAGGCGGGGTTCGTGCTCGGCGGCGCGGTCTATATCGAGACTGTGTTCCAGTGGCCCGGCATCGGCGCGATGCTTGTCAACGCGATTTCGACCAGGGATCTGCTGCTGGTCCAAGGCGGCGTTCTCATCGTCGCAGCGGCCTACGTGTTCGTGAACCTGCTCGCCGACGTCGTGCAGTCCATCCTTGATCCGAGGCTGAAGACATGACCGCCGAAACGGTGGAAACGGCGCCCGTTGCGAAAAAGGGCTCCCGGCGGCCGACGGCGTGGCAGCTTCTGATGAACAACACGCTGGCCGCGGTGGGGTTTTACGTGATTGCCGTCATCGTGGTCGTAGCCGTTCTGGCGCCGATCCTGCCGTTGCAGGATCCAAATGCGACAAGCCCGGCAGACCGGCTTCTGCCGATGTTCACCGACGGCCACATTCTGGGAACCGACCAGCTCGGACGGGACGTTCTCTCTCGTCTCATATGGGGCACGCGGGTATCGCTGCTGGTTGGTGTGTCCGCCTCCTTCATCGCCGCATTCTTCGGCTCGCTGATCGGGCTGGTGGCCGGCTACGCGGGCGGGCGCACCGACAATCTGATCATGCGCGGCATCGATATGCTGATGGCGTTCCCCTACATTCTTTTGGCGCTCGCCATCGTGGCGGTGCTCGGGCCGGGGCTTCTCAACGCGCTGTACGCGATCGCCATCGTCAATATTCCGTTCTTCTCGCGTAACGTGCGCGGCATAACGCTCGGCCTGTCGCACCGCGAGTTCGTCGACGCGGCAAGGCTCTCCGGCAAGAGCCACGTCTCGATCGTTCTGACTGAAATCCTTCCCAACGTGCTGCCGATCATCGTCATCACCATGTCGACAACGGTCGGCTGGATGATCCTCGAGACGGCCGGGCTGAGCTTCCTCGGTCTCGGCGCGCAGCCGCCGCAGGCCGACCTCGGTTCCATGCTCGGGCAGGGCAGGTCGCTGCTGTTCACGGCCCCAGTGATATCCGTCATCCCCGGCGTGATGGTGTTCCTCATCGTCATGAGCATCAACCTTCTCGGCGATGGCGTGCGGGACGCGCTGGATCCGCGTCTTCGCGCCGGCGCGCTCAGCCGCCCGATGGCGGTGACGAAGATCAATCGCCATACCGTGCCCAGGCCGACGGAAGCGGCGAAAAGCGCGGCGATCGCGGTGACGGAACTGGAAACCAGTTTCGAGGGCAGCGCGGGCGCGCAGCCTGCCGTGAAAGGCGTCAGCTTTTCGCTTGAGAAAGGCGAGTGCCTCGGCCTGATCGGGGAGAGCGGATCGGGCAAGAGCGTCACCGCTCTTTCGCTGCTCGGACTGGTGGCTTCGCCGCCCGGCGTCATCACGGGCGGCGCGGTGACCATCGAGGGCAAGGACGTATTCGATCTGAGCGAGAGCGAAATCAGCGCGTTTCGCGGCGGCAAGGTTTCATATGTGTTCCAGGACCCGCTGACGACGCTTCACCCGTTGTTCACGATCGGCGACCAGGTCGCCGAAGCTGTTCGGGCGCACCAGCCGGTGAGCCGCGCGAATGCCCGTACCAAGGCGGTCGAGCTGCTGAAAACCGTGCGTATTCCCGACGCCGAAGAACGTGCGGATGCCTATCCGCACGAGCTGTCCGGCGGTCAGCGTCAGCGCGTCGGCATCGCGATGGCTCTCGCCAACGATCCGGACATCATCATCGCCGATGAACCGACAACCGCACTCGATGTGACCGTCCAGGCGGAAATCCTGCGCCTGCTGCAGGTGCTGCGGGAGGAACGCGGTCTGGCGCTGCTTTTCATCACGCATGATTTCGGCGTTGTGGCCGATATCTGCGATCGGGTGGCTGTCATGCGCTACGGTGAAATCGTCGAGGCCGGCGATACGAAGACCGTGCTGAGCAATCCGCAGCATCCCTATACGCAGCGTCTCATCGCCTGCGTTCCCAAACCCGGCCAGGGGCGGACGTTTCTCGAAGGAATCCGGGAACTGCCGGTATCCGAAACGGCAGGAGCGCAGCCGGCATGACGGACAACGACGCCATAGCGGTCACCAATCTGTGCAAGACGTTCGGCGGACATCGATCGCTGTTCGGTTCGGTCAGCCACGAGGTCAAGGCGGTCCGCGACGTCACGCTCTCCCTGAAGCAGGGCGAGACGCTGGCAATTGTCGGCGAGAGTGGATCGGGAAAATCCACGCTGGCGCGCATGGTTGTCGGCCTCGAGACGCCAACCTCGGGCGAGATGCAGATCTCCGGCAAGGATGCCTCGGCGCTGAATGCCGAAGGTCCGCGCGCTTTCGGGCAGATGATCCAGTATGTGTTCCAGGATCCGGTATCTTCGCTGAACCCGCGCAAGACAATCGGCACGATCCTGGAGACGCCGCTCAGGCTGCTGAAAGGCTACGACAAGGCGCGGCGGCGGTCCCGGATGAAAGAACTCATGGACGTCGTGCAAATGCCTGCGGACTCGCTGGAGCGGTATCCGCACGAGTTTTCCGGCGGACAGTCACAGCGCATCGCAATCGCGCGGGCGCTCGCTGCGGAACCCCAGATCATGGTGCTCGACGAGCCGGTGTCGGCGCTCGACGTTTCGGTGCAGGCGCGTGTGCTGCTTCTTCTCGACGATCTGAGGAAGGAGTTCGACCTCTCCTACCTGTTCATCAGTCACGACCTGGCGGTCGTCGAAAGCATTTCGGACCGGGTGGCGGTGATGTATTTCGGCGAGGTGGTGGAGGTTGGCTCCGCGGAACAGCTTTTCAGATCGCCGCAACACGAATACACCGAAAAGCTGATCTCCAGCGCCCCACGGCTGGAGACTGGGCGGGGTTGAGATTGGGCAAGAAGCCGGTTCCACGAGATGGTTGAGTCGACGACTGCCGCGGGATCGCCGGCAAGCGCTCAAACGATCGCCCGCCGGGCCAAACGTCCCGATGCGGTGGCGGCGCATATACGCGAACGGATTGTCGAGCAGGGGCTGTCGCCTGGCGACCGGCTTCCGCATGAGTGGATCGAACCGCAAACCTGGCATGTTTCACGCGGGACCCTGCGCGAGGCGCTGAAGATTCTTGAATCTCGGGGGCTTACGGTCAGCAAGACCGGGCCGGGCGGCGGCGTGTTCGTCTCGTCGATCGAGCCGGAATATGCGATCTCGCTGCTCGACAACCTGTTCTTGCACGAGCAGCCGTCGATCGCGGATATTTACGCAATCCGCAAGGAACTGGAGCCGCAGCTTGCGGCAAGCCTGGCGGGCAATCTGTCGGAACAGACCTTCGCGCTGCTCCACGCCAAGATCAGGCTCTACGAGAAAGAGCCTGAAACGGTGGAGGAGGAATACCGGCAGCGCATGGCGGAACTCGACTTCCACGAGGATCTGGCGCGGGTCTGCAAGAACCGGCTGCTGGGCTTCATTTGCCGGTTTCTCGTCAGCCTGCTGCGCGACCTGGCCGTGTGCCGAGACATCTACAAGCTGCACAATCCCGAATTGAGGGAGACCGGTTTCCACTATCAGGTTGCCCTGCTGCGCGCGATCAAGGCGGGGGATGCGAACAAGGCCGGCCAGCTTATGCGCGATCACATGATCGCGGCGGAAGCCTACATGCTGGAACGTGCCGAAATCCGGCGGCGTTCGAAGCGGCAGGATGAAAAGTGACTATCCCGGCCATCAGAACGATCCACAGCGCGCATCATCATTGCGGATGGGACAAAAGCCTTGCCGCTGTCGTTACCGTGGCTCCTGGCGAGACGGTTCACTTCGAATGCCTTGACGCGGCGGGCGGATTTTACGACGCGCATTCCACGGCCGCCGATATCGCGCGCATGGATTCGGACAAGGTCAATCCGGTTACCGGTCCGATCTGCATAGACGGCGCCGAGCCTGGCGACTGCCTGAAAGTCTCCATCGGCGCATTCGAACCGTCGGGTTTCGGGTGGACAGCCATCATCCCGGGCTTCGGACTGCTGGCCGACCAGTTCACCGAGGCTCGGCTCAATCTGTGGTCCTATGAGAAAAACGCGCAGACGCCGGCTGCTTTCGGCGACCACGCCCGCGTGCCGCTCAAGCCGTTTGCCGGCACCATGGGTGTTGCCCTCAGGCAGCCCGGGCGCCATTCCATAATCCCGCCGCGCCATGTCGGCGGCAACATGGACTGCCGGGATCTGGCGGCGGGAACCGAGCTCTACCTGCCGGTGGAGGTTTTGGGCGCGCTGTTTTCGGTCGGCGACACGCATGCGGCGCAGGGCGATGGCGAAATCTGCGGCACGGCGATCGAAAGCGCGATGAACGTCACTCTGACCTTCGAAATCATCAAGGGCGCGGCCCCGCCCGCACCGCGCTTCGTCACGCCGGGTCCCGTAACGCGCCATCTCGACGGGTCCGGCTACGAGGTCACGACCGGTGTCGGCCCCGAGCTGATGGCTGCGGCCCGGGACGCCGTTTCTGCGATGGTCGATCAGATCGCCGCCCGGCGCGGAATGGCGCCGGAAGACGCCTACATGCTCTGCTCGGTATGCGGGGATCTGCGGATCAGCGAGATCGTCGATGCGCCGAACTGGGTTGTCGCATTCTATTTCCCGCGCATCGTCTGGGAGTAAGCAGGGTCGGACTCTGAGCGGGAGCCGGGTCTCAGACTGCCCTGTTGTGTGGCGGCGCCCGTCCGCCGCCATCTGCGACCAGGACGGCTCCGGTCACAAAGGAGGCCTCGTCCGACGCGAGAAACAGGCAGCGTCTGCGAAGCCCTTGACGGACGTACGCAAATTGGTTCAATATTTGAACCTCTATTTTGACTATAGACTTGCGACTATTGCCGGTCTCTGTCAACGTAATCCCATGTCAAATATCTGGCTGCTTCCATGAGCACCGTCGGTAAGGCAGTATCACTGCTGGACCTGTTCAGCGTCGATGAGCCGGAACTCGGGCTCACCGAGATCGCGCGCCGGTCGGGATTCGACAAGGCGACGACGCGGCGGCTCCTCGTCTCGCTGACACAGCACAGCTTCATCGAGCAGGACACTGGAACACGGCACTATCGGCTGGGTGCCGGGCTCACGCGCCTCGCGCGCATCCGAGAAGCACGCTTTCCGTTTCTACAGACATCGCTGCCGTTCATCCGCGAATTGGCCAGGGAGACGGGGGAGACGGTTCATCTGACGGAAGCCAGCAACGGATCGCTGCTGAGCGTTCACGTCGAGCACCCGTCCCGCGCCAACCGGGTCAATGTGAATGTCGGCGAATATCTGCCGCTGCACTCCACGGCGTCGGGGGTCGCCTACCTGGCCCATGTGCGGGAACCGGTGTTGAATTCCGCGCTTGCCGGGCCGCTCGAGCCCTTCACCTCCCGCACCATCACCGATCCGGCGGCGATCATGGATTCCATCGAGATCGCCCGCAAACGCGGATACTCGATGAGCGATCAGGGCTACGAGGAGGGGGTTTTCAGTGTCGCCGCCGCGATTTTGGGAGCGGACGGATACGCCATTGGAACGCTGGCGATCGCGGCGCCTCTGGTGCGTACGTCCAGGTCGGCGGCGACGGAGCGCGGCAAGGCCGTGGCTGCGGCTGCGCGGGGTATCTCCGAACAACTCTTTGGCGAAGTCTTCAACGCCCTGAAAGGCAGGGCTCTGGCATGAGTGCGGAGGCAAGGATGATGCAGCGGTCCCCACGCATCCTGGTCATCGGAACCGGCGACACCAAGGCGGACGAGCTCGATTTCATGCGGGCGAAAGTCGAGGAGGCTGGCGGTGTGCCGGTCATGCTCGACGTCAGCGTCCTCGGCGACCCGCCCTACGCGCCGGAATATGACAAGCACGCGGTTGCCGCCGCGGCCGATACGACGATCCGGGCAATCGTCGAGTCGGGCGACGAAAACAGCGCCATGACTTTGATGGCGGCGGGTGCCGCGCTGCTGACGAAAAGCCTCCACGACAACGGCGAGATCGACGGCTTCATCGCGCTTGGCGGCACGATGGGGACCGACCTGGCACTCGACGTCGCGCTGGCGTTGCCGCTCGGTGTGCCTAAATTCGTTGTATCCACCATCGCCTATTCACACCTGATTCCGCCGGAGCGGATCGCCACCGACCTGATGATGATCCTGTGGGCCGGGGGGCTGTATGGTCTCAACTCGACCTGCAAGGCGGTGCTTTCCCAGGCCTGCGGCGCGGTGGTGGGCGCGGCACGTGTCGGGCTGAAGCCGGCTTTCGAGCGCCCGGTCGTCGGAATCACCTCGCTGGGCAAGAGCTGCCTGACCTACATGGTGGCGCTGAAGCCGGAGCTGGAGAAACGCGGCTACGAGGCCGTCATCTTCCATACAACCGGCATGGGCGGCCGCGCGCTGGAGGCGATCGCCGCGCAGCGCGGCTTCGCCGCCGTCATGGATTTCAGCCTTCAGGAACTCGCCAACCACCTGGCGGGGTCGGTGGTGACGTCCGGCGCCGACAGGCTGGAGAACGCGGGGCACGCCGGCGTGCCGCAGATCGTTGCGCCCGGAGCGATCGACATGGTCGACTTTCCGTCCTGGCAGCCGGTGCCGGAGCGCTTCGCCGACCGCCCCTATCATGCCCACAACAGACTGCTTGGCTCGGTCACCAGCGACGGGGATACGCGGCGCGGCATTGCGCGCGCGATCGGCGCCAAACTCGCGTCGGCAAAGGCGCCGACCGCCTTCATCCTGCCCGCCGGCGGCATCCAGCAGTGGGATCAGGAGGGCGAGCCGCTCCATGAGCCTGATGCGCTCGCCGCCTTCGTCGACGAGATGCGGCGCAGCGTGCCGGAAAATGTCGCCCTGCACGAGATTCCGGAACACATCAACAGCCGTGCTTTCGTCGACAAGGCACTTTCGATCTTCGACGAGTGGGTTGCGGAGGGCGTGATTCCGTCTGGTGCGGCAGCGGAGCGCACCACGGGATGACCCGTCCCTTATCCCTTGTTCTGGACTTTGGCGGCGTTGTCACGCGCACCCTGTTCGAGACGCATGACCTGACAGAAAAGGCGCTTGGCCTTTCACCGGGCGCGCTTGTCTGGCGCGGTCCGTTCGCGCCCGATACCGATCCGCTGTGGCGGTCCATGCAGGCGGACGAGATCAGCGAGCGCGACTACTGGCGGGCGCGTACGCGCGAAGTCGGCCGTATGGTGGATGAAGAGTGGGATCGGATAGAGACGTTCGTGAAACGCGCCCGCGGCGCCGACCCCGAAGCCGTCGTTCGTCCGGAGGCCGATCGGGCCATCCGCATCGCTCACGAGGCGGGCGTGCGGCTGGCCATCCTGTCCAATGAACTCGACCTTTTCTATGGCGCCGAATTCAGGAACCGGCTTCCGCTGCTCTGTCTGTTCGACGCCATTGTCGATGCAACCCATACCGGCATCCTGAAGCCCGATCCGCGCGCCTATGCCGGGTTGACCGCGGCGCTGGGCATCCCGGCCGAGGCCTGTGTCTTCGTCGACGATCAGCAGCGCAACATCGCCGGGGCGGCGGCTGCCGGGATGCAAACCGTCCATTTCGACGTTCGTGAACCGCGACAGTCCTACAGCAAGGCGTTGGGCCATTTCGGCCTCGCCTTCGAGACATGACCCACAGGAGAAGACATGCGCGACACCAACTTTCTCGTGGAGAACAATGCCAAGCGCATATGGCACCCGATGGCGCATCCCGCGGAGATGCGCAGCAACCCGCCGCAGGTGATCATGAAAGGCGAGGGCGCCTATGTGACCGATCTGGAGGGCCGCAGGGTGCTCGACGCGGTGGGCGGCCTGTGGAACGTCAATCTCGGCTACAGCTGCGATCCGGTGAAGAAGGCGATCGCGGAGCAGCTTGACGCGCTTCCCTACTATTCGGGCTTTCGCGGCACCTCGACCGGACCGTCGATCGAACTCGCCTGGGAACTGACGGAATGGTTCAAGCCGGAGGGGATGACGCGTGCCTTCTTCACGTCGGGCGGTTCCGATTCCGTCGAGACGGCGCTCAGGCTTGCGCGGCAATACTGGAAGATCAGAGGGCAGGGAGACCGAACAAAGTTCCTTGCCCTGAAGAAGGGGTATCACGGTACGCATTTCGGCGGCGCGTCGGTCAACGGCAACGCCAATTTCCGCCGCAATTACGAGCCGCTGATGCCAGGCGTTTTCCATATCCCGGCGCCCTACACCTATCGCAATCCGTTCGACGAGACCGATCCGGAGAAGCTGGCGAGGCAGTGTGCACGGGTCCTCGAAGACGAGATTGCCTTCCAGGGAGCAGACACCATCGCGGCCTTCATCATGGAGCCGGTGCTGGGCGCCGGGGGGGTGATCGTGCCGCATGGGAGTTTCATGCCGCTGGTGAGGGAGATTTGCGACCGCCACGAGATTCTTCTGATCGCGGACGAGGTGGTGACCGGCTTCGGCCGAACCGGGGCGTGGTCCGGATCGCGAGCGGTCGGCGTCAAACCCGACATGATGACCATCGCCAAAGCGATTACGTCTGGTTATTTCCCCCTCGGCGCAACGATGATCGGCGAGCGGGTCGTCGATACATTCGAGGCCGACAAGACCAGCTTCGGATCGATCGGTCACGGCTATACCTATTCCGGTCATCCCGTCGGCTGCGCAGCCGGCATCGCCGCGCTGGCGGAGACGAGAAAGCTGAAGGTCGACGAAAACGCGGCGGCCCGCGGCATCGAACTGGCGTCGATGCTGGAAGACCTCAAGGCCCGGCACGAGCTCGTGGGAGACGTGCGCTACAAGGGCTTGATGGCCGCCATCGAACTGGTTTCGGATCGCGCCACCAAGAAGGCCGCCGACAAGGCTGTCATGAAGAGCGTCGCTGATGCCGCCTACAAAGCGGGCGTCATGCTGCGTGTCTCCGGATCGAACATCATTCTCTCGCCGCCGCTGATCCTGACTGCCGCGCAGGTGCGGGAAATCGGCGCCGGGCTCGATGCCGGTCTCGCCGCGGCATGACCAGACTGCTGTGCGGGAACCCGTACACAGCCTAGCCTCACCCGGACGTTAAAATCCGCGTTGACTCCGAAAAGGGACGGCGAAGCGCATCCACTGAAGCGCCGCGACGGTTTTTGGAGCCGGGCTGCCGTGATAACCGCCGGATACGTGAAGCCCTGTCAGCGCTCTCCGCGCGCCAGCACAAAATTGTGCTCCACTTCCCAGAACGGTCCGGCGAACCCCAGTTCCCTGGCCCGCTTCGGATCGTCGATCTTGTTGAATTCCGCCAGCAGGCTTTCCTTGACGCCGAACACCGCATCCGAATTGATGTACGGATCGTCCGGATCGAAAATGTGCGTGGTCAGCGCCTCGAAGCCGGCGGCTTTGATGATGTAGTGCAGATGCGCGGGACGGTAGGGATGCCGGCCTAGCGCGCCGAGCAATTTGCCGACCGTTCCGTCGTCCGGGATCGGATAGTATTTCGGTTTCACCGCGCGAAACCAGTAGCGTCCGTCTGCGCCGGTTCTGAAAACGCCGCGCAGGTTGAAATCGGGCTGCAGGCCCTTTTGCTGGACATCATAGAAGCCTTCGTCATTGGCCTGCCAGACATCGATGACCGCGCCTTCGACCGGCTTTCCGCCTGTGTCGAGAATGCGGCCCATGACCACCATGTCCTCGCCCTTGGCGTCGAGGCATATATTTGCGCCCATCGGCAATTCGGGCGCGCCATCGACGTGAAACGGGCCGAGCACGGTGCTTTCCGACGCGCCAGACGGCTTACGATTGTTGATCGCGTCGACCAGCATCGACACACCGAGCACGTCCGACAGCAGGATGTATTCCTGCCGCCATTCATTGCACAACTGGCCCGTGCGGGTGAGGAACTGGATGGCTTCCATCCATTCGTCCTGCGTCGGCTCGATTTCCTTGACCGCCTCGTGCAGCTTGCGCGTGATCACTTCCATGACGAATTTCAGCCGTTCGTCTTTGGCCGTTTCGTTGCGCCCGGTCACGACATCCACCGAATTCTGTTCGGTGAAAAATCCCTTTTCGTGTGCTGAGGTCATGGTGTTCACCTGTCGAGAATGGACTTGAGGACGCGGCGCAGTTCGGCGACCGGATCGTCAGCGATCGTATCACGTCGCCGGGCGACATGCTGATCGGAGCGAACGAAGACAATGCCGCTGTCGCGTACTTCACGCGCCCGCGCCCAGTCGCCAGTGTAGTCGTGCCAGTGCCGGGCGGGCCGATCGTGTGAGCGGCGATGGCGATGCCCAGCTCCTCGCCGGCTGCGGAAGCGGCCTCGATCCAGCCCTGGCCGCCGGTCCCGGTGGGCACCGTGAAGCGGCCCTTGCCGGTGAGTTCGAGCGTCGAGATCGTCGCGCCGTCTTCTCCGAACACCCATGCCGGTTCCGCGGATCGCACTGCGACGATGTCCGTGCCTGTAAAACGTCGCCTTTTTCGATATCCCCTATTTGAAGCCGTCAGTCCACTGCCGGCCCGTTGTTGCACTGCGACGGAAAGACAGGCGCATCGATGATCGCGATCAGCGCGAAGCTGCTATGACGGATGCTTCCCTGATTCTCCACGCTGACGCAGATGAACGCCACCGCCCTCGAAATCCTCAAATCCATCTACGGCTATGACGCGTTCAGGGGCCAGCAGGCTCGTATCATCGAACATGTCATGGACGGCAACAACGCCTTCGTGCTGATGCCGACGGGCGGCGGCAAGTCGCTCTGCTACCAGATCCCGGCAATCGCAAGGCCTGGCATGGGGCTTGTCGTGTCGCCGCTGCTGGCGCTGATGGCCGACCAGGTGGCGGCGCTGCGGGAGGCGGGCGTCAGGGCCGCCGCGCTTAACTCGGACCTGCCGGCCGACGAACGGCGCGCTCTGTGGCTCGACATCCATGGCGGCGGTCTCGATCTGCTCTACGTCGCGCCCGAGACCCTGCTCCGCCACGAGGTGCTGGAGCGACTCGGGCGGGCGCGGCTGTCGCTGATCGCTATCGACGAGGCCCATTGCCTGTCGCAGTGGGGACACGACTTCCGCCCCTCCTATCGCCAGCTCGACGCGCTTGTCCGACAGTTTCCCGATACGCCGCGCATGGCGTTGACCGCGACGGCCGACGAGCCGACCCGGGCCGAGATACTGTCTCATCTCGACATCGCGCAATCCGACGCCTTCATCGCCGGGTTCGACCGTCCCAACATCCGCTATGCCATCGAGGAGAAGGACAACCCGCGCGCTCAGTTGAAGGAGTTCCTGAAGCGCCACGAGGGAGAAAGCGGCATCGTTTATTGCCTGTCGAAACGCAAGACCGAGGAGACCGCCGCGTGGCTGCGCGACCAGGGCCATGATGCGCTTGCCTATCACGCCGGCATGGACAAGGCCGCGCGTGCGGCCAACCAACAACGCTTTCAGCGCGGCGAGGCGGTCATCATGGTCGCTACCATCGCCTTCGGCATGGGAATCGACAAGCCGGATGTGCGCTTCGTCCTGCATCTCGATCTACCGGGCAGCATCGAGGCCTACTATCAGGAGACGGGCCGGGCCGGGCGTGACGGTCTGCCGTCCGAAACGCTGATGCTCTATGGCTCCGAGGACGTCGCGCTGCGCAGTCGTTTCATCACGGAATCGGACGCGCCCGACCAGCGCAAGCACATGGAGCGCCAAAAACTCGAAGCGTTACTGGGACTGGCCGAGACGGCGGGCTGCCGCCGACAGCTGCTGCTGTCCTACTTCGGCGACGATCGCAGGCCATGCGGCAATTGCGATACCTGCACCGAGCCGCCAAAGCTGTTCGATGGCACGATAGCCGTGCAGAAGGCGCTGTCATGCATTTACCGTACGGGCGAGCGCTTCGGGCAGGCCTATGTCGTCGACGTGCTGCTCGGGGTCGAGAACGACCGCATCGCCCAGTTCGGTCACGATCGAGTTTCCACCTTTGGCATCGGTACCGAGCACGACAGCCGCACCTGGCGGGCGATCCTGCGCCAGATGATCGCGCTGCGCCTCGTCGACGTTAATCTCGCCGGCCATGGCGGCCTGGCGATCGCGCCCGCCGGCCGGGATTTCCTGCGCGACAAGCCGACGCTGATGCTGCGTGTGCCGCGGACACAAAGCGCGCGGCGCCAGAAGGTCGCGCGAAGCGCGGTGCAGACGAGTGTCCCGGAAGCGGACCGCGACCTGTTCCAGGCGCTTCGGCAGAAGCGCATGGAAATGGCGCGGGTGCAGAACGTGCCGCCATATGTGATTTTCCACGACAAGACGCTGATCGAACTGGCTGCGGCGCGGCCCGCGTCGCGCGCCGAGATGGCGAACGTGCCCGGTGTAGGCGAAGCCAAGCTTGACCGTTACGGCCCAGCCTTCCTGACGGTGATCGCCGAGCACGCGTAACGAGGTGGCGGCGTCAGAAATTACCGCACAAAGGATCTCGGCGTGCGGCGCGGGCGTCGGTAATGGGCGAGTTTGTGGACGCCAAACCGTGCTGCTTAAATCGTCCAGATTTTGAACAAGCGCCGTTTGCGTGCCACCTGCGTGCCAGTGGGCGCTTTCGACCGAATGGGCTGTTTCAGAAAAGACAGATTTTTCAGGGGCTTGGATGGTGGGCGTGACAGGGATTGAACCTGTGACCCCTACGATGTCAACGCCCAAGAAGTCGAGGAATGACAGAGGCAAAAGCTAGCGTATGACCGCAAGTACCCCTTAATAAATTCAATGAGTTAGCAAAATCTGCGTGCCACTTGCGTGCCACAGCTAGGTATGATGTCATCCTCTGACGCAATCGGGCGAGCGAACCGGAGGTCTGCTACCGCCGATCCCTCGACAGGAAGAGTCTGTATCTACTTTCGAACTGGAGCCACTCCAAGTACCTTGATCTCTAGGCGCCTGGCCACCGAATGGCAGCTGCCGAGCTCGTCGTAGCTTGATCCACACGGGTAGAATAGTCCATCGCGGCGTTCGCCAACGCGATGGCGCAAGTTGACCCAAAGCGACGTCCCGAACTCCGCGGGACCCCTTTGCGCTGTGTGTCCGCCAGACAGGAAGATATTGTTCCCCGACGGATGCAGACATCGCGGGTGATCATTTTAGGGTCGTGGTCGCGCCATGAACTGAGGTCAAACAGTCAATGTATCGAACGTCTTGATTGGGGCCGACAGCGGAATGGCGGCTTCAGTGCCAACATGCCCGAAAAGCAGACATTAAACGCCCAAATGTGTCTCACCCGTTCCGAGCGTAGCGGGAAAAAGAGCCATGTATCTCACCGATCACGGCAGGATCACACCCGGGGCCAATAGAGTTCACCCCTGAATCAGCTTGCACGAGTTCTCGCGGAGCGGGCCGTGCATGCGAATCAACAATCGGCGCAGCGACGGTGTGCGCAGCACCAAAACCGAATTGTTGTAGCGAATTGATCGGCGCGTTGCCTATTCACTGTTTGGATCAGGCTGCTGCGCAACGGGAAGGCATCCACCGAGGATCACTTCCACAATAGTGTCGCGTGCGTCGATGTAGTCCGCACGTCGGAGTGCAGGCCGCTCTAACGTCATCATCGCGACTTCGGCAGAATCCGCATAGAATTGCGTCGCAGCCCACAGCATTATGAAGAAGTGATTGGGATCCACCCGACGCAACTTGCCTTGCTGCATCCAATTTTCCACGACCTCGACCCGTTCGCGGGTAACCTGCTGGATGTGACGGCGTTGCGCCCTGGACAGGAAGCCTCCACCGCGCAGCATCTCATTTGCGAAGAACCGTGATTCGACAGCGTGTTGCCGCGAATAGTCGAGCTTGGCCGCAATGTAGCTGGCAATCGCCTCCTGAGGCTCGCGGTCGGCGCGTATGTGCTCAAGTGCGGTGTCCCAACCCGAGAGCAGGCGCTCGATGAGCGTGGCGTAAATCGCCTCCTTGGTCTCGAAGTAGTAATATACGTTCGCCTTTGGCAGCTTGCTCGCCTCGGCAATTTCCGTGATCCGCGTGCCGTCGAATCCTTTGCGCGCGAAAAGGTTGACGGCCGCCCGGAGTATGGCGGCCTCGTTGCGTGCACGAATGCGTTCCTCCGGCGCCTTAGCCGCCCTTCGCCTAGCCGTCGTTTTCCTTTGCACCACGCGCGCGCCTCCAACTTGCCACCTGATCGATCTCATACATTGCAGCGACCGCCTTTTCCAATCGATCGCCGTTTTGTCGAAAATTGACGTTCTGGTCAAGAAATGCGAACTTAGAAGTTGACTTTTTGGTCAGCTTTTGGATTCGTAAGGGCGCGATTGGGGCAGCTCAGAATGACAGTACGACTTGTCGATGCTTTGCGGGAGACGCTGGAGGGATGGATCGATGATCTCCCTGAAGCCTGGCGCGAGGTGCTGAGCGAGGTCGAACTCGGGTTCGCTGACAGTGACGCCAATCTCAAATTGGAATTATGGGAACCGATATTTCCTCCGCGCCGGGGTCGGCTATTCCCCGGGGCTCCAGAGGGCGCGCACATGTTGCGTGCCTTCGACGGTATCGAACCGGACAATGTCCGCTGCGTCGTGCTGGGACAGGATCCGTATCCGGAACCTGGCTTTTCGACCGGACGAGCATTCGAGGCGGGAAACGTCGCCGCGTGGCGCGATCTGGACAAGATGTTCTCTCGGAGCGTGCGCGCCTACATGCAACAGATTTGTGCGGCGCGGACCGGCCGGGCGGAGCTGGCAGCGTCGTTCGATGCATGGCCCGGTCTCCTCGAAGAAATTGAATGCGGCTCGGTCGGGCTGGAGCCTCCGGATGAAATCGCCGATCACTGGGAAAGCGAAGGCGTCCTGCTGCTCAACTCGTCGCTCACGCTTTCGCGGTTCGACAAGGCGATCGATCGCCACCAGTCAGATGGTCATCTTCCGGTATGGCGCCCGCTGATGCAGGCCGTCCTCGCGCACCTTGGCGCGAGCGGAAGGCCGATTGTCTATCTCGCCTTCGGCGACGTCGCGGCGGAGAACCTGCGGATCGCAGGCCTCGCCAAGTCCGCGGAGCCACAGGCAGCATTCATCCGCCCGCATCCCGCCGCGGCGGACGAGCTTCTTTCGCTCGAAAATCCGTTCACCGCCTGCAACCGCCATCTCGCGGATGCGGGCATTGCGCCGATTGCCTGGTGAATCGATGAGCCAATCCGGCAAATACGACTACATCATCGTCGGCGCGGGCTCGGCCGGTTGCGTACTGGCCAACCGGCTGTCGGCTGACCCGTCGAACCGCGTGCTCCTGCTGGAAGCCGGCGGACGCGACGGAAACCCCTTGTTCCGTCTCCCGATGCTGATGGGAAAGTTGTTTCAGTCCGGCATCTACAACTGGCACTATCACACCGAACCCGAACCGCATCTCAACGAACGATCGCTGTACTGGCCGCGCGGCAAGGCGCTTGGCGGATCATCGACGATCAATGGCATGATCTATGTGCGCGGCAACCGTCATGACTACGACCGCTGGTCGCAGCTTGGACTTCCCGGCTGGTCGTATGAGGACGTGCTGCCGGCCTTCCGACGTTCGGAGGGGCATATCCAGCGTGAAGACGAATATCACAATGGCGAGGGTGAACTGACCGTCTGCCGCGCCCGCGGCAAGAACATGCTGCACGACGTTTTCGTGAAGGCGGGAACCGAAGCCGGCTATCGATCGAACGACGATTTCAATGGTGCGGACCAGGAGGGCTTCGGCAAGTTCGACTTCACGATCAGGGACGGGAAACGGTGGTCCACATCGTTCGCATTTCTGAGACCGGTATTGTCGCGGCCCAACCTCACGGTCGAGACGGAGGCGCTGGCAAAGCGCATCGTTGTCGAGAACGGCCGCGCAGTCGGGCTTGAATATGCGCAGCGCGGGCAGGATCGCACGGCGCATGCAACACGCGAGGTGGTGCTCGCGTCGGGCACCGTCAACTCTCCGCAGTTGCTGATGCTGTCCGGCATCGGCCCAGCGCAGGAACTCGCGGAGCATGGCATCGAATCGGTGCACAACCTACCAGGTGTTGGAAAGAACCTGCAGGACCATGTCGACTGCGTGATGGTTTGGGAGTGTCCCAAGCCGGTAACGCTCTACGGAGACCTGCGTGCCGACAAGCTCGTCCTGTCTGTGATCCAGGGCATGTTGTTGGGCAGCGGCGTTGTCACGACATTTCCCTACGAAAGCGGAGCATTCCTGAAATCGCGTGATGGTCTGGATGCTCCCGACATCCAGCTTCATTTCATGCCGGCGCTTGAAAAGACCGCCAATCTGCATTTTCCGAATCCGTTCCGGAAGAAGCAGGCCGTCGAGGCCAATCACGGTTTCACGCTGCGTGTCGGCCCGGTCAATCCCGAAAGCCGGGGCGAGATCACGTTGCATTCGGCCGATCCGCAGGACAAGCCGCGTATCCGCGCAAACTATCTGCAATCCGACTTCGACCTGCACACGATGATCGCGGGCATCCGCATGACACGCGAGATCATCAGCCAAAAGGCATTCGGCCCATATCGCGGCAATGAACTCGCACCCGGTCCCGCCATCGATGACGATGCCGAACTGGAGAGCTGGCTTCGCGCGACGGCGATGACGACCTTCCATCCGGTCGGCACCTGCAAGATGGGCAACGACCCGATGGCGGTGGTCGACGCGCGGTTGAAGATTCATGGCATCGAGGGGCTGCGTGTCGCGGACGCCTCGATCATGCCGATCATCTCCAGCGGCAACACCAATGCCCCCGCCATCATGATCGGTGAGCGTGCATCCGATTTCATACTCAAGGAGGCCAAGGCGTGATCGTCGAACACCGCACCTATAGTTTTCGGCCAGGCACGGTCGATGGATGGCTGAAGAAATACGAAGCCGAAGGGCTCCTGGTTCAAAAGCGGCATCTGAACCGCTTCCTCGGCCTTTATGTCAGCGAGATCGGCTCGCTGCACACGACCGTTCTGATGTGGGGATATGACAGTCTGGCCGACCGTGAGGCCCGTCGCAACGCGATGTACCAGGACCCCGACTGGCAATCCTTCATTTCCGGCATCTGGGAGCTCGATGCAATCCAGAGCCAGACCGTAATGATCATGAACCCGGCATCGTTCTCGCCGGGCGCCTGATCGGCATGCGCAGCACAACCAATTGAAACCATAAGAACCGGGAACCGGCACCAATCCAGAGGATGCAATGAAATGACCAACAAAACGAACGCTCTTTCGCTTCTGCGGTCTTCGATCGACCGCCGCTCATTCCTCAAATACACCGCCGGTGCGTCGGCGGCAGCGATGACGGGTGCGCTCACCGCTGCCGTCGCTCACGCCGAGGGTGGCCTTGTTGCCCTTGTGCACACCCAGGCAGCGGGCGATGCGGGTCCGGTGGACTCCATGATCGCCAAGCTCACGCAGCTTGCAGAGGAAAAGGGTCTGGAGCACCGGGCCATCTATGCACAGGACCCCGCGACCTATGAAACCATCTTTCGGACGCTGGGCGATGCCGGCGCGGCCGTTGTGATCTCTACGTTCAACGAGGTCGCCGAACCATTCAAGGCCGTCGCGCCCGATTATCCGGATACCAAGTGGATCCAGCTGTTCGGCGATGCGTTCGAACCGCCGATTCCGAATGTCGTCACCGTCTCGTACGACTATTACCTCGGTTGCTACCTCTCCGGCATATTCGCCGGCCAAGTCAGCAACTCAGGCAAGATCGGGTTCATCGGCGGCATCTCCATACCGCCGCTCAATGCGGACTTCAATGCTCTCAAGGCGGGCGTGCTATCGGTCCGCCCGGACGCCACGGTCACGGCCGCGTTCGCCGGTTCGTTCCAGGATCCGGCCAAGGGTCAGGAGATCGCCGCCCAGATGTATTCGGGCGGCATCGATTTCATCCAGACGGACGCTGCTGCCACCGACTTCGGCATCATTGCCGCCGCCAATGAGGGCGAAGGTAGATTGGTCAGCACCCTCGATCCCGCGCAGTTCAAACTCGGGCCGACATCACTCATATCGATCGTCGGCCTCGATTTCGGCGTTTCGCTGTACAACGAAACGACGAAGGCGCTGAGCGGTGACTGGGAAGGCGGCACGCATGTAAGCACGGGCCTAGGCACTGGCGTCATCGAATTCATGCTGTCCCCATTGTTCCAGGAACAGGGATCGCCCGAGGTCGTCGCCAAGTCCCAGAAAGCCCTTGCCGCGGTCGAAAAGGCCAGGGCCGGCATTCTGGACGGGTCGATCGAGGTGCCGTTCAACACGACGCTCTGACGAGTCGTCGAATATTGGATCATGCCGCTATGAAGGAGCCATCGGACGTCGTTTTGGCCTGCCGCAATACCACCGTAACCTACGGTGACGTGGTCGCGCTCGACGATGTTTCGATCAGCTTCCAGGGTGGCATGATCCATGCCGTCGTCGGCCAGAACGGCGCGGGCAAGACGACCTTTGCGCGCACAGTGGCCGGGCTAGTTCGCCCTTCCGCCGGTTCGCTTGAGATCAATGGCAAGCCGATACCCGGCGGAAACGTCAACGATGCACGAAAGGCGGGCGTGGAACTTGTCCACCAGAGTTTCGCACTGCCTCCCTCATTTACCGTTGCCGAAGCAATGCAGTTCGGAGCGGATGGCGGACGGCTCTACACGCGTGCCGCGCTTGAACGCCGCTGGCAGGCGCATCTCGATGCACTGGACGTCAAGGTCAGTGCTGGCGCACAGATACGCTCCCTGACCGTCGAGCAGCAGCAGGCCGTCGAGATCGCACGCGCCCTCGTGACCGACGCAAGTCTTTTGATCCTGGACGAACCAACCGCAGTGCTTTCGCCGGAAGGCGCCGACAAGCTCTTCGAACGGATTCGCCGCCTCAAGGAACGGGGCGTCACCATCGTTCTGATCTTGCACAAGATCCGCGAAGTGCTGGCGGTTGCCGATACCGTCAGTGTGTTGCGGGGCGGCCGTTTGATCGACGGACCGCTCGCTGCGGCCGATATCGATGCGGAGACGCTCGCGTCTCTCATCATCGGGCCATCCGGCCGGGAACTCTCCGAGGATGACCGCGAGGCGCTGACAGGCTCGGCATTCCCGGTCGCCGGCACTGTGGACACCGTACCCGCGACACAGTCGGCGATACTGAGCCTGAAGGATGTCACCACACGAGTAGATGGCGACGGTCCGCCTCTCAACTCCGTCGACCTTACAGTCCACGCCGGCGAAATCGTCGGGGTGGCCGGAGTCGAGGGCAACGGGCAGCGCACGCTGGTGCGCACGATATCCGCTCTGGCGGCCATTGTGCACGGCACGCTGGAGATCGATGGGCGCGACATGGCCGGAAGCTCGCTTCTGGCGCGGCGGGCGCTGGGGCTGCGCGTCATTCCATTCGAGCGTAATGTCGAAGGGCTCAGTCTGACAAGCCCGCTTTGGGAAAACTGGTCGGTAGGGCAACTCCTCCGTAGACCCCTGCACGCAGCAATCCACCCGGACGGACTGCGACGCAGCTGCCGTGCAGCATTTGACGACTGGGATGTCCGCTACAGCAATGTCGAGCAGCGCGCGGGTTCGCTGTCGGGCGGCAACGCGCAAAAGGTGATCCTTTCGCGCGAGATGGACGATGCCGCGCGCCTCATCGTGGCGGCGCAGCCGACACGCGGGCTCGACATCGGTGCTACGGCATTTGTCTGGGAAGCGCTGCGCGATGCCCGACGCCGCGGCTGCGGGGTTGTCTTCGTGTCCTCCGACCTGGACGAGATCTTCGATGTTGCGGATCGCGTTGTCGTCATGCTTGCGGGCAGGATCGTGGGCGAGTTTCGAGCGCCGTTCGATCTCACCGATGTCGGGACGGCAATGACGGGGGCGCAGGCATGAGCGCAGACCTCTCCGCGATTTTTCGGGCGGCCGTCTTCATCGTGATCGCGCTCGTCCTGTGCGGGATCATATTCGAGATCGCCGGCTACCCCGGCGTGCAGACGTTCGATGCGATCATTGACGGTGCATTTTTGCGTCGAAACGCGCTTGAGCACGCGCTTCGCTGGGCGCTGCCGCTGTTCATCACCGCGACCGGAGTCGTGATCTCCTTCCGGGCCGGCTACTTCAACATCGGCGCGCAGGGCCAATTCTATGTGGGTGCGATCTGCGCCGCCTTCGTCGCCGAGTGGCTGAAAGGATCTCCCGGCACCGTTGTCATTCCGCTTTGTTTCGCCGCCGGCATGACCGGAGGGGCGTTGTGGGCGCTGTGGCCTGGGTTGTTGCGGCTTCGATCGGGCGCCGATGAGGTGATCACGACCCTCATGGGCAACTTTCTGGCGGGCTTGCTGCTTGTCTACGTGACCGCCGGACCGCTGAAGGATCCGTCGGGTTCGGGTCAGCAGGCGTCCAGCCGGCCGCTGGAAGCGGCCTATCGCATCAGCACGTCGAACGGCGTCTCGCCGACCATTATCGGAATCGCCATCTTCGTCGGCCTGGCAATGTGGTTCCTGGTCAATCGGACAGCTTTCGGAGTCCTGTCGGGACTCGGCGGCCGCAACCCCACAATGGTCCAGTGGCAGGGCGCGAGCGTATGGCGCATCGGCCTTGCGAGCTTCCTCATCAGCGGTGCGCTTGCCGGTCTTGCCGGCACGATCGAACTGATGGGCCCGAACGGGCGTCTGGCTGGCGGTTTTTTGCCCGGGCACGGGTTCACAGCCGTTCTGATAGCGCTGGTCGCGGGTCTTTCGATCACAGGCACGGCGATCGCCGCCTTCTTCTTCGGCGGGTTGGCGTCGGCCGCCCTCTATCTGCCGGTTATCGCCGGCCTGCCATCCGCGGCCATCGACATCATCAACGCCGCAATAGCGCTCTTCATCACCGCGAAGTCACGGTTTGTCGACCGGCTGGCGAACATCCGGAGGCGGCCGTGGACGACATCGTAATTGCGATCCTGCGTTCTGGTACTCCACTCGTTTATGTCGCTCTGGCCGGTGTCATAGCCCAGCGGTCAGGGATCTGGCACCTCGGTCTGGAGGGCTTGATGATCACCGGCGCTTGCGCCACCATCGTCGGAACGGTCCTCACCGGGTCGGTCGGACTTTCGCTCCTGATAGCGGTTCTGCTGTGCGCGCTAGGTTCCGTGCTGTTCTGGCTCGTGGTCGAAGTTCTGAAAGCCAACCAGATCATTGCCGGGCTCGGACTGACCGGGCTTGGTCTGGGCGGCACGTCGCTTGCCATCCAGGCCATCTTCGGGAGTCAGGGCGCGGTCAGCGCTCCGGCAGGCCTTCCCAAGATCGGCGCTGTCTTTGGCACATATGGCGGCCTTTCCATACTCGTGCTGGCGATGCCATTCGTTGTGTTTCTGACGTGGGTCCTTTTGTGCCGGACGCGTTTCGGGCTTCGGCTCGCAACATCGGGCGAACATCCTTTCGCGGCTCGAAGCGTGGGCGCCAACCCTGCTTTGATGCGCCTGGCAGCACTGGTGATCGGCGGCGGCTTCTGCGCACTGGCAGGTGCGGAGCTCGCAGCCGGCAGCCTGCAGATCTTCTCGCAGAACATGACCGCCGGGCGCGGGTTCATGGGGTTCGCCGCGGTAATCTTCGGCGCCGGCCACCCGGTATGGGCAACGTTTGCTGCCCTGTTCTTCGCAATTGTCGGCGCGATCGGCATTCGTGCACAGCTCGTATTCGGTGACCGCATTCCACACGATCTGCTGCTCGCCCTGCCCTACATCGCGACCGTCTTCGGCATCTGGCTGTCGGCCCGGCTGCGTGGCGGCGCAAGAGGCGCGAACGGCGGCTTCGGCGAACTGAAAGACCCCTGAGCCGTGAAACGCAAACTGATTATTCTTAGCGATCCCGGTCAGGATCAGGCCGCTGCGCTACTGATGATCCTCGGTGCGCCCCAAGCCTTCGATGTTCTCGGACTTGTGGCGACGGCCGGAAACATCGACCTCGGAAACACGGTCAAAAACTGCCTGAAGGTACTTGAACTGGCCGGCAGAGCCGACATTCCGGTCTATGCTGGCTGTCCGAAACCGATGGGCCGACAACTGGTGACGGCGGAACACGTTCATGGTCCGACCGGGCTCGACGGACCCGATCTGCCAGAACCGAAGACGGCGCCGGCGATGGGCCACGGGGTCGATTTCATTGTCGACACGCTGCGGCAGGCCGAAGCGGGCACTGTCACCATCTGCTCCCTCTCGCCGCTCACCAACCTCGCCATGGCACTGGTCAAGGCTCCGGACATCGCTGCGCGCATCCTTGAGATCGTGGCAATGGCTGGGGCCTATTTCGAAGTCGGCAACATCACGCCGTCGGCCGAGTTCAATGTCTATGTGGACCCGGAGGCTGCACGCATCGTGCTGGATGCCGGCATCCCGACCACGCTGTTGCCGCTCGACGTCACAAACGGGATGCTGTCGACACGAAACCGTCTGGAAGCCATGCGCGGGCTCGGCAATCGTTGCGGAATCGCGACTGCCGAGATGCTGGAGTTCTCCGAGACCTTCGATCTGAACAAGTACGGATGGGATGGCGCGCCACTCCACGGCCCCTGCGTGCCCGCATTCATGCTTGAGCCCGATATCTTCAGCGGCCGCCGAATCAACGTTTCGGTCGAGACTCGTAGCCAGCTTACGGAAGGTATGACCGTTGCCGACTGGTGGGAAATTACCGACCTGCCGAAGAACGCGTTCTGGGTTCGCCACGGCGACGCCGACTGCTATTTCAGCCTGTTGAACGACTGTCTGGCCAATCTCCCATGAACCAGATCCTCATACGCGAGGCGATGATCCTCACACTGGATGGCGACAAGGCAACCCAGCCGGTCGAAGGTGATGTACTGATCGACGGCACGCAAATCGCGGCCATCGGACCGAACCTCCAGGGAGCGCGCGACGCGCAAATCATCGACGGGCGCGGAAAGTTGGTCATGCCGGGTCTCGTCAACGCGCACACCCATTCGAGCGAAACGTTCTTTCGCGGACGGTACGAGAAGATGCCGCTCGAAGTCTGGTTGCTCTACGCATATCCACTGCTGATGGGGCCGGTGATCGACAAGGAACTGCTGCATCTGCGCACCCTGTTGCTGGCGACTGAATCGCTGAAGGCAGGCGTCACAACCCTGTCGGACTGCTTTTTCGATCCGCCGCGCCATGAACTCGACCGACTGGGAACTGTCTTTGGCGCGTATGAGTTGGCGGGCATCAGGGCGAATGTATCGAGCGGGGTCATGAACATCCCGACGCTCGACGCGCTGCCTTTCGCGCGCGACGTCGTGCCACCGGATGTGCAGAAGCAGCTCGACTTCGGTCCGCCGATAACCGCTGCCGTATATGTCGATTACTGCCGGAGCGCCATCGACGCCTTCGACGGGCAGGCCGGGCGACTGAAGTTCATGATCGCGCCATCGGCGCCGCAGCGCTGCACGGCTGACCTGCTCACAAGCTGTTTTGAACTCGCGGTTGCCCACGGCCTCCCGTTCCATTGCCATGTTCTGGAGACGATCACTCAGGCGGTGACCGGGCCCGAGCTCTATGGTCGCAGCCTGATCCGATACATGGACGATCTAGGCCTACTGGGCCGCAATACCGCGATCGCCCACTCTGTCTGGGTCGACGACGCGGACATGGCCGCAATGGGCCGCGCCGGTGTGTCGGTGGTTCACAATGCCGTTTCCAACCTCAAGCTCGGAGCAGGCGTCGCTCCGGTTCGCCGGTTGATGGAGGCTGGTGTCACGCTGGCGCTCGGCACCGACGGCGTCTCCTCCAACGATACGGCAAGCATCTTTGACGTTATGCGGGTCGCCGGCCTGCTGCACGGCGCGAGCGGGCCGGACGCCGAAACCTGGCTCTCCGCGGCCGAATTGCTTCAGGCCGCGACTATTGGTGGCGCGCGCAGCGCCATGATGGAAGATGTCTGTGGTTCGCTGGAGCCGGGCAAGGCAGCGGATCTCATCATTCTCGATCTCAACGACTGCGCCTTCACACCGCTTAACGACATCGCCCGGCATCTTGCCTATGCCGCCAATGGCGGAAACGTGGAGACGGCAATCGTCGCGGGAGAAATTGTGATGCGTGAGCGTCGCATGATGCGGTTCGACGAGGATGCGCTGTTCGCTGAGGTTCGTGCCCGCGTGCCTGCTTACCTCAAGGCGCACTCCGAGGTCGAGCAGAGCAACCGTTTCCTCGAACCCTATTTCTTGGAGATCCACCGACGCTCCGCCGCCAGCCATACCGGTGTCTACCGCTATGCCGGCGATGCACCTTTTCGTGAACGGAACTGGTCACTGCAGTAGCCATCACGCATGTCGTGAGCGGCAGGTGGGCATGCGACACGGCGTCGCTCGTTTCCATTCCGCGGTCTCCACCGGGAGCCAGACTTCGATGCCATCAGATGTCTGCTCTCAGGCGAAGGGAAATCGTGCCCGAATGGCCGAGATGAGGGCGCGAAGCGGTCGTTTGACCTCGAGGGGAGCAAGGTCTTCCTTTGGGTCGAGAGCGGTGGGTCCGCTTCGGTGCAGAGAAAGCAATATTGGACGTTCAACCCGTAGAGCCCTATGTCGCGGCCTGACCCATTTCCGACCTCCCCCAGCCACCGCCGTTAGCCGTGCGAATATGCACCTCATCGCCCGCAGCCAGTGTCACTCCGGATGCGAATGCGTAATCGTCACGCCTGCCGCCGGGCTTGATCACCGATAGGCCGTTGGTGCCGCCGTTGGACCCGCCGCCGAGGCCCCAGGCCGGCTGACGGTTTCGGCTGTAGCCGGCCGACAGCACGGCGGCAGCGCGCATGCGGTAGCTGAGCGACAGGCCCTTGCCGCCTGAATGCAGGCCATGGCCTTCGTCGCTCTCGTTGAGCCGCTTGTAGCCGACATCGATGCCGTAGCGCGCCTCGCAGATCTCGACCGGGCAGTTGAACGTCTCGCCGTGGCTGGCCGAATACATCGCGTCGAGCCCGTCGCGCGCTGCCGTTGCGCCCCAGCCGCCCATTTGCGGCTCCACCATGGTGAAGCGGCGGCCGGTGTCGGGGTGGGCGCCGGCGATCACCGTGCCGCAGATCGAGGCGAAGTGGCCGGCCGGCAGCCGCTCGGGCACCGCCTGCGCCATGCAGCGCCACAGCATGTCGAACAGCCGGATGCGGGTTTCGAAGTAGTAGCCGTGCGGCGCAGTGCCCGTCGCGTGGAATACGGTGCCGGGCTCGGTGACGACCTCCAGCGCGCGAAACGAGCCGCTATTGGTGAAGAGCGTCGGGTCAGTCAGTGCCTTGTAGATCATCTGCGCGGAGATGACCGCGCCGTCGCGGCTGGTGTTGTAGGGTGCGGCGCGCTGCTTCGGGTTGTCGGCGAGATCGACGGCGAACCTGTCCGGCGACACTGTGATTGCCGCATGCCAGAGCACACCATCGTCCTGCTCTTCCTCGATTCGGTAGGTGCCAGAGGGCAGGGTGGCCAGTCCGGCCAGCGCCCGCCGCTCGCCCTCCTCGAACAGTGCCGCCAGCGCCTTGCGGTAGGCGATAAGCCCGTAGGTTTCGACCACCTGTTTCACGCGGCTTTCGGCCTTGCGGCTTGCCGCGACTTGCGCCCACAGATCGCCGCGCACGAAATCCGGCAGGCGGGAATTTGCGGCAATGATGTCGAAGACCGGCCGGATCGGCTCACCGTCGACGAACAGCCGGACGGCCGGCAGGCGCAGGCCTTCCTGGAATATTTCCGACACGTCTACGGCCATGGAGCCCGGCGTCCGGCCGCCGACATCGTTCCAGTGGGCGATGGATGCAGCCCAGGCGACAAGCTTGCCGCGCGCGAATACCGGCAGGGCGATCACCACGTCGTTCAGATGGGTGACGCCGCCGTGGTAGGGGTCGTTGGTGACGAACAGGTCGCCATCGCTGATCGCTTCGACGCCGTTGAGCTCGATGATGCGTTTGACCGCCTTGTCGAGCACGCCGACGAAGGTGGGGATGCCGGCGCCGGAGCTCACCAGCTCGCCGTGCGCATCGGTGATGCCTGTCCCGACATCCAGCACCTCATAGATGATCGGGCTCATTGCCGTCTTCTTCAGCACCGCGAACATCTCGTCTGCGGCCGCAACCAGACTCGCCTGGATGACGGTGGCGGTGATCGGGTCGTCGGCGCGCGCCTCCAATGGTTCAGCGTTTTGATAGGTGCAGGTCGCGGGGGAGTGAGGAGAATATCTCCGGCCCGTCGGTTCGCAGGATCACGATGTCCTCCAATCTTATGCCGAAGCGGGCGGGCAGGTAGATGCCGGGCTCTAGCGAGAACACCATGCCTTCCTCCAGCACGGTCTCTGACGACGCGGTGATGTAGGGCGGCTCGTGTCCGTCGATCCCGAGACCGTGGCCGGTGCGGTGGACGAAGTATTTGCCATAACCCGCGTCCGCGATGACGGTTCGCGCAGCGGCGTCAACGTCCTTCGCCTTCACGCCGGGCCGGGCGGCATTCATCGCCGCCTGCACGGCGCGCTCGACAACGGCGTGAACCTCCTCGTATCCGTCCGGCGGCCGCCCGACCGCGACCATGCGTGTGATGTCGCTCGGAAAGCCGCCTTTACGCGCGCCGATGTCGATTACCACCGCATCGCCCTCGACGAATTTCCGCTCGCCGGACTGGTGATGGGGGAAGGCGCCATTTGGCCCGCCGCCGACGATGGTGAACAGCGTCGCCGCGCCCTCCGAGGCGAAATGGTCGCTTATGATCGTGGCGAGCTCGCGCTCGCTCATGCCCGGCCTGATCGAGCCGAACGCCAGCTGCATCGCCCGATCGGCGACCGCTGCGCTCGTCTTCAGCATTGCGAATTCGCTCTCGCTCTTTCGCATGCGCAGCGCGCCCACCGTATCGTCCGTGAATGCGTGCTTCGCGCCGGGCAGGGCGCCAAGAAGCAGCAGCGCGAAGTCGGCGCGCATGGTCTCGTCGACGACGACGGAGCGGGCGTCTTTCGCGCCGATCGCCTTGAGCGCCGAGGCAAGTGCCGCGTCGGGACCTTCATCATCCGCCCAGTTGTGGAAGGCAATGTCGGTCTCCTCGCGCGACCCTTCGGCATTGAGCACCGGCATCAGAAAGCACTCGCCTGATTGCGAAACCAGAAGCAGGCACGGGCGCTCGTCGGCATGCGGATGAAAGCCGACCAGCCATTGCATATGTGAGCCTGGGCCGAGCGCCACGAGGTCGGTTCCGCTTCGCTTCATCGTCTCGCGCAGTGCCGTTAGTCGCGCCGCCGTTTCGCTCATGTCGTCGTCTCCTCGATCGAATCCAAAATGCTTATGCCGCCTGGCGCGCTGGTCCCGGCGCGTCCGCCGCAACGACGATGCGGTTGCCGAAGGCATCGCCGTCGTCGAAGCCGCCGATTCTGGCGATCTCGTCCTCGGGCGGCGCCTCGCTCGACCATTTGCGGCTCGGCTTCCAGCCGCACTGCCGCTTCAGGATCGCGCCGTACTCGGCCCGCTTAAGCGCGGCAATTGACGGGTCGATCACCGGTACGCCGAGCCGTTTCTCAACGTCGCGGTAAAATCCGACCTCCATGGTGCAGCCGAGGATAAGCGCCTCGGCGAAATCGTCTTCGACCGCTTTGCGCCCAGCCTCCAGAAGACGGCGCTCGGTGTCGGCGTGGTCTGCCTGGAATTCCGTCACGCCCAATTCGACATGGTAGAAGCCTGAGAGCCGGTGTCCGTGTCCGTGCTCGCGCACAGTGGCGTGCATCTGGTTCACCCATTTGCGGCGTCCGACGATGATGCCGAACCGGTTTGCAAGGCTGGCCGCTATCTCACAGGAGGCGGCGCACGGCGCCGTCACGATCATGTCGTCGGAAATTTCACGCGCGTCGTGAAGCGCGGTGTCGTAGAAGCAACCGATGGCCAAGGCATCAAAGCCTTCCCTGGCGGCTGCGCGTGTGGCGCGGATAATGCCGCGCGTCACCATCGCCTCGTAGGCGCGGAATTCGACATGGCTGAATCGCCCTTCCGAGTCCGGCAGCGACGCGACGTGCACCTCCGTACCGGGGAGCTTGTGTTCGCGCGCCATGTCGGCGAATACGTCGTCATGCGCGGAAGTGCCCATGATAGGGCTCAGATACATCACTTTCAGGGGCCGTTCAGTCATCGTCCATCTCCCTTTTCTTCCGTTCGTCAATCGGCGAAGCCGTAGACCTCCCGTGCCCGCTCTGACGTGGTGAAGCCATTGCGGATGTCATCTCGGACCGCCTCTCGATCGCGATCCTTGGGATTGCCGATACCACCGCCGGCCCCGGTAACGACGCGGATCACGTCGTCCTTGTTGACTGTCAGCCCGGAGACAAAGGAATAGCGTTCGCTGCCCCCCTCCCTGCGCAGCACCTCGACATAGTTGGGCGAACCCTCGTTGCCGCCGTCGAGCGGCCAGGGAAGGACGCGCGAGCGCGTGTAGCCCGCGGTCAGGAAGGAGCCGTCGACGCGGATGCGGTAGTCGAGCCGGATGCCGTGACCACCGGTCCATCTGCCCTCGCCGCCGGGCGTGGTGTTGAGCTCCATTCGATCCACGAACAGGCCGTTGCGCGCCTCCGAAATCTCGGCCGGCGTGTTGAAGGTCTCGCCGTGGAAGCCAGAGAAAATGGCGCTGTTGCCGTCGCGGCCGTAGCTCGCGCCCCACCCTCCGAGTTGCGGCTCGATGATCGTGTAGTGGCGACCGGTGTCGGGGTGTGTGCCGCCGATGAAGGTGCCGCAGATCGATGAGAAATGGCCCGCCGCCAGCCGCTCGGGCACATGCTGGGCGAGACAGCGCCACATCAGGTCGTAGACCCTGACCTCGGTTTCGAAATAGAAACCGATCGGCGCCGGCTCCTTCGCGTGAAACACCGAGCCCTCGCGCGTTTCGAGCCGGATCGGCCGAAACGAGCCCTCATTGCAGGGCGAATAGGGGTCCGTCAGCGACTTGAAGATCATCTGCGCGCAGACCATCACACCGTCACGGCTCGTATTGGTCGGACCGGCATCCTGGTCGGGGTTGTCCCTCAGATCGACGACGAACTCCTTGTCGGAGATGGTGATCTTGACCTTGTAGAAGCGCCCGTCGTCCTGCTCTTCGGAGAGCTCGAACGTGCCGTGCGGCAGATTTTCCAGTTCAGCCAGCGATACCTGTTCGCCGAAATCCATGAAGGAGGACATCGCCCGCTCGAAAGTCTCGATGCCGTATTTCTCGGCCAGTTCAGAAAGCCGTTTTGCGCCGATGCGCACCGAGGCGACGGCCGCCCACACATCGCCTTCGAGGAAGTCCGGCATGCGCGAATTCACCTTCATGATCTCGAAGACCGGCTTGATCGGCTCACCCTTGGATATGAGCTTCACGGCTGGCAGGCGCAGGCCCTCCTGCCAGATCTCTGTCGCTTCACCCGACAGCGATCCGGGCGCCATGCCGCCGATGTCGGAATTGTGGGCGATATTGGCCGTCCAGGCGATGATGCGCCCGCCGGCGAAGACCGGCATTGCCACGACGATGTCGTTCAGATGCGTGACGCCGCCATGGTAGGGGTCATTGGTGGTAAAGACGTCGCCCGGTTCGATGTCACCGGGTTTGTCGAACTTTTGCACCATCACTTTCACGGCCTTGTCGAGCACGCCGATGAAGGCCGGGATGCCGGCGCCGGAACTGGCGAGCTGGCCCTTCGCGTTCATGATACCGGTGCCCATGTCGAGCACCTCGTAGATGATCGAACTCATCGCCGCCTTGCGCATGGCAGCGAACATCTCGTCGGCCGTCGCCTGCAGCGAGTTCTGGATGATTTCCAGGGTGATCGGGTCGTTGCTTGCGTTGCTCATGGTTTTGCACCTCAACCCTGAAGTTGGATATGAACGTTGCCGAAGCCGTCGATTTCCACCTGATTGCCGGGGTGGATGACCATCGTTGATCCCGGATCCTCGACGATGGCGGGGCCTGAGAAGCGCATACCCGGCTCCAGCTTCTCGCCGTCGTAGATCGCGGCTTCGTGGATGCCGTCGAGCGCGTAGTCGACCTTGCGGGCGCCCTTGAGCGCTTGGTCGGCAGACGCACCGGTGGGCTTGCGCTCCGTCATCGGAAGCTTTCCGACTTCCGCCGAGGCGACCAGGTGAATGCCCACCAACTCGACCGGCGCGTCAAGACGATAGGTGTATTCACGCTCGTAAGTCTCGTGGAACGACTGCTCGATCGCCGACAGCCGGTCGTCGGTGACCTTGCCCGGGTCGAGCAGTACCTCGGTTGTGTGCTCCTGGTTCTGGTAGCGGAACTTGCCGTGACGCAGGAAACTGATCTTGCGGGCCGAGATGCCTTCCGCCTCGAACTGTCTGAGTGCCCCTTTCTCGGCTTCGGCAAACACCGCCTCGATCCCTTCGGCCGCGCCGGGTTTCAGGTCGGCCAAGCGGGTGATGAAGTAGTCTCGCCGGAGGTCCGACATCATCATGCCCCAGGCTGAAAACACCGAGGCCGCCGCCGGCACGACCACCTTCTTCACGCCGAGTTCGCCGGCGAGGGCAACGGCGTGCATCGCACCGCCGCCGCCGAAGGCGACCAGCGTGAAGTCGCGCGGGTCGTGACCCCGGTTGAGCGAGACGAGCTTGAGCGCGTTGACCATGTTGTTGTTGGCGATGCGGATGATACCGCGCGCGGCCTCGTCGGCGTCGACGCCGAGCTTTACGCCCACCGCTTGAATGGCGTTCTCCGCCGCTGCCATGTCCGCTGTCACCTCGCCGCCGCAGAAATAGTCGCGGTTGATGCGACCGAGCCGGAGATTGGCGTCGGTGGTCGTGGCTTCCGTGCCGCCGCGGCCGTAGGCGGCGGGGCCGGGCACCGCTCCGGCAGATTGCGGGCCGACATGCAGCTTGCCGAAATCGTCAACCCAGGCGATCGAGCCGCCGCCGTTGCCGATTTCGACCAGGTCGACCACCGGCACCATGATCGGGTATCCGGCTGTGGTGCGGTCGCGCTCGATCCAGTAATCGGTCATGATCTTCACCTGACCGTCCTCGATCAGCGCGCATTTCGCCGTGGTGCCACCGATATCGAGCGCCAGCACATTCGGTTCACCGATCAGCTTGCCGAGTTCAGCCGCGCCCCACACGCCGGAGGCCGGGCCGGATTCGACCATGGTGACGGGAATTTTCGACACCGCCTCGAGCGAATCCACGCCGCAGTTGGACTGCATGATATAGGGACTTTTCGAGAATCCTTTCTCTCTCAGGCCGTCGGCGAGCCGCGACAGGTAGCGTTCGGCGATCGGCTGCACATAAGCCGAGAGCACTGCCGTGTTCGTGCGTTCGTATTCGCGCCATTCGCGCGTGATCTGGTGCGAGGCGACGGCGGAGACGCTCGGCCAAAGTTTGCGGGTTTCGACAAGCGTGGCCTGCTCGTGACCTGGATCGGCGTATGAATGGAGGAAGCAGATAGCGACGGCCTCGACGCCGTCGGCGCGGAAATCGTCCAGGATCGCCTTCAGCCCCGACAGGTCGAGCGGCGCCATCTCGACGCCCTTGTAGCTGATCCGGCCTGGCAGTTCGCGGCGCAGATAGCGCGGCACGAAGGGCTTCGGCTTCTCGTAGTGGAGATTGAAGAAATCCGGACGGTTGCCTCGTGCGATCTCCAATGTGTCGCGGAAACCCTCGGTGGTGATAAGCCCAACCTTCACGCCCTTGCGCTCGGTCAGGGCGTTGATGACCACGGTCGTGCCGTGGGCCAGGAAATCGACGGCGGCCGGGTCAATGCCGCCCTTCTCCAGTACCTTGAGCACGCCCAGCTCGAAGTCGGGCGGTGTGGTGTCGGACTTGGCGGTTACGATGCGGGGAATTCCGGTTGCTTCGTTGCTCTCGAATGCCACGAGATCGGTGAAGGTGCCGCCGACATCGGTCGCCACGCGTATCGTCTTGTTCGCCATCATGCGGCTCCCCTGGGTTGGTTGCGTTCACGGAGCAGAAAGCAGGCGGCGCCCGGCAGCTTGAGGTGCTCGGCCGACCTGATCCTGTCGTCGGTGTAGTAGCCTGCTTCATGCAGGCAGTTGATCGTACCTGCGACCGCACCGCCGATGACCACGGGGATGTTGATGACCGACTCGCAACCGAGCGAGCGAATCAGTTCGTGATCGAAGAAGACTTCCGCGATCCCTTCAATGTCATTGGCGACGAAGACCTGTTGCTCCTCCAGCACGTGCCGCCCCCAATCGGTTATGTTCATCGGCTTGGTTCCCGAAACCGGATAGGCATCGGGCATGTTGGAATAGAAGCGTTCAGCCACGCCTGCACCGCGGTCGAAACTCATCAGCGTGAACAGCTTGACGCCGAGGGTCTCGCTGGTCAGACGCCACATGGCTTCGAATGTGGCGTCGGGTTGGTTTACGAAGGCAAGTGCCTCCACAAAGGGCGCATAGTCAGCTGTGGTCAATCTTCTCTTCCTTCTGCGTGAGGCTCTCCTTGAGTGCCTGTTCCTCGCTGGTGACCACCGGGATGGCGGCGATCAGGCTTCGTGTGTAGGGGTGTGATGGATCCGTGAAGATGGCCTCCACCGATCCCAGTTCGACCAGCCGACCCTTTTCGAAGACCGCGACCCGGTCGGCGATGTTGCGGACCACCGAGAGGTCGTGCGTGATGAACACGAAGGTAAGCCCGCGGCGGCGCTGTAGTTCCATGAGTAGCTTGAGGATGCGGGCCTGGACGAGCACGTCGAGCGCCGAGGTCGGTTCGTCGAGCACGACCAGCTCGGATTCGCAGGCAAGCGCCCGGGCGATCGCAACGCGCTGCCGCTGGCCGCCGGAAAGTGCTGCCGGCGACCGCGAGCGGAAATCGGCCGGCAAATGCACTTCCTCCAGAAGCGCGCCAACGCGCGTCCACCGCTTCGCATTGTCGCCGATGTCGTGGACGTCGAGCGGCAACCTGAGCGACGCGCCGACCGTGCGCTGCGGATTGAGCGATGAGAGCGGGTTCTGCTGAACAAGCTGGATCGCCCGGCGATGGGCCCGCGTCCGGCGGGCCGGTAGTGTTTCGCCGCGCAGCGAGACCGTTCCGCCCGACGGCGGATAGACGCCGAGGATCATGTTGGCGATTGTGGACTTGCCCGAGCCGGACTCCCCGACGATCGCCATGCACTCGCCTGCGATCACGTCGAGCGACACGCCATCCACCGCCACGATCTCCCGGCCGCCGACCTTGAAGACCTTTGATACGGAATCGAGCGAGAGCAGCGGCGCGGTCATGGCGCAACCTCCGGCTCGGCACAGCCCTCATGTACGATGATCGGTGCGAGATACGTGTCGGAAGCATCCGCGATTTCCGGGATGCCTCCGCCGGTGATGCGCGGAATGGCGTCCATCAGCGCGCGCGTGTAGGGGTGGCGCGGATCGTCAAATAGGTCCGCCGTGCGGCCGTGCTCGACTATGCGGCCCTTGTAGATGACATAGACGCGGTCGGCGAACTCGCGCACCACGCCGAGATTGTGCGAGATAAACAGCACCGCCGTGTCGTGCCGCGCTACGAGTTCGCGCATCAGCTTCAGCGTCTGTGCCTGCACCGTCACGTCGAGAGCTGTACCCGGCTCGTCGGCAATCAGCAGCGACGGTTCGTTGGCGAGCGCCATGGCGATCATGACGCGCTGGTTCAGGCCGCCCGAAAGCTGGAACGGGTAGCTTGTCAGCACGCGCTCCGGATCGCCGATCGAGCAGTCGGCGAGCAGGTCGGCCGCTCGCGCGTCGGCTTCTGTCCGCTCGATGTCCGGCACACCGCGCCTGAGCACTTCGCGGAACTGCTCCGATATGCGGTAGACCGGGTTGAGCGACGAGGTCGGGTCCTGAAAGATCATCGACATCTTCGTGCCGCGCAGACGATGGTGCTGGCGCGGCGTGAGTTTCGCGATGTCCTGCCCCTCGAAGGCGATCAGCCCGCCGATGCGCGCCGTCCGCGTCATTTGCAGCAGCCCGAGTACGATGCGCGCGGTCACCGATTTGCCTGAGCCCGATTCGCCCACCAACGCGACGCGCTCGCCCTGCCTGATGTGAATCGAAATGCCGTGAAGCACCTCGACGCGGCCGGAGTAGCCCCCGAAGGCGAGGTGCAGGTCGCGGATCAGCAGGGTGGGGGAGGTCATTGGTCCACCCCCAGAATTTCGCGCAGTGCGTCGCCAAGCAGATTGAAGCCGAACACCGCGACCAGTATCGCCAGCCCTGGGAAGACGGTCAGCCACCACGAGTCCGGCAGGTATTTGGCGCCGTCCGCGACCATTGAGCCGAGATCGGGCGTCGGCGGCTGCACACCGAGGCCGAGGAACGAGAGCGACGACGCGATCAAGATGACGAAGCCGAGATCGAGCGTCATCTTGGTCAGGATGGCCGGCACGCAGTTGGGCAGGATCTCGCGGAAGATCAGGTGTGGTTTCGAGGCGCCGATCAATTCGGCGGCGAGCACGTAGCCCTCTTCCTTTTCCGAGCGCGTGATATTGTAGACCAGGCGCGTGTACCAGGGCCACCACATGGCCGTGACGGCCAGCATGCCGTTGGTCAGCGTCGGCTCCAGCAGGCCCATCATGGACATGGCCAGCACCAGCGGCGGTATCGACAGGAACACGTCGGTGATGCGCATCAGCACCGTCTCGGTCCAGCCGCCGAGATAGCCGGCGACGAGCCCCACGGTCACGCCGATCGGCACGGCGATCACCAGCACGACGACGCCTAGGACGAGCGAGATGCGGTAGGCGAAGATCACCCGGCTGAAGAGATCGCGACCGACGAGATCGGTGCCGAACAAGTTCTGCCAGCTCGGCGCCCGATTGAAATTGGTAAAGTCGACGACAGAGCCCCGATGCTCGGGGAAGGGAACGATGAAATCGGCGAAGATCGCCGACAGCACCACCGCAGCGACAAGGACGACGCCGAGGGCCGACAGCGGATTGCTGGTCAGTATCGCTACCGTGCGTTTCATGACGTCCTCTGTGACAGACGGATGCGCGGATTGATGAAGGCGATCAGGAGGTCGACGATGATGTTCACGATCAGGAACATCGCCGAGATGACAAGCACTGTGCCGACGATGGCATTGAGATCCTTGCGCAGGATCACCGCGACGCCGTAGCGCGATAGGCCGGGCCAGGCGAAGACCGCCTCGACCAGGAAGGCATTGCCAAGCATGGCCGCGAAATCGAGGCCGATGATCGTGAGCGACGGGATCATCGAGGGGCGGAAGGCATATCGGTTGGCGATGCGCCGCTCCGGAAAGCCATAGGATCGGGCCATCTCGATGAACGGCTTGTTGTAGGTGTCGATCATGTTGGCCCGAGTCAGCCTTGCCGCCTGGCCGATGCCCGACAGCGCCAGCGCGAATGCGGGCAGCACGATGTGCCAGGCGGCGTTGCCGAAGGCACGGACGTTACCGGCAAGCAGTGTGTCAACAAGCAGGAAGCCGGTGACCGCCGGCACCGTGAAGCTGTCAGCGAGCCGCCCCGCGATCGGGAAGATCGGCAGGAAGAAGGCGAAGAGCAGCATCAGGATCACTGCCCAGACGAAGCTTGGCGCTGATACCCCGAGCAGCGACACGACGCGGATCGTACCGTCCACCCATGTGTCGCGGTAGCGTGCGGATAGGACGCCGAGCGGCAGCCCGATCAGGATCATCATCGTGCCGGCGAAGAAAATGAGCTCCAGCGTGGCCGGCAGAAACTGCGCGATGTCGCGCGTCACCGGCCGGTTCGTGTAGAGCGAAACGCCGAGGTCGCCCTGCGCGAGATCTGCGATGAAATGCCCGTACTGCACCGGCAGCGCCTCGTCGAGATGCAGCCGCTCGCGCAGCGCTGCCACCTGCTCAGCCGTCGCGTTCGGCCCGAGCGCGATGCGCGCCGGATCACCGGGTATGACCCGGGCGATTGTAAAGATCAGCATGGAGACGCCGACCAAGACGATCAACGATACTCCCAGCCGCTTCATGACGAGGCGGACGACAGGCGACATGACGTCGGGCTTCCGGTTTGCGGCCGGACCGGCTCTGCGCCGGTCCGGATGCTGTGCGATGTTATTCGCCGGTCATTTCCATGAGCCGGAAGGAGAACCCCATGCCATCCAGGCCGAAGGCTTCGCCCGGATCGGAGAGCGCCGGCGCCTTGACGCGGTTCGACGCGGCGAAGATCGACTGGCGGTCATAGGCGAAGACGGTCGGCGCGATCTCCATCAACCGATTGTTCAACTCCGCGTAGGCCGCGTCGCGCCCGTCCGGTTCGGTCACCGTCCGGCCCTTGGTGAGCGCAGCGTCCACCTGTTCGTCGTTCAGGTATTCCGGAGATTGCCACGTGCCCGCCGCCGAGGAGTGGTACATCGGGTAGAGCAGCGTGTCGGGATCACCGGTCACCGCGTTGACGAAGACCTGCGAGATGTTCGGCGTGTTCTCTGGCTTGGTGACTTGCTCGGTGAACAGCGCCCACGGCACCTTCCTGATCTCGGATTGGATACCGAGTTCGGAGAAGTTCGCCTGCATCAAAAGCGCATAGCGCTCCTCCAGCGGCACCTCGCCGATCCAGGAGATCTCGAGCGTGAAGTCGGCCGGATCGTACTTGCACTCGGCCAGATGCTGCTTGGCCGCCTCGAGGTCACGCGACAGCGTCTCGCCGGCGGGATTGGCGCCGAACATGCCGACAGGTACCGCCCCTGTCGAGGGACTGCCCTGCGCCACGTCGCCGGTGATCGCCACCATGGTGATGCCGGCGCCGTAGTCGTACGCCCTGGCGAGCGCGAGGCGGCAGTTGACGTCGTCTAGCGGCGGCTTCTGCGTGTTCATCTTGATGTAGAAGGCGCCGCCGCCGGTCTCGGTGAGAAGTTGGGCCCCGTCGTCGGCCAGAGCCTTCAGCACCTCGGGCGGAAGCCATTGTGAGGAGATGTCGTGCTCGCCCTGGGCAATCAGCGTCCGCACAGTGGCGGGCTCCAGCCCGTAGCGCAGGCGCACCTGGTCGGGAGCGGCGTCGGCGACATCGAGGAAATACTCCCCGTTCTTTTCCATCACCGTCTCTTCCTGCGGATTGTGCGAGACGACCTTGTAGGCACCGGTCCCTGCAGACTGCGCAGAGAGATACGCCTGGCCCCAGTCCTTCATTTCGCCTTCGCCGTCGCCGAGGTTTTCCATCACCAGCTTCTTGTCGACGATCGGCAGCCGCACCAGCGACGCAATGAAGGGCGAATAGGCCTCGTTCAGATTGAAGCGCACCGTGTGCTCGTCGACGGCCTCGGCGCTCTCCACATTCGTGAAGATGAACGAAAGGCCTTGGCCTAGCGCCTTCATGCGGTTGAGCGAAAACACGACGTCCTCCGCCGTCAGCGGATTGCCGCTCTGGAACGTTACGCCGTCACGCAGCTTGAAGACAAAGTCGGTGCCGTCGGCCTCCCAGCTTTCGGCGAGATGGGGCGCGTAGCCCGGCCCGCCCTGCACCGGCAGGACCAGCGTGTCGTAGACGTTGAACATCAGGATTGAGTCGGCGTAGTCGGTTGCCTTGCCGGGATCGAGTTCGCCTACCGCGACCTCGTCCAGGCGCAGGACAGTCTGCGCCGCCGCAGTGGTGCCCGTCAGGGCCGTAGCGGCAAGCAGGGCCGCCGCGAATGGAAGCTTGTACCGTTGCATCGTTCACACCTCTGTTAGTTCGTTGTTGCGCTTGTTTTGTTGTCACTGTCGCCGCGCTTAACGCCGCCTTTGCTGGGCCGCTCCTCGTTGGGATCGTCGCCGAACACATCCATTGTGCCGATCCACAAGATGGTGGCCGGCCGGTCAGAATGGTTCCACGACGAATGGGTCTTGGTGGAGGGGAAGTGGAGCGTGTCGCCGGCTTCCAGAACGGTCAGTTCACCGTCGACTTCGACCGTGACGGTTCCCTCCAGCACGTAGAACATTTCCTCGCCTTCGTGCGAGATAGGCTCGCTGCGGTGCCCCGGCGGCTCGTGAATGATGACCGAGCGCAAAACGTTGCCAGGGAAGGTGGAGGAGACGCGTTCATAGGTAAGCGAATGCGGGCTGACCGCATAGACAGGACGCTGGTCGTGCCGGGTGATCGGCAGGTCGCCCTCGGGCTGTGAAAGGAACTCTCCAACCTCGGTGCCCAGAACACGTGCAACCGAGACCAGCGAGGACAGGGAGGGCGCGGCAATACCGCGTTCTATCTGGGAGATGAATCCGACGGAGAGCCCCGACCCGTCGGCAACCTCCTTCAGCGTCAGGCTCAGCGCACGGCGTCGCTCGCGCAGTCTTTTGCCGAGCGGGTAATCGGCTTCAGCCCTTCGGCTATCATTTACTGCTGCGTCTGCCATCTCGCTCCTCGTTTTAGCAAGACTAAAATTGAAGCAGGACTAAAACTGTTCGTCAAGCGAAATGTGAAAGCACCCGCAGCTACCGCTTCGTCTGTTCGGTGAACTCAGTGGCAAGGGAAAAGGGATTGGCGTCCGGTGCACTTTCATGGTCGTCGACCAAGTCGATGATCTTCTCGACCATACGCGCTGGTCGGCAAGAAGCCGGGCCTCCACGTTCCGATTCCAAGTCAGGATAGTCAGACGCGTGGCACGGCCATAGGGCTGATGCACCGGAACGTCCGAACGTTCCGGCCAGCGGTGGTGGCGGACGAACTCCCTCTTGCGAGCCAGGGCTTACCGGCGACTTCGGGCTCGGTCGGTACGCCGGTGCCGGGTTGAATCGCAGGGTTAGCCTTCATCCAGGGCGACGCCGCGGTATAGGCCTCGTATGAAGGCGTCACAGATTGATAGCAGAGCATCCAAGCTTTGTACGGGCGCATAGTGTGGATATCCTGGGCCATGCACAATGACGTTTCGAGCATGATCGCCGATCTGATCGAACTGCTCCCCGATAGAGAGCGGCGGCTACTTCGACGCCTCTGCCGCGCCGACGATGACGGCAGCGAACCGGCAATAACGGTGTCACGCCGGGAACGCGCCGCGGCGGCAAGATTGGCCTCCAGACTCCCCGCCGCGGTTCGCTGGAAGGGCGGCGAACTCCAACTCGTTTCCGGGGATGCCGCGAGTGTTTTGCGCGCGGCGGTGAGCGGAAGCACTCCCGTTGCCAGAGACCAGCCTGCGGCTGATCCTGTCGCCATGATCCGTGCCGCGCAGGATCGCGGCGATTTCGAACGCGCGCTCTCTCTATTTAGGGAAAGCGGTGGGGTCTACTTCATTCACTATCATGGCAACGATGCCTGCCTAGACATACTGACGGGTTTCGCGCAGGAAGTGGTGGACGCTGAGGAAATGCTGACCCTGGCGCTTGCCATGCATGCGTTGAAGGCCGGCAACGTCGCCCATGCGCGTTTCCTGATCGTCCGGCGTTTCGGCGACGACATGCTAAGCCTCGAGACCGTGATCCGCGGCAGGGCGCGCTATTCGCTTGCGGTACGCCAGTTCCGGTTCCTGATGGCGATCTACGAGGACCACACGGTCTCGAACGAGTTGCGCACGCTGCTGTTCGACATGTTGGCCGAGTTTCCGGTCGACGATCATCTGCATCGCGGCGGTTTCTACAACTCCATGCTCGCGGTCTGCCTGCAACGGCAGGAGTTGAACGAGGCGGAGGAGATCGCCAAGCGCGCGCACCATCATTATCGCGAAGCTGAAGCGCATCTGCTCGTCTTTTACATTGAGCTGCATCGGGTCGTCTTCTCGTTACGACGCGGCATGTTAGGCGAGGCTGCGCGCTGGCTATCGCAGGCACGCGACGCGCTCGGCCGGGTTCGCTTCGAGACGCCGACCGACCAGCGCTTGTTGAACCTGCTCGATGGCGTGGTCGCATACGAGAAGGGTGAGCCGGAACATCTCGTGCGTTTCGTTGCGGAGGAATTCGACAAGTTCGCCTATGGCGAGATCTGGCCGACGGTCGTGGAACTGGCGCTGGTCTATTGCAGTCGGGTGGTGAGCCGTCAGGTGGGGCTCGGCGCCGCCATCAGCTTTCTCGACAAATGGCGCGTGCAGGAGTGGCGCTCGCGGCGCTTCAATCTCGCCATTACCATGCGCGAGGTCGAGATCCTGCAGACCGCCAATCGCTGGCAGTCGGCATCCGATCGGCTCATGACCGTGCAGTCGCGCATCAATCTCACTTGGGTCGAAAGCGCCGAGGAGGCCCTGGCGCGCCTTGTCGACCCGATCGAAATCGAACTGGCGATGGCGTGGCTACGCCATCTGATCCAACATCAGCCGCGGCGTCCGATCCTGCGCGACCAGGTTGAGATGCTGCTGCGCAATGAAAACATCGGCGAGCGCGAGCGCGGCAGGCTGCGCTTATGGGCGGCCTATCTCGCCCGCACACATCGTGACGTCACCCGCGCGCGCCAGTTGTTCTCGGAACTGCTGGAGGATATTGCGCGGATCGGCGTCATTACGCATCTGCTCGGCGACGTAGGCCTTATCGACGCCCTGCTGGACGACAAGCGTATCGCTGCGCACGTGCTGTCCTCGCCAGACAGGCGCGCCACGGTGCGCAAGCTGCACACATTTACGCAGCGCCGCGAGACAGAACGAACGCCGCTCACCAGGCAGGAGCTGCGCGTTCTGCGCCTCGTGGGGGAAGGCGCGACCAACAAGTTCGTGGCGCGCCAACTCAGGCTCTCGGAGGTCACCATAAAATTTCATCTGACCAACACCTACCGGAAGATGGGATGCCGCAAGCGTGCCGAAGCGGTGGCCAGCGCTCGCTCGCTAGGTTGGCTATGAAAAAACCTATACCAGAATCTCCATAACCTAGACTTCTTGCATGTTGAGGCGAGGGGCCTCACGCTCCCAAGATACGCCGAAGAAAGATCGCGCCAATCGAAGGTGCGGCGCATCGGGGACGCGTTATCGGGATGCAGGAGAACTACCTCTATACGTTTGCCAAGCGCATCGCCGGCTTCGTTGGCGTGCTGTTCGTCCTTTCGCTGATGATCTTCGTCCTCGCCCGCGTCGTGCCAGGCGATCCCGCGCGCATTGCGCTTGGTCCCAGCGCCTCTCAGGAGCAGGTCGATGCAATGCGCCAGTCTATGGGGCTCGACCGGCCGCTGATAGAGCAGTACGCGACCTATGTCTGGAACGCGCTGCAGGGCGATCTCGGCCGCTCGCTGATTTCCGGACGGCCGGTGTCGACGGAAATCGCGGCGCTGCTTCCTGCGACCCTCGAACTGGTCCTGGTGACCGTTATCATGATGGCGCTGATCGCCATTCCGCTCGGCGTGATCACCGCGCGCTACCGCAATACATGGATCGACAATACGGGGCGCTTCTTCTCGATCGTCGGCGTTACCATGCCGAGCTTTCTGTTTGCGATCCTGCTCCAACTCTTCGCCGCCTATTTTCTTGTCGACTGGCCCATCATCGGTCGCATCGATCACACGCTTTCGGCGCCGACAGGACCGACCGGCCTGCTTCTTGTCGATTCACTCGCTCATGGCCGAATTGATGTTTTCTCAGACGCCTTGCAGCGCATTCTCTTCCCGGCGCTGGCTCTCGCCATGGCGGGCATTGGCCAGATCACGCGCATCACCCGTTCCGCGATGATCGAGAACCAGCGCCGCGACCATGTTCTGACGCTGCAATCCTTCGGCGTACCGGATCAGGTGATCGTGTTCCGCTATCTGCTCAAGCTTTCCTCGATCGCGCCGCTGACCATCATGGGGCTCGAATTCGCCTCGCTGATCGGTAACGCCTTCGTGGTCGAACTTGTCTTCTCATGGGGCGGCTTCGCCTCCTATGGCCTTTCGGCGATCCTCCAAAAGGATCTAAACGCGGTGATGGGCGTGGTGCTGCTGTCGGGCCTGTTCTTCATCGTCGCCAACATCGTGATCGACATCATTCTGCTCGTGCTTGATCCGCGCTTGCGGCTCAAGGAGGTGCGCTGATGGCGGTCGATGTCACCCACGAGACCAAGGCGCTGACGCCGCGCTACATGGCCTGGTACCGCTTCACCCGGAACCCGACTGCAATCATCGGCGCGCTGATGGTGCTGTCGGTGGTGTTTGTCGCGGTATTCGCGCCACTCCTCGCGCCCTATCCCGAACATGTCGGCGCTGCCGTGAATTTTCGCGCCCGGCACAGCGCTCCCGACCTTTCCTACTGGATGGGAACCGACAAGGTCGGCCGCGACATCCTCACCCGCGTCATCTACGGTTTCCGCATCTCGCTGCTGCTGGTCGTGGGCGTCCTCGCGGTCGCTGTGCCGTTGGGTGCGGCGCTTGGCCTTGCCGCGGGCTATTTCGGCGGTTGGACCGAGCGGCTGATCACGGGGCTCACCAATGTCATGCTGGCGATCCCGCCTCTGGTGATGGCGCTCGCAGTGGGCAATGTGCTCGAGCCGAACCTTGTCAATGCGATGATCGCGATCACGCTTCTGTGGTGGACCTGGCACGCACGGCTGGTCTACCGCGTGTCAAAGTCGATCGCAGCTGAAGACTTTGTGGAAGCCGCGAGGGTCGCCGGCGCCAGCCACTGGCATGTACTGACGCGCGAGATCCTGCCCAATTGCATTTCGGTCATTTCGGTCAAGACAACGCTGGACGCCGCCTTCGTCATCCTGTTCGGCGCGACGCTGTCCTTCCTCGGGCTGGGGGTGAAGCCACCGACGCCAGATCTCGGCTCGATGGTCGCCGACGGCCGTCAGTTCCTGCCGGAAATGTGGTGGGGCGTCCTGGCGCCCGGCTTCGCCATCTTCTACGCCACGCTCGGCTTCAACCTTCTGGGCGACGGCCTGCGCGACATGTTCGACGTGGAGGTCTAGAGGTGGCTGCACTCCTCGACATTACCGGTCTCAACGTCTCCTTCCACACCTATGGCCGACGGTTGCATGTTCTCAAGGACGTGGCCCTGACGATCCCGCAGGGCGGGCGCGTGGCGCTGATCGGCGAGACCGGTTCCGGCAAGTCCGTGACCAGCAAGGCAATTGTCGGCACGCTGCCATCCAATGCGCGTCTGGAGAGCGGACAGATATTGTTTCGAGACGAGGACGTTCTGGCAATGCCACGCGCGCGCCGCGACAGTCTCAAGGGCACCGCCTTTTCCGTCATCATGCAGGACCCGCTGTCTTCATTTAATCCGGTGTTCCGGATTGGCCGCCATCTCGACGATGTGATGTATTACGCCGACCGGCGCCTCGGCCGGAAGAGCGCCGCTGCTGAACGCAGCGAACGCATCTTCGGTGTGCTGCGCAAGGTTCAGCTCGACGATCCGCACCGCATCATGAAAGCCTATCCGTCGCAGCTTTCGGGCGGTATGCGCCAGCGTGTGCTGATCGCACTGTCGCTGCTGCACCAGCCCGACCTCCTAATCGCCGATGAGCCGGGCACTGCGCTCGATGTGACGACGCAGGACGAGATCATGAAGCTGATCAACCGGTTGGTTGCCGACAACGGCCTTTCACTCCTGATGATCACTCACAATCTCGGTGTCGTACGCCAGATGGCTGACAACGTCTATGTCATGCGCCACGGCGAGATCGTCGAGCACGGCTCGCTCGGCGAAATATTCTCGCGGCCCAGGCAGGCCTACACCCGCGAGCTCATCGACGCGATTCCGCCGCTCTACGGCGCGAAGGTTCAGGACCAGAAGCCCGCCGACGCCGACCCGATCATCGAATTGCTCGGTGTCACCAAGGTCTTCGAGCAGAGGCTGCTGATCGGGAAGGGCACTCGCCATGTGGCGGTCTCGGACGTCTCTTTGTCCGTGCGGCGCGGTGAAGTATTCGGGCTCGCTGGCGAATCCGGCTCGGGCAAGACCACGGTCGCGCGCATTGTGATGGGCCTGATCGGTGCGACGAAAGGCGCCGCCATCGTCGACGGTCAGCCGGTCGAGGACGAGCGTGGCAGCGACGCTTTCCGGCGCAAGATCCAGATTGTTTACCAAAATCCCGGCACATCGTTGAATCCCAAGCGCACCGTCGGCCAGACCCTGCGCGTGCCGCTCGTCTTCGCCGGCATCCGCGGCAAGGCGCTGGACGACAGGATCGTCGAACTGCTGCTCCAGGTGGACCTGCCCGCCAACTATGTCGGGAAGTACCCGCATGAGCTCTCCGGCGGTCAGAAGCAGCGCGTCGCGATTGCCCGCGCGCTGGCGGCCGACCCGGAGATCATCGTCCTCGACGAGCCAACATCGGCGCTCGACGTCTCGGTGCAGAAGAACGTGATTGCGCTCTTGACCCGGCTGCGTGATGAGCTGGGGCTGACCTATCTCTTCATCTCGCATGACCTATCGCTGATGCGGAACTTCTGCAGCCGCATCGCCATCATGCTGCGCGGCGAAATCGTCGAGGCCGGCGAGCCGCGCGCGGTCTTCGACAACCCGCAACACCCCTATACCCGCGCCCTGATCGCCGCCGTACCGGTGATCAGCGACGAGGAAGAAGCACGCAAACCCCGCGTGAGCGACGAAGAGCGCAGACGCTACCTCGTCGACACAGCGGCCTGAGAACCCGACCAGAAAGACAGGACAAGAGCAATGTATCGTCTAGGGATCGATGTCGGCGGCACCAACACCGATGCGGTAATCATGCAGGGCCGCAACGTGTTGTCGGGCGTCAAGGCGGCCACCACTGAGGATGTCACCTCCGGCGTCATCGAGGCAATGGAAGCGGCAATCTCGAAGGCCGGCGTTGACCGCTCGAAGATCACCCATGTGATGATAGGTACGACACACTTCACCAATGCCGTTATCGAGCGCCGTCATATCAATCCGGTCGCGGCGATCCGACTCGGCCTGCCGGCGACGGCCTGCCTTCCGCCGATGGTCGACTGGCCGGACGATTTGCGCGAGGCGGTCGGCGGCCACGGCTATCTCGTGCGCGGCGGCTATGAATTCGACGGGCGCGAACTCGCCGCGCTCGACCTCGATGAGATCGACCGCATCGCGGACGACATCAACGCCAAGCGTATCGGCGCTGCAGCGATCACGTCGGTCTTCGGCCCCATCAACGCGAAGATGGAAGAAGACGCGCGCGCGCGTCTGCTGAAAAGGTGCCCGGACGTGACCGTGGTCCTGTCGAGTGAGATCGGCCGCATCGGCCTGCTTGAGCGCGAGAGTGCGGCCGTGATGAATGCGAGCCTGCTTGAGCTCAGCGCGCGCACTGTGGATGCCTTTGCCAATGCACTGAAGTCGGCTGGTCTGGCCTGCCCGTTCTTCATCACCCAGAACGACGGCACACTGATGGGCGCTGAGATCGTCAAGCGCTTCCCGGTGCTAACCTTCGCCTCCGGTCCGACCAACTCCATGCGCGGCGCGGCGTTCCTGACCGGTGTGCGCGACGGAATCGTGGTTGATATCGGTGGTACGACGACGGACATCGGCTCGCTGCAGCATGGTTTCCCGCGCCAGGCGGCAACTGTGGTCGACATTGGCGGCGTGCGCACCAATTTCCGCATGCCAGACGTCTTTTCTATCGGGCTGGGCGGCGGCTCGCTGGTACGCCAGAAGGGCGGCACCACGACGGTTGGCCCGCAATCGGTCGGCTACCGCATCACGCAAGAAGCGCGAGTGTTTGGCGGCGACACGCTGACGGCGACGGATATCGCCGTCGCGCGGGGCGAAGCTTTGGTCGGTGAAGCATCCAGGGTTGCGGAACTCGATCCTGATCTGTTGGACGCGGCGCGCGACGAGATAACGCGTATGCTGGAGCGCGCTATCGAGCGCACCCGCCTGTCGCCGGAGCCGATCCCGGTGATCGCGGTAGGCGGCGGCTCAATCCTGATGCCTGACCAGATCGGCGACCTGAACGTCATCCGCCCCGACAATTTCGCAGTTGCCAACGCCGTCGGCGCGGCAATCGCTCAAATCAGCGGCGAAGTTGACCGGATATTCTCGCTCGAAAAGGGGCTGACACGCGAAATCTGCCTGAAACAGGCCGAGGACGAGGCGCGCGAGAAGGCGATCCGGTCTGGTGCGGATGCCGCGACCATAGAGACGATTGAGCGCGAGGACGTGCCGCTGGCCTACCTGCCCGGCAATGCTACGCGCATCCACGTCAAGGTGGTCGGCGAGATGGGCGGCTACGATGCTTGATCGCGCACAGGGCGGATGGCGCCTCGACGAGCCAATGGTCGAGGCGCTTGAGATCGGCTCCGGCATCCTGGGCACCGGCGGTGGCGGCAACCCCTATGTCGGAAAGCTCAGAGTGCGTCAGGCGCTGCGCGAGGGCCATGTGATGGAGATCATCCCGCTTGAAAGCATGCCAGACGACGCACGCGTCGTCGCCATGGGCGGCATCGGCGCCCCGCTTGTCTCGCACGAGCGCATCAAAGAAGGCCGCGAGGGTCTGCGCTGCGTACGTGCGCTTGAGGAGCGGCTCGGCATCAAGGTCGACGCGATCGCCTGCGAGGAAATCGGTGGCCAGAACTCCATGGAACCGCTGATTGCGGCGGCCATGGCTGGCCTGCCGGTCGTCGATTGCGACGGCATGGGCCGCGCTTTCCCCGAGATGCAGATGACGAGCTACGCCATCTACGGCCATCGCTCGACACCAAGCGTAATGTGCGACCCGCACGGCAATGTGGTGATCTTCGATCACGCGATCTCGGAACTGTGGCACGAGCGCATGGCGCGCGCCTGCGTCGTGGCACAAGGCGGCGCCTCGACGCTTGCCAGCGCACCGATGTCGGGCGAGTTCATCAAGCGCTTCGCCATCCCGAATTCCTATACCAAGGCGATTTCGCTCGGCGACGCGGTGCTGGAAGCACGCCGCAGCCATCGCGATCCAATTGAGGCGATCTGCGAAAGCGAGGACGGCAAGGTCGTCTTTCGCGGCAAGATCACCGATCTCAAGCGGCATCTGGCCGGCGGCTTCGTGCGCGGGGAGGCCATCATCAGGGGTTTCGAGGCCTTTGAGGGCGACGAGGCTTCGGTCCACATCCAAAACGAGTTCCTCATCTTCTCGCGCAATGGCGAGGTTGAGGTGATTGTGCCCGACCTAATCGTGATCCTCGATGCCGATAGCGGCGAGGCGATCTCGACCGAAATGCTGCGCTATGGGCAGCGGGTGGCGGTGCTGGCTATCCCCTGCCATCCGCTCCTGCGCACCCCCGAGGCGCTGGAGGTCGTGGGGCCGAAGGGCTTCGGCTTTGACGACCTGGTCTTCAAGCCGATGAGCATTGACAGCAAGGGAGGCGCAACATGACGTCATTCACGGTGACGGCCGGCGACATGGACGCCATCGCGTTGGGCGGGGCGTTCCTTGGCACGGGTGGCGGCGGCGATCCCTATATCGGCAAGCTGATGGCCAAGCAGGTGATCGCGCAGCACGGCCCGGTCACGATCATCTCGGCCGACGAACTCGCCGACGACGCGCTTTGCATCCCCGTCTGCATGATGGGTGCGCCGACCGTGATGGTCGAGAAGCTACCCAACGGCAACGAGGCGCGAGAGGCGCTCGCCCAGCTGGAGGCATTTCTGGGTCGCAAGGCCGATGCGCTGATCTGCATCGAGGCGGGCGGGCTGAACTCGACCATCCCCTATGCGGTCGCCGCGGCCACCGGCCTGCCGCTGATCGACGGCGACGGCATGGGGCGCGCCTTTCCGGAGCTCCAAATGGTGACGATGACGATCCACGGCATCTCGGCTACGCCGATGGTGCTTGCCGACGACAAGGGCAACAGCTCGGTCATCAACGCGATTTCGAACAAGTGGACGGAGCGGTTGGCCCGTTGTCAGACCGTCGAGATGGGCGGAGCTGCCCTTGTCGCTCTCTACCCAATGAGCGGCGCCGAAGTGAAGCGCGGTATCCTTCACGGCTCCATGTCGCTGATCAAGGAGATCGGCGAGACCATGGCGTCGGAACGCAAGGCAAGCCGCAATCCTGCCGAAGCGCTGGTGAAGCGACTGGACGGCAAGCGGCTGTTCACCGGCCGCGTGGTCGACATCGACCGGCGGACCGTGGGCGGCTTCGCGCGCGGCAAGGCCGAGTTCAAGGGCATGGACGAAGACGAGGGGCGCAGCTTCACCGTCGAGTTCCAGAACGAGTTCCTGATCTGCCGCGACGACGCGGACGAATTGCTGGCGGTCACGCCAGACCTCATCTGCGCGCTCGACGCCGATGGCGGCCTGCCTGTCACCACCGAGCAGCTTCGTTATGGCCTCGCCATCACTGCAATCGGCCTTGCCTGCGATCCGCAATGGGCGACCTCTGCGGGGCTGGAACTCGTCGGCCCGCGCTACTTTGGCTACGCGCACGATTACGTACCGCTGCATCAATTGTCCCGCTGAGAAGGACTGAAAACCTAAATGAAACCAGAGAAAGGAACTGGAAAGATGAAAACCATTCGACATGCTCTTACGGCGGCGGCACTTGCCGCGGCCACTGCACTGACGGCGCCTGCTGTCGCACAGGACAAGCTCTCGCTCGTCGTCAACGTGGTCCAGATCTTCGGCACGGTCGATCCGGCCAAGGTGACCGACTACACGGAGTACATGGCGGCGGTGAACCTTTACGACGGCCTCACTACCGTCAGCAGCACGGGTGAAGTGGTGCCGCAGCTCGCCGAAAGCTGGGAGGTCTCGGACGACAACCAGACCTACACGTTCAAGCTCAAGACGGACGCGACCTTCCAGGACGGCAGCCCGGTCGAGGCTAAGGATGTTGTCTACACCATGGAGCGGCTACTGGCGCTCAACGAGGGACCGGCCTATCTTTTCTCCGATCTCGTCCAGCCGGAAAACGTCAAGGCGATCGACGATCACACGGTCGAGATCAGGATCGACCGTGTCTACGCGCCGTTTATTTCGGTCACACCGCTGATCCTTGTGGTCAATTCCGACGTAGTGACGGCTGAAGGCGGCGAGTGGGGACAGGACTTCCTTGCCGAAAACAGCGCGGGAGCAGGCCCATACAATCTGTCGGGCTGGACTCGCGGCGCCGAGATGATCCTGCAGCGCTACGACGGCTATCATGCCGGCTGGCCTAATGATCGTCCGATCGACGAACTTCGCTTTGTCGTCACGCGCGACGAGGCGACCGTGCGCGCACTTGCCCAGCGCGGCGAACTCGGTATGTCTTCGCAGTATCAGGGCAGCGAGACCTACGATGCGATCGAGAAGCTCGACGACTACAAGTTGATCGAGGCGACGACGGCCACCGGCTTTTACCTCAAAGTCAATAACCAGGTAGCGCCGACCGACGACGTCCATATCCGTCGCGCCATCGCCTACGCGATGGATTACGCAACCATCCGCGAGGTCATTTATCCCGGCGGCGAAATGAAGAGCGTTCTGTCGTCGCTGTTTGCGGAAGCCCATCTCGACGACCTGCCTTCGCCTGAATACAACCTCGAGAAAGCGGCCGAAGAGGTGGCGAAATCGAAATATGCGGGCGAGCAGCCGATCCAGCTCAGCCACGCTTACGTCGCCAACACGCCGTTCGAGGAGGAAATCGGCCTGCTGTTCAAGTCGACGCTGGATGCGATCGGTTTTGCCGTCGATCTTCAGCCGGAACCCTGGAACCGTATTACCGAGCTTGCCACGAAGATCGAGACGACGCCGCATACCTCGCAGGTTTTCTACGGTCCGACCTATCCTTCGCCCGACTCCGTGTTCTTCGTGCAGTACCATTCACGGGCGGCCGGCACTTGGTCATCCATGTCCTGGGTCCAGGATGCGGAGATCGACGCCATGATCGACAAGTCGCGCGCGACCGTCGATGAGGTCGAGCGCAACGAGCTCTACAAGGACATCCAAGCGCGAATGCAAGAGACGATGGCGGAGATCCCGCTGTTGTCCCAGCTCAAGCGCATGGCGGCTCATTCGTGCCTGCAGGGCTATGCTGAGGTTCCGATGCAAAGCTGGGACTATGACTTCTCGCGCATGTGGTGGAAGTGTGAGGCCAACAAATAAGGGCTGACGCAAAACTCGTCGGGACAATTGAGGAGGGAGCTTCGCATGTTCGAGGCTCCCTCTTGTCTTGATGAGGCACAGATGGCTTTGGGAACAAGTCGACAGTGCGCTGACCCAGTCAAACCTAAATCCGGCTGGAAGGCGACGCTGGGCGCCGCCCCACTCAGCGTCCGCAATTGCCGACAATAGGATTGTCTTCTGGCGTCTCATACGCCAGAGAATTCTGGGTACGATGACCTAGCCGACAATAGACCCATTTTTGTGAATTAGCATCAACTCGGCCAGTTCCTGTACAGGCTGGCCAAGTTGGGCGCCCAGCTTTCTGGCTGCTTTGTTGGCGGCGGAGATCTTGCCCTCGAAATAGGTACTGCGCGCATCGCCGACGCGAGCACTCAAATGGGAGGCGGTGGCTGCCGGCATGCCGACCTCGTCGAGTGCGGCCAGACCCACGATGCCGGAATCGTCCTTGGCCCTGCCACAGTCATTGGTGATGACGCCGGAGAGTTTGACGCCCAGTGCCTCGAGGTAGCGAGGCATGGACCGGGCCGCATGCGAACCCATGCACAGGACGCTCCCGTCGATGCGCTTGTCGACGTATTTGACGGTGTCGAGCGCGACGACACGCCCCACCTCGGATTCATGAACGATGATCTGCCGCCGCGCGTGCGGCTCTACGCGCGGCTTTTCGTTGAGGAACTTGAGCGCGGCCTCGCTGGCCTTCATCCCGACTGCGACCCCGAATTGCCCCGCCGCCTTGTTGAAGCGCGAGATGACGCCGTTCTCGTAAATGTCCTGAGCGTCGGAGATGCGCGCCGACATGGTTTCGACCGCCGCGCCCGGTATCAGATACTCCTGTAGCAGGCCGAGACCCGCGACGCCGCCGTCGCGCAGGCCGATACCGGCATCGTGGGTGATTACGCCGCGCGGCCGCCAGGGTATGACCAGATGCGTGGCGCAGGGAGCTCCGTGCGATGCGCCGATGATCACGTCTGTCATCTCGTTGCGCTCGTCGATGTAGCCGAGCGAGTCCATCGCCACGATGCGGCCGCGCTCATTGGAAACTACAATCTCCTGGGGCCAGTTCGCCATGTTTGAGGTCTTCCTCCGTTGAGATGCTGCGGCGCTGCGGCGCTGCGGTCGGCGGCGATCGTCAACTGGATTGCACTGACTGGCCGATCAGTCAAGATGCCAGCCTGCCGACGCGACTGCGCTTCAAGCATTCACGATCCGCCCCCAAAGAGATCAGGAGCCGGGGAAATCAGGAGAATGTGCGGTCTGGGATGCCGAGACCACCGATGATGAAATCGAAGATGCCTTCCTCGACTTCCGCGCGGGTCGCGTGAATGGTCAGATCCCATCCACGCAGCGCCACAAGGGCGGGAACGAAGGAAAGGAGATTTGCCGCCACCCGCTTGTTGCGGATGCGGGTCGGTCCGAACGCTCGCTCATAGGCCATGAGTAATTCCTGAAAACGGTTGGTGAAGCGCGACACGGCCTTCAGGATCAGCCTGCGGTCAGGTTTCTCAAGGGCATGGGTCTCGTTATAGAGCAAAAGCAGTTCATCGCTGTGCACATACATGATCCGGGTCACCGCCCGCAGCGCTTCCACCAGCCGGTCGTGTGGATCCTCGTATTGGGCTACGGCCTCTTCGACGCCATCGTCATAAAGGCCGACGAGATGCTCGCAGACCAAGTAGAGGATGTCGTCCTTGGTACGAATATAGTTGTAGAGATTGCTTTGCGTGGTGCCGGCGGCGACGGCGACATCGCGCGTGGTCGCCTGGTGAAACCCCTTCTCGCGGAAAACGGTGATGGCCGCGTCAACGATTTTCCGCCGCCGCTCGTTGACCAGCTGCACATCGTGAATCTGCGCGTCGACGGTGCGTTGCATGGCTGCCCGGTCCAACGGATCGGCGATTCGCCGCCCATCCGGTGACAGTTTATAGGACCAATAGGGAGAACGGGCAAACTCGACATCCTACTGAACTGCATTGACGCTGATTGATCAATCAGCTACTCGTTAAGAAAATCATGCTGAGTGATCAATCAGTCATGCCGCACGCCGCCGCCCAAAGGAAGATAAGCGCCCAGGTCCGTTCGGGAGATCTGGTCAGCGACCGACGCCAGCGCATTGTCAGCGCGGCAATCACGGTGTTTAGGCGGGAAGGCTTTCATGTAGCGACCACTAAGGATGTGGCCGCCGAAGCTGGCATCACACAAAGCAACATCTATAATTACGTGAAATCCAAGGGCGATATCCTCTATCTCGCCTGCGAGCATCTGGTCGAACTCTACCATCGCGGCCTCGACGAAGCGTTGGAGCGCAATGACGACCCCTATGAGCGGATCGTCGAGGCGCTGCGCGCGGTGATCGTGGTAATGTTCGATAACAAGGATGAGCTTCTCCTCCTCTACAACGAAACCCATTCGCTCGACCGACCTGACAGGAAGCTGATCCTCAATTCGGTCAGCCGCTTCATCTGGCGCTTCCAAAATCTAATTGACGACTATTGCGCGATGGCAGGGCCGCTGCGGGTGAAAAATCGGCGCCTCGCGGCCAACCTCATTTCCTTCGTTCCCGCGATCCTCGCCTTGCGCTGGTGGGATTTGTCAGTGTCGGCCGGCCGCGCCGAGGCCGAGGCGGGGGTGTTCGAATTCATTCTCGGAGGGCTGGGCATCCCGGCGCCCGGCGCCGAGCGTCGGGGGGCGAAGCAACAGGCCGACGAGGCATAAACGGGACCGGAGGTTCCGAAAACAGGGAGGAAACCATGTGGAATTTCGCAAGCAAGGCATTGTTCGGGCTGGCCCTTGTCGCGCTTCCGGGCCTTTTCGACCCGGCTGCCGCGCAGGAGGAAGTCCAGACGCGCAACCTCAAGATGGGCATGGCGGTCAGTACCGACTCGCCATGGACCCAGGCCGCACTACGCTTCGCGGATGCCGTATCGGACGCGAGCGGCGGGAAGATCACGATCACCGTCTTTCCCGACGGACAACTATCAAACGGCAACCAAGTCGCGGAATTCGAACTGCTGCAGAATGGTACGATCGACTTCACCTACCATTCCAGCATCATCCTTTCGATCATCGATGCGCGCTTCGCATTGTTTTCCATGCCGTGGATCGCGCCATCCAACGATGCGCTCTATGGGCTGATGGACGGGCGTGGACAGGAGGTCTGGAACGGCCTCGATCAGGTCGGCGTGGTGTCGCTCGGCGGTTACAGCACCAGCGGATTCCGGCAGCTGACCAATAACCGCCGCGCGGTCACCGAACCGGGCCATTTGGACGGGCTGACGTTGCGCGTACCTGGCCTCAAGCTCTACCAGTCGATCTTCAACGCCTTCCGCGTCGACCCGGTCGCGACCAGTTTCGGCGAGTTGTATGGAGCTCTGCAACAGGGTGTGGTCGACGGGCAGGAGAATCCCATCTCCACCATCTATTCCGCGCGCCTCCATGAAATCCAGGACCACATGACGATCTGGAACTATTCGGCCGACTCGATCGGCATTCTGACCAACCAGGCGCTATGGGATGACATGAGCGAGGTGGAAAAGGAAATCCTCCGCGATGCAGCGGACGAGGCCGGCATCTGGCACCGGCAGGCACAGGCCGACAGCAATACCGAACTGCTCTCGGAAATGGAAAGGACGCTGACCGTCGTACGCCTCACCGAGGAGCAGATTGCCGAGTTCCGGGCGCTAATGGATCCGATCTACGAGGAATGGAAGCCGGTGATCGGTGCCGATCTCGTCGATTGGGCGCAAGAGCGGAACTGACCGGCCAAAGTTCGATCTGAAAGCGGACCGATCCGATGACACCCGGCATACTGGCACGCGTGGCGGTAAAAGGCGAGTATTTCGTCCTTGAGGCGACGCTCGTTCTTCTGGTGCTGGTCAACGCCACAAATGTTTGCGCGCGTTACGTCTTCGGGCGATCGATCGGTCCGCTGTTCGAGATCATGCTCCTGGTATCGGTGGCGATCTACTGGCTCGGTGCCGCCACCGCGCAACGTACCGAGAGCCATCTGGGAATGAGCTATATCGTCGGTCGCCTACCGAGCAGTATCGCCCGCGCGGCCGGCCTGTTGCGCGGTTTCATTTCCGTCGCCTTCCTCCTGATCGTGGCCTACAGCGGAGCGGCACTCGCCATGAGCCAGTTCCGCAACGGCGCGATTTCCGGTTCCATCAACATGCCCCTGTGGGTCTTCACGGCGTTCATTCCGATTGGGGCGCTACTGATGGCGTGGCGCATCGTGTTCCCCAGCCGCCCTCGGGAGCGAGCCAAATGAGCCACACGCTGCTGCTGCTCATCCTTCTTTTCGCCATGGTGGCCATCAACGTGCCCATCGCGATTGCGCTCGGCGCGTCGGCGGTGCTGGTCGGTTTCATGATGCAGGGCGATTTCGGTTTTGTGGGAACAATTCTGTTTTCCTCGCTGCAGAAGATCGAACTGCTCGCCATTCCCTTCTTCATATTGGCGGGACACGTGTTTGATCGCACCGGGATTATGTTCCGCATGTTCCGCTTCATGGACTCGCTGATCGGCAGGGTCCGGGGTAGCACGGGCCTAGTGGCCAGCGGCGTCTCGGTCATGTTGGGCGGCCTTTCCGGCTCCGGACCGGCCGATACGGCGGCTCTCGGATCGACTCTCGGCCCTGTCATGACCAAGCGCGGCTATTCGGCCCCGTTCACGGCCGCGCTTATTTCGGCGGGCGGCAGCCTCGGCCTCGTCGTCCCGCCGAGTGTCGCCTTCATCCTCTACGGAATCGTGGTGCCGGGCATCTCGATCGGCAAGATGTTCATCGCCGGCATATTGCCGGGCCTGCTCATGGGCCTGCTAATAGCAATGACCAGCTATGTGATATCGGTCCGGCGCGGTTATGATGCCGTCAACGATGCATTCTCGCTTTCGGTCTGTATTAAGGCATTCTGGGCCAGCGTTTGGGGGCTGCTGGCGCCTCTGACAATCGTGGGCGGAATCTACTTCGGGGTGTTTACGCCGACCGAGGCGGCGGGTGTCGCCGTCGTATACGGCCTGCTCGTCGGTCTCCTCCTTCACCGCGAGATCGGGTTCCGCGACCTGCTGCCACTGTTGCGTGTGACCGCGGTGGACACTTCCGTTGTCATGTTGATCGTTGCCTGCGCCTCGCTATTTTCATGGGTGCTGACCGTCGACGGCACCATCGTCGTGATCGTCGCCGGCCTGGCGCGCGACCTGACAGCCGAATGGCAGGTCTTCCTGCTGGCGGGATTCGTCCTGCTGATCGCGGGCCTTTTTATCGACGGTGCCTCGATCTACCTGGTTCTGGTGCCGATGCTGATGCCCGCGGTGCGGGCCTTTCAGATCGACCTCACCTGGTTCGGGGTCTTCGTGGCGGTGGCCGTGGCCATCGGCCAGTTCACGCCGCCGGTCGGGGTCAACCTGTTCGTCGCGGCGCGCATCCTCGACATCAAATTCGAACGCATCATCCCGGACGTGCTGCCCTTCATCGGGGTGTCGATGCTCGGGCTGGTGCTCATCTATCTGTTTCCGGCGGTTTCGCTTTGGCTGCCGTCGACAATGCCGAACTGAGGATAAAGATGCTTCAGGACGCCGATTGGCACGTCGATATCGTTCACCAGGGTCCGCGCGGGCGGATCATCGTCATGGATTCGATGGGCTATGTGGACCATCGCTGCGATGTCAGCGACGTGGTGGTGTGCGGCTCGCATTGCGCTCCTTGCGCGTCGCAGCTTTCCGCCCGTGCGCGGCCGCGCGGGATCATCGGCCATGACGGCGGCATGGGACGCGAGCGTGGCGGCGTGCGCGGGCTCGAATACTGGCAGCGTCTGCTCATCCCGGGCGCCGCGGCGGTGGCATCGTCGGCGCGTGTCGGCGACGGAAGCGACATCTGGGAGCGCGGCGTCATCGGCGACCTCAACCGGGCCGCGGCCGCGCGGGGCGTGGAACCGGGCATGGCGGTCCGCGAAGCGGCGCGCCGGATGCTGGAAACGGTGCCGAAACTGCCGGCCACGCGGCGCATCCAGCGGCGGCTTCATTCAGGCCCGGAAGGCAGGATCATCGGCATCGACACCATCATCTACGCCGACGAACGTATGGCCGACAGCGTGATGGTGATGGCGGGTCACACCGGCGAGGCCTTCGCCCGGTACGTCTTCGAGCTCCCGTTTCCGCTGCGCGGCATCGTCAATCTCGACGGCGGCGCCTCGGCGGACGGCTCGGGCTATTCGGGCATGCCCGAATTCGAGGCGCGCGGTACCCCGGTCGCGGTCTGCGATGTCGATACGGTAAAGATCGGCGACGCCCGCGATGTGTTCGAGAACGGCGTCGTTTCGCGAGTCACCGGCAAGGCCGCGGCGCTGGGCGTCAAGGCCGGCATGTCGGCCAGAGACGCGGCCCACATCCTGCTTCGCGGTAGAGCCGCGTCATGACCGAGCGTTGGTATCAGGACGCGCTGACGAATTGGGGCGCCGTGCTCGACGCGCAGGTCCGCGCGCTCCCCGACGAGACTCTGTTCATCCACGGCGACGACAGCGTCACCTATGGCGCTTTCGGCCGCCGTGTCGACGATTTCGCGCGGGGGCTCATGGGTCTCGGCGTCGAGCGCGGCGACGTGCTGGCGGTCTGGATGACCAACCGAATCGAATGGGTGGTCTGCCAGTTCGCCGCCTACAAGGTCGGGGCGGTGCTCTTGCCGCTCTACAGCTACTACAAGCAAAGCGAGATGGAGTACGCCCTGCGGCAGGCGCGGGTGCGCCATCTCATCATGGCCGACCGGTTCATCGGCAAGATCGACGCGCTCGCTATCGCCCGGGACGTCATTCCCGAATTGGCCACGGCATCGCGCGAGAGTTTCGCCAGCGCGGCGTTTCCCGATCTAAAGACGATCATATCCGTCGACGAGACGGATTCGCAGCCGAGCCGCTACCGCTACGAGGAGATCGTCGAAGCGGGTCGGGTGGGCGCCGGCGGTGACGCGCTGGCGCGACGGCAGGCCCAGGTCGATCCGTTCGACGTGATGAACATCATGTACACATCGGGCACGACCGGCTTTCCCAAGGGCGGCCTGTCGATGCATGTAACCAATCTCGTGACCACCGGACAATGGGCCGAGATCGCGGGTCTGACCGACGCCGACGTGATCCTTTGCCATGTGCCCCTGTTCACGAATTTCGGTGGCCTCTACGCCGCCGCGCTCGGAATCCGGAACGGATGCAAGGTGGTGATCACCGAGCAGTTCGATCCGGCCCAGTCGCTCGAGCTCACCGAGCGCCACGGGGTCACCTACATCCCCGGGACGCCCAGCATGTTCCGGATGATGCTCGACCACAAGGACATCGCGAAACGCGACCATTCGAGCGTGCGCGGCGGACATGTCGCCGGCGCGCCGCTTACCGAAGCCACCATGCGCGAGATTATCGAGGTGCTCGGCGCGCGCGACATCATGCAGGCCTGGGGGCTGAGCGAATGCGGCGGGTTGTCTACCGTCTCGACGAGCGCGCATCCGGTCGACAAACGGCTCAGGACCGTGGGTAAGCCGCTGGCGAGCGCGCGTGTCATCATCGCGGAAGGCGGCGCGACCGAGGCTCTGCCGCAGGGAGCGCAGGGCGAAATCCTACTCGGCGACGTCCATCCCGGTTCCTGCGTTGGCAAGGGCTATCACCTGATGCCGGACAAGACGGCGGCGGCCATTACGCCGGACGGCTGGTTTCGCACCGGTGATGTCGGCTTCTTCGACGAGGAGGGGTATCTCCACGTGACCGGCCGCGTCGACGACATGTTCACCGTTGGAGGCTTCAACATCTATCCGGCCGAGATCGAGAACCGGCTCGAGCAGCTGGAGGGCGTGCGCGAGGCCTTTATCGTGCCGCTGGAGGATCGCCGCCTCGGCAACGTTCCCGTCGCCTGGGTGGCGCGCGAGGAGGGCAGCACCGTCGGCGAGGCCGAGATCGCCGCCCACGTCAAGGTGGCCATGACCTCCCAGAAGGTGCCGCGCCGGGTGTTCTTCTACGAACCGGGCGAGCTGCCGATGACGCCGGCCGGCAAGGTGAAGAAGAAGGACCTGGCGAAACAGACCGCCGAGCGCATCGCCGCGGAAGCGGTGGACGCAACCGGGAGAACCCGGTCGTGAGGGCCCCTCCAGTCAAAGTGGGTCCGTGGAAAAGCAAAGGAGCCCAGCATGTATGAACGCAAGCAGAACTGGCGTGGCGCCATCAAGGCCGTCGATCCGGATCTGGAAGAGAAGATCGCCGCCCTGACCGGACACATCCTCCCGCGTGAATCTGAAATTCCACGCAAATACAAAGAGTTGATCCTGATGGCGTGCTCGGCGGCGGTTCGCTATGGATCGAGCACGCGCACGCACGGGATCGAGGCGATGTACCAGGGCGCGACCGACCGCGAGGTGATCGAGGCGCTGTCGCTGGCATCCCTGACGTCCGGCTTCACGGCCTTTATCGACGGTATCGAGGCGATCGGCGACCAACTCACGATCGACGATCAGGAAACCTAGCGGAACGCGAAACCGCGGCACCGTGGCGAAATCAAAAAAGAGAAGCCCGGAATGAGTGACCTCAAGGCAATCGACTATTGGACCAACATCTTTACGCCGGCGGGCCTGCGCAAGATGTACGTCGAGAATGACGAGCTTGCGCCCGTCGTCGAATGGTGGGGCATGAGCGAGCGCATTCGCGGCTACGAGCCGGCGGATTTCGTCCGGCTTCTTGACGAACTGAACATCGAGAAGACCTACGTGCCGAGCTTCAAGATGTGGAGCTACGTCAAGAAGACTTCGCAATTCTCGGTGGACGTCGACGAGGTGCGGGCCTTGATGGACGCCTGCGGCGGAAAGGTCGGCGGGCTCTACGGCATCGACATAACGAAGGGCATGGACGGTGTCCGCGAGATGCGGAGAGCCGTCCGCGACTGGGGCTTCGAAGGCGCCCATCTGCACAGCTACGGCTGGGGCATCCCGCTCAACCACCGCGACCTCTACCCATTCTACGCCGAATGCGTCGAACTCGACGTGCCGGTGATCGTCCAGTGCGGCCATGCGGCCGAAAAGATGCCTTCCGAGATGGGCAGGCCGATCTGGCTCGACGACGTGGCGCTCTATTTTCCGGAATTGCGGATCGTCGCCTCGCATACCGGCTGGCCCTGGGTGCAGGAACTCATCGCGCTCGCCTGGAAACACAAGAATCTGTTTATCGGCGGCGGCGCGCACGCGCCCAAATACTGGGATCCCGCGCTGGTACATTTCCTCAACAACCGGGGCAGGGGAAAGGTGCTCTGGGGCACGGATTTCCCCGTCGTCCTTCACCGGGAGAGCCTCGAGCAGGTGGAGCGCATCGAAATGCGGCCGGAGAGCCGGCAGGCCCTGATGCGCGGTGCGGCCGAGGCGGTGTTCAAGACCATCGGTGGCACCAAATGAAGACGGCCTTCGAAAGCGGTAAGCCGCTGGACCGGGAGGGGCTCAGGCAGCTGTTCGCGGAAGTGCCGGGATCGCGGCTCGGCGGGTCGAAGGTGATGCCGCTGGAAGACGCGATCGGCAAATTTGTCGAGCCCGGCATGACGCTTCACCTCGCCTATTCGGAAGGGCGACCAATGGCGAGCTGCAACGCGCTGGTGCGCGCCTTCGCCGGCAAAGCCCCGAAATTCACGATCGTGAGCGCCGGGCTGGTGGGCAACCAGGCAGCCATGGTGACGGAAGGGCTGGTGGCGAAACTGCTCGTCTCCTTCGTTGGCGAGAACTATCCCACCCCGGCTCCGAACCCGATCTTCCAGGCCGCCATCGACGGCGGCGAGATCGAAATCGAGAACCAGTCCCTGCTCGCCCTTTCCCAGAGACTGGCGGCAGGTGCTTACGGGTTTCCCTTCATGCCGACCCGCTCGTGGCGCGACAGCAGCTTGGCCGAAAATCCCGGTTTCGCCCAGCTGCACGATCCATTCGGCAGCGGCGAGGAGGTTGGCGTTCTCGCGGCGATTGTTCCGGACGTCTCGTTCGTTCATGGCCTAGCGGCCGACACCCAGGGCAATATCGTGCTTTCGCCGCCGTTTGGCGAAGGTGAGATCGCCGCCTTCGCGGCCCGCAACGGCGTCATCGCGACGGTGGAGCGGATTGTCCCGGACGATTTCGTTCGCCGCAACGCGCATCTGGTCAAGATCCCCGCGCATCGGGTGCTGAGCGTTTCGGAAGCGCCGCTCGGATGCCATCCCTACGCGATCTACGCGCCGCCCGGCGCCGATGTTCCTGCCTATGTGGAGGACTACGCCGCGTTCCGGGAAATCAGGGCGTCCTCGCGTGACAGAGACGCATTCCGGCGCTGGGTGGCGGAATGGATTCTCGGCGTCGGCGACCACGCCGGCTACCTGGAAAAGCTCGGAGCCGAGCGCGTCAATGCGCTGAGGGGGGCCGCCGCGGGCGACGCCTGGCTGGACGAACTGGATGCCGCCACGGTAGCCCGGATTTCCGGCACTGAAGGCTTCGACAAACGGGAGATGATGGTCGTCGCGGCCGCGCGCATGGTGGAGCGCAAGGTGCGCGAGGACGGGCGGCTTATCGTAGAGGCCGGCGTGGGGCTCGCCAATCTGGCGGCCTGGCTCGCAGTCTCCCGGCTTCAGTCGGAGCACGGCATCGCGGCGGAGCTCGTCGCCGAGATCGGGCTTTACGGTTACACGCCCAAGGGCGGCGAGCCCTTCATATTCTCCAACCGCAACCTGCCCGGCTGCAAGAGCCTGACCGGCGTCGACGCTATTCTCGGCCTCTACGTCTCCGGCCGCCACAACAATTGCGTCGCCATTATCGGCGCCGGACAGATCGACGCGCGCGGCAATATCAACTCGACCATGGCCGGAGACGGCCGCTTCCTGCTCGGGTCGGGCGGCGCCAACGACATCGTTTCGGGCGCCGCCGACACGATCGCGGTAACGCAGCAGTCGAAGCACCGGCTCGTTGCCGAACTCCCCTATGTGACCAGCCCCGGCGCGGGCGTGTCGACCCTCGTCACCGATCTCGGCGTGTACGAGAAGGAGGACGGCTCCTTCGCGCTCACCCGTTATTTTCCGGACGCCGGCGAGGGCCGCGATGCGGCGGTCGAGCGAATCCGTTCCAAATGCGGCTGGGACCTGAAGGTGAGTGAAAGGCTGGCCGCCGACGCGGAGCCGGAGCCCGACCAACTGCTTCGCCTCAGGCTTTTCGACGCCCGAAACGATTTCCTCGAGCATTCCCGCGCCAGGACAGAACAGGAGGTTGTGCAATGAGGGAGCGAAAGGAACCGATCGTAAGGACCAGGATCGCCACGCTCACTGAGGACACGATCACGGTGCGTGGGCACGATCTGGTCGGCGAGCTGATGGGAAAGATAGACATCGCCGCGCTTTACTACCTGGAGGTCACCGGCCGACTGCCCGACGAAACGCAGAACGCGCTGCTCAACGCGATGATGGTAGCGATCGCGGAACACGGTATGATGCCGAGCGTCATCGCAGCACGGCTTACGCTTTTGGGTGCGCCCGAATCCTTCCAGGGTGCCGTTGCCAGCGGCCTTCTCGGGGCCGGCGACGTCTTTGTCGGTCCAACCAGCAACGTGGCCCGCATGCTTCAGTCCGAAGTCGCCGGAATCGACGGCGGAGAAGAGGAGAAGGCGCGCGCGATCGTAGAGCGGTATCTCGCCTTGGGCCGCCGCATACCCGGGCTCGGCCATCCGCACCACCGTGTTGACCCTCGTTCCGAGAAGCTGCTCACCATGCAGCGCGAGTTGAACGCGCCCGAGGGGCACGCGCGGCAAATGATCGCCATTCAGAAGGCCGCGATCGAGGCATCCGGCCGGCATCTCACCTTCAACGCGGTTGCCGCCGTCGGGGCCATCGCCTCCGATATAGGCATCGATTGGAAAGCCGTGCGTGGCATCGGACTGGTGGCGCGCTGCGTGGGCCTCGTCGGTCACCTCGTGGAGGAGATGGCGCAACCCTCGGCCCAGGCGATCTGGGACCTCGTGCACGAGCATACCGAATACTCAGACCCGCAGCTGCCCCAACCGGAAGGGAGATAGCGGCCCGTGAGCAACGACCAGTTCCCGAACCTATTCACGCCCCTCGAGCGCGGCCGGCTGGCTCTGCGCAACCGGGTTATGATGTCCGGCCACATGACCCTCTATTCTACCGGCGGGATGGTGGGTCCGCGGCTCGTGCGCTACTACGCCGAACGGGCCGCCGGAGGTGTGGCGATCATCGTTACCGAGGCGGCGGCGGTCGATCCCACGACGGTGAAGTTTCCGGAAATGATGCGCGTCTACGACCACGCCATCGTGCCCTGGCTCGACACGCTGGCCGACGCGATCCACGAGCATGGCGCGCGCGTGGTCGTGCAATTGGCCCATGGCGGCTCGCGCATGTCGGCGATCGATTCCGACCTGCCGCTCATGGCGCCGTCGGCGGTTTCCAGCGCCATGTACAACGAGATGCCCCGCGCCATGACTCTGGACGAGATCGGGATGGTGCAGGAGGGCTATGCCCGCTCCGCCGCCAATGTCGCTCGCAGCCGAGTCGACGGTGTCGAGATTCATGCCGGCCATGGCTACCTGCCGGTTCAGTTCCTCTCGCCGATGCACAACCGGCGCGACGACGATTACGGCGGCACACCTGAAAAGCGCGCGCGGTTTCTGATCGAAACGCTCCAGGCTGTTCGTGAAGCGCTCGGCGGCGACAAGATACTCGGGCTCAAATTAAACGGCGAGGATGGCGTACCCGGTGGGTTGACGATCGAGGACTACGAGCTGGTCGCCGGTCAGGTCGCCGCTACCGGTGTCGTGGACTATGTGAACGTCACGGTCGGCGTCGCGCGGACCAACCATCGCGTAGTACCGGCGATGCCGGTCGAACAGGGCGTCAACGTCGCCAATGCCGCGAGAATAAGGAAAGCGGCGGGCGACTTGCCGGTGTTCGCGGTCGGCCGCATCTATCAGCCGGACTACGCCGAACGGATCATCGCGGACGGCTCGGTCGACGGCGTGGCGATCGCGCGGGCCCTGATCGCGGACCCGGACTGGGTGCGCAAGGCGGCGACCAACCCTGCGCGTATCAGGCCATGCATCGCGGTCAACCAGGGCTGCTTCGGCTATCTGTACCGCTCACGGCCGATCACCTGCCTGGTCAATCCGAGGTCGGGCAAGGAAGGCGGCTGGACGGCGCGGCCGCACGGAAAGAGCAAGCGGGTCGCCGTTGTCGGCGGCGGCCCCGGCGGTTGCGAGGCGGCGATCGCGGCCGCCGGGCGGGGCCACGACGTGACACTGTTCGAGGTTTCCGGCCGACTTGGCGGACTGCTCAATCATGCGGCTTCGGTGGAATCGCGCCGCAACTGGGAAGATTTCCTTATTTTTCAGCGCAGCGAACTGAGCGCGCTCGGAGTTGATGTCCGTCTGGAGACATCCGCCGACGCCGCGTCGCTCGCGCAGCACGGCTTTGATCACGCGGTCCTCGCCCTCGGCGCCGGACCGGCGAGGCATGAGGACGTCGGAGGCGGCGTTCCCAAGGTGCTCGACCAGGTGGCGGCGCTTTCGCTTGTCGGCCTCGAAGGCAAATCGGCCGTGGTTGTCGATGAGGTCGAATCCATGGAGGCCTACGTGCCGGCCGAGCATCTGGCGCGCGCGGGCGCGAAGGTGACACTTGTCACCGCTAGCCTGGCCCCCGGCGGCAAGCTCGATCAGCCGAGCATCGTACTCCTGATGCAGCGCATGGCCGAGTTGGGCATCGTCCTGAAAACCTCCACGCGCGTAGATGCGGTCAGTCCGGAAGGCGTCAGCTTGGCCGATGTCTGGAGCGGCCGCGTGACGCATCAACCATGCGACGTGCTGGTGCTGGCGCGCGACCGTGTCGCCCCGGCCCGCTCGCTCGCGCTCGCTCTCGAAGAGGAGAACGGGATTCCGTTTCGAGAGGTCGGAGACTGTCTTGCTCCGCGCAGTGCTCTCGAAGCGGTTCGGGAAGGCCGCCTAGCCGGTGAGTCGATTTGAGACGAGGCGCTATTGCCCGTCATAACAAGGAGGAACGTGAAATGGAGTGTATTTTCCACTTGAAAACCCTGTCGCGCCACCTGGCTGCCGGTCTGGTTCTGGCGGCGCTCGGTGTCCCTTCCGCGTTCGCGCAGGAGACCTACAACCTGCAGTTCGCCAGCTATATCGGCCAGGGCGCCGCGCAGAGCAAGGCGCAGGAGTGGTGGGCCGATGAGATTGAAAAACGGACCGACGGACGAGTCACGATCGAGTTCTTCTACCAGGGCTCTCTGCTGCCCGCGACCGATATTCTGCGCGGCGTTGCCGACGGCCGCGCGCAACTCGGCTACGTGGCGAACGCCTACCATCCGGCCGAGTTGCCCTTGTCGAGCGTGGTCGGGGTGCCATTCGTCACCTCTAATGCCGAGGCCCAGATGCGGACCTTCCAAGAGCTCTACGAGCGCAATGAGGCGTTCCGCGCCGAATGGCAGAATCAGGGCGTACACGTACTGTTTTTCAATCCGCTATCAGAGAATATTCTGGGCACCCGCGATCCGGTCGAGGGCCTGAGCAGCCTGGAGGGCAAATCCATTCGTGGCCTCGGCTACGTAAATCAAGTGCTCGAACTCGTCGGAGCCAACCCCGTGGCGATCGCCGCGCCCGAGATCTACGAGGCGCTGCTGCGCGGCACGCTCGACGGATATTCCGGCTTCGCCTTCGAGGTCGTGACCGCTCTCAAGCTGCACGAGGTGGCGCCGTACACCGTTGCGACCGGCACGGGCAACTATGTCTTCGCCGCGACCCCGATCACCAAGTCGCTCTGGGACGAGATGCCCGACGACATCAAGGCGACGATAACCGAGGTCAGCACCGAATACATGACCGAGGTCTCGGAAATCCTGGCCCAAACCGAGGACGAGGTCTGTGCGACGATCAAGGAATCGGGCGGCACTGTCACGGTGCTGTCGGATGAAGACCAGCAGAAAATTGGCGAGTTGGTCGGGGACCGGATCAACCGGCTTTGGATCGAAGACGCTTCGGCGCGTGGCGTCGATGCCGCAGCCTTCTTCGATGACTACACCGAGACCCTGACCAGGCACGAGGCCGAGGTCGATTATGTGTCCGGCGTCAAACGCTGCGCCGAGTCCGGTTGAACACTATGAGACGGAGAAGCAGCGAATGACCACTTTGGAAGAACGCCGCGCGCTCGGTGCGAAGATACAGGAGGATCTCTTCGGCGAGTATCCGCCTTCCGTACGCGGGCCTGCTATCGACATCATTTCCCGCGACTGGGCCGAATTCGCCGATGAAACCGTGTTCGGCTTCGGCTGGGCGCGCGGCGTAATTTCCCGCAGGGAACGCAGCATGGTGACCTGCGCGGCATTGGCCGCGCAGGGGATGGAACGACAGCTCGTGCAGCATTTGAAAGGCGCGCTCAACCTGGGAGTTACGCCGGAAGAGCTGATTGAGGTCTGCATGCAACTCGTCTTCTACGCGGGTTGGCCAAAAGCCCAGAACGCGCTGCAGATGCTCGTGGAGGTACTAACCGCCCGGGGCGAGCTTGATGCCGTCGTCAAACGGGTCGCCGAAGCGCGCGCACAAATGAACAACAAGGAGGAGTAACAATATGCTCAGCAAATCCGTCGCCGCCGCCGTCGTGGCAATAGCCATGACCGGACTGTCACCGGCGCCTGTGTCGGCGCAGGAACCTTTCACGCTTCAATATGCCAGCTACATCGGTGAAAGCGCCGCACAGAGCCGGGCATTTGAATGGTGGGCCGAGGAAGTCGAGAAACGGACCGATGGCCGGGTCAAGGTGGAGCTATTCTACCAGGGCTCGCTACTAGCCGCGACCGACGTTCTTCGCGGCGTCGCAGACGGCCGCGCGCAGCTCGGCTATGTGGCCAATGCCTATCACCCAGCGGAGCTTCCGCTGTCGAGTGTCGTCGGTGTGCCCTTCGTCACCTCGAATGCCGAAGCCCAGATGCGAACTTTCTATGAACTCTACCAGCGTAATGAATCGTTTCGTGCCGAATGGGAAAACCAGGGCGTGCATGTTCTGTTCTTCAATCCGCTGTCGGAGAACATCGTCGGCATGCGCGACCCCATAGACGGGCTCGGCGACATCGAAGGCAAGTCGATCCGCGGCCTCGGCTACGTCAACCAGGTGCTGGAGATCGTCGGCGCGAACCCGGTGGCGATAGCGGCCCCGGAAATCTACGAGGCGCTGCTGCGCGGCACGCTCGACGGATACTCCGGCTTCGCGTTCGAGGTTGTGACCGCGCTCAAGCTGCACGAGGTCGCGCCGCACACGACGACACTCGGTACGGGCAACTACGCATTTACGGTTACGCCGATCACAAAGTCGCTCTGGGACGAGATGCCCGATGACATCAAGCGGATCATGACGGAAGTCAGCGTTGAATACATGGACAAGGTGACCGAGTTCCTCGTGGAGACCGAAGACGATGTGTGTGCCGCGATCAAGGAGTCGGGCGGATCGGTCCGGCTGCTTCCGGGCGAGGATATCGCCAATGTCGGCGAAATGGTCGGGGATCGGATCAACCAGCTCTGGATCGAGGACGCCACGGCGCGTGACGTCGATGCCGCGGCCTTCTTCGACGACTACACCGAGACCTTGGCCAGGCACGAGGCCGAGGTTGACTACGTGTCCGGCGTTAAGCGCTGCGCGGAGGCCGGCTGAACGACCCGACGCAGCCAGAGAGGTCGCTCGCGATGAGATTGACGGTTCGGTGGATAGCTGCCTTGCTCGCGGTCGCGGCGGCGCTGAGCGTGCTCGCGATGATGGGCATGACCAGCGCCGACGTTGCCTCGCGCTGGATCACGGGGCGCTCGATTCCGGGCGCCCAGGAGGTGACGGAATCGCTGATGGTTGCGATCGTGTATCTCGGCATGGCCTACGCGCTTTGCCGTCGCGAGCATGTCTCGGTCGCGCTTCTGACCTCGCGCCTTCCGGCGCGGCCGGCAGCGGCGCTGCGCCTCCTCGGAATGATCGTCATGATCGCGGTTATCACCTGGATGACGTGGCGTACGGGGCAGGAGGCGCTGCGCTCGTTCCAGATCGGAGAGGTGCGTTTCGGTCTCCTGCAGGTTCCGATCTGGCCGGCGCGCCTCACCATTCCGGTCGGCCTCACAGCGTTCCTGATGCAGGCGCTGCTTGATCTCTACGACCAGTACGTCCTGTTCCGCGAAGGACGCAAGGAACCGCCATCCGGCGCGGAGCGGGGTTTCGCGTGATGGAAGTCGGCCTGATCATACTTCTCGTGTTCGTGGTCCTCCTCGTGCTTTTAGCGATCGAGGTTCCGGTAGCGTTCTGCCTCGCCGCCAGCGGTACGTTCGGGCTAATGCTGCTGCGTGGGCAGAATGTCGCCGGCGCGACACTAGCCAGTGTACCCTACCAGGCGGCCGCATCCTTCACGATGACCGTGGTGCCGATGTTCATTCTCATGGGCATGCTGGCGATGCACGCCAATATCGCTGAGGATCTGTTTCGTATAACGAACCGGATATTTCGCCGCGTCACGGGCGGGGTGGCGGTCGCCACGGTCATCACCTGCGCGGGGTTCTCCGCAGTATGCGGCTCAAGTGTGGCGACGGCCGCGACGGTCGGGCGCCTCACCATCGCGGAAATGGAAAAATACGGCTTCTCAAGCGGATTCGCGGCGGCGGTCGTGGCCTCTGCCGGCACGCTGGGCGTGCTCATCCCGCCCAGCATCGCGCTGGTGTTGTTCGGCATCATCACGAACGAGTCGATCGGCAAGCTGCTGATCGCTGGGATCATACCCGGCATCCTGTCGGCCGTGATCATGGGCGTCGGCATCCTCGTCTTCGCTCGGATGGGCGTCGGCTTCGACCGGAAGGCCACCGCCGCGTCGTCCACCCCGGTCGTCCAGGCCGGCGGCTATGGCGGCGTCATGCGTCTGGCAGTGCTGTTCGCGATTGTTATCGGCGGCATCTACTCTGGCCTCATTACTGCCACCGAGGCCGCAGCGATCGGCGCCCTGGCGGCGCTGGTCATGCTACTGATGCGGATATTGTCGGAGCGGATGTCGCTGTGGCCGACGCTTTTCGGGGCGCTGCGCGAAAGCGCCTCGGTGACGAGCATGGTCTTCGCCATCATCGTCGGCTCCAGCATTTTCTCCTATTTCATTGTCTCTGCCGGGGTGCCGACGGCGTTCAGCAATTGGGTTCTCGGCTTCGAACTGCCGCCTCTGCTACTGGTGCTGCTCCTGCTCCTTTCGCTCATACCGCTCGGAATGTTCCTGGACGGCGTGTCGATCCTGCTGATCACGGTGCCGCTGTTTTACCCGGTCGTGGTCGGCGAACTCGGATATGACGGCCTCTGGTACGCCATTCTTACAGTCAAGATGATCGAACTCGGGCTGATCACTCCGCCAGTCGGAGTCAACGCCTTCATTGTATCAAGCATGGTGCGCGACAGGGGCGGGCTTGAGATGGTCTTCCGCAATATCTGGGCATTCATCATTCTCGACTTGATCATTTTCGCCGTCCTGTTCGCCTTTCCGGGCATCGTGAGTTGGCTGCCCGGCCAGGTGCGTTGAGCGGCAGGAATCGGAGAGGCAATGAGCGAAATAGAGAGCGTTCCCGCGACACAAGAGATCGTCGTTCAGAACTTAGACGGACGCATCATTGTGATGGACTCCATCACCTTTTCGGACGAACGCAACAATACCCATGACGTTTTGGTCGGGGCATCGTTCTGCGGCCTGCTGTCGATCCGGTGGCCTCTGAGGGTCAACCCAAAAGGCGTGATCTGCCATGAGGCCGGCCCCGGAAGGAACATGGCCGGCGTGAGCGGGCTTTGGGCGCTCGAGGCGTTCGGCATCCCGGGCGCCGCAGCCGCCACCCATTCCTGCCGGATCGCCGACGGCCGAGACATGTATGACAACGGCGTCGTATCCCATGCCAATGACAGCGCGCGGTTGCTCGGGATCGCAGAAGGAAGCCCGGTGAAGGAAGTGGCCCGCCTGATGCTTGAAAGGCAGCGCACGCTGCCGGATGTCTATCGACCGGTGGCGGTGGCGCACCAGTCGAAGCGCGGCCGCGTAACGGCTATGGGGTCCGTCACCTTCATAACGACCGAGAACGAAGGTGACGTGATTTGCGCGGGTTCGCATTTCGGCCGGACCTCGGCGGCCTATTCGTCCCGGTTCCGGCTGCGCGGGGTGATGTGCAACGACGCCGGCCGGTGCAAAGACGAATCCGGCATTTCCGGTCTCGCGGTGCTACAGGAAAAGGGCATTCCAGGGGCCGCGGTTTCGACCGAGAGCGCCGAGATCGGCAACGGGATGAGCACTTATCGCGACGGCATCGTATCGGCACGCAACGAAGTCGCGGCGAAACTCGGCATTGACGAGGGTATGCCGGCGCGGGAAGCGGCGCTGTTGATGCTGGAAAGGGATTTTTGAGGCGATGAACTCGGCGAAGGACATCGCCGCCCATATTGGCGCCGAGCGCAGCGCGAGCGACCGGGCCGAGGCGTGGCGGGTCGCGGCGCTCGAAGCCACCATCGGCAAATTTGGCCGGCACGCCGCCCCGCCGTCATTGCTGCCGCCGCTTCGACACTGGCTCCTGTTTCCGCCGGTCTATCCGCTGGAAAAAGCCGGGCCCGACGGTCACGAGCTGCTCGGTGCCTTCCTGCCTGATCTCGGCCGCAAACGACGCATGTGGGCGGGCAGCCGGGTGCGGTTCGAGGCGCCCATCGCGCTCGGCGACGACGTATCGAAGGTGAGCCGCATCGACGCCATCGAGGAGAAGGTGGGGCGCAGCGGCCCGCTCGTCTTCGTGCGGCTGGTCCACGAAATCTCGTCGCCAGCCGGTGTCGCGATTGTCGAGGAGCAGGACCTGGTGTTCCGCGAGCCGGAGTGGAGCCGAGCATCCGCCGGCGCCACGACCGAGGCCCCGGCCAATCCTGTCTGGATCCGGACAGTCGCGCCTGATCCGGTCATGCTGTTTCGCTATTCGGCGCTGACCTTCAACAGTCATCGCATCCACTATGACCAGCCATACACGACCGGGGTGGAAAGTTATGGCGGGCTGGTCGTGCACGGACCGCTGATGGCGACGCTAATGGCCGATTTGGCGGCAAGTAACTTCCCAGGCCGTGCGATGCGGTGGTTTCGGTTCCGCGGCGTTGGGCCGGCGCTCGACACGGCGCCGATCATTGTGGCCGGCGGGCCGGGTGACGGCCCCTCGGAGGCCGACCTTTGGGTGGCGCAGGAGGGCCGGCTGTGCATGCGGGCGAACTGCGGTTTCGAGACGGAGGCGAGTGGCAGCAATGGATAACACTGCAACCGGCGGCGAAGACCGGTTCCAGGAAATGCGCGAGGCGCTGCGCGATCTGTGCGGCCGGTTTTCGGCGGAGTATTTCCGCAAGGTCGATCACCGCCGCGGCTATCCAGAGGAATTCGTTTCCGCGTTGACCGAGGCCGGCTGGCTCGCCGCCATGATCCCGGCCGAGTATGGCGGCTCAGGACTCGGTGTCACCGAGGCCTCGGTGGTCATGGAGGAGGTCAACCGGGCCGGCGGCAATGCCGGCGCCTGCCACGGCCAGATGTACAACATGAACACGGTGCTGCGGCACGGCTCGGCGGCGCAGAAACAGAAATATCTGCCGGCGATCGCCGCAGGCGAATTGCGGCTCCAGTCGATGGCGGTGACGGAGCCGACCACCGGCACCGACACGACCAAACTCAAGACGACCGCGGTGAGGAAAGGCGACCGTTATGTCGTCAACGGGCAGAAGGTGTGGATTTCGCGCATCCAGCATTCCGACCTGATGATCCTCCTGGCGCGCACCACGCCGCTTCCCGAAGTCAAGAAGAAATCGCAGGGGCTTTCGGTCTTCATCGTCGATCTGCGCGAGGCGATCGGTAACGGCATGAGCGTTCAGCCCATCGTTAACATGGTTAACCACGAGACCAACGAGGTCTTTTTCGACAATCTGGAAATCCCGGCGGAAAACCTGATCGGGACCGAAGGCGAAGGCTTCAAATACATCCTTGACGGCCTCAACGCCGAGCGCGCGCTGATCGCCGCGGAATGCATTGGCGACGGCTACTGGTTCATCGAAAAAGTCTCGAAATATGCCAAGGAGCGGATCGTCTTCGATAGGCCAATCGGCCAGAACCAGGGCGTTCAGTTTCCGATCGCCCGCGCCTACGTCAATGTCGAGGCGGCCAACCTGATGCGCATGGAGGCGTGCCGCCGGATCGATGCCGGGGAGCCTGCGGGCGCGCAAGCCAACATGGCCAAGCTTCTCGCCGCCGACGCCTCCTGGGAGGCGGCCAATGCCTGCCTGCAATTCCATGGCGGCTTCGGCTTCGCGCAGGAATACGATGTCGAGCGCAAGTTCCGGGAGACGCGGCTCTATCAGGTGGCGCCGATCTCGACCAATCTGATCCTTTCCTACGTCGCCGAACACGTTCTCGGCCTGCCGCGTTCGTTCTGAACCATCAATGCAGCCGCTCAAGGACATCACCGTCGTCACCCTGGAACACGCCATCGCCGCGCCCTTCTGCACGCGCCAGCTCGCCGATCTCGGCGCGCGTGTGATCAAGATCGAGCGTCCCGGCAGCGGCGACTTCGCGCGCGGCTACGACACGCGCGTCAATGGGCTTTCTTCGCACTTCGTCTGGACCAACCGCTCGAAGGAAAGCTGCACGCTCGACCTCAAGGACGGAGAGGCCAACGCGGTCCTTCTGGCGCTGGTCGGAAAAGCCGACGTGCTGGTCCAGAACCTGGCGCCCGGTGCAAGCGATCGATTGGGCTTGTCCTACGCGGCGCTGGCGCAAGAGTTTCCCCGGCTCATCGTCTGCGACATCTCCGGCTACGGATCGGACGGGCCCTATCGCGACCGCAAGGCCTACGATCTCCTGATCCAGAGCGAGTCGGGCTTTCTTTCCGTTACAGGGACGGAGGACACGCCTTCCAAGGCCGGCTGCTCGATCGCCGACATTTCGGCCGGCATGTATGCCTACAGCGGCGTACTGGCAGCGTTGCTCCAGCGTGGTACGACGGGGCGGGGCTGCCACATCGAGATTTCGATGCTGGAATCGATGGCCGAATGGATGAGTTTCCCGCTCTACTACGCCTATGACGGCGCATCGCCGCCGGCGCGGCGCGGCGCTTCGCACGCTACCATCGTGCCTTATGGGCCGTTTCCCGTCGCCGGCGGCGAAACGGTGATGCTGGGTCTCCAGAACGAGCGCGAGTGGAAACTCTTCTGCGAAAAGGTGCTCGACCTGCCCGAACTCGCCGGGGACGGGCGCTTCGCCGGCAACGCAGCACGTACCGAAAACCGCGCCGCGCTCGACAAGATCATCGCGGAGGCTTTCGCGTCGAGCGGGGCCGAAAATGTCCAGGCCGCGCTTGACGCGGCCGGGATCGCGAGCGCCAAGGTGAACACCATGCACGATGTGTGGTCGCATCCGCAGCTTCGCGCGCGCGGACGTTGGACCGAGATCGACACGCCGGCCGGCCCGGTGCCGGCGCTCTATCCGCCCGGCATGCCTGGCCCCTTCGAACCGCGCATGGACGCGGTGCCGGCCCTCGGTCAACATACCGAGGCGATCTTGCGGGAACTGGGCCACGACGAGGGCGCAATTGCCGCGCTGCGCGCGCGCGGCGCGATCTGAAGGAGACCGCCATGGCAACGGACCAAAACCGCGGCGCTGTGCTCGCCGCGTTCGCGGCCGGCTTGCGCTACGAGGAAATTCCCGACGCCGTAATTCGGCGCGCGGAAGATCTTTTTCTCGACTGGTTCGGATCGGCCCTCGCCGGCGCGACCGGCCGCCCCGTGCAGGCGATTGAACGTTTCGCGAAGGCGATGGGGCCGGGAGACGGCGCAGCGGAGGTGCTGATCTCCCGTCGCGCGACAAGCCCCTATTTCGCGGCCTATGTGAATGCCGCGTCGTCGCATTTCGCTGAACAGGACGACGTGCACAACGGCTCGGTCTTCCATCCGGCCGCGGTGGTGTTTCCGGCGGCCCTTGCGACCGCGCAGGCGATGGGCGCCTCCGGCCGCGAATTCCTTGCCGCCGTCACCGCCGGCTACGAGGTCGGCATCCGCGTGGGCGAGTTCCTCGGCCGAACGCACTACCGCATATTCCACACCACTGGGACGGCGGGCACTCTCGCGGCCGCTGCAGCAACCGGGCGGCTGCTTGGGCTTCCGGCGGAAGGGATGCTGCACGCCTTTGGCTCGGCCGGCACCCAGTCGGCGGGACTTTGGGAGTTCCTTCGTGACGGCGCCGATTCCAAGCAACTGCACACGGCCCACGCCGCTGCTTCCGGCTTCTCGGCCGCCTGGCTGGCGCGCGCGGGCTTGACCGGCGCCCGGCATATTCTCGAAGGCGCGCAGGGCATGGCCGCCGGCATGTCGCGGGACGCCGATCCGGCCAAGCTTACCGATCGGCTCGGCGAACGCTGGGCGCTCGCGGAAACCTCCTTCAAGTTCCATGCCTCATGCCGGCACACGCATCCGGCCGCCGACGCGCTTCTTTCGATCGTGACAGACCACGACCTCGAAATCGGCCAGATTGGCGATGTCACCGCGCATGTGCACCAGGCCGCGATCGACGTGCTCGGACCAGTGACAGTGCCCGCGACCGTGCACCAGGCAAAATTCTCCATGGGCACCACGCTCGGCCTGATCGCCGCGCACCGCAGCGCCGGCATGGCCGAGTTTGAGGCGCATTACCTGTCGCCCGAAGTCGCGGCCTTCCGCGACCGCACGCGCATGGAACTCGACGCGGAGGTGGACGCCGCCTATCCGGCGCGATGGATTGGCAAGGTGTCGCTCAAGACACGTGACGGGCGGGCCCTAGAGGCACGTATAGACGAACCGAAGGGCGATCCGGGCAACACGCTGTCGCGATCGGAAATCGAAGACAAGACGCTGCGCTTGGCGACCTTTTCTGGGGCGGCGGACAAACAGGACATAACTCGAGTCACCGAATTGGCATGGTCGTTGTCAGAACTTAACGAAATTGGACGCATTTTTGCCTGAAGGATTCCACCTCAATCCTCTACCAGCAGAATGCCGTACCCTCCATGGTAGTGCCCGCCGCGCGCATCCAGTCCGATGTGCAACTGCCCCCTGCCGAAGCTCACCAGCGGGCCTGTACGTTCAACCGTCGAAGCGGAACGCTCACGGTCCCGCAGGACCCCATCGAAATCGATAAGTTCCGAGCACCTCGACCGCCAATCTCCATGTTCGGCCATCCTCAGGCTCCTCATCCAGCAGAGGCGTTGCGGCTCCTTCACTTCCCGAAGCGCCGTCCCAGCCGACAAGTTCCTCCTGCATGGTAAAGATCGCTGGAATTGTCTCTCTGTGCGGCATCGGCACGACCGCGTCGTGCAGTTCCGCCGCTGATAAGCCGTTTGGCGGTGCGGCCAACCTCTGGCGGGGCGAACAACGACTGAACGGCACCTCAATACGCGTTGCAATGCTAGGTCATGGCCGCAGGAAGTGACCCGGATTACGCCGGACATCTTGTAGGCAGCTCGCGCGATGTACAAACGTTAGAGGGAACTCACCTGAGGTTCCACGGCTAGCTTATAGCGAAAGCCCGGGGACCCTGGGAATCCTTGCATGGCCGATTCTAATGGATCGTCGAGCTTGACCGGATGGGTCGCATTCTCGGGATTGGATGGTTCCCCGAAACCAATACGGTGATCTCTCTCTTGTAACGGCAGCTCGACCAAGAGCTGGCAGCCGCCAGGCTTGGGCCCTGCGAGGCCCTATCAGGACCCAAATAACCTTCACCTGAGTTTCCCCACTGAGGCACGGACGTCTCTTGCATTTTGCAATATAGCTAATTAGATGAATGTAACTGTCATCTTGTAGATAAATATCAAAATGCGAGATCGAAAAAAGTTAGTACAGATATGAAGTTGTCAAGAATTACTGTACTTATTATTCGGATTTTAACATTTACGCATGTAGGTATGAATTGGCGAATCACAATATAGTTGCTTGTGTTTTTTCGATCCTGGTGGCACATATGGGTTCAAGCGGTTGGCCGGATTGCCCCGCAAGTCCCTCTGGGGGCTGGAAACGAAGTAGCAACAAGCAATTCCGGCCGTTGCGCGGCAGTTGCCGAATTGGCGCGGTGAACATGAACGCCCAGGGGAGGGCGGGCGAGATCCGGCTGCGGGTTGCGACTGTGTTGCAGAGGAAACGATGACATGATCGGTCTTGCGTACATTCAGGGTTTCGATGACCCGTTCGGGACGGCGCCTCACGAAGGGTGCGACCCGAACGGGACCCGGCGGCTGCATGCAGCGCGGGCTGCGTACCGCGAGATCGGAACGAATGCGTCTGCGAGAACGCCGATAAACCGGAATACTGGTACTTCCGGCCCGAGGGTAATCACGAATACTGCGCCTTCGCAGGCCGCAACTAGTCCTCTTATCGCTGCACTGTGGAGATCAGCATGAGCAACAGTCTCGGTTCTCCTGAGACGCTCGAGGACGTGCGTCTCGCTATCAGAATGAAAAGTCGCCATGGCACGGTCAATCGAGACTGCATCACGGCTCTCAATTCCCTTGAGCGCTATTCCGGCACGCCGCTCGCCAGCATTCGCCTGGAGCCGTCTGAGATATGCGACGTCTTCGAGAGTGTTCATCCGCTTTCAAAGGGGATCAAAGCTGCGACCTGGAACAATATCAAGAGCCGCTGCCGCTCGGCCATCCATAGTGTCCTCAACGACGAACCGCCGACTAGAATCAGGCGGCGCCAACTCTCCAGCGATTGGCAAGAGGTGTGGAACTGCCTCGTCACGAAATCCGAAAAGAATGTACTGAGCAGCCTGATTTCATATGCCGACTGGGCCGGCATTCAACCGCAGCAGGTCAACGACCAGGTCATTGCGCAGTTCAAACAGTACCTGGAAAATCGCTTCCGTCGGAATTCGGACAACTATCGCCGCCTGCGGGTCAAGGTTTGGAACAAGGTTCGAGAAAGTGCGCCAGAGCTCATGCTCAATGCCTTGTCGCTACCGGCCCCCCAATACCGCCGCAAGTGGATATTGTGGACGAACCTGCCGCCATCGTTTCGTGAGGAGGTTCAGCGCCATCTGCACTGGGCGAGCGGTGCTAATCCCTTCGATCCGGATGCGAGGAAGAAGCCGCTTGCGCCGCAATCGCTGGGCAAGCGCAAGCAACATCTGCACGCGGCGGCGGACGCTCTCGTCAAGACAGGAGTTGAGATCGAGTCGATTACGTCGCTCTCTGATCTTCTGGAACCGGAAAGGGTGAGGCAGATTTGCCGGGCGCGTTTCGAGGAGGCGGGTAAGCGCCACACGGCGATCAATTTCGAGCTTGGCAGGACGCTCGTCGAGGCGGCCATCTGGTGCCGGTTGCCGGACCGGAAAATCGAAGAGATTCGCGCAATCACGCGCCTTCAGAAAAAGCCACCGCAGAGGATGACGGAAAAGAACAAAGCGACCATTCGCCCCTTCGAGGACCCGGAGTTGCGTCAACGTCTGCTGCGCCTACCCCAACTTCTCATCGGCGAAGTCCGAGATCGCCGAGGTGTAAGGCGCCACCAGCTCTCCAAACTTCATGCCGCCCTGGCAATCGGGATTCTGACCTTTTGTCCAATTCGTCTCGGCAATCTGGCCACTCTTCGTTTTGGCGAACATATCGAGATTGAGGGCATTGTGCCTTCACTACGCATTCCCATGGAGCAGGTGAAGAATGGCCAGCCACTCGAATTCGATATCCCACCGCATTTTGCGGCATTGCTACGGGAATACAGGGATGTTTTGTGCCCGAAGCTCACGGGCGGGCGCCACGACAATATCTTCATCAATCTGAATGGCTCGGCTAAGCGTTCCGGAGCTCTAGGAACGCTCATCAAGGTCTACACACAACGCTATCTCGGCGTCGGTCTGAACCCTCATGTATTCCGGCACTTGGCGGCGAAAATGATTCTGGATCGGAACCCAGGCGCACACGCAGTCGTCAAGGATTTGTTGGGACACAAGAACTTGGAGACAACCGCGTCCTTCTATGCCGGCGTCGATACGAAGCGTGCCGGCCGCTTCCACCTCGCACTCCTCATGCAGGCGGAAGCAATATTGGCCGAAGACACTTCCAACCTTTGTCTGGAGTAATATGGAATGAGTACGCGCAGAAAGAACCCAGGTTTGCCGGTCGCCGAATGGCCTAAAGAAGACCAGCAGCTTTGGAATAGATATATGGTTGAGGCGGACCCTTTTGATTTTGGCTCGCCCGGGCCGCTTTCCCCAGCTACCGTGACTGGTCGTCGCTACAGTTTCGGGGTTCTCTTGGCTTTTATCCGGCGGGTGCATCCGGCGCTCATGGCCGAGCCCCTTCATACTCGCTTGACTAAACCCGTTATGGAGGACTTCGTGGCGGCGCTGCGGCAGACCTGTCGTGAGACGACGGTGGCGCTTCACCTCGAGAGGGTATTCTTTGTCGTTCGCTGCCTGTGCCCTGACCAGGATTTCAGATGGATCTATCAGGTGGCACGCAGGATCGCGGTGGGCGCGCCGCGGCTGGTGCATCCACTGGTGCTTTCGCCTCAGCTCAATCGTGTCGGGCTGGAGGGACTGAGCAGCGCGCTGGATCAGGACGCGGGCAAGCGCCGTCTGCGGCGCGCCGCCGCATATCGCGACGGTTTGATCGTCGCTGTTCTGTCCCAGGCGCCGATGAGACGCGGAAGCATCGCTGGGCTGCGCTTGGCAGATCTGACGAAAGTTGGCGATGTTTGGCAGATATATGCGCGGGCGGAACACGTAAAGACTCGCGAAGCTGCCGAGTACGAACTGTCGCGCGATCTCTCGCAAGCAGTGGATTATTACCTAGCTCACATTCGCCCGATGTTCCCGGGTGCGGATAAGCATGACGGGTTGTGGCCGTCGCAGTCGAATTTCCCGCTACGTGCTACATCGATCGGTAGAATTGTAGGTGATCGCACTGCTTCGGTGTTGGGGACGCGGGTGTCGCCTCACGGTTTCCGGAGGGGCGCGGCCGGCCTCATTGCAGTCGCTGATCCTGACAACATCCGCAGCGCCAGGGACCTACTTGGGCATCACGATTTCCGCATCACCGAACGCCACTACCTTCCTGCGGCCCAAACAAGACGTGCCGGACGTGCGTTGCTTCGCGCGCTCTCGGGCGCCGAAGCGCGGTGAGATCGATGTCGACTGAGTACGAAATCGCGCGCCGGGTTGCCGCCCGGGTCGCTGCAGTGAAGTTGCGAAGTCTATTGGTCGCTGACGCCTATCTGAGCCTTCGCCAAAGGGACGAGCTTCTAGATCTCGTAGCGAACCTAATCAGTAGACCGAGGGAGGCGCAGGAATTCAGGAGAAGGATGGTGAAATTGCTCGATGGCAGGTTTGGGCGCAATCCCGACACGTTCGAGGTATCAGATTCAACCGCCGAAGCACTCCGACTTCTTGACGCCCTCTGACTCGTAGCGGTTAATGGTGAGCGTCAGCTAGAAAGCCTCGCTTGCCGGCAGCGACCGGGGAGGGGGTGGGAAGGAGCAGTTTGCACCTTCCATCGCGCCATGTTGCCCCCAGCGGGATGCCCCGACTTGCCTTGGCTTCGGTACTATAGCTGCACCATGCCATCCTCTCGCATCTGCCGTAGCGCCCTTCTGAGTCGGAGGCCGCGGAAGAAGTACTCGAGTAAGGGCACACAGAAGCCGCAAATTCCTGCATTCGCGCGGTACCGGCCGGGGCCCCGTCGCACCTCCGACATGGACTCGCCCTCAAGCGGCGTTGTCACGTCGTCGCTGGGCCTGTGACAATCCACCGTAGCCCCAAGCCTCCGCCGGGACCTCGTCCACGACGACATAGCTGGCTGGTGAAAGTTCCTCACCCAGGACATCGCGAAGCAGGCCAAAGGCCGCGTTTATGAACTCGGCCTTTTCAACCTCCGTATTTGATCCTTCGGTGATTTTTACCTCCATATGACCGCCCACTCGCACAGGCTTGCCACCGATTGCCCAATTTGTCTGGTCCACTTCCTCGACAAGGACAGCGGTCAGCTCGGCATCCTTTCCCATGATTGTCGCCATGAACCGGGTCGCCTCGCGATGCAGATGTTGTCGTTGGAGCGGTTCGAGTTTGGGGCCAGCCAGTCTTATATGCACGAACGGCATTCTTGCTTCTCCTGGTTAAACACGGTGTCGTGGGCGAGATCGTGAGCCCGATTTTGTCTGGCTCCACACCAGACGCTGTATCGCTGGAAAGGACATGCCCGCCGCGACAAGACCTATCGCCGCGATCTGCCCGCCCGACAGTTTCTCGCCAAGTAGGAAGGCACCTGCCACGGCCGTAGCCATCGGAACGCATGGCATAAACAGTGAGGCCGACTGCGGCCCCAATTGCGTGACTATGTAAGTGAAGAGGAACATAGCAGCCGCACCAGCGAGGAACCCCTGAATGACCACCTGAGCCGCAATCTCGAACCTGGACGCCGCGTCGATTCCGGTTGGCATCAACATCGGGAGAAATGGCAACACCGCGCAGGACAGGAAAACTGTCGCCGCGGCCGCCCCAATTGGGTCGACCGCCCATCTCCGCACGAGCACGGCGTAGGCCGAAAACATCGCACCCGATCCGACAAAGAGAAGGTTGCCAAAGAGCACGACGGGACTGGATGCGCCGCCGCCAATGGTGAAAAAGGCAAGCCCCGCCCCGACGCAGGCGATCCCGATCATCCGTTCGCTCGAAATCGATTCGCCGAGAAACATCCGGGAGAAGAGAAAGCTGAAACAGACAATCGAGGCCGGACAGAGAGCTGCAGCATGTGCCGCCGGCGCATAGGAGAGGCCCCAATTAATGACGAGGGGATAGGGCAGACCAGCCAGCATTGTGAGTATAATTGCTTTTTGCCAGCCGAGTGCCGTGACGCTCGCTGCCCCTCTGATCGACAGGACCATCGCAAACACGGCGCACGCCCCTGCAAAGCGTAGCACCGTGACGTCCATAGGTGTGAGGTGCTCGCGCAGGCTGAACCGAGCTGCCACAAACTGGATGGTGTAGATGCCCACCATCGCTGCGCCGGCTGCGACTGCAAGTTTCGTATTTTTGTCCATCCGTCACCCGACGCGCCGCAGCACCCAATGCCATCGGCGTGCATCGCCAGTGCAACGGTGCGCACTGGCGATCTCGGCCCGAACGAGTCAGAAGAACTCGGCGCTGTCGCCTGCGAGACAAGTCACGGTTCTCGATGGATTTTCGCGATTGTCCCGTCTCTACCCCTCGGCAAGCAAGCGAGCGATTTTCATAACCGAACGAACATTTCTCACATGCCAGTCGCGACCGTTCCCGGCATTTTGGCGATAGTTTCCAAAAGCAATCTATGATTTCTGTCGCAAGGAGACACCGTATGAGCGATGCTGGCACACCTGTACTCAAGCCGGCCTATAGCCCCGTCGAACTGCAAAGCCGTTCCCTCGCCTGGCAGGTCGGCGCAGTCGTCGTTGGCACGCTACTCCTGGCCCTGTGCTCCTATGTCGAGGTGCCCATGGTGCCGGTCCCGATCAACATGCAGACGTTCGGCGTAGCATTAATCGGCGCTCTCTACGGCTGGCGGCTCGGCGCGATTACGGTCGTCGCATGGCTGGCGCAAGCTGCTGTCGGTATGCCTGTCCTCTCCGGTGGGGCTGCGGGCGCGCATCATTTTGTCGGGCCGACCGCCGGCTATCTCTTCGCCTTCCCCGTCTCGGCTGCGCTCGCAGGCTGGCTCGCCGAAAAGGGCTGGAACGGCAAGCGCCCCATCCTTGCCTTTGCGACCATGATGCTCAGCAACGCCGTTTGCCTCGCCATGGGTGCGGCGTGGCTCGCCGTCATGATCGGGTTCGATCAGGCGATCATCCACGGCGTCACGCCCTTCCTCGTGGGCGCCGTGCTGAAATCCGCTCTCGGTGCAGCCACCCTGGCGCTGCTGACGCGCCGCAAGAAGCACTCCGCCCAATGACGATCCGGCTTCGGCCCCATCATGTCCTATGCCTGCTGACCTATGCAGGCAAAGGATACAGTCTTGAATTTACTGCCAATTATGACTTGATCGCAGAGCGGATTGCCCGAGGCGAAGATATTTTGATCGTTGCGGAGCCGGACGACATCTGCGCGCCGCTGCTCGACGAGCCCGAACCGCATTGCTGGCGACCAAGCGTCATCGAGCGGGACGTTCTCGCGACGCGTGACCTCGACCGCTTACTGGCCATGTCGGTCAGGACGGGAGTCTCGCTGTCGCTTGAGCAGGACGTTCTTCACCGAATGCGAACGGCTTTCTCCAAAGGGAGCACGCGACAGGCGTGCACTGGGTGTGAATGGAGCGAGCTATGCAGCTCCATCGCGTCGGACTCCTTTCGCGGTGTCACCATACCCACTTCCTTTGGCTGATGACCGCATCGCATCTTGCGGAGAAGGGACCGCACTCTTTTGTCGCCTCGACCGCGCGCGAGTTGCTGACCATCACGCCGCCGCCCGCCAACGACGCCCTGGATGCCTCCAAATCAAAGGGGCGAGAATGATTCGAGGATTTCATCGAAGCCCACGAAAGGCGGCTCCAGTCGGGGACCAGCTTCCTGAAGGAAATTCCGGAAGACATTGGCGAGGAGAATCCGGCCGGTAGTGACGAATAACGTCGTGGACGTATTCGGGTTTGTGAACGCCGTAGACCCCGGAGCATGTCGCGTAACCGGCGATCTGGGAATCGGGCAAGAAGCCGTCGCCTTACGACCGCATTGCCGTTTTTAGCACCCCGAATATGCGCTCATCCTCCGACTGAGCCACGTTGAACCGGAGAAAGCGGTTGGCCGTTCGGGACAGACTGAACGCATTGCCCGGTGCAAGAACGACCTTCTCCAATAGCGCGTGGCGAGCGATGTCGGCAGCATCGAACCCTTCCGGCAGGCTGCACCACAGGAACATGCCTCCTTGCGGCTCGATCCACGGCACGATCCCGATTGCCTTCAGTCGAACGCTGGTCTCGATCATCGCGCGCGAGAGCCGCTGCCGCAGGACCTCCATGTGCTTGCGATAGCTCCCATCCCTGAGCAGCGCCAGCACCAGTTCTGCCGAGAACCGGCCACCGCCGAAGGAGGTTGAGATCTTCAGATCGGTGAGACCGTCGATCCAGTCGCGCGGCGCGGCGATGAATCCGCAGCGAACCGAGGCGGAAAGCGTCTTTGAGAAGCTCCCGATATGGACGACCCGGTGCAACCCGTCGAAAGCCGCCAGACGGGGCGCGGGCACATGCTCCAAATCGGCGAAGATGTCATCCTCGACGATCGTGAGTCCCGATTGATCCGCGAGTTTCAGGAGACGATGCGCGACGACTGGAGAGAGGGTCGCGCTGGTCGGATTTTGAAGCGCCGAGTTGGTAATGTAGAGACGTGGCTGATGCTCGGCCATGGCCTTTCCGAACAACTCAATATCCGGCCCTGTGGGCGTATAGGGGACGCCGACGATGTTGGCGCGATGGGCGCGCAGCAGCGCATGGAAATTGAAGTAGCACGGATCGTCGATCAGCACCGTGTCCCCAGGCTGTAGAAGGAATCGGCAGAGCAGGTCGACGGCCTGCGTTCCGGATTCCGTGAGCATGATTTGGTCGGGCGATGCCTCGATTCCGTGTTCGCCCATCCTTCGCGCCAGAAGCTGGCGAAGGGGCGCCAGTCCGAGCGGCGTGCCGTAGTCTGCAAGAATCGTGTCGTCGGCGCGCGCCAGACTACGCATGGCCCGACGCAAGGCAGACTGCGGCATCCATGAGGCAGGCAACCACCCGCATCCCGGTTTCAGCATGTCCGCCGGTGCATTCAGAGCCTCGCGTGAGACCCAGAGAGGATCAATCTCCCGGTCGAGCTGGGGGCCGATCTCCGTCAGCGACAGCGGAGCAAGTGGGCTGCAAACATAGAAACCGGAACCACGTTGTGAACGGATCACGCCTTCCGCCGCCAGTCGCTCATAGGCTTCGACGACGGTCGAGGTGGAGACTTTCATGGTCCCGGCGAAGGCGCGAATGGACGGCAGCTTCGCTCCGGGCGTCAGGCTGCGCGCGGCGATCCGTTGACGAACTGTCGCCATCACGCGCTCAATCAGCGTTCTCGCGTCGCCAATGCTATTGTCCCGCGCCTCCATCTGTACTGCTTCATACTCCATAACAGTTTGGCCGAACCGTATCGCATTGTTTCTGGCACTTCCATTTGTCGCTGTCGATAGTCGCTGAAGATCAAGTGGAGCGTGCGATGGACAAGGCGACAGGCGGCTGGATCAACGGCCTATTGGGCGTGCTGATATTCAGCGGGTCGCTCCCCGCGACGCGCGTTGCGGTGATGGATTTCGAGCCCGTCTTTCTGACCGTGGCGCGCGCGACACTGGCGGGCATATTGGGCCTCGCACTCCTTCTGGTTTTCAGGGAGAAGAGGCCTAAGCTCGCGGATCTGGTTCCGCTCTCTATGGTGGCGCTTGGCGTGGTGGTCGGCTTTCCTCTGCTGACGGCGCTGGCATTGGAACGGATTACCTCGGCGCATTCCATCGTCTTCATCGGCCTGTTGCCCCTGGCGACGGCGATTTTCGGCGTGTTGCGCGGAGGCGAGCGTCCGCGTCCGGCATTCTGGCTGTTTTCCTGTCTCGGCAGTGCCCTTGTTGTGGGATATGCGCTGTTGCAAGGCTTTGCGGTTTCGCCGGTCGGGGACGCGCTGATGCTGGCAGCGATCATCCTGTGCGGACTGGGCTATGCGGAAGGCGCGAAGCTGTCGCGCCGGCTAGGGGGCTGGCAGGTCATCTCCTGGGCGCTCGTTCTGTCGCTGCCGATCATGCTAGCGTTGACGTTCACAACCATGCCTCAATCGTTCGCCCACATCGGCGGCGCGGCCTGGACGGCCCTCGCATATGTGTCCATGTTCAGCATGTTGATCGGTTTCGTGTTCTGGTATCGTGGACTGGCTCAGGGCGGCATCGCCGCTGTCGGGCAACTACAACTTCTTCAACCTTTTTTCGGCCTCGCCCTTGCTGCGGGTCTGCTACATGAGGAGGTGAGCCCGACTATGCTCTTAGTCACAGTCGGCGTCGTGCTGTGTGTGGTTGGAGCAAGGCGGGTCTCCAGATAGCTTTCGCGCATCTCAGGTGTATGGAGATTCGGAGAATGGCAGGTCGCGAAAGCAGTCGACAGGTCACAGAAGTCTTAACAGAAGTCGTAGCGGATAGCCGCGCGATGCAGGCGAATCAGATCATTTCACCGGGTTCGTCATATTCCTTCGCCGCGTCTGCGCGCGCGAAACGCCACGCGGCCAGAAGTCCAATGAAGGCGAGCGGCAAACATGCCGCGAATATCCAGAAGCCGACGGCTTGAGCCGTCGCTTGCTCCATGCTCTCCACGATCCCGGCGGCGTTTGCGATGATACCGACATAGGCTGCGCCAAGTGCATAGCCAAGCCGCTGAAAGGTTGGCATGGACGACGCGGCGCGCTCCTTTTCACTCTCGGGTGCCAGCGCTGTCAGTCGGCGCAGGATAAAGGTCCAAGCCATGCCGAAGCCCGCCCCTTCGAATATCGCGAAGACCAACACCAGCCACAACGGACCGTATGGGAGCGCGACCGCGAATCCCAGGATGCTCCAGGTGACAATCGTCATGCCACCGACGATCAACCGACCATCGTGTCTTTCTCCGGCCCCCGCAACGAGGATCGCCATAACCGACCAACCTATGGAGGAAGCCGCCACAATGTATCCAGCCGCCAGTGCCGAAACACCGTGAATCTGGATGATGAGCAGAGGCCCATAAACCGTGTAGGCAATCGTCGCGCTCGAAAAAGCCAACACCATCAGGAGGGCGGCACCTAAGCCATCCCGAGGGTCGACTGGTCGCGGGGGAAGAAGTCGGCGTTCATCTTGATGTCGGTCCATGCGCAGGAACAGCCCAAGCAGCAGAAGACCCACAAGGATGAACAGCGGGGTTTGGAAGGGGGGAGACTTCAATGCCGGACCATGCGACCGCGAGCACGCCGAGAGACAGGATGGCCAGACGCAGGAGCGGCGGTTTTCCAGCGGCCTTGACCTCGTTCTCGGCATCCTGCGAAGACATTGCGGAACTCAGCCCGATGACCATCGCCAGGATCGCGGCCTGCACAGCGAAGAACCAGAAGCCTCCGCGCCACATGCCGAGATCCGCGAAGACGCCGCCCACGAGCGGTCCGATGAAGGCCGAGACACCCCAGAGAGCGGAAACCGCCGCCATGACGCGGGGCATCACTGAGCGCGAGAAGAGCAGGCTGACGGCAATAAAGGACAGCGCAACCAGTCCCCCTCCGCCAAGGCCCTGGGCCATGCGGCCGACAAGCATGACCCACATTTCCGGGGCAAGGGCGCTGCTCGCGCAGCCGATCATATAAATCAGCGCCGCGCCGGACATGGCAGCTCGCAGGCCGTAACGCACGCAAAGAAAGGCGCCCGAAGCACCCGCAACGATAGAGCCGATCTCATAGAGCGAGATCGTCCAGGAAATGAATCGCGCTCCGCCTATATCACCGATGATGGCAGGCATCATCGTGACGACCATCAGACCGTCGGCCGCATGCAGCCACACGCCGAAGCTTACGAGAACGAGGCGTGTGAGGTTGCCCCCTTCAATCAGCTCGCGCCAGCCATGGTTGTGTTGATCGGTGTTGGCCATGACCGGTTTCCCGCCTATTCTAGAAAGCGGAATTATGGGGACATAATTCGGTTATTCTTCAACAGCGCGCCAAAGCTGGATGTCCTGCGCTCGTTGGCGGTGGAAATTCTACAACCGTTCAAACTCCGGTCGACCCGGTGCCGAGAACGCTTTGAGGCGCTCCTGGACATCAGGCATACCCGCAGCGTGGGAGAACTGCGTCGCTTCGATCACTAGCCCTTCACGAGTCGAAACCTCAATTCCCCGTGTGACGCTCGCCAGGCACGCCGAGACGGCGACTGCTGGCCTGCGGATAATGAGCATTGCGATCTCGCGTGCTCGCTCCATCTGTCGGTCAACGGGAACGACCTCGTTTATCAGGCCGAACTCGGCTGCGACCACGGCAGAAATCGGTTCTGCCGTAAGGATTAATTGAAGCGCGCGTTTCTTCCCTATTAGGCGGGGCAACCGTTGTGTGCCTCCGAAGGGAGGCGGAAAGCCGAGTTTGATTTCGGGCTTCGCGAAGCGCGCGGAATCGCTTGCCACCGCAATGTGGCAGGCTTCCACGATCTCGCATCCGGCACCATAAGCAATCCCATTCACGGCAGCGATCACCGGCTTGGAAAACTCGTCAATTCGCCGCGTCAGCCCCTGACCGCGTGCTACGAACTCCCTTAAGGCGACTTCGACGCCGGCCTCGAGGCTGTTTGAGAAACATGGAATGTCCGCTCCGGCGCTGAACGCCTCCTTGCCCGCGCCGGTCAGGATGACGCATCGCACCTCATCCTCGGCCTCCAGCAAGTCCAGAAACTGCATCATGGTGTCCACCATGGCGTAATCGATCGCGTTTCGCTTCGCTTCTCGGCTCAAGACGATTTCGCCAATTCCCTGCCGCACGTCGAGAACGACCGAAGGCGATCCATTATGCGTTGTGCGATGGTTCATGACACTACCTCTTCCGTGGAACGGATATGTGGCTGAGCGGTTAGGAGGCGGCATCACGCCGCAAATCCCGGTTCTTCACGCTTGATGAGTCGATCCCATTGAAAAGCAGGACGCTTGCGTCAGCGCCGGCTCTGCGATCCTTGGCGATCTCCTGATAGGACAGCGACTGCGACCAGGCGGAAAACCGTTCCCTACTGGTGAACGAGATTAGGACGACCTTGTCTCCCTCCCAGACGCCCTCAATGGTGTCGGGGTTTTCATCCGCCGCGAGCAAGCGCCCGCCAAACTCCATGAGGATCGGCATGAAGCGTTCCTGGTAGCGTTGATAGGCCTCCCGGTCCTTGAACTTGAGTTGCGCCAACGCGAAAACCGTCATCAAAAGCTCCTGTCAATCCTTCGCCCTCGACATTGGCGGGCCGGTGCCCCGGGCCCTTACCAATTCAGGGCTCGAACTTGGCCTGTCGCTTGCAATGCGCTGCGTGCCGAAAGCCATGGAAACTATTCCGGGTGCATCATGGGGGTGTCACGAGTACTTGGCGCGCGAATTATTCTCAGGCGCACACCAGCGTTTCTCAGGACACCGGGCGTCAGATTCAAGCGCGTGGCCCACCGATGCCCTCAACGATGAGGCTCGCTCCCAGACCAGCCAGCAGACCGCCAGCGATACGGTCGAGCACAACCTTGCCGCCAAGATAGACGGCGCGCGGGTGGCTGGACGACAAGACCATCGCCACGACCCCATACCATGTCGTTTCAACGAGGAAGATAAGGGGCGGAAGCACGAGCAGGAGCCACAACGGAGGCAATGCCGGCAGCAACGAAGCAAATATGCCGGCATAGACGGCCGCTGTCTTCGGGTTGCTCACTTGTACGATGAACGCCTTCCAGAACGCCCGAACCGAGCTTCCCGACGTGCCTCGAGCTTCCTCCACCGCGAGCGGCTCGGCGGCGTGGGTCCAGACGCAGTAGCCGAGATACAGGAGATACGCCCCGCCAATCACCTTTAATACCGCGTAGAGTCCTTCTGCCTGCTGCAGCAGCGCGGCCAATCCCGCAAGCGCCAGTGCACCGAACACGGTGCCGCCGAGTCCCATCCCGGCGGCGGCGGCAACTCCGTTACGGCGCGATTCCGACACTGCGATCCGCGAAACCAGAACGAAGCTCGGACCTGGACTTGAGGCTCCTGCTACCAGTGCAAGCAATATCGCCACAGCGCTATGCACCGCCGACTCTGGTATCATCGCCACTTCGTCACTCCCAACCCTTGTAGCGCCATTTCTTACGAGGCTGCGTAGCGCTTGCTTTTGTTCCCAATCCGCGTGTGGAAATGCCTACCAGGGCAGCTAAAACGATGCTCCCGCCGATGAACGTGGCGCGTGCAGGTATTTCGCCGACGGCGATCCAGACCCAAAGCGGTGAAAGGAATATCTCTAGCAGGGCCAGCAAGCTAAGCTCATCTGCCTGTAGGTGGCGTGCCGCCATCTGAAGAAGGTGATAATGTAATCCAAGGGATAGCAAGCCGAGGGCGATAGCAATGGAAAGGTCTGCCGGGGGAATCAGGAGAGACTCAGCGATTGTCGCCGAGATGCAGAAGGAAACGACACCAGCAACAACGAAGCCTGCTGTCAGATCGATGTCCCGTTTCCCGCGCAGCATGACAATCGTCAACGCATATCCTGTTGTGGCTATTAATGCTGATAACATTCCTATGTTGGAGCGAGGAAAGCCGATGCTGCTGCCAGTATCTTGCGCCATCATGTAGGCGACACCTGAAAGCGCCAATGCCATCCAGAGCCAATTTCCAGGGTGCGGATATTCGCGCAGGAGCACCGCAGAAAGGATGCCAACCAGGAATGGCGAGACGCTGAAAATAGTCACAGCCGCTGAAATGGATGTGAGGAACATTGCTGTGAGATAGGCGACGAAGGTCAGGCCAAGACAAACTGCGCCTGCAAATCCCGACCAACCTAGTGCGCGGAATGCTTCGCCCATCCTGTGCCCGTATCGCCACGACAATAGGATGAAAAACATTCCCGCGAATGCCAGTGAACGCCAAGCGAGTATCTGCCAACTGTCAGAATCAGAAATCAGACGTACAAGAAGGCCGGAAGAGCTAGCGGCGAGAGCCGAAAGAGCTATAAGTACCACTCCGACAATTTTGCGTGGACTTTTATGTCCGGCTCGCGTTGCGTCTATAATCTCACGTTGCACAACCAATGATGGCTCCTAGAATTTCGGGATCATCCCAATGCGTCGCGAGCCGTGCCTTCGTGCTTTGACGAGCAGTAGCGAGATTGCGTTCTGCGAACGTTAAGCAGCCGCATCAGCAGGGCGAGGCCGGATGCCCTGCCATTCTGGCCAAGAATCGAGCAGGCGCAGGTGAATTTCCCTCACTTGCCCGTCAACAACATTCGCTTGCGATCCGATCAATAGTCCTTCCAACTCACCCATGAGCGGCTTCGTCGAGCCGACCAAAATCGGCCTGGGGCTTTGACGGCGGAAATGGAATGAGAGTTGCCAAGCAGGTGCATGGGCTCGAGCCCTTCGCGTTCAACAGCCCCTTTCTCGAGCTGATCGGCCCCATTCATTCAAAACCGAATGACACCGGCATCACCATCGGCCTCCAGATAGAGGAACGTCACTGCAATCGGCGCGGAACAGCCCACGGAGGGGTATTGACCGCAATCGCCGATGTTACCCTCGGCTACAGTGCCGGCAACGGTCATGTCGACGTGCAACTCACTACAGTCGCCCTCAACATCGAGTATCTTGGGCCGGCGCAGGTCGGACGCTGGGTCGAGTGCGCGGGCTGCGTGACGAAGTTCGGTCGCAAAATCGCCCATGCTCAATGCGTCATCACTTCGGAGGGACGCGATGTCGCTCGTGCCACCGGGATGTTCCTGGTGCATCGCCTTGTCCCAGGTCCGTCCAGCGATGCGCGCATTCCCGAACCCTCGTGAGGAAAGCCGAAAGTCCGATGGTAGCGCCCGCTAGATTGGTCAGCCCCGCGGCAGCGTCGGCCGTCGTAGATCTCTATTGCCAGTGCTGGAACGAAGCATCTTCGGATCGCCGCCACGCACTCCTCGCGCAGGTCTGGACTGACGATGCCACTTACACCGACCCGACAGCTCATCTTGTCGGCGTTAAGCAGCTCAATCGACATATTGGCATAGTATTGGAGCGATCGCCTGGCTCACGTATTGTTCGAACCAGCGCTGTCGACTTGCATCATTCGATGCTCCGGTTCACTTGGCACAAGGAGCTGGTGAGCGGAGACGTTTTACCGGAAGGAACAGATTTTGGTGAGATTGACGAAGGCGGGATGCTAGTGAGGATCGTCGGCTTTTTCGGTCCGCCTAGGCACCCGCGCATATAGTTCTCGTTTCTACGCTGTCGCGTGGTGTCAGCAATGCCTCGGGACGATGGCTGACAAGTGACGATGTTGCGGCCGACGCAACCACTGATAGGGAGTAGCCCCGCCATGGATGCATCAGACCTGCGTATCTTCGAAGCCGTTGCTCGCCTTGGAAGCATGAGCCTCGCCGGAGCAGAATTGAACACGGTTCAGTCAAACGTCACCGCACGCGTTCGAGCGTTGGAGGACGAGATCGGTTCACCGCTCTTTCAGCGGCACAATCGAGGCGTTTCACTGACGGCGGCCGGGCGGCGATTGCTGCCTTACACTGCGTCCGTCTCGAGGCTTCTGGAAGATGCCCGCCGGGCAGCGATCGATGACGGGGTGCCCAAGGGTTCGCTAACGGTCGGCTCGCTCGAAACGACCGCTGCACTACGGCTTTCGCCAATACTCACAGAATACGCTTCCCGCTATACGGATGTTGACCTGGTGCTGCGCACTGGTACGTCATGCGAGTTGGTCGGCCAGGTGCTCGAACACAAGCTTGAGGGCGCTTTCATCTGCGGCCCGGTCGATCATCCCGAACTTCACGAAGAGGCAGTCTTTGAAGAGGAGCTTGTGATCGTGACCTCGCCTCAGATCACGAGCCTGGAAAACCTTCTCTCGCGCAACGATCTGAAGATCATCGTGCTGCGGACAGGTTGTTCCTACCGGCAGCGCCTGGAGTCAGTCCTGGCAGCTCGCGGGATTGTCGGTCTTCGGCAGTTGGAGTTTGGAACGCTGGAGTCGATCTTCAATTGCGTGAGCGCCGGCCTCGGCCTGACACTATTGCCGAAGAGCCTCATCGGTTCGGTGTGGAAGCATCAACGTATCGCGATCCACCCGATCGATCCGAAGGACGCATTTGCAGAAACGACGTTCATCCGTCGTCGAGAAGCCTACGTCTCAAGTGCACTTGAGGCATTTCTCAACATTGCCCGTTTGAAGTGGCCGCCAATCGCTGAGGCCGCCGAATAGCCAATCAGTTGCTATTGCTCAGAGTGATCGCGCCTATCACGACAAACCGTTTCTGACGAATGCAGTCATCGCCTAGCCTGCGGATATACTCAACTCTGTTGGTTGGTGGCGGATGCAAGACGTTGAAGGCTACAATTGGCTAAAGCTCACTTCTGCGGCGATTCTCGCGATTTTTGTTGGGATAGGGCTCTCCAGATTTGCCTATTCGCCGCTGATCCCGGTACTTGTGGCAGAAGATTGGTTCACTCCTGCCCAAACCGGCTATCTCGGCGCAGCTAACCTCGCTGGATACCTCGCCGGCGCGCTGGTCGGCCAACAGGTCGCCAAACGGTGGCAGGCAAGGCGGGCCTTGCGCTTCATGATGCTGGCGGCGACCGTGGCCTTCTTCGCGAGCGCAACGCCAATTTCGTTCGCGTGGTTTTTCATATGGCGCTTCGTCTCAGGCTTGACCGGCGGCTCTCTCATGGTGCTCGCCGCGCCGACCATTCTCCCCTTTGTTCCGGATTCCAAACGCGGGCTGGCGGCCGGGCTCGTCTTTACGGGTGTCGGTTCGGGCATGGTCCTGTCCGGAACTCTCGTGCCAACACTGGTGTCTTTCGGTCCAGCGATAACATGGTGCGTGCTCGGCCTGCTCTCGTTTATCGCAACGGCCTGGGCATGGAACTGGTGGCCGAGCGAGACGCCTGTTCAAGCCTTGCCTTCCATGACAGGCAACAGGACGTCGCGGCTCGCGAAATTGCGGCCGCAGCTCGTTACTGTCTACGTCGTCTATGGACTGGTGGCCGTGGGCCTCGTTCCGCACATGGTCTTCCTGGTTGATTTCATTGCACGAGGCCTCTCGCGCGGGCTGGATGTTGGCGGTTGGTATTGGATCGTGTTCGGCATCGGCGCGCTACTTGGCCCTGTGCTCGCCGGGCGAGTGGCAGACATCATCGGATTCGCGAACGCACTTCGCTGCGCGCTCGCCTTTCAAATTGTTTGCGTCGCACTGCCGGTTTTCAACACGACAACTGCTGCCTTGGTCGTCTCCAGCCTTTTTGTCGGGGGCGCCGTGTCCGGCACCGTGCCGCTCGCCCTCGGGCGCACGCAGGAAATCATCACTGACCCGCGAGACCGAAAGACCGCATGGAGCGTCGCGACGATTGTGTTCGCCCTTGGACAGGCATCCGCAGGATACCTCTTCTCCTACATGTTCGCAGCGACCGAGGGTGACTACGCGCTCCTCTTCGCCTTCGGCTCGGCCGCGATCGGCCTCGCGCTGATCGTCGCACTAACTCCGTACGGCAGCTCGGGACGCAAGCCGCGATCCCCAGGAAAGCCACTCCCTGACGAACACCCGCGTTCTCCGCGACCGGAGCGCTATCCTCCCACTGACACACAATGAGGTTGTTAATGCAGCTGTATTGTAATCGCCCATCTCCATATGGCCGCAAGGTCTTGGTCACCGCACATGAAAGCGGCCTGTTCGACAGGATCGAGATCAAGGATGTCGACCCATGGTCGGACCCGCTCGACTTTCACGCGGCCGCCCCGATCGGCAAGATCCCCGCTCTCATCACAACTGACGGCACGCTTCTCACGGAGAGCTTGTTGGTCTGCGAGTATCTGTTCGCCGAGGGCGGGCGTCCGCCGCTAACCGAAGACGCCCGCCTCGATGAAATGTCGCGCTCCGGCCTCTTCCAAGGGCTTATCGACGCCGCATTCATTTCCGTCATCGAGCGCCGGCGGCCTAACGACCGGCAATGGGAAGACTGGATCGACCGTCAGCAGCGAGCGATAGCTCGAACGCTCGCTGTCGCCATCACGCCGCCGGCCGGAAGGTTCGACCTTGGAGACATCAGTCTCGCCAGCGGCCTCGCCTATCTGGACTTCCGTCTCCCGCACCTCAAGTGGCGGATCCAGTCTCCCGACTTGGCGAACTGGCTTGATGGAGTTCTGAATCGCCCGTCCATGGTCGCCACGAACCCATGATGCCCGGCAGGCGCCCGCGTAGGTGCGGGACGACCCTGAATTTCGCGCTCGTCATGGGAACGCCAATGAACATGCTCCCGATGCCGAGGAGTTCTGGCCGGCAACGTGTCTATGCTGCGCTACCGCCTGGCCATTCGCTCGAAGATGTTCCGCCATAGCGTGGTGCGATCTTCTCCATGAGCAAATACACGACTCCATCGTTCGAGGGATCGCCGAGCTTGACCATCAGCCTTCCGTGGAACGCTACGAGGTGGGCCGCGAAAACCCGATGCACCTGGTCACTATGGGCTCGGCCCAGATCTGACCGCGGAGGCTACAATTGAGACCATGTATCCGTCCGTTTAATTTCGATCGATTGCCAGACCCTGCGATGTTCTTCGCAACATACGACGATCCTGCATTCTGCCGCTTCCTCTCCCTGATGGCGGTTGGCGAGTGAAAACATATTGCTTGATCGTTCACACGCAGCTACGCCAAACGCGGTGCAACTTCAAACTGTGCGGCTTCCTCAGCCAACCAGCCGCAGAAGAGCGTCGACTTGCGATGGCGCCGGGGACGGCGTAGCGCCACGTATGTTTGCCCGCTGGGCTGGAAACCGAATGGGGCGACCAGACGCCCCCCAAGAAGATCATCAGCGATTAGTGTATAGGGTGCGATGCACATGCCGAGTCCCGCCACCGCCGCTTCCAGCATGAAATAGAAGTGCTCGTAGGTGGTGTCGACGTCGTTCCCCACCGCGATACCGGTTTGAGCCTGCCAATCGTCCCATGCGCTCGGCCTTGTCTTCGTGTGTAGCCTGGCAACAAGCGAGAAATCAGCAGCCACAGCGCCCGCAAGTCGTGGTGCGACGACCACCGCGACGTGCTCATGGATTAGAGGGATCACCTCGGACGAGCACGGCCATGGCTCCGAGCCGACCCTGATCGCGACGTCGAACGCTGCGCGCGAGAAATCTACCGGGGCGTCGGACGAACTCAGGCGAACTTCTATTCCGGGATGGAGGGCCTGGAAACGATGCAGCCGCGGAATCAACCAGCGCATTGTGAAGCTTCCCAGACATGAGACGTCGAGCGGTCCGTCATCAGTGTCGGCGACGAGTCGAACGGCAACGTCGATCTGATCGAACCCCGTCGTGAGACCCGGCAGTAGCTCGCGTCCCGCTTCCGTGAGCCTCAGCGCATTCCTAGGTCCCTCGAATAACGAGACACCCAGCGCCTCCTCCAGAAGCTGGACCTGCCGGCTGATCGCGCTGTGCGTGACGTTCAATTCGTCGGCCGCAAGGCTCATGCGCCCATGCCGGCCGGCTGCTTCGAATGCACGAAGGGCGTTCAGCGACGGAAGGCGGCGAGCCATGTGTGTTTTCCTGACATAGTGTGTTCGAACATATCGCTTTTCGGCTTGATCTAATTAGGCAATTCCTTGAATATGGAACACTATGATAGCCTAAAAACGCACAAGCTGCATCGCCTTCAGAGGCTCATCGCTCGCTGGATTGAGCGATCGGCCCAGAGAGCGGCGCTCAGCGAACTTGAGCGGCACCGCCTCGACGACATCGGTATCAGCCCGTCGGAGCGGGATTGCGAATGCCGCAAGCGGTTCTTTGAATAGCCGTGGCCCCAGCCGTCTTCCTCGCCGTGCTGTTCGCGGCGGTTTTGCACGCGGGATGGAACGCAGTCGTCAAGATCGGACTCGATCGCTTCCTGTCGGTCACCTTGATCTCGCTCGCCGCAGGACTCGTGTCTGCCGTTCTGCTCCCCTTCGTGGCAGTCCCGATCGCAGCGGCCTGGCTATGGCTGCTCGTCTCATGCCTCCTCCACACCGGCTACAAGCTGTTTCTCATCGAAGCCTATCGCACCGGCGATCTCGGTCAGGTCTACCCGATCGCGCGGGGTGCGGCCCCGCTGATGGCGTCGGTCGTTATGACGGTCATCTTTTCCGAGCATCTTGCACCGCACGCAATGGCTGGTGTAGCGCTCCTCGTGGCAGGCGTCTGGCTGATGTCGGCGATGGGCGGCCGGGATCGAGCGAGGCTCGAGATGCGCCGGTGCTGTTCGCGCTTGCGACTTCCTTCCTCATCGCCAGCTACACATTGGCGGACGGGCTCGGCGCGCGGGTCAATGGTGATGCGCATGGCTATGCCCTCTGGCTCTTTGTCCTCGACGCCTCCTTATGCTCGCGATCCAGCTTGTGAAGCGTGGCGCCAGAAGCGTCGGGACGTTGACCGCGTATTGGCGCAGTGGCGTTGCAGGTGGCGCGATGTCGTTCGGCTCCTACTGGATCGCGATTTGGGCGATGACATCCTCGCCGATCGCTCTCGTTGCCGCGCTACGGGAATCGAGCGTCCTATTCGCGGCGGCCATCTCGGTAGCCATCCTGCGGGAGCCCATGACCGGCTGGCGGGTCGCTGCATCAATCGTCATTGTTTCCGGCATTGCACTGACACGGGTGGGATGATGGAGGGGAATGCACAGCGAGCGCAGATGAGCACAATTCACTTGTACATGAGCAACGCTTATCGCCGTCGCCTCTGCTTGCTGGTAATATGATCATAGCACTGCAAAGGAACCTGGAATGCCCGGACCCCTTCCACCGCTGACGACCTTGAGGCTTTTCGAGGCTGCGGGCCGGTATGCCAGTTTCAAGCTCGCGGCAGCGGAGCTAGAGGTCACGCCGAGCGCTGTGAGCCACGGCGTCCAGACGCTCGAAGACTGGCTCGGTTCACCGCTCTTCGTTCGATCCGCTCGCGGGCTGGTCCTGTCCGCAACCGGCGCGGAGTATCTTCAGCCCGTGCGCGAGGCTCTGGCGCTATTGGCGGCGGGCAGCGAGCAGATTCCGGGGCGGCGGGTGAGGGACGCTCTCGTTGTCAGCGTGCCGCCGACACTGGGCGCGCGGTTTCTTCTGCCGCGCCTGGAGCGCTTCAGGACTAACGTTCCGGGTATCCCGCTTGCGGTCGACACATCTCCGACGCATGTCCAGTTCCCGCGCGACGCGGTGGATCTCGCAATCCGGATGGGCCGTGGCGACTGGCCGTCGCTTCACGCCGTGCACCTAATGGACGAGTTCCTGATCCCCGTTAGCGCACCGGCACTGAAGGAGAGCTGGCGCGATGTCACCGACCTGAGCGAGCTTCCCCTCATCCACGTGACATCGACCTCTCAGGATTGGCTCGCATGGGCCGAGGCCGCCGGGGCCGGTCCTGTCGATTGCGATCACGGACTGAAAGTGGATACCATCCAGATGGCATTCGACGCTGCGGCAAGCGGCCTCGGCATAGCCATCGGACGGCGGCCCCTCGTCGACACTGAACTTCAGTCCGGCATCCTCGTGCCGTTCTTCCCGACGACGATTAAATCGCAGGTTGGATATTGGCTCGTCGGGCCGCAAGAGACGATGGATAGACCAGAGATCCGTTCCTTCCGGAACTGGCTTCTCGGCGAGGTAGCCCGCACCGCGCGGTCGAATAGCCTAAAGCAGCCTCGACCATCCACGGCCGCGATTCCGACCATCATCGATATGCCAGATGGGGATTCGCGCGATGGGGTTTAGGCTTCCACCGCTCAATACGTTGCGCTTCTTTGAAGCCGCTGGACGATTTCAGAGCTTCAAGGCCGTCGCCATGGAGATGAACGTCACGCCGGGTGCGGTCAGCCATGCTGTGCGCACGCTCGAAGAATGGCTGGGCGTGGAGTTGATCTTACGCACCCGCGAGGGTCTGATGTTGACCGAGGCTGGCTCCAAATTCCATCCAATCGTCTGCACCGCCCTGGAGAAGCTGCGCGAAGCGACCGCAAAGGTACCTGGAAGGAGAGGGCACAGCTCGCTTTCGATCAGTGCTGCACCATCCTTTGCAGGGTCATGGCTGCTCCCGCGACTTTCCCGCTTCAAAGCGAATTTTCCGGACGTAACGGTCTCCATCGACACGGCCCGCCAACAAGTTGACCTGCCGCTCGACGGCGTGGACCTGGTGATCCGCATGGCGCCGGAACCGCGCCCCGGCGGAACCTGGCTGCGCATCGCGCGGGAGGTTCTCGTCCCCGTCTGCGCGCCGAGCTTCGCGCAGGAAATCGCCGGGAGGCCCTGGCAGGAAGTTCTCAGTTCCGCCCCTCTCATTCACGTGTCGACCGTTACCGAGGACTGGAGCCGCTACCTGGACAAGGTGCTGCCAGATGCTCGCTGCGCCGGCGCGGGCAGCCTCCGCTTCGACACTATCCACATGGCGGTTCAGGCGGCCCGTCAGGGGTTTGGAATCACGCTCGGTCGCAGGCCCGTTATCGACGAGGAACTCGGCAACGGCCACTTGGTCCCGGTTGGCGCCCCGCCAGTGCAAGCCAACACATGCTATTGGCTCGTTGGTTCGGTGCTGACATTCGACCGGCCGGAGGTCAAGGCATTCCGCAAATGGCTGCTGCGTGAGATCGAAATCAGCGAGGCCGACGCGAGAGCTGCGGGGCCACACGCGGCCGAGAACGGCGCGAAGGTAGCGAGCCAGTGACCGGAAGATGAACTCACAAACGCGGGACGCGATCGAGTTCTGGTTCGACTTCAGCTCGCCATATGCCTATTTTGCGTCGCTTTCGATCGAGGCCCTTGCCGTTCAGCACGGTCGCTCGGTGGCGTGGAACCCCTTCGCATTGGGCGCCGTCTTTAAGATCACCGGGATGCGCTCGCTCAGCGAAACGCCGATGCGAGGTGACTATGCCCGCCATGATTGGGCACGGCTCGCACGCCGGCACCGGGCTCCTTTCGTTCTTCCCCATGGCCATCCGCTTTCCACCGTGGCAGTCGCACGGGCATTTCTGTGGCTCCAAACAAGCAAGCCCGACCGGGCCGTACCTTTCGCGACCGAAGCCCTGTCACGCTATTTTGGGCGGGGGATCGACGTGGCCACTGGGGTTGAGATTGCGCGAGTCGCGGATGCAGTCGGACTCAATAGTATGGAACTGAATGAGGCGATACAACGCACCGAATGGAAGGAGGCGTTCCACCGCCAGACCAATTGCGCGGTCGAGAAAGGCGTATTCGGATCGCCCTTCTTCTTCATCGACGGGGAACCGTTCTGGGGGACAGATCGCATGGAAATGATGGACGCTTGGCTTACTGGCGGCGGCTGGTAGGTACCCCATCGCATGCCGACCAGGATCACGCGCTAGGGCGCCTGGCTACGACGAACATTGTTCCGAGAAACTCGGCACATGGCATCTTCTCCTCGCCACGCACACCGAACACGACCGCGCGCGTCACCATGATCGTCCGGCCGCGCTTGATGACTTCCGCCTCGGCGCGAAGGTGATCCCCGACCGCCGGATTTATTAGGTTAATTTTGAACTCGATCGTTAGGACGTCCTCGTCCTCCGAAATCAGCGAGATCGCTGCATAGCCTGCGGCCGTGTCGGCGATTGCCGACGTTACGCCCGCGTGAAAGTAGCCGCGCTGCTGAGTGTAGGTGGGAGCAAATTCCACCTCCAGGGTGCAGTGGCCATTCGACGCGGAACGCATCGTCACGCCGAGGTGATGCATCAGTCCCTGGCTATTGAAATTGGAGAGAACGTGCGGTGCAATCACGAAGCTGAGCCCTTTCTATTGTCGATGGGTGACCTGTACTCGCGGAAGCTCCATGCTCTCTTTCGCTGCACAGAGCAGATCTGCATTGAGTATTCCGAGAAGTAACGCTCAACACCCAGGCGCTTTGCGGCGATGTGGTCGGGATGGGTTCGCCACGAGTCCAGAGCATCATCCGACTCAAACTCGACAATCGTCACCTTCTCACCATCTTCGGCGAGAAAGCTCTTGTGTGAGAGATATCCAGGAAGCTCACGCACCAGCTCGCTGAGCGCCGCCGCGGTCGCGCGATAATCATCCGCGGACTCTGGTTTCAGCCGCGACCGGAAGATCGTTACAATCATCCCGCCACCAATCCATCTAGTGGCCTCGTTGCGGTCTGCGAGACTGCTACTGCGCGGACATGAGCCACATTGGCTATCGTCGCCACGCAAGCCGACGCGGCTTCCGTTCCTTTGATGAACATATGACTCATGAAGAAAGACTCGTGGGTTTCGTGGTCGTGGAACTGCTGAGGGGTGAGGACCGCCGACAGAACTGGAACCTCCGTGTCGAGCTGAATCCGGATGAGCGCGTCGATTACCGCTCCGGCAACAAACTCGTGACGATAGATGCCACCGTCGACGATAAAACCCGCAGCAACGATCGCGTCATAGCGCCCGCTGCGAGCGAGCAACTTGGCGTGAAGCGGAATTTCGAAAGCGCCGGGCACCTCGAAAAAGTCGATCTGGGCGGGCGCAACGCCCGCGCGCTCGATTTCCGAGACGAAGGATATTCTACACTGATCGACGATTACCTTGTGCCAGCAGGATTGCACGAAAGCGATCCGCGCCTCGGCGAGTTGAGCCGACAATGGTTCAGCAATCGCTTTTTCCATTTCAATTTCACCTTCAAAAACGACAAAGCACCCTAGCGGCTGCCCGAGAGGTGGGCGGCCGCTAGGTCGCACGCGGTCAAAAGCACATCCGAAACAATGCGTGGCCACGAAATGCCAGCGCATGGGCATCCAGAAACCACGGCAGCCATAATGGAATGCTGACGGCCAGCGCTCCGCACGACGCCATCGCAATCAGGTCTCCGCGCGACACGGGTACTGCAAAATCTGTCATCCTCATGCTGGTTGCCCATCCGATTGCAGCCGGTCGCGGCTATGAATTGGCCGCTCGTCGATCGGCCAGTGAAGGATCGCCGCGAACAAACCAAGCAGGACCACGCTCCACCAGATCAGATCGTAAGAGCCCGTCCGCGCGAACGCGAACCCGCCCATCCATGCGCCGAGGAAGCTCCCGACCTGATGCAAGAGGAAGACGATGCCCACCAACGTTCCCAGATAGCGAGGTCCGAAAATCTGCGCCACGATACCGGTGGTCAGCGGCACGGTCCCAAGCCAGGTGAAGCCCATAACGGCGCCGAAGATGATCGTGGTGATCGGCGTGATCGGGGTGAGAATGAACCACGCGGCCACGGTCGCGCGCGTCAGATAGAGCACCGCAAGTATCTTCTTCTTGCTGTAGCGGTCGCCGAGCGCCCCGCATCCGAGCGTGCCAATAATGTTCGTCGCTCCGATCACCGCCAGCGCCGCGCCACCGACCCAAAGTCCCAGGTTTTTGTCGACGAGATAGGCCGGCAGATGCGTTGTGATAAATGCGAGCTGAAAGCCGCAGACAAAAAAGCCCAGGACGAGCATGAGAAAGCCACCATGACTCATCGCCTCTTTGAGCGCTGCGCCCATCGATTGCTCTGGGCCCGTTTCCACGGTGCGGCCCGCCAGTTGCGGCGCCGCGACGCATATGATCGCTGCGATCCCGGCAAGCCCGAGGAATGCCCCGACCCAGCCGAGATTGCCAATCAGGCTAAGTGTGATCGGAACCGAGCAGAAAATCCCGATCGAGCCTCCAACCGATGCTATCCCGAGCGCGCTCGACCGCCGCTCCGGCGGGAAATGGCGTCCGACCGCGCCAAGTACAACTGCGTATGAGGTGCAGCTAAGTCCGAGACCCAGCATGACGCCAAGACTTAGGTTGAACCCGAGCGAGCCTGTGCTCATTGCGGCAAAGATGAGCCCCCCGGTATATAGGATGCCGCCAATGAAGATCACGCGGCCACTCCCGAAGCGATCCGCCGCCATGCCAGCAAAGGGCTGGCCTAAGCCCCAAAGCAGGTTTTGCAGCGCGATGGCGAAGCCGAAGGCTTCGCGGCTGACAGCAGGCAGATCCTGCGTGATGGGGGCGAGGAACAAACCGAACGAATGCCGCATCCCCAGCGCAATGAAGACGACGAGCCCGCCGAAGACCAGTATGGTCCAGCCTTTGCGGCCGATCGAATATGAAACTGCGTCGGTTGCCATTCCGCCCTGCCTGAAAGCCATGTGGAGTATCGTTCAGTCGATTGTGCGCACTCGCCGGGGATACAAAGCGAGGTCCGGCGAGGGATCGCGTGAAGCGTGACCAAGCACTATTCGCGCCAGAACGGCCTCCGAGCCAACAGGAGGGCGTCTTACCTGGTAAGATGCATAGATCAGAGTTGCGGTCAGCCTGAGCAGATGGACTTGGTTGAACTGCGTGGCCGTCCATGTGCGGAGCAGCCGACGCTTGCCCATCTGAGTTTTAACTTCCTTCATCCTCGATCCTTGTCCGTCGCGTAAGACTCGCTCCTGGCTGTCAGTCCCGTCCAACGGACGGCTGCGCAGCTATTGCCAAGGCGACGCGCCGGGTCGAAAGCCTTCAACGGCTCACATCTAGCGTTTGAGCACCCCAAACCATTCACGCCAGTGAGGCAAACGACCAATTCTCACCACCTCACGACTTGTCTTCATTCAGAGCGTGCGGACTCATTGGATTCGGCACGACAGCATTCCGCGGCCACGACAATTCGGGGCGGGCGTCGGTGAAACTTCTTTGCTCTCAAGTGAGCAACTGTGGTTTGCCGAGACCTGACGCAATCGGCAGGATCGTCATCCGGGTCTTCAACTTGCCGGCCTGTTGGATAGACGGACTGGGGGGGTGGCGTTATGTCGGTCCTATTCCGGACGCGAGAGGAACGCCCTCGGAAGAGGTTGCCGAGCTTGTTGTCCGTTTGGCGCGAAAGGGCCAGGACGAGGTATCAGCTCGCCGTCATGCCCGAGCGTGATCTGAAGGATATCGGTTTGACCAAACCTGACGCCGCCAGAGAGGTGAGCAAGCCGTTTTGGAAAGAGTAGCGGGACCGCCCGTCGCTTGCCAGATCATCTCAAAATGCAATGGCGTGTGCAGATGACCAAGCCCAACACCGAGACACATGGGGACGAGGCTATTGCGTTAGCCCCGACATCTGGTGAAAATCGACAAGCCATCTTGAGAGTCGTCGCGCTCGCGATTGCACCCGCGATCGGACTCGGCATCGCGCGCTTCGCCTACGCACTGGTGCTGCCCGACATGCGGGCAGACCTTGGCTGGTCCTATTCGGATGCCGGCTGGATGAATACCACGAATGCTGCCGGCTACCTTCTTGGAGCCTTATTGGCCTCGCGAGCGATTGCCACTGCGGGCGCTTTCCGAGTCATGGTGGTCGGCGTGTGGGCCTGCATCGCAGCACTCCTATTCTCCGCTGCAGTCCGCAACGGCGTGCTACTGAATGGCGGCCGCTTTTTTGCTGGGCTCGGCGGCGGCTTCGCCTTCGTCGCTGGCGGAGTGTTGGCGGCGGGCATCGCGCAACGCAATCCGGACCGCGCGGCTTTCCTGCTCGGTCTGTTCTATGCGGGTGCAGGTCTTGGCATTCTGTTGTCCGGCCTGAGCGCTCCCTATGTACTGGAGCGGTATGGGCCGGGATCATGGAACATAGCGTGGGCGGCGCTCGCTGTCCTTTCTATGCCGCTCGCGATTGGACTACATCGAGCGCGAGGCGAGAGGGCGATCATTTGGTCGACCGCGCAAGTGAGGCCCAGCTATGGGAAAATGGGCTGGCTGCTCTGCGCCTATTTCTTCTTCGGCGCGGGCTACATCGTCTACATGACGTTTATGATCGCTTGGGTTCAGGGCACAGGTGGCAGCGTTGGCTTTCAGGCGCTTTTCTGGGCTGCAATCGGACTCGCGGTGATGGTTTCTCCCTGGCTTTGGGCTGGTGTCATAAAACGTCTGCTGCATGGCTATGCCTTTGCAGCCCTGGCGGCGGTCACCACGATCGGGTCGTCGCTGCCACTATTGTCCACCACCGTTCCGGTACTGTTGGCGTCGGCCGTCGTGTTCGGTAGCGCATTCTTTGCGGTGGTCGCGGCAACCACCGCTTTCGCTCGTCGGAACCTGCCGCAGGCGCAGTGGGCGGCCGGGATCGGCATGCTGACCGTGGCATTCGGGATCGGACAAATGCTCGGGCCGGTTGCCGTCGGCTTTCTCAATGACGTGACAGAAGGGCTCACCAGTGGTTTGTTGGCATCAACCATCCTGCTTGTCGCTGCCGTCGTCATTGGTGGCATCCAGCGTGACTTTAAGCCTCCGAAAAAACGATGACTTCGGCGGCCCCAATCATCGCGACATGAATTCTATCCCTCCATGTCAAGAATTTGTTGATCGGCGCGATGATACCGTGGGATTGCGGGAGGCAATCTGATGACGCTGATTGAACAACACATCTCCTATGCGGAACCCGAATTACGCCCTGTTCTGACCGAACTCAGATCAAGGATCATGCAACTGCACGCAGGAATCGTGGAACGGGCGACGGCTGCCCAGCGGCTCGTCTATCTCGTTGACCGGATTTTCGCAGAAGTCAAAGTGCAGAAAAATCGCGTACTCGTGCGAGTCTTCGCAAATGACACTCCCGATCCCAAGCGGCTACTCCGCCACATTGACCATGCGGCCAAGAACGGCTGGCAGCACGACAAAGAGCTTCACATCGAAGACCTCTCGGCGCTTGAGGAAGGCATGCCCTTTATCGAAGCTTCGCTGCGGGTGTCGTTAGCGGGAAGTACCGACGAGCCCGTTCGGAGACTGCACCGACCCAGTTCGGCAACGCCGGTTCATGCGAAGGAGGAACTTGGAGATATGGCTGTACTGAACATTCCGGCAGCTCGCGTTCGTCAGGGCGAGCTGACGCTCTACACGACAGCGTTGAAGGTGAGCGATCTGATCCGACCAGGTTTCTATGCCGTCGAGACTCTCGATCCGGCGAACGATGACGACAAGGGCTATCAGCGACTACTAAACAAAGGCCGTGCGAAAAAACTTGCCGATTACGTGGTGAAAGGTCAGGACGCTCGTGACGCGTTCCTGCCCACGTCGGTCTTTCTGGCCACCGATAGGACTGTCCCTTTCGATCCCGCAACAAACACGATCTCGATCGATATTCGTGAGGTCGGCCCCTTCAACGTCGTGGACGGACAACATCGCCTGGAAGGACTTAAGGTTGCGGCGCAGAAGGATTCCAGAGTCCTCGAATTCGAGGTTCCTGTGAACATCGCTATCAACCTGCCGACCATCCATCAGATGTGTCATTTCCTGATCGTCAACACGACACAGAAGAGCGTCGACAAATCAGTGGAGCAGCGCATTATCGCCCGACTGACCGATGCTCTCGACGTCGAGGACATGCCAAGCCTACCGAAGTGGATCCTGAACACCGTGGAGAAGGGTGAGGTCGAGAAAGCTGTTCGCTACGTCGATTACCTGAATGACCAGCCGGATTCTCCCTGGCATGGCCGAATCCGGAAGGCGAACGACGATTCTGGCACGGGCCGCATCAACCAGAGCAGTTTCGCGAAGTCGATCGTGAAATACGTGCTCACCGCCAACAATCCAATTACGGCGATCAGGGATTTCGACAAGGAGAAGAAAATCTTCCTGAACTACTGGAAGGCGCTGGCGTCGACCCTGGACGACGGCGAATCCGAGACCCTCTACAAGTATGGCGGTGTCGAGCTGTTCTGCCAGTTTTCGATACCTTTCTTCATGAAACTCCAGACTGGCGGCAATTATCAGGTGGGCACCATGGAATCCCTGCTACAGGCCTGTTTCGACAATCTGGAAGGCGAATATGCAGGCGTCGGACACCCCGAATGGTGGCGCACCGGAGGCCAGGCAGGCCGTCTCAATTCTGGCGCGCTGCGGCTTGTGGCGCAGGAGATGACGCGCGCGCTCAACAGCGCCTCAATGGCGGAAACGATCCAGATATGAAAGTCTGCGATCTGACTCCACGGCCGGTGGCCAAGGAGCCATTTAGACGCGCCCAGATACGTTTCGTAAGCGAGAAGGCTGGCTGCTACGTGCTCGCCACCTTCGAAGAGGACATCCTATATGTCGGGCTAGCCAGCAATCTCCGCCGGAGATTTGGTCAGCACCTTGACACGCCGGAGAAAGTTGCGGCCACAGACAATGGACGAGCCGTCTGGTTTTTCTGGCTGGAATGCGCGGACTTGGAGAAGGTGGAGCGCACATGGCTGAACAGCCATGCCATCGTTCACGGAGTGTGGCCTGTTCTGAACAAGGTCTATTCGCCCACAGCGATCTGACCCGTCACTGATAATCCGCCTTGTCCTCTTCCGTGTATTCAACGGCCGTCCACATGAAACTCTGGACGTCGATCATGTCGCGCGGGCCGAGATCGGCCATCTTCTCTTTCGTGGTCTGCGCGAGGTCGAGCAAGGATTCGTAGACGGCGGGGTCGAGTTCCGGATTGTAGACATGAGCGAGCGGGTGACCTACCCGCTCCGCGAAGGCGGTGATCATGGTCGGCTTGAGGAAAACGTGTTCCTCCGGCTTCCACAGGAACGGCAGGTAGGTGACCACCGTCCATTTGGCATTGTCGTGCCGCTTCAGGACCGCGGCCATGGCCCCGAGGCCACGCTTAGTGTCACCATTGGCGAATGCAGCCGCAGCATGGATGAAATCGTCAGCATCCTTGCCCCTGAGCAGAGGCTGGAGGCGCGTCTTCTCAAAGGGCGACAGCAGGTTGGTGGCGCGATAGGCCGAGAGGACTGCTTCCCCGAAGCCGGTTCCGTTCGTTGCCTCCCCGAGCGGCGCTGTGTCGTCGAGCTTGGCTTTGGCCTTCAGCTTGTAGGCCCGCTCATGGCCGCTGTAGTCGGCCCCCTCGAACCCCCGTGCGAAGAAATGAAGGAACCGGGACCGGGCTCCATCGTACCCAACGAAGAGGGGATGCGATCGGGCTGCCGCGTCATGAATCCGACGCCACACATCGTCTGCGTCGTCGCCTTCCTCCAGGGCCGCGCGCTGCCCGTCTAACAATACGATTCCGCTGTATCCCCTCGGAGTCTGGACGAGGCGCAATGTCGCCTTGCCGACTTTCGTCTCCCGGACTGTCTTCACTGATTCCTCCCCGTACCGCTGCTTGCGGTTCTACTCCGCCGGCTCGATGACGGCCGCGTGCTTCGTGATGATGTCCTGCACGTCGCCCGGCTTGAACGCGACATCCCATGCCCAGCGGCCGAAGCCGCCTGCCGCGTTGATGGCCTTTACCCACTCGTTCAGCGCGTCCCGCTTGGCCTTGTTCTGTGGGCTGTCGGTGCCTTTGATCTCGAGCGCCAGGATCGTGCCGCCCGCAAGGCGCACGAGGAAGTCCGGGACGTATCGCCGCCGAGAGCCCGCCCACATGTAATAGATCTGGAAGCCGAGATGATCGTTCTTGGCGTAGGCGAGAACGCCATCGCGCTTTTCGAAGACGTTGGCGGCATGGCCTTCCCAAGCGGAGTCCCCCACCAGATGGCTGATGTGCGATTTGGTCGTCGGGAAGCACGGTTTGGTCGTGTACCAGGTCCGCATCTGACCGGTTGCGCCGATCGGGTTCTCCTCGTCGAATACCGGTGTGAGGCGCTCGGTGTTTCGCTCGGTCACGTGACGCAGAACATGCTGGACCACCAGGTCGATGTTGAGCGCGATAAGGATCCGCCGGCGGAGCGGGTCCGAGTGGAACAGGGACGGGATGTCCAACCGGTCAGATCGCAGGAAGGCCTCGACGATCCGGACCAACTGCGCGGCCAGGTATTCGTGCGTCCCTGAGAAGCCGTGGCTCAACTCGGCGAAGGCCTTCCGGGCGGCCTGAAAGACAAGCCGCTGCAGCCGGAACCCATCCGGCAGCTTCTCGAGATCGATCGCAGTGACCTTTCCCATGTCGGTCGCGCCGCCGAGAGCCGGGGCGAGCTCTGCGCTGATCGGAGTACTTGCGGGATCGAGCTCGAGCGGCGGCACCTTCTGCCAGTCGATCGCCAGCTGAGGTCTGACGACCGTCTCGACGCGCAGAACGTTCGGCCACCTGATCTCGAGATGAGCTCGATCGGGGACGACTTCGATCTGCGTCGTCGGCTTTGGCGGTGGATGCGCCTCGCCGCCTTCCCCGGTCTCCGAAATGGAAAGAGGCACGCCGAAGACGTTGACGTATTCGGGCAGGAACAGCCCGTTCTCGTCGGTGTCGTAGGAGACCCGGCGCAGCCCACGCCCGACGACCTGTTCGCAGAGCAGTTGAGAGGTGAATGCCCGCAGCCCCATGATGTGAGTGACGTTCTTGGCGTCCCATCCTTCGGACAGCATCGCCACCGAGATGACGTTCTGCAGGCCCTGCCCGGCCCCGCCGCGCTTGCCGACGTTGTCCACGATCTCGCGCAGCAGCTCCTCCTTCTTCAGCGCGAGGAACTGCTGGCGGCGGGTTTCCGGGATGTCCGCCGCTTCGATGATCTCCTTCAATCGGGTCTCGTAATCCTTGTCGGACGAGGCGGTTTCGCCGATCTCGGCCTTTTCGAGGACCCTGGAGTCGACCCGAAGCGTTCGATCCGGCGCATGCAACTCCGGCCAGTGCGCGTCGCCCTTGTTGAAATAATTCTCGATGCGGTCCGCGGTCTCCGTGCGGTTGCAGACGGTTAGCATGACTGGCGGCGAATGATGTCCAGCCTCCCGCCACTGCCGGCGCGTTTCTCGCCAGTCGGCCCCGAGTAGCGTGTAGGCGTCCTGCACCAGCTTCGGCAGGGCCTCGTGCGGTTCAGCCTTTGCCCGGTTCAAATCCTCGGAGACGGACGGGTCGCGGTAGATGTGGTAGAGCTTCGAGCGCAGCGTCTTCGCATCAGGAACGGCATCGTCGCGCACGACGACCCGTGGCGTTTTCACCAGCCCGGCCTCAATCGCGTCGTTCAGGCCGAAATCCGAGATGATCCAATCGAAGAGCGCCGTGTCGGTGCTTTTCTTGCCGGTCGGCGCGAAGGGCGTGGCCGAAAGGTCGAAGCAGCGCTGGATGCGCCGGGTCTTATGGATACGGTCAAGTCCCTCGATCCAGCGGGTCGCCTCGTCCAGGTCGATGCCTTGCTCGGCGGCCACCTTCTTGCTGATCTTCACCTCGGGTGGCTTGCGATAGGCGTGGTGCGCCTCGTCGTTGATGACGATGATATCCTTGTGCGCGGCCAGCTTGCCCAGGACCCGCCGCGTAAAGGCCTCGTCGGATTCGCGCCCCTTCTTGACGACCGAACGATCTGCTTCCTTCAGCGGCATCAGCGTATGCCAGTTCTCGATCAGCACTTCGGCACGGTTCAGCTTTTGGCGCAGGGCATCGGATGGGCACAGGTTGAACTCGTCGTAGTAGCTGCCCTCGCTTGGCATCAGAACCTGCAGCCGTTCCTTCACGGTCAGACCTGGCGCGACGATGAACACGGCGCGGCTGAAATCCTTGTTCCGTTTCGGATATGTGACCGCGTTCAACACCTGCCAAGTGATGATCATCGCCATCACCGTGGTCTTGCCAGCGCCGGTGGCCATCTTGTTGCAAAGCCGCTCCCACGTCCCGCCGTCGCCGGGGATTGCGATGCCCTGCTTGTAGGCCTCGGCCCCCTCGACCCACCAGATCAGCGTCTCGATCGCCTCTAGCTGGCAGAAATAAAACGGATACGGAGGCTCCGGCTTCTTGTCGGAAGATTCCAGCAACCGGTCCGTCCGCTCGTGCCAGTGTTCCAGCAACTTGCGCGTGATGATGGTCACGCCCGGCCAGCCGTCCTCGCGCCACTGATCCACGCGCCCCCGGATCATGTTCACCAGATCCAGCACCTCGGTGCGCTTGGTGTTGTTGCGTGCGTCGAAGACCTCGTAGCTCGCCGCCCGCCGCTCAGGCTTGATCTCCAGCTTCCCGCCTTTGCCCTCGACCCAGTGCTGCACCGGGCAGACATACGGGGAATTAATGATCAGAGACATTCGATCACTCCGCGAGTGGAATGATCTTGAGCGACTCAATCCCCCGGTCGTCCACGATCTTGACCGCGACCCGCAGGTTCTCGCCCGCCTCGAAGGGCAGCGAGACGGTGCCGTGGAACTGCTCCAGGAGGTCCTCGTCCAGCTCCGCGCGCACGGTCTTGCGCAGGCGGTTCCAGCCGCCCTTCGCGTCGGCCATCGGGAAAAACACCTGGTGCGGCATCAGAGAGCGGTTGTCGTAGTCCACGTCCAGCGACCACATGGCGATCTGCGTCTTGCCACCCGACACCAGATCGCCTGCCTTCGGGTCGAAATAGTCGAAGCCGTTCACCTCGACCTCCCACATCCCGTCCTCGCGCTTGCGCAGCTCCACATCCGGCTGGCCCATCAGCCAGAAGGACTGGTTCGAAGCGCGCTTCTTCTTCAGATCCTCGGTCAGGAGGTCGGTGTTCATCTGCGCCTTGAGCAGCGTGACGCCCGGCCAGTTCACCTCGTCGATATCCTTCGCGGCCTCAGGGTCGAAGGTGAAGGCGCAGAAAAGGATGAACTTCGGCGACGGGCGCAGCGTCTCGGCCTCGGTCAGGGCGAGCTCCACCTGCCGCTGCTCCAGCGCCGCGTGTTCGGGGCCGAAGCTGACGACGACGCGCTCGCCCGTCTCGGCCAGCGACCCGCTGGCATGGACATGCTTCAGTCCCGGCAGTGTCTCGAACTCGGCGAAGCGGAGCATGGCGCCGCCCTTGCCGCGCACGCCGGTCTTCAGAAGCTCGTCCCGCCAGAGCGCCTGGCGCGAGGTCTCGCCGGAGCGGGCGACGGTCTCGTCGGCCTCCTGCGGCGGGATGCTCTCGTCCAGCGACAGGACGGTCGGGGCCGGCACCGCCTCGACCGAGAAGGGCCCGCAGATGCGCAGCTTAGAGCGGTCGATGCGCGGCTTGTCGTAAAGCGTCTCCTGCTCGGCATGGTCGGCGATGGACTGATCCATGCGGCGCTGCATTGCCTGCCGGGCCGCGTGGAAGGCGTCGAAGGGCCCACGCGTGGCCTCCGGCCAGTCGCCGGGCCAGTCGAACGGGACCTCCCATTCGTGCAAGCCTTCGCCCTTGGCGAAGTCCACCGGCTTGCCCTTTCGCACGCCCTGCGCCGGATTGAGCGGCTTGGGCGGCGTGGCGGCCAGCACGGCGTTCAGGTCGGCCAGCGCCGCCTCGATCTTCGGGTGGTCTTCGGCGTGGATCGTGTCGATGTCGGGGTTGTTGGCGATGCTCTTCAGCGTGATGTGCGGCACGGTCTCGTAGTCAAAGCCACCCATCAGCCCCTCTTGGCTGTAGCGAAGGGCGTAGTAGTCGAAAGACGCGGTCATCAGCCGCTGCTTTGCCAGCGTAATCGCAACGCGAGACGTGTCGCAGGTGATCCACCGCCGCCCCCATTTCTCCGCGACGAATGCTGTGGTGCCGGACCCGCAAGTAGGATCGAGCACCAGATCGCCGGGATCGGTGGTCATCAGCAGGCAGCGTTCCATAATTGATGCACTTGTTTGGACGACGTAGATAATACCCGCCGCACCCGCTACATCTGACCAGATATTTGAAACTGGAAAGGCAGCGAAGTCGTCTATGAATCGCACATAGGCGATTGTCGTCTTGCGCGCGCCAATTCGATTGGCCCTGCGAAGTCGTTCGAGACCATCATAGCTGGTCTTCCAGTTGGAGGTTTCTCCAGAGTGATACGGCTTACCCTCGAAGCCCCATTCGCCCGTTGTGTTCGTTCTGACGCCGCTCGAAATCAAGCTGGTAAGCTGAAATACTCGTCCCTCATCAGGGATTTCCTGCTCGCCCCTCTTTTGTTTCACGTTAAGGCTGGTGCGCGATCCATCCTGTAGTTGAATTCGATCATACCTCTGGCCACTCCCATGACCCACGCCCACCTCTTTGGAGCGGTAGATCTGGTGATATTTTACCTTGGATATGTCAGTCGCATACCAAACAACGTAGTCGGCCACATTTGGAATTTTCTCCGTCTCTTGGCCGCCGGTCTTCTGGACGGTGATTACTGAGACGCGGTTCTTCGCGCCGAAGATCTCATCGAGCAAATCAGTGCAGAGGTTCAGATTCTCATCGCCAATCTGAACGAAAACCGATCCGGTCTCGGTCAGCAGTTCGCGCGCCAGCATCAACCGGTCGCGCAGGTAGGTGAGGTAGGAGTGGATGCCGAGCTCCCAAGTGTCCCGGAACGCCTTGATCATCTCGGGTTCCTGGGTGAGGTCGTCGTCCGAGCGGTCCTTCACGTCGCGCTTGTTGGTGAAGGGCTGGAAGTTCGACCCGTATTTGATGCCGTAGGGCGGGTCGATGTAAATCATCTGGACGCGGCCAGCCATGCTCTCCTTGGTCAGGAGCGAGTTCATCACCAGCAGGCTGTCGCCCGCCACCAGCCGGTTCGACCAGCCCTTCTCGTGGTGGTAGAAGTCCAGCGCCTGACGCAGCGGCAGGTTCTCGAACGGGGCCGCGAACAGGTCGGGCTGCCGCCACTGCGTCGCGGCGTCCTTGCCCGCCAGCCGCTTCGCCGCGTTGGCGAGGATCGTCGCCGGGTCCACCCGTTCATGGACATGAAGCGAGACGGTATCGACCTCGACGCTCGTCCGCTCCGCCTTGCCCGTCCAGTTCAGATACGGCGCCTGCAGCCGCTTCAGCTCCTTTAGCGCGTCGCGCATCCGTTCGGGATCGTCGTCGGAGAGCGCGTCGTCGATGAGCTTCTCGATCCCCGCTCGCGCGCTGTCGAAGTTCAGCACCGGGTCGAGATGCGGGTCATAGGCCCAGGTCGTCCTCTCGCCATCTGGATCGGTGCCGGCATGGACCATCCCGACCTCGGGATTGTTCACCCGGGTCTCGCCGTGGCGGTAGCTCAGCACAAGCACGGGCCCGTCCGTCTTTCGGGCGGCTTTCTTCCTGCCTGAGGTCACGCGTTGCCGAGGTGCCCGCTCGTCCGCATGCGTCAGTTCGAACTCGTCCACCTGGTCGTCACCTTCCTCGTCCCAGGCTTCTTCGTCATCGTTCGGGTCGTTGGCCACTCGCATGATCGATCCGCCTCGCCCAGGCCCCCGTGCCAGAAGCCCATGATCAACCAGCGCATCGCGAGCGGCGACGTAGTCGTCCTCCGACATGCGCGGCATACGCTCCCGCAAGAGCGCCACTATCGCGCCATTTCCGATGGAGGAGCCGTCTTCAGGGGTCAGCGAAAGGATCAGGGCGGTCAGGCTGTCGGACATGCGGACGAGCGTACCTTCGGTATGAATGAATCCGTATTTTAGAAGACTATCCTGTGTTTCTTTCTGTTGCACGCGGGAACCGCCGCTCGGGTGGCGCTTCCTCGCTGCCAGACCTAGATGCCCGCTAAACTACTGCGCCATCAAGCGCTTACGAAAGAGCTCTAGCGCGAGCTAGACCGGTAGCCCACGGCGATCCTCGGCTACGAATGTCAGGCAAGGGGGTCGAATCGCTGGAGAGGCTACGCTGAGGAAGGTTCTGAGGCTCCTGTATTGTCACAGGCCCACCTTCAACCATCCTTGAGGCTGACAGGCAGCAATGCGCCTTCAGAGCGGACATCCGTCACCTTGTCAGGTCCCGCACCGCCGCTGCCGCACGGCAGCCATCCCCCCTACCGTGCGCCATTTGTTAGAATTTCGCATAATGCGAACTCGATGCGCTGCTGAAGCGAACCCAACACTCTCTTTCGTTTGTTGGTACCTTAATTACGCTTAAGAGTGCCGGTGGCCGGTGATTTCGTTTTTTGCCGATTCCGTAACCTGTCTGGTACCGACGGAGAGGGCACTACTACTGTTCCGCTCCCAACGGCTTCATCGCGGAGTGACCGCTTCAACCTGAGCATAGTGTCTTTGGCTTCGCAGGAACAATATCCGCCAGCGCAGCTCGCGCCGCTTTCACCACATGAATTCTCTATCATATCGGTGCAGGCTTGAGTTCCTTGTTTGCAATTGCACATGATCTTTTTTTCTGAATTGAGCTGACAAACAACCAACCCATCATCCAGATCCGAGTGCATATCCGACTTCTTTTCCGCAGCGCCTGCAAAATTGCCATCAAAGATGACATCGGCTGACAAAAAAGTCAGTGCCAAAGAAAGATAAATGAAAAAACGCATTTCATACCTCCCATATTTTGGTAGTTACATAGACGTATTAGAGGAAAGCTTATAGTTGTAGGAAGATCAATTCCTCTTATGCGCCAGATTCTACATAATCGGTGTCTCGCATGCTGCCTCCTGCTTGGTTCAATGTCCTGTCACGACGTCAGCAGCGCACCGATGCGCGACGCTTCCCGGACTAGCAAGTCCAGGTCGTCGCGGCGGGTCCGGTGATTGTTGATTGCCACCCGCAGGCAATGCTCGCCATGGACGGTCGTGTCGGAGAGGACGGCAATTCCCTCTTCCTGCAACCGCAGCATGATTTCGATGTTCAGCGCTTTCACTGCGACATCGTCCAGGCCACTGGGGCGATAGCGGAAGCAGACGATGTTGATGCTTGTCGGCGCAACCAGTTCGAAAAGGGGTTCTTGCTCGATCAGCCGGCTAAGATAGCGCGCCTGCGCGATGTTCTGGTCGATCAGGCGACCGAACTTCTCGATGCCATGTTCCTGGATAGCCATCCAGACCTTCAACGCACGAAAGCCGCGCGTCGTCTGCAGCCCATATTCATAAAGCCATTCGGCCGATGCGAGGCCGCGCGGCGTCGTCTCGAGATATTCCTGCGTGACGGCGAAGGCACCACGATGAGCAGACGCATCGCGGATGAGGACGCAGCCGACTTCGAAAGGAGCGTGCAACCATTTATGCGGGTCGAGCGCCACGGAGTCAGCCCGCGCGATGCCGGTGACGCGGTTGGCATTCGCGGGCGCGATCGTCAGCAGCGCGCCGATACAGCCGTCGACGTGGAACCAGAGGGCTTCTTCCGCCGCTAGATCCGCGAGAGCGTCCAGATTGTCGATGGCGCCAGTGTTGACCGTGCCAGCGGTAGCGATCACGCAGGCCGGTTGAAAACCGGCCGTTCGGTCCTCCTCGATCGCGGCCCGAAGTGCTGCGACATCAAGTTGCAACTCGGCATTCGTGGGAATGCGCCTAAGCGCCTTGTTCCCCAGCCCAAGCGCCTCCATGGCCTTGCGGTGGCAGCTATGCACCTGATCCGAAGCGTAGAAGCGCAGCGGCCTTTCAATCGCACCGACACCATCTTCGCGGACATCGACCCCCGCTTTGACGTTGCGCGCGACAGTGAGAGCAATCAGGTTGGCCATCGAGCCGCCGCTGACCAGCGTTCCGCTGGCCGACGATGGAAGCCCTATCATCTCCTTGCACCAGTTCACGACCTGGCTGTCCATCAACGCGGCGGCATGATTGCCGCCACCGAGGTTCGACCCCTGGACGGCCGCCAGGAAGTCCGCCAGGGCGCCGGTGAAATTGCTCGACCCCATGTACCAGGACCAGAAGCGTGGATGGATGTTGCCCATCGGATAGGGCATCAGGTTCTCGGTTACCTGCCTGTAGACGTCGTCGAGCGGCGTCGGAAAGCGCGGCAGGGGGCCATCGAAAGCGGCCTTCACCTCCGCCGGCATTTCCTGCCACACCGGACGGTCCCGGACGTCGCGGAGATAGCCGATTGATTCGTCGATCATTCGATGCGAGAGCGCCCGTACAGCGCTCCAGTCGATCGGATCGAGTGTTTCTTCGGCGCCTGAGATCGCTGGGCTGCGCAGTGCGTCCATCTTGTCTCTCCCTCGCGGGTCTTCACGCACCAGCGAGTTGGAATCCGGGTGTCGATAACGAGAGGGCGAGTTCCTCCTCATCCATTTCGGCCTCGATCCCATCGAAGAGCGGTGTCGTCATGTACCGCTCACCGGTGTCAGGGAGCATGCACAGGATGACGGAACCGGCTGGCGCCCGTTCCGCAATCTGATGGGCAACCGCGAAGCTGGCGCCGCCGGAAATCCCGGTAAGGATACCCTCCCTTTGCGCGAGGGCCTTTGCCCATTTGATTCCTTCAGCGCCCGAGATGGGGGTAACCTCGTCGTAGAGGTTGGTGTCGATCGCCTCCTGCATCACATGCGGAATGAAGTCCGGGGTCCAGCCCTGGATCGGATGGGGTTCGAAGGCGGGATGGCTTGAGGATGGAGCGCCTCCGGGGTCGCGTTCCTGCATATGACCGCTGCCGATCAGTTGCGCGTTTGCGGGCTCGGCAAGCACGATCCGCGTTTCCGGCCGTTCTCTGCGTAGCACGCGGCCGACGCCTGCCACCGTGCCGCCGGTGCCATAGCCTGTAACGAACCAGTCGAGCCGCGATCCGGCGAAATCATTGACAATCTCGCGTGCGGTCGTCGCCTCGTGAATGGCGGCATTGGCTTTGGTCTCGAACTGCCGCGCCAGGAACCAGCCGTTCGACTCGGCCAATTCGACGGCCTTCTTGTACATGCCGAAACCCTTCTGGGCGCGCGGCGTCAGAACGACCTTGGCGCCGAGCATGCGCATCAGCTTGCGGCGCTCAATCGAGAAGCTGTCAGCCATGGTCACGACCAGGGGGTAACCCTTCGCGGCGCAGACCATAGCGAGACCGATGCCGGTATTGCCTGATGTCGCCTCGACTACTGTCTGGCCGGGGCTCAGGCTTCCGTCGCGTTCCGCCTCCTCGATGATGTTGAGCGCCAGCCGGTCCTTGACCGACCCGGCCGGGTTGAAGGCTTCGGCCTTGACGTAGATTTCGACACCGGCCGGGGCGAGGTTGTTGGCCCGGATTGCTGGGGTGTCGCCCACGGTTTCGAGGACGCTGGCGAAAAGCCTGCCACGCCCCTGTGTTGTGCGCATCGTCATCGCGTCCATCGATTTCCTCCGGTTGTCATTGTCAGTCGAGGCGGACCCGCGCGATCGGCAGCCGATCAGTGCTGATGTTCGGGCGGCGCTCGTTGAACCTGCGCTATCCGCTTCGACCAGGCTTGACGGAGTTCTGAAGAATTCCTGTAGAAGCCGGGAATTGTGCGGTATGCTCCCGCATGGCTTGGTCATTCGGTGACTATCGACTCGACGCGGAGCGGTTCCTGCTCAGTTGGCGCGATGAGCCGGTGCGGCTCGAGCCGCAGGTACTCTCCCTCCTCATCCATCTTGTCCGCAACCGCGATCACATGGTCACCAAGGACGAAATCGTTGCCGCGGTCTGGCAGGGTCAGTCGGCCTCGGACGCCAGCATTTCCAGTCGCATACGCTCGGCCCGCCAGGCGGTAGGCGACGATGGCGCACAACAGGCTGTGATCCGCACGGTCCATGGCCGAGGCTTCCGCTTCATCCCCGAGGTAACGACCTTGCCGCCTGGAAATGCCGCTTCGGAGGGCTTCGTCCACCCGCCAATTGGCCGTCCCGGCGGACGCCCATCGATCGCTGTGCTGCCCTTCCAGCAGCTTGGCATGTTGCCGGAGCTCGCCATACTTGGCGATGCTATTCCGCATGAGATCATTGAAGCACTGTCGCGGCTGCGATGGCTTGCGGTGATCGCTCGAGGATCGACCTTCCGATTTAGACAGGTCGGGGCCGACCTTGATCTTGTGTCGACAGCCCTTGCCGCGCGCTACGTTCTGTCCGGGGTGATCGAGAGTCCCGGCCGCACCATCGCGGTGACCCTTGAACTGACCGACACCAGCTCGCGCGAGATCATCTGGGCAGATAGGCTCGCGGCTCCCGTCGATGAAGTCGGCGACCTGAGGGCGCGGATCGTAGCGCACCTGATATCGGCGCTCGAGGCTCACATTCCCTACAACGAGGCGCGCATTGCGCGCTTGCGCGATCCGGCCGGGCTGGACGCTTGGGCGAACTATCACATCGGACTCGGTCACCTCTATCGTTTCACGGCAGCCGACAATGCACTGGCGAAGCTCTGTTTCGAGCGGGCTGTCACGGCGGACCCTCAATTTGCGCGCGCCCATGCGGGACTGTCTTTCACCAGCTTTTTGGAAGCTTTCCTGCGCTTGACGCCGGATCCGGCATTGGCCGCGCGCAACGCGCGGAGCCATGCCGAGCGCGGTCTGGAGCTGGATCCTCTCGACCCGTTTGCAAACTTCACGATGGGACGCACATTCTGGCTTTCCGACGAGCCCGAGATCGCCGCTGACTGGCTGGCGCGGGCAACGGCACTGAACCCGAATTATGCGCAAGGATTCTACGCCTCCGCTTTCACGGCAATGCTTACGGGAGATGCGCCCGAAGCGTTCGTAGCATTGGACACCTCGCTGTCTCTGAGCCCGCTCGACCCACTTCTCTACGGCATTCACGGCGTCCGGGCGCAGACCCTGATCCAGCAGGAGGACCATGAGGCTGCGGCCGATTGGGCCGACCGTGCGGCTACCACGCCCGGAGCACACTACCTGATTGCCATGATTGCACTTGCAGCGAACGGGCTGGCCGAGCGTCATGAGCAGGCGGCCCGGTGGCGACAGAAGGTCCGCCGGCTCAAGCCAGACGCTACCTCGGCGGATTATTTCGCTGCCTTCCCGACGCGCGAAGCGAAATCTCGTGCGCGCATCGAGAAGGAATTGCGCCGGCACGGCTTCTGATCCAGTATCTTCCATTTCCGGAATTAAGACGGCGCAGATTGGAGCTCGCTTCTACTGTATCCAAGGAAACGGCTTCCGAATTCGGCTCAGGTCAGACCGCGTCGATGCTCCAAACAGCCTGTAGTCTGCTTCTGGTGACCCCGCCCCTCAGCTGCCTGCCCCACGTCCGGGGCCCAAGCTGTCGTCGGCAAAGCGCCCTCATGTCAGCCATTTAGTTAACAGTGGAACCTACTTGGAAGCAGACGCTCTCGGAGCCTCGTTGCTGCACCACAGATTGATTTGTCCCGCCCGACACCAGTCTCACCTCTATGGTGCGTAGTACTCATAGATTCTGTTGAAAAACAGCACAGTGGGCCATGGCGAGTAAATGAGCAGCGCAAGAAAAGTTCTGCGCTGCTAACATGGTGAGTCTGCGTTCGTGGGGTTACTGTTGCATGTATTGGAGAGATATCGCCGTCCCATCAGGAGGGAGCCATGGCTGACAGGGCAGACAATAAGGCCCCGAAGCGCACATTCTGTTTTTTCCGTGGCGCCGAGAGTGGCGCCATTGATCGCGAATGGCCAGATGGTGCCGACCAGGTACGACAGGCACTCGGGGAATCGCTAAATGCGCGGAATGTGGCGTTCCTCCTGGGCGCCGGCTGTTCGTCGTCGTGGAATAATGCGCAAGAAGTCGGTGTCCCGACCATGGCGCCCCTCGCGAAGGAATTCACCGAGGAGCGGGAAGTAGAAAATCCCGCATTCCCTACCGCCGCTGAGCGCGACCAGCTCTTGAAGCAGTTCGGGATCGACATTGGCGCCGAAGACTATTCGCGCAATCTGGAGCGGCTCATGGAGCTCCTCTACAGCCTTCGTTTTGTGCTGAAACGCAGTTCGCTGAAGGAAGCCGAGTCCCAGCTCACGGTCATCAACTCGATGATCGAAAAGGTCCAGAAGTTCCTTTGGTCCAAGTGCACGAGCGGCGCATTCGCCAACGGCGACGACACTGTCATGGATCTCTATCAGTCGTTTTACCGCAAGCTCGTGCTCCGGGATCGGTCAATGCCGAGACCTTGGGTGTTCACGACGAATTACGACCTGTTCAGTGAGACGGCAATGGATCGGCTCGGCTTGCCGTACGCGAATGGCTTTTCCGGGGTCGTTGAGCGTCGTTTCAATCCGGCAACGTTCCGGTACGCCCTGGCCGAACAGCTCGATCTGACGAGTCGAAAATGGTCGGCGGTCGATGGGTTTGTATATCTTTGCAAGCTCCACGGGTCGATCAGTTGGACTGAAGACGATCACGGGTTGTTTCCGATCCGGGAGACAGCGGTCTCTCAGGACCCGGGAAAGGTGATGATCTATCCGACTCCAGCCAAGCAGAATTCCGCTCTGGGGTCGCCTTATGCCGATCTCTTTCGGGAGTTTCAATCGCGCATCGTGCGTGAGCAGAGTGTGCTGTTCACAATGGGTTACGCCTTTGGTGATGAGCATATCAACAATATCATCTATCAGGCGCTGACGATCCCCACATTCAGGCTCGTGATCTTTGCCGATCCGGCGTTCCAGGGCGAAATCGCCAAGCTTCGCGAACTCAACGACCCACGAATTTGGATCATCGGAGGAGACGGACCGGAAGAGGGGCGCAAGGCTCACTATTTCGATACGATCGTCGAAGAGTTCCTGCCGCAGCGACCAAGTGAGCGCATCGACGAAGCTGTAAAGAAGGTTCTCGATGCGATGTCTCCGAAAAAGGGCGGCGACGAATGAGTCGTGACGACCGAAAGCGCGCGATTGGCAAGATCGTGTCCGTCGCGGCCGATCGGTTCGTCGTGGAAATGCATGCGGGCACGGACAATTTCACTGTGGTAGGGTTTGACGATGTGCACTACGTGGCTCGACTTGGATCGTTCCTGATGGTGCCCGTGCAATCTGAATATGTTGTGGTCGAGGTCGTCGGCTTGCGCGAACGCGATGTAGGCGGTCCTAGCCAAGGTGAAGGCGATTTGGACAAGGCTGCTTCAGCAAAGTATCTCGACGTCGTGCCCGTGGGGATGTTGCCGCAGGACCAAAGTGAGAAGTTTCGGTTCGGCGTCTCCGTCTTCCCATCACTCTACGCGGATGCGCTATACGCCCTTGATGCCGAACTCGACCGGGTCTTCGAGACAGGTATTCCCGTCGAGCCGACGCCGCCGATGAACGATATTCCGCCCGAACCGCAGGATGCGACGCGCTACCGCGCGTTAACGATCGGCAAGTCGGTCGTGTTTGAAGGCTATGACGTCAAGGTCCGAATCGACGATTTCTTCGGTGGACACACGGCTGTTTTGGGAAATACCGGCAGCGGTAAGTCCTGCACAGTCGCCTCCGTACTGCAGTCACTTTTCGAGAAGGCGGACGAGCACCATGCACGTGGTGCGACGTTCGTCGTCTTTGACGTCAACGGCGAGTATGAGCAGGCTCTTTCGCCCCTGGCCAACGGCTGCGGAATTGGGGTTGCCCGTGTCGTGCTCGATGGGTCGGCGGCAGAAGGCCGTTTCCGGCTGCCCCATTGGTTCTTGGAGCAGTCCGAGTGGGAACTACTACTTCAGGCGAGCGAGCGAACTCAAGTGCCCATACTCCGCATGGCGCTTGGCTTAGCGACGCTTTTCTCTGGCCGAAATGCTGACGAAATACATGGGATCAAGAATCATATCCTCGCAACGTGCCTCAGCCAGATCCTGCGCGATGATACAGGAAGCCCATCCAAACACGACCGCATGGTGGGATTATTGCAGCGATTCAATACGCCCAAAATCAACAATCTGGCTATTGCGGGGTTCATTCATATCAGCTTTGGCCAGATGACGGACCCCCAAGGATTGACGAACTACCTCTTAGGTGGTGCCGATGGTGGTGGTTTCATAATTGATGGATTGAAGCTCCCCGCCTACAGGAATCTACCGTTTGAATTTGCTGCGCTAGGTGAAGCGCTTGATTTAGCCATTCTTTATGAGGAAGCGCATGGCAACCGCCAGATTCGTGACTATTGCTCTCAGCTGTTGACGCGCTTCAAATCCTTAGAGGAGCGGCCGGAGTATGAATTCCTGCGATTTGACCTGCAGCCGGGTTATGAAGGGTTGTCCCTGAGAGGGTTTCTCGAAGAAATTCTTGGATTGACCTCGATCGACGGTCAGCTGGTGAAGCGCAGGCAGATCATCATCGTCGACATGAATGCTGTCGGGGACGAAGTGGTTGAGCTGGTAGCGTCTGTACTCGCTCGCATGGCGTTTCGGCTGCTTCGACAAGCCGAGCCGAGAAACCGCTTTCCGGTCCATCTGCTGTTGGAAGAAGCGCACCGGTATATCGCCGAGTCGCCGTCTCGATATGCAATCGACGCCAGCCGCATCTATGAACGGATTGCGAAGGAGGGCCGCAAGTACGGACTATTCTTGTTAGTTGCTTCCCAGCGGCCAAGCGAACTCTCTAAAACAGTACTGTCCCAGTGCTCGAATTTCGTAATTCATCGAATTCAGAACCCGGACGACTTGTCCCAGATCCGCCAGATGACACCTTTCATTTCTGAAGCGGTATTGAAGCGTTTGCCGTCACTTCCGAAGCAGCATGCCCTGGTTTTTGGGACGTCGGTCAACCTGCCGACAACGTTTGCCGTCCGTGATGCCAGTCCCCTGCCGATGAGTGATGACGCGAAGATTCGCGACCTCTGGTTCCATGAGGAAGGACGTGCGGCGCAGGTTCGCATTGCCGAGGGAGCCGGCAATGGCGGCGCGGGTGGTGGTTAGCCGACGTGACCGATCCGGATGAACTCGAGAAGTTGGCGGCAATCCTCGAAGAGAGTGGCGATTACAAGATTCTCCGTCGGCTCAAGCCGCAAGCCGCTCGCACCCCTTCTGGTCGTGATGACGAATGCCGGAATGGGCTGTTCTTGGACGTCGAGACGACAGGTCTCGATCCGAGCAAGGATGAAATCATCGAACTGGCTATGCTTCCTTTCCGGTATACGCTCGGCGGAGACGTAGTCGAGATTTTGGAGCCGTTTGACCGCTTGCGAGAGCCATCGATGCCGATTCCGCCGACCGTGACGGCGTTGACGGGTATCACGGATGAGATGGTGGCCGGCCAGCGGATCGATCCTGGCGAGGTGTCGGAGTTCGCGGACTCGGCAAATTTGTTGATGGCGCATAACGCGGCATTTGATCGGCGCTTTCTGGAGAGATTTTGCCCGACCTTCTGCACAAAGCCATGGGCTTGTTCCATGGCGGAGATCGATTGGACTGCAGAAGGATTCGAGGGCACGAAGCTCGCTTACCTTGCGTCAAGTTATGGGTTTTTCTATAACCGTCACCGTGCGGTGAATGACTGTCTGGCGGCCGTGGAGCTCTTGTCGCAGCTGCTGCCGCGATCTGGCATTAGCGGACTCGCCAGTCTTCTCATGCGAGCACGTCAGACGACATGGCGCATATGGGCGACAAATTCTCCTTTCGAACTCAAGGACACCTTGAAGTCGCGGGGATATCGCTGGAACGGAGACGATAATAGAAAGCCCAAGGCGTGGTTTGTCGATGTCTCTGATGATCAGAAAGATCGGGAACTCGACTACCTTCGGCGGGAAATCTACAAGGGAGAGATTGAACTAGAGGTCACAAGGATAACAGCCTTCGATCGTTATTCTGACAGGATTTGACTACCATAACCTCGCACATCAGAATGTCCGCGCTGTAGGGAGTCCGACGTTCTGCAGTGGCGTCACCCAGCGTGAGGTTTCCTGCGGCTCGCGATTATCAAGCTGATGAGTAGAAGCGAAGGTACCACAAGACCTTGGAAGTGCAAGCCGTCGTCTAGTTCGAACATGATGATGGGAACCATCGAAATGGCGAGCGAGCCAAGCAGCATCCCGGCCATTGAGCCAAAGCCGCCATATATACAAATCCCGCCTAGAACGACTGCCGCTACCGAGGACGTCGTGTAGGAGAATTCTTGTCCGGAAGCCGCAAAATGCCTCTCGCCGATGAGTACCCATGCGGCGAGCGCAGACAGGATTCCCGAAAGCACGTAAGTCAACGCCCGGATCCCGGAATGCTCGTCACTGTCGCGCTCCTCGCCCGCCGCGAAGATTCGGCGCCCGAAACTGGTACGGACCAGCGCACTCCCCAGCCCAAGAACCATAACGACTGCGAATGCGACGCCGAATGTTACGCCCGAGTAGAGACCGATTTCGGTGGAGAACACAACGAGCAAGTCCGACTGTGGCCCGCTGATTGAGATGCCGCCCGATGCAATGAGCCAAGTTAGTGTCATGGATAGCTGCCCCGTGACCACCGTGACCAGAAAGGCTGGTGCCGTGATTCTTGACGTGAGCAAAGCATTGGCGAGGCCGCACGCTGCGCCGGTTCCAATGCCCAGCGCTACCGGCAGCAGGCCGTTATCTGCGAACGCAGTTGCGGAGTAAGCCATCACTGCCGAAGCCAGCCCCATCGTTCCGCCCACCGAAAGGTCGATACGCCCGGCGAGTACAACCAGCGCCTGCCCCGCGCCGACCAGCGCCAGTACCGTGGTGCCCGAAAGCACCGTCGGAATAAGTGAATCCAGCGAATAGCCGCGAAGATTACCGGTCACAACAAACACTGCCGTAAAGGCGATGGCTAACGCGGCCCAAGCCAGTTTCGTGCCTTCGAAGAAGGTGTGTTCGCCGCTGTATGCCGATTGGATGCTTTCGGCCCAGAAAGAGGTGTCGAACGACATCTCCTCGCTTGGCCGATAGTGGGAACTTGCGCGCATTCTGGCAGCTGCGATCACCACGATAGCCGCTACAATAAGCCAGTGCCATATTCCCATCGGCCATTCCAATCCCGTCGTTTTAAAACCGCTTCACTCCACCTTATCGGGCGGCTGTGCTCATGACCCTAGTGCCGAACACCCATGCTCGCGATCAGTTGTTCGGCGATATAGTCGTGCGTTCCCATCGCGTATTGCTTGGACGCGAAGATATAACCGAAACCTTCGGTCTTCGGAAAATCGCTAAGCGCGCAGGCGTGTATCGGCTTGTCGAGCGCATCCGCGAATTTGAGCTCGCGGCGGCAGTGCTTGGAAGCGACATAATGCGGGCTCAAGAAGACAAGAAGTCCCGCGGATGTCGTGATCATACGCTCCAATCTGGTATCCCACTCCTCGCCCACCACAATCTGCTCGTCGATCCAGATCCGGTTTCCCCGTTCGGTAACCTTGGTCAGGATCGGTTTGATCAGCCCTGTGTCCTTGTGTGCGTAGCTCACGAAGTAGAAGGGCTCATTCGAGCCGTTCCCTCCGGCGCCTGCTCCCCTTGGAGCTTCCGGTCCCCCGCCTGGTGTTCGGAAGAACATCGGCAGTGGCGACAGCGGAGGCGGCCCGGCGGGACGGTCCCCCCGCCGCCAAAGGCTGTCACACCGAAAAAGCGCGGCGACCTCTTCGCCGCTCCAATATCGCGCAACGCGCGCCAGATCGCCCGCAGCCGGAGCGTCGCCCATGACGAGTTCGGGATGCACATGGTGGGCCAATACTTCCCCGCGCTCGCTTTCCACCACCGCTACGCGGCCTTGATTTGATCCGTTGCCGGTCACACTCCTTTCGATGGCGAGATTATCGTCCATCCAGTGCCGCAACCAGTCGCGGCCCTCCAGTGAAACCGTGACTGCTTCCTCGGCCGAGTAGTCGGCACCCTGCAACCTTGCGATCGTTTTGGCCTGCGTGTTGACGAGCCGTTGCGGAACATGCGGGTGGCGCTCGAGGCCGGCAGCCGCCTTGCGGGCGCTGCGCACCAAGTCCGGGTCCGGCCGTCCCGGCCGGAACGTTGCCTGGTACCGGAGCGCGAAACCCAGCGTCGCGCTGCTGGTCAGGAGTGCCGGCAACCGGTCGAACAGGCGACAGGTATCGAAGAATGGAACCCCTTCAGACGTACGCGAAGGCTCGCCGTCTGGGCACAACCACTTCACCTCGGCCTCTACGAATGCGCCGTTGAAATCCTCGATGTCGGCGGGGCAGGTGACACTCGCGCCGTCTACGCCGTCCATGCGCAGCAACGCGGCGATCGCCTGCCGCGCCAGGTCGCAGTTCCGCTTCGCCACGGTGAAACCGTGCCAGGTGACTGGCCCCCTGTCCGGATACACATCGATGCGCAGCGACGCAGACAAGATCGGCAACTGCATCCAGAGCGGAGAGGTGAAGACAAAATATTCCAGGAAACGCGACGCTGCGGGATCGCTCCGGCCGGCAAGCGACTCCGCCGGCCATTCGATCCTAGCAACTGCGTGGCTGAACTCATCCTGTTCGCTGTGGATCGTCGGTAGGTACATCTCGGAAAAGCCCGGTTAACTAGTCGGCGGCGCAGTCAGCTGACACGCCAGCGCCGCTTCGGTGCCGCCTGCTCTTTTTCGCGCTTGTTTCGACGATCGAACTTGTCTTTGTCGAGAGCACTGTCGCGATCGCCCCGGATGATGGTGAAGTCGATTTCCTGGTCGATCTTGTGTTCATCCATTGCTGCTTTGATGATCGTGGTTACGCTCCGGTGAACGACTTCCGCAAGGCTGTTCAGATCGATCAGGTCGAACTGATTTGGAATGTATATTCCAGTCTGAAGGCCTCGGTACTCAACACGGACCCTTCCCTCGCGGCGCGCCGAAATGGCTCCCGTCTCAACCCAGCGCGCCCAGTTCAGATAGGAATCCCAACCAATGAATAGGTCGCCGCCGAACCGGTAGATATGGATGTGCGCGACACTCTGTTCCTTGGAGACGACAATACGGTCGCGCTCGTCGAAGCCGTTTGGCGTGCGATAGCCGTAGCGCTCGACCTCCGTGGTTATTCCGGCTCCCGAAAGGGCTCTCAGCTTGTCGACTATCTTGCGCTGCAATTCGTCAGCAGCGCCCCCTAGCTCGGGAATCACCGCGTGCCAACTGTCGACCAGGAGAAGATGGCGCGGGGAAATGGCGGGCCGGTCGATGACCGAGATCACTTGCTTTCGGCGACTAGCGACAACAACCGCGAGGATAGCCATCACCGCTGCAACCAGGATCAGCAGGCCGCCAAGCCCTTCGGTACTGTATTCCTGCGCCGGACCGAAGCCGACGAAACCCAACCCGGCCGCGCTCACCATCAGCAGTAGCGGAAGAGACATGCGGAACGCATTGCGGTATCTGCGTTCGACCCTGTTGCGGTGCGGAGGCGGCAGAAACGGCACCATCGCCGCAAACAAGCCGTGCACGGCGTCTGAAAATGGTGCGTAGTTGCGTGGCTTACGGGTGCCCACGCCAGTCGCGTAGAGCGCCCACTCCGCCGCATCGGCGGCCGAGAAGTCGGGTCTGTTATTGATCGTGATGGTCTTACTGCCAACGCTTGCCCTCGCATTGGTCGCGATCAGATGTTCATGGTATGGCATCGCCTGAAACCGCAATTCCAAAGCACAGCGCAGGCGCGGATCGGCCGCCGTCTTGTTCCTTCCGGCTTGTGCGTTCCATGCCTCGAGCTTGATATGGGGCGGATATACCCCGTTCGGCGATTTCGTAACGAGTGCCTGAATGCCCGCCTGTTCCAGCGCACTCACGATGGCGGCATGGCAGTTATCCCGCATCGCGAAAACTTGCCCCCACACGGTATTGGTCGATGTGCGATGAAAGGGGCGGAAATCTTCGTAAGTCTTAGTCTCTCCATCAGAATCCGTCATCCCAAACCCCAAGCTCATTTCGCTGGCCCCAGCGAGACAACCAACTTTTCGAACGCCAAACAAGGTAGAATATCGGCAAACGACGCCGCGGCTGCAATAGCTGCGCCATGCGGGCAGTCGCCCTGGCATTTCCGCCTCGCTATCACCGAGTTGCCATTTTCCCGTTTGAAGGTAGCTTTGCTGGGACGTAAGTGGGACTGGTTTGAACTATAAGGCATTTGTTTCCTATCGCCGCTCGGACGGCTCATCGAGCGAAATTGCCAATATCTGCGAACGCATCGCCATGATCGCTGGCGACCGTCCTGTGATGGACCGGGAGACTGGGCTGGCATGAAATCCAGCGACGACAGGGTCGGCAGTCCGGTATTGTTTTCCGGCCACCTGCTCACTGCGGGCGACGCCGCCCCTGACGCGTTGGAGGCGGCCGAGCGCAGTATTGCCAGGAACATAGGCAGCTGGCTGGACAAGCATCGCATTTCCGAAGCGTTCAGTGCCCTGGCCTGCGGTTCCGATATCATATTCGCCGAGCGTGCCATCGAACGGGACATACCGTTCCATGTCGTACTGCCCGTAACCGTGCCTCGTTTCGCCGACCTTTCGGTTGCGATCGGCAACGGCGCCTGCATCCGGACGAACTGGGTCGAACGATACCATTCGTGCCTTGGCAATGCCGCAAGCGTGCTGGAGTTGTGGTCAGCCGATGTGCCCGACGAAGAGTTGGATTTTCATTTCCGCAACTGCAACCGGCACATGGTAGGTGAAACAATCCTATCTGCGATTCGGGCAGCCCAACCACCGCTCATGCTTGCGGTCATGCATGCCGACGCGCCGGCGACGATCGCCGGGACCCGTGGTGCGTTGTCCGAATATGAGGCGCTTGGTCTGCGCGCCGATGTCATAGCTTCCCTTATACTGCGTGCGCCAAAATCCGGCGCCGGCAATCCCCTCCGTCAGGATCCCTTTTCGCCGATCGTTCTAGCCATATCCGCCGACAGCCAAGCCGGTGCGCGGGCCCCGGAGTTTCTGGCGCATCAGGGCTTCGAACCTGCGCCGGCGGATACCGGCAATGTTGCGGCTTTCCATTACGCGGAGGATTTCTCCCAAGCACTGAATGCCGCGGCCAGTGCTGCCGCCAAGGCCGACGAAGCTGGCATGCAGCTGCAATTCGTGTGCGACTTCGGACCAGTGAGTTGCGCGAACGGCCCGACAGGGCTTGATCGCCTCAATGGCGCCTCGGGCTGGATCGGCGAGGCATTACCGGGAGACATCGTGGCTTCACGCGCCTTCGTGATGCAGCATCTTGCCCGGGGCGGCCGCGTTGAACGCTATGCGGTACACATGCCCGCTGGTGAGCAATTGGAGCCATTCCAGGCGAGACGGTCGTTGTTCAGGGTTGCCAATGGCGAGGGTCGTCCCGATGACTAATTGCGGGTGCAACTCGAATTCGGCCGGGTGGCGCTTGGAATCGTCGCTTAGGGGCAGCGCGAATGTTTGGGGTTGGAAATGATGAATCAAGGTATCCGGATAGTACCGTTAGCGCGGTGCGGCAACCTCGCCAATGCCAAATTCGCGCCGGAAACCGAGTGGATTTTGATCGGGCGGGACCGTGGCTGGACGCTGAACAGCGGCGGCCGCCCAGCGTCTGCGATCTCCCGCGAGGCACGTCTGGTTTTTCCGTCGGCCGAAACGCTTGTCGGCCGCCGTCATCTCATTCTGAAAAAGGAACCCAATGGCAATTGGAGCGCCCGCCCCCAGGCCGACGGGAAGGGAGCTATCTACCACACCTCCGTCGACGGCATCCCTGCCGACGGGCCGAAATTTCTGAGCTCCGGCTCGATCATCAGGCTGGGCAAGACAAACGGCCCTGCCATCAGAATCGAAATCCCGAAACCCCGCGGATCTTCGCTGCTGTCCGGTCTGCAGACTGCCGTTCAGGACCCGGTGCCGACCTGGCGTAATGCCGTGAGAACGCTGACGCAGCATATGGCGATGGCGTTCGCGGTGCTGCTCCTATTGCTTGGCGGCGGTACCTACTGGTTCTGGGAGCGTTTCGTTCATCTTGAGCTTCGAGTCACCGATCAAGGTGACAGGCTTGAGGCGCTCGAGACCAGTTTCGAGCGGGAAGTCGCCGAGGCTGAAAAGAGAGCGCTGAACCAGAGGCCGGCCGGATTTTCACCGGAAGCGATCGAGAATCTCAGAACCGCCGCGCATCTCATCATCGCCCGCAAGGGTGAGAGAGCAGTTCCGCTGGCCACCGCATGGCCGATCGCGACGGGCAACCGGGTCGTCACCAATGCCCACGTCGTCGCCCAACTGGCGAAACTGCCTCCTTCCTATGAGGTCCAAGTGTGCAGACACGGCAACCCGGGCGATTGTGTCGCGGTAACCGATCGCATAAGCACCCACCCCGCCTATGCGGTCTTCCAGAAGTACAAGAGCGATTCCAATCTGGGTTCGGAAGATCTGATTGGCAATTTCAAGCCGGCGGAGCCTCCCGGTGGCTATGACATAGCGGTTCTGGGCTTGGAGCCAGGAGCTAATCTCGGCCCGGTACTCGAACTCGCCGGTCCGCAGGACTACCTCGAACTCGGTCCCGGCACGCCGATTGCATTTGCCGGTTATCTTCTACGCGGCGTCGATGGTATCGTTTCGCGCGTGCATTTTGGGACGGTGAGCGCGCTCACCGACTTCCTGATGACCGATCCGGCTGACGGCAACCCGGCCAGGACCTATCTCGTGCACAATACCATTCCGGTGACCGGGGGCGCCAGCGGCGGCCCGGTCATCAACAGCGCGGGCAAGGTGGTGGCCATCCTGAGCTCCGGCACCGTTGTCGACATTCCCGCAAGCGGTGAACCGGGTACGCAACCCGTCAGCGCTCCAAGCGCCGCGCTGGTGAACTACGCTCAGCGCATCGATATTCTCGACCAAATGCTGTCCGCCCACCCGTTCAACATGGATGAGGAAAGGCAGTATTGGGACCGGCAGATAACCCAATTCCTCAGCTATCGCGACTACCTGGTCAGGACGTTCCTTGAATCCCCCACGCCCTATGACAGACGATCCATGTCGCCATGGCAGCACCTGACGCGCGACATCAAGGAGCGCTACGATGCCACGGAAGCTAGGTTCCCGGTCGAGAAGGGAAAGCGATACGCTGTTCTCGCCTATGCAGGTTCCAGGGCAGAAATCAGCTTGGATATCAAGGTCGGCGGCAAGGAACTGAAACCGGATCCGGGGCGTTCGTCCAGAGAAACGTTTCTTGCGCGAGAGGATGGGGAGGCAACGGTCACCATCCGCTCCTCGGCCTCCGAGCCGTCAGCATTCGAATTGCTGATCTATCGCTCAGACTAGCCCTAAACTTTCCGGAGTTCGGATTCCAGGATTTCAGCAACCGCGATCATCGTTTGCGGGCGGTCCCCCGGTGCTCCGGCGCGCATCTGGTCGATCAGCCGCCGTTGCCTCCTGCTACGGCCGCCGGCAAGCCGCGAAATCATATCGCCAATGCCGAAACCGGGTTGGTCGCCGAGAAGATCGCTGCAGATCACCCCGAAGGAATAGATGTCCTGCCGGGGATCGGGCGCCGGCCGTTCGCCCGTCGTTAGGAGCTCGGGCGCGATATAGCGCCGCGCGCCGCGCACCGGCTCGTTGTTGTCGACCGCGCTTCCAGCGATGGAGGCCAGTCCGAGATCTATCAGGGTTGGACGCGACAGCGCATCGACCATGATGTTGTCCGGTTTGAGGTCGCGATGCACGATACCCGCCTGGTGAAGAGCAGCCACGGCATGCGCCACCTGAACCAGCGTGTTCAGCATCGTCAGTGGATCGAGGGCGCTGCCGGCAATGGCATCAAGCGTCTCGCCGTTCACGAGGTCCTGCACGACGACGATTGTCTCCTCGTCGACAAAGATGCTGTGAATTCGTACTAGGCCCGGGTGGCGCACGCGGCGCGCCGCATTGATCTCGGCCCGTGCGTCGGAGATCATCCGTGCACGCACAACGGGATTGGTGATGTCGTGCAGATCAATGAACTTGATCGCCCGCTGCGCGCCCGTCTCGAGATCATAGGCGCTTTTGACAAGCCCGTAGCCACCCTGTCCCAATGTCGGACCAAGCAGGTAGCGGTCGGAAAACAATCCTGTCGCGGTCTCCTCAAGGTCCGCTGAAGAGCCGCCGAAGCGAAGCAGAAGGCTGCGCGCCTGCTCCGCGAGCGACGGCTCACGTTCGGCGTTGGCGATCATCAAGGCGGCCGCCGCCTGCTCCAGGGCGCCTTCCGTCTCGCCCAGACGCTGCAGATATTCCGCGAGTTCTAGCCGCCCCTCGGCCTCCTGCCTATGCAGGGCATCCATGCGGAAGCGTTCGACGATCTCATAGAGGGACTCCTCCTGTGGGTCGTCGGCTCCGGCCTCATCCGAGGCGAGCGCAGCAGCCGATACGTGAACCGATGCCTGCATCCATTCGAGATGCTCGTATTCCTCCACGTCCTCCGGCAGGTGCGCGCGATCCTCATCAAGCGCGGCGCGCGCGGCGGCAAAATTTCCCGTTCCGGCAAACGCCCTGGCCTTTTCCAGCAACCTCAAATGCCGAAGCCGTGAAATTCCGGTTTCCTCGACGGCTGCGGCGCAGGCATCGACCGCTTCGATGCAGTCCCTGTGACGCGCCAGCCGGTTCAATATTTGCAATCTGTCTATGAGCGCCCGCGCATAGGTAATCGCGTCAAGCGCCGGTTCGGCCAGCACGGAGTCGAGAAATACCAGCGCAAGGTCGTGGCGCCTGATCTCCTTGGCCGCTCGGACCGCGTCCGCCAAGGCGCCTGCCTCCGCTTCCCGGTCGCTGGCGATCTTCGCTTCGGCTATCGCGCGAAGTAGCTCCGCCATAGCCGCTTCACCCTGCCCCCGCCACGTGTGGATGGTCGCAACCAAACGGGATATTGCTGCTTTCAGGCCGGGCGGCCCTCCTTCGCCGGCGACGCGTCTGGCTTCGTGCGCTGTGGCCAGCGCCTTCTGCGGGTCGCGCAGCCGGTTCTCGATTGTGGCCCTCGCGACGAGAAAGCGGATCCGGCTGGTTTGGTCCTCGCCCAGATGCGGCTCGATATCGTCAAGCCGTTCGGCAATCTGCAATGCTTGTACCGAATCGAGTATATTCCGCTCGATGGCGGAGAGTTCGGAATCCACATTCGGCTCGGTGTCCGTCTGATTCAGCAAAATTCGCCCTGGCTTGATTTCGCCGATATTGTACGGCCAACTTAACCTTCTTTTGGGTGTGTGGGAGACCTAATTCATGAAAATCGGTAAAATCATAATTGCGGCCGTTACTTCACTGACATGTGCGAGTTCGGCCGCCACAGCAAAGACCGACGACTTCATTGTCAATGGGCTACTTTCGGAGCCTGGCGCCTGGCCGTGGCAGGTGCGGATTCTGAGGTCGGTCGATGACGAAATCGGCTTCTGCGGCGGTTCGCTGATCTCGGCGCAGTGGGTTTTGACCGCCGCGCATTGTCTTCGCGGCAGGGACAGGTTCGTCGTCGGCTACGGATCGGTATCGCTCTCCAGCCTCGAGAAAGTCGAGGCGGATGCGTTTTTCATACATCCCGACTACGGATTGCCTCCGGTACCGGCCGAAGAGCCGGCAGCCGTTGTCCATAAAACGGAAAACGGCAAATCGGGCTCGGCAACCGGCTCGGCCCACTCCCTCGGCGCCAAGGAAACCAGAACAGCGCCAACCTCCGACGTCGGTCTCCTAAAGCTGGCCGAACCACTTGAGTTTCTGCCGACGATCGGACTGGCCGACAAGGACAGCGACATGCGCTTCAACATTTCCGACACTGATGCGGTCGTTGTTGGATGGGGCGCAACTTTCGATTTCAAATATGAGAACGCACTTGAGGCGCTCTACGACAAACTGGACACCGACGCCATCGACGGCTTCTTCGACAGCCCTCAGTTGAAGTACGCTACCGAACTGCGTCATGCGTCCGTGAAGGTGGTCGACCACGGATCATGCCGCGACGCGTACAGAAGCATCGCCAGGTCTCTGACCAGCTATGTCATCGACGAGACCGAGATTTGTGCCGGCGTGCCGGGCAAGGTTCGCGATTCCTGCTATGGCGACAGCGGTGGCCCGCTGGTCGTCGAAAATCCCGCAAATCCCGAGGAATACATACAGATCGGCGTCGTCAGCTGGGGCTATCAGTGCGGCCATCCGGAATTCCCCGGCGTTTACGGCCGTGTCGCCAGTTTCCACGATTGGATAGTGGAAATTATGGCTGCCAACTGAGTCCAGAAAATCGCGTCTTCTGCTAAACAGTAATATCGGAGGACCGGGCCGGGCAGAACAGATGTCGAGAATATTCCTGAGCCATTCGAGCCGGAACAACGCGCAGGCTCTGGCGCTGCGCGACTGGCTTGTGGCGCATGGCTGGGGGCTCGACGACCTGTTTCTCGACATCGACCCAAGGAGCGGCATCGCGCCGGGGGAGCGCTGGCAACGCGCGCTGAACGAGGCGGCGGGCCGCTGCGAAGCGGTGGTCTTCATCATTAGCCGCGGCTGGCTTGATTCGCGCTGGTGCCTTGAGGAGCTGGCGCTCGCCCACAAGCTCAACAAGCGCCTGTTCGGCGTGCTTGTCGACAGTGTCGCGCTGGACGAGGTGCCGGGCAGGTTGCGCGACGAGTGGCAGCTGATCGATCTGGAAAGCGGGCGCGACGGCATCCGCCTCGATGTCGAGCTTGCGGACGGCCTGCAGGGCTTCGCCACCTTTTCGGCTTCCGGCCTCGACCGGCTGAGGACGGGGCTGGTGAAAGCCGGCCTCGACCCGCGCCATTTTCCCTGGCCGCCGTCGCATGACCCCGACCGCGCACCGTTCCGCGGGCTGGCGCCGATGGAGGAGGAGGACGCGGGCATATTCTATGGCCGCGAAGCCGCCATCATCGCTGCACTTGATGAGCTGCGGGGACTGGAAGAAGGACCGCCGCCCCGCCTAATGGCGGTGCTGGGCGCCTCGGGTGCCGGCAAGTCGTCATTCGTGCGCGCCGGCCTGATCCCGCGGCTCAGGCGCGACGATCATCATTTCCTGGTCCTTCCGGTGCTGAGGCCGGAGCGCACCGCGATTGCCGGTGCATCGGGGCTGGTTGCCGGCATTGCTCGCGCTGCGCGCGACCATGGGCTTGCTCATACCCGCGCCGACGTGCGTGACGCGGTGAAGGCGGGCGCCGAAGCGGTCTCCGCGCTGCTTGGCGAGATCGCGGCAGCTGCCGCCAGGCGGCTTGCTCCCGGAGGCGACGCCATCCCGCCGGCGCTGGTGCTGCCGATCGACCAGGCCGAGGAGCTGTTCCTCGCCGAAGGGCGCGATGAGGCGCTCGAACTGCTTGGACTGCTGGCCGAACTGCTGAAGACCGACGAGCCGCGGCTCGTCGCTCTGATGACCATCCGCACCGATGCTTACGAGGAACTTCAGCTCGCCCCCGTGCTGACCGACATCCGCCAGGTGCCGTTCAACTTGCCGGCGCTGGCGCGCGGCGCCTACCAGCGGGTGATCGAGGGGCCGGCCGAACGGCTTGCAGGGACTGCCCGGGCGTTGAAGATCGACCCGGCGCTGACCTCCGCCCTGCTCTCCGAGATCGAGGAGGGCGGCGCCAAGGATGCCCTGCCCCTGCTCGCCTTCGCTATGGAGCGGCTTTACATCGATCATGGCTCGGACGGCGACCTGACGCTGGCGGAATATGTGCGTAGCGGCCGCATTGCCGGCGCCATCGAGGCCGCGGTGGAGCGCGCGCTCGCCGCTTCCGACGGCGACCCGGGCGTGCCCCGGGATACGACCGCCAGGCTCGCGCTGCTGCGCCGCGCCATGATCCCCTGGCTTGCCGGCATCGACCCGGAAACGCGGTCGCCGCGGCGCCAGGTGGCGCGCTTCACGGACATTCCCGAGGAGGCGCGCCCTTTGATCGTCCATTTCGTCGAACAGCGGCTGCTGGCAACCGATATATCGCCCGACACCGGCGAGCGCACGGTCGAGCCGGCGCATGAGGCGCTGCTCAGGCAGTGGGGCCAGATCGACGGCTGGCTTAGGGAGGACATCGCCGTTCTGGCCACAATGGAAGGGGTTCGCCGCGCCGCCCGCGATTGGGAGGCCAACGCGCGCGGCGAGGACTGGCTTGCCCATTCCGGTGGCCGGCTGGAAGACGTCGAGGCGGTTCGCGAGCGCGACGATCTCGCCCGCCGCCTCGACGCGACCGACCTCGCCTATCTCGCCGCCGCTCGCGCCGCCGAAACAGCCCGCCGCGACCGCGAGCTTGAAGAGGCAAGGAAGCTGGCGCAGGCGGAAGAGCTTGCGGAATTGAGGCGCGCCAGTGCCCGGCGTACCGCGATTGGTGCTATTGCAGCCGTCGTGCTGGCGGTTTGCGCCATCATCGGCGGCATCTACGGCGCCGTGCAGGCAAGAATTGCCCAGAACACCGCGCAGCGCGTCGTGTACAACGAGACGGTCGGGATAAACGGTTACTCGCAGGCCAGCCTGGCGGCAGGCAGACCGGAGGATGCGTTGAAACTGGCTCTGGCCGCATGGCCGCGCAAAACAGATGATCGGCCGCCGCTGCACAGAACAGTTCAATCTGCAGCGGCGGCGCTGGTGGCCACGCCGAAGGTCAGGCGGATTCACCCCGGCGAAGGAACGGTCTACGATGTTGCCCATTCGTCCGCCGGTACGATTGCTGCGGCATATGCCGACCGAAGCATCTATTTCTGGCCGGAGGACCAGTCCGAGGCGGTCCGCAGCATCCGCTTAAAGTGGGCCTCGTCAGACTTGCAGTTTCTCGGCCAATCGGAATTGCTGGCTGCTCTTTCGTCGGAGGGAGCATCTTTGTTGGACCTAGCGGCCGGCAAACAGATCGGCGAGCTCAATAAACACAAGGAGCCGACAACGGTGCTCGCCACATCGCCCGATGGCTCATATGTGGCGACCGGGTCTGAGGACCAGAAGGTAATCGTCTGGAGCAAGGCCGGGAAAGAAGTCTATCGGCTGTCGGGCCATCACGGTTCGATCTATGCACTGGCTTTTTCGCCCGACTCCAAGCTTCTGGCGAGCGGCTCAAGCGATCGCACCATCTGCATCTGGGACGTGGCGTCTGGCCGCCTAATAAGAACGCTATCGGGCCACAATGGCGGGATCAATGCCGTCCAGTTCTCGCCGGACGGGTCTCTGATAGTTTCAGGCTCCGACGACAGCCGCGCAATCGTCTGGCGGATCGACGGAGGAACGCCGACCGTGGACGTTTCAATGCCTCGCCCGGCGCATGTCGAATTTTCTCCCGATGGCAGCAAGTTCCTCGCAGTCTCGCGCGGCTCAAATCTGGGGCGATCGGACACGACCCGGGGCGCCACGAAGTTCGGGGCTCCGGAGCAACCTCCGGAGCAACGTACGCAGATTGCGGTCTTCGACGCAGTGGGATCCGATATGTTCACCCGGAATTCGGGCCTCATTGAGATAACAGCGGCCCGGTTCTCCACCGACTCCCGTCGTGTGGTGATCACCTTCAACAATGGTCGAGTCGAAGTGGTTGACGCCAAATCGGGAGGAGAAATCAACTCCTTCCAAGCCCACGCCGACAAGGTGACTGCCACCATGGAAATCCAGGGTGGCAAAAAGCTGGTAACCGGATCCCTCGACGGCTGGGTCAAGGTGTGGCAGCCGGATCTGGCGCCAATGATGAAGACGCTTCCCGGCGGCAAAGAACTTTGGTCGGCAAACTATTCTAGAGACGGCGAATTCATTGCCCTTGCGTCGCCGGAGAGCGTTTCGGCTTTCCAAGTACGCAGCGGCAGACAGTTGTGGCAGACACCGACGAAGTCTCTTTGGGCCGCCATCTCGCCCGGCAATGAATATCTCGCCGCCGCTGCCTACGAAGCCATCGAGTTGTTCGATTTCAGCGATGCGGAGCTGATCAGGCGAATCCCTTTCGAGGGAGCGCGGGACGTGCTGTTTGTGTCCTTCTCTCCCGATTCCGGAAAGCTCATCGCATCCGGAAGCACCGGGCTGGTGCTGATGGTCGATATGAACGGCTACCATGCCACCAGAATTGGCAAGACTTACGACTCAGCAGTGGTGTCGGCGGAATTTTCTCCCGACGGCGGCAATTTCGTTGTCGCCAGCCTGGGTGGCGAGATCGAGGTCTGGGATGCGGAATCTGTTTCTCCGCTGTTTCTGTTGTCCGCCCCGGCTGGCAAGCTGCAGCGCGTGTCCTATTCCCGGGACGGGAGCAGGTTATTCAGTATTTTTGCCGAGCGCGGATCGGCGACCTTGCGGTTGTGGGATTCCGCGACCGGGGAAATCATGGCGGACATCGCAATGACCGGATCGGAAAGCCAGGGACTGATTACCATGGCGGCCTATTCGCCGCACATGGACAGGATCGCGGTCAACTGGGGCCCGGAACTCGCCATTTGGGATACTGTGGCCGGTGTGAAGATTGCCGCGATCCCTGTCTGCGGCAGTGTAACCGCTAGCCGGTCGGTGACATATTCGCCCGGCGGGTCCGAGGTGCTGGTATCCTGCGGCAGCGGATATGCTGAAATCCGCGACGTATCGGAGTTCATGGCGGGCGATGTGTTCGAATTGGCCTGCAGGCGTCTGGGGCCGCATACGGACATAACAGAAACGCTCAATCGAACGGGGCTTGACGAATTGCCGCCGATTTGCGGCAACAATGCGCCGACTAGGGTCGACATGAGCAATATGCAGGAACATTGATCGGACTGCGTCCGAGAATATCTGCGGGACCGCCTGTCGCAGTACCCAGGGTTTAATGACCCTGTTTCATCACTGCCGGGGTGTTAAGTTAGGCAGCGCTTCTGCGACCGGTTTGCCCTGCGAACTCAGCACATCAACCTGCCGAAGCTTCGTGACGATCTCTTCCGCACTGTGTCTCTTTCTCGGCATTCTTCAGTCCTCCATCGGCTCAAAAAGCCATACATCAGGGAGAACCAATTTTCAGGGGGCAGACCACATTGATCTGCGGTGCCCTGGACGTTGTGGAGGCGACAGATGGTTTTTGTTCGCCCTAATCGAAGGGGAACTGAAATTCGAATGAATCCACTCTCGCATTTTGCGATATGCCGTTGAAATAATTGAGGAAAATATCGATACGCTGTTGACACGGTTGCTGAGTTGTGACAGTGGCGCGTGCCATGCGAACGGAAAACAGTTCACCAAGGAAAGAGTACAGGATCCCCGTCACCTGGGGACTCTTGCAGGGGCGGAAGAGCAATCTCCCGCACACTGGGCTGATCACGGAAAAGGAAGCGGCGATCGCGCTTGGTGTGTCCACTGACACTATCCAAAGGATCCGCAAGCGCGGGGAGATCGCTTTTCATAAGATAGGGGGGCGTATCCGCTATACGCGGAAGGACATTGCAGAGTATTTGGAAGCGTCGCGAGTGAGCCCATGCGTTCCACAAAAAATCGCCCCGACACCGGAAGATATTATCTCTCAACGCGCGCGACCTCCCCATACTACCATGCCACCTGGTTCGATGCCGCCAAACGACAGACACGCCGCGTATCTCTCGGCACGACGGATATTCGGGAGGCCGAAGTCCGCCTAGCGGAGTTCGTTGCGCAGAATGCGAGGATGCAGGAGGAAGAGCCTGCAGAAACGCCGCTCGCCACGGTGCTGACGCGGTATTGGCACGGTCACGTTTGCACGCTGGATAGAGAGGGCCGCCTCGTTCGGATTCGTAGTCACGAGCAACAAAAATATGGGCTCGCACTGTGGAACGAGTATTGGGGAGAGGCCCTCGTCTCTGACCTCACCGTCGTTCGTCAGAAGGAGTTCATCAGCTGGCTGAAAAGTCGGAGTTACAAGAACTCATAGGTCTCCAGAGTTCTCTCTGTCGGACGTGCCGCGCTGAACTGGTGCCACAAGCACGGTGAGATTGCGCAGGTACCGTTCATCTTCGACGAGCCTGACAGGAGCGATAAGAAGCCTGCCTATCGACTATCAGTCCAAGAAATGCGGCATCTGCTCACGGCTTCCAGAAAATGGCCGCATCTGCATAAGTTCTGCATGATTGCGCTAAACACGCTGGCAAGGCCGGAAGCTGTTCTGGATCTGTCGCCGGCACAGGTTGATCTTGAAATTGGCAGGATTGATCTCAATCCCCAGGGACGCAGGCAGACCAAGAAGCGTAGGCCAATCGTTCCTCTTACCGATACGTTGCGGCCCTATGTTATGGATCGCGACGTCAAACGATTCGTCACGTGGCACGGCAAGCCCATCGCGAGCATCAAAAAGGTGTTTGCAATCATGATCGCAGAAGCAGGATTGCCGAAGGAAATTACGCCCTACAGCCTGCGACATACGATGGCCAAGGTGCTTCGTGTTAAAGGCGTCGATTTCTGGGAGGTTCAGGGGATGCTCGGTCACCGGATGCCTGGGCCGACGGAGGATTATGCGGAATTCGACCCGGATTACCGCATTGCAAGCCGGGCAGCGATTGATGCCTACTTTGCGGAACTCGGGCCTGAACTCGTCTCAAAATCCATTTCGGAAGCCATTTGCGTGCCACCTGCGTGCCAGTGGGCGCTTTCGACCGAATGGACTGTTTCAGAAAAGGCAGATTTTTCAGGGGCTTGGATGGTGGGCGTGACAGGGATTGAACCTGTGACCCCTACGATGTCAACGTAGTGCTCTCCCGCTGAGCTACACGCCCATCCGAAGCGGGCTTACAGCATACGGGCAGGTTGCGGTCAATAGAACGTTTCGGCGTCCGCGGGACTGCCGATCAGGCGGCAGCCAGCATGCGGTCGACCTCATTGACGAGATCGCGGAGATGAAACGGCTTGGAGAGGATTTTTGCGTCCTTGGGGGCGTTGGAGTCCGGGTTCAGGGCAACCGCCGCGAAGCCGGTGATGAACATCACCTTGAGGTCCGGGTCGAGTTCCGTCGCGCGGCGGGCAAGCTCGATGCCGTCCATCTCGGGCATCACGATGTCTGTCAGGAGCAGCGAGAACGCTTCCTCGCGCAGCCGTTCATAGGCCGAGGCTCCATTGTCGAAATCGACGATGTCATGCCCCGCCCGCTCAAGCGCCTTCACAAGAAAGCGGCGCATGTCCTCGTCGTCTTCCGCCAGAAGTATTCGTGCCATCAAACCGTTCCGACCCGTCCGTTCCACCAGGGCGACCATGCCCGTTAACCATATGGCTATATGAGGGCCGGCCGGTAAACATCAAGTGAATGCAGCGCGATAAGCCGTTGTTTGTAACGACTTCGCGTACCGTAGCGTCACTGGACTCGGCGGGCAATATTGGGCAGTTTCAAATGAAACGGGATTCCCGGCGGGTTCGCGCATGACGGCAAGCGACGATTTCGGCTCAGTACCAGCCTTCCGCGTGGTCGAGGCAGCCGAACAACGCGTGCCGTTCATATTCAATTCCCCCCATAGCGGGCGCTACTATCCCGAACGTTTTCTGGCGATGGCGAAGCTGGACGGAGACACCATACGCCGCTCCGAGGACTGTTTCGTCGACGAATTGTTCAACGGCGCGGTGCGGCTGGGCGCGCCGCTTCTGGCGGCCAATTTCCCGCGCGCCTATCTCGACGTGAACCGCGAGCCGTGGGAACTCGACCCGCGCATGTTCGCCGAACCGCTGCCGCCTTTCGCCAACATCCGCTCGCCGCGCGTGGCTGGCGGGCTCGGAACGGTGCCGCGGTTGGTCGGCGAGGGGCTCGATATCTACGGCCGCCGCCTGCCGCTCAGCGAGGCGGTCGAGCGCATCGAGCATTTCTACAAGCCGTATCACGAGACATTGAAGCGGCTGATCGCCCAGACCCACGCCCGGTTCGGCTACGCGGTGCTGATCGATTGTCATTCCATGCCGGCCAGCATCCGCGTGGGGGATACCGGGGTCCGGCCCGATTTCATCATCGGCGACCGCTTTGGCGCCTCTGCCTCGGCCGCGCTCACCGAGCACGCGATCGGCATTCTGGTCGACATGGGTTACACGGTCGCCCACAACAAACCATATGCGGGCGGATTCATCACCGAACATTACGGCCGGCCCGCACGCGGACTTCACACGTTGCAGATCGAGGTCAATCGCGGCCTCTACATGAACGAGCGGAGCTACCAGAAGACCGGCGGTTTTGCTGCACTCGCGAACAATCTGACCCGATTCGTCGCCGAGCTGACGACCCTTCCCGACATGTATCTGGAAGCCGCGCCGCTGGCTGCCGAATAGACCATCCCGTTGAGTTCACGACAAAAAAAGACCGCATCGTGGTGACGACGCGGTCCAAGTCTAGGGAGGAAACGCCCAAGGAGGGCTAGACAGCAAAAACTGTCTGATCGCGATTTTATGGTGCAACGCACAAATGTCAAGCGTGCTGTATACAGTTTCCAAAGCCGTGCCGCTTGCGTAGGAAGAATGCCGAACAGAGGCGGTGGAAATTGACCGAGATCCTGGAATTCATGCGTGGGCTGGCGCAAGCCGCGGCAGCAGAAACACTGCCGCGCTTCAGGCGCAGGACGGCTATCGACAACAAGCTCGAAGCCGGGTTCGACCCGGTGACCGAAGCCGACCGCGAGGCGGAGAGGGTCATCCGTCTAATGTTGGGCGAACGGTTTCCGGACGACGGTATCCTTGGCGAGGAGTTCGGGCTGTCCAACGCGGACAGCAACCAGCGATGGGTCATCGATCCGATCGACGGCACGCGCGCATTCATCTCCGGCCTGCCGCTCTGGGGCACGCTTGTCGGATTGACGGTCGATGGCCGGGCGGTAGCCGGCATGATGTCGCAGCCCTTCACCGGCGAGTTGTATCTGGCCGACGAGACCGGTGCATACCTCGAAGGCAGCGGCGGCCGCCGGCTGAAAACGAGTGATGTGACCGAGCTCTCGGAAGCCACGTTGTGCACCACGACGCCGGCATTGTTCGGCGGCGCCAAGCGGGCGTGTTACGACCGGCTGGAAGCCGGCATGCGCCTCGCGCGCTACGGCACCGACTGCTACGCCTATGCGATGCTGGCCTCGGGCCATGTCGATCTGGTGGTCGAGCCGGGTCTTCAAGCCTACGATATCGTGGCGCTGATACCGCTCATCGAACAGGCGGGCGGTGTCATCACCACATTCGAAGGCGGGCGGCCGGAAAACGGCGGAGATATCATCGCGGCCGCCAATGCGGAGTTGCATGCAAAGGCACGCGCCTTCCTGATCGAGCGTTGAGACCCTAGACCGCCGCTTCGTCGGAACCGGGAATGAAGGCATCGAAGGCCGCGAGAACCTGTTCGCGGTAGATATCGGCTTCCTGCAGCAATTCGTGGCGCGCTCCGTCCACGGTCAGCAACGACCCCGACCTCAGCATTTGCGCATATTCCTCGATTGCCGAGGTGGATACGACTTCATCGGCCCCGGCGCTGACAAACAGGGTCGGGATGTGGACGCGGGCCATGAAGTCGGGGTCGGTGACGCGATCGACCGCGCGACCGACAGCGCGGATCCAGGCGACGGTCGTGCCGCCCAGCGCCAGTTCCGGATGGGCCTGATAGATAGCCTGATTGCGCAGATATCGTGTGCGGTCCGTGGTCAGCACATTGGTTGCGAAGGGCGGCGGTTCGGGCGGCCTGGGGCCGGAGCCGAAATAACGTTTCCCCTGACCCAGGAAATAGAGAAGCCCGGTCACCCGGCGCAGGCGCGCCATGGATACGGATGTGCGGGCGAAGCGCAGCAGGGGCGCCGTCAGCATCATGCGGCGCACCCGGTTGATCATGGCAGGCGCGGAAAGCAGGGCCACCAGACCGCCGGTGGAGTGAGCGACCATGTAATAGGGCGGGCGGCAGTCGGGCAGGACGATTTCCTCGAAAATCTGATCGAGGTCGCTGACATACTGGTTGAAGCTCTCGATATAGCCGCGTTGGGGATCGGCGATCAGCCGGTCCGATCCGCCCTGGCCGCGCAGATCGTAGGTCAGGACACCGAAGCCGCGCGTCGCCAGGTTCCGGATCGTTTCGAAATACTTTTCGATGCACTCATTGCGGCCCTGAACAAGCACGATCGTTCCCTTCAGGGGGCGCCCGGTGGCTTCGAAACGGGCATAGCGGATCATCGTCCCGTCGCGCATGGCGTGCTTGCCGTGATGCGACTTGGACGGCCGCGGATTGCCGTCAATCTCGAAGAGCTGTGCCGCCTGCTGTTCCATTCCGGACCGGTAGCCTTCCTCGCAGCCGAATGCTTGCCGTTGAATAGAAGGCGATAGCGAAAAACGCAAAAATAATCGGGGGTTTGGTGAATTCAGGACCGCATGGTCCCGTGCGCACCCTCATCCCTCAAAATATGAAGGCCGGGCGCGCCGTCATGACGACACCCGGCCTTCTGTCGGTTCCGGGCGGAAGGGACGTTGCACCCGGCTCCGGCTCAAGGGGCGGCATGTGATGCCGCCGATCTCCAGCGTTGAGGCCAGACTAGCAAGCGCAGGCTGAACGCAAGCAGAAGCGGGTGTTCATCTGACATTCATCGTCCGCGGGTGGTGAAACTCTTGAAATCGGGAAATCCGGCACCCAAATCTGATGCGTGGTCGCCAATACGGGGCCACTGACCTTGCAGCGAAAGGGCCAGAGCGCGTTTCGCAAAAGGGTCAACGCAAAGCAATGTTGCTTCACAGGAGAACAGACATGCGTCACGTTGATTTTTCCCCCCTCTACCGTTCGACCGTCGGTTTCGACCGGCTTTTCAACATGCTGGACACGGTCGGCCAGCCTGACAACGGACAGACCTATCCGCCCTACAATATCGAACGCACTGGCGAGGACGCCTATCGCATCTCGATGGCCGTCGCCGGTTTCGGCGAGGACGAGATTTCGATCGAGGCTCACCGCAATGTGCTGACCGTCAAGGGCGAGAAGGCCGAGGAGAGCGGCGAGGAAAACGAATTCCTCTATCGCGGTATTGCCGCGCGCGCTTTCGAGCGCCGTTTCCAGCTTGCCGATTTCGTTGAAGTGTCCGGCGCCGAGCTGAAGAACGGCCTGCTTCACATCGAACTGAAGCGCAACATCCCCGACGAGATGAAGCCGCGCAAGATTGCGATCGCAGCCAGCGGCTCCAAAAAGGCTCAGCAGATCGAGGCCAAGGCTGCGTAATCGCAACACAGCCTAGCCAGTCAGGAAGCGGCGTCCCTCCGGGGGCGCCGTTTTTGTTTTCGGCCCGAGGAGAATATCAGGAAAACGCGGCGCCGGCTGTGGCCGCGCCGGATTCCTCATGCCTTGCGCGTCGCATCAAAAGCAGCCGGTCAAGCGATATCGCGCCCGCGCCACGCCCCGCCAGGTAGACGAGGGGGAATATCCAGAGGAGGCGCTGATCGGCGATCAGCCCGTCGGAAAAGCGGTCGAACATCGCGCCGATGGTCTCAGCGCCGACCTGATGGACCGCGATATCCACATAGGACTGCACGGCGACAAAGGCGATCATGCCGACGGCTGCGATGCGGGTGAACAGCCCGAATATGATCAGCAGCGGCAGGATGAACTCGGCATATGTGCCGGCCACCACCATCAGACCCCAGGGAAAGAACGCCACGTTGGAGACGTCGCCGCCCGCTGCTTCAACCGCCGGAAGCGCAATCTGATAGTAGGCGTTGTCGGAGATTGAAAAGAAGCCCAGAAGACCGTCGCCGACCTTGGTCTTCGCCGAGTTGAGAAAATAGAAATAGAGCACCGAGGCGAAGGTGAAGCGTGCGAAAAGTCCGAAGAACCATCCCTGTGTGAGCCGTTCGACGGCGCTCACAATCGTGTCGTAGAGCGACAGTAAGGCGCGCATTCATTCCCCTCCCTGGTTAGGCATCCACCGACGCGAGCGCGCCAGTCGTCAGCATCAACCCGATGGCGGCCGACAGGTCGAACGTCTCATCCGCCGCGGCGCCCAGTTCAGCGGCCCGGGTGAGCGTGTCACCGTTCATCAGCGCGGCCATAAACGCTGCATTGCTCATCGATATGTCATGAAGCGCAACGTCGATATCCGGCCGGGTGACGAGGCCGTTCTCGGCAATCGCTGCGTTGATGCGCTGTCCCGATTGCCCCTGGCGGTTCGCATTGAAAATCGTGACCGCGGCATATTGCGAACGCACCAGCGCCGCGGCCGGGTGGCGCGTGAAGCGGGCAGCCGGCAGTTTCTCGGGCGCGATCGCCGACAAAGCTTCCGGTGAAAGCGGTGCGATATCGGCCGCATGGTAGGCGTCGAGCCAGGCCCGTTCCAGCCGTGCGATATCAGCCAGATAAGGCATGGTGGCGGCGGGCTCGAACGTTTCGATGAAGGCCGGAAATTCATGTCCGTAACGAAACAGAAGTGGCGATTTCGGCGGATGAGCAGACATGAACAGGCGCGCGAGATCGGCAAAACGCTGCTCGCCGACGATGCGGCTGACCGCCGGGAAGGTATTGGCGAGCGCCTCGACTAGGCTCACGGTCACATTGTTGCGGTAGACGTCGAATCGCTTGTCCGGGGTCCCGCCGAACGCGCTGGCCAGACCGGCTGGCGTCGCGGTCCCCGGGTCATGAATGGCCGTGCGGAACGCCTGCTCATATTCCGTCTCAGGCATGACGGCGGCCGAGCAGGAAGGTCTGGGCGTTGCGGTCGAGGATGGCGCGCGCCGCGGCGGCTTCCGATTTCAGAACATGCCAGTCCGGCACGTCATTGTCCCATTCGACCAGGGTCGGTATGGGGCCGCACTGGCCGATGAGGATTTCGTAGAGCTTCCACACGGCGTCCGCCACCTGGCCGTCGTGGCTGTCGATCAGGAGGAGATGGCCCTCGCCGTCGTCCTGTTCGGCGTGGCCCGCCAGATGGATCTCGCCGACATGTTCGAGCGGAAACTCGGCCAGATAGTCCATCGCGGAGGCGCCGTGATTTGTGGCCGACACGAAGACGTTGTTCACATCGAGCAGGAGCCCGCAGCCGGTGCGGTCGACGATCTCTTCCAGGAAATCGGTCTCGGCGTAGGTCGATTCCTCAAACAGCAGATAGGTGGACGGATTTTCCAGCAGAATCCGCCTGCCGATCGCTTCCTGCGCCTGGTCGATGTGGGCGCAGACGCGGCTCAGCGTTTCGCTTGTATAGGGTAAGGGGAGAAGATCGTTCAGGAACACGTCGTCATGGGTCGACCAGGCGAGGTGTTCCGACACAAGCGCCGGCTCATAGCGGCGAACGAGATCCGCGAAGCGGGCGAGATGCTCTTTGTCCAGGTCGCCCAGGCCGCCGATGGACATGCACACGCCGTGCAGCGAGAGCGGGAATCGTTCGCGCATCGCGCTCAGGAAGCGATGCGGCGCACCGCCGTCGCCCATGTAGTTCTCCGCGTGAATTTCCAGAAAGCCGGAGAATTCATCATCGGCGCTGATCGCTTCGAAATGTTCCGGTTTGAAACTGGCGCCGGAAAGGCCATCCACCGGAAAAGCGGGAAATCGCAAACCCTGATCTTTCGCGATGGCAACGTGGCTGTTCACGGTGTCAGCCTCCCAGCTTGGAGTGCACAATAGAATAGGAGACGAGAAGCGGAAAGTTCCTGGCCTTCCCGTCTCCCAACCCCCGCCCAACGCGAGCGCTGCAAGGCGCCCGCATCGGGGTGGCGCGATGGCGACCGATCAGGCCGGCAGATCGCGATCGAGCTCCTCGAGCGAACCCATGCGGTCGCCCGGCAAATCGATATCCATGCAGGTGCCGGCATCGACATAGGTCCAGGCATTACCCTGATAGTCGACTTTTGACGTGCCGGCGCATGTGGTGCCGGGGCCTGCCGCGCAATCGTTCTTTCCGGCCATGGAGACGCCGAAGCATTTTTCCTTTTCCTGCGCTACCGCGCTGGTCGAGGTGGCGATCGTGGCGGTGGACAGCGCAGCGGCAACAGCACCGGCCAAATATGCGGCGCTGACGATGGTCTTGGTGGACATGAGGAGTTCCTCTCCAGAATTGTCGGATGTGCCGAACGGCTGTTCGACAATCGCAATCTGCTGAGGAGTGCTCTCAATTGGAAATCAACCGAGCGCGACCGTTTCTCACTCCGCGGTCACGGTTAGTTTGAACCTCGTTATCGGTGAACCGGCATCAGCGGATCAGTTCGCCAAACAGATCGACTTCGGGCTCGGTGGTCCCGAAGCTGGTCACGAGACGCGAAAGCACTTCACCTTCGGCAATCGTGCCCGAGAAGTCCCTCGGCGCATGCCAGGGATAGAAGGATGCGCCGGCGGCGACGAGCTTGTCGCGCGTCGTTTCCGGCATGATGACAAAGACCTCGTTGGCCTCGGGCTTCCATGCAGTGCGTGCGGCGGAGGCGCTTTCGGCGTGGGCTGCGAGCCTGGCCGCCATGCGATTGGCGTGGCGGGCGTTGTTCATCCACAGTTGGTCCGCGAGATAGGCGTCGAACTGCACCGCGATGAAGCGTGACTTGGAAAACAGCTGAGCAGCGCGCTTGCGCAGAAAATGAAGGTCGGAGCCCAATTCAGGATTGAGCACGATCACCGCTTCCGCGCACCAGCATCCGTTCTTTGTGCCGCCGAAGGAGAGCAGGTCGACGCCGGCTTTCCAGGTCATCTCGGCGGGCGAGCAGCCGAGGGCAGCCAGCGCGTTGGCGAAGCGGGCGCCATCCATGTGAAGCGGAATGCCGTGGTCGTGGCAAATGTCTGAAATGGCGGCGATCTGGTCGAGGCTGTACACGGTGCCGACTTCGGTCGCCTGGGTGATCGACGCGGCCATGGGCTGGCCGGCATGGATGAATTCGGGCGGATAGTGGCGAATGGCCTTTTCCAGATTCGCGGGATCCATGCGGCCGAGCGGCCCATCGACCGGGCACAGGCGCGCGCCTCCGGTCATGAATTCCGGCGCGCCGCCTTCGTCCTCGATCAGATGCGCCTCGCGATGGGCGAATACCACGCCGCCCGGACGCGCCACCGAAGCGAGCGACAGGCCGTTTGCGGCGGTGCCTGTGGCAACGAAAAACACCGAGACCTCGCGCTCGAATATCTCGCCGAGGCGTTTTTCCACTGTCTTGTCCAGATCGCTTGCCCCATAGGCCGGGGCATGGCCTGTCGCGTGTTCGCTGAGGGCCGCGGCAATGGCCGGATGCGCCCCGGCCCAGTTGTCGGATGCGAAATTCATGCGCGCCTTTTCCAGATATTCGGATGCCCAGGGGATATGTGTCCGGTTTGCCGGGGAGAGGCAAGCACCGGGCGCCGGTCACATTGCCGTATCAAATGTGCCAAACCATACGGCGCATGTTAATTTTACAAATCCCCTCAGTGGCGTATTTTTATTGCGTGCATGGTGGGAAATCATGCTGAATCCGTCTTGCGCCTCGTGCGGATTTCTGGCATCTAAGAGATAGGACAGTAGTGCTGTCTTATTTATGCAAGCATCCGGCACCGGAGATGGCGTATAGTGGCGCCGCTCCGGCGTATGATGCGGAATCCGGCGGGCAGCGGATGGAAACACCGTTCAAACCCGCCGCGCGCATAAATCGAGATTGCTTGACTTACCCCTGGTGAGCGGGCCATTTCCGGCTTTTCGAAAGATATGCCGAGCCATGCCGAAGCGCGCCTTGACAATGTGCCTTCGGAACGATTGCCGACCGCCCCCAGGGGCATGATGTGGAGGACAGGACGATGACGATGTTTACGCCATCCCCGAAGACCGGAGTTCCGGCCTTGGAGGCGACGTCCGCCACGAAAACAGCGCTGCGGAACGGCGGACTGCCGATTGCGCAGGGCCTCTACGATCCGCGCAACGAGCGCGACGCCTGCGGCGTCGGCTTCATTGCGCACATGAAGGGCGCGAAGTCGCACCAGATCGTCAAGGACGGTCTGCTCATGCTTGAAAACCTCACTCATCGCGGCGCGGTTGGCGCCGATCCCCTGATGGGCGACGGCGCCGGTGTGCTGGTGCAGATTCCCGACGCCTTCTACCGCGAGGAAATGGCACGGCAGGACATCGAGCTGCCTGAGCCCGGCCACTACGGCGTCGGGTATCTGTTCCTGCCGCACGATGCTGAACTGCGCACGCACATCGAGGACGTCATTCGGGAAGTCTGCCAGCTCGAGGGGCAGCCGCTGCTGGGCTTCCGTGACGTGCCGGTCGACAATTCGTCGCTGTCCAAGGCGCCTGAGATCGCCGCCGCCGAGCCGATCCATCGCCAGGTGTTCATCGGCCGCAGCGCTGATCTTGAGTCCGACGACGACTATGAGCGCCGGCTCTATATCCTGCGCAAGGTGATTTCGGCGCGCATTTTCGCCGAGACCGGCGGTCTCGACAACGGCTTCTACGTCGTGTCGATGTCGGCGCGCACCATCGTCTACAAGGGCATGTTCCTGGCTTACCAGGTGGGGGCCTACTACAAGGACCTCGCGGACCCGCGTTTCAAGACGGCGCTGATCCTTGTCCATCAGCGGTTTTCCACCAACACCTTCCCGTCCTGGAAGCTGGCGCATCCCTATCGCATGGTCGCGCATAACGGCGAGATCAACACGCTGCGCGGCAACGTCAACTGGATGGCGGCGCGTCAGGCCTCGGTCGATTCCGAACTGTTCGGCAACGACATCTCGAAGCTGTGGCCGATCTCCTACGAGGGTCAGTCCGACACCGCTTGCTTCGACAACGCGCTCGAGTTCCTGACGCAGGGCGGCTACCCGCTTGCCCACGCGATGATGATGCTCATCCCCGAGGCCTGGGCCGGCAACAAGCTTATGGGCCGGGACCGGGCGGCTTTCTACGAATACCATGCCGCGCTGATGGAGCCGTGGGATGGGCCGGCGGCCGTGGCCTTTACCGACGGCCGCCAGATCGGCGCGACGCTCGACCGCAACGGGCTTCGCCCGGCGCGCTATATCGTGACCGGCGACGACAGGGTCATCATGGCTTCGGAAGCGGGCGTCCTGCCGGTGCCGGAGGAAAACATCGTCACGCGCTGGCGCCTGCAGCCCGGCCGCATGCTGCTCATCGATATCGAGAAGGGCCGCATCGTTTCCGACGAGGAGATCAAGTCGGAGATCGCGACCAAGCACCCCTACAAGCAGTGGCTTGAGAACACGCAGCTCATCCTGGAAGAGCTGAAGCCGGTCGAGCCGCGCGCACTGCGCCGCGACGTGAGCCTGCTCGACCGCCAGCAGGCCTTTGGCTACACGCAGGAGGACACCAAGCTCCTGATGGCGCCGATGGCAACCACCGGTCAGGAGGCGCTCGGCTCCATGGGCACCGATACTCCGATCTCGGCGATGTCGGACAAATCGAAGCTGCTCTACACCTATTTCAAGCAGAACTTCGCCCAGGTGACGAACCCCCCGATCGACCCGATCCGCGAAGAGCTGGTGATGAGCCTCGTCTCGTTCATCGGGCCGCGGCCGAATATCTTCGATCTGGTCGGCAGCTCGCGGCGCAAGCGGCTTGAGGTGCGCCAACCGATCCTCACCAATGGCGATCTGGAGAAGATCCGCTCCATCGGCCACACCGAGGACCGGTTCGACACCAAGACGATCGACATCACCTATTCCGGCAGCGAAGGTGCCGCGGGCCTGCCGGGCGCGGTGGACCGTCTTTGCGACCGCGCCGAGGCTGCGGTCGCGGGCGGCTACAACATCATCATCCTGTCGGACCGCCAGATCGGCCCGGACCGGATCGCCATACCGTCGCTTTTGGCGACCGCCGCCGTGCATCATCACCTGATCCGCAAGGGACTGCGCACGTCGGTCGGTCTTGTCGTGGAATCCGGCGAGCCGCGCGAGGTGCATCATTTCTGCTGTCTGGCCGGCTACGGCGCGGAAGCGATCAATCCCTATCTCGCCTTCGACGCGCTGCAGGACATGCACAGGAACGGCGCCTTCCCGCCGGAGGTCGACGCGCATGAGGTGGTGACGCGCTACATCAAGTCGATCGGCAAGGGCATTTTGAAGGTCATGTCCAAGATGGGCATTTCGACCTACCAGTCCTATTGCGGCGCGCAGATTTTCGATGCGGTCGGGCTGCGCTCCGAACTGGTCGAGAAGTATTTCACCGGCACTGCCACGATGATCGAGGGCGTTGGGCTGGAGGAGATCGCCCGCGAGACGGCGGAACGCCATGCGCGCGCGTTCAGCGCCGATCCGGTGCTGCGCACGGCGCTCGACGTGGGTGGCGAATATATGTACCGCGTGCGCGGCGAGGCGCATATCTGGTCGCCGGACGCCGTCGCCGAGCTTCAGCACGCCGTGCGGCTGAATTCGGCCGAGACGTTTGACGGCTTCTCCAGGCGCATCAACAGCAAGAGCGCCGAGGCGAAGACCATTCGCGGGCTGTTCCACATCCGCACAGCCGGGGAGACCGGACGCAAGCCGGTGCCGCTGGATGAAGTCGAGCCCGCCGCGGAGATCGTGAAGCGGTTCTCGACCGGCGCGATCTCGTTCGGCGCGATCAGCCGCGAGGCGCACACCACGCTGGCGCGCGCCATGAACGCGATCGGCGGCAAGTCAAACACGGGTGAGGGCGGCGAGGAGCAGGACCGCTTCATGCCATTGCCGAACGGCAAGCCTAACCCCGAACGCTCGGCCATCAAGCAGGTGGCGAGCGGGCGCTTCGGCGTGACGGCGGAATATCTCGTCAACTCCGACATGATGCAGATCAAGGTCGCGCAAGGCGCAAAGCCCGGCGAGGGCGGCCAGTTGCCCGGCCACAAGGTCGACGCGACGATTGCCAAGGTGCGCCATTCGACGCCGGGCGTCGGGCTGATTTCGCCGCCGCCGCATCACGACATCTATTCGATCGAGGATCTGGCGCAGCTGATCTTCGACCTGAAGAACGTCAACCCGACGGGTGACGTTTCGGTGAAGCTGGTCTCCGAGGTCGGTGTCGGCACGGTCGCGGCGGGCGTCGCCAAGGCGCGCGCCGACCACATCACGATTGCCGGTTATGATGGCGGCACGGGCGCATCGCCGATGACGTCGATCAAGCATGCCGGCAGCCCGTGGGAAATGGGACTGGCCGAAACACACCAGACGCTGGTGCTCAACGGACTGCGCAGCCGCATCGCGCTGCAGGTCGACGGTGGCCTGCGCACCGGCCGCGATGTGATTGTCGGAGCGCTTCTGGGCGCAGACGAATACGGTTTCTCCACCGCGCCGCTGATCGCGGCCGGCTGCATCATGATGCGCAAGTGCCATCTCAATACCTGCCCGGTCGGTGTCGCGACCCAGGACCCGGTGCTACGCAAGCGCTTCAAGGGCACGCCGGAGCATGTGATCAACTACTTCTTCTTCGTTGCCGAGGAAGTTCGCGCATTGCTGGCCGAAATGGGCTTCCGCAAGCTGGAGGAAGTCGTCGGCCATTCCGAGCTTCTGGAAAAGGAGAAGATGGTCGAGCACTGGAAGGCGCGCGGCCTCGACTTCTCGAAGATATTCTTCAAGCCCGACGCGCCCGCTGACGAAATCCGCTGGACGACCCGGCAGAAGCATCCGATCGACGACGTGCTCGACCGCAAGCTGATCGACATGGCCGCGCCGGCGCTGACGGCGCGCCAGCCGGTGACCATCGAACTGCCGATCCGAAACACCGATCGTTCGGCCGGCGCCATGCTGTCGGGTGCGGTGGCCAAGCGCTTCGGCCACAAGGGGCTGCGTGACGACACGATCCAGGTGAAGCTGAATGGCACCGCCGGCCAATCTTTCGGCGCGTTCCTGGCCCGGGGCATTTCCTTCGATCTCGAAGGCGAGGCCAACGACTATGTCGGCAAGGGGATTTCCGGCGGGCGTATCGTGATCAGGCCGTCGACCAGGGCGCTGACCAAGGCCGATGAATCGATCATCGTCGGCAACACGGTGCTCTACGGCGCGATCGAAGGCGAATGCTATTTCAGCGGTGTTGCCGGCGAGCGCTTCGCGGTTCGCAATTCGGGCGCCGTCGCGGTCGTTGAAGGCGTCGGCGACCATGGCTGCGAATACATGACCGGCGGGATTGTCGTGGTCATCGGGCAGACGGGCCGCAACTTCGCGGCCGGCATGTCGGGTGGCGTGGCCTATGTGCTGGACGAGGCGGGCGACTTCGCCGAGCGCTGCAACATGGCGATGGTCGAGCTTGAGCCGGTTCCGGAAGAAGACGACATCATGGAGAGGCTGCACCACCATGGCGGCGACCTCGACTACAAGGGCCGCGTGTCGGTGGACGGTGACATGACGAGCCATGACGAGGAGCGGCTGTTCCAGCTCATCTCGAACCATGTGCACTACACGGCGTCGAAGCGCGGCCGGCACATCATCGACAACTGGGCCGAATTCCGCCCGAAATTCCGCAAGGTGATGCCGGTCGAATACCGCCGCGCGCTGCGCGAGATGGAACGGCTCAGAATGGGCCTGGCTGCGGAATAGATTTCTTCATCCAGCCAGCACGGCGCCGGAACCGCAGGTGCCGGCCCCGGCGAGCGCTGGCGACAAGAACCGATACGAGACAGAACGATGGGCAAGGTAACAGGCTTTCTCGAGATCGACAGGCAGGTGCACAAGTACCAGCCGGCGTCCGACCGCATACGGCATTTCCGCGAATTCACGCTGCCGATGTCGGACAAGGAGGTCGAAAAACAGGCCGCGCGCTGCATGGATTGCGGCATTCCGTTCTGCCATGGGCCGAACGGCTGCCCGATCCACAACCAGATCCCGGACTGGAACGATCTCGTCTACAACGGCGACTGGGACGCTGCGATCCGCAACCTGCACTCGACCAACAACTTCCCCGAGTGGACCGGGCGCATATGCCCTGCGCCCTGCGAGGAGGCATGCACGCTCAACCTCGAGGACATTCCGGTCGCCATCAAGACGGTTGAGCAGGCCATCGCCGACAAGGCCTACGAGACGGGCTATGTGCGGCCATATCCGCCTGAACGTCAGACCGACAGACGAGTCGCGATCGTCGGCTCCGGCCCGGCCGGTATGTCCGCCGCCCAGCAATTGGGGCGGGCGGGTCATGACGTTCATGTCTATGAGCGCGAGAGCCAGCCCGGCGGGCTGATGCGCTACGGCATCCCCGACTTCAAGATCGAGAAGCATTATGTAGACCGCCGCGTCGAGCAGATGCAGGGCGAGGGCGTCACCTTCCATTGCGGCGTGAATGTCGGCATCGACAAGCCGGTTGCCGAACTGCTCGCCGAATATGACGCCGTGCTTTATTGCGGCGGCTCGGAATCACCGCGCCCGGCGGGCATCCCCGGCGCGGATCTCCACGGGGTGTACGACGCCATGCCCTATCTGGTGCAGCAGAACCGGCGTCTTGCCAATGAAGATATCCAGTCGGTCGCCTGGCCATCCGAACCAATTCATGCCGGCGGCAAGCATGTGGTGGTCGTTGGTGGCGGCGACACCGCCTCCGACTGCGTCGGCACCGCCTTCAGGCAGGGCGCGGTGAAGGTCACCCAGCTCGACATCCGTCCTCAGCCTCCGGAGAAGGAGGACAAGCTGACGGTGTGGCCCTATTGGGCGACGAAGATGCGCACCTCGTCCTCGCAGGCCGAGGGCGCGCAGCGCGAATTTCAGGTCGCGACGCTTGAGTTCGTTGGCGAGGAAGGCGAACTGGCGGCGGTGAAATGCTGCGAGGTGGACGAAAAGCGCAAGCCGGTCGAGGGAACCGAATTCTTCATCCGGGCTGATCTCGTCTTCATCGCAATCGGCTTTGCCGGAGCGATGGATGGCGGGTTCGTCGACGATCTCGGCGACAAGCTTGAAATGACGCTCGACGCGCGGCGGTCCAACAATGTGGTTGCCAACGATATCGACTATCGCACCAGCGTGGAAAAGCTCTACGTCGCCGGCGACGTCCGGCGCGGCCAGTCGCTGGTGGTGTGGGCGATTCGCGAGGGCCGGCAGGCGGCGCGCTCGATAGACGAATTCCTGATGGGAACGACTCTCCTGCCGCGCTGACCCGGCAAAATTGCAATCTATTCGCTGATTGCCGTCGTGGTTTCGGTGGGATCGGTCGGCACCAGGGGCACGGCGGCATAGGGCGGCGCTGAAAAATCGTCAGCGCGGCCGGTCTGGGCGGCGGGAGCAATGCCTTCCAGCGACAGTTTTTCGGCTGGCGTACGGGCTTCGCGCGGCCATTTCATTGCGGCTGCGCCGAGCAGGTCGTCACCGCCGTCGAGCTCCGCACCGCCGAGAGCGACCGGATTGGTGCGGGTGATTTCGGGAATATCGGCCGGGTCGATGACCAGCGGCGAAAACTCCTGCGGGCCGAGGCTGGCGATACCGGGGCCAGCCGCTGAGCCAAGCATGCGATTGAGCGGCCGCTCGAGATAGAACGCCATCTTGCGCTTGCCGGCCCTTGTCATATTGATCCCGTCGGAACCGCGCAGGCGTACACGCTGGCCGTTGATATCGGGGCCGACCGATGAAAACACGCCGGTTTCGTCGACGAAGCCGTCCCATATGTCGACGAACTCACCACCCAGATTCTCGCTCACCGTCCGATAGATGTCGTTGAAAGCGAGCATGTCCGCGGTCATCGACGTCGTTTTGAACGACGGCACTCCAACCCAGAACAGCGGCAGTCCTCGATCGCGGATGTTTTTCGCGACGCTCTCGACCCGCCGCGTGTATTCCGCGGTCCAGCTTTCGCTGCGCACCTTTTCGCGCATTCCGCCGACAAGAAGCTGTTGCCGGTCGTTGGAGCCCAGCATGACGACTACCATCGAAGGTTTTTGCTCCTCGACGATGGCGCCGATCTCGTTTGGCCAGTCGTAATAGTCGTCGCGCACCAGGCCAGAAGAGCCGCTGACGCTGGAGACGATGCGCACTCCCGGCGACTCCGCATAGGCCGACACGAGCCCCTCGGCCAGTCCGTCGGCGAGAAAGTCGCCCACCACGAGAATGACGCGCGCGTTTTCCAGCTTCTCCACCGCATCGGGTTCAGGGACCCGGACAACGTTCGAGGACGTGGGATTGGAAGTGGACCTGCTGCGCGCCGGCCGGCTCGTTTCAGGCTCTTCGGCCTTGGGGCCGCCGAAAAGCAGGTCGAAGAGAGTGCGGGATTTGCGTTCCTGCGCGGAAGCGGGCGCCGATAGCACAACGAGAACCGACACGGCTGCGAACAGGATCGCAATCGCTGCGGCGGCCAGCCGAATTCCGGTCATGTTCGGCAGAAGCCCCAGCTTCAAATCCGCTCTCCGTCAATTGCGACGCAAGGTACTCAGCACTTCTTTGCTGGGGTGTCCATCCTGCGTCAAGCCCAACCGACTCTGCACCGCCTTGATGGCGTCCCGCGAGCCGGAACCGATTTTGCCGTCGATCGGGCCATCATAATATCCAAGCGCCGACAACCTGCGCTGCAGTTCCTCCGTCTCGTCCGACGTCAATCGGGTGAACGGCCGGTCCCAGTCGCGCGTCAATCCTCCGTGACCGGCAATTTGGTCGGCAAGAAGACCAACGGCGATCGCATATTTGTCGGCGTTGTTGTAGCGCTTGAGCACGAAGAAGTTCTTGGTCATCAGGAACCCCGGGCCCGCGCGGCCATCCGGCACCTTGAGTTCGGCATTGTCGGAGCCACGCGGGAAATTCTTGCCATTGACCCGCACGACGCCGATCGACGCCCATTTGTCGAGGCTCATCGAGCCGCCGGGGAACTTCCTTCCGGGCGGAAGCACCACTTCGTAACCCCAGGTCTCGCCAGTCCGCCAGCCATTGCGGGCCAGCAGATTCGCGGCAGACGCCAGCGCGTCCGGTATGGAATTCCAGATGTCGCGCCGGCCGTCGCCGTCCACATCGACGGCGTAGGCCTGGTAGCTGGTGGGTATGAACTGGGTGTGGCCCAGGGCGCCGGCCCATGAACCGGTGAGATGGGAAACGTCGATGTCGCCGTTCTGCAATATCTTCAATGCGGCCAGCAATTGCTGGCGCCCAAATTTGGCCCGCCGCTTGTCCGCATAGGCAAGCGTGGCCAGCGAACGCACCGCGTTGCGCATCACCCGTTCGTTCTCGAGGATCGCGCCGTAGTTCGATTCGATCGACCAGATGGCGAGCAGGATGTGGCGGTCGACGCCAAAGCGTGATTCGATATGGTCGAGCCAGCGTTTCCACTTACCCGCCATCTGCCGGCCCGTTGCGATCGCGTTCTCGTTCACGCGGTTGTCGAAATAGTCCCAGACGGGTGCGCGGAATTCAGGCTGATAACGCGCCTTTTCGAGCACCTCGGGATCCGGCGCGGTGATGCCGTGAAAAGCCCGGTCGAATGTCGTTCCGGAAATGCCGTCCTGGGCAGCGACGGAACGAAACTGTTGTATCCAGCGTTGAAATCCGGCGTCGGCCAGGGAGGGTGTGACGGTCAGTGAAATGATCAGACCGGCCATTGCGGCAAGCCGCGTGGCCATAAATGTGATCGCGCTGGCATTCATCTTCGGCCTCCTTCGACTCGCTGAAAGGGCTATCATTCGCCGGTTGCGGTTAGGAAACAGTTTACCAAACTGCGGAGCAAGTCATACTGGGGGCATTCAATGGCTGAACGTGGGACAGATGCGGTGGTTGGTTCAGTAATCGTCAATTTCGGCGTGAAAATGTTCAGCCCGGCTTCAATCGGATTATCCGGGGACGCGATCCTATGAAAAAAGTGCGCAAGGCAGTGTTTCCCGTGGCGGGACTTGGAACTCGGTTTCTGCCGGCGACCAAGGCGATTCCGAAGGAAATGCTGACGGTCGTCGACCGGCCGGTCATCGACTATGTGGTCGAGGAGGCGCGCGAGGCCGGCATCGAACACTTCATCTTCATCACCGGCCGCAACAAGGGCGTTATCGAAGATCATTTCGACGTCCAGTTCGAGCTGTACGATACGCTTGCGCACCGCGGAAAGGACGACGTCCTGGCAATGCTGAAGCGCATGCAGCCAGCGCCGGGACAGACAAGCTTCACCCGCCAGCAGCAGCCGCTTGGCCTGGGTCATGCGGTATGGTGCGCGCGCGATATCGTCGGCAACGAACCCTTCGCGCTTCTTCTGCCCGACATGATCATGCAGGACGAGCCGGGCTGCATGGCGCAAATGGCGTCGCTCTACGAGAAGACCGGCGGCAATATCGTGGCGGTCCAGGAATGCGATCCCGCCGAGGCGCACAAATACGGCATTGTCGGGCGCGGCCGCAGCGCGGGCGACGGCTTTGAGATCACCGAGATGGTCGAGAAGCCGCCGAAAGGAACGGCCCCTTCCAACTTCTACCTCAACGGCCGCTATATCCTTCAACCCGAGATATTTGACATTCTCGCCGATCAGGAGCGCGGAGCCGGCAACGAAATCCAGCTGACGGACGGCATGCTGAAGCTGAAGGACAGGCAGGATTTCTACGCCTACCCGTTTGCAGGCCGCACCTTCGACTGCGGCTCTCCGGAGGGTTTTGTCGAAGCCAACATCGCTCTCTCGCTATTGCGCGACGACATGAAGGAACGGATCGGCGGCAGCCTTGCCGGCCTTCTGGCGGAGGCGGAAGCGACGCTGAAGAAGCGGTCGCGCGCCTGACTGGCAGCCGGGAGCGGACCGCTCAGCGGCGCATCGTCAGCCCGAGATAGACCGTAGTGGTCTGGGAATCGCGCCCCGCGACATTGCTTGAAATCCGCTCATGGCTGGCGCGTCCGGTTATGCCGGCATAGCGGTTCATCCACCAGGTCAGGCTGAGTTGCCCGTTGAGCGTGAAGTCGCGATCCGCGCTCGCCGCATAGCGCCGCAAGCCGGCGCCCAGCGAGGCGGTGCCGGTGAGATTGGCCCGCAATTCGCGCGTGGCCGCCACAGACGCGTCGTAAAGAACCGATCCCGACGATCCCGCGGTGGTGGAGCCCTCGATTTCGGTGCCGGCATTCAGGCTCACGATGGTGCCCCGCATCGGCGACCAGTTGATATCGGCGTCGAGCGAAAGCGCCGAAATCGACGCAAGGCGCGAATCGTCCAGGCTTTCTGTGATCCAGCCGGCGGAAAGTTCGCCATTCAGCTTGTCGCCCCTGTTGAACTCAAGCCCGGCGCGCGCGCCATAGATGCTGGCCGAGCGGGCATAGCCGCTCGTGTCGAGGCGTTGATCGTGGATGCGGCGTCCGTATTCCAGTTCGACAAAAGGCACCAGCGATGGTGAGACTTCGTATCCGCCGCGCAGCTTGGCCGAATAGAGCGTGTTGTTGCGCTCGGCCTGGGTAACGGTCCCCCCGGTCGAGAGCGTGGCGGCGCCATATGTGTTGCGGCTGACATCGCCGGTGAGGGCGGCGCGCAGTGGACCAGAGTGCTTTTCCGCCCCCAGGTTCGCCGTAAGCGTTTGGCGCAACGCGCGGCCGAGCGTGCCGGTCAGCACAGCTGGCGATGTGGCTGCCTCGGGCCCGCGCGAATAGCCCGCGCCGGCATTGAGCCGGTAATCGTTTCCGACATCGAGGCCAAATTTGGCGTCTGCGCTGCCGGTGAATTCAGAAAAGCCGGAACCCGTGATCGAGGTTCTGTAGGCGCCGTCGAGCGACAGCGACGCCGAATGGCGCGACCAGTCCGACACGGCCTCGAGATTCAGGCTGGTCGCGGAAAGGAAGTCGGAACTGCCGCCTGCGGTCGACTGGGCGTTGGATGTCCATTCGATGCCCTGCTGGAGCGTCGGGCGCAGGATGAAGGTGCCAACCCTTATGCCCGGCGCGGCGTATGGCGTCTCGTCGTCGCCGCGCTCCAGGCCTTCGATGGCGCCGGTGCGTTCGGCCGTGACTTGCGCGGCCACGTTGCGCTCGTCATCCGCGGAATCGATCGTGCCGGCGCGGACGGTCCCGGTGGTCAATTCCGTTTCGCCGCTGTCATCGGATGCTATGCCGGTCGTGGTCCGGTTTCGGCTGGAGGCTTGGCTCCCGCCGTCCGTGGTTTCGCCGTCCGCCTGTTGAGGCCTCCTTGGCAGCCGCGCGGCGGTGAGGTCGTTGGTGGCGGCAGCCGGAGAACTGGTCGAGACATAACCGTCGAGTTCGTCGTCCGCTTCGTCGTCGGGGAGGGCGCCTTCACTGACGGGCTGATAGCGGGAAGAGCCGGTGGCGGTGGCGTCCAATTGAAACTGAGCGCCTGCGGTTCGTGGGCGCTGGCTGGGCAGCCGGACGCGGCCCGGCAGCACGCGGGGCGCATTGTCTTCCTGTATGATGGCGCCGCGCAACCCTGTGGTTTCCTGCGCGATTGCGGTAATGTAGGCCGCGCAGCCAAGTCCCGCCGCGAGAACGATCGCAATGCGGGAAATTCCGTATTTCGGAAAGATGGGCCGGACGCGCGACGTCGTCACCAGACTGCTTCCTCGGCGACTTCTGTGTTGAAGGCGCCGAAAGGCGCCAAACCTTGCCGAACCGTAAACAGCGATGGTTAACGGAGCGTTGACTTTTCAGGCTGGAGAAGGACGTCGATGGCCGGATTGGAGCCGTCAGTCTGTCGCGGTTTGGTCCCGGGCGTCGTGTTCAACGACCAGATCGCCGCCTTTGGCGGAGATGACGCGGACGCGGGTGCCAGCCTGCAGGTCCGGGCCCGCCACGCGCCAGGTCGTATCGCCAATCCTGATGCGCCCGTAACCCTCGCTGATCGGTTCCTGCAAGGTCGCGGTTCGTCCGATGAGTTGTTCGCCGCGCTGGTTGAGCAGCGGCTCGTCGCTCTCGGTCTCGCTGGCCCTCATGATTTTCCTGCCGAGATAGGCGGATGCGATGGCCAGGACGAGGAAGACCAGCACCTGGACCTGCCAGGGCCAGAAGAAATAGCCCCAGAATTGAAGCGAGAGCGCGCCGACAAGAATGGCGGCGATGCCGATCCAGAGAAGGAAGACGCCCGGAACGAGGATTTCAGCGGCCAGCAGGGCGAAGCCCAGAACCATCCAGTTCCAGGGGCCAAGTTCGGAAAGGATGCTGGCGATCATGGTGTCTGTCTATACCTCAGGTCCGGTCCGGTCCCGTGGCGGGCGGACGGGCCGAAGCCACGCGTTGCGCGCCGGCGGTTCCATCGGGGCGGAACACCTCTTGTGCGATAGCGCCGATGCCGCCCAGCGAGCCGATCAGCGAGGCGGCTTCGATCGGCAACAAGACGACCTTGCTGTTGGTGGCGGAGCCAATCTTGCCAATTGCCTCGGTGTATTTCTGGGCCACGAAGTAGTTGATCGCCTGGACGTCGCCCTTGGCAATGGCCTCGGACACCACCTGCGTGGCGCGCGCTTCGGCTTCGGCTGCGCGCTCGCGGGCCTCGGCATCGCGGAATGCGGCTTCCTTGCGGCCCTCGGCCTCCAACACCTGCGCCTGTTTCAGGCCTTCGGCCTCAAGGATCTGGGCGCGCTTGTTGCGCTCGGCCATCATCTGGCGGGCCATCGATTCGACGAGGTTTGCCGGCGGGTTGATGTCCTTGATCTCGACGCGGGTCATCTTGATGCCCCAGGGGCTCGCCGCCTCGTCGACGATCCTGAGCAGCTTCTCGTTGATGACGTCCCGGTTCGACAGAAGCTCGTCGAGATCCATCGAGCCCATGACGGAGCGGATGTTGGTCATGGTCAGATTGAGGATCGCGTTTTCCAGTCCCGATACCTGATAGGCCGCCTGCGGCGCGTTCAACACCTGATAGAAGGCGACGCCGTCAACCGCGACGATGGCGTTGTCGCGGGTGATGACTTCCTGGGTTGGAACATCGAGCACCTGCTCCATCATGTTCATCTTGGCGCCGACGCGGTCGATGAACGGGACGATGATGTTCAGACCGGGCGTCAGCGAGCGCGTGTAGCGGCCGAAGCGCTCCACCGTATAGTTGTAACCCTGGGGTACGGTCTTGATGCCGGCGAAGATGAGCAGCAGGACAAGGACGACCAGAACCGCGATGACAATGTCAAAGCCAGAAAACAGCATTCCGTCCTCCTGTCATAAGCGCCGTGCCGGCGGTGCGCAGCCCCTAGCACGATTCGCAGCCTGAGGGATGTAGGCGTGGGCGCGCCCGGTTGCAAATAGGCGGCCGTTTTCATGCAGCGCGGATGGTGCTCAGAGCCAGCCGCCGAGTTCGCGCCTGACCAGCGTTTCGATCACCTTCATGCCGTCGACACTGTCATTCAGGCAGGGGATATGGGCGAACCGTTCGCCGCCGGCGTGAAGGAATATCTCGCGCACCTCGCCGTCGATTTCCTCAAGCGTTTCAATGCAGTCGGCGGAAAAGCCGGGATTGACGATGGCAATGCGCTTCACGCCTTCCCCGGCCAGCCTTTCGACCGTCTTGTCGGTGTAAGGCTGAAGCCACTCCTGCGCGCCGAAGCGGGACTGGAAGGTCGTCCGCAACCTGTTCTCGTCCCAGCCCAGCCTTTGCCGCAGCAGCCGCGACGTCTTCATGCAGTGGCAATGGTAGGGGTCGCCCCTCTCGAAATAGGCTTTCGGGATGCCGTGATAGGAGGCAAGCACGACCTCCGGCTCGAAATCCAGCGTCGCCAGATGCTTCTCGATGGAACTCGCCAGCGCGCCGATATAGGCGGGATCGTCATGGTAGGGCGGCACGCTGCGCACTGTGGGCATGTGGCGGATTTTCATCAGCGCGCGAAAGAGCTGGTCGTTGGCGGTGGCGGTCGTCGTCGCCGAGAATTGCGGATAGAGCGGCAGGGAGAGAATTCGGTCGCAGCCCTGCGCGATCAGGCTGTCGACCGCGCTTCTCACCGAGGGATTGCCATAGCGCATGCCCCATTCGACGCTGATGCGGGGCTCATCGGAAAAAATCGCCGCCAGCTTTTCCGCCTGCCCGCGGGTTATGGTGCGCAATGGGGATTCATCGCGTTCGGTGTTCCATATCTTCTTGTAGTTCGCGGCGGTCTTGGGCGGGCGCGTGGTCAGCACCGCGCCATAGAGGATCGGCAGCCAGATTGCGCGGCTCAGTTCGATGACGCGGGGGTCGGACAGGAACTCGCGCAGATAGCGGCGAACGGATGCCGTGTCGGTTCCGTCCGGCGTGCCGAGATTGAGGAGAAGGACGCCGATCTTGCCGACATTCACTGGCGGATGGCCATCGGGAAGCGGGCCAACGGCCTTGTATTTGTCCGTGTCCGCTTTCGCAGCGTCGTTCATGGGTGCTCTCCTTGCCTGACGGCAAGGTAGACGATGGCCGGACCAATTCAACGGGCCGCTGTGCCGCAGCATGCCGGGCGCGATGAAAAGCCCGCCCGGCAAGCTGCCGGGCGGGCTTCGTTGTGTCTGCGCCGTGTCGTCAGTTGGACGGCAGGTTAAGTTCCTGACCGATCGACAACAGATAGGGCCGGCTCAGTCCGTTGGCCTCGGCAATCTCCGGCCATTTCGCACCTGATCCAAGCTGGTCGGCTGCGATATCCCAGAGGTTGTCGCCGGCGACCACGGTATATTTAGTGCCAATGATCGAAGTGCCGCTGCCGGCGGTCTCGGTCTCAGCCGCCGCGACCTCCTCTGCAGGTTTTTCGGCCATCGCCTCATCGGCCTTTTCCATCTCCTCCATCATGGCCTTGCCTTCGGAGATGCGGCCGTCCGTGTAAGGCGCGTACGGGCGGTTGGCGGCCAGATAGTCGGCGACCACCTGTTCCAGACCCGGCCCGTAATCGTAGGCGTTCTTGGCGCTGGAGGCGAAGAGTGCGTAGCCATCGCCGCCGCCGCGCATGAAGTTGTTGGTGGCGATCAGATAGGTCTTGTCCGGATCGATCGGAACCCATTCGCCGCCTTCATTGACCTCGACCGATGTGACCCGGCCCTCGCCCGGCGCAACCGACCTGTCGAATGTGTAGCGAAGGCCCGAGACCTGCGGAAAGCGTCCCGCTCCGTCCTCGACCTGGCTGAGACCGCCTTCCAGAGATGCCATAACGTCGGAGCCCTTCAGATCGAAGGTCGCCAGCGTGTTCTGGAACGGCAGCACCGTCACAACTTCGCCCATGGTGACGTCGCCCTCGTCGATCGAGGCGCGAAGGCCGCCGCCATTGGTGATGGCGAACTGGACGCCCTGATCCTTGACGCGGTCGAGCATAGCGTCGGTGACGAGGTTGCCCATCTCGCATTCCTGCGCGCGGCAGGAATCGCGGCTGCCGTCGATCGGGCCGGTCGTCGACGCAACGACCTCGTTCATCGCTTCGGCGATCGGAGCCTTGAGCTCCTCGACGCGGGCAACGACCTCGGCATCGGGTTCGACCGAAGCGTCGAGCAGTATCGGTTCACCGCTTGCTTCCTTGACGATGCCGATATCGCTGAAGGTGACCGACAGGTCGCCGAGATATTTGGAATAGGAGCCGGCCTGCACGATCGGCACCTTGTAGCCGAGCGGATTGTCGACCCAGGTCGGGTAGGGACCGCCAGCGCCCTCGACCGTGTTGGACAGCAGCGTGTGGGAATGACCGCCGACCACGACGTCGACGCCAGGAATCCTGGCGATCGCAGCCATGTCGCGCGGGTAGCCGACATGAGTGAGCGCGATGATCTTGCTGACGCCCTGGCGGCTCAATTCCTTGACCGCTTCGGTGATGGTGGCGACGTCTTCTTCGATCGTCACGTGCTCGCCGGGCGAGGAAAGCTCGGCGGTGTCGTTGGCGACGGCGCCGACGATGCCGATCTTCTCGCCACCCACCTCAAGCACGATCGACGGCTTCACCTTGTCGGCGAGGGCCGACTGCATGTCCGCCCTTACATTGGCGCTGATGATGGGGAACTCGACCGCGTCGAAGAAGGTGGCGAGGCCTTCTTCGCCATCGTCGAATTCGTGGTTGCCGATCGTCATCACGTCAGGCTTCATGATGTTCAGGAATTCGGCTTCGACCGCGCCCTTGTAGGTCGAGTAGAACAGCGAACCCTGGAAATTGTCGCCGGCATTGAGGAACAGAACGTTGTCGCCCTCGTGCGCGGCGCGATAATCGCGGACTGCCGTCACCAGCCGCGCTGCGCCGCCGAAGCAGTTGCCTTCGGTCTCGTCCTCGACCGAGCAGGTCGACTCATATTTGTTGTTGGACTCGATGCGCGAATGCCAGTCGTTGATATGCATGATGTTCAGCGTGTAGTCGGCAAGGGCTGCCTGCGCCGAAAAGGCCAGTGCCGAGGCGGAAAGCGCGGCGGCGAGTGCGAGCTTCTTCATTCGTCGATCTCCCATGAATGCCCGAGGCAGGCGTATACCCCGGGTTCTTGACAGTTTTGCTGCTGTCATTTGCCGGCATGTTCCCACCGGCTGAACGACGTTGCAAGCATCTTCACGCGAAAGTCAGTTCGCGTATTCCCGCTCGTCGGCGATCACTTTGCCATCATTGGGCAGGGAACCGCGCGGCGCCAGCAGAACCTGTCCGCCAAGCTTGGTAATTTCGCGTAGCGCGATCCCGATCGCGCCGGTGTCCGGATCGGGGCCGTTGCCGGGTTCGACGTGAAGCGCCATCGCGTCGCGTTCGCCGTCGCGGCTGACGACAAGCCGCGCGCGGCCGATCTCGGGGTGGCGGCGCACAACCTCGGCCACCTGTTTGGGATCGACAAACATCCCCTTGATCTTGGTGCGCTGGTCGGCGCGGCCCATCCAGCCCTTGATGCGGGTGTTGGTGCGGCCGCATGGCGACGTTCCGGGAAGGGTGGCGGAAAGATCGCCGGTGCCGAGCCGGACCATCGGATAGGCTTCATTGAAGCTGGTGACGACGACCTCGCCGACCTCACCCTCGGCAACGGGATCGCCGGTGCCGGGGCGTACGATCTCAAGGATCAGGTTCTCGTTGAGGATCATGCCGGGATGAGGCGTGCCGTCCGTGTCGGCCGCTTCGTAGGAGATGACGCCAAACTCGGCGGTGGCATAGCATTGAAGCACCGAAATCCCGCGTTCGCGATAGTGATCGCGCAGCGAGGGAAACAGCGCGCCGCCCGAGACGAGACCGAGCCTGAAGGATGACAGGTCCCGGCCGAGCTCGTCCGCCTTGTCGAGTATCACCTTCAGGAAATCGGGCGTGCCGCAATAGACGTTGGGTCTGAGCGCCTCGGCGGCGTCGATCTGCATCTCCGTGTTGCCGGTGCCGGCGGGGAACACCGTACAGCCCATCGCCCGCGCACCCTCGTCCAGAATGAAGCCGCCGGGCGTCATGTGATAGGAAAACGCGTTGTGAATGATGTCGCCGGAGCGAATGCCTGCAGCGTAAAATGCCCGGGCGGATTGCCAGGCATCCGCCGTCAAACCCTGCGGCTCCCAGATCGGGCCGGGCGACATGAACGCGCGGCCGCCTTTCAGCGCCGCCGGATTGGCGAAGCCGCCGAATGGAGGGCTGGCGCGCTGCATCTCCATCAGATCGGCTTTGCGCAGGACGGGCAGGCCGGCGAGCGCTTCGCGCGAATTGACCGTCGCCAGATCGTACCCGTCCAGCCAGCGGGCGAGACCGGGCGCCGCATTCGCGGCTTTTGACAGGAAGACCGGCAGCCGCGCGAACAGATCGGTTTCGCGATCATCCGGCGCGCGGCATTCCAGATCATCAAAATCGGCGGACATTGTTCCTCCCGGCTCTCGTTATCGCAGCACCCGTATCCAGCGCGCAAGATTGATCAGCGAGACAAGCGCGGAAGCGACATATGTGAACGCAGCGGCCCGCAGGACGGACTTGGCGGCCGGCATGTCCTTTTCGTCGAGATAGCGGCCCTCCTTCAGTATCGGAAGCGCCTTGCCGAAACTGGCGTCGAACTCGACCGGAAGGGTGATCAGGTTGACGACGACGCGGACCGACAGAAGTGCGAGGCCAACGGCGACCAGCCCTGCGAAGGCCAGGGGCGTGCGCGCCAGAATGGCGAGAACCGGCGCCGCTATGAAAAACACGGATGCGATGCGGTCGGTGGCCGAGGCAAGTTTTGCCAACCTTTGACGCCATGCCAGCATCCGCTCGCCGCCGGCGTCCTGTAAAGCGTGCCCTACTTCATGCGCGGCGACTGCAACGGCGGAGAGAGAGCGCCCGGCATGATGCTTGTCCAGAAGCCGCACGACCTTGGCATCCGGGTCGTAATGATCGCCGATATCGGTCTGTTCGACGCCGACCGTCTGGAGGCCGAAGCTGTCGAGCAGGTGCCGCGCAAGTTCACCGCCTGTGCCAGGCAGGTCGGGCCGGTCGATGCCGTGACGGCTGATCGTATGGCGAACGAGGTATTGCGGCAGCACGATCACCGCCAGCAGACATACGATGCCTATGACGATCAGCATGACCGCTCACCGTCTGGCCGGACCTGCCCGCGTCAGGTTACGGGGGGCAACGTGTTGTCCACGGTCTGGTCGAGCGGAGTCTGCGGCATCGGACCATTGTAACGCGTCAGGACGAATTGTTGCCCCGAGGATGCGGTGCAGTTGAGTTGTTCGGTGTTGGCGATCGAGCAGTTGAACGCGACCGGGCTTTGGCGAATGATTGAAATGCCGGTGATCTCAACCAGAACCTGATCGCGGTACTGGAAGGTGCCCTCGGAGAGTTTTTGCCCGGAATCGGTCGCGACAGTCTGGAAACGGCCACCGGAGAAGCTGGTGATGCCGGTACCCGCCTGATCGATCCAGGCGCCTTCGATTCCGCTCTGAATCGGCGCGGGGATCACGCCCGGAAGCCGCCGGGTCGTGCCAGTGCAGCCGGCAAGAAAGATCGCTGTCGACAGGATCGCCATGCCTGCCGTCAATCCCGATTTCTTCATCACGACGTCGTCTCCTCGCTCGTGGCATCAGCCGCTTTTGCGCCGCCGCGCCGAATCAATCCAGCGCTGAGACGCGAACTTCCATCTATCTTACGAGAATGTTCCGGAATTGCCACGGGTCCGATTTGTCGATGTCCTCCGGAAACAATCCTGGACGCCCTTCAAGCGGTGTCCAGTCGGTATAATAGCCGTTGACGGGGCCGAGATAAGGCATCTGGATTTCGAGGCAGCGCTCGAAGTCCATCTCGTCCGTCTCGACGATGCCGGCCTCCGGGTTTTCCAGCGCCCAAACCATGCCGGCGAGCACAGCCGACGTAACCTGCAGGCCGGTGGCGTTCTGGTAGGGCGCGATCCTGCGCGTTTCGTCGACCGAGAGCTGCGACCCGTACCAGTAGGCGTTTTTCTTGTGCCCGTAGAGCAGCACGCCAAGCTCGTCGATACCGTCCACGAGTTCGTTCTCGTCCAGCACATGGAACACCGGCTGCGGTTTGCCGGCCGCGCCAAACATTTCATGCAGCGAAAGCACCGCATCGTTGGACGGGTGATAGGCGTAGTGGCAGGTCGGACGGAAGCTGACCTTGCCCTTCTTGTCGCGGACGGTGAAGAAATCGGCGATCGAGATCGACTCGTTGTGGGTGACGAGAAAGCCGTATTGCGGACCGGGCGTCGGGCACCAGGTGCGCACGCGCGTGTTGGCTCCCGGCTGCTCGAGGTAGATCGCCGCCTTGCAGCCCTTCTTGTGCTTCTTGGCGTTCTTCGGCGTCCACTGTTCGTGTGTTCCCCAGCCGAGCTCGGCCGGCTGCAGGCCTTCCGAAACGAACCCCTCCACCGACCATGTGTTCCAGAATGTATCGAAGGGCTTCGGCAATTTTGTGCGCTGGGTGTCGCGTTCAGCGATATGCACGCCCTTCACGCCGAGCTTCTTCATCATCTTCGCCCAGCCCCGACGGTCGTCGGGGGCCGGGGTCTTGATATCGACTTTCATGTCGGCGGCCAGATTGACCAGCGCCTGTTTCACGAACCACGACACCATGCCGGGATTGGCGCCGCAGCAGGAAACCGCCGTCGTGCCGCCGGGATTGCCGCGCTTTTCCGCACGCACGGTCTCGCGCAGCGCGTAGTTGGTGCGTGTCTCGTTGCCCGCCTTTTTGTCGAAGTAGAAGCCCAGCCACGGCTCGACCACCGTGTCGATGTAGAGTACGCCGAGCTTGCGGCAGAGCTTCATGATTTCAAGCGAGGACGTGTCGACCGAGAGGTTGACGCAGAAACCCTGGCCGCCGCCTTCCGTGAGCAGCGGCGTCAGCAGCTTCTCGTAGTTCTTTTTGGTGACGTGGTCCTGGATGAAGCGGATGCCGCGTTCGTCGAGCAGCGCCTTGTCGTCATCGCGCGGATCGATGACCACCATGCGGGACTTGTCGAATTTGAAATGGCGCTCGATCAGCGGCAGCGCGCCGCGGCCGATCGACCCGAACCCGATCACCACGATCGGTCCGGTGATTTCTCCGTGGACCGGCCATTTCGCTTTCGCCATTCGAACTGCTCCCTCTCGCTGTGCACCTGCCGGCAACCGGTTTCAGGTGCGGCGCTAAACCACATAAAGCAGTCGCGATAAAGGGCAAACGGCGCAATCAGTCGGATGCGATGGCGCGCAAGCGGGCAACCAGCGCGTCGCGGTCGGCTGCAAGGCCTTTGTAGGCGAGCTGCGCCGGATCGAGGGCAGCGAGCTGACCGGCAAGTGCTGATGCGAGTTCGGCGCGCCGCGGGTGGCGGGTCAGGGTGGCCATCGGGTCGAGATGGATGCGGATGGTGAACAGGATGTCGCCCGAAACCGGCATCTTGCGCAGCGTCTGGCGTTCCACGCGAATGAAGGCGGCATCCGCAGGCCGGACGCCGAGCAGGGTTGCACCCGCCGCTTCAATCTTGGCATCGCGTTCGGATTTGGAACGGGGATGATAGAGCGCGGCGTCTTCCTGCAGCGACCAGTTCATCCGCTCGACAGGCTGATCGGCCTTGAGGTTGTCGAATATCCGCGTGATGAGCGTTGCGGTCCGGGTTCCCGGGCCGAAGTCCGGTACGGGGGCGTGGATTGCGTCGAGCGGCCGATCGAACTTCTCCGCGAGGGACCACGAGGACGGGAAGCAGAGCGACGCGGCGGCGAGGCGCCAGCCGTCGTCGGAGCGCCGCATCAGGACAAGATCCTCCTGAACGAACCGGGCCGCTATCTGCAGCGGCGGTTCATCCGATCCATGCATCTGGAACCGGGGAAGCCGCTCGCCGAGAAAGTCGCATTGGGCGCGGTCGGGAAATATGCGCGACCAGCCCCTGATGAGGTGGTCCACAACCAGATCGAGAACCTCCCGCTGGGAACCGTCTGTATCGGCCCTGGCAGCGAAGACCTCGCGCGCGTGTTCGGCGATGAGCCGGTCCTTTTCGGCCAGATGCGCCTTATAGTGTTCGTCGATCTCGATCCAGTTTGCGGGATCGAGCGGTTTCAGCCCGATCGAGAAGGGCTTCGCCGAACCGTCATAAGGCGTGTGGATCGGGCCGCTCATCCGGTCAGTTCCGCCCGGATCAGCCCGCGCAGCGAGTTGCCCACGAAGAGAGCCCGCGCGGCGCGGAGATCGTCAATCGAGACGATTGCCTCCCGCGCCTGTCCGGCCGCGAGCATTTCCGCGCGCCGAACGCCCGGCAGCAGGCCGCACTCGAGGCCCGGCGTTCGAAGCGTACCGCCGCCGTCGTCCAGGAAGATGTTGGCGATCGTGCCTTCGCAGACTTGGTCCCGCTCGTTGAGCAGGATGACCTCGTCTATCCCGACGCCGAATTCGGCCCGCGCGGCGTCGTAGGGCGCGCGGCGCGTCGTCTTGTGGGCGAGCAGCGGATCGGCGCTGTCGAGCTGCGTATGCGCGACCGCGACGCGCCAGACCACATCCGGGGGCGTCGGCGCGAAAGGCGAAGACGCAGTCTCGAACGCCCCGTCCGCATTCAGCGTCAGCCGCAGCCGCAACGGGCTCTCTCCCGTCGCAGCACGGGCGAGCGCCGTTTCGGCCTTGCTCCGGTCAAACGCGAAGCCGAGCGCGTCCGCCGAGCGCTCCATCCGGTCGAGATGCAGGCCGAGACGGCGGACACCCCGGCCCGGCCTGTAGCCGAGCGTTTCGATCAGCCTGTCGCCGGGGCCGAGCCGGTCGCGAAGCGGGCCTTCAAAAGGCATTCTTCATACTCCGAAACGGCATCGGAATCGAAGACGATGCCGCCGCCGACATTGAATACGGCCTCTCCGCCCTCATGCAAGGTGACCGTGCGGATCGCGACGTTGAAACACATGCGTCCGTCCGGAGCGGTCCAGCCGATGGCTCCGCAATAGGCATCCCGAGGCTCCGCTTCGAGCCGGTTCAGGATCAGCATCGCACTGAGCTTGGGAGCTCCGGTCACCGAGCCGCAGGGAAACAGGGCAGCAAAGATATCCGGCAGTCCCGCGCCGGGCAGCAGCCGGGCGCGGACCCGGCTGACCATCTGGTGGACCGTCGGGTAGGTCTCGATCCTGAACAGTTCCGGCACGTCGAGCGTGCCGACCTCGCTGACGCGCGAAACGTCGTTGCGCAACAGGTCCACTATCATCCGGTTCTCGGCCTGGTTCTTCGGGTCGTTGCGCAGGAAATCGGCGAGCGCTGCGTCCTCCACCGGCGTATCTCCGCGGCGGATGGTGCCCTTCATGGGATGCGTATCGATCCAGCCCTCCCTGTCCACCCGGAAGAAGAGCTCCGGCGAGCGCGACAGGATCACGGGGCCGCCCAGCTCTACGAGAGCGGCATAACGGACAGGCTGGCGCGCCGTCATCTTTTCGAAAATGGCGGCGGGCTCCCCGTGCCATCGCGCGTTGACGGGGAAGGTCAGGTTGGCCTGATAGCAGTCGCCCTGCCTGAGATGATGGTGAAGCGTGTCGAAACGCGCCCGGTAGTCCGCGAACGACCAGAGCGCGCGGGGATGGTCGAGGCCGGCATCGCTTGGCGCGGCGGCGGCCCGCACCGGGCGCTCGGCTGGAGCATCGAAGATGCCGACGCAGACGAGCGGCGTGCGCCGTCCATCAGGCATGGTCCGCCGCAGCTTGGGCTCGAACGCAAAGCCGGCCTCGTATGCGAAATAGCCGGCCGTCCATCTGCCGGCCCGGCTGGCCTCCCGAAGACGCTCCAGCGCCGGGAGGACGCCGTCCGGATCGTCGGTCTGAACGACCTCGACGGGCTCCGCGAACAGCATTTCGCTGCCGGCGAGATCGTCGCGCAGCAGAACGAAGGGACTTGCGGTTGTCATGGCTCGGCTTTCGGTGGCACCGTGCTGAGGCGCCCGCAATAGCCGCCGGACAATCCGTCTGTCCAGCGCTAGGGTCCTGACCCTGGACTTGTTCCGGCTGCTACGCGGCGGGCGAGGTCTTGCGGTAGACCCAGTAGTCTGCGCGATCATCGCCGACATAGCGGGCATCTGGCAGCGCGAATGCCGGGCGGATATCGCCACGCGCTTCCAGTTTCCGCGTATGCTCGTGATAGTCGGATTGCTTGAGATAGTCCTCGCGCGTGCTGACGACGACGAAGCCCCCGTCACGAGCCAGGGCGACCAGATGATCCAGACCTTGCGGCTCGACATGGCCGAGCGTGAAAACGCCGGCGCAGGTTACGATATCGTAGGCGCCGTCGAGTTCCGACAGCCCGGGGTTGCGGGCATTCAGATCGATCTCCGGCAGCAGGGTTTCGTAGGCTTCTGTTTCGCGCGCCGCATCGACCATTTCCGGCGCGATGTCGAACCCGTCGACATGGTCGAAGCCGGCCTTTCTCAGTGCGACGCCGGCCAGGCCGGTGCCGCATCCGGCATCCATGATTTTCAGATCTGCTCGTTTGGCGTCAAGCCAGGAAAGCTGAATGATACGTGCGAGCGTGGCGACGATATCGGGCGCCCGATAAGCCTCGTCGCCGACATCGGCGTCGTAGGATTGCGCCCAGTCCCGGTAGAAGTCCTTGATGCGGTCGGCGTCACCGTCGAGCGCGAGTGCATTTTCTATGGAATTGGACGCCGGTCGGCCGCTCATGGTTCGTCTCCCGTGTTTCAGTTTTCCATCGCCTCAAGCTCGTCGATCAGCCCTTCGATGACCGACAGGCCTTTTTGCCAGAACGCGGGGTCGGACGCATCCAGGCCGAAGGGCGCCAGAAGCTCGGAATGGTGCTTCGTGCCGCCGGCCTTCAGCATGTCGAAATATTTCTCCTGAAAGCCCTGTTCGGCGTTCTGATAGACCGCGTAGAGCGAGTTCACCAGGCAGTCGCCGAAGGCATAGGCATAGACGTAGAACGGCGAGTGGATGAAGTGAGGGATGTAGGCCCAGAAGGTCTCGTAGCCTTCGCGCAGGGCGATCGCAGGCCCCAGGCTTTCGGCCTGAATTTCCAGCCAGAATTCGCCCAGCTGGTCCGACGTCAGTTCGCCGTTGCGCCGCTCCGCGTGCACCTTTCGCTCGAATTCGTAGAAGGCGATCTGGCGCGCGACCGTGTTGATCATGTCCTCTACCTTCTGAGCCAGCATCGCCTTGCGCTCGCGCTTCTGTCTTGCGCCGTCGAGCAGCGAGCGGAAGGTCAGCATCTCGCCGAAGACCGACGCCGTCTCGGCCAGAGTCAGCGGGGTTGCCGACATCAGCGCCCCCTGCTTGCCGGCCAGCACCTGATGCACGCCATGGCCAAGCTCGTGCGCAAGCGTCATCACGTCGCGCGGCTTGCCCATGTAGTTCAGCAGCACATAGGGGTGGGCGGAAGGCACCGTCGGGTGCGCGAAGGCGCCCGGCGCCTTGCCCGGCCGCGACGGGGCGTCGATCCACTTTTCGTCGAAGAAGCGGCGCGCGATGTCGGCCATTTCCGGCGCGAAACCGTGATAGGCCGAAAGCACGGTCTGTTTCGCGTCGTCCCAGCCGATGACAGCTTGCGGCGTTTCGGGCAGCGGCGCGTTGCGGTCCCAGTGGTTCATCTGGTCCATGCCCAGCCATTTGGCCTTCATGGCGTAGTAGCGGTGCGACAGGCGCGGATAGGCCTCGCGCACGGCGCCGGCCAGCGCATTGACCACTTCCGGCTCGACCCGGTTCGCCAGGTGCCTGGAATCGGCAATGTCATCGAAGCCCCGCCAGCGGTCGGAAATCTCCTTGTCCTTGGCGAGCGTGTTGGTGATCAGAGTGAACAGGCGGATGTTCTGCCGGAACGTCGTTGCCAGCGCCTCGGCCGCCTGCTTCCTCTCGCCGGGGTCGGCGCTCTGCAGCATGTTCAGCGTCGGCTCCAGCGGCTTTTCTTCGCCACCCGCCTTGAAGCGCAGGCCGGTCATCGTCTCGTCGAAGAGGCGATTCCATGCGCCGCGCCCGGTCACGGATTTCTCGTGGAAAAGCTGCTCGATGCGATCCTCGAGCTGGTAGGGCTTGTCCATCCTGAGATCGATCACCCAGGGCCGGTAATGCGCGAAGCCCGGATCGGCTTCGAACGCCTTTTCGATGTCGGCTTCCTCGATCCGGTTGAGCTCAAGCGTGAAGAACAGGAGATGCGCGCTGGCGTCGGTCATCTTCTCCTGCACGTCGCCATAGAGCTTGGCGCGCTTCGGGTCCGACGTGTCTCCGGCGTAGACAAGGCCCGCATAGGATGCGATGCGGCCGATAAGCTCCTCGATCTCCTCGAACTCGCGCAGCGCGGCGCCCAGATCGCCGCCGTCGGGCGCGGTGGCCGCGGACAGCAGTTTGCCTTTCCAGCGGTGCTCGAATTCGACCGCCGCGTCGGCGGCGCGGTTCATATCGCGCGTGAGTTCGGGCGCGTCCATGGCGGGATAGAGATCGGCCAGGTTCCATTCGGGAAGGCCCGCCAGATCCTGTGGGGCAGCCGCATTTTCGACAGCCGCATGGCGCACGGACCCGGATTTGTTAAGGAAATTCATGCAACTCCTCGTTCCGTCCTGTTCGGACGGGATAAATGCCGCGGCGAAAGGATTCGTTCACCGCTCTTCTTGAACCCTTGTTTATAGGGTTGTGCCATCCTGAGCCAATTCGCACGCATCAATTCAACGCTATCGGCCTCGCACACCATGACCGCCTCAATCCTCATTGTCGATGACGATCCGGTTCAGCGCCGTCTTCTGGAGACGGCTCTTGCCAAGTCCGGTTACGGCATCGTTACCGCGGACAGCGGCGAGGCGGGTCTGGCCGCGTTCGACGGCGCCGGAGCGGGCGACATCGAGGCGGTCGTTCTGGATCTGAAAATGCCGGGCATGGGCGGGATCGCCATGCTGGAGGCCATGCGCGAGCGCGGGCTGCATCATCCGGTCATCGTGCTGACTGCCCAGGGAGGCATCGAAACGGTCGTGTCGGCAATGCGGTCAGGGGCGTTCGATTTCGTCGTGAAGCCGGTTTCACCCGACAAGCTGGTAGCTGCCCTGTCCGGGGCGCTGAGGGTTGCGGAACGCGGTTCGGCGGCCAAGCAGAAGCAAGGCAAGGCGCCGGCTTCCCGCACGATGACGTTCGAGGATCTCATTGCCGCCAGCCCGGTCATGGAGCGCGTGCTGCGGCTCGGCCGCAAGGCCGCGGCGTCCAACATTCCAATTCTGATCGAGGGCGAATCCGGCGTCGGCAAGGAAATGGTGGCGCGGGCGATACAAGGCGGGGGCGAGCGACGCGGCAAGCCCTTCGTGCCGGTCAATTGCGGCGCGATCCCGGACAATCTGGTCGAAAGCATCCTGTTCGGCCACGAGAAGGGCGCTTTTACCGGGGCCACCGACAAGCATATCGGCAAGTTCGTCGAGGCGAGCTCCGGCACGCTGTTTCTCGACGAGATCGGTGACCTGCCGCTCGACGTCCAGGTCAAGCTGCTGCGCGCGGTTCAGGACGGGGAGGTGGACGCCGTCGGCGCCAAGGCGCCGATCAAGGTCGACATCCGCCTGATCTCGGCAACACACCGCGATCTGATCCAGCGGGTCAAGGACGGGCTGTTCCGCGAGGACCTCTACTACCGCCTCAACGTGTTCCCCATTCATGTGCCGCCGCTGCGCGACCGACCCGAAGACATTCCGCTTCTGGTCCAGTATTTCATCCGACGTCTCGGCAAGAGCGAGACCGGCGGACGGGTCAAGGGGATCGCGTCGAATGCGCTCGCCATGCTGGAGACCTATGACTGGCCGGGCAATATCCGGCAGTTGGAGAATGCCATCTTCCGCGGCGTCGTGCTGTGCGACGGTGAAATTCTCACGCCTGACGATTTCCCCCAGATCAGGGCGCAGACCGACGGCATCGACCTGTCGGAAGCAGGAAGCAGACCGGCGCGGATCACGCAGCCGCCGGCTGCGGCGCTGGTGTCTTCGCACAGCGCCGCCGAACTGGTTCAGCAGCGCCCGGCGCAGCGCGATGGCGATGCGGGAACGGTCCGGGCACTGGACGAAAAGGGCAATGTCCGCGCGCTCGCCGACGTCGAATCGGAAATTATCCGGCTTGCCATCGACCACTATGGCGGCCAGATGAGCGAGGTGGCGCGCCGGCTCGGTATCGGACGCTCGACGCTCTACCGCAAGCTGAAGGAACTCGGCATCGATCCCGAGACCGGACGCTCGGAGAGACTGGCCTCTTAACCCTGCCCACAGGAAATGCGGCGGGTAGGCGACCGATCCGTCAAATTTGTGCTAAACCTTTGGTTTACCAAGCTGGCCGTCAGTGGCTTATGCCATTAAACTGCCACGGTGTTACCGCATTCCAGCTTCAATAAGCTGGGATTAACCATTACAGTGGATATTCGGATCTCCCTTTGATCCGGGCATCAGTGGGGAAAATTTTCTGCCTGCAAGGCGACGGGTTTGATCGAGAGCACGCGTATATTTGGGGGATGGCGAACCTGTGTGTTTGCCTCGCGAAGGACTTTCGCAGGATTGTTCCTGTCGATTGCGTTCCTCTTTGTCGCCGCAGGCGCCGCGCACGCCGAGACGCGCACGCTGAAGCTTTATTTCATTCATACCAAAGAGCGCGCCGAGATCACCTACAAGCGCAACGGGCGCTACATCGGATCCGGCCTCGACCAGATCAATCGCTTTCTGCGCGACTGGCGGCGCAACGAGCCTACCAAGATGGATCCGCGGCTGCTCGACCTCGTATGGGAGGTCTATCAGGCAACCGGCGCCCGGGACCACATCAACGTGGTTTCCGCCTATCGCTCGCCATCGACCAATTCGATGCTGCGCAGCCGCAGCAATGGCGTTGCAAAGAACAGCCAGCACACGCTGGGCAAGGCGATCGACTTCTACATTCCAGGCGTCAATCTCGCCACTTTGCGCAAGGCGGCGCTGAAGGTTCAGCGCGGCGGCGTCGGATATTATCCAAAGTCCGGTTCGCCTTTTGTCCATCTGGATGTCGGCAGCGTTCGGCACTGGCCGCGCATGAACCGCAACGAGCTTCTCGCCCTCTTCCCCGACGGCAGGACCGCTCACATCCCCTCCGACGGCAAGCCGCTCGCCGGTTACAGCCAGGCGCTTGCGGCCATCAAGTCCGGCAAGCAGAGCAGCGCGCCGATCCAGGTTGCGAGCGCCGGCGACAATAACGGGCGGCCCCGGCGCGGCCTCTTGGCGGTGCTGTTTGGCGGTGCGGATGAGGAAGAGGATAACGCCGAGAGCGTCGAGCGCGTTGCGCCCCGACAGCCGGTTGTTGCTTCCGCGGCGCCGCCCCCCGCTCCGGTAGCGCCCGAGACCACGCCTGAAACGATTCTCGCCTCGCTTTCGCCGACCGCCATTCCTTTCCCGCAGCGCGCCCCGCGCGCCGGCACTGACAGCGCCCCGGCCCAGGCCTTGGCTCTGGCCGAGCCGGACAATACACGCGATACGGCCCAGGAAGCACTGGACGCCGCGGCCGCGTTGCTTGCCCAAACGGATGAGGCGCGGCCGGTCGAGGTTGCCCTGAACATTCCCGTACCCACGCGGCGCCCCGAATACACGCCCGTTGTGGATGATGAAGGGCCGGTTCAGATGGCGGAAGCGGCGGCGCCCGGCGGATTGCCGGTTTCAGTGGGAGCCTCGACAAAGCAGTTGGACGCGGCGGCATCCGACAAAGCTAACGGACCATCCGCGACGGTCGCCGCCTATCTTCCATTGCCCAAGCGCCTGCCCGGTGACGAAAATTCGCCGGAATACGTTCTGGCCTCGTTGCCCGGCGCCGGCCCGTCGTACAGTGCACCGCCGATTTCAGGTGAATCCGGTGAAGTCGTCGTAAGCCGGCCCGAGCGGTCAGAAAACACCGATGGCCGATCGGCGCGCCTGAATTCAACGCCGGCAGCCTCGCAGCGGGCCGCCTTGATTTCCGGCAATACTCAGGGTTCCCATGCGGCCATTGCCACGGGCGTCAAGACCACCGCAAAGGCGGCCAAGCCCGGACCCGGCGATTCGCGGCCTGATCCGCGCGCCGTCCTGGTGCCGATACCGCGTCAGGTCGCCCAGTGGGCGCTCAATCCCGCGCCGGCCGCGACGGAACAACGCGGCACGCGTGCGCCGTCTTTCGCAATTGCCCACGTCCACTCGGCGCCGCAGATGGTCTACACGGCCGGCTTCGGCAGCGATACCGGCCAGCACCAGGCCAACAGGTTCACCGGCAAGGCCGTGACATTCCTGTCGGTGGCGCGTTTCAAAACGACTAACTGACTGCTGCTCAGGCGGCGGCTTTGGGCGCCCGAAGCGCCGCGGCGCCGCGCGCCAGTTCCTCGATCTCGTCCCACGCACCCTTTGCAAGCAGATTGTCCGGCGCGACCCAGGAGCCGCCGACGCAAACGACGTTCGGCAGCGACAGGTAGCTTGCCGCGTTGGTCAGCGAGACCCCGCCGGTGGGACAGAAGCGGATGCTCGCCAACGGGGATGAGAGCGATTTCAGGAACGGGACCCCGCCCGCCTGTTCGGCCGGGAAGAACTTCATGAACCTGTAGCCCTCTTCGCGCAGTGCCATCATCTCGCTTGGCGTTATCGCGCCGGGAAGAAACGGCGTGCGCGTGCCGCGGGCGGCGTCGAGCAATTCCTGCGTGGTGCCGGGGCTGACGATGAAGCGCGCGCCTGCATTTTCGGCCCGGTCGAAGTCACGTGTCGCGAGGATCGTGCCGGCGCCGACGATCGCTTCCGGCACCTCGGCGGTCACCAGCCTGATTGCGTCGAGAGCGTCGTCGGTCCGCAGCGTTATCTCGATCGCCTTGAGACCGCCCCGGCACAGCGCCCGGGCAAGCGGCACCGCATCGGCGAGCCGGTCGATCTTGAGCACCGGCACGACAGGCTGGCCGTCCAGCAATTCCACCAGGGCGTCCGACCGGTCCTTCATGGCGCGTGTGATCCTCTTGCTGCAGGTCTAATCGATTTATGCACTCGCACCTACCATACCAGCCGGATCGGGGCAGTATCAAATGCCGCCCCGCGTCAAATGCCGCGCAAGCAGGCGCCGGAGTTGCGCCCACCACTTGCGCAGGCGCGCAGCGGGGGAAAGCATGTCGCCCAACGCGGACAGCGTCCGCGGTCCGGCAATGCCGTCGACTCCGAGCCCGTGGTCACGTTGAAATTGCCGCAATGCGGCTTCGGTTCGCTCGTCAAATCGTCCATCCGCCTGAAGCGCGTAGCCCGCAGCCGACAGCGCATGCTGGAGGTCGATGATGGCTTTGCCGTGCGACCCGCGTCTGAGCAGCCCGGGCGTGCCGCCCGCGGACCCGGAAGCCGACTGGCCGGCGTGACGCCGGTATGCGGCGGCAAGGCGGCTGTGGTAGCGGTTCCTTCGATAGTTGGGCCCGTTGTAGCCGTGGGCAAAACGCGCCCAATCCCTGTGCGCCAGAGCTTCGCGCAGCCCGGCCTTCACGATGTAGCGGGCCATCAGCTTCGCTTGCCCGGCGGCTCCGCCGCGCGCCTCGGCGACCAGCGCTTCGACGCTCTGGAAACCGAGCCAGGCCCAGTGCGCGCCCATCACCTGCCCGATACCCCATGAGACGGATTCGAACGCCGCCTTGCGGTCGATTGCCGCCGCCCGCTCCAGCATGCGCCAGCGCGCCACCTGGCTGGCCGGGTTGACCACCTTGCCGGCTGTTGGCGATGAAATGCGCGCCAACCGCGCCCGGCGTTGCTTTTCGCCGTTCAATCGCCGGTCGAAATAGTGCCCCTCGAACCGGATCAGCGGCTCCTTCCGCCCGGAGACAACGGCAAAGACGCGGCCGCCGGATTCGATCTCCGCTACCGCCAGCAGCGCCGCGGGTTCGATACCGCTTGCCGTTGCCACATGCGCGATTTCCGTGATTGTCTCGGTTGTGAACATAGTCCGTTCCTCGCGGTCCCGGGGCAATAGTGCGGCAGGCGCCGCGGGCGGGGACAAATACTGACCGGCGGAATTGCCTTCTCACGCTGTCGAGAGGGGCAAAGCTGTGGAAATCCAGCAGCTTCTTGAAGGAAACGGCGCGAACAGGTAGTGGATCGCCGATGCAACTATCCACGCAAAACCTGTTCGCGGTCGCCGCCTTCTACCGCTTCGCCCGCCTCGACGATCCCGCCGCATTGCGGGACCGGCTGCGCGATTGCGCGAAGGCGGAGGAGCTGCGCGGGACGATCCTCGTCGCCCTGGAAGGCGTGAACGGCACCATCGCGGGTTCGCGCGAAGGGATCGATCGGATTTTCACGTTGATGCGCGCCGAGCCGGGTCTCGCGGACATCGACGTGAAGTTCAGCACGGCCGCCACGATGCCGTTTCACCGCATGAAAGTGCGGTTGAAGAAGGAGATCGTGACAATGGGCGTCGCCGATCTCGATGCGGCCACTGAGGCTGGTGAACATGTCGCTCCACAGGATTGGAACGCGCTTGTCAGCGACCCCGACACTGTCGTCATCGACACCCGCAACAGCTACGAGACCGCAATCGGGACGTTCTCTGGCGCCATCGACCCGCAAACGGAAAGTTTCAGCGCGTTTCCGCGGTGGGCGGAAGAGAATTTCGACAGGCTGAAGGGCAGGCGCGTCGCCATGTTCTGCACCGGCGGCATACGCTGCGAGAAGGCGAGCGCCTATCTGAAGCGCATCGGCGTCGGCGAGGTGTTCCACCTCAAGGGCGGCATCCTGAAATATCTGGAAGAGGTGCCCGCCAGCGACAGCCTCTGGAACGGGGAGTGCTTCGTCTTTGACGAGCGCGTCGGCATCAGGCACGGGCTGGAACGGGGCGATGCGACGCTTTGCCGGGCCTGCCGGCACCCGTTGACGGCCGCCGATCGTTTGTCGGAGCTGTTTCAGGATGGGGTGTGTTGTCCGCACTGCCACGACAGCCGCAGCGCCGCCGACCGGGCACGCTATGCGGAGCGCCAGCGCCAGGTGGCGCTTGCCGAACAACGCGGCCAGGGTCCGCATATCGGCAGCTGAGCGCCGGCCGGCCCGGAGCTGTCATTGTATTTTCATCACCCGTTGCCTACCTCAGCGGCACATCGGCACGCATCGGCGTGCGGCTGCCGCAATCTGGAGGGAAACCGTGTTTGATCCGAAAAAGCTTCTCGACGACCTGCTTGGCTCGACCATCCCGGGAACCGAATCCACTGTGCGCGACAAAGCCGGGCAGGTTACCCGGCTTGCGAAGGACAATCCGATCGCGACCGGTGCGATTGCCGCCATTCTGCTCGGAACCGGGCCGGGCCGGGCGCTTGCCAGCTCCGCGCTGAAGATGGGCGGCCTCGCGGCCGTGGCGGGTCTGGCATACACGGCATACCAGAACTATCAGGCCGGCAATAAACCCGGCGACGCAGGCGTCGACATCCTCCCGCCGCCCTCCGATACGGCGTTCGACCCCAAACGCGCGCCGCAGGGCGAGGAAGATTTCGCGCTGGTTCTCGTGCGCGCGATGATCGCCGCGGCCAAGGCCGACGGGCGCATCGACGAGGAAGAGCGCAAGCATATCGGCGACAAGCTCAAGCTCGCCGGCTTCGACGGCGAGAGCGAGGCATTCCTGATTGCCGAGACGGAAAACCCCATCGGTATCGACGAGCTGGCCGCCAGCGCGCGGACCGATGCCCAGAAGGTCGAGATTTATGCGGCTTCGAGGCTTGCGATCGATCCAGACACGCATGCCGAGCACGGTTATCTGCGTTTGCTGGCCGGCCGCCTCAACCTTCCGGAAGCGCTGGTGGAGCATGTCGAGGCCACGATCGCCAACGTGAAAGGCTGAGCCTGCGGCGACCAGCGCAGCCGCATGCGGTCCGCCGCGCGAATTCGACGTTAACAATGCGTTAACGTTTCCGCTTCAATCTGGAACAAGTTGGATCGGCTTTCCTCCTCCCAAGTCCGGTCCGGAACGGGCGGTCGCAAATGGCCGCCCTTTTTGATATTCCCTTCCTTGTTTCCCGCGCCGCGATCTGCACACTCACGCGATGAATTGCGTGGAGGCTCTCAATGGGCGGCAAGATCGCGGTGGTTACCGGAGCAGGCACCGGTGTTGGCAAGGCGGCGGCCGACGGTCTGGTCGCGGACGGCTGGACAGTGGTCTATTGCGGCCGGCGGCTGAGCCTGCTTGAGGAAGCGGCTGCGGCGGCGCAAGGTTCCGGCGTTGCGGTCCCGATAGCCTGCGACGTGGCCGACGAAGCCCAGGTCGACGCCCTCTTTGCGCGCGTCGAGCGGGAATTCGGCCGTGTCGATCTGCTTTTCAACAATGCCGGGATGGGCGCCAAGGGGACGACCATCGATGAAATGCCCGTCGCATTGTGGCGGCAGGTGGTCGACGTCAATTTGACCGGCTCCTTCCTTTGCGCCCGCGCCGCCTTCGCGCTGATGCGGCGGCAGTCGCCGCAAGGCGGGCGCATCATCAACAACGGTTCGATCTCGGCGCATGCGCCGAGACCTGGCTCGGTTGCCTATACGGCGACGAAGCACGCCATCACCGGCCTCACCAAAACGCTTGCGCTCGATGGCCGGCCTTTCGACATTGCCTGCGGCCAGATCGATATCGGCAATGCGATGACCGAGCTTGCCTCGGCCATGGCGTCCGGCGTGCCGCAGGCAAACGGCACGATCGCGCCCGAACCGCTGATGGACGTCTCGCACGTGGCCAACGCCGTTTTGCACATGGCCGGCCTGCCGCTCGAGGCCAATGTGCTGTTCATGAACGTCATGGCAACGAAAATGCCATTTGTCGGGCGAGGGTGAGCAGAACAGCCTAAGCGACGCCCCAATATCGGCAGCCTATACTTCGACTTCGCGGCGTCGGCGCGCTTTCTATGCGCGGACGGGACGGGGCTTGCCCGCGACGCATCTGGCCGTGCTACAAACGGCGAAGGCCACTCTTGGCGGAGGCTGATCGAGACATGGAAGCGCTTCTGGGTGGAATCCAGCCCTATATCGCGCTGGCCTTGCTGGTCGCACTCCTGATTGCTTTCGTAGTGGAGCGATATCCGCCGGAAGTCACCGCCGCGGGCGGTGCCGCCGCCTTTCTGTTACTTGGGCTGACTTCTCCCGAGGACGCGATGGGGGCTTTCTCCAACTCCGCGCCGATCACCATCGCCGCGATGTTCGTGCTGTCGGGCGCCCTTGTGCGCACCGGCGTGCTCGAAAGCCTCGCAGGTCGCCTGACCGCGGGCGCGTCCCGCCAACCGGCAATGGTAATCGCGTTGCTTCTCGTGGGGACGGTCGCGGCATCGGCGTTCATGAACAACACTCCGGTGGTGTTGATCCTGATCCCGATCGTGTTCCGGCTGGCCCGAACACTCGACATTGCCGCCACGCGATTGCTGATCCCGATCTCCTACGCCGCGATTCTGGGCGGTACCTGCACACTGATCGGGACTTCGACCAACATCCTCGTCGACGGCGTGGCGCGCAGTTCAGGCCTCGACGCGTTCTCGATCTTCGAGATGGCGCCGATCGGCATCATCGCCGCGGTCACCGGCACAATCGTCATGCTGGTGCTTGGCCGCTACCTGCTGCCGGATCGCCGTAGCGATGGCGAGAACCTGCTTTCGGGCGAGACCGAGTTCCTTTCGGAAATTACTGTCAGAACGGAGGGCCGATACACGCAGACGAAGATCAGCGCCATCAGTGACTTCAACCGTGTTGGCCTGAAACTGCTCGGGCTGCGCAGCGGTCACGAGGTCGTCCGGGAGAATCTCGGCGAGCGCATGCTGAATAAGGGGGACTCCCTCATCGTCTTGGGCACAACCTCGGAACTGCTGACGCTCAACGAGAAGCCCGGCCTCCATCTCGGCCTGAAGCGCAGCCAAGGGCGACCAGGAGACAAAGTCGTGGTAGAGGCGGTCGTGGCGCCCCATCGCGCAACATCGGGTGAGAGGATCGGCGACCTGATGCTCGGCCGCCGCTACGGCGTACGCATCCTCGGCGCCCACCGCCACCGCCACATCCCCGGCCCGGATCTGGAAAGCGTGAAGCTCAGACCGGCAGACAAGCTGTTGCTCGAGGGTCCACCCGACAATCTCGACGCGCTCACCGAAGACGCCGATCTGGTCTCCGTGTCGCGGCCCAGCGGCCGGCCATACCGGCGCAACAAGGCGCCGGTCGCAATCGGCGCACTGGCGGCCGTCGTCGGCCTGGCCGCATTCAACGTGATGGACATTGCCATCCTTGCACTGCTCGCGGTTGCTGCGATCCTGCTTCTGCGTTGCCTCGACAGCGACGAGGCCTGGGGCTCGATCGACGGCTCGATTCTCGTGCTCATCTTCGCCATGCTCATCATCGGAGCCGGTCTCGAACGTTCGGGTGGGGTTCGGCTGATCGTGGATGCCATCTCGCCGACACTCGCGACGATGCCGCCGCTGGTGACGCTGATCGCGATATACATAATCTCGTCGGTGCTGACGGAACTCGTCTCCAACAACGCCGTCGCGGTGCTCGTCGCCCCGATCGCCATCGGTCTGGCGGCGCAGTTGGGCATTGACCCGAGACCGTTCCTGATCGCGGTCATGATTGGCGCCAGTGCCAGCTTCGCCACGCCGATCGGATACCAGACCAACACGCTGGTTTATGGCGCGGGCAATTACCGCTTCACCGATTTCCTCAAGGTCGGCATCCCGATGAATTTGAGCGTCGGAGCGGCGAGCTGCGCCGCCATCTGGTTCTGGTTCGACTTGTAGAGCCCGTTAGCGCGCCAGGAAATCGCCGATCCGCTCGATGGCGCGCACGATGTTCTCCTCGGAATTGGCGTAGGACAGGCGCATGTAGCCTTCTCCGTTGACGCCGAAATCGGGTCCGCCGATGAGCGCGACGCCGGCTTCTTCCAGCAGACTCGAGGCGAGCGGCTTGGCCTTGCGGCCCGTGGCCTTGATGTTCGGGAAGGCGTAGAAGGCGCCCTTCGGCGTGGCGCAGGAGATGCCGTCGAGGCTGTTGAGCCCCTCCACGACCACGCGCCTCCTTCGATCGAAGGCGCTCATCATCCGCTCGACATCGTCCTGCGGTCCGTCGATGGCGGCGATGCCGGCGAACTGGCTCGGCGCGTTCACGCATGACCAGCAATTGACGGCCAGCTTGCGCACCTTGTCGCAGAGGCGGCCGCTTTCGGGCGAATTCGGCCAGATCGACCAGCCCATGCGCCAGCCGGTCATCGCCCAGGTCTTGGACCAGCCGTTGAGCAGGATCAGGCGGTCGCGTATTTCGGGAAAGGTCAGCAGCGAGCAATGTTCCTCGCCGTCATAGGTCATGACATCGTAGATCTCGTCGGAAAGGATCGCGACGTCGGGAAATTCGGCGAGACCGGCCACAAGCTTCTCGATCTCCGCCTTCGGCGTCACGCCGCCTGTCGGATTGGCCGGCGAGTTGAGGATCAGCAGGCGCGTCTGCGGGGTGATCAGCGAGAGCGTTTCATCAGCCGAGAATGCGAAACCATTTTCTTCCCGGATCGGCACGGGGATCGGAGTTGCCCCCGTATATTCGATCATCGAGCGGTAGATCGGGAAACCCGGATCGGGATAGAGGATGTCCGCGCCCGGCTCTCCGAACATGACGATCGCGGCGAACATGGTCGGCTTGCCGCCGGGCATGATCATCACGCTCTCGGGCGAAACCTCCACGCCCGTCGTCGTCAGCATGCGCCTCGCCACCGCCTCGCGGGTTGCAAGCAAACCGTTTGCGGGCGTGTAGCCGTGATGACCGTCGCGCAATGCCTTGATGGCGGCCTCCACGATATGTTCCGGCGTGCGGAAATCGGGTTGGCCAATGCCGAGATTGATGATGTCGCGTCCCGAATGGGCAAGCGCGGTCGCTCGTGCGAGCACCGCGAATGCGTTTTCCTCGCCGATGCGGTCGAAGGCTGACACTGTTTGGAGCATATGCGGAACCTGCGTGGTCCTGTTTCAGGCGCGCTTTTCTTGTGAGGCTTGGCGCGACTTGTCAATTCGGGAGTGCGGTTGGTGATCACTGATCTTTCGGCGTGGGAGCCGCGCGAGCGGCCGCGGCGTGAGCCCATGGAAGGCCGCTTCGTACGCCTCGAACCCATCGACGCCGCGCGGCACGGGGACGCGCTCTTCGCCGCAACCGCCCGGGAGCCGGACCGCTTCCGCTATCTGTTCGAGCCGCCGCCGAAGGACAGGGCATCGCTGCAGCCATGGCTCGACAAGGCAGAGATCAGCGCCGACCCGCTGTGGTTCACCGTAATCGATAAGGCGAGTGACCAGATTGTCGGGCGCCAAGCCTTCATGCGCATCGATCCGACCTTTGGCGTGATCGAGATCGGCAGCATTCTGTGGAGCGGGCAGATGGCGAGAAGCCCGGCTGCGACCGAGGCGCTTTATCTCTTCGCCAGACACGCCTTCGACGATCTCGGCTACCGCCGCTTCGAGTGGAAATGCGACAACCGCAACGAACCGTCGAAGCGGGCGGCCCTGCGGTTCGGCTTCACCTTTGAAGGCGTGTTCCGCCAGCACATGATCGTCAAGGGCGAGAATCGCGACACGGCCTGGTTCGCGATGCTCGACCGGGAGTGGCCGATCATCCGCGAGGCGTTCGAGCGCTGGATCGATCCGGCCAATTTCGATGCCGATGGCGCTCAGAAACAGCGCCTTGGCGACATACGCGCCGCACTGGCCTGAACCATGGCATTCGGTCTATAGCTCGCTGTGTCAGCCGAAATCGGGAGGATTGCTGGCCAGATGCAGGAAAACCGGAATGCCCTGATCGCCGCCGCCGTCATCATGGCGGTGTTCGTCGCGGCAGCGTTCTTCATGCCCGACATCATGATGGCGGTGGCAGGCTTTTCGCCGGTGGCCGCGGGCGTGGTCGCGGTCGTCTTCGTGGCCGCCTTCTTCCTGATCTTCTGGCTGCGCGGGCGTCATCAGGACAGGGAGCGATAGAGATGCGGGTTTTGGTGACGGGCGCGGCCGGCATGATCGGCCGCAAGCTTGTGCAGCGGCTTGCCAAAGACGGCGAGGTGGCCGGCAAGGCGATAACCGCGCTCGACCTGCACGATGTCGTCGCTCCGACTCCACCAAGCGCTTCCTTTACCTGTGAGACCTTCGTCGGCGATTTGGCGGAACCGGACCAGATTGCAACGCTGATCGGCCGGTCGCCGGATATCGTTTTCCATCTGGCCGGGGTCGTTTCCGGCGAGGCCGAAGAGAATTTCGATCTGGGCTACCGGGTCAATCTCGACGGCGCGCGGGCGCTGTTCGACGCAATCCGGCTGTCGGGCAAGTGTCCGCGCGTTGTGTTCTCGTCCTCCATTGCCGTGTTCGGCGGGCCGTTTCCGGATGTCATCCCCGACGATTTCCACACCGTGCCGCTCAGCTCCTACGGCACGCAGAAGCTGATGAGCGAAGGGCTGCTGACCGACTACACGCGTCGCGGCTTCATGGATGGCATAGGCATTCGCCTGCCGACCATCTGTGTGCGGCCGGGCAAGCCGAACAAGGCTGCCTCAGGCTTCTTCTCCGGCATCATCCGCGAGCCGCTCGATGGCAAGGAGGCGGTGCTTCCGGTGCCGCGTTCGGTCGTCCACACCCATGCCAGCCCGCGTTCGGCCGTCGGCTTCCTGATCCACGCCGCCGGCCTCGACGGCGATGCGGTCGGTCCGCGCCGCTGCCTGAACATGCCGGGCGTCGCGGTCACGGTGGGCGAACAAATCGAGGCGCTTGCCCGGATCGCGGGCGACGATGTGGCGGCACTGGTGCGCGACGAACCCGATGAAACCATCTGGGCGATCGTGAAGAACTGGTCGACTCGCTTCGAGGCCAAGCGGGCGCGGGAACTCGGGTTCAAGGCCGAGACCAGCTTCGATGACATCGTGAAAATTCACATCGAGGAAGAGTTGGGCGGCAGGGTCTAGGCCGAGAGGCTTGCCGTCAGCAGCGTGAGGCCCAACAGGAAAACGAGCGCCGCGCCGAATATCTCGATTGCCGCGTGTATCGTATTGCCGCGCCGGCTGCCGCCCCCGGCGATGGCGACGGCCCAGTTCTTCGCCGTTACAGCGAGCGTGGCGAGCACCGACACCGTGATCGCGGTGCCGAGCGACATCGCCAGCACCGATACGATGCCGGCGACCCAGAGGCCGTTCAGGAAGGCGAAGGACAGCACGATCAGCGCGCCGGTGCAGGGGCGCAGGCCGACCGCGCCGATTGCCGTCCATGCCGTGCGCCAGTCGAAACGGTCGCCGCCGATCAGTTCGGGATCGGGCATGTGCGCGTGATCGCATTCCTCGCCCGGCCCGTGTGAATGACCGTGATGGTGGTGGGCGTGGCTGTGATGCGCATGATCGTGATGCGCGTGGTCATGCGGTGTTCCCGCCGAGAGGCTGTGCGCGGGCCTGCCGCCGAAACGGGCGACCAGACGCAGACCGGCCTTGCGCCACAACAGCCACAGCCCGAAGCCGGTGACCAGGGCATAGCTGGCGATCTCCAGAACCCGGGTCGCGTCGGTCATGGAGATGGATGTCCCGCGAAGCACGAGGAAAACGGCCGCCATGACCAGTATCGCGGTGAGGCCCTGCAGGAGCGCGGAGAGCAGCGACAGCATGATGCCGCGCCTGAGCGCCACCTCGTTGGCCAGCATGTAGGACGAGATGACCGCCTTGCCGTGGCCCGGCCCGGCGGCGTGGAAGACGCCATAGGCAAACGACAGCCCGACCAGGAACCACGTCCCGCTGCCGTCCTGCTTCATTGTCTTCAGCGCGCCGGTGAGCGCGCGGTAGAAGCCCTGCTGCTGGGTGTTTATCCAGTTGAGAAATCCGGCGAACAGGCCGGATGACGGCAGCGCGGCCTCATTGGTTCCGATGCCGAGCGAGCTTTGGGCGAGCGCCGGCGCGGCCAGCAGCATGGCGGCAAGAAATGCGACCAGAATCGGGATCAGCCGGTTGCTGATCGTCGAATGCGGCATGCGGCTATCCTTTGTCCGTGCAATTCAGCTCAAGCCGAGTCGCGAAAATCTGGCTGTAGTCGGTGCCCGCCGGATCGTTGAAAAACGCTTCGGTCAGCGTGCTCTGGTTCGAAGCGATGGCTTCGTCGGGGTCGGGACGAACCACCTTGCGCGTGCAGTCGTCAGGCATGCCGCGAACCAGCAAGTTGCCGTCGTCGTAAAAGTCGATCGCGGTATAGAAGGTCGGATCATAGACGCCAAACGCCACTGTGCCGGCAAGTTCCAGCGGATCGGCGGGCCGGGACTGGAACAGGATCGTCAGCTGGTCGTTTTCGAATGTCGCCAGCAGCTTGTCCGGCGCCTGCATCTCGACGTTGGCGCCGTCGGCGGTGACGATCTGGAAATAGTCGAAGTCGGCGAGCGAGTCATGGACGACGCCTGCCACTTTCTCAAGTTCCGCTTCGTCAAGGACGAGATCGCTGTTCTCGTCGAATTCGAGCAGGACCGTGGAGGAAAACAGGTCGTCGAAACGCCAGACATGGCCAAGCGATTCCACACGGTGTTGCTGATCGACGGTCACTTCCAGGGTCGCTTCCGCGAAGACATGGGGATGGACGCGCGCCGGCGCGGTTGCGGCGAACAGGATCGCGGCTCCCGCAACGAGTGCAACCGCACGCTGCCTGTGTCGTATCGTCATGATGTCCCCAAATCAGTATGAGCCGAGTATTGCCGCAAACGGGGCGAAAATGGGACGCGCGCCTGCCCAATCACCTGCTGTCGTACTGTTTCATCCAGCGCGCGAGATAATCGACGAATACGCGAATCTTGGCCGGCAGGTAGCGGCGATGGGGATAGATGGCGAAGATGCCGCCGCCTTGCGGCACCCAGTCGTCCAGCACCGAAACCAGCTTGCCGCTGTCGATTGCCGGCTCTGCGATGAAGTCGGGCAGGGAGGCAAAGCCGAGGCCGGCGATCGCCGCGGCGCGCGAGGCGAGCGGGCTGTTCACCTCCAGCCGCCCGGCCACGGCGACGTTGATCGTCTCTCCGCCCGGTTTCATGAACGGCCAGTTGCTCAGCCAGCGGCCATTGGTGTCGATGACGCATGGCTTGCCGGCGAGGTCCTGCGGCTTTTCCGGGCGTCCGTGGGCGGCGATCAGGTCGGGCGAGGCGCAGAAGCGAATCGCGAAAGGGCGCAGGCGCCGCGCAATCAGCGACGAATCCTCCATGCGCGTAATGCGGATGGCGACATCGAAGCCTTCCTCCACAAGATCGACGAACCGGTCGTCCAGCCTGATATCCAGCGCAATGTCGGGATATTCGCAGGCGAAGTCGATCAGCGACTGGCCGATTTCGACGTCGGCGAAACTGCGCGGCGCGGAAAGCTTGATGCGGCCCTTCACCTCGCCCGAGGTGTCGCGCACGGATTCGGCAAGCGTGTCGATGTCGCGGACGATCTCGGTGGCGCGCTTGTAGTAGCCGTGGCCTGCCTCGGTGAGCGAGAACTGGCGGGTGGTGCGGTTGAGCAGCAGCGCGCCGAGCTCGTCCTCGAGTTCGCGCACATATTTCGACAACAGCGCCTTGGAGCGGCCGATCTTGCGGGCGGCGGCGGAAAAACCTTCCGCCTCCACAACGTCGATGAATGCACGCATGCGCGTCAGCGTGTCCATGGATCAGCCTTTCTGCGCGTGGGCGAGCATAGCGCGGGCAAGCCCGATCAGAGCCATGTCGGTTCCGGCCGGGCCGAGCAGCGATATGCCGAACGGCGCATCGTCCACCCTTCCGAGCGGGATCGTGATTTGCGGGAAGCCGGACAAGCCGGAGAGGCATAGCAGGCGCAATGCCCGTTCGCGGTAATTCTGGATGTCGTCGAACGGCGTGTCGATCAGCGGGGCGGCTCCCGGCATGGTCGGCATGACCATGACGCCGTCACTGCCGAGCAGTTGCGCCAGTTCATCGCGCAAGGCCGCGCGCTTCGGGGTCTCGGCGGTCGCCACCTCGCAGCCAAGCGTCGAGCCGAATTCGAAACGCTCCCTGACGCCCGGACCGAGATTGCGCTCTTTTTCGGAAATCCAGGGTCCGTGAACCGCCCAGGCTTCGTATGCCTGCAGCTTGCGGAAGGTCCAATAGAGTTCGTCGATCGGCTGCGTGAAGGACGGCGCTTCGGCGGGCGTGCCGAGGATGTCTGAAACGATGCCTGCGAAGCGCTGATATTCGGCCTGTTCGGCGTCGCCGAGCAGCAGGCTGTCCAGTGCCGCCAGGCGGAGGGGGCGCGGTTTCGTCAACGAACCGGAGGGCTCGAGCAGCACGTTTGCGATGCGCTCATAAGTCTCCGCGTCTTTGGCGAACCAGCCAAACGTGTCGAATGTCGGCGCCAGCGGCATCGCGCCGTCGAGCGGGATCGCGCCGTGGGTTGTTCGCAATCCGATCAGGCCGCAAAAGCTTGCCGGTCCGCGAATCGATCCGCCGGTGTCCGAACCGGTTGCGAAATCCACCAGCCCGCCCGCCACCGCCGCGGCCGAACCCGACGACGATCCGCCGGTGACACGGCCGGGCGCGGCCGGATTGACCGGCCAGGGGTAGTGCGCGTTCTGGCCCATCAGCGAGAATGTCAGCTCGTCGGTCTGGGTGCGGCCGACGAGCGTTGCTCCCGCGTCGAGCAATTTCTGCACCGCGGGGGCAGTTTCGGTTGCGGGCGCCGCTTCGGCCAGTTTCTGCGGATTGCCGCCGCCGGTGCGCTGGCCCTTCACGTCGTAGATGTCCTTGACCGCGAATGTCAGCCCGGCGAGCGGGCCGGCGGGAGAGCCGGCCGCGGGCGCTTCCGGTCCTGCGACGAAGGCGTTGAACGGGTCGTTCGGTGCAGTCATTGTTCACATCTTTGAAACGGGATTCGGAGGTTCGTTCAACACAGCCTTTTTTTCAAGCAGAACTGATTTTTTCATTGATTGTTACAGGACTTATCCATATATCGCGCTTGCCCAAAGTCGCACGTGCCTGTGGGTGTCCGCCGATCCCTCGTTTGGTGAGGGAAACGGTAAGGTACCTGGAATTAACCCCTCCAGTCGGTCAGACGGCCAACCGCCTGAACCGAGGACATCTTGAAGCAACGACGGTGCGGGCCTTTCTGGTGTTCTGCCGGCTGTCCAAAAGCCGGGGTTACTGAAGAGGCACACCTTCATTGCCGGCAGTGCGGAGGGTTTCTCCAAAGCTGAGGCAGACAAAGCGGATTTCCGCCGCAAGGCGAGAATCCATCGCCGCGTGACACGCGTTTGCATGGTTCCGGATCTCCACAGGCCGGTATCTGCGGATCGCTGCCACGCATCTTTGTCCACCGCGGTTTCGGCGCGTGTTCGCCCGAAACCGAGCTTGCCGGCGGCCGAGGCCGCCATTGGAGAGAACCGATGGCCACGCAGCGCGTGATTGACTTCCTTGCCACCCGACGTCCCGAAGGCCCTTGCCTCGTCGTCGACCTCGATGTCGTGCGCGACAACTTCAACGCCTTCGAGAAGGCGCTGCCCGACAGCCGCATCTTCTACGCCGTGAAGGCAAACCCGGCGCCGGAAATCCTGCGCCTGCTCGCCTCGCTCGGCTCCAGCTTCGACACCGCGTCGGTGACCGAGATCGAGATGGCGCTGGATGCCGGCGCTACGCCCGACCGCATCTCGTTCGGCAACACGATCAAGAAAGAGCGCGACATCGCCCGCGCCCACGAGCTCGGCATCCGCTTGTTCGCGGTCGACTGCGAGGCCGAGGTCGAGAAGGTCGCGCGCGCCGCGCCGGGCGCCCGCGTGTTCTGCCGTGTGCTGACCGATGGCGAGGGCGCCGAATGGCCGCTTTCGCGCAAGTTCGGCTGCGTTCCGGCGATGGCCATCGACGTTCTGCGCCGCGCTGCCGCGCTCGGCCTCGACGCCTATGGCGTATCCTTCCACGTCGGCTCGCAGCAGTGCGACCTGACCGCCTGGGATCGCGCGCTGGGTGACGCAAAGCACGTGTTCGCCACGCTGGCCGACGAGGGCATCGTGCTCAAGATGGTCAATATGGGCGGCGGATTCCCGACCCGTTACCTGCGCGACGTGCCGGCGGCGGAAGCCTACGGCCGCGCGATCTTCTCGGCGCTGCGCGCGCATTTCGGCAACCGCATTCCCGAGACCATCATCGAGCCCGGCCGCGGCATGGTCGGCAATGCCGGCACCATCCGTTCCGAGGTCGTGCTGATCTCGAAGAAGGCCGACAACGACAACGTCCGCTGGGTCTATCTCGACATCGGCAAGTTCGGCGGCCTGGCCGAAACGATGGACGAGGCGATCCGCTACCCGATCACCACTATGCGTGACGGCGACGATAAGGCTCCCTGCGTGCTCGCCGGCCCGACCTGCGATTCGGCCGACGTGATGTACGAAAAGACGCCCTATCCGCTGCCGCTGTCGCTGACCATCGGCGACGAGGTGCTGATCGAGGGCACCGGCGCCTACACGACGACCTATGCGTCGGTGGCGTTCAACGGGTTTGAACCTCTGCGATCCTACGTGATCTGAGGCGGCAATCGCCGCTTCGGGAACCGCCTGCCTGCCGGCCGCGCGCCGGCAGAAGGCTGCTCATGGAACACTTTTTCGCGGATCACTGAAATGAACGCCGTCCCGGTCATCGACAATTTGGCGAATACCTCCTCATTCGGCGCGCCTGCGCTCTTCTCCGGGGGAGAAGAGCTGATCGTGGCGGCGTCCGCGCCCTGCATGTCCCAAGTGGACGTGCGTGGCACGCGCGGCGGCCCGGATGAGGGGGTTACCTGTTCTTCCCGGTTCGCCATCGGCAACGAGTCGCCGGCCGATGTCGGCGCGCGAGACGCGCTGCTCGACCGCGCCATGGGGCCGCGCTGGCGCAACAAGTCATCGGAGAAGCTGCGGCGGGGGCGCCTGCCAAGGGCGGGCCTTGCGCTCGTGGCGCGCGGCGACGCCGGCGCGATTCTGGGGACGGTGCGGCTGTGGGAAGTGACGGCGGGCGAGGGCGGGGATCGAAACGGAGTGCCCGCGCTCCTGCTCGGCCCGCTCGCCGTCGATCCCGGGGCCAAGTCGTCGGGCATCGGCTCGGCGCTGATGCGTCACGCCATCGCCGAGGCGGCAAGGCTCGGCCATGTCGCGATATTTCTGGTGGGCGATGCGCCCTACTATGCGCGTTTCGGCTTTTCGGCCGACAAGACCGCGTCGCTGGCCATGCCCGGCCCATACGAGCGGCACCGTTTCCTGGCGCTCGAGCTGAAGCAAGGCGCGCTTGACGGCGCGGCGGGCGTCCTGCGCGCGAGCGGACGGAAGGTCACAACAGCAAAGGTGGCGAAGGCGGCTTAAGGCCCCCTGTCTCCCCCTTTGCGGGCGACCGGCATCGGGAAGTCAGCGCCGCTTCCCCGCCGTCGTCAGTATCTCCATACAAATCCCATCAAGATTACGCACGACGTCGTCGTTCCAGAACCGTAACACGGTGAAGCCGAACTGACGGAAGTGCGCGTCGCGCTTGGCATCCGAGGCCGATTCCGCATGTTGCGCGCCATCGACCTCGACGATCAGCTTCGGGCGGAAGCAGACGAAATCGAGGATGTAGCCGTCGAGCGGGTATTGCCTGCGGAAGGTCAGCCCTTCGAGCTGGTTGCGGCGCAGCGCCTGCCACAGCAGGTTTTCCGCTTTGGTCGCGTCGGCGCGCATGCCTCTAGCGTTCTTGCGGTGGCTGTCCGGCGGCTGGTAACGCATTGATACCCGAGGTTCCTCCCAGCATTCCCCCCTCTTGCGAATTCTAAGGCCTGGCTTCGCCAGAACCAAGAATTCGCTTTCTCCCCCGCAAAGGGGGGAGATAAAGCCGGCGCCCCCGCCTGCGCCAATCGCCGGCGTTGAAGAATGGCTGATGCCGCCGACGCGCGCGCCTATCTCCCCCCTTTGCGGGGGAGAACGTCTTTTCCTGCGCTTGCGCGGGCGGAGCCAAGCAAGTGCTTGGAAAAGACAAGAGGGGGGATACTGGCTGCGCCGATTCCCGCCGCCTCGCCAAAACGTGGATAGATTCCGCCTCAGAACGTTTTCTTCGCCCGCCAACTCCTTGTCCCTACAAACTACCGGCTATCAACTACCCACATTTCTATCCACGCCGCCCAAACCTTGCTCACAATGCCTGCCGCCATGAAAGGAGGCGGCATGATGGACTGGGCTTTGGCAATCAAGCGCAACCGCGAGGCGCTGGAGCGCATTCTGGCTGGGCTGTTTTCGCTCGTCGGGCTTGCCGGGGACGACCCGGCGGGCGGCCCGCAAACCGCAACCCTGCCGCGCCATCTGCACGCCCATGTTCTGCGCATCCTGCGCGCCGCCGAATCCGCCATCCGGCGTCTCATCGTGATCGCCGCGCGTGATGTCACGGTCGAAGTCCGTCCTGGCGGGAAGGCATCGCTGCCCGGCCTGGCCTCACTCCGCAAGGGGAGAAAACAGGAGCCGGCTGGGGAGGAGGGTCCTGCCGCCCTCCGCATTCCCGCATTCCCGCTGCTCGACACGCTGAAAAAGTACCCCGTCGATCCTCCAAGGCGCGCTTCGAAGTTCATGCCGCGCATTTGCGTTGTCGGGTATTCCGACCCGGCGCCGCTGCCTGTGAAGCCGGTTCTGTCGTTCGACGATCCCATCAACGCCACGGGTCTTCACCGCCGGCTGCTTTCATCGAGGCGGGCACTGGAAAGTCTGCCCGCGCAAGCCCGCCGCCTCGCCCGCTGGCAGGCGCGGAACAAGCTCCGGAGCGGGCCGGGTCGCGTCGTGCCGCTGCGCTTTGGCCGCCCGCCCGGCGGCAGGACCTGTCCACCGAAGCCCGGAGGGCGAAGGTGGAAGCGCTCCATCCACGCGGTGGACGACATATTGAAGGAGTGCCACGCGCTGGCGCTGGACGTCCTGTCCCCTCCCGATACGTCGTGAGGAGCAGGGGACGCCAACGCACAAGAAATTCGCTGACCGCTATTCCGGGCTCGGAGCCCCAAGGCTTCGCGCGGCCGGCTTACGGCATTGGACAGCCGTGCTGCCCGACTAAAGCACCTGGCTGAGCTGCATGGCGACCGACATGTCGCCGTCGACCTTCAGCTTGCCCTGCATGAAGGCGGACGTCGCGTTGAGGTCGCCCGACATGATCGATTCCATGTCGTCCTTGGTCAGCGAAATGGTGCATTCGGTATCGCCGTCTCCGGTGGATACGGACTCGCCGTCCACGACGATTGCACCGTCGCTGCCGAGATCGAACTTGACCGACCGGCTGAAGCCGGAGCCGCTGGCCTTGCTGCTGATCTGGTCGGCGATTTCCTGAAGGGTCATTGGGTTACTCCATGTTCGGGCGCTGTGGCGCGAATGTCTGTGAGAGACCGCATGGCGGCCGCCTCAAATCGGGCTTGGGATAGCAGTCGATTGACGTTTACGTCAACGTGATTTAGCGTTTTCCGGTCGTTGCGGCCGACACAATTAACAGCCGTAATCGCCCTTCGGGAGGAAGCCTTTGGGCTATCGGAGCATTCTGCGCGACGGCTGTTTCGCCGGCGAAATCCATCTTGTCACTGGCGGCGGCTCGGGCATCGGACGTTGTGTCGCGCACGAACTGGCGAGCCTCGGCGCGCATGTGGTCATTACCGGGCGCAAGCAGGACAAGCTCGACAAGGTCGCCGCCGAAATTGCCGAGGATGGCGGGCGCGTCGAAGCTGCGGCATTCGACATCCGCGACGAAGATGGGGTCACCGCCGCGATCGCCGCCATTGTCGAAAAACACGGCCGTCTGCACGGGCTTGTCAACAATGCCGGCGGGCAGTTTCCCGCGCCGCTGGAAGCGATCTCAAAGAAGGGTTTCGAGGCCGTTGTCGCCAACAACCTCACCGGCGGTTTTCTGGTGATGCGCGAAGCCTACAGGCAGTCGATGCGCGAACATGGCGGCGCGATCGTCAACATGACCGCCGACATGTGGCGCGGCATGCCCGGCATGGGACATTCGGGCGCGGCGCGTGCCGGCATGGTCAACCTGACCAGGACAGCCGCCTATGAATGGGCGGCCGCCGGGGTCCGGGTCAACGCGGTCGCGCCGGGCTGGGTCGCCTCGTCGGGAATGGACACCTATGACGGCATGACCAGGGCGCTGATCCCGACGCTCAAGAACCACGTGCCGCTCGGGCGTTTGGCGACCGAAGCGGAGGTGTCCGCCGTGATCTGCTTTCTGCTTTCGCCCGCGGCGTCATTCGTGACCGGAGTGACGGTGCCCATCGACGGCGCCGCGCCGCTCGGTTCGGCGCTGTTCCCGGCCGGCAAGGGACGGGGCACGGTGGCCTTCGACGGATTTCATCTGGCCCAAGTGCCCGACGTGCTTTCCGGAGAGGGGAACTGATGGCGGTCCTCGACACAGCCCTGGATATGGCCGGCGAAGCCTTCCGCGAGAATGTCGCCGCCATGGCCGAGAAGCTCGGCCGCGTGCAGGCGCTGGAACAGGCGGTCCGCGATAATTCGGCGCGCAGGAAAGACGTCTTCGAACAGCGCGGCCAGCTTCTGCCGCGCGAGCGCGTCGAGCGTCTGCTCGACCCCGGCCAGCCGTTTCTCGAACTGTCGAAGCTCGCCGGCTACAAAATGCATGACGACGACGGCGAGGCCAACATCATGGGCGGCGGCACGATCGCCGGCATCGGCGTCGTCTCGGGCGTTCGCTGCATCGTCTCGGCGTCCGACAGCGGCATCAAGGGCGGAACCATCCCGCCGATCGGCCTGAGGAAGGCGCTCAGGCTTCACGAGATCGCCTTCGAGAACAGACTGCCGCTGATCTATCTGGTCGAGAGCGGCGGGGCGAATTTGCTCTACCAGGCGGAGATGTTCGTGGAAGGCGGGCGCGCCTTTGCCAACCAGGCCAGGCTGTCCGCAGCCGGCATTCCGCAGGTCGCCATCGTGCACGGGTCGTCGACCGCGGGCGGCGCCTATCTGCCGGGCCTTTCCGATTACATCGTTCTGGTGCGCAACCGCACCAAGATATTCCTCGCCGGGCCGCCGCTGGTGAAGGCTGCGATAGGCGAGGTGGCCGACGACGAGACTTTGGGCGGGGCGGACCTGCATGGCCGCGTCACCGGGCTGGGCGAATATGTCGCCGAGGATGACGCCGGGGCGCTATCGATCGGCCGCGATATCGTCGCCAATCTCGGCTGGCCGCAGCTCGCTGACGAGGCGGCCGGTGCGCCGCCATTGTTCGAGGCGGAAGAGCTGATGGGCATCGTGCCGGCGGATCAGCGCCGGCCCTTCGATTCCAAGGAGGTGATCGCGCGCATCGCCGACGGCTCGGTATTCTTCGAGTTCAAGCAGGACTATGCGCCGGGCACGGTCTGCGGGCACGCAACGATCGAGCGGCGCCGGGTCGGCATCCTGGCCAATAACGGGCCGATCGTGCCGGCCGGTTCGGTGAAGGCCGCGCAGTTCATCCAGCTTTGCGACCAGGCCGGCACGCCACTGGTCTTCCTGCAGAACACGGCCGGTTACATGATCGGCTCGCAGGCCGAGCGCGAGGGCGCGGTCAAGCACGGCTCCAAGATGATCCAGGCGGTCGCCAACGCACGCGTGCCGAAGTTCACCATCGTCATCGGCGGCTCGTTCGGCGCCGGCAATTACGGCATGTGCGGTCGCGGCTTCGGCCCGCGCTTCATCTTCTCCTGGCCGACCGCGCGCACGGCCGTGATGGGCGGCGAGCAGGCGGCGCGGGTGATGGAGATGGTCGAGCGCGGCAAGGCCGTGCGGAACGGGGACGATATCGACGAAGAAAAGTTGGCCGCAACCGGCAGGCGCATCCGCGAGGGCATCGACGCGCAGTCCGACGCGCTGTTCGCCACGGCGAGGCTCTGGGACGACGGCATCATCGATCCGCGCCAGACGCGGTCGGTGCTCGGGCTGTGCCTGAGGATCGCCGCTGAAAGCGAAAACGCAACGCCAAGGCCGAACACGTTCGGCGTCGCGCGGATGTAGGGAGAACCAGATGCAATTCACCCCTGAACACGAGGAACTGCGCCGCACGGTGGCGAAGTTCGTCGCAACCGAGATCAATCCGCATGCCGACGAGTGGGAAGCGGCGGAGGAGTTTCCCAGCCACGCGCTGTTCAAGAAGCTCGGCGATCTGGGCCTGCTCGGCATCAAATACGACCCCGAATATGGCGGGCTGGGGCTCGACTTCTCCTATTCGATGGTGATGGCCGAGGAGCTGGGGCTGGCGAGTTGCGGCGGCGTGCCGATGGCGATCGGCGTTCATACCGACATGTGCACGCCGGCGCTCAACCGCTTTGGCTCCGACCAACTCAAGCGCGACTTCCTCGCGCCTTCAATCGCCGGCGATGTAGTCGGTTGCCTGGGTGTGTCGGAGCCCGGCGGCGGGTCTGATGTCGCGGCGGTCAAGACCAACGCGCGCGCCGACGGCGACGATCTCGTGATCAACGGCACCAAGATGTGGATCACCAACGGCATGAAGGCCGACTGGTGCTGCCTGCTGGCCAACACCTCGGACGGTCAGCCGCACAAGAACAAGTCACTGATCGCGGTGCCGATGGACGCCAAAGGCATCACCCGCCAGAAGATCAAGAAAATCGGCATGAACTCGTCCGACACGGCGCAACTCTTCTTCGACGACGTGCGGGTGCCGAAGCGCAACATCATCGGACAGGAAGGCATGGGCTTCACCTTCCAGATGCTGCAGTTCCAGGAAGAACGGCTCTATTCGGCGGCAAGCTCGATCAAGGGTTTAGACCGGCTGATCGACCTCACGATCGAGTACACGAGCGAGCGCAAGACCTTCGGCAAGCCGATCCTCGACAACCAGGTCGTGCATTTTCGCCTCGCCGAGCTGCGCACCGAGGTGGAGGCGCTGCGTGCTCTCACCTGGAGCGCGATCGAGCAATATGTGGGTGGGGCAGACGTGACGCGCCTCGCCTCGATGGCGAAGCTCAAGACCGGGCGGCTCGCGCGTGAAGTGACGGATACCTGTCTCCAGTACTGGGGAGGCATGGGCTACACCTTCGACAATCCGGTCAGCCGCGCCTTCCGCGATACGCGGCTCATCTCGATCGGCGCCGGCGCGGACGAGATCATGCTCGGCATCATCGCCAAGCTGGAAGGCACGCTGCCGGGTACCAGCAACAAGGCTCGCGGCTGATCGAGCGGATCTGTCGGACTGGAGGCCTACGGACAGGTCGTCACTTGATTGGAACAGGTTCCGACCGTCCAGCCGCGGTGGCGGGTTCCGACGAAGTCGCCCTCGACCTCCACCCAATAGCCCTGGCAGGCGTGCAGGCGATCCACGACGAACGTATCCGCGCCGGCCCCAGCTTCCGCGTCGGTCAGTTCGGCAATGACCCGGCTCTCGGTCGAGGGGCCGGCGTATAGGTTGCGATGATTGAGAAGGAGCCCGAGTTCACCGCCCGACACCCAACCTTCACCCGCGAAGACGGTCCTGGTCGGATCGTCCCCGATGTAGTCGATGACAATGGCCTCATCGATATGGAACCAGCCGTCCATCGAGCCGATGATCGACACTTCGGGTTTGTATGGGTCGCCCCCGACCTCGACCGGCTGCGGCAGCTTCGCGATGACCGGGAAATCGATCCCCGGTCCTTCGCGCACGTCAACTTCCCTTGGCCCCAATGTCCAGGCGGAGATCGCGCATGTGTCCGCGGCGTTGGCGGAGGCCGAATGACCGGTTCCGGCAATCATCAAAACCGCGGCGAGAGTGGACGAAACCCGGTATGTCCAGCTATGCATATTCGTGTCCCAAGGTGGCGCCCTGCGGCAACCATGATAGGTTTTTGCGGACGGTGCAATCGTCCCTCCTGACCCGGCCTGAACGCGGTCGCAAAGGCGAGAGGCAGCGAGCTTACTGACGAACGGAGCGCGACACTGGACAAAGTCATACTCACCTGCGCTCTCAACGGCGTGCTGACAGACCCGCGCCAACACGCCGTGCCGGTGACGCCGGCCGAATGCGCGGCATCCTCCCGCGAGGCTTACGATGCGGGTGCGGCCATCATCCATATTCATTTCCGCCAGCAGGGCGAGGGCAGGGGCCATCTGCCGAGCTGGGAGCCGAAGGTTGCGGCGGAGGTTGTCGATGCGATCCGCGATGCCTGCCCCGGCATCATCATCAACCAGACGACCGGCATGCCGGGAGCGGATATCTCGGGGCCGGTCGCCTGCATCCGCAAGACGCGGCCGGAGATCGCCGCCTGCAACGCCGGCAGCCTGAACTACCTGAAGCTGAAGGCGGACGGGCAATGGGCATGGCCGCCGGTGCTGTTCGACAATCCGGTCGAGAAGGTCGGCGCGTTTCTGGGTGCGATGGCTGAAACCGGAACGCTGCCGGAGTTCGAATGTTTCGACACCGGCATCGTGCGCTCGGTCGGAATGTATGTCGCCAACGGCATGGCCGACAGGGCGCAGTACAACTTCGTGATGGGCGTGGCGTCCGGCATGCCGGCCGATGCCGAACTGCTGGCGCTGCTTCCTCGCTACATCATCGAGGGTTCGGCGTGGCAGGCGACACTGATCGGCCGCCAGGAAATCTGGCCTGTCCATCAGCGGGCCGCCGAACTTGGGGGCATGCTGCGGACGGGACTGGAAGACACGTTCTATCTGCCTGACGGAAGCCGCGCGACAGGCAATGGCGCGCTGATCGCGGCGCTTGCGCGCTCCGCCGAACGGGCGGGGCGCGCCGTCGCCGGCCCGGACGAGGCGCGCAAGATGCTGGGCTTGCCGGCAGCGCTCTAACCGGCTTCAACTCCCCGGTGAAACGCTTGAACGGGTCCGCGAATATTGTTATACGCGATAACAATATAGGGAGGATTCCATGCCGGTCGTGGAACTGCCGGGCATCAGGCCCGTCAACATGGGTACGCTTTCGGTCGAGGCCCGGCAGGGCGACGGCGGCATCATCTATCTGCGCTCGCCCGAACCGCTGCCGGCCTTTGCGCGCTCACTGATCGACAAGCTCGACGAGTGGGCGGACAAGGCGCCCGCGCGGACGCTGTTCGCCGATCGCGGCCCGGATGGCGCATGGCGGCATCTTACCTATTCCGCGGCGCGGGAGCGATCGCGGGCGATCGCGCAATATCTCATCGATCTCGGCCTGTCGGCCGACCGGCCTGTCGCAATCCTTTCCGGGAACGGGCTGGAGCATGCGCAACTGGCGCTGGGCGCAATGCGCGCTGGGGTTCCGTTCTCGGCGATTTCACCGGCCTATTCGCTGGTCGCAAAGGACTACGCGAAGCTGCAGCATATCTTCAAACTGTTGACTCCGGGCCTCGTCTTCGCCGCCGAGGGCAAGCCTTTCGAGCCGGCATTGTCCGCAGTCATGCAGCCAGACATCGTGCTTGCCAACGCGCGCGATCCGCTGCCGGGAGCCGTGTCGTTCGACGACATTGTGAAGACGAAGCCGACGGCGGCGGTCGAAGAGGCGGACGCTGCGGTCACCGGCGATACGGTCGCGAAGTTCCTGTTCACGTCGGGTTCGACAGGCATGCCCAAGGGCGTCATCAACACGCAGCGTATGATCTGCTGCAATCAGGTGATGATCCGCGAGGCGCTGGCGTTCCTGAAGGACAAGCCGCCGGTGCTTGTCGACTGGCTGCCATGGAACCACACCGCCGGCGGCAACCACAATTTCGGTATCGCGATCTACAATGGCGGCACGCTGTATATCGATGATGGCAGCCCGACGCCGGCGGGCATCGCGAAGACGGTACGCAATCTCGAAGAGATCGCGCCGACGCTCTATTTCAACGTGCCGAAAGGCTACGAGATGCTGGTCGAGCATCTCGGACGCAATGACCGGCTTCGTGAGAACTTCTTTTCCCGCGTCGACCTGCTGCAGTATGCGGGAGCCGGACTTGCGCAGCATGTGTGGGACGCGCTGGAGGATCTGGCGCGGCAGACCGTCGGGGCCAAGGTGATTATCATCACCGGCTACGGATCAACCGAGACAGCGCCATTTGCACTGACGACGACATGGCCTGTGGACCGGCCGGGCGAAGTCGGCCTTCCCGCGCCGGGGCTGGAGCTGAAACTCGTTCCCAACGAGGAGAAGCTCGAACTGCGCCTGAGGGGTCCGAACATCACGCCGGGCTACTGGCGCCAGCCGGAAAAGACGGCTGAATCGTTCGACGAGGAGGGATATTACAGGATCGAAGACGCGATGAAATTCGTCGATCCGGATGATCCCAATCGCGGGCTTCTGTTCGACGGCCGCGTGTCGGAGGATTTCAAGCTTTCGACCGGCACCTGGGTCAACATGGGCGCGGTGCGCGGCGCCATCATCAAGGCCTTTGCTCCTTACGTGCGCGATGCGGTGCTGACCGGCCTCAACCGCAATCATATCGGCGCACTGCTGTTCCTCGATCCGGATGCGGCGCGCAAGATCGCTCCGGACCTCGCCGAAGCAGACGATGCGGCGCTTGCCGCGAACCCGGAGCTTCGGAAGGTTTTTCAGGAGCGCCTCGACCAGCTCGCCGCCACTTCCACGGGGAGCTCGAACCGGATCGCCCGCCTCATCGTTCTCGACCGGCCGCCGTCAATCGATCGCCACGAGGTCACCGACAAGGGCTCGATCAACCAGCGCGCGGTGATGGCCGCGCGGGCAGAACTGGTCGAGGATATCTACAAAGAGCCGCCGCCGGCGCATGTGCTGGCGGCCAGCAGGACGAAGGCGCTCTAGCCTGGATTTGCGATACGGTTGAGAAGCTCGAGCAGGCGGTCGCGCTCGGCCTGGCCGCCGAGGCGGTCGACTATGCGGTTTTCGTGCGAGTGCCAGATCGCGAACATCTTTTCCACGAATCGCTCGCCCTCGGGTGTGAGGTGCAGTGAATGGGAGCGTTTGTCCTCCGGCGATTTGCGCCGTTCGGCGACGCCTCGCCGTTCAAGACCGTCCATCAGCGCGACGAAATTGGCGCGCTTGATGCCGAGCTGTTCGGCGATCTCCGACTGCTTCTGGCCAGGCGATTGCGCGATCAGGTTGAGCACCGAGAATTCGGCCGGACGCAGTTTCAGCTTGGCGAAGCTTTCAAGAAAGTCCTGAAACACACTCAGTTGCGCCCGCCGCAGCATATAGCCGATGATGCTCGACATATCGGGCCGGTCAACGTTGTTGCCGGTCGCGCTTTCCACGGACTTCTCCTGCGGCTCGATTGCCCCGTTCCCCGTCTTCATAGCACCTCGAAAAACCGCAACCTGACGCAGTCCGCTTCCCGCGCGCCGGTGCCGACGCAGATCATGCGGTTCAGCCAGCTGTAGCGTTCGTCCCCTGTTTCGAATCGCGGGTTGGTCCGCATGTAATACTTATCCGGATCGACCGGATTTCCAAGCGCGAGCGCCCTGATCACCTCGGGCGGTCCGTGGCGGAAACCGAAATTGCGAATGTCGATCAGCGCTCCGTCGTGCGTTTCCATCGCGTAGCGCGTGTCGAGTTCGGCGACGCCGTCAGCGAAAATCGTCTGCCAGTCCGCACCCAGATCGAGAATGCGGCCGCTGAGACGCTCGCCGGTCACCTCGCCTCCGACGATGGGAATGATACGGCGGCGTCCGCGCGGCGCGTCGCCCAGTTCCACAGGCTGGGCGAGCTCGACCTTGAGGTCGCACAGATGCTTGAGGTCGAGGGCGGCCATGGCGTCGCTCCTATCGCATGGTCATCGGAAGGAAGAGCACGATCGAGGGAAACAGGACCAGCAGGATCAAGCGCAGGATGTCGGTCAGCACGAAAGGCATGACGCCCCTGAATATCGTCGGCAGGCTGACATGCCGGGCAATCGAATTGATGACGAAAACGTTCATGCCCACCGGAGGGGTGATCAGGCCGAGCTCAACGGTCATCACGATGATGACGCCGAACCAGATAGGGTCGAAGCCGAGTTGGGTGACAACGGGAAAGACGATCGGCACCAGCAGAATGATCATCGCCATCGCGTCGAGAATGCAGCCCATGATCAGGAAGAATACGAGGATGAGCACCAGGGTCCCGTGCGCGCCGAAATCCAGTGCGACGAGGAAGGCGGTGATCTTCTGCGGGGTCTGGGTGATGGCGAGGAAGTAGCCGAAGAGGATTGCGCCGATCAGGATCGTGTAGATCGCGACGGAGGTTCGCAACGCTTCAATGAGGCTGTCCAGTATCAGCCTGGTGTTCAGCCGGCCCCGAAGGATGCCTATCAGCGCGGTCAGCAGCGACCCCACGGCGGCCGCCTCGGTAGCGGTCGCGACGCCGAAATAGATGCTGCCGATGATGGCGACGAAAAGAAGCAACACCGCCCAAACGCCTCTCATCGCGACGACGGCCTCGCGCAAGCTGAAGGGTTCTCCAGCCGGCAGCGAGCGCGCATAGGCGATCCTCACTGTCGCCATGTACATGAGGATGGCGAGCAGGCCGGGCACAATGCCGGCTATGAAAAGCCGGCCGACGTCCTGTTCGGTAATAAAGGCGTAGACGGCCAGCACGATCGATGGCGGAATGAGGATACCCAACGTGCCGCCGGCCGCGACGACGCCGCTCGAAACGTCGTCCGCATAGCCGAAGCGCTTCATCTCGGGCAGGGCGATCTTGGTCATGGTCGCGGCAGTCGCGACCGATGAGCCGCAGATCGCCGCGAAGCCGGCGCAGGCACTGATGGTCGACAGCGCCAGTCCTCCGCGGAACGACCCGAGCCAGGCCTGACCGGCGCGGAACAGCTCCCGCGACATGCCGGAATTGGTGGCGAACACTCCCATCAGGATGAAGAACGGAATCAGGGTGAGATTGAAGTCGGTGATGGTGCGGATGGGCGACTGGGCAAGCAGGTTGAGCGCGGGGCCGGGGCCGGTGATCGCGGCGAAGCCGCCGACGCCGACAAGTCCCATCGCGATGCCGACCGGCACGCGCAGCGCGAGCATCGCGAACAGGACGATGAAGCCGGCAACAGCGACGAGGTCGGACTCAGCCATGGCTCTGCCCGTCATCGCGGGCTATCGCCTCCTCCAGGCGCTCGTAGGAATCGAGACTGCCGCGGCCGGTGGCGATCAAGACGATCCTCGCCAGAATGGTAAAGACGCTGACGCACACGCCGGCCCAGATCAGCGCCATGACGGGCCAGGCAGCAATGCGCAGATCCATTGTCGCTTCACCGCTGGCCTGCGCGCTCAAAACGCGGGCGAGCATCTTCCAGCAGAGCAGGCCGGTGAATGTGAGCAATACGCTCCAGGCAAACAAGTCCACCACTCGCCGGATCCTGGGCGGCAGCATTTCGGCAAATAGCTCGACCTTGATGTGCGAGCCTCGGTAGCCAACGCTGGCGAAGCCCCACATGATCGCCGCGCCTATGAACAGCCGTGACAGGTCAAAGGCGTCGGGGATCGGCGATGTAAAAAGGTAGCGCCCGATCGCCGAGGCGACGATGAGGATCGTGATCGCGGCGAGCATGACAGCAGCCACGCGCTCGATAACAAGCGATATTCTTTCCAAAACGGATTCGAAATTCATCGCTCCGAATGCCCCCGGTCCGGGAAGGGACCGGACGGGACGAATCCCGTCCGGCGGGTCAGGCTACTGGTATAGCGCGTCGTTGCGCTCCAGTGCATCCGTGTAGCTCTTGTAAATCGCATCCGGGTCGCCGCCCTTGGCGGTCACGTCGGCCCGCCAGGCATCCAATAGCGGCTTCGATGCATCACGCCACATCTGCACCTCCTCAGCGGACGGCTCGTAGAGCGTGTGCTCTCCCGAATCGATCATCTTCTGGCGGCCAGAATATTCATTGTCGGCCCAGCCGACCGAAAACTTCTGCGACCAGTCGGCGTTGCAGTGATCGTCGATCACCTGCTTGTCCTGCGGCTCCATGCCTTCATACTTTGCCTTGTTGAAAAGCAGCATCTGGGCGGAGATGTAGAACGGCATGTCCAGGTGGTATTTGGTTTCGGAGTCGATGCCGAAAATGTAGATCGAATTCCAGGGGAACGTGATCGCGTCCGCCGTGCCCTTGGCGATCGCCTCGCGTGCTTCAGGCGCCGGCACCTGTACGCTGGCTCCGCCGAGCATGTTGACGAAGCGCGCCATGGTGGCATGAGCCGGACGCACGTTCAGTCCCTTGAAGTCGGCCGGAACCTTCACCTGGTTCTTGGAATGGATGGTGCCGGGATCGTGCGGGTTGATAAGGCAGAAGAAGACGTCCGACATCTCCTGCTCGGCGAGCGGCTCGTACCACTCGTGGAGCGCCTTGGCGCCTGCCTTGGCGTCGCTCACATGGAACGGGATCTCGGCCAGGCTGTAGAAGGCGAAGCGGCCGGCCTGATAACCCGGATTCGTGTAGGTGATGTCGGCGATCCCGTCGCGCGCCATGTCGTAATGGTCAGGCGCCGCTCCCAGCTGCTGGGCCGGAAAGATCGTGATGTCGATACGACCGTTGGACGCTTCCTTGATGGATTCGATCCAGGGCTCGATCCCCAGCGTCTGGATCGGATGCGATGGCGGCACCCAATGCGACAGTCTAAGTTCCACTTCCGCCGAATGGGCGGCGCCCGACAAAAGGGCGAGTGCCCCCGCGGCGAGAACCGATTTTGCAAGTCTCATGATTTCCTCCCAATGTTTGCGCCATTGTGGCGCGGCACCAAGTTCCTCCAGGTGCCGCGGCAGCTTGAACGCCGGTAGAATGTTATGATACAGAACAAATAAGTGAAAGAGCTTATCTGAAGGCTTTTTCGAGGATCTGGATCCGGGAAACACCATGAGAACAGCCCCCAACGCACGGGGAGCCGCGGGCGCCACTGCCGAGGTTCTGACGGTTGAAATAGATGGGAGTTCGGCCTGGATCACGTTCAACCGGCCGGAAAAGCGCAATGCCGTCAACGACGCGCTGCTGGAAGGCCTTGGCGCATTTTTCAGCGACATTCCCGAAGGCATACGCGTCGTTGTTCTGAGGGGCGCCGGCGGGCATTTTTCGTCAGGCCTGGACCTTGCCGAACAGTCGAAACGCGAGGCGGATCAGGTGCTGCGCCATTCCCGCGGCTGGCACGAAATCATGGATCGTATCCAGTTTTCGGGGATACCCGTGGTTGCCTTGCTCGAGGGAGCGGTCATGGGAGGCGGGCTCGAGATCGCAGCCGCCACTCACGTCAGGATTGCCGAACCCAGCGCGACTTACCGCCTGCCTGAAGGCAAGCGCGGCATCTTCGTCGGTGGAGGCGCCACGGTCCGGCTCGGGCGCATCATTGGGCCTGACCGGATGACGGAAATGATGCTGACTGGCCGCAGCTATGATGCCGGGGAAGGGCAGAGCCTCGGGCTTTCCCACTATCTCGTCGGGGAAGGCAAGGGAGTTCAGAAAGCGCGCGAGCTTGCCGGCGAAATCGCCGCCAATGCTTCGCTGGTCAATTACCTGATCGTCCAGTCGATCGCGCGTATCAACGACATGTCCCGCGCGGACGGGCTATACGCCGAAAGCCTGAGCGCGGCGCTTTCGCAGAGCGGCGCCGACGCCAAGGAAGGCCTCACCGCATTTTTGGAGAAGCGCAAGCCACGCTTCTCCTAGATGGGCGGCACGACGGCGCGGCGTTCAGTGGCCGCCGCCATCTCCGGCCTCGTCTTCGGAAAGCATTTTGGTGTTCTTGCCCAAGGGTTGGGCCGAACGGCGACGGATGGTGTTGTCGCGGATGTCTGTCTTCGACAGGAAGTCGACCTGCTCGATCAGTACGTCGTGGACCAGCTTGTCGCCCACCCGTTCGTTAACGCTGTCACGAAGGCCATTCTTGATCCGGTCCAGATCCAGCGATTCCCTGTCGTGAAAATCGATGTCGGGATTGGCATAGAGGTAGGCGTACAGCTGGTCGATAATCAGAGCCTCGGCCGGCACAATGAGGGCCTTCAGCTTGTCAGGTTCAATCGTGAAGACAAGCCGTCCCAGGAAATATCCGTGCACCCGCCCGTCCTTGAACACGGGCACTGAGACAACGCCGGTTTTGACATAGTCAAGTCCGCCGAAGAAGCTCGGTTCGTTTGGCCCTTCGTGGCTCTCCTTCGCATTGCTGAACGAATAGTACACGGACCCCAGCGCAACTGCGCCGATCCAGATCGCGGCGAAGGCGAACTTGATCATCCGCTCAGACCTTGGAGAACTGGTGGGCCGAATAGGTGCCGTCGTTCTCGGCGTGCTGGATTGCGGTCTGCAGCATGGAGGCGACCTCCTTGACGGCGTTCAAATGAGCCAGGATCGCCTGTTCGTTTTCTTCCAGCTTCTTGCGCAACCGCGTGAGACCGGTCCGGATCTCGGAGCCGACCAGCTGCATGTCGAGGCCCCGTGTCGCCCTGTTGAGTTCGTATAGATAACGGCTCTTGCGCGTATTCGATGCCTTCAGGTCGAAATTGACATCCGTGCGGATTGCGGCGGTTTCGGCATCGACAGCCTCTTCGATGCGCCGGATGATGGCGGGAATATTGCCAGAAATCACCGCGTCGATCGGGGTCGTTTCGCCGCGATTGTGTTCCATCGGTTCGGACATACAGTCAGCCTTCCCGGTTCTGCATTAGAGCTTGTTGGCCTTGGAGGCGGTGATCGAACCCTCGGTGAAGAGCTTGTCCGTCATCGTGCGCTGCATCTCCTGCACCATCGCCGTCGTCAGCGCGCCGTTGTCGTCGCGCTCGCTCCTGGCGGCGCTGTCATTGGCGCCAACCAGCGGCATTACGGTCTTTCCTTCGCGGTAGTGGTCGGCCAGGAGGCGGTTGGCGATGCCGATGCCGCCATTTTCGGCCAGAGCATCACCCAGATGCTGGGCGAGAATGGATTTCCACATGTCGCCGGACAGGCCGCCGCCATAGACGGACTCGGTCTGCTCCGGCAGCATGTTCTGGATGAAGCTGCCCAACACCAGCGATTCGAACTTCTTGTAGGCATCCGCATCCGCGGTTTTTTCAGGCGTACCGGCCACGCTCGTCGACAGATGCGTCGAGAACGGTTCGCTCACCTTGCCCGCGACCGAAATCTCCTGAAGCCGCGTTCGCGCTGCTTGCGCCGCCGTCGGTTCGGCGGCCTTGATGACGTCCAGCACGATATCGGTTGCGAGGGAGATCGCCATAGAGGCAGTTCCTGCTCCAGCAAATCAGATGTCGCCATTGTGACGCAGAAAGCTTGTGGCAGGCTTACTTTGGGTTCGGACTTCCTCTGGCCGCGACATCGAGACGCTGGCGCTCCTCGGTCTTCTCGTCAAGCACCTTGCCCATTTCGCGCCTGGCCTTGTCGGTCTTGTCGGCGCGCAATGTCGCGGAGATGATGTGGTTGGCTTCCCGTGCGGCCAGTTCCCGCTGCTCGTCGCGCGTCGCAAAGGCCCTCGAAATCCGCCGATGGTACAGTTCCGGGAACAGTGAGGACATCGATGTTCCGCTGTCGAAGCGCTCGACGAGTTCCAGGGCTTCGCGGTCGGCCGCGTTTGCGCCGGCGAGATGGCTGGCATGGCGCGTCTCGTGCAGCGCCTGTATCTGCCGCTGCACCTGCACGAGTTTCGTCAGCCGTTTCAGTCGGTGTGCGTCCATCGCTTCACCTGTCGATCGTGACTGCCGCGAAACCATCCGCGAACAGACTGATCATCGTACCGAACGAGAGATAGGCAAGGATCAGCGCGCCGGTGATCACGAACGGCAGCGAGACAAAGTAGACCGGAATCTGCGGCGACAGCTTGTTGATCAGGCCGGCGGCCAGGTTGACCAGGATCGCGTAGGCAATGAAGGGGCTGCCCAGCCTCAACACGACGAAGAACGCTTCGCTGATTACGTCGGTCAGATCCGTGAGCGCGCCCTGGGGGTCGAAGGGCGTGTTGAGGGGAACCAGATCGTAGGATGCGACCAGCGCCTCGATGATCAGATGGTGAAAGTCGAGTGCGAACAGGAGGACGAGCGCCGACAGCGAGATTATGCCGGCCATGGGGGTCTGCGCGTCCAGTTCCTCGATGCCCTGGCCCGGCATTCCGCCCAGGCCGGACATCATTGATATGGCGGACGCCATGAACTGGAGCGCGAGCAGGTAAAACCGCGCCAAAAGGCCAATGAGCGCCCCCACCAGCAATTCGGAAGCCACCATCGGCAGGAGCCGCGCCGGACTTGGGTCGATGGCCGCGGCGAAGCTGTCCCACATATGAGCCAGAAGCGCGAAGGAAACCGCGACCGCCACGAAAAGGCGGACGTTTGTGGGCACGCGGATGCTGGCCAGACCTGGCATCAGCATGAAACAGCCGCCTATGCGGCAAAACGCCAGAAACGCCGCGATGACGACGTTTTCCAGGATTGGCATCCATCGGCCTCAGGAGACTGCGCCGAGAACGCGTATCTCCACGCCCTTGGCGATCTCGACATGGGAAAGCACGGGCAGCGTGGGGAAGAGGCGCTCGACGATCATGCGTACATAAGGCCGTGCTTCCGGCGCGCTGACGATGGCGAAGCGCTCGCCCGTGTCGAGATGGCTTCTGATCACCTTGCCCGCCTCCTCGCCGAACTCCTCAAGCTGGCGCGGATCGATATCGAATTCGCGGACTTCGCCCTTAGGGTCGCGCTTCAGGGCCTGGTGGAAGGCGAGGTCCCAGCGATTGCCCAGCCTCAGGATCTTGAGGATCCCGCCTTCACTCAGGTCGCCGCAAATCTGCTGCGCCATGCGAATGCGCACATGTTCCACGATCTGCTCGGTGCGGCGGACATGCGGCGCGATTTCCGCAATCGCCTCGATGATGAGGTGCAGATTGCGGATCGAAACGCGCTCGGCCAAAAGAAGCTTCAGCACCGCCTGCAAGCCCGGATAGGTGATGTGGGACGAGCAGATTTCGTCTGAGAGCTTCTTGTATTCCGGGTCGAGCCGCTCGATCAGCGCCTTCATATCCTTGTAGGAGAGGAGTTGCGGCAGGTTGTTGCGGATGACTTCCGACAAGTGGGTGAGAAGCACCGACATGTTGTCGGCATAGGGCAACTGCTCGCGCTTGAGGTCTTCAGCGAACATGTCCGGTACCGAGAATGCGCGCATTCCGAAGGCAGGCTCTTTCACCTCCTCGCCGGGCATTTCCGGCAACGCGCCGCTGCCAAGCAGCACCATCAGTTCGCCGACGCGCATCTCGTACTCGGCAACGACCGTACCGTGAATCTTGATCTGATAGCTTTTCGCGGGAATCGCGAAATCGTCGGTCAGGCGCACTTCAGGAACGACGAAACCGTACTGGGTGGCGAACTTCTTGCGCATCTTGTTCATGCGGAACGCCAGTTCCTGATGCGATGCGAGCAGGCGGGCCGACAGCTGCTTCCCGATGAGGAGCTCGATCTCGGGTGTCTTCAGCGAGTGCTTGATGGAGTTGCGTTCCTCGTCGTCCTCAGCGTCCGTGATTTTCTGCTGCTCGGCGGCAATGGCGGCGGCTTCGCGGCTGCGCCGCAGCGGCAGGATGTAGGCGACGGAACCGATGGCCGCCGACAGGAAGAAGAATGGCAGAGCGGGCAGGCCGGGCACGATTCCCAGCAAAAGGAGAAGCCCCGCGGCCACCCACAGCGCGCGGGGATAGGCGCCGAGTTGCCCGAAGACCGCCTGGTCGGCCGAGCCGCGCGTGCCGCCCTTCGAGACCAGCAGGCCGGCCGCGAGCGATACGATCAGCGCGGGAATCTGGGTCACCAGCCCGTCGCCAACCGACAGCTTGACGAAGACGTCGGCGGCCTCGCCGACTTGCATGTCGTGGCGGGCGTAGCCGATGGCGATACCACCGACGATGTTGATCGCCGTGATGATGAGGCCGGCGATCGCATCGCCGCGTACGAACTTGGACGCGCCGTCCATGGCGCCGAAGAAGCTCGATTCCTCCTCAAGCTCGCGTCGGCGCGCCTGCGCTTGCTTGTCGTCGATCATGCCTGCCGAAAGGTCGGCATCGATCGACATCTGCTTGCCGGGAATGGCGTCCAGCGTAAAGCGGGCGCCAACCTCGGCAATGCGTGTCGCGCCCTTGGTGATGACGATGAAGTTCACCACAACGAGGATCAGGAACACGATCAGACCGATTACGAAATCGCCGGCCATGACGAGCTTCGAGAATCCGCCGATCACGTAGCCGGCGGCGTTGGCGCCGTCATGGCCTTCCGAGAGGATGACGCGGGTCGTCGCGATGTTGAGCGACAGCCGCAGCATCGTGGCGATCAGCAGCACCGTCGGGAATGAAGAGAAGTCCAGCGGTCGCTGAATCCAAAGAGCAACCATCAGGATCAGAACCGAAACCGCGATGGAGAACGCCAGTCCAACGTCAATCAGGAAGGGCGGGATAGGCAGAAACAGGACCGCCAGGATAATGACGATGCCGATGGCAAAGCCGATATCGCGACTGCCCTTGCGCAGTTCCGGTACCGCGACGCCTTCGTTGACTGCCATTTCCGCTCGCCCGTCCTCATCCGCCGCGGCGCGTCGCACCGCACGATGACACTAGATGCCCAAGCTTGCGCGGGGGTTGGGTGTGACGGGTTTTCAGACGCCTGAAGGCATCAGAACCCGCTTTCGATGCGCGAGAACACGACTGTGGTGAAGCTGTTCACCTGACCGCCGACGAAGGGACCGGACAGGGCGATCGCCAGAAGGATGGCGACGATCTTGGGAACGAAGGTGAGGGTGATTTCCTGCACCTGAGTGAGCGCCTGGACAAGCGCAATGCTGACGCCGACGACCATCGCGACGATAACCGCGGGCGCCGAAGCCGTCAGCACGGTCCAGATCGCGTACTGGACGATCTCCAGGGCGTCGGCTTCGTTCATCGGTCAGCTTACCGAGACACCCTCGACGACCGGAATCTCAGTGCCGTCGCCGGTTACCGCAATAATGCCGTCGGCGGTCAGCCTGACTTCGGCGACCACGCCCTTCGCCAGCCCGTCGGCGGAGGTGATGGTGTGGCCGAGCAGCGCGTCGGCCTGGGCGACCGCCGAGGTCTTCAGGAGCTGTTCGAGCTTCTTGTTGATCTGAACCGATTGCTCGACCTGCGAGAACGACGCGAGCTGCGCCACATACTGGGTCGAGTCCATCGGCTCCGTCGGGTCCTGGTTCTTCATTTCGGCGACGAGAAGCTTGAGAAACGCCTGGTAGTCGACGGCGGCGCCGCCCGCCTGGGCTTGCTGAGCCGACGCGTTTGTGGCGCTCGATGTGGGGGAGACGTACATTGATCTATTCTCCTGCTACCAGCGCGAGCGGTGGCCGCTCCACGCCGGGGTTGAGTATCTGCTTCTCTCGTTCGAACAGGCCCCGTAGCGCCTTCAGCGCCTCATAGGCGCTGCCCTCTCCGACAAGCTGATCGACATGCTTCAGCGTCGATAGAATATGCGCATCGGAAAAGGCCTTGAGAAGCGGCGGCAAGGTCTTGCGGAACAACTGTCTGGGTTCGTCGCCACTGCTCGGGTTCATCAGCATGACCTGGACGATGAAATAGAGCTGTTTCAGCGGCGTGGAAGCATCCTCGGGCTGAAGGACATGGTTTTCCAGCAGGAACTGCACATCGTTCAGGAGTTCGAGCGAAACCTTGCGGTCGGCGCGAATGACCGCCCCATTGACATAGATCTTCTCGTTGGCCTTGAGCGTGATGCGCAGCGTCTGGCTCATTGGATTCCGTCGCGGATGATTTGCGAAACTTCGATCATGCCTTCGTAGTTCTGCGATCGGCCCTGGCGGACCGATTCAGCCTCCCGCAGCAGCCAGAGCCCGATGGAGATCAAGTTGGCCCGCAACTCCTGCGGCAACTCGTTCTCGTCGCTGCCCAGATCCTCGATGAACGCAGTCCAGATGCGGTTTACGAAATGTACCGCTTCCGCGGTCGCCGGCGATTTGGGGCCCGCTTCCATGGCCGTGGTAAGCAACTCAATCGAGCGGTTCAAAAGCTGCCTTTCGCGATCGCGGGCGTCGGCTACCGAGTCCGTCTGTATGTCGGCGTAAGAGAACTGATACATTATCTGTCAAGCTCGCTGATTGTGCGTTCTGAACGTTGAATCATGGGAGATACCGGACGAGGCTGAGCTGCCGGATGCGGGACGTTAGCGTGTAGGCCGTTTCAATCTGCGCCAGCAGCGTGGAAACACGCGTGGATGCCTCATAGGCGTCGACGCCTTCGAGATCGGAGATCTTGCCTTCGAATATGTCGATCTGCATCTGCAGGCGTTCGCTTGCGGTGGTGATGCGCTTTTCGATGATGCCGGTCTGCGCCTGCAGTTGCCCGAGGTTGGAGACTGCCTGACCGGTCATGGACGAGGCATGCTCCACCACGGCATTGCGCGCATTGGCGTTGAGATTGCCTTCGAAGAAGACGGCGACGGAGGCCGCGGCCATCATCATCCTGCGCATGCCATCGGCATTGGCGCTGACGGAGGCGGCACTGGTTTCATTGAGCGTGATGCGCGCGGTTATCGTCTCGTCGGTGGCGTTGGACCAATTGGTGTTCCAGTCCGGGCCCATGAATTGCGGTTCGATGATGGTCGTAAGGAACGTATCCATCGCCGCCTGATCAACCGTGTCGGCCGCCGGAGCCGTATGCGCGAAGCCGAAATGGGTGACGAATGCGGTTTCCATTGCCGTGCGCGCGGGGGATCCAGGCGCAAAGAAATCGTTGATGGGAGTCACGTCCGTATTGACGCCGGCAAACAGGTTTTCCCCGTTGAGACTGGAGTTCAGAACGCCTGTGATCGTCGTGATCGCTGCCTTGGCCTCGGCGACCGCGATCGAAGGCTGCACCGTGCCTGAACTGGCGGCGGTCATTGTGACCATATAGGCCTGCGCCAGATCGGCTACGGTCTGCAGACCCGATTGCGTGCCATCCAACCGGGACCCCGCCAGCGCGTTGGAGTCAATGATTGTGTGCAGGCGCTCGACGTCCCGCTGCATGGAAACGGAAAATCCGGTCCGCGATCCCAACGCCAGCCCGGCGTCGGCCACACGGCCAGTCACCACCTCGCGCTCGACCTTGATCAGCTCGGCCTGCATCTTCATCAGATGCGTTCGGACCGACTGGTTGGTGTTGTAGGACGAGATGAAGGTAGTCTTCATGACTACCTCACGGCCGCCAGCAACGCCGCCAACATGGAATCGACGGTCTGAACGAGCTTGGCGGATGCCTGATAACTGTGCTCGAGATCGAGCAGCAGCGACATCTCCTCGTCGATATTGACGCCGGTGACGTTGGACAGCGATTCGGCGGTGCGCATCATCAGCGCGCTCTTGTTGTCCGCTGCCCGGGAAGAGCCCTGACGCAGCGCGGAGAACCAGCTCACCGATTCAGTCGAATAAGCGCTCAGGCTGATTGTGCCTGCGATGCCCGCGGAGGCGTCAAACGCGATTGGCGTGCCGATGCTGGTATCGAAGCTCAACAGAAGATCCGAATAGCTCGTGCCGCCGGACGTGTTGTGAACATAGGCCACGCCGTTGGCGCCGCCATCGCGCAACAGGTGAGGATTGCCGCCTACGCTGGAATCATAGGCTGCATTGATGCTGATCACCTGCGCAAGTCCGTTTTCGAGTGTTCCAGCGGCGGGGAGCGTCGGGCCGCCCGGCCATGTAAACAGGCCAGCCAGGTCCGGGTTGACGGCAGTCGGGTCGGTCTCGGCGAAGGCGGTGATCAGTCCGCGCGCGACTTCATCAAGCTGCGCCTGCAGACCGCCGGCCACATCCTCGCGGAGCTGAACCAGCGCGGTCAGTTTGCCCGACGCAGTCGTGTTGGCGCCGGAGCCGGCCGCCAGCGGGACGCCGTCAATGTAGATCGAGTTCCCCGCCGCGCCCGCCGCGTATCCGGCAGTCGGCGTGAAGGTGACCGGGCGCGGGACGGTTTCGAACAGCGTGATTCCGGATGCCGTCGTCAGCATCATGTCATTGTTGGCGCGCTTGACTACCGAGACCGGCACGATCTCCGATATCTGTTTCAGGATCGCATCGCGCTGGTCCAGCGCGTCATTGACGTCGCGGCCGACCTTGGAGCCGCCGACAACCTCATTGTTCGCCGCCTGAAAATCGGCAAGCAACGTGTTCAGGTCCTTCACCGTCGTGACGATTTCGCGATCAACGTTGGAACGATACGCCTGGATGGCGTCCGAGCTGGTGTTGAGCGCACTCACGAGCTGACGGGCCGTTTCGATGGCGTTTTCGGCAACGCTCGTGTTGGAGGGCGAGGAGCTGTAGGTCTGCAGCGCGGTCTGCAGATCGCCGAGCAGGCGGGCGGGATGATTGGCGTTGTCTGTGCCGAAGAGATCGATGTCGAGCGTGTTGAGCCCGTTCAGAAGCGTGTCCTGCGCCGACCACGCGGATAGCGCCGACAGGTTCTGACGGAACAGGACGTCGCTGGTGCTGCGCCTGATGTCGACGATTGATGCGCCGTTTGCGGCGGTCGACAGCATGGCGCCCCGACGCGAGTAGTCGGGGTTCGCCGATTCCTGGAGGTTGCGGGACAGGATTGTCGTCTGTCGCTGCGTATTGAGAAGCGCGGTCTGCGCGATACCCAGTGCTGTTGACAGAGACATGACTTTTGCCTTCGGGACCTGGCGGCCCTATCCTAGCGCTTGAGGTTGACCAGAATGTCCATCAGCTCGGAGCCGGTCTGGAACACCTTGGAGTTGGCGGTGTAGTTGCGCTGTGACTCGATCATCGTGGTCAGCTCTTCGGCGATGTCGACATTGGAACTTTCAAGCGCTCCAGAGACGATGCTGCCTGACTTGCCCTCGGTCGGGAAACCTATCCGGACCTTGCCGGAATCGGAGCTCTGGCTGAAGACATTGCCCGGAAGCACCTGCAGGCGGTCTGGTGACTGAACGTTGGCGAGCGGAATCCGATAAAGCGCCCGGAACGAGCCGTCGCCGTACTGCGCATAGACGGTACCGTCATTGCCGATTTCCACCACTTCGATCGAGCTCGGCGGATTGCCGTTCACGAATGCGTCGAACAATGTGAAGCCGCTGGTGAGCTGGCTCATTGACGACATGTCGAGCAGAAGGTTCTGGCCGTCGGGCACAGGAATAGAGATGTCAGTCGCGCTCAGCCCGGTGAGTTGACCCGTCGTGCCGTCGAAATCCAGCGTCTGGGTTGCCAGAGGTCCCGCGCCGTAGGGGAAGTAGGTGCCGGGCGTCGCCTGCGACTGATCGAATACGGCGACTTCCCATGTGTTGGCCGCGGTCTTGGTCATGTAGACGTCGAGCATCACCTCGCCGCCGAGATTGTCGTAGGCAACGAGCGAGGTCTTGGCCGAATATTGAGAGGCCAGTACGTTGTCGGAAGGCAAACTGCCCGCCGCCACGATTGTCGCCGCTTCAGGCAGGTTGGCCGCGAGGCCTCCGCCTGTCGATGCACTCGCCACCAGCGACGCCTCGGAGATCGTAATGGGCACCAGGCCGTCGAAACCGTTTGCTGTCACCGTCGGCGCGCCGTTTTCGTAGGAATAGCCCATCAGCTGGTAGCCGGCGGCATTGACCAACCTGCCCTCGCCGTCGGGTACGAAGGAACCGGCGCGCGTGAGGAGCGGGACACCGCTGCTGTTTTGAACGATGAAGAACCCATTGCCGCTGACCGCGAGATCCGTGGCCGAGGTCGTGTATTGCAGTACGCCACCCTTGGAGATGTTGTTGACTACGTTGGAGGTGACGCCGCCGGAGGCATAGGTGCTACCGCTATTCGGGATAACCAGGGTCGAGAATTGAGAGTTGGCCCCCTTGTAGCCGGTGGTGCTGGAGTTGGCGATGTTGTCAGCCACCGTCCCCAGCCGTGTGGCTTGTGCCGACATGCCGGAAACGCCGGTGCGCATCATGCCAAAGAGGCTCATAGCCTTTTCTCCTCATTCTCATGGCCAATTGTCATGAGAATAGGGCACCTGACTTGCGCGAAGCTGGCTTTGTGAAGCATTTTTTGGGAAATGGCGGCGGCTTCCGATGCAGGCCGCGGTCAACCCGCATCAGCCGACTAGCCGGTAACCGAGGAACCGCTTGGAATCGATCGGATCGTGGCCAAGCCGGTCGCGCAGCTTCTTGCGGAGCTTGCTGATATGGCTTTCGACCACGTTTTCCTCGACCTCGCCGTCGAAGATGCCGTAGATGGAATTGAACACCTGGGTCTTGGTGACCCGGCGGCCGCTATTGGCCGCGAGGTATTCCAGAATGCGCCGCTCGCGGCGTGGAAGCGGCATCGGCTCGCCGGCGATTTCGGGATCGCGCCCGTCGCAGAAGATATGCATGCCGCCGACCGCAGTGAACTTGTCCACTTCCATCGCCCGACGGCGAATCGCCGAGATACGCGCCAGGATCTCGCGAATATGGACCGGCTTGCGCACGACATCGTCGACGCCGGAGTCAAACAGCTTCAGCGTGTTTTCAAGCGAATGCTGGTCGGCCAGCGCAATTATCGGAGCGCCGCTGCGATCACGCAGTCTCTTCGGTGAGATGATATCTGCCAAACATTCGCCGATGAGGAAGGCATCCACCGCCTTCAAGTCGTCGTCCGCCGCAGTTTCGACCCATTCTCCGAATTCGCTCGACCCGAAACCCGCGCTAGCGACTCCCTCACGGCCAAAAAGCGAATTGTAACCCTCTTTTACAAGATCACGCTCGTCCACAATAACTATCATCGGCCCGCCCTCCGAATCAGTTGCAATAAAATGTTGACCGAGGGGTATCCGGTGGCAGGAATCGGCCACAACCACCGAAATCTTGTAGCCTAATATTTAGGGAGTCGGGGCCGACGCGCGGGGCGGACCGTCAACCTGGCAAAACCTCTTGTTTCCAAAAGGCAATCCGTGCTGCGGGGTTCCTGTGAAGGATACAGCCGTAAGCCATGACTTACCGGCTTTCGCTATTCTGAGGTGCAAAAATTGCGGGCCTGCGGAGTCCAGCGTCCAAATCCGGTTGCCACGAGGTTGGCGATCACGCGGCAGATATAGCGTTTTTGGGCAGGGTTATTGTTCGGGCCGGCGTGGTAGCGGGCCACCGCCATCGACCAGGTTTCGTGCTGCCCGTGGAGCTTTTTGAGGAAGCGGGCCGCGTAATCGACATTCTTCGCCGGATCGAGCATCTCGCGGGGGCTTCGGAACTGGTCGCCGTGATAGTGGTGGTTGATCTGCATGCAGCCGAGGTCGATCAGCGTCTTTCCCTTGCCGCGCGCCGTCTCGAATTCGATGAGCGCTTCCGTCACCGACCGGGGAAACACGGATCGGCCTTCAATGTTCAACGCGTAGGGATAGAGGCTCCCCTTGCGGCCGGTTTCCGTGAGGCCGACGGCATACAAAATGGCGGGCGGGATGTCGTAACGCGCCGCCGCGGTGACGATATGGCTCTCACACGCGTTGGCCGCCGCAGCCTGGCCAGCGGCGGCGAGGCTAAATATAGACGCCGCCGCCAGATAAGTCAGTGTTCGCATTGCCCTGGCCACTTCCCGCATCCTCGCCGCGTCCGCGACCGGATCCCTGTCGCGATGCCTGGTTCTGTTGGTCACCGCGGTTATCCCCGGACTGGGCGAACTCGCTTCCGCGACCGCCATTGTTGGGAGTCGCGCCTTGGTTCGACTGTGACTGCTGGACGGTGACTCGATCGATATCGATGCCCAATCCGCGGAGCGCGGTGACAATCGCATCGGAATCGGACGTGAGACGGTGCCGCGCTTCCGCGTTGTCGACCGTGATCTCTATCGAAAGCTGCGCCCCGGTGCCGGACAGGCGCGCGGTGACTGTGCCGAGTTCCGCCGGCTGGAGCTGGATTCGGAGCGTCGTGATGGGTCCGGGCTTCGTTGCCGCCTGGGCGAGGGTAGGCTGGTTGGTCATTTCCGCCCGCTCTGCCTTGGCCACACCCGCAGCCAACGAATCCACGAATGCCGCGCCTGTCGGCGTCATGGCGGCGGGCGCTGCCGGCGTCACCTGTTGCGAAACGACCGATACGCCGGAAATGCGATTGCCGCCCTGTAACTGGTCCGGCCGGGATGGATGACCCTGTCCCTGGCCGTCGCGCTTTGCGCCGTCGCCGTCGGCGGCTGAACCGCCGGCATTTCCTTTCGACAACAGGACGTCCGGCGCCGAAGATTGCGCGGTGCCAGCCGCATGGTCACCCGAGGCGACGCGCGAGGCCTGACCCTGAGCCGGCCTCTGCGTCTCGGTCTTTGGACCCATGACCGCCGCTGCTTCACCCGGCAAGGCGCCGGACGTCATGGCTTTCGCGTCGGAGGGCGCCTCGGCATTTCTTGCGGCCTCCGAAACGGCCTTGCCATCCGCGCCCATGTTCTCCGGTGCGACCTTCTCGTGCGCTATTGTCGACTTGTCCGCCGTTGCATCCTTCTCCGATGCCTTTGCATCCACGGAGACCGTCGCGGCCGCGTTGACAATGCCGACAGCGCCGTCGGGCTTTTCGCCGCTTTCGATCTCGTCAGCGCTTTCGGTCTCGTCAGTGTTTTCGTCGGCATTCTTGCCCTCCTGGACACTGTCCGCCGATCTCTCGAACAGCGTTCCATAGCGTTGCCAGATCGTGCGATCGTCGCCGTCATCTGCCGATTTGGCGGTTTCGCCCTGGTTGGCGCCGCGCTTCTTCGCGTCATGGGCGGCCGCGGTGTCGCAGCCGGCTTCGCCTTTCACGAGATTCTTGAAATCCGAGTCGCCGTCGCTGTCGGCTTTGGCGGGTCTGTTGTCCGCGCGTGAAGCTACGGCTTTGACCGACGTATCGGCAGTGAGGACCGCGACGCTCATTCACTTGTCCCTTCCAGCATCTTGTCTATCGATTCGAGCTTCCTGCGTGTTTCGGAGATGAATTCATCGTCCTCGACCAGGTTGGCGCGCCGTGCATTGGCCGGGCTGTCCGGCTTGGCCGACACTTGTTGAACCACCGGCTCGTTTCTCAGGTTTTCGGTTTCCGCATCGGCGCTCATTTCAACCGGTGCTTCAGCGGGGTGAGGCGAGCGTGGAACCAGCGTCTCCGCAACAGCCGGCTGGCTCGTCACTTCGTCAAGAATCTGAAATGCGGCATCGAGGAGCATGCGGTCGCCAGCCGAAAGCTGCCTGCTATCGATGGACTCAAGCCGTGTCCGCACGATATCGACGTCGTCGATCGTCACCGCGGCGATGGTCGAATAGAGGATCGCGCGCGGGTCGTCCTCGGACCCGATCTCGGCTGCCATACCCTCCAAACCGGCGCGGGCGAATGCGAGAAGCTGAGTGTGCTGGTCAATTGCCGCCCGGCGCGCCAGCCGCAGATAGATGACCTTGCCCTGCTCCATGTTCATTGCATCGATGACCTCGGCTACGCGGGTCAGGTCGATAGCGCCATGCAGGTTGGCCACGCCGTCGACGAAGGCGTCGGCGAATTGGCTCGCATAAGGTGAACTCAAAAACCGGCGAACATACTGCTCGCTGATCAGAAGGAAGCGATCCGCCTCCCTCTGGGCGGCGCTCAGGATTGTCGAGCGTCGAAGCGCCGCTTCCTCCACCAGGGTTCCAGGACCCATCATGCGCGCGAGATCGAGATAGGCCAGGCTCTCGGCGGGATTGTCGTTGGCTGCAATCGAGCCCTTGATCAGGGCGAGGAAGGCGGCGACATCGGAAGACACGTCACGCGGATCGATTTTGCCCAGCGCATTGGCGGCCTGGCCGGGCTGGCCACGCAAATATTCCAGCACGCCGGCGCTCAATCGTGCGTCGGTGCCTTCAAGCGAAAGGCGCGATACAATGCGCTCCACGGTGCGCGGATTGCCGCCGCTCATTGCATAGACCAGCAGTGCGCGGAAATTGCGTTGATCTTTGAAGTCGCCAGGCCTCGTGGAACCCAGGCGTTCGTCGATGAGCTCGATGAGCTTGCGCTGCATCGGAAGGGCGGCATGATCCCCGTCGGCAATGCGGTCCTGAACAAGCTGGAGCGACCGCACCATCTGATAGGGTTCGAGTGGGGCGAGCTCGGCCCTGGCCGCCGCGGGCGCGGCAAGGACCGCGGCGACCGTGGTCAGCGCTACCGCCATATGTCTTGGCGACATGCTCATCCGGCGGACTCAAGCAGGATTTCGATGCGCCGGTTTTCGCCGGCGAACGGATCGTCCGGCAATTTCAAACGCCGATCGGCATAACCGGCCACGCCGATGATGCGGTTCTCGTCCACTCCGCCGCGCACCAGCATGTAGTAGGTGGCATGGGCTCTCGCAGTCGAAAGGCGCCAATTGTCGTATCCGTCGCCGGCAAAGGGCCGCCCGTCGGTGTGACCGTTGATGACCACCGAGCCTCCATGTTCGCGGAGCGCCTTGCCGATCCCGTCCATTGCAAACACGAGATTGCGCCGTGGTACGGCAGAACCGATTTCGAACATGCCGTCGTCGATGTTGTCGGCGACGGAGATCAGCACGCCTGTCTCGGTCGGGGTTACCGAAACGCCGTTTCGTGCAATTGCGCCCAACGCGTTTTCCAGTTCCTGGCGGATTTCGTCAGCCATCGCCTGGCGTTTGGCTGCGTCCGACGTAGCCTCCTCGATTTCGGCGCGCAGGGCGTCATGTTCAATAACCTCGCCGGGTTCTTCCTGATCGGCTTGCGAGGACAGGGGTTCCGGCTCGACTGGCTGCGGGCCGGGCTGGGCGCTGCTGTCGTTGAGACCGGCGATAACCCGCTCCAGAGTGTCGTCGGTTTGGGCTTCCTCTTCCGCCTTGGGCGCGAAAGGATCGTCGCGGATGGCGGCGTCTTTGGGTGGCGGCTGCAGGAGGTCGACGGCAATCGGACCCTCCGGGAGGGAGGGCCTGGCGCTCTGGTCGCTGGTTTCTGGAATCTCGATCTGACTGGACCAGAAATCAGGCGCGAACGGATCGCGGTAGGATTCGCCACCCTCGGCGCCCGTCGCCGGGCCGGATTCCTGCATGCCGCCGTCGCCCTTGGCAGAGATGTTCTGCAGCGCCTCGGTCTCGCCGGCGATCTCGGAAAGAACCGCATACGGATCGGCGAACAGTTCATCGTCGGAATGCTGGGCGATACTGGGATCTTCCGCCTCGGTATCCTCTTCCGCCGTTTCGGGAGAAGAGCGGCGGGTACCGACAGCATTCTCGGCGGCGGGGCTTCGGGCTTCTTCGCCCGTCACGCTCGAGGATTCGGGCCCCTTGTCCAGATCGCCGATTCCTTTTCTGTTGGTGTTGCGGTCAATCAGTTTGACGGGGTTGAAGTAGCTGGCGAGCGCGGCGCGTGTCTGCTCGTTGGCCGCGTTGATGAGCCACATGACCAGAAAGAAACACATCATGGCCGTCATGAAGTCGGCGAAGGCGATCTTCCAGACGCCGCCATGATGACCTTCATCGTCATCGCGGCTGCCACGGCGGACGATGATGATTTCCTGTCTGCCCTCCGCGTCGGCCTTCATGCCATGATCTCCGACAGCGAGCTGGACCATTCGGACAACCGCGTTTCGAAGAGCGCGTCATCGATCGCGACCGTCACGTCGAGATTGGTCGATTCGGTGAACTCCACCTGGTCGGCATAACGACCCAGCTTGGCCCGCAGCGCTTCAAAGAGAGAAAGCGGACCGTGAATTCGGATTCGCACCGCCTCGCGATCCCGCGCGGCCTTTCCGATCGCCGTTGCCAGCGCATCGAGCGCCTTGGCGGAAACATCTTCCGTCAGCGTGATCCCGAGAATGCGAGCCGCCACGCTGGAGGTAAGTTCGACCAGTCGGTTCTCCATTTCCTGGAAGCCGGCGGTCACGGTGTCGCCCGCACGCTCGCCGATTTCAGCCTGGAGGCGCTCGATTTCCTGCTTGTGGCTTTCCTTCAGCGCGTCGATCGCTTCGGTGTGTTCAAGTTCAAGCCGGGCGGCAAGCTCCTGCTTCGCGACTTCGATGGCCTGGTCGGCCGCACTGGTCTCCACTCTTGGCGGAACCACGACGGCCTCCGCGGGAGGCTGCTGCCGCGGTTCGTTCACAGGAACCGGCTTGGCTGACTGTTGGTGGGCGCCAAAGTCTTTCAATACGTCGGCAAGAGCGAGTGCGGGCATCAGCTAGCTTCCTGCGCCGCCCATTTGCGCAATATCTGGGCTGTGCGTTCGTCGCTGAGGTCGACCATTCGGGCCAACCGATCCTGGGGTGCGGGCTTGATGCGTCTGCGAATATCCTCCGGCGCGTCTTCCACGTACCCACCGCCGTCGCCTCCGGCTGGCATGCCTCCCGCCGACGTCCCGTCCGCAATTGCCGCCTGCTGCTGGGCCGCATTGTTGGGCAGGCTGCGCTGCACATCGTCGAAGCTGCGACCGTTGCCGCCTTCGGGGCCGGCCAGCATCGCGGTCATGGGACGAACGCCGAACCACACCACGAGGAAAACCACGACGATGAAAGCAGCGGCATTGATCATGGTGCCGCTCTGGCGCGTCAGATTGTCCAGAATGCCGGCGCCCGGCGTTTCAAAGCTCGTCTCGTCGGCCATGAACTCCACGGCGGAGACTTCGAGCAGATCGCCGCGGGCATCCTCGAATCCCGATGCCGAGACCACCAGCTTCTCGATTTCGACCACGCGTTCCTCGATCTGGGCGTCGGTGGCGTTCGCGCCCAGGATTTCACGCAGGCGGCCCTGATTCACGACAACGGCAATCGACAGCCTCGAAAGTGAGTAACCGTTGGAGACGGTGGCGATCCGCTTCGAGTTCAGTTCGTAGTTGGTGGTCTCTTCCCGACGCTCGCTTTGCTCGGAGGATTCGGGCGCGGTCGTTGCGTCGACCTGCGCGGTCGGCAGATTCTGTTCCACCGTAGTCGGATTGGAGGCCGAGCGCTGATTGGCCTGGTCGTTGGACCGTACGACCTGAACCGAACGCTCGACGCGGGAATCCGGGTCGAAAATCGTCTCTTCGGTCTGCCGCTGATCGGTGTTGACGTCGGCGCGCACACTGGCGCGGAAGTTTTCCGGTCCGAGATAGGGGGCGAGCGCGCGGCGGATATTGGACTCGATGTTGGTCGCCACCGACTGTTCGATGGTCATCGACCGGGCCATTGAGCTGTTGTTGGGGTCGTCGCCCGAGGCCAACAACGTACCGTTCGCGTCGAGCACGGTCACGTTGTCGATGTTGAGGCCCGGCACAGCTGCCGCAACCAGATGGCGGATGGCCGAGGCGGCCCGCTGACCGTCGATGCTTGCGGAGCGAATGACGACGGAGGCCGTGGGTTTCTGCTCTTCGCGACGGAAACTGCCACGTTCGGGCAGAACGATGTGAACGCGCGCGGCCCGGATGCCGCCAATCGACTGGATGGTGCGGGCGACCTCGCCCTCCAGTGCGCGAATTCGGGTGATCTGCTGCATGAAGGTGGTCAGCCCAAGCGAACCGACATTGTCGAACAGCTCATAGCCCGCATTTGTGCTGGTCGGCAGGCCCTTTTCAGCCAGGAGCATCCTGGCCTGGGCAGTCTTGCCGGCAGTGACCAGCAGGGTCGTGCCGTCGGAGGCTACGTCGAAAGCGATACCTGCTTCGCCAAGCACGAGACCCATCTGGTTTACGTCGGACCGCTCAAGGCCGACATAGAGCGTCTCGTATGCCGGCTTGTTCAGGTAAATCGAGGCAATCGTGACGATTGCAATGACAAGAGCCGCCACGCCGCCCATGATCGCGAGCCGCTGGGGCCCGAAATCGCGAAGATTGTTGATGATTCTCTGGAATTGCTCCGGCACAGGCTGACTGCTCCGATCATGATCGTGCCGTCAGACTAACCGGTGAAGCTTGTGCGAAAATGGTAAGAGGGGGGGGCCGGGGGGGGG
>JBBDJD010000011.1:288612-342157 GCA_040880025.1 Rhizobiaceae bacterium
GCCCGTTGCCGGGCGGCCCTCTCATTGCGTGCTGTAATTGCCAGGTGAACTAGCCGCGGAACAGCGACAGGATCATCTGCGAGTTGGAGTTGGCGATCGACAATGCCTGGATGCCGAGCTGCTGCTGAACCTGAAGGGCCTGCAGCTTGGTGGACTCTTCTTCCATGTTGGCATCGACGAGCTGGCTGACGCCACGGTCGACCGCATCCATCAGGTTCGACACGAAGTCGTTCTGCATGTCGATGCGGCTCTTGATGGCGCCGAGGCTCGAAGCCGCCCCAGTGACCGATTCGAGCATGCCGTTGACGCCGTTGATGTAGCTCTCGAGCTGGGCCGTCGAAGCACTGGTGATGTCGAAGGTGGCAACACCGAAGCTGTTGCCGTTGGTCGACGAAGCCGCGTTGGCGATCTCCAGGGTGTCGGTCAGAGCGTCCGTGGCGTGGGTGATTTCCACCGCGTTGGCGTTTGCCGCCACCGTAACCTCGGTGGTGGTGTTTATGCCAGCGTTGGTGAGAGCCAGATCGAGCACTGTGGCCATGTCCGCGGCGTTTGCGATCACACCGTCGGTCGAGCTGAGCGCAGCATCAACTGTCGCCTTGTTGATCGTGATCGACGTGGTCACGTCGTTGCGGATCAGGTCGAAGGTGATCTCGTTATTGCCTTCGAGCGTTACACCGGCGCTGACGTCGGCGAACACGGCGACCAAAGCCTCGGTACCGGCGCCGTCACCGGCGTCCTCGGCAACGTCCTGCACATCGCCGTCCTCGGTCAGAGCGATGCCCTGATCGAGCATGCCGGTGCCGGTCGCCGAAGCGTCGAACAGCGTGAAGTTCGCCAGAGAAACGTCGATCTTGCCAAGAGCGATGGTGTTGTCGGCGTTGCGGGTGAAGGACGAAACGATCGACTGCGTGGCCGAATAGCCGCTGGCCGAGGAATCGGACGACAGCCAGTTGGAGCCGGAGAACGAAGCCGAAGAGGCGAGGCTCGTCAGCTGGTTCTGAAGTTCGCTGACTTCGGCCTGGATCTTCGACTTGTCGACGCCCGGCGCGGTGGCCGCAACGAGCTTGGTCTTGATCTCGTCAAGATAGTCCTTGGCGGAATCCATCGCCGTGTAGGCAACGTCGACCATGGCGGCGCCGAGGCCGAGCGAATCCTGAACGGTGGAAAGCGCCTTGTTGTCGGAACGCATCGTCGTTGCGATCGACCAGTAGGCGGCGTTGTCGGCAGCTTCCGCAACGCGGTAACCGGTCGAGATACGGCCCTGAGTGGTATCCAACGCCTTGTTGGTGGTCTTCAGGGTCTGCAGCGCCGTCATAGCGGCGGAGTTCGTCATGATACTGGACATGGGACCTGCCCCTTAAAGGTGGTATTCTTGGGACATACCGGGCTGACCGGTTTGGCGGAGCGGCATCATGCCCATGAACCCATAGAGGAGTTCACCCGCCATGCTTTGGGGCAATATGGCGGCCAAATCCTACCAAAGTGATAATCAGTCGAGCCTGGCGGCGATTTTTGGACGGTTGTTCTTTGACGTCAGGTAAGGCAGGCGGGCGTTCCTAAACAAAAGAGCGGACAAGACTGCCTACCAGCAAGTTCCAGCCATCTATTAGAACAAAGAAAAGTATCTTGAATGGCAGTGAAACAACTGTCGGTGGAAGCATCATCATGCCCATCGACATGGTGATCGTCGCAACGATGAGATCAATGACGAGGAACGGCAGAACGATCAGAAAGCCGATCTCGAATCCGCGCCGGATCTCCGAAATCATGAATGCCGGCACGAGGACGCGCAGATCGGTTTCGGAGCTCTCGACGGATACGGTCTCGCGCTCACGCGCGAGGTCGATGAACAGCGCATAGTCCTTTTCCCGCACATTGGCGGCCATGAAATTGCGGAACGGGTCCGAAATGCGGCGCAATGCCTCGGATTCATCGATCTCGTCATTCATCAATGGCTGTACGCCGTTATTCCAGGCCTGATCGAAAGTCGGAGCCATGACATAGAACGTCATGAACAGGGCGAGACTGATCAGTATCAGGTTGGCAGGAGTCGTCGGCAGTCCGATTCCGGCCCGCAGTATGGAGAAGGCGATTACGAAGCGGGTGAAACTCGTGACCATGATCAGAATGCCCGGCGCGACCGATAGTACGGTTATCAGGCCGAAAAGCTGAATGATGGTCCCGATCGTGGACCCGTCCGCCTGGGCAATCTGTCCAAGGTCGAACTGCTGGGCCGATGCCGCACCGGTCAGGAACAGCAATATTGTGAATGCGGCAGCGACCGTTTTCATTCGAACAGGAGCGTTCTGACCAGAATCTGCTTGACCCGCCCGTTGCTGCGGATGCGGGCGCGCTCTTCGAGATCGGTCTTGAGGTGCTGAAAGCCGCTGGCTCCCTGGATCTGGCGTGCCTTCACAGTGCGCAGATAGGCCAGGAAGTCCTGATGAATCTGTTCGGCGAGAACCGGATCCGGAACGTCATCGAAGACAAGCGCCAGTTCCATTCTGGCCCATATGTCGACCGGATCGGCGAGATTTGTGTTGATTGCCTCCAGCCGGAAAATGTGCAGCGACTTCTCCGCATCCGCGGAGCCCGGCAGATCTTCGTAGTCGGCTTCGGCATTAACCTGTTTGCCGGTTCCTTGCATCGGCGTTTCGCCATTCATAAGGATGCCGGTAAACCATCCGGTTCCGACCGCCGCGCCGGTCAGCATGACCAGCAGCAGAAGCTGCACGACCACCGATGGGCCCTTATTCTGCGCCTGGGCTGCGTTGGCTTCGGCCATTACTCGCCTTCACTCCGTCAGAACGGCAACACGTTGTCGAGAATCTGCTGTCCGTAGGGCGGCTGCTGCACTTCGGTCAGGCGGCCGCGACCACCATAGGAAATCCGCGCTTCGGCGATTCGCTCGTATTCGATCGTGTTGGCGGCGCCAATATCCGAAGGCCTTACGATGCCGGCTATCGTGAGAATGCGCAGTTCGGCGTTGACGCGGACTTCCTGTGAGCCGCTGATCACCAGATTCCCGTTGGGAAGAACGTCGGTGACGATCGCGGCAACCGAAAGATTGATGCTTTCGGATCGCGTCGTGGCTCCCGAGCCGTCGGTCGAAGTGCCGGAGGTAATGCCGCCATCGGCGGCAATCGACGCCGAAGGAATGCCGGCGCTCAGGCCGAGTGTCCGCGAAACGGTGCGCTCGCGTTCCGACTGGTTCTTGAACTGCGCGCGGTCATTGATCACGATGGATACAGTGAGGATATCGCCAACCGACAGCGCTCGCGGATCCGTGAACAGCCGGCTTTGACGGTCGTTCCATAGCGAGAAGCGCCGCACCGGTGTGGCGGGGGTGTCGGGATAATGGCTGGCCGACATCACGCTCGGGCCGACGCCCATCGCGACGGGGGACAGTCGCGGCGGAACGCCGATCTCGTCCATCGCGGTGCATCCACCAAGGGTGAGGGCCGCGGCGGCGATGGCAATTCTGCGCATCAACTGGGATCCTTCTGTCGCGCGGCGCTGACCATGATCCCGGTCAGCGACGCAGCGGTTTCGATTTTCATCTCGTTGAGAATGACGCTGGCTTTGCGCGCATCGAGGCTCATCAGGATTGCCGCGGCTGTTTCGGCCCGGAGCTCGCCGAGTTGGCTGGCGGCGGCGTCGGGTCTCATGTTGCCGTAGATTTCCACGACCGCGTCCTGTGCCTGCTTCATGAAGCGATCGCGACGCGAGAGCCATTCCTCATACTCGGCGCGCTTTTCCTCGAGCTTGACGATGCGCTCGTCGATATCGGTTTGCAGCGTTTCGAGTTCCATCTTCTGCAACGCGTAGCGGCGGTCGCGCGCGGCATCAACGATGTTGCCGCAGAAGCGCTCAATCTCATCCGCGCTGGATTCAGCGGGCGCGCCCGGGACGAGCGACTGTGAGGCGGCCGGCAGCACGGCAGCCAGCGCCAACAGCGCCCCGGCGGCGGCGAGCCTTGCGATGCCGGCGGGAAAGGTGACGTTTTCGGACAGCGGCATTTTCGAGCCTTACTGGACAACGAGTTCGGCCTGGAGCGCACCGGCCGACTTGATTGCCTGAAGGATGGCGATGACGCCGTCGGGCTTGACGCCGATCCGGTTGAGGCCCGCTACCAGTGACTGAAGGTCGGGGCCGTCGAGAATCGCGACCTTGGAGTCGGCGCGTTCCACTTCGATCGCGGTAAAGTCCTCGATCTCGGTTTCCCCGCGAGAGAAGGGCGCGGGCTGGACCACCCGCGGCATCTCCGTAATCCGCACTGTCAGAGCGCCATGGCTGATCGCCACGCGCGCAATCTTCACGTCCTGGCCGATGACGATCGTGCCGCTGCGTTCGTCCACGACAACACGGGCCGGCGCATCGGATTCGACCTGGATGTTCTCAAGTTCGGCGTAGAAGCGAGCGGCGGTCACGCCACCCGGTTTGCTGATCAGCACCGTGCGGGAATCCTGTTCGGCAGCGACAAGCTTGCCGTATCGCACCTGCGCGAACTGGTTGATTGCGTCGGTCACCCTGACGGCCGTCGAGAAGTCCGGATTGCGCAGCTGCAGCGTCATTGTGTGAATGTCGTTGAACTCGGCGTCGACTTGACGCTCAACAATCGCACCGTTGGGAACGCGGCCGCTGGTTGGCGTGCCTTGCGTCACCTGCTCGGCCTGTCCCTGTGCGTTGAAGCCGGAGACCACTACCGGTCCCTGGGCAACCGCATAGATTTCGCCGTCGGCGGCGCGCAGCGGCGTCATGACAAGAATGCCGCCGGCCAGCGACGTGGCGTCGCCAAGCGACGAAACCGCGACGTCGATCCGCGCGCCCGACTGTACGAAAGGCGGCATGTTGGACGTGACGATAACCGCGGCGACGTTGTTCGAGCGGACACGTCCGCCTTCGGTGGCGATGCCGAGATTTTCGAGCATGGCGCGCATGGACTGTTCAGTAAAAGGCGAGTTGCGGAGCCCGTCGCCACTGCCGTGAAGGCCGATGACCAGGCCGTAGCCGACCAGCTGATTGTCGCGGGCGCTTTGCAGAGTGGCGATATCCTTGATCCGCGAGCTGGCCATGATGTCGCCACCGGAAAACGCCGGCGAAGCCGACGCCAGTGAAAACAATGCTGCAAGCGCGAGGCCGCGGATCATGATGCGCTGACCCTCACCGTGCCGTCGGCCATCACCGTACCGGAGAAGACAACGCCGCTGTCGATGTTGCGGACACGGATCAGATCGCCAACCGACCCAGCCTGAAGGGGCACACCGACGGCCGAAATCGTCAAGGCGCCCTGAACGAATTGAACCTGCACGGGCTTGCCGGCTTCCACGGCGTAAGCATCGCGCAACGAACTGAGAGCGATCAGCCGTCCGGGCAGCAGAGTGCCGCGTGCCACCCGGCCTTCCACTTCGTCGCGGTCGAAAGCGATGGGCGGCAGGCCAGCCTTGCTGCGCCTCAACGCGACCGACTGAACATCGGCCGTGGCGACTGTTTCGCCGGGATAGATCACGCGCGTCGGCACCACCACCGTTTCCTGGGCAAACGCCGCAAACGCCGAAGCCGCCACGGAGGCGGCGGCGGCCATGGAGGCAATGGTAAGACGCAAGGCCCTCATCAGCGCATTCCCTGCGTGATCGTCGAGGCCATTTCGTCGGCGGCCTTGATGACCTTGGAATTCATTTCATATGCGCGCTGCGCCGAGATCAGCTCGGTGATTTCCTTCACCGGATCGACGTTCGAGGCTTCCAGATATCCTTGCTCGATGGTCGCGAAGCCCGGATCGCCAGGGATGCCCACATTGGCGGGACCCGATGCCGTCGTTTCCTGAAACAGGTTGTCGCCCAGCGGCGCCAGACCCGCCTGGTTGGCGAAGGTGGCAAGCGTAAGCTGGCCAAGCTCTTCGAGTTCCTGCTGGTCCGCGAGGCGGGCAAAGACCTGGCCGGATTTGTTGACCACCACCTCCACAGTATTCTCCGGCACCGTGATGTTCGGCGAAACGGAGAAGCCGTCGGCGGTAACGAGTTGCCCAACCGAATTCGTGTTGAAGGCGCCCGCGCGCGTATAGAATGGCGTTCCGTCGGCGCCCTCTATCTGGAACCAGCCATTGCCGGTCAGCGCCAGGTCGAGGGGGTTGCCAGTGCTGACAAGCGAGCCTTGAAGATGAACGTTGCGCACCGCCACGGTCTTGACGCCGAGACCAACCATGGCCCCTTCCGGCACGATGCTCGCATTGGCGCGGTTCGGCACACCCTGGAGCCGTTCCGTCTGGTAAAGCAGGTCGGAGAATTCGGCGCGGGCACGCTTGAAGCCCGTCGTGTTGATGTTCGCGATGTTGTTGGCGATGACTTCCAGATTGAGCTGCTGGGCGTTCATGCCGGTGGCTGCGATGGCGAGAGCTTTCATGCCGGGATTCCTCTTCAGATCGCCATGCGGCTGACTTCGAGATAAGACTGAACGATCTTGTCGCGGATCGAGATGGCTGCCTTCAGCGACTGTTCGGCATCCATCACCGCATCCACGACTTCGCGCATGTCAGCGCCACCCTGAAGAGCGGCGACCGACAGCTTTTCGGCGTTCTGCATCGAATTGAGCGTGCCGCCGGCAGCCGCACCGAGCGCCTCTGCAAACGAAGTGGCGGCCGCGCTCTCGGCCTGCGGATTGGGTTTCTGCGTGGCAGCGGTGATCGCGCCGTGCGCGGTCGACAGCATGTCCAGGGCGGTAAGGGCGCCGATAACCATGATCAGTTCCTCAACAGGTCGATTGTCATCGATATGAGTTCGCGCGACTGCTTGATGTTCTGCAGGTTGGCTTCGTAGCCGCGGATGGCTTCGCGCATGTCGGCCATTTCGAGCAGAATGTTCACATTGGGCATTTTCACGTAGCCGAATTCGTCAGCCGCCTCATGACCAGGCTGATATTCGACAGGAAAAGCGCTCAAATCGGAGCCGACCGATGCAACATCGACCATACTCGCGCCGCTGGCGCGATCGAGCTCGGCCGCGAAGGTGATGGTCTTGCGCTGGTAGGGATCGGAACCCGGCAGCTTGCCCGTCGACTGGGCATTGGCGAGGTTTTCGGAAACCACGCGCAGGCGCTCCGACTGAGCAGTCATGCCGGAAGCGGCAACTTTGAGCGATGCGGATAGCGGGTCCATGCCGTCAGCCCTCCGAAGCCATCAGAAGCATCCGGTGAAATGCCTTCACCACACCGGTGTTGAGTTCGAAGGAACGGCGCAGCTCACCAGACTTGATCAGCTCCTTTTCCAGTTCCACGGAGTTCTCGGACGGAAGCACCGGCGTTTCCGATTCGATTTCGTTCAAGGAGAAAGAGGCCTGGGTAGCGTTGGCGCCCAGGTGACTGGGGTGGGTGGCCGCCATGGTGACCCGCGAGCCGGACAGCAGGCTCTCGAACGGCGCGACGTCCATGGCGCGGAAGCCTGGAGTGTTGACGTTGGCGATGTTGCTTGAAACGGCAGATTGGCGCACGGCAAGCCATTTGGCCTGCTGTGTGGCGAGTTCAAACAAGTTGACGGCCTGCATTGCGAATCCTCTTGCAGCAGAACCGAAGGGTAGGAGGTGGGCCTTGCGCGGGCCTTGCGTTTTTCGATAGCCGGGCGGGCTGGCCTACTGCCCGAGATGCACGACCTTGTCGGAACTCGTCACCAGGACCCAGTTCCCGTCGCGCTTTTCGATCGAGGCAACGCGGCTCTTGTCGGGAAGGATGGACCCGGTCTGCACGACATAGAGGCCTTCCTTATCCTCGATCATCGCCCTTCCGTTTGCGATATGAACCACCTGGTATTCGGGCTCCGGCGCCAAGTCGCCGGGGAAGGGCTGATCGGCAAGCGACACTTCGCCGGTGGCGGGGTCGGCTTCGCTCGGCACGGTGCCGGTGGCGATCCGGTCGAGTTGAAGCAGTGGTATGTCTTCGATCGCGAATCCCTGGCCGACGAGCGATGGCTGATAGGTCAGGTCATCGGGAACGATGCGTGTGCCGTCAGCCCCCGAAAACTGCACGGCACGAATGCCGAACTTTTCCTGATTGAAAAAGACGTACCATGGAAAGAACGCGCATATGAGGCCGAGCGCAATACCGAGGCCGGCGACAATCACATCGCTCGACCGTTCTCTCGACTGCCGCTTCGTCGGGCGCGGCTGCTGTTCCGATTTTCCGAACCGGAACAGATTTTCAATGGCGCTAGCCGCCTTGTTCCGGAGCCTGTTCAACGGAAGTCTCCTTGGCTTTGAGATGTCGGGCCAGATCGGCAAAGGGGTCGAAAGAGCGGTGATCCTGCGGTCCTTGGATCAGAGCTTCGTAGATCGTCGGCACCTGGCGCACGGAGAGATCGAGTTCGGCATCGGCGCCCGGCTGATAGGCGCCCAGCAGGCGGATATCGCGCGTATCTTCGTACCGGGCGATCATCGCTTTGAGCCGCGTCGCAAGCGCCTGTTGCTCCTGTGTCCAGGCGCGGGGGGCAAGGCGAGATATCGAGGCAAGCGGATTGACGGCTGGAAAGCGGCCCTGTTCGGCGATCGCACGGTCGAGGACGACATGCCCGTCGAGAATGCCGCGAACCGAATCCGCGACAGGGTCGTTGTGGTCGTCACCATCGACCAGCACCGACAGGATCGCGGTGATCGAACCGCGGCCTTCTATGCCGGGACCGGCGCGTTCGAGCAGCTTGGGCAGATCGGTGAAGACGGAGGCCGGATAGCCGCGCGCGACGGGCGGCTCGCCGGTGCCGGTTGCGACTTCGCGCAAAGCGTGGGCCAGGCGTGTGATGGAATCGAGGACCAGCAGCACCCGGTCGCCACGATCGCGGAAATGCTCGGCGACGCGCATGGCCGTGCCGGGCGCGCGCCGGCGCATCATGGCGCTTTCATCGCTTGTGGCGACGACCGCAACTGTCTTGCCCATGGTCTCTTCGCCAAGCGTATCTTCGAGGAATTCGCGGACCTCGCGGCCGCGCTCGCCGACAAGAGCCACCACCACCGTGTCGAATGCGTCGGCGCTGGCGAGCATCGCGAGCAGCGTGGACTTGCCCACGCCCGATCCGGCGAAGACGCCGAGGCGCTGGCCGTAGCAGAGCGGCGTGAAGATATCGATGACGCGAACGCCGGTCTTGAAGGGCGCATCGACCCGTTGTCGCCGCAACGGGGCAGGGGTTTCGGGCAAGTGAGCGGCATTGCCGGGCAACAATAGTCCGGCATTGTCGATCGGCCGCGCCAGCGCGTCGACCACACGGCCGCGCCAATTGTCGCCCGGGTTGATCGCGGTCGGGCCGCGATTGAAGACTTCCTGCCCGAGTTCGGTTTCAGCACTGCTTTCGAATGGCGCGACGAGCACGTTACCGGGGTTGATCTGGACGACCTCACCCGAGCGCGTACCGCGCGATGTCCGGAAGTCGACGACGTCGCCCATGCGTGCGGCCTGAGACAGTCCGCCAACCCGAAAATGGGTGGCCGTTACCTCGACGACATGGCCGCCCCGGCGGATGATCCGGGCCGGATCGCTGAAGCGCCGATAGAGTTCCTCCAAGGCTTCCAACGGACGCAGGCCGGCATTGACCTTCGGTTCCGCCGCGACGGTTTCGGGCACCAAATCTGTCTCCGCTAGCTGGATCCGAGAGTGCGGATGGACGTATCGACCGCTTCTTCACTGTCGCGCATGAGAGCGGTGATCTGATCGAAGGCCCGCTGAACCTGAATGAGCTCCATCATCTCCTTGACGGCGTTCACGTTGGAGTCCTCGACGAAGCCTTGCGCGACGCCAATTTCCTGCTGGTCGACAATCGGCACGGGATTGCCTTCCGGCACGATGCCGGAATTGCCGAAACGCGTGAAGTTCATGCCCGGTGTAAACTGGTAGAGGCCGATGGCGCCCACCTGGCGGCCATTCTGGCGCAGCATTCCATCAGCGCCGGATTCGGGCGAACCGCCGAGGGGGTCCAGCTGAAGCGGCGCACCACCGGCATCCAATACAGGATAACCCGTCAAGGTCACGAGCTCACCGGTATTGAGCATGGAGAAGCGGCCGTCACGGGTCATGACCGGGCCGTTCGGCCCCTGGATCGCAAACCAGGCATCGCCCTGGATGGCGAAATCGAGCGGATTGCCCGTTTCGCGAAGCGAGCCGTTTGTGTTTGCGATATAGGTGTCGCCGGACGAAACGAATGAGACCGATCCGTTGCCGGTTCCGGTCACGAGATTCTCGAATTTCACGCCAGTCGCGCGATAGCCGACGGTGCTGGTGTTGGCCATGTTGTCGGCGATCGTGGTCAGCCGGCGTTCAAGTGCGACCTGCGACGACAATGCGACGTAAAGACCGGATTCCATTGGTTTCTCCTTTAACCGCGCAGCCGCTGCAGCGTCAGCAGTACATCGGTCGATATTCCGAACTCGATGGGCTGGCCGAACAGTACCGACGATGCCGCCGCAGCGCCTGACTGGCCGTTGTTCAGCTCCCACATAGAGGTGAAGCGGGCCAGAAATTTCCCAAGAGCCTCGGGGTCCTTGAAGTCGGCGAAATCGAGCCGCTCGGTGAACATGGTCGCCTGGCGATCGATGTCGGCCATGGCGATCGAATCGGGAAGTCCGAGCGCGGTGCGAACGACCGATGCCAGCGCCTTATCGGCGAGTATCTGGTAGGGCGATGTGATCGCCGCTGCCTTGCGCTGGAAGTACAGCGCCAGCCGCACGCCTTCGTTCTGGCTGCCGGCCTCTTCTTCCAGCGTCTGGCGCGCATATTTTTCCACCGCGCCCTGCTGTGCGACGGTAAAGGTCATCGCGCCCTCGCCGCGGGCGGCGAAATCGAATGCGGTGGCGAATTCGGCGTAGGCGGGGTTCGACTGCCGGTTCGCCAGACTGTCGGGATCCGCAACGCCGCCTTCAAGGATGCGCTGCATGAAGTCCTTGTCTTTAAGCCGGTCGCTCAGCTCGTAGGCCTTGAGCGCGTAGCTGTAGAGCGCGTCGTCGGCAAGAAACTCGTCGATCGATGTCACACTCTTGATCCGGGCGAGGTAGTCTTCGGTCTGTGCCTGGAGGATCGGATTGTCGAACGCAACGCCGGCGATCGTCGCCTGCAGCTGGTAGCGGGTGGCCGTGCCCTGCTGCGCGTTGCTGTAGACGGTTGCGTTCTCGCCATGGGCGGCAAAGTTGTAGCTCTTGGCGAACTCCAGATAGCGCTTGTCGGTCAGCTTGTTGGCGAAACTGTCGGTATCGCTGATCCCGCCCTCCAGAACCTTCACCATGAATGCCTTGGCGTAGGACATGTCGCTGAGGCCATGGGCTTTCATGGCGTAGCGGAACAGCCTGTTGTCGGAGACGAATTCGTCGATCGACTTAACCTTGGTGATGTTTTCCAGATAATATTTGGATTCGCGCGCCACCATCGGCTGACTTTCGACACGCGTGAGCGAGCGGTCGATGTCGCGGGCAATGAGCTGATAGCTGGCGAATGTGCTGACCAAGGCAGGTCTCCGGCATGATGCGGCAACCTTCCATTAGGCTGCGACGCTTGCGTGAAGCTGTTGGACCACGGTCTCGTTAACAAGCCTCACACAAGGCACGCTGCCTAGAAACAGAATGGTTGATTCTGGATAGGGGCCGGCGGTGGGTATTCTGATCGGGATGATTATCACGTTTGGCTGCGTGATCGGCGGCTATATGGCCATGGGCGGCTACCTCAACGTGCTGTGGCAGCCTTGGGAAGTGGTCATCATCTGCGGCGCCGCGCTGGGCATCTTCCTCGTTGCCAACCCTTTGTCGGTGGTGAAGGATTCCGGCATGGCGATGCTTGAGGCAGTCAAGCAGTCAGTGCCGAAAGAGCAGGACTATCTGGAAGTGCTGGGCGTACTGCACAGCCTGATGCGGGAACTACGGACCAAACCGCGCAACGAGGTCGAGGCGCATATCGACAACCCGGATGAATCGGCAATCTTCCAGGCCTTCCCGCGCGTTCTGAAGGATCACGACCTGACGCATTTCATCTGCGACTATTGCCGCATCATCATCATCGGCAATGCGCGTCCCTTCGAGATCGAGGCGCTGATGGATGAGGAAATCCACACCATCAAGCACGACAAGCTGAAGTCATATCACGCGCTGATCCAGATGAGCGACGGCTTCCCGGCGCTCGGTATCTGTGCCGCCGTGCTGGGCGTGGTGAAGGCCATGGGCGCGCTCGACCAGTCGCCGGAAATCCTGGGTGGGCTGATCGGCGCCGCTCTTGTCGGCACCTTTCTCGGCATCTTCATGGCCTATGCGGTGGTCGGGCCGATCGCGGCGAAGGTCAAGGTCGTGCGCGAAAAGCGCACGCGGCTCTACACCATCATCAAGCAGACGCTGCTGGCCTATATGAACGGCTCGCTGCCGCAGGTGGCGCTCGAGTTTGGCCGCAAGACGATCTCTGCCAAGGACCGGCCCTCGATCGACGCCGTTGAGGAGAGCACGCTCAATTCGGGTGGTGAAGCCGCCAAGGCCGCTTGATCGAGGTTCCGGGGTAGTGAGCGAGTCACGCACGAAATGAGCAACCAGCCAAACCCGGCGCAGATGCGCGACCTGATCGTCGAACGCCTGACCGGCGAAACGGGGAATCCGGATCATGTGCTGGATACGGCCAGGGCATGCGCGGCGCGCTGCATGCCCGACATCATCGACTATTTCGAGAACACGCTGAACACACCGGTCGAGATTGAGCTGGGGGACATCGAAATCTGCCGTACGGCCGACGTTCGCTTGCCGGAGGGCAGCTTCGGCGCAATGACCTTGGCTTCCGCCGAAACGTCGCCTGATGCGCTGTTCATGACACTGGATCCCGAAGCGATTGCGATTGCCGTCAGCGCGCTGTTCGGCGGCGACCCCGACCAGCCGCTTGCCGCCATCGAGCGTCCCCTTTCGGAAATCGAGATTGAGATCGCTGAGAAGATTTTCGAAGCGGTGGCGCAGGTTTTCAATGGAGCCGGCGAGAGGGCTTTCGGAATCAAGTTCCCGCTCCCCGAAGTGATTACCGGCGAAGAGATAGGCGCCCAGATTCTGCGCGACGGTCCCGCGGCGAAAATCGTGCTCGAGCTGCAATTCGGTGAAAGCCGCGGCAGGCTCACCGTCGCGCTTCCGCAACGCGTGTTGCTGCAGTTGCGCGGCGACGCGACCGCCTCGGTCTCGGCGCCGGCCGGGGCGTGGCGCGCCCGTTTCAATGAAGAGGTCATGCGGTCCAGGCTGACGCTGAACGCGACGATACCGCTCGGCGATCTGACACTTGGACAAATAGCAGGCTTCCATGAAGGCCAGATCATCGAGTTTCCCGAGCAGGCCCAGTCGCAGGCGCGGCTCACCGCGCGCGATCAGGTCCTGTTCGTGTGTGAGCTCGGAAAACTGGGCCAGAACTATACCGTGCGCATCCTTCAGCCGTTCGACGCGCATGAGGATTTCGTAGAGGGGCTGATTTCGGCATGAGCAAGCCCGATCCGAATGTCCCGCAAGGAGAAGAGACGATGAGCGAGCCAGAACCCGCAGCAGCCGAACCGGCGGCTGAGGCAGATCCGCAGGAGGATCAGCTCAACAAGGCCATCGAAGAACTGCGCGGCGTCCTGCACGACCCCGACGATTCCTCCGCCGGTGCGGCGGGAGCCGCGTCAGGCAGCAATCCCAGCATCATTCTCGGCATCCCGGTCGAGGTTCAGATCGTGCTGGGCAGCACAGAAATGCCGGTGTCGGAGCTGATGGCGCTTCAAAAGGGGGCCACGGTTTCGCTCAACCGGCGCATCGGCGAGCCGGTTGACGTGATGGTGAACGGCCGCAAGATCGCCAAGGGCGAGATCACCGTTCTTGAAGACGATCCGTCGCGCTTCGGGATCAAGCTCACTGAAATCAGCGCCGTCACGCGAGGTCGCTGACGGTGTCCGTCCACAGGCCAGCATGATGAGCCAGGTGCCGACCCTGTCGCGCGCACAGAAGGCCGCAGCCATCCTCGTGGCTATGGGCAAGCCTTCGGCCGGCAAGCTGCTCAAGTTCTTCAAGCAGGAGGAACTGCGTGGCCTGATCGAGGCAGCCCGTTCGCTCAAGACCATCCCGCAAAGCGAACTCGACCGCATCGTGTCCGAATTCGAGAGCGAGTTCGCGGAAGGCGCGGGACTGCTGGATTCGGGCGATACGATGAACAACATCCTGGCTGAGACGCTGACGCCGGAAGAGGTCGACGCGATCATGGTCGGCGAAAGGGTTGAAACCGGCAGCGAGCCGCAGGAGACATTTTGGCCGCAGCTCGAGAAAATGCAGCCGGAGCGCGTGGCTGCCATTCTTGAGCGCGAACACCCCCAGACCATCGCGATGATCCTTTCGAGCATTGCCGCTCCGGCAGCGGCCGGGGTCATGGTCAAGCTGCCGAAAACCATTCGCGGCGAAGCCGTCAAACGGATGATGTCGCTGGGCAACGTGTCCGAAAACGCTCGCGGCCTGGTGGAGAACCAGTTGCGCATCAAGCTGACGGACGAAAGCAACACGCGCGACAACTCGGCCGGCCAGATGCGCGTTGCAGGGTTGCTGAACGAACTGGACAAATCGGTGCTCGACGATGTGATGGAAGACATTGTCGCAGCGGGCGCGCCGGATCTCGACGAACTCAAATCCAAGCTCTTCGCATTCGAGGACGTATTGCTCCTGTCGCAGCGTTCGCGCGTATCGCTGTTCGACAATATCCAGACGGAAGTGGTCACGGTGGCGTTGCGTGGCGCCGACGCCGAACTCGCCGAGGCGGTGTTGTCGTCGATCGGTGCGCGCTCGCGGCGGATGATCGAATCCGAACTGAAGGATGCCACCGGTAATATACCGGCGGACGAGATTAACGCCGCCCGTCGCACGATTGCCTCGACCGCGATCAGACTCTCGACCGAGGGGGCGCTCGAACTGCCCAACCAGTCGGAGGACGAGACCGAAACAGAAGCCAGCGCCGACGCTGCCTGAGGCATGATCCGGGAGAGGCGAGCCAGTGTCGGAAAAGCCTGACAAAGAGAGCAAAACAGAAGAGGCTTCCGAGAAGAAGATCCGCGATACGGTGGAGAAGGGCAAACTGCCCTTTGCCAAGGAAGCGCCGGTCTTTGCATCCTTCGCCGCCATCTTGCTGTTTGCAATCTTCTTCGCGGAACAGAGCGCATCGCGCCTCGCGGGATTTCTGGCGCTGTTTTTGGGAAATCCCGAGGATTGGCCGCTGGGCACCGAGCGCGATGTGATCCTGATCATGCAGATCGTGATGTTCGAGTGCGGGAAGATTCTCGTTGCGCTGATGCTGCTCCTGGTGTTCGCCGCCGTTGCGGCATCGATCCTGCAGAACACTCCGCGGTTTGTTCTGGAGCGGGTGAAACCGCAATTTTCGCGCATATCGCCGAAAGAGGGGTTCAATCGCCTTTTCGGCGCGCAGGGCTTTGCCGAACTGCTGAAATCGCTGGGCAAGCTGACTTTCGCAAGTGTGATTCTGGCGATCGCAATGCAGAACGCGATGTCGGAGCTGATCCTGGGGATGAGCACGCATCCCGCCGTATTCGGTCTGGCGATCAACGATATCGCCAAGGAAATCCTGGTCGCGATAACGCTCGTGATGCTTGTGATCGCGGCGGCGGACATTCTGTGGTCGCGGTTCCACTGGCTGCAGGACCTGCGCATGACACGGCAGGAAATGAAGGATGAACTCAAGCAGACCGTCGGTGACCCGATCGTGCGCATGCGCATGCGTTCGCTGCAGCGCGACCGCGCCCGCCAACGCATGATGTCGGCGGTGCCGACCGCCACGCTCGTCATCGCCAATCCGACACACTTTTCGATCGCGCTGCGCTATGTGCGCGAAGAGAACGAAGCGCCTGTGGTCGTGGCCAAGGGGCAGGATCTGGTCGCGCTCAAGATCCGCGAGATCGCCGAGGAGCACGGAATACCGGTTTTCGAGAACGTGGAGCTCGCCCGCTCCATGTACAAACAAGTTTCGGTGGATAGTCTCATACCCGCCCAGTTCTATCAGGCGGTCGCCGAGCTGGTCAGAGTTGTCTACTCACGCAAACCGGCTCGGGCATGATGACCACGGCCGGGTTCATTTCGCTCTAGGAATCGTCGATGCACAAGCAGGCCTTTTCCACGTCCAGGGAAACGATCGTGGCGGACGCCATCAAGGAGTTCGTGTCAGAGCTGCGTTTGGTGGAGTTGGCGGATTATGTGTCCTTTATTCATCTCGGGCTTTTCGCCAATCTGGCCGATATCGTCGATTCCGCGGCGGAGCTCTACTTCATGCCCGGCACGTTGAAGCTCGGGCATGGCGGCGATCTGGCGTTGACCTGGAGCGGCGATCAGCGGGTGATGCTCGATCTGGAACTGAAGCCTTCAGGAGCGACCGTGTTTTTCACTCTCAGCCTCGGGGACACCGAGGCCGGCATCGACGTGAATTATGTCGCTTTCGACAAACCAAAGGACGAGCCGGAGGCGAATACGGCTTTTCTGGAATCCGCGTTGGAATCCGCCCGCATCCGCAAGACGCAACCACTGCGCATGACCGGGTGAGATCGGCTAGTCGAAGAGACCCATCCTGAGCGCCTTGGCGACAGCCTGCATGCGGTTCATGGCGTTGAGCTTGCGGCTCGTATTGGTGAGATACTGGTTGGCGGTATGAACCGACAGGCCAAGCCGCTCGGCGATCTCTTCGCTGGTAAGCCCATTCGCGGTGAGCATCAGACATTCAAGCTCTCGCTTGGAGATCGGCGGCGTGGAATTGGCTGAGAGCGGCTTCAGCTTGGCGACCACGCTGAACAGCCCGATGCAGCGGGCGTGGATATCGCAGAGCGCATCTGTGGTGACACGCAGTTTGTCGCCCGTGAAGATGATGACGCCTTCCGGCCCGTGCTCAACGGCAACGGACAGGGCAAGACCCGCCGATGAACCGGCAGGCGGTTCCATGCGTTCGGCGAGGCTGACGGCGTCGGGCATCGCCATCAGGAACGGATTGTCCGTCTGAGACCACCACAGCGGAACCGAAGATTTTGCGATACGCCGGGTAAACCCGTTTCCCAGCATGGCCGCGAGAAGCGTCGTTTCCTCTGCAAGACTTGGGTAGTGCGCATCAAGGCAGGGCACGAGGCGGCGGCGTTCCGGACGAGGCGTCACGAAGCAGGCGACGAAATGGCCGGCCCCGATGTCGTCCATGGTATGGCGCAGCTTGCGCACGATGTCCGGGAGGGTGTCGAGGCGGATTACCCGGGGTTCAACCCGATCAGGTTCTTCCGCTCTGGGGACGGGCTTCAGCATCGACCGTGGCTCGCGGCGTGCCGATGAAGCATCAGATGATCCCGCTCCGTATCGCCACGGCGATCGCCATTGCGCGGTTGCGCGCGGACAGTTTCTGGATCACGTGAGCCAGGTAGCTGTTGATGGTGTTTGAGGAGACGCCGAGGATCGTCGCGATGTCCAGCGTCGTCTTGCCTTCGGCAACCCAGCACAGGCATTCGCGTTCGCGCTCGGATATGGGGTAGGTGACCGTCTCCTCGGCTATCTGATTTACGGCTGTCGAGAGCGCATAGCTCAAGGACATGATTGCCGCCGGCATGCGCGCTGTGTCGAGCCGGAGCGGCTGGGCGGCGGACAACTGCAGAAAATAGTGGTTCGGGCCGGCGCGCAGCCGGACCGACGTCGCTTCGCGATGTCCGTGGTCGTTGAGCGTCATGGCCTGTTCGTGTGTCAGGCAGTCGAGATCGAAGGGACGCCACGTCGGCAAAGCAGAACCGATGAAGGAGGTCTGTGGCGCGGCTGCGATGTGCTGCAACGACGCGATGCCCAGAGCCTCCAAGGAATCGAAAGTCCAATTCGATGCGACGATGCGCAATTCGTCGTTGCAGCGCTCCGTACCCATGCGGGCAACCAGATAATGGTCGGCGCGCACGCGAGCGCAGAGGCTGACCAGAAAGCGGATCAAGTCCGGGCGGCTGGCTGGAAGTGCAAGTCTTTCGACCGGTTCGTGAAGGCGGACAATGCTGTTCATCGGATCAACTACAGCTTTCCTGATTGTCGTTCATCCGCTTTGGCGGACGTGCGGGACGCTGTTACCGACTGTGCTGGCCGAGGTACGAATCCGTGCGCGGACGGCAAACAAATGCCGTCTTGCGGATACGCGCTTGACCGGAGATTCACTTGTGTCGGCGGGGAGTTCCTGCGAATCACCGCCGACTCACCAGCATTAGGCAAGCTTTTGATTCGGGTCAAGAATCTGAATTGCGGTGAAGGGCATTTTCTTGATCGCGCCCGGTTTCGCCGTTCCCGGCCCGATCGAGAGCCTGATGGTATCGGCGGCGGAGGTACAGCGGGCCTACGCGCAGGCGCTGCTGGTCGATCGAACAGCGTCGAGGGGTTTCAGCAAGGCAACGATGCGCTGATGGCCACCACGGCCCTCAAGGCAGCTTTCCGAACCGACGTGGAGCCGATCCTCGCAATGGCGCGTGTCGAGACCGGCGGCGCAGTCGACCCGGTCGCCGCCTATCGTCAGGCGGGCTATCGCGCCAGGGTTGCCGCCGAACGGCCCGCATCCGCCGCCGGAGGCGGCGGCATCGTCTGATTGGAGCGGACTGCGGCCGATGAAGGAGCGCTGCGAAGCGCTATTTGCCTGGCCGATGTCCCACGCGATTTCCTGGATTGATCGTAAATCCAGCTCCACTGCCGCTGTTTTCATCAAAGCCAGTAAACGCTGACACACACACTCGCGCACATGCGGCCGCGGATTGAGGCCAACGGATTTCGTTGACAGCGCAAGGCTCAACAAACATTGATCTTGGAGGGGTATCCATACCAACCGCCAACAATGCTGCGTGCCGTTCGCAATGATTCGATGACCGATACTCGCAAACGCCTGTTGCACGCAGACATCTACGGCTATCTCACAGCGGTTGCTGGGGCAGCCGGTCTCTTCCTGATCATGGCGGTCGTCGCAGCGCCGGTCGGAGGCAATCTGGTTCTGATGCTCATTCCCGTGTTGGCGCTTGCGGCGACAGTGCTGGGAAGCTGGATCGCCGGCGCAGTCGCGCTGGTAATGGCAGGTGCGCTGGTGGCTGGAGCCGAAGGCTACGGACTTTCGTCAGCGGGAGATGCCACGTCCATCATCGTGTCGTTTGCGATCGGCGCCGCCCTTGCGGGCGCGGGCGTGGCGTGGCGCCATGCCCGGATCGGCAACGTGACTGCGCGCCAACAGCTTCTGGCACGCGAGGCGCATCTCAAATCCATTCTCGATACGGTGCCTGACGCAACTGTGGTGATTGACACGGACGGCACCATGGTCTCCTTCAATCGAGCGGCCGTCCGGCAGTTCGGATACTCCGACAATGAGGCCATCGGCCAGAATGTGCGCATACTCATGCCGGAGCCTTATCGCGGCGAGCATGATGGCTATATCGACCGCTACCTGACCACCAGCGAACGCAGGATCATCGGCATCGATCGCGTCGTCGTCGGCCGCCGCAAGGACGGCTCGACCTTTCCGATGAAGCTGGCGGTCGGCGAAATGCAGAGCGGTGGTCAGAGGTTTTTCACCGGCTTCATTCGTGATCTTACCGAGCGGGCCGAATCGGAAGCCCGGCTGGAGCAAATCCAGGGCGAGCTGGCGCGTCTCGCGCGGCTCAACGAGTTGGGGGAGATGGCTTCGACGCTGGCGCACGAACTCAACCAGCCGCTTTCGGCAATCGCCAACTATGTGCAGGGTTGCAATCGGCTGCTTCGGAATATGGACGATGCCGTGGCTTCCCGCATGAAGGAAGCGCTTGAGGAGACGGCGCGACAGTCGCTGCGGGCCGGGCAGATCATCCGCCATCTGCGTGAGTTCGTCACGCGGGGCGAGACCGAAAAACAGCCCGTGGACATCCGAAAGCTGGTGGAGGAGGCCGGCGCTCTCGCTCTCGTGGGATCGCGCGAACAAGGCGTGCGAACGGTGTTCGATTTCCAGTCGGGCCCGGAAGAGGTCATGGTCGACAGTGTGCAGATACAGCAGGTGCTCATCAACCTGATGCGCAATGCCATGGAGGCGATGAAGGATTGCGAGCGACGCGAACTCACCGTACGGATCTTGCCTGCAACGGGGCTGGGCGTGCAGGTCGAGGTTTCGGACACGGGAAGCGGCATTCCGGACGACGTGGCCGAACAGCTGTTCAAACCGTTCATTACGACCAAGCCGGGCGGCATGGGGATTGGACTTTCGATTTCGAAGCGAATAGTCGAAGCCCACGGGGGTGAACTCGTCATGCGCAGCAATGAAGACGGCGGCACGACATTCAGTTTCACCTTGCCAGCAATCAGGGAGCAGGACGCGCTGGATGAGTAGTGACGTCATCATCCACATCGTCGATGACGAGGAACCGGTCAGGAAATCGCTGGCATTCCTGCTTTCGGTCTCAGGGCACGCCGCGCGTGTGCATGAATCCGCCACGGCCTTCCTCTCTGTCGCCAAGGACATGCGCAACGCCTGCCTGATCACCGATCTGCGTATGCCCGACATGAGCGGTGTCGACCTGCTTCGCCGCCTGAACGAAGAGAGCGCGATGCTCCCGACGATCGTGATTACCGGCCACGGAGACGTTCCGATGGCGGTTGAGGCGATGAGAGCCGGCGCCCTCGATTTCATAGAGAAGCCGTTCGAGGACGAGGTATTGCTTGAGGCAGTCGCTCACGCGGTGGCGGAGCTTGAGAACCGGCCGCGTGCGGAGAAAGACGGCGAGGCGATCCGCCGCCACCTTGCCGAACTCAGCGATCGGGAAAGGCAGGTCATGACCGGAGTGGTCGCCGGCTTGCCGAACAAGACGATTGCCTACGATCTCAACATCAGCCCGCGCACGGTCGAGGTGCATCGCGCCAATGTCATGACCAAGATGCAGGCCAGGAACCTGCCGGAGCTCGTCCGCATGGTAATGGCCGCCGGCGACGAGACATCCTGAAGGCTTGTTTGCGCCTGCCGCCCGGCTTGATTCATCGCAATGCGTGGATGTGCAGGTCCGCCTACCGGTACGCTGGCGTCGGAAGATGTCCGGCGCCGGAGATCGATCGCAAGTGCCACAGGGTCCGACCATCCTGATTATCGCACCAGACCTGGCCGCCAGGACATCCCTGCGCTTCATGCTGGAAGCGGAGGGCTATGAAACGGCGTCATATGACGGCGTTGCAACCCTTCCGGCGCGCGATGCCGATTTCGCCTGTGTGGTGGTTGACGAAAAAGCCATCCTGCCAGCCGCGGCGGCATTGGACGCACTTGTCCCGGCAGGCCGCCCGATTGTCGTGCTGGTCGATCCCAGCAGGCGGATTGTCTATCCGCAGCACATATTGTGTGTCGAAAAACCGCTGCTCGGAAACGCCGTGCTAACGGCGGTCGGCGCTGCACTGGCGGTCGCCGCGCCGGCGGAAAATCCGGAACCTACGTAGTTATCCGTAGGGACATAACCGAATTTCGGTCGACCCAAGTTTGCGTCATTTCTGTCTTCGACACTCAAATCGGAGACAACCAATGCTCGCCCACGCTCCCCGCAACATCCAAGTGCATTCGATCGGCGGCCATGATCAGGTTCGTCCCGTGGTTCCGGCAGTCTTCGCCCCATCGCAGCCGCACCAGGTTCAGTTCTATCACGCCAATGCGGAAATCTACGGCCAAGGCGAGCAGGCGAAGGCGCTCTATCAGGTCGAGTTCGGCGCGGTGCGCATCTATCGGCTGCTTGCGGACGGCCGCCGCCAGATCAGCGCTTTCCACGTCGCCGGCGAAGTGTTCGGCTTCGAGGCGGATGGGCGGCATCATTTCTTTGCCGAAGCGATCTGTAGTTCGGCCATCCGTATCTATCGGAAGCCGGTGGATGCCGATGTGGCCCGTGAAATCCTGCCGGTCGCGCTCAAGGCGCTCGTGCGGGCGCAGGAGCATCTGCTCGTCGTTGGACGGCAGAGCGCTTCAGAGCGCGTTGCCGCCTTTCTCCTCGACATGATGGAACGCCAGGGCGACCTGCCATCGATCGAGCTGCCCATGTCGCGAACCGACATCGGCGATTATCTCGGCCTCACGATTGAAACTGTCTCGCGGGTGTTCTCCAAGTTCCGTGAGAAGGGCTACATCCATCTCACCGGCGCGCGCGCAGTCGAGATCCAGAAGGTCGAGGCGCTGGGCGCGATGTGCTCCTGAACCAGCGACCCCGACGATAACTCTGCCCAAGAAGCGCCGGCAAACCTGGTTCGCCGGCGCATTCATTTGGGACGTTCGTTGAAGACCCCAAGGATCAGACGGCGGACGAGTGCCGGGCCTGACCATTCGCCAGATACGGATCGAACCGGGCCGCGACTGCCCTGACGAGGGCGCGGTTCTCGTTGGCTACCGCGAACACGTCGCCGTCGCGCTCAAGCAGGCCTTCATCGTTGTGGATATGGCAGTCGGCTTCACCCACGATCTTGCGCCCGATATCGCCGAACTGTGCGCCGAGCTCCGAGCGGGAGAAGGCGAAGTCGCACATCAGACGCTCGATCACCCAGGCGCGTGCGCGGTCTTCTTCCGTTAGCGCAATGCCCCGCGCGGTCGCCAACCTTCCTCGAGAAACCAGCCTTTCGTACAGTCCCGTGGCGGTGATGTTCTGGGCGTAGCCCGCCGGCAGCTTGCTGACCGACGACGGTCCCAGCCCGATCAGCGTTTCGCATCCATCGTCTGTGTAACCCTGGAAGTTGCGGCGCAGCCTGCCGGTGCGCGCAGCGATGGCAAGCGAATCCTCCGGGCGCGCGAAATGGTCGAGACCGACAGCCGTGTAGCCGGCATCGGCGATGACCGCAGCGGCGCATTGCGCCTGCGCCAGCCGCTCCTCGGGTCCCGGCAGCGCGCCTTCGTCGATCATCGTCTGGTGCTTCTTGAACCAGGGCACATGCGCGTAGCCGAACGGGGCGATACGGTCCGGCGCGAGTGCCAGAGCCTGCCGAACCGTAGCGGCCACGCTTTCAACCGTCTGGTGCGGCAGTCCGTAGAGCAGGTCCAGATTCACCGAACCGACGCGACGAGAACGCACGCCGTCCACGACGGCTTTCGTCTGCTCAAATGACTGCTCGCGATTGATCGTTCGTTGGACCGTCGGGTCGAAGTCCTGCACGCCCAGGCTGGCGCGGGTGAGCCCGATTGCAGCCAGCGCGTCGAAGCGCGCATCGTCCATGTCATTGGGATCGATCTCCACGCTTATCTCGGCACCCGGAAGGTAGTTGAACGCCTGCCTCATCGCGCGATCGAGCGCAATGATGTCGGCCGGGTCGAGCATCGTTGGCGAACCGCCGCCGAAATGGACCGAGCGCACATGGGTACGGTCGCCGACGAGCCGGCCGGCCGTGGCGATCTCGGCATGCAGGGCATTCAGATAGGCTGCGACTGGTTCATAGCGTTGCGTCTGCTTGGTGTGGCAGGCGCAAAACCAGCAGAGCCGGTCGCAGAACGGAATGTGGACGTAGAGCGATATCTCCTCGCCGTTGCCGATCGACGCCAGCCAACTCCAGTACGTCTCGCCATTCACGCCCGCGTGGAAGTGCGGCGCGGTGGGATAGCTTGTGTAGCGAGGCACAGCTTCGCCCAGACGCGCAACCTGGTGCGGCGTCGAGGTTTGGCTTTGGCTGGGAGCGGTCAACGCGTTTCTCCGAAATGACGAGTTACCATCGACCGATCCGCCATGAAGCGATCCCGATCCTTGACACAGATCAAAGCCGTGTTCCGTCCGGTCGTTGAAAAGACGAACGCAAGCACCGCGAACCTGCGGGGAAGCTTGCGCGAAATCGAGAATCGGGGACTTCGCAATGAAATACGGCGTTGAGATCGTGGGCTTGAGCCTCGCGACTTTCCTGGCCCTGGTGGCCGCCGCGTTCGCGCAGGATGCGGCCTTTCAGGCGCATATGTGGATCCTGTTCTTTCTGCTTGCGGGCGCAGTAATTGTCCTCATGCGGATGACAAGCTTCGCGCCTGCCGGCGCCGCCAGCATTCCGCTTGCCCCCGACACGAACGGTTATATCGACGGGCCGATCCGTTTCGGTACCATCGCCACGGTCTTCTGGGGCGTCGTCGGGTTCCTGGTCGGCGTGGTTGTGGCGCTGCAACTGGCCTTTCCCGATCTCAATATCGAACCCTGGTTCAATTTCGGCCGCATGCGGCCGCTGCATACATCAGCAGTTGTCTTCGCCTTTGGCGGAAATGCCCTGATCGCCACGTCATTCTATGTCGTCCAGCGCACCTCGCGGGCACGGCTGTTCGGCGGAAACCTGGCCTGGTTCGTCTTCTGGGGTTACCAGCTCTTCATCGTCATGGCGGCGACCGGCTATCTGTTGGGTATCTCGCAGAGCCGCGAATACGCGGAGCCGGAATGGTATGTGGATCTTTTCCTGACGGTCGTCTGGGTCGCTTATCTGGTCGTGTTCCTCGGCACGATCGTCAAGCGAAAGGAACCCCACATCTACGTCGCCAACTGGTTCTACCTGTCCTTCATCGTGACTGTTGCGATGCTGCATGTGGTCAACAATCTGGCGATGCCGGTGGCGCTCTTCGGTTCCAAGAGCTACTCGCTCTTCGCCGGCGTGCAGGATGCGCTTACCCAGTGGTGGTACGGCCACAACGCGGTCGGCTTCTTCCTGACGGCCGGCTTCCTGGGCATGATGTATTACTTCGTGCCCAAGCAGGCGAACCGCCCGATCTATTCCTACCGGCTGTCGATCATCCACTTCTGGGCGCTGATTTTCCTCTATATCTGGGCCGGTCCGCATCACCTCCACTACACCGCGCTGCCGGATTGGGCGCAGACGCTCGGCATGGTGTTCTCCATCATGCTGTGGATGCCCTCCTGGGGCGGCATGATCAACGGCCTGATGACGTTGTCAGGCGCCTGGGACAAGATCCGCACGGACCCGATCATTCGCATGATGGTGCTGGCCATCGCCTTCTACGGCATGTCGACTTTTGAAGGTCCGGTGATGTCCATCAAGGCGGTGAACTCGCTCAGTCACTATACCGACTGGACGATCGGCCACGTGCATTCCGGGGCGCTGGGTTGGGTTGGCATGATCTCATTCGCGGCGATCTATTTCATGGTGCCGAAGCTCTGGAACCGTGAACGGCTCTACTCGCTGCAACTGGTAACGTGGCACTTCTGGTTCGCGACGCTCGGCATCGTCGTCTACGCGGCGGTCATGTGGGTTTCGGGCATCCAGCAGGGGCTGATGTGGCGCGAATACGACAATCAGGGCTTCCTGGTCTACTCGTTCGCGGAGAGCGTGGCCGCCATGTTCCCTTACTACGTGCTGCGTGCGCTCGGCGGTGTGCTCTACCTCGCCGGGGCGCTGATCATGGCCTTCAACGTCACCATGACAATTCTGGGCCATCGCCGCGAGGAAGCTCCGATCGGCGGTTCAATGCCTGTTCTCCAGCCGGCGCAATAAGGGAATTCGACACATGGCACTGATTGACAAACACGCCATCCTGGAGCGCAACGCCACGCTCCTCCTGGCTGGCTCTTTCCTGGTCGTCACGATCGGCGGCATCGTGGAGATCGCGCCGCTCTTCTATCTCGAGAACACGATCGAGAAGGTGGAGGGCTTGCGGCCCTACTCGCCGCTGGAACTGGCGGGACGCAACATCTACGTCCGCGAGGGTTGCTATGTCTGCCACTCGCAGATGATCCGTCCCTTCCGTGATGAGGTAGAGCGCTACGGGCATTACAGCCTCGCGGCTGAATCCATGTACGATCACCCATTCCAGTGGGGGTCGAAGAGGACCGGGCCGGACCTTGCTCGCGTCGGCGGCCGTTACTCCAACGAGTGGCACGTGCAGCATATGATTGAGCCCCGCTCTGTGGTGCCGGAATCGATCATGCCGGGCTATTCCTTCCTTGCGCACACGCCCATCGACGCGCGCGGTTTCTCGGCAGAACTCATCGCCAATGTGCGGGTCGGCGTGCCCTATTCGGACGAGATGGTCGCCAATGCCGAGGCGGACCTGAAGGCGCAGGCCGATCCGAACGCCGACACCTCGGGCGTGGAGGCTCGCTATCCGAAGGCGGTGCTTGGCGATTTCGACGGCAATCCGCGCGCTCTGACCGAGATGGACGCACTTGTCGCCTATCTGCAGATGCTCGGCACGCTGGTCGATTTCTCGACCTATGACGAAGCTGCCGGATACCGGTGAGGAGGGGCAAGATGGAAACCTACACGGCAATGCGCGAATTCGCCGACAGCTGGATGCTGCTCGCGATGACGGTGTTTTTCATCGGCGCCGCAATCTTCGTCTTCCGGCCCGGCAGCAAGAAACACGCTGCCGACGCTGCCAGCATTCCCTTCAAGGACGACTCACATGAAGAATGAACACGTTGACGAGGTCTCCGGCGTCAAGACCACCGGGCACGAATGGGACGGCATCAAGGAACTGAACAACCCCCTGCCGCGATGGTGGGTGTGGACGTTCTACGCCACCATCGTGTGGGCGATCGGCTACGCGATCTTCTACCCGGCATGGCCGCTGATCAATTCGGCGACGTCGGGCGTGCTCGGCTATTCGAGCCGGCAGGAGCTCAACCGTACGCTTGACGAGGTCGCGGGCGAACAGGCGGAACGCGTCGCGGCGATTGCCGACAGGCCGCTTACCGACATCCTGGCTGATGAGGAGTTGCGCCGTTTCGCGGCCGCGGCCGGCGCCGCGGCGTACAAGGTCAATTGCTCGCAGTGCCATGGCTCCGGCGCTCAGGGCTCACCGGGCTACCCGAACCTGAACGACGACGAATGGCTGTGGGGCGGTGATGTCGACAGCATCCACCAAACGATTGCGCATGGCGTCCGCTTCGCCGGGGACGATGAGACCCGCTACTCGGAGATGCCGGCTTTTGGCGAGATGCTCGATCGCGACCAGGTTCGGCAGGCTGCGGCCTTTGTCGTGTCACTGTCCGGAGAACCATCCGATCCGGCTCTCGCTTCGGCGGGACAGCAGGTCTTCGCCGACAATTGCGCTGCATGCCACGGCGAAAACGGCGAAGGCAGTCCTGACCTTGGTGCGCCAGACCTCGCCGACGCCATATGGCTGTACGGTTCGAGTGAGGACGCTATCGCTCAACAGGTACGCGCCCCGAAACATGGCGTGATGCCGGGATGGGCGCAGCGTCTGGGAGACACGACCGTAAAGCAGCTCGCAGTGTTCGTTCATTCGCTCGGCGGCGGGGAGTAGGGGCAGGGGCTGCTCCTCGGGTACCGTCTTGAGTGACATCAAGGCCCGGCAAACCGCCGGGCCTTTTTGACTTCGATCAAGGTGGATTGATCGTGTTTCGGCGAAACGTCGAAGTCCCCGCCCACGATCTGACGGGCCCAGTTGCTGTTCCGGGTGGCCAATACGAACATGTCTACTACCGATATTGAACGCTTTGACGCCTCGGCGGTGAACTCGGCCAAGGTCCGTGAGCCGCTCTACGCCGCGCGCGTGAAGATATTTCCCAAGCGCGCCAGCGGGCAGTTCCGCCGTTTCAAGTGGATCGTGCTGGCGACCACATTGGGCATCTATTATCTGACGCCTTGGATCCGCTGGGATCGCGGACCGTATGCGCCGGACCAGGCGGTGCTCATCGACCTGGCCAACCGCCGTTTCTATTTTTTCTTTATCGAAATATGGCCGCAGGAATTCTTCTTCGTCGCCGGGCTGCTTGTGATGGCCGGCATCGGCCTTTTCCTCGTCACATCGTCGGTTGGCCGGGCGTGGTGCGGTTACACGTGCCCGCAGACCGTCTGGGTCGATCTGTTTCTCGTGGTCGAGCGCGCCATCGAAGGCGACCGCAATGCACGCATCAAGCTCGACGCCGCGCCGTGGAGTGGGAGCAAGCTGATCAAGAGGAGCGCCAAGCACGCGATCTGGCTGTTGATCGGGGTGGCGACCGGCGGTGCGTGGATATTTTATTTCGCCGACGCGCCGACGATATTCATCGACCTGTTCACCGCCAATGCCGCTCCCGTCGCATACATCACAGTCGCTGTGCTGACCGCGACGACCTACACCTTTGGCGGACACATGAGGGAGCAGGTCTGCACCTATATGTGTCCGTGGCCCCGCATCCAGGCGGCCATGCTCGACGAGAACTCGCTCACCGTCACCTACAATGACTGGCGCGGCGAGCCGCGATCGCGCCACGCCAAAAGGGCGGCCGCGGAGGGTGAGGTTGTGGGCGACTGTGTCGACTGCAACGCCTGTGTCGTGGTCTGTCCGATGGGCATCGACATCCGCGACGGCCAACAGCTCGAATGCATCACCTGCGCATTGTGCATCGATGCCTGCGACGGCGTGATGGACAAGCTGGGCCGCGAACGCGGCCTGATCTCCTATGCAACGCTAGCCGACTACAACGCCAATATGGCCGTTGCGACCGGCAGCGCCACCCACGCCATAGACCCGCGACTCGTCCGCACTGCCGACGGACGGTTCGCCGCCAAACTCGCCCATTTCCACCTCAGGAAGATCTTTCGCCCGCGCGCCCTGATCTACTTTGGCGCATGGACGCTTGCCGGTCTGGTGATGCTCTACGCGCTGCTCAGCCGCGACCGGCTGGAGGTGAACGTCCTGCACGATCGCAATCCGCAATTCGTCACGCTTTCCGATGGCTCAATCCGAAACGGCTACACGGTAAAGCTGCTCAACATGATCCCGGAGCCGCGGGTGATCTTCGTCTCTATTGAGGGCCTTCCTGGCGGGCTCATGTCGGCTACGGGCATCGATCAGCCGGAGGGTCGCTCAATCGCGGTCCCGGTTGAACCGGACAGGCTGCGAGAGCTGAAAATCTTTGTTCGCCAGCCGGGTGAGCATGCCAGGTCCGAGGCGCAGCAATTCCGCTTTGTGGTGGAGGACAAGTCAAGCTTCGAGACCGACGTGTATTCCGCAACGTTCAAAGCACCGGAGATATCGCGATGAACACGCCAACTTCCGAAGCGCGTCCGTTCACCGGCCGCCATCTGCTGTTCATCATGCTTGTCTTCTTCGGCACGATCATCGCGGTGAACGTGACCATGGCGACCTTTGCCGCACGGAGTTGGACGGGGCTGGTCGTCAAGAACTCCTACGTCGCCAGCCAGGAGTTCAACGGCAAGGCACAGGCTGAGCGCGAGCAGATTGCGCTCGGCTGGACTTCGACACTGAACATTGGTGGCGGCAAGCTGCGCTTTGCCCTCAGTGACGCAAAGGGAGGCGCGGTCGCGCTCAAGGGCGGCAGCGCCACACTGTATCACCCGGTATCCGGCCTCCGCGACACTCATCTCGACCTGCGGCCGGACGGTTCCGGCGCCGTCGCGGCCGACATCGCGCTCGACGACGGCGGCTGGATCATCGAGATCGCTGCCGATGCCAGTCTCGAACGGCCCTACCGCGATGTCCGTCGGGTGTTCATCTCCAGCGGAGAGTTGCGATGAGCTGTTGCGCGCCGGGAACCGAAGCGGCACTGGATGTGGCGTCGCCCGCCGGCCCTTCGCGCGAGGAGGTGCGTTTCGCAAGCCACAATGTCGGCGGCGGGCTGATGCAGACCGATCTCTCCGTTCCGGCCATCCATTGCGGCGCCTGCATCCAGGCGATTGAATCCTCGGTTGGACGCCTTGCGGGTGTTGAAGACGCGCGCGTCAACCTTTCCACAAAACGCGTCTCCGTGCGGTGGAGGGGCGAGGCGCCGCCGCCGATCGTGCAAACGCTGAACGGGCTGGGCTACGCCGCGCATCTCTTCGACACCGACGGCGAGGGCAAGGACCGGGTGCTGGCCGAACTCATGCGAGCCGTGGCGATTTCCGGCTTCGCAGCCGCCAACATCATGCTTTTGTCGGTCTCGGTCTGGTCCGGAGCCGAAGACGCAACGCGTGACCTGTTCCACTGGCTGTCCGCCCTGATCGCGATTCCGGCGCTGTTCTTTGCCGGCCGGATATTCTTCCGCTCCGCATGGGCAGCGCTCAGCCATGGCCGCATGAACATGGACGTGCCGATCGCTCTCGGGGTCTCGCTTGCCTACGGCATGAGCCTGTTCGAGACGATCAACCATGGTCCGCACGCCTATTTCGACGCGTCGGTCTCGCTGCTGTTCTTTCTGCTCATCGGGCGCACGCTCGATCACGTGATGCGCGAACGTACGCGCGAAGCGGTCACCGGTCTTGCCAAGCTCGCACCACGCGGGGCGATGGTCGTGCGACATGGCGGATCGCACCACTATCTTCCACTGCCTGAGATCGAGCCCGGAATGCGGATCCTTATCGCCGCGGGCGAACGGATACCCGTCGACGGGTTCGTGGTGCGCGGTTCGTCGGACCTCGACTGCGCGCTGGTGACCGGCGAGAGCGCTCCGCAAGCCGCGGTATCGGGAACGGTGGTGCGGGCCGGCATGCTGAACCTGGCCCGTCCGTTGACCGTGGAAGCCACGGCGGCCGCGAAGGATTCGTTCCTCTCGGAGATGGTGCGGATGATGGAAGCGGCGGAGGGTGGCCGCGCCCGCTACCGGCGTATCGCGGATCGCGCGTCGGCCCTCTATTCACCTGTGGTGCATCTGACCGCCCTGCTGACCTTTCTTGGCTGGATGGCCGCAACCGGCGACTGGCACCGCGCGCTTACAATAGCCATCGCAGTGCTCATCATCACCTGTCCCTGCGCATTGGGCCTGGCCGTTCCCATCGTCCAGGTGGTCGCGGCGCGCCGTCTTTTCGAGAACGGCATCATGGTGAAGGACGGCTCCGCCATGGAGCGGATGGCGGAAATCGACTCCGTCGTCTTCGACAAGACCGGCACCTTGACGACGGGAGTACCGGTGCTCGCCGATGCGAACGAGATCGATGCGGCCGATCTCGGCATCGCCGCGGCCATGGCCGCGCATTCCAGGCATCCTTTCTCCAAGGCGATCGTCGCTGCTGGCACCGGACTGCCGTCTGTCGCATTCGACAGCGTCGATGAGGTGGCTGGCAACGGTATCGAGACAACACTTGATGGCGCGACGTGGCGGCTTGGCCGCGCAGATTGGGCGATCTCGGAGTCGCATCGCGGGCATCTGGCCGCCGACGGAACCGTGCTGTCGTGCAACGGAGCCATGCGAGCAGTCTTTCGTTTCGAGGAGAAGCTACGGCCGGGCGCAAAGCACGCCGTGTCGGAGTTGAAGGCGCGCGGCATCGACATCGACATGATCTCGGGCGACCAGCCCCAAGCGGTGAAAGCGATCGCCGACAAGCTCGCTATCGACAGTTTCCACGCAGCGGCGTTGCCCGGCGACAAGGCGGAGCATCTGGCCGCGATGGCACACGAGCGTCGCAAGGTTCTCATGATAGGGGACGGCCTTAACGACGCGCCGGCGCTCGCCGCCGCACATGTGTCCATGGCGCCGGCGACGGCAGCCGATATCGGGAGAAACGCAGCGGACTTTGTCTTTCTGCGCGAAGGGCTCGAGGCAGTCCCGTTCGCGCTCGACGTGGCACGCAAGGCCAACCGCCTGATCCGACAGAATTTCGCGCTTGCGATCGGCTACAATCTGCTGGCCGTGCCGATCGCGGTTTCGGGCCATGTCACACCGCTGATCGCTGCGGTTGCCATGTCGCTTTCGTCAATCGTGGTCATCGCCAACGCAATGCGGCTGACGGGAGCAGCTCAGGCGGCGGACGTCATGCGCGATCCGCATTCTCCCCTGGCGCAGACGACGCTCGCGGAGGCGTCGTGACCAATCTGGTGGTCCTCATTCCGATCGCGCTCCTGCTCGGAGCGCTGGGACTTGCCGCGTTCCTTTGGTCGCTGAGGAGCGGACAATACGAAGACCTCGACGGCGCCGCGGAACGCATTTTGCTCGACGAGGATAAGCCGGACGGCGAAGAAGTTGTTCGTCGGCGGAAATAGGTAGCTCGGCGATAGAGTATCGAACTGGAGCTTGCGTTAGCGCAAAGAGCGGGTTTGCGCGCGCGCGTATGGTTCTCCCATCGTTCAAGTCGAATTGACAAGGAGAACCGAGATGTTCACGCGACGCCAGGCACTGATAGGGGTGGCCGCTGCCGCCATGCTGGCCGCGATGCCGCCGTTGGCGGCCGCTGCCAATGAAGCGGAAATCGCTTTGCTTCCGCGCGAGAAGGTGGCGCTTGTCGCGCCGCCTTTCGTGCACGCACATGAGCAGGTGGCTACAACCGGCCCCAAACTGGTTGAGTTCACCATGACCATCGAGGAAAAGCCGGTCGTCATCGACGACGAGGGCACCGTTCTGCACAGCATGAGCTTCAACGGTTCCATCCCCGGCCCGATGATGGTCGTGCATGAGGGCGACTATGTCGAGTTGACCCTTATCAATCCCGATACCAACTCTCTGCCGCACAATATCGACTTCCACGCTGCCACGGGCGCGCTGGGCGGCGGGGCGCTCACCTTCATCAGCCCGGGCGAGCAGGTGAAACTGCGCTTCAAGGCGACCCGCAGCGGCACATTCGTCTATCACTGCGCGCCCGAAGGCATGATCGCCTGGCACGTTGTGTCGGGGATGAGCGGCACGATCATGGTGCTGCCGCGCGAAGGCCTGAAGAACGAAAAGGGCGAGTCGATCACCTACGACAAGGTGTACTACATCGGCGAAAACGAGTTCTACATTCCTCGTGACGAGGATGGGAATTTCAAGAGCTACGAATCGCACGGCGACTCCTATGCCGAAACGATGGAAGCGATGCGTGGCCTGATACCGACCCATGTCGTTTTCAATGGCGCCAAAGGCGCGCTCACCGGCGACAACGCGATGACCGCCAAGGTCGGCGAGACGGTGCTGTTCGTTCACTCGCAGGCCAACCGTGATACCCGGCCGCATCTGATCGGTGGCCACGGCGACTACGTCTGGGAGGAAGGCAAGTTCGCCAACCCTCCGGCCAAGGACCTGGAGACCTGGTTCATCCGCGGCGGTTCAGCTGGCGCTGCGATGTACACCTTTCTGCAGCCGGGCATCTACGCTTACGTCAACCACAACCTCATCGAGGCGACTGAACTCGGCGCGGCGGCTCATGTCGTGGTCGAGGGCGATTGGAATGACGATCTGATGAAACAGATCGAGGCGCCCGGACCGATCCCCATGAACTGATGCGTTACCGAAGGGATGGCCCGGCATTTGTGCCGGGCCATAATCGCCGGAGCTCCACGATGGCCGTCAATTACCTTCTTTCCGCCAGCGCGGCGGCCGCAATGTTGCTGACGCCGCTTGCGGCAATCAGTTTTGCGGGCGGAACGATACCTGACCGGGCAGCGAGTGCTTCCGGTACGGTGATCGAAATGGTGGAACTCGCTGCCGGCGCGGTCATCTATCCTTTGCCCGGCGAATTTCTGATCGACGGGCGACCCGCCGCCGCTCCGGTGGCGGGCCACGAAATCCCGCATGCCATCGCCATCATGAAGTATCAGGTCAGCTACGCCGGGTATCAGCGTTGTGTGGACGCGGGAGCGTGCAAGCCGGCGGATGCCCCGCCTGCTGCAGAGCCCGAAATGGCGCCGGTTACGGGCGTGAACTACCTCGACGCCCAGGCCTATGCCGCCTGGTTCTCACGCGAGACAGGCGGAGACTGGCGCCTGCCGACCGCCGCCGAATGGGCCTATGCGGCGGCGGAGCGCTTTACGGGCGAATCCTATTCCGCCGTTGCGAGTGATCCGGACAATCCGGCTGTCGCGTGGATCCGCCGTTACGAAGAAGAAGCGGCGGCGCGGCGAAAGCCGGATGCGAAAGCGCATCCGCGCGGGCATTTCGGCCCCAACACCAATGGGATTGAGGATCTGGCCGGCAATATCTGGGAATGGACATCCACCTGCTACATGCGGACCACGTTTGATGGCGTGAGCGGCGCCGTCGTACACGAGACCGAGAACTGCGGTGTCCGCGTCGCGGAAGGACGGCACCGGTCGTACATGTCGGATTTCATTCGCGACGGCGTCAGCGGCGGCTGCGCCGTGGGCACGCCGCCCGATAATCTCGGCTTCCGCCTTGTCCGCGATACGCGCCGGTCGGTACCGGAACGGCTGATGGATCTCTTGCGCGGCACGATCTTTCGCGACCGGATTTTCTGAACTGACAGCGAGGTGAAACATGGGCACGGGAAGACAAGACCTGGCGGCGCAGGACGCCGTTCGCAATGCGCAATTCGACGAGACTTCCGTCGTCACGCGCGTACGGCGCGGCCTGGCGGAAGCGGGGCTCGACTGCCGTTGCGAGGAAACGGCCAATGCCGTTCTTGACCGCATCGGCAAGGAGGGTGACCGCGCCAGCCGTGAAGTTGCTCTCGGCGAAGCACGAAAGATGCGCGATGCTATCCTGATCCTGCTTACCTTGCTTGGCGAACTTGACGAGATCACTGTCGATGAGCCGGACAAGACGTCGTTTCAGGAAATCGCCGGGCTCTTCCGGGACATGGCGGATTTTGCAGCACATGGCGCCGACTCCACCCTGCGGGCGATCGGCCAGCGCGCCGTCGGGAACTGACGCATGAGCAGCGCGGATCTGCGGCCGACGACTGATTGCTCCATGCTTCGCCACCTGCGCGCGGCCGGCGACACCACGCGCGACGGCCGGGGCCGCATCGCTTCCATGCCGCCGATCCTGCATTACGGGTTCCGGCCATTCTTCTTTCTCGCGGCGCTGCATGCGGGACTGGCCGTGCCTGCATGGCTGGCGGTCTACCATTCGGGTCTTGTCCTGCCGGGTCCTTTCCAGGGCATGGCCTGGCACGCGCATGAGATGCTGTTCGGGTATCTCGCCGCGGTCATGGCCGGGTTCATTCTGACGGCGGTGCCGAACTGGACCGGAAGGCTGCCGCTCAGCGGCTGGCCGCTGGCAGGCCTCGTTGCCCTGTGGATCGCCGGGCGGCTGGCAACGGCTTTCGTGGGGAATGCCTATCTGGCAATGGCGGCCGATCTGGCGTTTCCCGTCGTTCTCGCCGCTGCCATCTGGAGGGAGGTGATTTCCGGGGGCAACTGGCGCAACGCGCCGGTCGCGGCGATACTTACGCTGTTCGGCCTGGCTAACGCCCTACATCACGCGGAAGCGCTCGGCCTCGTCGCCGATGGCCTCGGAACGCGGCTGGCGCTGGGCGTCATTGCCATGCTGATCGCGCTGATCGGCGGGCGGATCGTGCCGAGCTTCACGCGCAACTGGCTGGTGAAGCAGGGCGCGGTGCGTTTGCCCGCATCATTCGGTCCGCCCGACAAGGCGGCGCTTGCCGTGACCGCCGCCGCATTGGCGCTGTGGATCGCTTTGCCCGGTTCGATGGGCGCCGGATACGCTCTGCTGATCTCCGGCACTTTGCTCACAATCAGGCTTCTCCGCTGGCAAGGGGCGGCGACTTGGCGTGAGCCCATCGTCTTCATTCTCCACGCCGGTTATGGCTGGTTGGCGCTCTCGGTTCTGATGCTCGGGGCTGCGGCGCTGTGGCCGGCCGTGCCTTCGAGCGCGGCCCTGCATGCGCTGACGGCAGGCGCCGTGGGCACGATGACGCTTGCAGTCATGACGCGCGCCAGCCTTGGCCATACGGGGCGCGAAATCAGGGCCGACGGCTGGACGCAGACGGTCTATGCCGCGGTGACAGCCGGCGCGATGCTGCGTGTCGCCGCTCCCTTCACCGCCGAAATGTACCTGCCGATGCTCATTACCGGCGGCGCGTTGTGGTCGACTGCGTTTGTGCTCTTCGCGGTGCGCTACGCGCCGGTGTTATTCGGCCGGCGCATCCAATCCTGAAGTGTCCCGCATAAGAAAACCGGAGGAAGCGCCGCGCTCCCTCCGGTCTCTTCCTCGGCGGCTTTGAGCCGCGTCGCGCCCGTCCTACTTCGCGGCAACCGTGAGCCCGAAGAGTTCGGCGAAGGCTGTCTTGGCCTTGCCCGGATGTTTGACGGCTTCGGCTTCCTCCACGTTCGGGGCGTCGCCGACCTCGATCAACGCGACCATGCCCATGGCATAGTGCGGTGCGCACTTGATGCCGTAGACACCTTCCTGGTCGACGGTGACGACGATCTCCTCGTTGAACTTGCCCTTGAAGGCCTCGACACCGTCGGGGAGCATGCCCTTGATGGTCTCGGCGTTGTGGCCCTTGTCGGTTGGCACGAAACGCACCGTGTCGCCGGGGGCTGCGCGGATGAAATCAGGCTCGAATACCATCGCGCCCTTTTCACCCTTGTTGAGCATGAGAACCTGGTGCTCTTCGGCGTTCGCGGTTCCGGCGAGGGCCAGAGCGACACCCAGCGCCAGCGCGGCTAGAAGTTTGTTCATCGGATTATCCTTTCTTCTTGGGAGGTCGACGGCGTGATACCGTTGGAGAAAGGAGTAGGGCGGGAGCCGATCGGCGTATTTGCGCTGGCGCAAACACCGAGTAGAAACAGCGGGCACTGCATGTGTTCCGCCACGGGAGCGACAGGAATGCCGCCGCCATTGGACAGGTCGCTGATCGCGGGACTGCCCGCCTTCGAGAGCCTCTCGGGAGAGGATCTCGACCGAGTTCTCGCGCTCGCCCGCTCGCTCCACTATTCCAAGGAAGCGGAGATTTTCTCTCAAGAGGAAGAGGCAAACAGCTTTTTTCTGCTGCTATCGGGGCATGTCCGCGTGGTCCAGACCTCGGCGGAAGGCCACCAGGTCATTCCGCGCTACATCAATGAGGGGGAACTGTTCGGCATCGCGGTCGCAATGGGGCGCACGACCTATCCCGCGACGGCGGTCGCGGCTGTCGATTGCGTGGCGCTTTCGTGGCCGAACAGCGCCTGGACCGAATTCCAGTCCCGGTTCCCGTCTTTCGGTGCAAGCACCTATCGCACAATCGGGTCACGGCTTCAGGACACCCAGACCCGCGTTATGGAGATGTCGAGCGAACAGGTCGAACAGCGCATCGCCCACACAATCCTCCGGCTGGTCAAACAATCCGGCAGAAAGACGGAAGGCGGTATCGAGATCGACTTTCCAATCACGCGCCAGGATATTGCCGAAATGACCGGGACGACGCTTCACACCGTCTCCAGGTTTCTCAGTTCCTGGGAGAACGAGGGGCTCGTGCGCGGCGGCCGGCAGAAGGTTACCGTGACTGACCCTCACGGATTGATGCTCATCGCCGAAAGCCGCCGCGGGAAATAGGTCGCGGGGGTTCACGCTCGGGGTGTCTCGAACGCCCCGGTCGCGTTCGCGAGATATTTGTCCGGCATGACCGTAAGCAGTTCCGCCACGAAGGCTTCCTCATCGACGCCATGAGCGTTGCAGGCGTCCATAATGGTATGGAAGTCGCCAATCGGGCAGCCAACACACAGCATCCGGTTCCGGATCATCACCCGGATCGCAGGTGGCCATCGGCGCATTATCTCGTCGACGGTCATATCGGGATCGAGAGTGCGTGTTTCTGTCATCGCATAGCTTCCGCTTCAAGCGCCCTATTGGATCAGGTATTTCGTCTGCAAACTTTGCGCTTCAGCAAAGAACGCGCCGGTTCTCGACCGCGAATGGCGAATTGCCGGCGAGCGACCGCATGACACCGGCGCGAGGCCGATGCGGGTGCGATCACATTGCAATATGCGGGGTCGATGTGCGTGCCGGTGTGGCCGCTTCCTGCTAGCCTGCGAACTGGACTGCTTGCTGTCGCAGGATGAAGATGGTCGACGCCGCTATCCTGTAGGAGGTGATCAGTGATCACCTTAGAAATAACCCGCAGTACCAATTGAGGGCGCCGTCACATGACCCCACCTTACGATCCTTCGGAGGAAGGCGCTCAAATGTCCTTCACGGGCAGGATGTCCTATAGCGACTACCTGCACCTCGAACGCGTTCTGGACGCCCAGGAACCGCTCTCCGATGCACATGACGAACTGCTCTTCATCGTCCAGCACCAGACTTCGGAACTTTGGTTGAAGCTTGCCATCCACGAGATCCGCTCAGCCATCACAGCGATCCAAACCGATCGTCTGCAGCCAGCATTCAAAATGCTGACGCGGGTGGCGCGGATATTCGAGCAGCTCAACAGTGCCTGGGACGTGCTCAGGACAATGACGCCAAGTGAGTACACGCAGTTCCGCGGCGCCCTTGGCCAGTCCTCCGGATTTCAGTCCTATCAGTACCGAGCCATCGAATATCTTGTCGGGAACCGCAACCTTGCGATGCTGCGCCCGCACGAACATCGCGAGGGCGTTACGGCCGTTCTGGAAGACATCCTTGCGAAGCCGAGCCTTTATGACGAGGCCCTGCTACTGCTTGCGCGTAACGGCTTCGATATCGGTCCCGACGGTGAGCGCAGTGACTGGAGCCGGACCCGCAGTCCCAATCCCCAGATCGTGGAAGCCTGGCGCGAGATTTATACGGTGCCGGACCGGCACTGGGCACTCTACGAACTGGCGGAGAAGCTGGTCGACTTCGAGGACTATTTCCGCCGCTGGCGGTTCAACCATGTCACCACGGTTGAGCGCATCATCGGGCTGAAACCCGGGACGGGAGGGACGGGCGGCGTCTCCTATCTGCGCAAGATGCTGGAGGTCGTGCTCTTTCCAGAATTGTGGGAGGTTCGAACAACGCTCTAGGACCGACACGCCATCCACTTAGTCGTCAGCGGGCCGCGTTGGTGTCCACGCTGTTAATGGCGTTGGCGCACGCGTCGCGTCAGCCCCATGCGCTGCATTTTCAAGACGGCGCGCGAAGAAAGTTTAGGCTTGAAATAAATTTGGACTCGTGACAGCCTTTCCATCGGCCGGGTGGCGGCGCAGAGGCCTTGCCGCCGCGGCGACCAAGTCGAGGAACAGGATGCTCGGACCTTCAGCGCATACCGACACGTTCACGCGTGACAACCTGCCGCCGCGCGATCAGTGGCCGGATTTCCTCCTCGACGGCTTCGACTATCCCGAGCATATCAACGCGGCTGTCGAGCTGACCGACCGCATGGTGGAAAAGGGCTTCGGGGACCGCACGGCGCTGATCGGCAATGGCCGGCGCCGCACCTACAAGGAACTGTCGGACTGGACCAGCCGCATCGCCCATGTGCTGGTGGAGAATTACGGCGTGAAGCCGGGCAACCGTGTACTCATCCGCTCCGCCAACAATCCGGCGATGGTCGCCTGCTGGCTTGCGGCGACAAAGGCGGGCGCGGTGGTGGTCAACACAATGCCCATGCTGCGTGCGGGGGAACTCGCCAAGATCGTCGACAAGGCCCAGATCTCGCTGGCGCTGTGCGACACCCGTCTCATGGAGGAGATGGTGTCCTGCGCGAAGGAAAGCCACATCCTGGAAAAGGTGATCGGTTTTGACGGCACCGCCAATCATGACGCCGAACTGGACCGGGCAGCGCTCGACAAGCCGGTGCGTTTCGAGGCGGTCGCGACGGGGCGCGACGATGTCGCGTTGCTCGGCTTCACCTCCGGCACGACCGGAGTGCCGAAGGCCACGATGCATTTCCACCGCGATCTGCTCATCATCGCCGATGGCTATGCCAGGGAAGTGCTCGAGGTCACGCCGGACGACGTCTTCGTCGGCTCGCCGCCACTCGCATTCACCTTCGGCCTTGGCGGTCTTGCAATCTTTCCGCTGCGTTTCGGGGCGGCCGCGACATTGCTGGAACAGGCGACGCCGCCGAACATGATCGACATCATCGAGACCTACAAGGCGACGGTGTCCTTCACCGCCCCGACGGCCTACCGCGCAATGCTCAGCGCGATGGACGATGGCGCGGACCTGTCGTCGCTGCGCGTCGCCGTCTCGGCGGGAGAGACCCTGCCGGGCCCCGTCTTCGAGGAGTGGACCCGCAAGACCGGCAAGCCGATCCTGGACGGCATCGGCGCCACGGAGATGTTGCACATCTTCATCTCCAATCGGTTCGAGGACGCCATGCCATTCTCCACCGGCAAGCCCGTCGGAGGCTATCAGGCTCGCGTTGTGGACGAGGATATGAACGAGGTAGCGCACGGAACGATCGGTCGGCTGGCCGTGCGCGGGCCCACCGGCTGCCGCTACATGGCGGACGAGCGCCAGCGCGACTATGTCCGCGACGGCTGGAATCTGACCGGCGACAGCTTCGTGCAGGACGAGGAAGGCTACTTCCACTTCGCCGCGCGTTCCGACGACATGATCGTCAGCGCGGGCTACAACATTGCCGGTCCCGAGGTGGAGGCGGCGCTGTTGGCGCATCCGGATGTGAGCGAATGCGCGGTCATCGGCGCCCCCGATACGGAACGCGGGCAGATTGTCCAAGCGTATGTCGTTCTGGCGGAGGATGTGGAACGCGACGCGCCGACGGTCCAGCGCCTGCAGGAGCACGTCAAGTCGACAATTGCGCCCTACAAGTACCCGCGCTCGATCAAATTCGTCGATGCGTTGCCGAAGACCCAGACCGGGAAAATCCAGCGTTTCCGCTTGCGCAAGGAGAGGTAGGGTTCGTGCCAGCCCGACCGTGGCGCTGTGAAAATTTCCCGCAATGACGCTATGGCTACCGCAGATATCGAAAGGCCAACAGCTCTTGTCCGATGCCGCCTAACAACGCCGACGGGATTGTTCATGCCCGGCGGCACCGGGACCTGATGGGCATACGCTGTCGGTCCGGATAGGTTTTGCCGCATGATTCCCTGGGAAACGCTCGACACGGCATCCATACCCGACGGCGGCGAACTGCGCCTCAAGCGGCGCGGCGGCGAGTATTCGATCATGCTGGGCGGCAACGAACTGATGAACAGCCGCATATACGGCTCGGAAGAGGCCCTGGCTCGTTTGACGATCGACCGGCTTGCCGGCCAGCCGCGGCCAGCGGTCCTGATCGGCGGGCTCGGCATGGGCTTTACGCTGCGCGCCGCGCTTGCCCACTTGCCCGACGATGCCACAGTGACCGTGGCCGAACTCGTGCCGGCCGTGGTCGCCTGGGCGCGGGGACCAATGGCAGACCTGCATGGTGGAAGCCTCGATGATCCGCGCGTCACGGTGTGGGAAGGCGATGTCGGCGAGGCGATACGGTCCAGACACTGGGATGCGATGCTGCTCGACGTGGACAACGGGCCCGAGGGGTTGAGCCGTTCCGGCAACGACGCCCTCTACGACCATGGCGGCCTCGCCGCCGCGTACGGCGCGATGCAGCCGGGCGGCGTCTTGTCGGTATGGTCGAGCGGCCCTGACCGCGCTTTTGCGCGCCGGCTCAAGCAGGCGGGTTTTGTCGCGACCGAACATGTCGCGCGCGCTCGCGGAAAGGCCGGCGCGCGCCATGTCATTTGGCTGGCGGTGCGGGCAGCCTGAAAGGGAAGGATGCCGTTGTCTAACAGCCTCTGGGTTTGGCCACGACCGCCGAAGTCGAAGACCGGCGCAAGCTTGGGTGGCCGCGGGGTCCCTTGGCTGAAGCAAGCGCGCAACATCTCGGCGGTCACTTTTCAGCGGGGCTCGCAGCACTTGCCGCAGGCCTTGCGAAATCGACCTCACTAATCTTTTGTGACACCCGCGTCACGATCAGGTTCAGCACCGCCGCGTTCAGCGTATTCGCGATCCAGTACCGCGACCGTCGCCGTCGCCGTGAGGCCGTGAATGACCGTAGACGCGAAGATGGTAAAGGCGACGAGGGCCCAGAGCGGCCCCTCATCGATGAACTCCACGTGCGTGGACGCGTACGCGATATAGTAGAGTGACCCGATCCCGCGCACCCCATAGACGGCCACGACGGCCCGCGCCCTCAGGCCGAGTGTGGTTCCCATAAGCCCGAGCATCCCCGCGATCGGCCTGACCACCAGGATCAAGCCGAAGCCGATGATCGCGTGGCGCCAATCGAGATAGGGCCAGAGCGAGGGCATGACGCTGCCGAGGAGCACGAGAAGGATCGCCGTTATTGCGTGTTCAATGGAAGTCGCGAAAGAATGGAGATGCTGGTGGAACCGGTGCCGGGCTTCAGTCCGCCTGCACACCAGCCCGGCAACAAAGGCGGCAATGAAACCATAGCCTTCGGCGAGCTCTACAAGCCCGTAGGCGACAAACACGCCGGCCAGAGCAAGGACGCCGGGCCCCGAGGCGACGACCGTGTTCCAGGCGGGCACCGCGAGGATGCGCCCCAGCAGCCAGCCGATGATGCCGCCGAGCGCGGCGCCGACGACGATGCGGTAGAGCACGTCCCAGGCGAGCCATTCGGCAATCCACTGGGCTGGCTCGGCTCCTTGCGATGCGACATGGAGCGCGAGGTAAACGAATGGAAAGGCAAGACCGTCATTCAACCCGGCCTCGGTGGTCAAAGCGAAGCGGACCGGGTGCTCCTTGCCCTCGAGCGGCGGACCGATTTGGAGATCGCCCGCAAGCACCGGGTCCGTCGGCGCGAGTACGGCCCCGAGCAGGATTGCTCCGCCGATGGTCATCCCTGCGAGGCTCCAGCCGAGAAGCGCGACGGCAGCGATCGTGAGAGGCATGGTGATGGCGAGCAGCCTGACCGTCGGCCACCAAAGCCGCCGCCCGCCCAGGTCGTCGATCCGCAGACCGGTGGCGAAGAGCACGACAATCACCACGAGCTCGGCGGCGAGCTCCCAGATGGCCGGGTTTTTTGTGGGGTCTATCCCGGCGACGACGCCCGGGAACAGCAGCGAACCCGCCATCCCGCACGCCATGAGCAATGCTGTCGCCGCAGGAGGGCGGCGCATCAGGAGATGCGGCAGCCAGTAGGATACAAGCAAGCTCGCGCCCAGCGCGACCAGCAGGATGTGGTAGGCATCAAATCCGTAGCGGGCGTCTTCCATGGCCTTGTATGCACCGAGTTGGAACGCTGCTGCAATCGGTCACGGCCGACCGCTCCGCCAGGGCGCCGCCACCTGTGGATCAATCCCGGTCTCCAGCTTCCAGACGGCAGTTTTCGGCGTTGGATTCCGAAACGCCGGGCTGATCAACTTGCTCCCATCGCCACGACGTCGACAGAGACCTTCGACACTCCGGGTTCGCAGATTCCATACGCTCTGAGGCGGCTGCCCTCAGCGCCTGACGGCTGACAAGACAACGTGGCCCCAATTCGGGGGAACGGTGGCAGTGCCTTGGGAATTCGAACGAGCTGTTGACTTCACAAGATGGCGGGGAAGAGGACGGTATCAAGCCTTCTCCACCCCAACTTGTTGAACGATAGCGGACCGCGCTGCCAATGGATGTACGGTATGTAGCTCGCCCTCTATCGCACCTCACTCAACGGTTGACCACCAGTGCCGATGCGGAACGGTCTTCAGGTAGCGGTGAACTGCGCCACCATACCGGCGTCCTCATGTTCGAGGATGAGGCAGTGAAACATGAAGGGCGTCTCGCAATCCGCGGGCTGGTCGAAACGGGCGAGGATCTCGGCCTCTCCGGGCACCAACACGGTATCCTTCCAGCCAGTGTTTTCTGGTCGGGCCGGTCGCATCTGGCGACAGTGCCTGAGGAAGTCAGGCGAGTGGCGGGAAGACGGGCGCTGTCATTGGCCAACGACCGCCTCGACCGCCACGGGGTAGGGCGGAAACACGCTCCATTCGGCCTCGCCGGAAACAGCAAGCTTCGAATCGATGGTCGTCACAGCGTGGCCGGACCGGTCTTCGATCCGGTGCGAGAATAGCCAGTTGCGGCCATCGCGTCCGCGAAGATTCGTGTTCACGGTAAGCTTTGTCAGGCTCGTGAACCCGCCTGTCGATCGGGCTTCGCCGACAATGGCGCTAGTCAGGCGTTCACTCATGCATGCCTTGCGCGGTCCTGCGGTTGCCAGCCAGTTGCGCCCCGCCAGCCTGGCGATGTCCTCCAAAGTTCTGCGCTTCGGGCGTCCATTCCCATCGAGTTCCCATGGAAGCGGACGAATGGTCATCCATGCTTCATCGGCCGGCGGGCACCAGTGACTGGAAACCAGTCCCGCCAAATATGCCTTTGTGTGTCTGATTGTTCCGAGCATCTCGGTCCCCTCCATTCGTAACGATTGGGGAGGTAATTGAACCGGTTTGAACTTCGCGCGACATACCACGAAACTGGTATAGGCAGACGCTTGTCTCGGGACTAAAAATGCTTGTCCGGCGGCTGCGTCTGACGGAGGAGAAATGGGCGAGATCCAGCACGCACATGCGGGGACGGGCACTTCGGAGCCGTGGCGTATTCTCCTCGTCGAGGATGACGGACCCGTGCGCGAGCGTTTTGCGCGGCTGGTCGACGAATGGGAGGGTGGGACGCTTGTAGCCTCGTGTGACGGTCTTGGTGCAGCCATGGCGGCCATCGCCCGGCATGAAATCGATCTTCTCATTACCGACCTCAAACTGCCGGACGGTCACGGCATCGAAGCCATACGCCGTCTCGCGACCAGTCAGCCGCAGGCGGAGTCCATGGTCATCTCCGTGCTCGCTGACGAGAAGACGGTGCTTGAGGCGATCGAGGCGGGTGCCTCGGGCTATCTTCACAAGGACGCCGATCCTATCGACCTTGTTGAAGCGATCACCGACCTGATGGCGGGCCGCTCCCCCATATCCTCCGGCATTGCGCGCGTGCTGGTGCGCCGGCTTTCGGAACGGGTGGAGGACGCAGTCCTCCCGGAAGTAGGACCCCGCCCCACCCTGACGCCACGCGAGACGGACATATTGTGGGGAATCGCCAAGGGATTCACCTATGCCGAACTCGCGGAGCGGCTTGGCATTTCGCACCAGACCGTGCCTGTTCACGTCAGGAACATCTATCGCAAGCTTCAGGCGTCAAACCGCTCCGAAGCCGTTTTCGAAGCGGCCAGACTCGGCCTTATCAAGCTGTGAGTGCGCGTTCGCTGGCCACATCGCCTCTGCCGGCGCGCATTCTGCTGGTTTCGCTTGCGCTGCTCCTCGCGGCGGCGCCGTTCGTTTTGCGGATCCCGGCCCCGCGTGCCGAAATTGTGCTCGACGAAGCCTCGTTCAGCCTTGAGGGAGGCCCGGCTCAGGCCGTCGCTTTGCCGCATCGCTGGCCAAGATTGGTACCCTACGGTCCCGCGCGCAGCGAGTACACCGTCGACTTCGAGCTGGCGGCGGCCGTAGGGGAGCCGATGTTCCTGATCATAAGAGCGGTGCGCCAGGACCTGCGGGCCGAGGTAAACGGGAAGGAACTCACCGCCCTAGGCAGCCTGCCCTGGCTCGATGCCGCCGCCGGCACCTCGCACCGCATGCGCCTGCCTGATGGAGCGCTGGTGCCGGGCGACAACCGGCTCGTGCTCACGCTCGAGCGCAGGCACGCGGCCGTGCCCGGCTATCTGTCGCGGCTCTATCTGGGCGGGACGTCCATGATCGAAGCGGATTATTGGCCCCGCCTGTTGGGAAGCGGGCGCATCCGGTCGGGAACGCACGCGCTTCACCTGGTGCTCATCATCGCGCTGGCCACGCTCTGGACGGCTCGGCGACAGGACGCCGCGTTCGGCTGGCTCGCGCTGATCGGTGTGTCCAGCTTCATCGTGGCGCTTCCCAACGAGACGAATATCCCATCGGCCATCGACTTCACCAAGCCGTACTTCGTGCTGACCCTGCCCGCATTCGGCCTTATGGCAACCGGGCTTGGATACGCGATTGCCGGCAAGCGGGCACCGCGCTGGCTGTGCTATGCCATCCCGGGCCTGCCGGCGCTGCTCATTGTGCTTGTGGCAAGCGGCATCTCGCCACGCTTTCCCGCCGCTATCGTGGCGGCGTTGCTGGCGATAGCTACCCACCTCGGCGCTGCGATCGTGGTGGTGCGTGCCTATCTGATGCAAGACCGCTGGGAGATTGGACTGCTCTCGATCCCGTTCTTCCTGACGGCATGGTATGGGCTGCGCGACATCGCAGTCGTGAGCGGGCTGGTCGACGGAGCATTCCTGTTGTCGGGCTTCGTGCGGCCTTTCACGATGCTGGCGATCCTGATGCTTCTCATGCGCCGGCTGGCGCTCAGTCTGAGCGAACTTGACGGAGCCAACGACACGTTGCGACTGCGCCTCGCGGAGAGGGAGGCCGAACTCTCGCTGCTGCACGAGAAGGAACGCGCACGCACCGCCCAGTCCGTCCGCGAGCAGGAACGGCAGCGTCTGATGCACGATCTGCACGACGGCTTGAGCGGGCATCTCGTCTCCATCATCGCGCTCAGCGAGCGCAAGCAGGCCGATCCGGAAGCGATCGAACGGGCCGCGCGCGAGGCGCTCAACGATCTCCGGCTGGTGATCAACTCGATCGACATTGGCGACCGCGACCTGCCGCTGGCGCTCGCCAGCTTCCGCGAGCGCCTCGAGCCGCAACTGCGCAGGCTGGGCGTCGACCTCGCCTGGTCCATGGAAGATTTGCCTGAGGTGAGCGGTGTGACGCCGGCGAACGCCCTTTCGGTGTTGCGCATTCTCCAGGAGGCGGTGACCAACGCTCTCAAGCACGGACCGGCGACGAGAATCGCGATACGTGGCGCCGAAGACGGGGAGGGCGCGGCGATGATCGTGGTCGAAAACGACGGCCGGGTGACTGCGGGTTCAGGCAAGGGGCATGGTCTGGCGAACATGCGCCGCCGCGCGACCCTGCTCGGCGGGCACGTTGCGCTGACGCCCGCTCCGAAAGGCATGCGACTGACACTGACCCTTCCGCTGACACTGGCCGAACCGGTGGTCTGACGAACCTCCGCAACGGCGGGTTCTACCCGTTTCATGGTATTTCCGGTGCGTGCCCATTGCCCTTAGTTCCCCACAACGAAAGCTGGAGGGATTGGCGATGAAGCGTGCCGATATCACGCCCCGCGGGGCGATATTCAATGTCCTTACACAGGCGCAGCAGGAGCGAATGTTGGCGGCAGCCAGGGTGCGGCACCTGCCGCGCGGCGAGGTTCTTTTCGAGGCAGGCAGCCAGGCCGACACGCTGTTCGTCGTTGCCCGGGGCGCGCTCGCCGCCATCCGTGCGACGGGCGAGACGGCGGGCGAACTGCGCGCAGGGGATCTTGCGGGTGAGGCAGCCTTTTTCGCGCGCCGCCCGAACAACATGACGGCTACCGCCGCTCGCGACTGCGAAGTCTTAGAGATCAGCCGCTCCGCCTGGGAAGGGCTCGTGGGAGCGGAGCCGGAGATAACCGCGGCATTTCTGGGCAATGCGGCCGGACGGCTGCATGAGGCGGCCACAGTGCACCCGGCATCATCGCGGCGCCAAGACCGGCGCGTGATCGCGATCGTGAACGGAGGACACGACGCCATCCCACCGGAATTCAACCGACGTCTCGGGGTAATCCTTGCCCGGAACGGAATGACTGTCATCGATCGTGACAGCATCACTGACCGCTTCGGCGCGCTTGCCCCGGACGACTCGCTCGTCAGCGCATGGCTCGACAAACTCGAGTTCGAGAACAAGCGGCTCGTTCTCGTCGCGGAGCCAGAGCTGAGCGACTGGACCGCGATGTGCATCAGAAATGCCGACGAGGCCGTCGTCGTTACGACCGGCGAGGCGCCCGGTGCGGCTCTCACGCCGGTCGAGAAATTCGTGGAGGCCACGCACGCACCGGCCGCACGCCGACTGGTTCGAATCCATCCGCGCCGTGTGGGTGTGGTGTCCGGTACGGCGGCCTGGCTTTCGCGCATGGAGGTCGCACTACATCATCACATCTCGTTAGAGGATGATGCCGATCTGGAAGGCCTAGGTCGTTTCCTCACAGGCCGCGCCATCGGATTCGTCGCGGGCGGCGGCGGCGGCTTCGGCCCTGCCCATGTCGGTATCTATCGCGCATTCCGCGAAAAGGGCGTTACCTTCGATGCCTTCGTCGGCACGAGTGTCGGATCGGCCATGCTGGCCGGCTTCGCCTTCCTCGGCGAGCATGACACGCTGACCGCCGGCACGGATGACATCTTCGTCAAGAGCCGCAGCTTCAAGCGGCTGACGGTGCCGCGTTATTCGCTGATCGACCACAAGGTGTTCGACGAGGCGCTCGCCCGCGCGTACGGGAGCACGACGATGGTGGAGGATTGCTGGCGGCCGTTCGCGGCGGTCGCTACGAACCTGTCGACCCAGTCGCTCGAGTTGATCCGCAGCGGCCTGCTGTGGAAGGCGGTCCGCGCCTCGAGCGCAATTCCCTGCATTCTGCCGCCCTTCTTCACCGAAGACGGCAAGATGCTTGTGGATGGCGGACTGATGGATGACGCGCCGCTGGTGCCGATGCAGGCGCTGAAAACCGGACCCAATCTCGTGGTCCACTTCGGTCGGCCGGGGCGGCAGCGCTTCGATTTCGCCTATGAGGACCTGCCGGGCCGCAGGCGGCTGATAGCCTCGCTGTTCAACCCCCGGGCGCGGCTGCCGCGCGCGCCGAAGATCATGTCGACTCTGTTCCGCAGCCTGCTGGTGCATCAGCGCTACGACGATCTGCCCGTCAGCGCGCACGATCTCGTGCTGTCGCCGCCTTCGCTGCCGGGCGCCTCGCTCATGAGCTTCGACCGCCACATGGAGGTCTTCAATGCCGCGCATGCCTGGGCGCAGGGCAGGATCGACGATCTGTCCGCGTCGGGAGATGCCGCGCTCGCGGCCATCCTCGACACCACCCGGGAGGCCTCGCCGCTTCAGGAGGTCGCCTGAGTGTTGATTTCCGCTGAGAGCTGACCCGGGATTCTCGCCGAGGCGTGACCCGCCTGACCTTGTGTCGTGTCAAGGTCTTGATACGCCAGCCATGAGACCATGCGCCGAAGGCCGCGCGGTCCAGCGGAATAGGTGGGCACATGCAAGTCCACACACAAGACGAGGGTTGCCGCACCGCCGCAGGGTTCGGGGAACCTTGGGGTCCGAGCGCCCCAATGTCGGCTACCATCCAGACTCAAGGCCCGGAAATGCTGGAGAATTGGGACTGGTAGGCCCAGATGGGACAGACTGGACGGTGGGGTGACAATGCAAAATGGTAGCGGAGGAGGGATTTGAACCCCCGACACAAGGATTATGATTCCTCTGCTCTAACCAACTGAGCTACTCCGCCGCAGGAGGGCAGGCCCGCCTGAAGTCGCGCGGATATAAGATTTTGCCCAAGCGGCTGTCAAGCATTGCCGAAAAGCCCGATTCGGGCGTTTTCACGGGGCCTTTCAGCCGTTATCAAGGCTTGGGGTTGAGCAGTACGGGGCGCGGGTCTATTGAGGCCCGGCGCAATCAAGGCAAAGAGAGCATGGCACCGCGCATAGCAGTTCTGGGCTGTGGCTATTGGGGATCGAACCACGTCCGGACGTTGAAGGCGCTCGGCGCGCTTCACGCAGTTTCAGACGTCAACGCCGCGCGGGCCGAAGGCTTCGCGATCGAGCACGATTGCCTGGCGGTCGAGCCGGAAGCGTTGTTTGCGCGCGAGGATATCGACGCCGTGATCATGGCGTTGCCGCCGCAATTCCACGTCGAATACTCGATCAAGGCGGTCGAGGCCGGCAAGGACGTGCTGGTGGAAAAGCCGATCGCGCTTTCGGTGGCGGACGCGGAACGCTCGGTGGCAGCCGCGCGCGAGAACAACCGCATTTTCATGGTCGGCCATGTGCTGCGTTTTCATCCGGCCTTCGAGCAGCTCAAGCTTTTGGTCGATTCGGGCGAACTCGGAGAGATCAAGTATATCCACTCGCACCGCTTGGGCCTGGGCAAGTTCCACACCGAGAATGACGCGCTGTGGGATCTCGCCCCGCATGACTTGTCGATGATCCTGGCGATCACCGGCGCGCCGCCGGACGAGGTGCGCGGCGAGGGGGCGGCGCTCCTCGACCACCTCAGCGATTTCGCGCATCTGCACATGCGCTTTCCCGGCGGCATTCGCAGCCATCTGTTTACCTCGCGGCTCAATCCCTATCGCGAGCGGCGGCTCACCGTGGTGGGCACGCGGGCGATGGCGGTGTTCGACGATGTCGAGCCGTGGAGCCGCAAGCTCGCCGTCTACCGCCACGCGGTGTGGCAGGATTCGGGCCAATGGGCCTTCACCACCAACGAGCCGTCCTATGTGCCGGTGGCCGAAGGCATGCCGCTGACGCGCGAATTGCAGCATTTTCTCCATTGCATCGAAACGCGCGAGGAGCCGCGCACGAACGGCGAGGAGGCGATCTCGGTGCTGCGCATCCTGACGGCGGGGACTGTCGGGCACGACTGAAGGCGGTTGTAACTCGGCATCCGACAGGCTGGGAGAGGCCTCCGTCCAGCGACAATATCACTCCACCGCGACGTGCGCCTTGGCTCCCGCCAGCGTCTTCAGCATCTTCTCCGCATCCGCCGCGCGCTCGGAGCGGTCGATGAAGCCGCCGCCGAAGACGCGGGCTTGCGTGCCGTCGCCGTCATAAAGCACGCAGGCCTGGCCGGGCGCGACGCCGGCCTCGCCGTCCGCAAGCTCAACGACGAAGGCGCCGTTTTCCGCCAGCAGCCGCGCCGGCCTCGGCGGGCGGGTGGAGCGCACCTTGGCGTAGAGCTCGACGCCGGTCTCGGGTAGCGCCGCCGCGTCTCCGTCGCCCAGCCAGTTGAAATCGCGCAGCACGATGCGGTGGGTGTCCAGAGCCTCGCGGGGCCCGACGATGACGCGGGCGTTGCCGGCGTCGAGATGGACGACATAAAGCGGCTCGCCGCTGGCGATGCCGATGCCGCGGCGCTGGCCGATGGTGAAGCGCATGATGCCGTCATGGCGGCCGAGCACGCGGCCGTCGAGATGGACGATGTCGCCGGGCACGGCGGCGTCCGGCTTCAGCTTGGCGATGATGTCGGAATATTTGCCCTGCGGGACAAAGCAGATGTCCTGGCTGTCAGCCTTGGCCGCAACGGACAGCCCCATGCGCTCGGCCGCGGCGCGCACTTCCGCCTTGGCCATACCGCCCAGCGGGAAGCGCAGGAAATCGAGCTGTTCCTGCGTCGTGGCGAAGAGAAACCAGCTCTGGTCGCGGTCGGCATCGACCGGGCGGTAGAGCGCCCTGTGTCCACCATTGGGGGCGCCGTTTACGCGGCTGCGGACATAATGCCCGGTGGCCAGCGCGTCGGCGCCGAGATCGCGGGCGGTTTCCAGAAGGTCCGCGAACTTCACGGTCTGGTTGCAGGCAACGCAGGGGACCGGCGTCTCGCCGGCGATGTAGCTCTCGGCGAACGGGTTGATGACCGCCTCGCGGAAGCGCTGCTCGTAGTTGAGCACATAATGCGGGATGCCCAGCGTCTCGGCCACGCGGCGGGCGTCGTCGATGTCCTGGCCGGCGCAGCAGGAGCCGGCGCGGTGGGTGGCGGCGCCATGGTCGTAGAGCTGCAGCGTGATGCCGATGACGTCGTAGCCCTCGGCCGCCAGGAGGCCGGCGACGACGGAGGAATCGACGCCGCCCGACATGGCGACGACGACGCGCGTGTCAGCCGGCGCGCCCGGAAGGTCGAGACTGTTCAAATGATCGCTCATGTCGTCGTTTCCGGCCCTCACATGATGGGCGCTGCCTGGGAAATCTCCGGGTTCGCGGCCACCGGTCGTCTTCAACAGGATATCGGGCGGTATGCCAATGGCGCTGATATAGGTCAAGCGAGTCCGCGCCGCCACATCGGAAGGGAATTCGGCAAAGCCGGTCAAATGTGAACGAAGTCGATAAGACTTCATTCACTCTGGTTAGCCGTGCATTACCGCGTGCTTAGGCAATTCTTAAAGCTGTGTGCTTAATGTTGCGCAGGTTAGGTCCGGGGTTTTGTAGAGAGTACGATGACCGATCTGGTTAGACCGCGTGTGAAATATGTCATAGGGCCCGATGGAAGCCCGCTGACGATCGCTGATCTTCCGCCGACGAATACGCGGCGCTGGGTTATCCGGCGCAAGGCGGAAGTCGTCGCGGCCGTGCGCGGGGGATTGCTGAGCCTCGACGAGGCCTGCAACCGCTATCGGCTGACGGTCGAGGAGTTCCTGTCCTGGCAGGCGTCGATCGACGACCACGGCCTGGCGGGACTTCGCACCACGCGCATCCAGCAATACCGCCACTAGCGGCAGCTATCGAAGCCGATCGGCTGGAAGCTAGCGGGCGGATTTCAATCCGACGAGAACCGACGCAAGCGCGGTGAACACCACTGCGGCCGTGAAGAACCACAGGCCGGGCAGGGTGAGCGCCGTCGCGACGCCGCTAGTCTTGGCGGCGAAGATGACCAGCGCCACCAGAAGAACATCCAGCATCGACCATTTTGAGACCGTTCCGAGCAATGCGGGAATGCGGGCGATCGCTTCGGGACGCGCAACGTAGAGATACTGGACCGACACCAGCTTCAGGGCCGGCAAGACGATGGAAAACAGCGCGATCACGATCGCCAGAAGCCAATCACCGTCACGCCACAGGCCGGAGACAATCTCGATCAATGACGGCCGGTCGGTGAACAGCAACAGCCGCTCCACTTCGATCAGCGGCTGGGTTACGCCAAGCGCGAAACAGAAGGTCGCAATGGTGATGATTGCAGCGGCGAACGGGCGCACGCGACCGCTATAGCGGCCCGCGGTCGTCGCGAAAAGGCGTGTTTGTAAGCTTTGTGGGCGGGGCGGGCTCAGCCGAGCATGGCGTGGGACGTGCTGGTATCGATCTCGCGCCCGCGCCCGTCGCGCGCCTCGAGCGCCTCGGCTTTGGCAAGCTCCTGCTCGGCCTCGGCAAGCGCCGCCAGCGCAGCCTCTTTCTGCTCGGCGAGGTCGATCTGCGAGTGACGCAGATTGTCACGGCGCTGGCGCGCCGCCTTTGCAAAGGTCGGATAGGCGAAATGGTCGACATCGGTGATGCCGGCCTTCTTTTCCTCGGCCGCGATCTGCATGTCCAATTCGGCGGCCATTCGGTCGAATTCGCCCAGCATCAGGTCCAACTGGCCAATCTGGCGCCGCTTTTCGCTGACCTGGAATTGCTTGAGCCTGACAACGTTCTGGCGCGACTTCATGTACCGATACTCCTTGCACGCGGACACCGTGACCAACCGGTCTGACTACGCAAACTGCCCGGCTCGCCTGCCCGGAGGCACCGAACCCAACTGCCCGAACACGCGAATGAGCGACCCTGATCGTGCAAAGAAAATCCTAATCTTTCGCGAACTTGGTAACCATTCGTTTACGGGCATTGTTAATCATAGGGGCGAGGACTTAAGGCGGGGTAAAAATCGGGCGGCATCGGCAAAATTCCGCAACGCGAGTCCACAGAGTCACTTGCGTTGTGACTCTCATGTTCTGCGTTAAGTTTTGATTCGTCCGATTCACCATTAGATTCAAAGGAATGTGCGGGAGAGCTGATAAGGTCTGATATTGCCTTGCTGAGCAGAATCAGATTTTGTTAACCATTAACTGGCAGCCTCCCATTCAGGCAATCGCTGCCCCGGTCATCAATGTGACTACCGGTCCGGCGGCAGAGAAGGGGAATAAGATGCGCGTTTTGCTCATTGAAGATGACAGTGCCACGGCACAGAGCATCGAGTTGATGCTCAAATCGGAGGCATTCAACGTCTACGTGACCGATCTCGGCGAAGAAGGTGTCGATCTCGGAAAACTGTACGACTACGATATTATTCTCCTGGACCTGAACCTTCCGGACATGTCCGGTTATGAAGTGCTGCGCACGCTGCGGCTTTCCAAGGTGAAGACGCCGATCCTGATCCTTTCGGGCATGGCCGGCATCGAGGACAAGGTACGGGGCCTCGGCTTCGGCGCCGACGACTACATGACCAAGCCGTTCCACAAGGACGAGCTGGT
>JBBDJD010000012.1:0-103633 GCA_040880025.1 Rhizobiaceae bacterium
CGGCATACGAGATCGCTGAAAGGGTGGCTGACACAGATTTTCAGCTACGCGCACTGTGTGGCGTATGGCTTGGAAGCCTCTCAATCGGCCGACATACGGACGCAATGCGGTCAGCAAGACAAGCGATGGCAGTCGCGACCGATCATGGCAAACCCGAAGACGCGTCCGCTGGCGCCCGTATGGAGGCGACGCTCTGCTGCCTTAGCGGAGAGCTCGAGCGCGCAAGGGACTTGTCGGACAACGCACTGGCACTGTACAGGCCGTCAAACTCGCAATTGGTCCGATTCCAGTTCGACCAGAAGGTTGCCACTCAATGCCTGCTGGCAAACATTCTGTGGCTCCAGGGTTTTGGCAATGATGCACTTGATTATGCGAGGCGGGCTCTGTCCCATGCGCAGGCGATAGCGCATGCTCCTTCACAGTTCTACGCCGTCATCAATGGCGCATATCCGATGAGCATTCATGCCAATGACCGCATGCTGGAGAGGCAGTGCCGTCAAATACTCGAATCCTTTACATCCGCCCATACAACATGGGGCATCTGGATTAACTGTTTCCGTGGGCTATCGATGATCCGAGACGGCGACCCGCGATCGGGTGTCGGTTTCTTACGCGCCGGAATGGCCATGTTTCCCCACAGCGCCCTTTCCCTTCGCAGGATACCCTTCCAAGTCGGACTTATTGAGGGCTTGATCCAATCAGGAGAGCGCGCCGAAGCGTCCAAATTATTGGCCGAAACTTTGCGCTACTGTGAGGACAGCGGAGAGCGCTGGTATATGCCGGAGTTGCTCAGATTTGAAGCTGAGGCGCTTATAGCCGAAGACGCCGATTCTGCTGCAATCACTAGCAAACTTGAGCAATCTTTGGCCGAAGCCCAAAAGATGGGTGCGCGAACTTGGGAGACCCGGACTGCGCTGACTACAGCCGAATACGTGCGCTTGCACCAGTGCCCCACGGATATTGAAACGACTCCTTTCGAACTGGAAAACGATCCCGCCCGACGCCGCGGTCTGCGGAAGTCGCCGCTCATTCAAACTTAGCAATTCCAACCTCTCCCGAGCACGGCTCGAGCCCTTTGAGTTGAACAACGGCAGCTTCTCGGATCTTCAGGTTTTCGGTGAATGTCGCAAATGAGGGCGCGAAGCAGACCCATCGCGACGACTCGCTCTACCGGCTTGATCGCGCCTATCGCGTCGACGTCCTGATTGTTGCGTGCCGGGTGGCGCGCGAGCCAGCCCCGAGAACCCAATTCCGCAAATGCCGCCCCATCCTGCGTGCGTCGGCGTGGCTAGGTCACCACCGACGCCGTATCGCTTCAACGACCCCATCCAACTCCCGTCCCGATAGCGATAACGGCCCCACGACCCCACCACGAGGCCACAAATCCCCACGTTGACCCGCGTCACCCTCCGTTCATGAAGAACGTCGCCCACTGCTGCATCAGCTCCCGCCGCCGGTCGACGAACGTTGTTCTCGCATAGGCGGCAACCACTTTGTCGCTTTGGGTATGGGCGAGACAGGCTTCGATCACCTCCGGCGAGAAGTCGGTCTGTTCGCGAGCCCATGTGGAAAACGCGGCGCGGAACCCATGCACGGTTGCGCCATCATCGCGAACGCCGCGCAAGCATTGGATCATGGCCATGTTCGAGAGCGTCGGCACACGCTTGCCGGGGAAAAGATGCTGATTGTTGCCGGTGGTATCCCGCGGCAATGATTCCAGCAGCGCAACCGTCTCCGCGGCGAGCGGAACCTGATGCTCGGCCCGCGCCTTCATCCGTTCAGCCGGGATCGTCCAGAGTTTTGCCTTCAGGTCGATCTCGTCCCATGACGCGCCAAGCGTCTCGCCGGTGCGCACCGCCGTCATGATTGTGAACAGCAGCGCCTTGGCGCTGGTGGAGTCCAGCTTCCTGATATCGGCGACGACCGCAGGCACTTCCCTGTAGGGCACAGCGGCATGGTGCTTCTGCTGTCGCTGAAGCTTGTTCAATGATGGCAGCAAATGCACCAGCGGCCCGTCACGTGAAGCCGGATTGTCACCAGTGCGATATCCCATGGCAGTTGCCCAGCCGATGATCTTGTCGATGCGGCCACGGATATTGCCCGCCGTCGGCGGCTTCGTTGTCCAGATCGGTTTTAGAACCTTGACGATGTCGTCAATGCCGACCTCGTTGACTGGCTTCTTCCCGATGATCGGATAGGCGTACATTTTCAATGTCGATGACCACTGTGCCCGGTGCTTGTCGTTGCTCCATGAGGATTCGTGCGAGTTGATGTATTCCCGGGCGCATTCCTGGAATGTCGGTACCTTGCTCGCCTCGGCCGCCGAAAGCGCGATCTTCCTCTGCGCCCGCGCCGCCTTCTTCTCGGCAGCAGGATCCCCGCCATCACGGATTTCAATGCGCAGCCTCTCGGCCTGGTCCCGCGCCCTGGCCACTGGAACATCCCTGGTCGGACCCAGGCCGATCACCTTCGGCTTGCTATCGACCCAGTATCGGAACAGCCAGCTTCTGGTGCCCTGGTCCCTCATCTGCAGATAGAGATTGTCTGACACCCAGTGCATGCCGACATCGCGCAGCGCGTCTACTTCCTTGGCTGACAGGGCGCGCTGGCGGGCCATGGTCGACTGCCTCCTCAGGCTATGCCAATAGGGACGGCGGACATTTGCTTGTAACGGTTACACAGTCCAGTCGCACCGCTTGCGAAGTTCAGATGAACATACCCGATCGGACAGACGGTCGGACAGACGGTTGAGCAGCATCGTCAAACCCGCAGCGCAGCGGGCTTTAGACAAACATCGCAGCGAGTCGGGTTCGAAAGTGGCTGACAAAGCTGCGGAAATCGGGCCGCAGTCGCCGGATTGCTCCGTGTTTACAATCGTTTAGCTAAACATCCCGTTTGGGAAGTTGGCGGAGAGAGAGGGATTCGAACCCTCGATACGGTTTCCCGTATACACGCGTTCCAGGCGTGCGCCTTCAACCACTCGGCCACCTCTCCGCAGGCACCCCGGTATCACCTTGGCGCGGGGCTCATCTAGTCGATATGCGAGCGGATGCCAAGCCTGCGGACCGTCTTTGCGCCGCTGTGCGGGCGAATTGGCTGGCGCTGGGGCCCGCTCACATTTGCGTGCGGCGATTGCGCTCGGCCCTGCTCCGCTCTATCTGTCTGGCGGAATTCACGTTTTGCGGTTCGGTTCCGCACGAATGGTGCGATGACCACAGCGGCCCTGCACCGATCCGGCGCACATTACGGGGGAGGCATGATCCGGTTCATTTTCCGCATCCTTGCGACCTTGTCGCTGGCAGTTGCCGTCATCATGGCCGTGCTTGACGCCACGCGCTCGATCGCGTCGGACATGGTTGTGCTGACGCCACTGTCGCAAAGCTGGCATACGGTCTTCCCGGCAAGTTACGGCGCGGCCGAAGCCGCGGTCAGCGAGGTGCTTGTGCCCTATATGTGGGATCCCGTGATCCTCACCCTTCTGTCGGCGCCGGGCTTTGCCGTCTTTGTGGTGCTGGCGCTTCTGCTTTACATGATCGGGCGGCGCCCGGAGCGGCGCGAAGGCCGCTTTGCCTCCATCTGACGAGCGCGAAAGGGAAACGCGATGTTCTTCCTCGGCGATTTGATGAACAAGAAAACCAGCATGCCCGCGCAAGGCGATGCGCTTCCGGGCCGCGCGGAGGCGATCCCGACCGCCGCGCGCCATTTCGTCTCCAAGCACCCGCTCCCCGGCCCCTATCCGGAGGGATCGCAAACGGTGATGTTCGGCATGGGCTGCTTCTGGGGAGCCGAGCGCCTGTTCTGGCAGACGGAAGGCGTCTGGGTCACCGCCGTCGGCTATGCCGGCGGCTACACGCCCAACCCGACCTATCAGGAGACCTGCACCGGTCTCACCGGCCACGCCGAGGTGGTGCTGGTTGTCTACGATCCGAAGGTCGTCACCTTCTCCGAATTGCTCGCCATCTTTTGGGAAAGCCATGACCCGACCCAGGGCATGCGCCAGGGCAACGATGTCGGAACCACCTACCGCTCCGCCATCTACACCGCCACCGAGGCGCAGCACGCGGCGGCGATTGCCTCGCGCGACGCCTATCAGGCCGCGCTCGGCAAGGCCGGACGCAGCCGCATCACCACGGAAATCGCCGCCGCGCCCGCGTTCTATTTCGCCGAGGCCGAGCATCAGCAATATCTGGCCAAGAATCCTTATGGCTATTGCGGACTGCAGGGGACGGGGGTCTCGTGTCCGCTTCCGGCCGCCGCGTCCGCGTCCTGACCGGCCGCCAATCGGGGCGATTTGTCCGGAAGGTCAAAAATTCCGCGTGAAATTTGTTTGGCCCCGTGCAAAAGTGGGTTGAAGCGGGAGTTTTCCTCCCGCCAACAAGGTGCCGTTGCCGCTTGGGCAGCAGGCGTCGAAGTACCAGATAGTGAAACCGACAGGGTGTGGATCACATGAAAAGAATCGTTCTAGGCCTTATGGCCGCTGCCGCGATGTCCGTCTCGGCATACGCGCAGGATATCGCTCCGGCGCTGCTGTTCGATCTCGGCGGCAAGTTCGACAAATCCTTCAACGAGGCGTCTTATGGCGGCGCGGAGAAGTTCAAGGAAGAAACCGGCATTGAATATGTCGAGTTCGAGATTTCCAACGACGCGCAGCGCGAACAGGCTCTGCTGCGCTTCGCCGAAGACGGCCGCAATCCGATCGTGATGGCCGGCTTCTCCTGGGCCGCGGCTCTGGAAAAGGTCGCCGCGCAGTTCCCCGACACCGATTTCGCCATCATCGACATGGTCGTCGATCTGCCGAACGTGCGCTCGGTGGTCTACAACGAGCATGAAGGCTCCTACCTCGTCGGCATCCTTGCCGCGATGGCGTCGGACACCGACAAGGTCGGCTTCGTCGGCGGCATGGACATTCCGCTGATCCGCAAATTCGCTTGCGGCTATGTCGGCGGCGCCAAGGCTGCCGGCGCGACCGAGGTCATCCAGAACTACACCGGCGACACGCCGGCTGCCTGGAACGACCCGACCAAGGGCGGCGAGATCACCAAGTCGCAGATGTCGCAGGGCGCGGACGTTGTCTACGCGGCCGCCGGCGGCACCGGCGTTGGCGTTCTGCAGGCTGCGGCCGATGCCGGCAATCTCGCCATCGGCGTCGACTCAAACCAGAACTACATGCATCCGGGCAAGGTTCTGACCTCGATGCTCAAGCGTGTCGACGTTGCCGTCTATGACGCGTTCATGGACGCCAAGAACAGCGAGTTCACCGGCGGCATCAACGTTCTGGGCCTGGCCGAGAACGGAGTCGGCTACGCGGTCGACGAGCACAACGAGGCGCTCATCACCGACGAGATGAAGTCCGCTGTCGAAGAGGCGAAGGCCAAGATCATCGCCGGCGACATCGAGGTTCACGACTACATGTCGGACAACAACTGCCCCTACTGACCGGCAGTTCATCGATCTGAGAAACCGCCGGGTTCGCCCGGCGGTTTTTTGTTGGAACAAACGCTTCGCTGCCGCTGGCGGTTACTTCGACGACGCGGCGCGTTATGGCTTGCGAGCCGCCCCACGCTTGGAAGATCGCCCCGGATGAACGACATGCCCCGCCGCATCGCCGCCATCTCCATTCTGCTCGTGGCCGGCATCCTGGCCGGCACGCAGCTGGGCAAGATCGCGCCGCTGGTCGGCTGGTATCGCGATGATGCCGGCATGTCGCTGGTCGCGATCGGCTGGCTCACCGCGCTTCTTGGCCTGTTCGTGGCGCTGGCGGCGCTCCCGGCTTCCTTCGCCATCGTGCGCACCGGCCTGTTTCGCTCGTTCGCGGCCTCGGCGCTGCTCTTGTTCATCGGCGGCGTCGGCATCGCGATTTCCGAACATCCGGCGCTGGTTCTGGTCTCGCGCCTGATCGAGGCGCTGGGCTATCTGCCGCTGGTCATCGCCACGCCTGCTCTGGTCAGCGCGCTGGCGCCCGCCGACCTGAAGGCGCCGGCCCTGGCGATCTGGGGCGGTTTCGTGCCGATCGGCTTCGCCATCGCCGATTTCCTTGCCATTGGCGTCGTCCCGGTGTTCGGCGAGCGCGCCTTCCTCGGCATCGCGGTGGCATTGTTCGGCGTAAGCGGCCTGCTGGCGGTGTGGCTGGCGCGCGGGCTCGACCCGGTTGACGAACCGCCCGCGCCGCCGGGCCGGTCGCCCATCGCCGCGTCGGTGTCGCCGCAGGTGCTCATGGTCGCCGCCGCCTTCGGCATCTATGTCGTGCTGTCGATCGGCTTCTTCGCGTTCCTGCCGGCCTTCATCGCCTCCGACGGCTCGGATCTCCTGATTTCGGCCGGCGTCGTGGCACTCATCGTGCCGGTCGGCAACGTACTGACCGGCGTGCTGATGAAGGGCCGCCGCGCGCGCTTCGCGGCGATGATCTGCATTGCCGGTTTTGTCGCGGGCGCCGCCGCCGCCGTGCCGCTCTTCACCCTCAGCGGTCCCGTCGTCGCGACGATGGCTGCGGTCGTCTATGCAATCGCCGGCGGCGTCGTTGCCTCGGCCCTGTTCGCCTGCGTGCCGTTCATCACCCCGTCGGGCGGCTCTGCCTCGGTCGCAATCGGCTTCATCGCCCAGGCAGGCGGCATCAGCACGGTTGCGGCGCCGCCGCTCGCCGGTTTCATCATCGAAAGTTATGGCTATGCCGGGCTTGGCTGGTTCCTTGCCCTTGTCTCGCTGATCGGGCCGCTTCTGATCGCCCCCATGCTGCGCCGGCCGCTCAACCCGCACGCCATCTAGTAGTGCGGCGGCTTGGTCACCGGCGTCTCGGGCTGCGTCTGCTCCTCCAGCGCCAGAAACCGCTCCGTCAGCGCGTCCAGTTTCTTGCGCATCTTGTCCATGACGGCCCATTGCTCGGCAAGCTGTCCTGAAAGCTCGGCGATCGTGTGTTCCTGCTCGGCGACGAGGATTTCCAGCTTGGTGATGCGTTCGTCCTTCTCGCCGCTCATCGGACAAGCGCCTCGAGCGCGGAGCGTAATTTGGCGTTAGGCGGCTTCGGCCGCCGGGTCTCGCGGTCGACATAGACATGGACGAAGAAACCCTCCGCCGCGGCTCTCTCCTCGTCGTTGCGGAAAAGCCCGACTTCGTAGCGCACCGACGAGCCGCCCAGTCTTGCGACCCTGATCCCGGCATTCACCGTGTCGGGAAAGGCGATTTCGGCGTGGTATCGGCAGCCCGTTTCGACCACCAGGCCGATCTGCTCGCCATTGGCGATGTCGAGCGCGCCCTGTTCGATGAGCCAGCCGTTCACCGCCGTGTCGAACAGCGAATAATGCACCACATTGTTCATGTGGCCATAGATGTCGTTGTCCATCCAGCGCGTGGTGATTGTGCGGAACGTTGCGTAATCGTCGCGGGTCGATGGCGGCTTGCGGGCGGGAGCGTCGGTCACTGGGAAAGTTCGGCTGGATTCGTCATGCCGTGGAAATTGACAAGCGTCGCTGCTTTTGTCGAGAGTAGGCGGCGCGAAGGGGAATTGGCAGGTCGTCTTCTGTCATGTTACGTCTCTTGACCAAATGATAAAAAATCGCCGGGGCGGCGAGTTGGAGAGTGGGAACCGGCGATGGCGGAAGCGGCAATCGAGCTTGTCGGCATCAACAAGAGCTTTGGCGCTGTCCGCGCCAACCGCGACATCGACCTCAAGATAGCGAAGGGCACGATCCACGGCATTATCGGCGAAAACGGCGCCGGCAAGTCGACGCTCATGTCCATTCTTTACGGTTTCTACCAGGCCGACAGCGGTGAGATCAGCGTCGATGGAAAACCGACGTCGATCCACACACCCAACGACGCCATCGCCGCCGGCATCGGCATGGTCCATCAGCATTTCATGCTGGTCGACAATTTCACGGTGCTGGAAAACGTCATTCTGGGCGCCGAGGGCGAGCCGCTGCTACGGACGTCCATCGCGAAGGCCCGCTCCGAACTCGAGCGCCTCGAGCGCGACTACGGACTTGAGGTCGATCCCGACGCGATCATCGAGCAATTGCCCGTCGGCCTTCAGCAGCGCGTCGAAATCCTCAAGGCGCTCTATCGCGGCGCCGACATTCTGATCCTCGACGAGCCCACCGGCGTGCTGACGCCGGCCGAGGCCGACCATCTGTTCCGCATCCTCGCCCAGCTCAAGGACGAGGGCAAAACGGTGGTGATGATCACGCACAAGCTGCGCGAGATCATGGCCATCACCGACAATGTGTCGGTCATGCGCCAGGGCGAGATGGTCGCCACCCGCAAGACTTCGGAAACGACCGTCGAGGAGCTGGCCGAACTCATGGTCGGCCGCCGTGTCCTGCTGCGTGTCGAAAAGGGCGAGGCCAAACCCGGTGAGGTCCGCCTGTCCGTCAAGAACATGACGGTCAAGGACTCGCGCGGCGTCACCATGGTCAAGGATGTCTCGTTCGACGTGCGGGCCGGTGAGATCGTCGGCATTGCGGGCGTCGCGGGCAACGGCCAGTCGGAATTGCTCGAAACGATTGCCGGCATCCGCACCGCCGTGTCCGGCACGGTGCTGCTTGGCGGCGAGCCAATGGACATCTCCGGCGCGACCAACCCCGGCGATTTGCGTGACCGGGGCCTCGCCCACGTGCCGGAAGACCGGCACAATGTCGGCCTCGTGCTGCAGTTCGAGGAGAACGAGAATTCGGTGCTCGGCTATCACGACGAGCCGCAATACCTCAAAGGTCCTTTCATCGACCGCGAGAAGATCATCGCCGAGGCTGGCGAGAACATGAAGAAATACGATATCCGCCCGGCCAATCCGCATCTCCAGACGGCCAACTTCTCCGGCGGCAACCAGCAGAAGATCGTCCTTGCCCGCGAGCTCGAGCAGGATCCGGACGTGCTTATTGTCGGCCAGCCGACACGCGGCGTCGACGTCGGCGCAATCGAATTCATCCACAAGCGGCTGATCGACATGCGCGACCTGGGCAAGGCCGTGCTGCTCGTCTCGGTCGAGCTCGACGAGATACGCTCGCTGTCCGACCGTATCCTCGTCATGTTCGACGGCCGCATCGTCGGCGAGCGTGGTCCGGACGCGACCGAGGGCGAACTGGGCCTCCTGATGGCAGGCGTTGAAGCGCAGGAGGCCGCCGAATGAGTTCGCCACACGCAAAGCTGCCCGCTTGGGCGGATTACGGGCTCGTCCCGGTCGTTAACCTGCTGGTGGCGTTTCTGGTCGCCGGGCTGGTCGTGCTGCTTGTCGGCGAAAACCCGCTGCGCGCCGCCGGCATCCTGGTCGAAGGCGCGTTCGGACGTGGCGCGAGCATCGCCTATACGCTCTACTACGCCACCAGCTTCATCTTCACAGGGCTCGCGGTCGCCGTGGCCTTCCATTGCGGCCTGTTCAACATCGGCGGCGAAGGCCAGGCCTATATCGCCGGCGTGGGTGTCGCGGTGGTCTGCCTGACATTCGACGGCATCCTGCCCTGGTGGCTGACGTTTCCGCTGGCTATCATCGGCGCGGGCGTCGTGGGCGGCTTCTGGGCGTTCATTCCCGGCATATTGCAGGCCAAGCGCGGCTCCCACATCGTCATCACCACGATCATGTTCAACTTCATCGCCGCCAGCGCGATGGTCTATCTGCTGGTCGACGTATTGAAGCCCGCGGGTTCGATGGCGCCGCAGACCCGCACCTTTCTGGAGGGCGGGCAGCTTCCCAAGCTCAACTGGCTGATCGAACTGTTTGGCCTGCCCATTCGCTCCTCGCCATTCAACATCACCTTCCTTCTGGCTTTGGTCTGCGCGTATCTGGTCTGGCTGCTGATCTGGCGCACCCGGCTGGGCTATGAGATCCGCACCCAGGGCCACAGTCCCAAGGCGGCGCGCTACGCGGGTATCGGCGAGGCGCGAATCATCGTCATGACGATGGTCATCTCGGGCGCCCTTGCGGGCATGATGGCGTTGAACCCGATCATGGGCGATCAGCACCGCGTGCAGCTCGATTTCGTCACCGGCGCCGGCTTCGTCGGCATCGCCGTGGCGCTGATGGGCCGCTCGCATCCTGTCGGCATCATTCCGGCGGCGATCCTGTTCGGCGCGCTTTATCAGGGCGGCGCGGAACTCTCTTTCGAGATTCCCACCATCAGCCGCGACATGATCGTCATCATCCAGGGTCTTGTCATCCTCTTCGCCGGGGCGCTGGAACACATGTTCCGGCCTCAGATAGAGGCGCTGTTCGCGTCGCTCAGTCCGCGCTCGGTCGGGGTTGAAGCGGCCAAGGGCGAGGAGGGTGCCTGAGATGGAATTCTTCAACACCCTGATCCAGGTCCTCGATTCCACCATCCGGCTTTCAGTGCCGCTTTTGCTGGCATGTCTGGCCGGTCTTTATTCCGAACGTTCCGGCATTTTTGACATCGGTCTTGAAGGCAAGATGCTGGCCGGCGCGTTTGCGGCCGGAGCCGCGGCGGCGGTCATGGGCTCCGCATGGGCCGGCCTTGCCATGGGCGTCCTCATCTCGGTCGGCCTGGCGCTTGTCCATGGCTTCGCTTCGATCACCCATCGCGGCAACCAGATCGTGTCCGGGGTGGCCATCAACTTCATCGCCGCCGGTTCCACCATCATTCTGGGACAGGCCTGGTTCCACCAGGGCGGGCGCACCCCGTCGCTGACCTCCGACGGCCGCTTCAATTCGATCACCCTGCCTTTCGCCGATGCGCTGCGCGACGTGCCGATCATCGGCCAGATCTATTCCGAACTCATTTCCGGCCATTCGCTGTTGGTCTATTTCGCCTTCTTTATGGTGCCGTTCACCTGGTGGGTGCTGTTTCGAACCCGCTTCGGCCTGCGCCTCAGGGCCGTCGGCGAAAACCCCGCCGCAGTCGACACCGCCGGAATTTCGGTTGCCTGGCTCCGCTACCGCGCCGTCATTTGCACCGGTATCCTGTGCGGCTTCGCCGGCGCCTACCTGGCGCTCGCCATGAACGCCGGCTTCGTCAAGGACATGACGGCCGGCCGGGGCTTCATCGCGCTGGCTGCGCTGATCTTCGCCAAATGGAAACCGGTCCCGGCCATGATGGCCTGCCTTCTGTTCGGCTTCCTCGATGCCACAGCGATCCGGCTGGGCGGTACGCCGCTGCCGCTCATTGGCCGCGTGCCGGTGCAGTTCTTCCAGGCGCTGCCCTACGTGCTCACCGTGGTGCTTTTGGCCGGCTTCATCGGCAAGGCGATCCCGCCGCGCGCCGGCGGCCAGCCCTATGTGAAGGAGCGTTAGTCGCGCATGATCCCGAAAGTTGGGTTCCGGTTTTCGGACAAGATCGTGCGGCGGGAGAATTGGCATGTCGCATGATCTTTTCCTCGCCGCGCACGAGGCGATGGCCAAATGCCACGCGCCCTATTCCAAATTCCCGGTCGGCGCGGCCATTCGTACGGAGGACGGACGCATCTTTACTGGCGCCAACATAGAAAACGCCTCTTATCCCGAAGGCTGGTGCGCCGAGACGACAGCGCTCGCTCACTATGTCATGGGCGGCGGCGGCCGCATCACCGAGATCGCCGTGACCGCCGAAAAGATGGCGAAGATCACGCCCTGCGGCGGCTGCCGCCAGCGGCTTGCCGAATTCGCCGGACCGGACGCGAAGCTCCATCTGTGCGACGAAACGGGCGTCGTTGAAACGCTGACGATGGCCGAAATCCTGCCGCTCGGCTTCCGCGGAGACGTGCTCAAATGAAGGAAGCCGCTGCCCGGCTGGTGGAGGCGCTCAACGGTCTGGCGCCGGAAACCGCATTGGTGCTCGGTTCGGGCCTCGGCGGGTTGGTCGACGCGGTCGAAGACCCCGTCCGCGTGCCCTACGCCGACCTGCCGGGTTTCCCGAAAAGCGGCGTCACCGGCCATGCCGGAGAAGTCGTTGCCGGCCACCTTTCCGGAGCGCCGGTCCTCATGCTGTCGGGCCGCGCGCATTATTACGAACACGGCAACCCCGCCGCGATGCGTCCGGCACTTGAAGTCCTGGCCGGCATCGGCGTCAGAAAGCTGATCCTCACCAACGCCGCCGGCTCGCTGGAGCCGGCGATGGGGCCTGGCTCCGTCATGCTGATCGAGGATCACATCAATTTTTCCGGAACCAACCCGCTCTTCGGCGAACCGTCGGATGCCCGCTTCGTCGGGCTGACCGAGGCTTATGACAGGGCGATGCGCGCCGCGCTTGAAAAGGCGGCGGCCGCCACCGGAACGGCGTTGCACAAGGGCGTCTATATGTGGTTTTCCGGCCCGTCCTTCGAAACCCCGGCCGAAATCCGGATGGCCCGCATCATGGGCGCTACCGCGGTCGGCATGTCCACGGTGCCGGAAGTCATCCTTGCCCGCTTTCTCGGCATGCGCGCCGCCGCCTGTTCGGTCATCACCAATCTGGCTGCCGGCATGACGGGCGCGGAACTGTCGCACCAGGAAACCAAGGACATGGCGCCGCTCGGCGGCCAGCGGCTGGCGGCGATTCTGAAAGAGGCCTTCCGCTCCGGTCTGGCCGGGGCCTGATCATGCTCCCGCAGGAAATCATTCGCCGGAAGCGCGATGGCGCGGAGCTGTCCGGGGCCGAGATAGCGGCCTTCGTGAAAGGTCTCGCCGACGGCTCATTCACCGAGGGCCAGGTCGCCGCGCTCGCCATGGCGATGTTCCTCAACGGCATGAAGCGCGACGAGACTGTCGCCCTGACGCTTGCCATGCGCGATTCCGGCGACGTGCTCGACTGGTCGGACCTGCCGGGGCCGGTGACCGACAAGCACTCCACCGGCGGCGTCGGCGACAATGTCTCGCTGATGCTTGCCCCCATCGTCGCCGCCTGCGGCGCTTATGTGCCGATGATCTCCGGCCGTGGCCTGGGCCACACCGGCGGCACGTTGGACAAGATGGATTCCATTCCGGGCTACGCCACGCAGCCCGACAATGCGCTGTTTCGCAAGACGGTGCGCGATGCCGGCTGCGCCATCATTGGCCAGACGGCGAGTCTGGCCCCCGCCGACAAGCGCTTCTACGCCATCCGTGACGTCACCGGCACGGTGGAATCGATCTCGCTGATCACCGCCTCCATCCTCTCCAAGAAGCTTGCGGCGGGTCTGGGCTCGCTGGTGCTCGACGTGAAGTCCGGCAATGGCGCCTTCATGGCGACGGCGCGCGGCGCGGGCAAGCTGGCCCGCAGCCTGGTCGAGGTCGCAAACGGCGCGGGGCTTCCCACGACCGCGTTGATCACCGACATGAATGAGCCGCTGGCGCCCGCCGCCGGCAATGCGGTGGAGGTCGCCAACGCGGTCGAGTTTCTCACCGGCAAGCGCGATCCGCGGCTGGAATCGGTCACCTTGTCGCTCGCCGCCGAAATGCTGATGTCGGCCGGCGTCGCAACCTCGATCCGGGAGGCGTCGTCCCTGTCGCACGACGCGCTCGAAAGCGGCAAGGCGGCGGACGTCTTCGGCCGCATGGTGACCGCGCTGGGCGGCCCGGCCGATTTCGTCGACAACCACGCGAGCCATCTGCCGAAAGCGCGGGTCGAGTTCGCCGTCAAGGCGGACCGCTCCGGCTTTGTGACCGCGGTCGAGACCCGCGATATCGGCATCGCCGTCGTGTCGCTGGGCGGCGGCCGCACCAACCCCGGCGAGGATATCGACCATTCGGTGGGCATCACCCGTCTCCTGCGGGTGGGTTCCGACGTCGCGATGGGCGACGCGCTGGCGCTCGTTCATGCGCGCTCGCAGGCGCAAGCGGAGGAAGCCGCGCGCGCCGTGCTTGCGGCCTATACGATCGGAGAAACGAAGCCTTCGCCCGCCCGTCCGGTTCGTCGGCGCGTGGTCGCGGAATGAGGCCCTAGCCGACTCTACTGCTCCAGCAGCAGTTCGCCATGTTCGACCTTGTAGCCGGCGAGCCGGCTGAGAAAGCTCATGCCGACCAGCGTGCCTTCCAGGGCGGCGTCGTCGAGCACCACGGTCTGCACGTCTCGCACATGGATGCGGCCTATCTCGATCGTGTCGATCATGGCCGCCGCCGCCCGGGTGCGGCCATTGGCCGTTCGCACCTCGTACTTGAAGTCGCTCTGGACCAGATTGATGCCAAGCCGGCGCGCCGTGCTGCGGTTGATCGCGACCAGCGTCGCGCCGGTGTCGATCAGCGCATCGACAGCGCGGCCGTTCAGCCGGAAGTCCGCGCGGTAGTGCCCGCGTTCGTCTGCCTTGAGCTGCACCGATCTGCCCGACCGGCCGAGCTTTGACGCTTCCGGCTGCACCTTGTTCACGACAATGAGCGGGCGTTCATTCGCGGGTTCCGGCGCGCGCGCCTCGACGGCCGATTTCATCAGATCGTGAAAGATCTCGGGATTGCTCTGATAGAGGATCGGCACGGAAGCCGAGCTTCCGGCGAAAATGCCCAGGATCAGCAGTTTGCGCAACATGGCCAAGCCCTTTCAAGCGTGTGACCATAGTCGGGACGCTGCTAGTGCGTGGTTAACGTTCTTGCCGCTGAGACATCAAGGTTAAGCAATGGTTTCCGGCCTATTTCGTGCCGTACATGCGGTCGCCCGCATCGCCCAGCCCCGGCACGATATAGCCATGGTCGTTGAGGTGGCTGTCGATCGAGGCGGTGAACACCGGAACGTCGGGATGCGCCTTGGTGAAGCGCGCGATGCCTTCAGGCGCCGCCAGCAGGCACAGGAAGCGCAGATTGGTCGCGCCGCGTTCCTTGAGCTTGTCCACTGCCGCGATCGACGAATTGCCGGTCGCCAGCATCGGATCGACCACGATGACCAGCCGGTTTTCCAGATCTGCCGGAGCTTTGAAAAAATATTCGACCGCCTGCAGCGTATCGGGGTCGCGGTAGAGACCGACATGCGCCACACGCGCTGCCGGAACAAGGTCGAGCATGCCGTCGAGAAGACCGTTACCGGCCCTGAGCACCGACGCGAACACAAGCTTCTTGCCTTCCAGGATAGGCGCGTCCATCGGCTCGAGCGGCGTATCGATCATCGTCGTCGTCAGTTCCAGGTCGCGTGTCACCTCGTAACAGAGCAGCAGAGATATCTCGCGCAGGAGCCGCCGGAAGCTCGCCGTCGAGGTCGCCTTGTTGCGCATGATGGTCAGCTTGTGCTGGACCAGCGGATGGTCGACGACGGTGACGCCCTTCATGCAACTTCTCCTCGTTGGCGGCTCGCTCTCGGCCATGCCATCTTAGCGGCGCAGGCGGGGCGTTACACCCGCCGCATTGCGCGCGATCACAGATTTGTCTCGAACCTACAGTCTGGCCAGCAATGCCTCGCGCGCGTCCTCGTCAACATAGGCAGCCGCGATTGCGGTCTGCGTCACTTCGAGCAGGTCCTCCGCCGACATGCCGAAATGCAGGGCTGCGACGTCATATTCCATCTTCAGGCTGGTGTGGAAATAGGGTGGATCGTCGGAGCTCAGAGTTACGCGGCAGCCTGCATCGCGTAGTTTCGGAAACGGATGGTGGTCGAAGTCCGGAAACACTTTCAGCGCGATATTGGAGACGGGGCAGACTTCCAGCACCACGCCCTCGTCCGCGATTCGCCTGACCAGATCGGCGTTCTCGATCGCCCGCACGCCGTGGCCGATGCGCGTGGGCCGGATGTGGTCGAGCGCGTCGCGCACGCTTTCCCAGCCGGCCAATTCACCCGCATGCACCGTGATGCCGAGCCCCGCCTCGCGCGCGATGTCGAAGGCGCGCGCGTAGTCCTGCAGATGGCCGAACCGCTCCTCGCCCGCCATGCCGTAGCCGGTCACCAGCGGATGCCCGCATTCCACCGCGAAACGGGCGGCGTCCTCCACCGATTCCACGCCGAAATGGCGTACCCCGGTGACGATCATCCGCGATTCGATGCCGGTCTCCGCCTTGGCCCGCCGCATGCCTTCGCCCAGTGCATTGGTGTAGGCCTGCGGCGAAAGCCCCGCTCGCCGCGCGTGGTCGGGCGAGGTGAAGAACTCCGAATAGATCGCCCCGTCGCGCGCCAGGCTGGTCAGATAGTGCTCGGCCAGCAGCGCGTAGTCGTCCTCGTCGCGGAACAGATTGGCCGAAAAGTCATAGGCGGCCAGGAAGGTCGTGAAATCCTCCCACACGAACACGCCGTCCCTGATGAAGGCGGAGGTATCGGCGCCGTATTTACGCGCCTGCCGCTCCACCAGCTCCGGCGCGGCCGCCCCCTCGATATGACAGTGCAGTTCGGCCATCGCCACCATGTTGCGTCCCCTCTTAACCACTGCGAACGGGCGCGGCCCTTCATCGCGGGTGAGACAATAGCGCCCGCATTTTCAATGGGCTATGGTCCGCCCGGCATTTGACAGGAAATTGGGCATGACCGATCAGCGCACCACCGCGACGGGCGGCATGGAAACCTCCTACGGTTTCCGCACCGTCGCCGAAGGCGAGAAGCAGGGCATGGTCGACCAGGTGTTCCACCGCGTCGCCCAACGCTATGACATCATGAACGACCTGATGTCGGCGGGCATGCACCGCCTGTGGAAGGATGCGATGGTGGCCTGGCTCAATCCGCCGCCCAGGCCCGGCTGGAAGCTGCTCGATGTTGCCGGCGGCACCGGCGACATCGCCTTTCGTGTCGTCGATGCCTCGCGCGGCAACGCCCATGCGACCGTGCTGGACATCAACGGTTCCATGCTCGGCGTCGGCCGCGAGCGCGCCGAAAAGCGCGGTCTGTCGGACTCGACCGAATTCGTCGAGGCCAACGCCGAGGAACTGCCTTTTCCGGATGCGGGTTTCGACGCCTACACGATCGCCTTCGGCATCCGCAACGTGCCGCGGATCGACGTCGCTCTGGCGGAAGCGTACCGCGTGCTCAAGCCCGGCGGCCGCTTTCTGTGCCTCGAATTCTCCGAGGTCGACTTCCCGCCGCTGGAAAAACTCTACGAGGCGTGGTCGTTCAACGCCATCCCGCGCATCGGCGCGGCCGTGACCGGCGATGGCGAACCTTATCGTTATCTGGTCGAATCCATCCGCCGCTTTCCCAACCAGAGGAACTTCGCCGCCATGATCGAGGCCGCCGGCTTCGAGCGCGTCACCTGGCGTGATTATTCGGCGGGCATCGCCGCATGCCATTCCGGCTGGAAGCTCTGAGTATCCGTCGCACATGAGCACGATTGGTGCATATTTACGGTTGGTCCGCGCGGGCTGGGTCATGGTCCGCGAGGGCGTCGTGGCCGCGATGCCCGGCAGCGAGCTCGATGGGCCGGCGCGGATTGCCTGGCGTTCGGCGAAGCTGCTTGCACGCCGCCGTGCGCGGCGCAGCGACCGCAGCGAGCGCATCGCCAAGGCCATCGAGCGGCTGGGGCCATCCTATGTCAAGCTCGGCCAGTTCCTGGCCACGCGGCCGGACGTCGTCGGCCATGAGATCGCGCTCGACCTCGCCACGCTCCAGGACCGTATGGAGAAGTTCCCGATGGCGGCGGCAGTCGCAACCATTGAGGGTTCGCTCGGCGCGCCGGTGCCGGAACTGTTTCTCAGCCTCGACGAGCCGGTCGCCGCGGCCTCGATAGCGCAGGTTCATTCGGGCTCGATCGACGCCGATGGCGAAACGAAAAAGGTCGCCGTCAAGGTCATCCGCCCCGGCGTGCGCCGCCGTTTCAACAACGATCTGGAAGGCTTCTTTCTCGCCGCTCGCCTGCAGGAGCGCTACATCCCCTCTTCGCGCCGCCTGAGGCCGGTGGAGGTGGCGCAAACGCTTGCCCAGACCACGAAGATCGAGATGGATCTGCGGCTGGAAGCCGCCGCGCTGTCTGAACTCGGCGAAAACATCGCCAACGATCCCGGCTTCCGCGTGCCCTGGGTCGACTGGCGCCGCACCGGCCGCGACGTCGTCACGATGGAATGGATCGACGGCGTCAGGATGTCGGATGTCGAGGGCTTGCGCGCCGCCGGCCATGACCCGAAGGCGCTCGCCGCCACGCTGATACAGTCCTTCCTGCGCCACACGCTGCGCGACGGCTTCTTTCACGCCGACATGCATCCGGGAAACCTGTTCGTGGAGGCGAGCGGCACCATCGTCGCCGTCGATTTCGGCATCATGGGAAGGCTCGGCCGCAAGGAACGCCGCTTCCTGGCCGAGATACTCTACGGTTTCATCCGCCGCGACTTCCGCCGTGTCGCGGAGGTGCATTTCGAGGCCGGCTATGTGCCCGCTCACCACGATGTCGCCGCCTTCGCCCAGGCGCTGCGCGCCATCGGCGAGCCGATCCACGGACAGCCGGCCGAAACCATCTCGATGGCCAAGCTTTTGACGCTTTTGTTCGAGGTCACCGAACTGTTCGACATGCAGACGCGGCCCGAACTGCTCCTGCTGCAAAAGACCATGGTCGTGGTCGAAGGCGTGGCGCGCACGCTCGACCCGCATTTCAACATGTGGAAGACCTCGGAGCCGGTGGTCGGAAGCTGGATCGCGGAAAATCTCGGTCCGCGCGGCATGATCACCGATGCGCGCGAGGGTGTGAGCGCGTTGCTGTCGCTGGCCCGCCAGGCGCCCGACCTCGCCGCCCGCACCGAGCGCCTGTCGCGCGAGATCGACGCCATGGCCGAAAGCGGCCTGCGCTTCGATCCCGAGACGGCCAACGCCATCGGCCGCGCCGAGGCCCGGCATACGCGCTGGGGCCGGGTGGCGCTTTGGGTCATAGCCATTTCAGCGGCAGTGATAGCACTCAAGCTGATTTGACTTCCAATTCATGACAGCACTGCTATCATTGCTGTCATGGCTACCGTCACGATCCGCAATCTCGATCCCGAGGTGAAAGACCACCTCCGCCGGCTCGCAGCGCGTAACAATATCTCGATGGAGGAGCAGGCGCGTATCCTGATCCGCGATTCCGTCGGCGGCGATGCAGCATCGCCGGAACGCATCGAGCGGATCGAGGATGCGCTGCGCGCCTTGTCCGAAGGCAAGCAGAGTTCCACCGGCCGGGCCGCTCGGAAAGACCGCCACGGCATCTCCGGCGCCCGCATCCTGCTCATCATCGGCGGCGGCATCGCGGCCTACAAATGCCTTGACCTGATACGCCGCCTGCGCGAGCGCGGCGCCAGCGTGCGCTGCGTGATGACGGCCGCCGCCCAGCAATTCGTCACGCCGTTGTCGGTCGGCGCACTGACCGCCGATCATGTCTTCACCGACCTGTTCGACCGTCAGGACGAGCAGGATGTCGGCCATATCCGGCTCGCGCGGGAAGCTGATATCGTGGTTGTTGCGCCCGCCACCGCCGACCTGATGGCGAAGCTGGCGAACGGCCTCGCCAACGATCTCGCCTCCGCGGTGCTGCTTGCTGCGAAGGCGAAGGTGCTGATGGCCCCGGCCATGAACCCGGCCATGTGGGCGCATCCCGCGACCCGCCGCAACCGCGAAACGCTGGCTGGCGACGGCGTGCTCTTCGTCGGGCCGAACAGCGGCGAGATGGCCGAAAGCGGCGAAGCCGGCGAGGGCCGCATGGCCGAGCCGCTGGAAATCGTCGCTGCGATCGAAGAACACCTGAAGCCCGCCGCCCGGCCGCTTGCCGGCAGGCGCATTGTGATGACCTCCGGCCCCACCCACGAGCCGATGGATCCGGTGCGCTACATCGCCAACCGTTCGTCCGGCAAACAGGGCCACGCGATCGCCGCCGCGCTTGCATCCCTCGGGGCCGATGTCCGTCTTGTCTCGGGCCCGGTGAATATCCCCGATCCCGCCGGCGTCGCGGTCACCCATGTCGAAACTGCGCGCGAGATGAAGGCCGCGATCGAAAGCCAGCTCCCCGCCGACGTCGGCATATTCGTCGCCGCGGTCGCCGACTGGCGCCCTGCCGATACGGGTGCGGAAAAGATCAAGAAGGTCGCGGGCAAGGGTCCGCCGGCTCTTGCCATGGTCGAGAACCCGGACATCCTGGCGACCGTCGGCCACCATGAGCAACGCCCCGGCCTGGTCATCGGCTTCGCCGCCGAGACCGGGGACCTCGAAAAGCACGCCTTGGCCAAGCTGGAGAAGAAGGGCGCCGACATCATCGTCGCCAACGACGTCTCGCATGACTCGGGCGTCGGCGCGAAGGGCGTCATGGGCGGCGACCGCAACTTGGTCAGCATCGTGTCGCACACCGGCATCGAGAAATGGCCGGAAATGACCAAGGCCGAGGTGGCCGAAAGGCTCGCCGCCCTGGTGGCCGAGAAGCTCGGCTCCGTCTGAGCCCTGGCGTCTCGCGTTGAAACCCGGTCAGGCGCTTGTCGTGCGGCCCAGCGCGATGCCGGCGCCCTCCTCTTCCTGCTTCACGGTCTCGATCGCCGCGTCGATGCTGCCGATCGTGGCGTCGGCGTCGGATGAGGCCAGTTCCCCGTCCTCGCGCTTCTTCAGCGCGTCGCGGCGCATCTCTTCCAGCACGCCGAGCTTCTCGGCCCTGCTGTGCGTATCGCTCGCGGCGATCATTTCGGGCGTCATGTCTTCGCGCTTCGTGAATATCATCGAACAGGCTCCTGTAATGTTGTCAGGTGAAACGCCTGTGCGCGGGTTGCGGTTCCTGGCCGGGTGAAATGCGCGGGCGGGACGCCCGACAAAAAGGGCCCGGCGCATGAGCGCCGGGCCCGTCGCCTGAGATGATGGGCCTGGATCAGGCCGTCGGCTGCTTGGTTTTTCTCAGATAAGGCAGCACGCGTTCGAAGCCGCCGAAGCGCTTTTCCGCGTCCTCGTCCGACACCGCGGCGGTGACGATGACGTCTTCGCCCTGCTGCCAGTTGGCCGGCGTCGCCACCTGGTGCTTGGCCGTCAGCTGCATGGAATCGATGGCGCGCAGGATCTCGTTGAAGTTGCGCCCGGTCGTCATCGGGTAGGTCAGCACTAGCTTGATCTTCTTGTCCGGGCCGATCACGTAGACCGAGCGCACCGTCTGGTTGTCGGCCGGCGTGCGCCCTTCCGAGCTCGAGCCCGCCTCGGCCGGCAGCATGTCGTAGAGCTTGGCCACAGCCAGGTCGCTGTCGGCGATCAGCGGATAGTCGACCGTAAAGCCGGTCGCGGTCTTGATGTCGTCCTTCCACTTCACGTGGCTTTCGACCGGGTCCACCGAGATGCCGATGATCTTGACCCCGCGCTTCTCGAATTCCGGCGCGATGCCGGCCATGGCGCCCAGCTCGGTCGTGCAGACCGGCGTGAAATCCTTCGGATGCGAGAACATGACCGCCCAGCCGTCGCCGATCCATTTGTGAAAGCCGATCGTGCCCTGTGTGGTTTCGGCGGTGAAATCGGGCGCGGTGTCGTTGATGCGAAGGCCCATGACGCGTCTCCTTCTATGATCCTGTCATTGTTTTCCGCCATCTGGCGTTTCGGCCATGATAGCGCAACCCGGCCCGCATACGAGAAATCAAAGCGCGATTCCGGACGGCCCTTGGAACAAAACAGGGCGCTCCGCGCCGGCCTTGGAATTCCTTTCCAATTCGCTCGCCGGCGCCCCCATTCCCCATTGCGTAAAATCTTCATGAACGGATTTGCCGTAAAACTGTCATGGAGGCGCGGGCATGGTGCGGCCGATTGCGGAAATTCGGGGCTGGGCAATGAACAAATCGAAAGACCAGAATGGCGGCATGGACTGGCTGGAAGCCGAACTCGCCGACACGCTGGACGAGGACTACGAGCTGGAACTCTCCGAACCGGCGATGTCGCAGGAGATCCGCCGCATCTACCGGACGACGCACCCGCCTTCGATCGACCGCCGCACCTATTTCCACGAGCTGCTGCGCCTGCAGGCCGAGCTGATCAAGCTGCAGGACTGGGTCGCCTACCACAAGAAGAAGGTCGTGGTGATCTTCGAAGGCCGCGATTCCGCCGGCAAGGGCAGCGTCATCAAGCGCATCACGCAAAGGCTGAACCCGCGCGTCGCCCGCGTCGTCGCGCTGCCCGCCCCGTCCGACCGCGAAAAGACCCAGTGGTATTTCCAGCGCTACGTGCCGCATCTGCCGGCCGGCGGCGAGATCGTGCTGTTCGACCGCTCCTGGTACAACCGCGCCGGCGTCGAGCGCGTCATGGGCTTCGCCTCCGAAGACCAGGTGGCGCAGTTCTTCCACGACGTGCCGGAGTTCGAGCGCATGCTGGTGCGCTCCGGCATCAAGCTCGTCAAATACTGGTTCTCCATCACCGACGAGGAGCAGCAGATGCGCTTCTTGATGCGCATCCACGACCCGCTGAAACAGTGGAAACTGTCGCCCATGGACCTGCAGTCGCGGGTGCGGTGGGAAGACTACACCATGGCCAAGGAGGAGATGCTGGCCCGCACCAACATCCCCGAGGCGCCCTGGTACATCGTCCAGGGCAACGACAAGAAGCGCGCCCGCCTCAACTGCATGGACCATCTGCTCACCCAGGTCCCCTACGAGCCGGTGCCGCATGAGGAGGTCGAGCTTCCCGACCGGGTGTTCAATCCGAATTACGAGCGCAAGGTCCTGCCGCCGGAGCTGTATGTACCGCGGAAGTATTGAGGGGGCTGCTGCGGGGCCTGGCCAATTGCCGATTCGAATAAGCCAAAAGCCGACATGCCGGCAGATGAAATTGAGATTACGCCCGAGATGGTCGCGGCGGCTTCTTCTGTTTTGAGGGATTCGGGGCTGATTCCTTGGAACTCGGAAGGTTGGGTCGTTGAAGAATTAGCTCGCGACGTTCTTCAAGCTGGGCTGCGGCAATCTCGCCGTTGAATACCATCATCAAATCGCCAGCCAGAACCCGAAACGCATCATTGGCAGCCTTAATGTCCTCGACCGAGATGCCGTGTTCACGGGTCATTCGTTCCTGGTATTGCGGTTCAGTGATCAGCATCTCGAACGTTGGCTTCCCGTCCACAATATCGGTGTGTACGTTGGCTTCGCCGTGCGCCAAGCGGTTGCGGAACGCCGAGTATTTTCTGGCGGTCTTAATGATGGTTTTCAGGAGCGCGCTGGTACCCTTGGGAAGCCTGGCCACGGATAGGGCAGCTTCAAACATCTCGGCCCTACCGTTGAAGCTTCTGGCCGAATAGAAAATTCGCCTTGCGCGCTTCGGCGGCATTCGTGTGAGTTTTGCAAACCATAGCGCCAGCCCACCTTCTAGGGCGGACCATCCGTCCATCGCTTGGCCGTAGTACATGAAGAATTCCGAGCTAACTCGGTTAATTTCTTTCATGTGGCTGTTGGTCCAATCCACCATCGCCTGTTTCGCCACGGGCATATTGAGCAAGGCAAGGATCGCGTCCCGTATATACCGCTTTTGATGAGCCATCGCAGGTGACACTTTCAAATCGGGACCCGTGGAGCCCTGACAGGTTATCACTCATGGCGGATGCTCGAAACGCCTCCCAAGCCTCACGATAAGGCGGGGAAGGACAAACCGAAAGAGAGGCGCGCGGCGCGCGGCGCGCAGAAAAAGGGGGCGGCGCGCAAAAAACATTAGCGGCGCGCACGATATTGCGCCGCCGCGCGCCATTCTCCATATTTGTTGGGAATGGAGGATGGTGCGAAATGAAGTCCTACTTACGAGACGAAGTGTTCGTTGCTGGGGGGCAACCAACAGTAACGTATGTTGATCGCCAAGAGGCTCACGTCGAGAGAAACTTGGCAAGGGCACTAGCTACTCCCAACCAAATTGTTTCGCTGGCTGGCCCGACAAAGACGGGTAAGACGGTTCTTTGCAAAAAGGTGCTGGGCGAACGCGAATACGTTTGGATTGATGGGGGCGAGCTTCAATCTGCGAGTTCGCTCTGGGATAGAATAAGTGCCGAGTTGTCACTCCCTTACGAGTTGGTCCACAGTTCAGAGACCGGCGGGAGCGTCGATGCAGGGCTTAACGTCCCGATCATTAGTGCAGGCGGGTCACGACTGTTCAGCCGAACCAAAAGTGAAGCCTTCAAGGTTAGCTCGATGGGCGAAGCCATTAAGGCCATGTTGGCTGACAAAATCGTTCTGGTGATAGATGATTTTCACTACCTAGATACTGCAGAACGAACCGAACTGATCCGAAACATTAAGGGCGCTGTCTTCAACGGCTTGAAAGTGCTCCTACTATCGGTAGCCCACCGGGTGTTTGACGCAATCAGTGCCGAAACCGAACTTACAGGTCGTTTTATCTCTGTGACGCTCCCAGAATGGACGGATAACGAACTCGCGCAAATTCCGCAGCTCGGCTTCAATGCCTTGAAAATCCGTAGCGATGAAACTCTTATCCGCAGCCTTGTTGGCGAGTGTCAGTCGAGCCCGTTCCTTATGCAGAAATTCTGTTGGGAAATCTGTTTTGACCACTCGATTGAACGATCGGCAGGGATCGTCTCGATAAGCCTTGATGACGATTATGATTTGGAGGGGATGTTCATACGTTTGGCACAAGATGCCGGGTTGCCGATCTATCAGAAACTCGTCACAGGGCCGCAGAGCCGAAAGGAACGAATGAAGCGACCGCTCAAGGGGGGGCGGCGAAGCCGACATCTACGAAGCGACACTACTGGCGCTATCCCAAACAGGGCCGAAGATGTCAGTTTCCTACGAAGAATTGCGAGCCCAATTGAACGCGCTTTTGACCGACATGATGCCCCAGAAACATGAAATCACATCTGCTTTGAAACACCTGGCTACAATCTCTATGAAAAGCGGCGCAGAGTCGGCTATTGATTGGGACGAAGACAAGCGCGAAATCAGCCTTGCAGACCCATATCTGCGTTTCTTTCTCCGCTGGAAAGTGCGGTCTAGCCAGCAAGCCGAGCCGAGCCTTTTCAACCCGGCTGGTGGACAGAATTAGCACAAATTCTCGTCCAATTCTGCGCCATGTAGTGCGAATAACAAAACCCGCCGCACGGCGGGTTTTTTCAATGGAGCTAGCAATGGACGGACTACGCATGGAATGGCTTCGCCTCGCGATTGAGGCAAAGGCAGGGGATCCGATCGAAGAGGCGGTAAGTTATCTAGCGTTTTTCAACGATGCCCCCGAGCCGCCTGAAGACACTCCGAATAGGTCCCCAGAATGTAACTGCGATCAGCCTTCTCGTTGCCGCTAGTCAGGCCGAATATGCCTTTCCCTTCAGCGTGCGCTACGGTAGCCAACAATTTGAAAGCGACCTGTTCGGGCGAATTCTCGCCAATATGAACCACCGGTGCATCTGCCATTTGATCCTCCAACAATATGCGATTGGAGACTAGCAGCCATCCGTGGAGAGTCGAGCCGCCAGCGCTTCCTTCGCTTGCGGATTGCCCGAAGCCTACGCGCCTTCTGCTTAGGCGTTCGCGGCTACACCAATCTGCCGATCGGTGAGGCGCTTGCCGGCGATCATGGAATGCAGATCGTCGTGACGTTCGGCATCGCTGATCTTTAGCGCCGCGCGACGATTGTAGCGGAAATCGAACTCGGCAAGGTAGCGCTGCAGATGCGCTTCGCCGCAATGCTGGTACGCGCCGATCATGCCGCGTTTGAGCGGCGTAGCGTGGACAGATATCGGTGCCCCTTTCATCCAACCCCTTGTCCCCACTGACTATTCCCTACTCCCTACCCACCTTTCTATCCACGCCGCCCAAACCTTGCCCACAATGCCCGCAGATCAACGCGAGGCGGAAATGGACTGGAACCTGGCAATCAAGCGCAACCGCGAGGCGCTCTCGCGTATCCTCGCGGCGCTGTTCGCGCTGGTCGGCTTGCCTGAGGGCCGGCCGGCATCCGGCCCGCTCACCCTGCCGCGCCATCTCCATGCCCATGCGCTGCGCATCCTGCGCGCCGCCGAATCCGCCATCCGCCGCCTCGTCGTGATTGCAGCGCGGGAGATCGACGTTCAGCCGCGTCCGGCCGGCGGCTTTTCCATGCAGGAATTCGGCGGAAAGCGTCAGGCCGACGCTGCGGTCCGCATCCCGGCCTTCCCGCTGCTCGACCCGTTGAGGAAATTCTCCTTCGATCCGCCACGGCGCGCCTCAAGGTTCATGCCGCGCATCTGCGTCGTGGGGTTTACCGAGCCTGCGCCACTGCCTGTAATACCGGTTCTGTCGCCCGACGATCCGGTCGCCGGGGCGGGCCTCTGCCGCCGCCTGCTTTCATCGCGCCGCGCGCTCGCCAACCTGCCGCGCGAGGCGCGCCGCCTCGCCCGCTGGCAGGCGCGGAACAGGCTCCGGAGCGGGCCGGGCCGTGTCGCGCCGCTGCGTTTCGGGGCCCCGCCCGGCAGGAGGAAGAGGCCCATCCATTTGGTGGACGACATCTTGAAGGAGTGCCACTCGCTGGCGCTGGACGTGCTCTCCCCTCCCGATACGTCGTGACTGAAGCAGCCTCTCCGCTGAATGGCGCGCGGCCGCTTTGCTTCGGGGAAGGGGACCGGCAACAAAAAGGGGGGAGACGGCTCGCGCCGTCTCCCCAGTTCGTGCTTGCGTGGAATTCAGGTCAGCAGTGCGATCAGGATGATGATCGGGATCGGTATGCCTATCAGCCACAGCAAAATGGAGCGCATGGGTCTGTCCTCCTGATTGATGAAAGCCTAGCCGATGCGGTCGAACCACATCGGCACGACCGTGCCTTCGTCGCGGTGCCGTCCGCCTATTCCCGCCGCCCAGAAGGCGCCGGCGGCGCTGATCGCCAGCGAAGCGGCGGCGACGAATGCAGCGACAATCGAGAATTTGCGCGCACGCTCCGCTGCGGCCCGTGCGTCTTCCGCGATGGTCTGCGCGGACGCCGCCAATGCATCGGCGCGGCTCTGGGCTTCGTCCTGCGAAAGGCCGGTCTGCCGCGCGATGAGAGATGCAAGGTAGGACTGGTCGTCGTTCGAGACGCCGTCGCCTGCAATGCCGCGTCCTATGATCGCCGAGGCGTCGGCGCGCGCTTCCTCGCCGCCGGCCTCGCTCGGCGCGTCGGTGCGGAAGGCTGTCCCGATCGCGTAATCGATCAGCTCTTCATCGCTCTGTTCGGTGATGGCTGCGACCGTCTCCGCCGCGCTTCCGGCGGTCCCGGCCGCGATGCCGAGCGCGCCGCTGGCGCCGATCGCCAGCATCACGCCGCCGATGACGACGCCGGTGCCCCAGACCGCCAGTCCGTGCATGCCGTCGCGGACGTCGGATTCATGCTCGGTCGCGTCGAAAAGCCGCCGCCGAAGCCGGCCGGTCACATAGCCGCCGGCCATGAAGCTCGATACCTGCACCCAGACCAGCCAGACGCCGAAGGCGATGGCCAGTCCGACGGCCGACATGCCTTGGTTTTCGAAGGGCGAGGCCAGCGTCAGGCCCAGCGCCGAACCGAATGTCAGAAGTGCGATTGAAATGGCCGATGCCACGATGGCGCCGACGAAGATCGCCGGCCAGTCGACATGGCTGCCATGATCGTTCGTGCCGGTGTCGGCGACGACGAGAGTTTCGGTGGTGTTTTCTGAGAGTGCCATGTTCGTTGTCCTGATTGGTTGACCGGGGTTGGGCAGGCTCACGAGAGCCCAAGCACCGACAGGATGAACATGATGACGACCACTAGGCCGACGAGATAAATGATGCCGTTCATGGGAACTCCCTCCAGCTAAGGTTGAAGGAAAACGCCGGGATGGCGTTTAGGTTCCCGCCATCGGCACCCGATTGAAATCCGCCCCGTCCAGACGTAGTGTGCGGCGCTGGTCTCATTGGGGGAAGCCATGCCTTTCATAGCCACCTTGTATTTTCGCACCGCCATCGTCCTGCTGATCGTCGGCATCGGCATGGGCATTCACATGTCGATCGTCGGTGACCACTCCGTCATGGGCGCGCACGCCCATCTCAACCTGCTCGGCTGGGTCACGTCGGCCCTGTTCGGAACCTATCATGCGCTCAACCCGGCCAAGGCCGCGGGGCGCCTGCCGGTGCTGCAATACGCCGTCTACATGATCGGCATACTGATCATGATCCCGGCTCTTTATGTGATGCTGGGCGGCAATCCGGGCGCCGAGCCGGTGGTCGCCGCAGGCTCGCTGGTCGTCTTCGCCGGTGTGCTTCTGTTCGGCTGGATCGTCTTCGCCGGCGACAGCAAGCAGAGTGCAGGCATGGGCATGCGCCAGCCGGCCGAATAGGAAGGCATCGCGTCGGCGCGCGGATATTCCGCGCCCGGCCCTACGCCGCCTGCGACGTTCCGTGCAGCTTCTTGAGTTTTGACGTGTCGACCGCGCGTTCGGCGTGCCAGAGATCGTGGCTTTGCTGCAGCCTGAACCAGATGCCCGGACCGTTGCCGAGCACATGGCCGAGTTTGACCGCCATCTCGGCTGTAATTCCGTGCTTTTCGGTCAGGATGCCGTGCAGCATCTGACGCGAAATGCCAAGCGCCGCAGCGAACTTGGATTTGGAAATCTCGCCGTCCTCCAGAACGATGCCGCGTAAAATCGCGCCGGGGTGCACCGGCGGACGGTTCGGATCGCGAAGGCTCCTGCGCTGACTGGCCATCTTATCTCTCAATGATAGTCTTCGTAATCGATTGCGAGTGCATCCTCACCCTCGAACGAGAAAGTGATGCACCAGTTCCCGTTTATATGCACCGACCAGCGCGAGGGATTTTCGCCGGACAATTTGTGAAAATCGAGCTTTGCCAAGTTCATCTGCTCTGGCGAATTGGCCTCATCGAGAAGCCCGAGAACGAGTTCGATTTTCCTCAGATGTTGCGGGTTCAACCCCCGCCCATCGCTCTTCTCAAAAAACCGCTTCAGCGCTCGGCTGCGAAAGGAGAGGATCACGATAAAGGCTCCTACAATCGTGGTTGATCACTCGGCAGTCTCCTTTCCATTCCGCTTCACAATTGAAGCTAACATGTAAATTAGCGCTTTACATTTTTATGTCAAGCGGAACTTGACAGCAATTGCGGATTACGCCGCCTGCGCCTTGTCCGTCGCCTGGTAGTCCTTCACCGCCTCGAAGCGCACCGCTTTCCAGCGCTCGGCCTCATAGTTGAGGCCGAATTCGTGCGGCGCCAGGAACACCGGGTCGCCGTCGAGGTCACGGGCGATGTCGCCCTTGTGGGCATCCATGAAACGCTGAAGCTCCGCCTTCTCCGCCGATATCCAGCGGCAGATTGAAAAGCGCGCCACCTCGAAATCGACCGGCAGGGAATATTCGGCTTCGAGCCGCATCTTCAGGACGTCGAGCTGCAGCGCGCCGACCACGCCGACCATCGCCGGCGAGCCGTCTTCCGGCAGGAACAGCTGCACGACGCCCTCCTCGGCCATCTGTTGCAGAGCCTCTTTCAGCTTCTTTGCCTTCATCGCGTCGCCGAGCCGCACGCGGCGCAAAATCTCCGGCGCGAAATTCGGCACGCCGCGGAAGAACAGCTCCTCGCCCTCCGTCAGCGTGTCGCCGATCCGCAACGTGCCGTGATTGGGAATGCCCACCACATCGCCGGCAAACGCCTCGTCGGCGGTCACCCGGCTCTTGGCGAAGAAGAATTGCGGCGCGGTCACCGAGAGCGGCTTGCCGGTGCGCGTCAGCTTCGCCTTCATGCCGCGCTGCAGCCTGCCCGAGCACACCCGCACGAAGGCGATGCGGTCGCGGTGGTTGGGGTCCATGTTGGCCTGTATCTTGAAAACGAAGGAGGTCATCTTGTCCTCGGTGGCCTCCACCCGCCGCCGGTCCGCCTCCTGCGCGCGCGGCTGCGGCGCCCATGCGCCCAGCGCCTCGATCAGATCGCGCACGCCGTAGTTCCTGAGAGCCGAGCCGAAAAACACCGGCGTCAGATGCCCCTCGCGGAAGGCATTCAGGTCAAAGGGTCTGCACGCCTCCCGCGCCAGTTCCATTTCCTCGGTGAAGGCCTCACGCTCGTTTTCCGGCAAGAGCCCCGCGACCTGCTCCGACTGCGGTCCGTTGACGTCGGTCCGCTCGACCTCGTCGTCGCCATGGCGGATCGCGTTGTCGGCGAGATGGTAGGTGCCGGAAAAGCTCCGCCCCCGACCGATCGGCCAGGTCACGGGTGCTGTATCCAGCGCCAGTTTGGCCTCGATCTCGTCGAGAATCTCGAACGGGTCGCGCGTCTCGCGGTCCATCTTGTTGACGAAGGTGATGATCGGAATATCGCGCAGCCGGCAAACCTCGAACAGCTTCAGCGTGCGCGGCTCGATGCCCTTGGCCGCGTCGATCACCATCACCGCGCTGTCGACCGCCGTCAGTGTTCGATAGGTATCGTCGGAAAAGTCCTCATGGCCCGGCGTGTCAAGGAGGTTGAAGACGTGGTCGCCATATTCGAAGGTCATCACCGAGGTGACGACCGAGATACCGCGCTCGCGCTCGATCTTCATCCAGTCGGACCGCGTCTGGATCTTGTCCCGCTTGGCCTTCACCTCGCCGGCGAGCTGGATCGCGCCGCCGAACAGAAGCAGCTTTTCCGTCAGCGTCGTCTTGCCGGCGTCCGGGTGCGAAATGATCGCGAATGTGCGGCGGCGCGCCACCGCCTGCTCTATTTTCTCGGCCATGTCAGGGGTTCCGTTCGATGCGCGGGCTTATAGCGGCACCATGCGGGTGTGTCGAACGGGAATTTGGGGCGCGGCTACACCGCCACCGCCAGCCGCTCCTCGACCGGCACAAACGGCCGCACTGCCACGCCCTCGGCCGTCACCGTCACGAAGCTGCCTGCCGGCACGGGCTGCCAGGCCGCGCCGTTGCCGTCGAGCGGCTCCGACACCAGCGAGCGCCCATGTCTGCTTTCCGACAGGTAGAGCGTCGGCGCGAAGCGGTCGGTGGCGTAGCGCACCGCATGCAGCGCTTGACCGTCGGAAAGGGCGGCGGTCAGCCTGATATGCGGTTCGATGCCGGCGCGCCGCGCCGCGGTGATCACCCGTGCAACCGCGCGTTCGCTCGCGCCCTGCGGATCGGCGTTGAGCCCTTCGTCCAGCATGATGAGGAACAGCAGTTCGGAATCGGTCGTGCCGTGACGGCAGGCATAGAGCGTATCGGGCAGGCTGTTTTCCAGTTCGCGCCGGATCACGCCGAAGTCGCCGATCTGCCCGTTATGCATGAAGGCCCAGCGCCCGCAGGCAAACGGATGGCAGTTGTCGCGGCTGGTCGCGCCCACGGTCGAGGCGCGCACATGGGCGAGGAACAGCCGCGAGCGCACCTGCCGGCAAAGATGCAGAAGGTTCGGGTCCGACCATGCGGGCAGGATGTCGCGATAGAGTCCCGGCTCCTCGCGCTCGCCATACCAGGCGACGCCGAAACCGTCGCCATTGGTGGCGGTCTTGGCCTCCTGCGCGCAATGGCTCTGCGCGATCAGCGAATGGCTGGGCGCCGAAACGATATCTTCCAGGAAGATCGCATCGCCGAGATAGGCTGCCCAGCGGCACATGTCTCAGCGACCGCGATTGTGGGTGCGCTCGGCCAGTTCGCGCACGATGCGGCTGGCCGTCGTCTCGAACAGGAACGGCAAAAGCGCATGCACCAGCGCGGCGCCCGCCGCCAGCGCCAGCCGTGACGAAAACCATGCCGCGAAGGCCATGTGGCCGAAATAGCTTTCGCCCGCTGTTTCGGGATGTGCGGTGAAGAGTTGGGCAATGCGGGCGGTCATGGCGGGTCTCCGATTCGGCTGAATTGCCGAACGATGCCACTTTCATCGCTGCCAATTGTCCCAATCAATCCTTGAAAATGAGTAACTGGTGGGACAATGTCCCAAGAATGAGCGAGGAATTGGACGCAACCGACCGCCGCCTGTTGGCCGAACTGCAGCGCGACGCCACGCTGACCGTCGACCAGCTGTCCGATCGTCTCGGCCTGTCGCGCAACGCCTGCTGGCGGCGCATGAAGCTTCTGGAGGAGCGCGGCGTCATCAAGGGCAGGGTAGCGCTGGTCGATCCCGAAAGGCTGGGCCTCGGCCTTTCGGTGTTCGTCATCATCCGAACCTCGAATCATGATCCGGACTGGCTGACGAAGTTCCGCGAGGCGGTCGTGTCGTTTCCCGAGATCATCGGCGTCTACCGCATGTCGGGCGACCTCGACTACATCCTGCGCGCACGGGTGGCGGATGTGAAAGCCTATGACCGGCTCTACCAGCGCCTGATCGCCAAAGTGCCGCTCAACGACGTCTCCGCCTCCTTCGTCATGGAGGAGATCAAGGAAACCACCGTGGTGCCGGTCGAGCTTCGCTAGGCATCCTTCCCGCCTCATGCTGCCGTCGCGCCACTGCGCGTCCCACGCAATTCCGGTTGACTCTATCGTCAGTTCATACTAATCATAAGCTATGACTGTTGATAGCGCACAGCTGACCGCCCTTGGCGACCCGACCCGCCGGGCGATCTTCGAGCTGATCGCGGATCGTCCGCGCTCGGTCGCCGAGATCACGCGGCAGGTGACGGTATCGCAATCGGCCGTTTCCCAGCATCTCAGGGTGCTTCGGGAATCGCGCCTGGTCCGCGCCGAGCCGAAAGGCGCCAGCAACGTCTACCACATCGACCCGCACGGGCTTGGCCAGATGCGCGCCTGGCTCGACCGGTTCTGGAGCAAAACGCTGGCGGCCTACAAGGTGGCCGTCGAGCAACCGCCCAAGGAGTCACAATGAACACCCATGTAGCAGTCGCGCCCGTTAAACAGTCCATAGTGGTCGAGGCGCCGCTTGCGCGCGCGTTCAAGGTCTTCACCGAGCAGTTCGGCGACTTCAAACCGGCCGAGCACAATTTGCTCGCCGTACCGATCGCCGAGACGGTGTTCGAGCAGCGTGGCGGCGGCCACATCTATGATCGCGGTATCGACGGCAGCGAGTGCCGCTGGGCGCGGGTGCTGGCCTACGAGCCGCCAGACCGGGTGCTGCTCAGCTGGGACATCGGCCCGCAATGGCAGATTGAGACCGACCCGGAAAAGACCAGCGAATGGGAGGTGCGGTTCACCGCCGAGACGCCGAACCGGACTCGCGTGGATCTCGAGCACCGGAAGCTGGAACGTCACGGCGAAGGCTGGGAGGGCGTGCGCGATGGTGTCGCCGCCGATCAGGGCTGGCCGCTGTACCTGCAGCGCTACGTCGACCTGCTTGTCCGTCAGGCCTGACTGACGCTCGTTAAGCGCCCTGGCGGGGGTAATCACTCGCTGTGATTACCCCGTCGCGTTTTGTCGTGATCCTGGCGCGAGTTTCGACCGGAATGGTTCAATCTGGTCGAAACGAGCTCCAAACAATGGAAAATCACATGGAAACCTACACGCTCAGCATCGTCGGGGTGCTCGCGCTCTGCGGCCTGTCCATTCTTTTGGCCGTCTATTCGGGAGCGTCCAAAGGCCGTGCCAAGGCGCTCTCAGGTCCGGTAATCCCGGCCGATGACGACAACTTGCTCTATCGTATTGACCGCGCGCACATGAACTCTGTGGAGGCGCTGGCGCCCTTCGTCGTTCCGTCGGTGCTGGCGATGATGGTTGGCGTCGGGCCTGCCACGCTGGCTGTGCTGGTGTGGGTTCACGTCGCCATTCGCCTGGTTCACCTGGTGATCTATTTGCGTGGGGGCGACGCGGCCAAAGGGGGTCACATCAGAACCGTCCTTTATGTCTCGGGGGCGCTGGTCACCCTAATCATTGTTGTCGTGACCGGTTGGACAGCCATCTACTGAAGCATCGGCGCGGCCCCTTAGCCCGTCAGCTCGAACCCGCCCTCGGCCACCACCTCGCCATTCACGATCAGTTCCACCCTGTGGTGCCCAGCATTGTGCCTACGTGTGGTGAAGTCGCGCATCGCGCGCCTGATCGACAGCGCCTGCCGCCCGCCCGGGGCCAGATCTAACTCCTTCAGCTTGAACACCTTGCGCGATGTGCCGCCGCTGTTCTTCACGTAGTGGACCGCGTAGTCCGCCACCAGCCGCTGATCCTTGTTCGAGGTCGAAATGATCTCGGCGCTGATGGTCGCGTCCGAGCCGAGCTTCACCGTCGAAGGCGCGACGGACAAGGCCCCGACGCGCACATCCGCCTTGCCGGACGCGCCGATCAACGCCAGCGCCCGCGCGTCGCCCTTCTTGATCAGCGTGCGCAGCGCGTGTTTCACGATCCAGGCGGTCGCTTTATTGCCGCGATCCCAGCCCGACACGACCTCCACCAGCCAGTCGGGATGGTCCTTGCCGATATCGTTGAGGTGGTTCGCCACCGATTTGCGCACATAGAGGCTCGGGTCGGCCCTCAGCCTCTCCAGGATAGGCAACGTCGGCGAGGGGTCGGCAACCAGCGGCCTCAGCTGGAACGACCAGGGCAGGCGGGGGCGGCAGCCTTCGCTTGCCAGCCGCCGCACGTGCTCATTTTCGTCCTCGGCCCAGCCGAGCATGACCTTGAGTGTCCTCTCGAGGTCGTCGGTCAGGAAGTGCCGAATCGCGAATTCCGATGAACCGAAGCGGGTGAAAAAGGCGAGCGCCTGCATCGATCGGTCGAATTCGCCCCGCCCGAAGACTGCGACGAATTCGGAGAGCATGATCGAGGCGAAGCCGTGCCCGATCCGTGGCGCCAGCTGCTCCAGTACCGCGAGCGAATCGCCATAGGACAGGGGCAGCGCGGCCTGCATTGCCTCCGCCCCCTGCCGCATGCGCTGCATGATGCCCAGCTCGGCGAGCCCGGCGGTCGCCAGCGCAACGAACCGCTCGGCGTCGAAGACCGGCGAAATCGCGGCGGTTTCCGATGCGATGTGCCGGAAACGTTCGCGATTGAAGATTTCCTTGAGTGCTGGCTGCTGTTCGGCCACAGGTTCCGCCTGCCGTCATTGATGGACGGCCGACCTTATCGCGCCGGCGTGCCGGAAGTTGTCAGGAGAACGCGCAATCCACAATTGCGCTCATCCGAAGATCGACCAGCCCATCTTTTCCGACAGGATTTCGAGAGCCAGCGTGCCGAGCAGCGAATTGCCGTTCTCGTCGAGAGTGGGCGACCATACCGCGATCGACGCCTTGTCCGGCGCGATCGCGGTGATGGCGCCGGCAACGCCGCTCTTGGCCGGCATGCCGACGCGGAAGGCGAAGTCGCCCGACCCGTCATACTGGCCGCACGTGATCATCAGCGAATTGACCCGGCGCGCCAGCATTGCTTGCTCGCGCGCGTCTTCCTGCGATCCGTCCACACCGTCATGCACCAGGTAATGGCTGGCCTTCGCCAGTTGCGCGCAGGTCAGTTCCACGGCGCACTGCTCGACATAGAGCTTCATCACCTTTTCGACGTCATGCTCCAGATTGCCGTAACCCTTCAGCATGTATGCGATGGCGCGGTTGGAAAAGCCGGATTCCTTGCCGTCGTCGGCGATGATGGAGCGGACTTCGCCGAATTTTTCATTGCCGAGCTTCTCGGCGATAAGCGCCTTAACGGTCGACGGAACGCCCGACGTCTTGTCTATGCTCAGCAGCATGTCGCAGATGACCAGCGCGCCGGTATTGATGAACGGATTGCGCGGGATACCCTTCAAGCGTTCCAGGTCGACCATCGAGTTGAAGGGGTCGCCCGAGGGCTCGCGGCCGACACGTTCCCACACATCGTCGCCGCGGGCACGCAGGGCCAGCGTAAGCGCAAACATCTTCGAGATGCTCTGGATGGGAAAAGGCTCCTCGGCATCGCCGCCTTTCATCACATGGCCGTCATGGGTGACCACGGCCATGCCGAAGCGGTCGGTTTCAAGCTCGGCCACGCCATCGAGGTGGTCCGCCACCTTGCTGAACCGCTCGATGACCGCCATGCGGCTGACGATTTCGTCGACAACCGCCGCCAGTCTCGCCCGGTCGATCTTTTCGTGCTTCTTCGCCAAGAAATGCCTCCGCCTGTGGTGCAGCAACGCGCCGCAGGCGGATTCGATCCGGTATGGCCGCGTCAGGCCGCCTCGGCGAGATACGGCCTGATGCCTTCGGCCTGCAGTGCCGCCTGAACCGTGGGGCGTTGCTCGATCTGCGCCATATAGGCGTCGAAACCGTCCGGCACATCCATGTCCGACATCTTTGCCCAGCGCAGTATCACGTAGAGAAACGCGTCGGCGACGGAAAAGCTGTCGCCCAGCATGTAGTCGGTGTCCAGCCGCTCCGCGATGTGCGCGAACCGTCGAAGTATGGAGTCTCTAAGGACCGGCTTCGCCTCCTCCCCGGGCATGAAGAAATAGACCAGGAACATGCGGTGTATCTCCGTGGAGATGAAGGTCAGCGCCTCAATCTGCCGCGTGCGCTCCATCTCGGAACGGGGTTTCAGGTGTCCGGCCTGCTGCGCCACCCAGTCGAGCAACGCCACGTTCTCGGTCAGCATCGAACCGTCGTCGAACACCAGCGCCGGCACATAGCCTTTCGGATTGACGGCGGGGTAGGGCCCGCCGCCATTGGCGATCTGCCTCGTCTGCACATCGACCGCGAAGAGCTCGGGCACGATCCCCGCCTCGCGCAGCGAGATATGCGTGGCGAGGGAACAGCCGTCGGCGAAATAGTAGAGCTTCATTGCGCATTCTCCTTGTGCGAGAGATAGCCTTCAAGGCTGTCGAAGGTTTCGGTCCATCCGCCGGCATGCCCGTCGCGCGAGGCCTCGGTCAGGAAGAAGGCCTGGTGGAAGGTGAGCTGCGTCTTGCCGCCGCCGAGATCCTTCAGCGTGATGGTCACCAGCGTCTCGTGCTCGGCATTCCCGGCCTCGTCCTGCCAGGCATGGGTGAAGACGATTTTCTCCGGCGGCGTCAGTTCCTTGTAGACGCCGCCAACCCAATTGTCGGTTCCGTCCGGCGCGCGCAGGCAGGATCGGTAGTTGCCGCCTTCCCGGACGTCGCTATTCGAATATGGAACGGTGAAATCCTTCGGGAAGAACCAGTGCTTCATGTGCTCTTCCTCCGTCCAGCAGGCGTAGACCAGCTCGCGCGGCGCATCGAAAATACGCTTGATGGTCAGTTCCGGCCGTCTCGCGGCCTTTGTGTCCGGTGCGTTCATCGATCGCCTCCATCCATTGTCTCAAGCAGTGCATCGAGCTTCTCCAGCTGTTCCGACCAGCCCTGCTCCATGCCGGCCAGACTGTTGGCGGCTTCCGGCTCGGCGAAGGTGACGTCGGAATGCACGGTCATTTTCGTTCCGCCGTCATGCGCAACGAAGGTCACCGTGATCAGGGAGACGACCATCAGTTTCTCGTTTTCGCGGTACTCGGCGGTGAAGACGAGGCGCTCATGCGGCTTGACCTCTTTGACCTCGCCGTAATTGGGGAAGGTGAGTCCGCTGCTGGCGCGAAAATCGATCCGCAATTTACCGCCCGGCCGGGCGTCGAATTCGGCGTAGGGCACGGTAAAATCATGCGGCGCCCACCAGCGCACGATGTGTTCCGGTTCGGTCCACATGCTGAAGACCAGTTCCGGTGGCGCGGCATAGGTGCGGCGCATGGTTAGCACCGGCAGCCCGTCCGCCTTCATGGCGAGCGCGTTCATGTCTTTTCTCCTTTCTGGATTTCCTTGAGGTAGTCGTCGAGGCGGTCGAGGCGGCCCTCCCAAAGCTGGCGGTATTCCTCCAGCCAGCCGGCGAGGTCGCGCAGCGGGTCGGGTCTCAGCCTGCGGGGGCGGAACTGCGCCGTTCGCCCCTGTTCCACCAGCCCGGCGCGCTCCAGCACCTTCAGATGCTTCGAAACGGCCGGGAAGCTCATGTCGAAAGGCTCTGCCAGTTCCGACACCGTCGCTTCGCCGGTCGCCAGCCGGGCAACGATCGCCCTGCGGGTGGGATCCGCGAGCGCGGAAAGGGTCATGCTAAGCGCGTCCGTGTTCATCTGTATTAAACCTGCAAGTTAATTAACTTGATGGTTTAATACAGACGGCAATCTGCCTCGTCAAGCGCCTTCGGTCGGCGATTTCTCTGGATAGCTGCACAGGCGAATTGACCGCCCGCGCCGGCGGTCTAGGTTCAGCCCATGCGCGTCATTGATTCTTCGCCCTCGATATCGGTAGTGCGTTTGCCGCACGGCAAGGGTCTGGCGCTTCCCTCTTACGAGACGGCGGGAGCGGCCGGCATGGATTTGCGGGCCGCCGTGCCCGAAGACCGGCCGCTGATACTCTTGGCCGGCAAGCGCATGCTGGTTCCAACCGGTCTGGTGCTGGAAATTCCCGACGGGTTCGAGGGTCAGGTGCGCCCGCGTTCGGGTCTGGCGCTCAAGCACGGCATCACCTGCCTGAACACGCCCGGCACCATCGACAGCGACTATCGCGGCGAAGTGAAGGTGCTTCTCGTCAATCTCTCCGACGAGGATTTTGAGATCACCCGCTCCATGCGCATTGCCCAGCTTGTGATTGCAGCGGTCACCCGCGCTAGTGTCGAGGAAAGGGTGACGTCTTCGCAGACGACGCGCGGCTCGGGCGGCTTCGGCTCGACAGGTACCGGCTAGCAGGCTGTCAGTAGGGTTCCTCTGGACCATCCGTATTCCTTTGCACGCCCGGCCAGCGGCTCTATTTTGCGCTGTGGCCGCACGGTGAGGAGAGTTCCGATGGACAAGGGCGAGACATTTCGCAAGCTGCACGAGACGGTCTTCATCATCCCCAACCCATGGGATGTCGGCACGGCGAAGCTGCTGGCCTCGCTCGGCTTCAAGGCGCTCGCCACCACCAGCGCCGGCTTGGCTTTCTCGCGCGGCCTGCCGGACGGCGGCGTGCCGTTCGACGCGGTGATCGAACATTGCAAGGAGATCGTCGCCGCGACCGACTTGCCGGTTTCGGCCGACCTCGAGCATGGCAAGGGCGACAGCGCCGACAGCGCCGCCGAGACTATCTTTGCCGCCGAGAAGGCCGGCCTCGCCGGCTGCTCGATCGAGGATTCCACCGGCGACCCCGACAATCCGATCTATGATTTCTCGCTTGCCGTGGAGCGCGTCACCGCCGCCGTCGAGGCCGCGCGCTCCTTCTCCCGCGATTTCGTCTTCACCGCGCGGGCGGAGAACTTCCTCGTCGGCCGCCCCGATCTCGACGACACGATCAAGCGTCTGCAGGCATTCGAAAAGGCCGGCGCCGATGTGCTCTATGCGCCGGCGTTGCCGGATGTGGAGACGGTGCGCATTGTCTGCTCCGCCGTGTCGAAACCGGTCAATGTGCTGGTCCGCCCCGGCTTTACGGTGGATGCGCTGCGCGACGCAGGCGCCAAGCGGCTCTCGCTCGGTTCCAAGCTCACCACCGCCGCTTTCGGAACAGTCCGCCGCGCGGCCCGCGAAATGCTTGATGGCGGCAGTTTCGAATTCAGCAGGGACGAGATACCCTTCGGCGAACTACAGAAACTGTTCGCTTCATCGTCCCGGTGACCGCGCCCCTCACCGTCGTCGACATGCACACCGGCGGCGAACCGGTGCGCATCATCACCGCCGGCTATCCGCCGATCCCGCCGGGGCCGATCCTGCACAAGCGCGCCTTCGTGCGCGACGAACTCGATCATCTGCGCTGGCTCCTGATGTTCGAGCCGCGCGGCCATGCCGACATGTATGGCGCGCTGCTGGTCGAGCCGGATTTGCCGGGCGCCGACCTCGCCGTGCTGTTCATGCACAATGAAGGCTATTCCACCATGTGCGGCCATGCCGTTATTGCGCTCGGCCGTTACGCGGTGGACGAGGGCATCGTGGCCGCACGCGAGCCGGTCACGGTGGTCAACATCGAGTGCCCCTGCGGCCTCGTTCGCGCCGAAGTCGAGGTTACGAACGGCAAGGCGGGCGCCGTCTCCTTCGAGAGCGTGCCGGCCTTCCTGCACACCCGCGATGCGACGCTCGATCTACAGGGACTTGGCCGCGTGACGTTCGACATCGCCTATGGCGGCGCGTTCTATGCGCTGGCCGGCGCCGCGCGGTTCGGCCTGGAATTCGGCCGCTCGCGCATCCGCGACTTCCAGGACGCGGCCACAGCGCTCACGGAAGCGGTCAAGGCCGCGATCCCGCTGGACCATCCCGACGATGCCGACCTCGCCTTTCTCTATGGCTCGATCCTTACCGACGGCCGTGACGGCTCCGGCGGCGTGGCGACGAAAAACATCTGCGTCTTCGCCGACGCCCAGATCGACCGCTCGCCGACGGGCTCGGGCGTCACCGCGCGCCTCGCCGCCATGCATGCCCGCGGTGGCGTGCAGCCCGGCGAACAACGGCTGTTTGAAAGCATCACGGGCTCGCATTTCACCAGCTCCGTTGCCGGTGAAACGAAGGCGGGCAGCTATGACGCCGTCACCGTCCGAGTCTCCGGCCGGGCGCATTACACCGGCCGTGCGGAGTTCACCCTCGATGATGACGACGAGCTCGGACGGGGATTCCTGTTGCGTTGAGTGGGTCCGGTTCGACCGTTGTTGACCGCAATTTTGCCGTTCCGGCAACGCCATGCCTTGGCAGCGCGGCCTGGGCGCGCGATCATGTGGCCGAATTTGGAGGAACACCATGAGCGAAAAACAGCCCGGCCGCGGCCGCATCTACGGCTCCATCACCGAGACGATCGGTGACACGCCGCTGGTCCGCATCGACAAATACGCGGCCGAGAAAGGCGTTGCGGCCGTGCTCGCGGCCAAGCTCGAATTCTTCAATCCGATCGCCAGCGTCAAGGACCGCATCGGCGTCGCCATGATCGAGGCGCTGGAGGCTGATGGCCGCATCACGCCGGGCAAGACGGTTCTGATCGAACCGACCTCCGGCAACACCGGCATCGCGTTGGCCTTCGCCGCCGCCGCGAAAGGCTATCGCCTGATCCTCACCATGCCCGAAACCATGTCGCAGGAACGCCGCAAGATGCTGGCGCTGCTCGGCGCCGAACTGGAGCTCACGGAAGGCGCCAAGGGAATGCGCGGCGCGATCAACCGCGCCGAGGAGCTGCAGGCCTCGATGCCGGACGCGATCATCCCGCAGCAATTCGAAAACCCGGCCAATCCGGAAGTCCATCGCCGCACCACGGCCGAGGAAATATGGAACGACACCGACGGCAAGGTCGACATCGTCGTGTCGGGCATCGGCACCGGCGGCACGATCACGGGCGTCGGCCAGGTGCTGAAAAAGCGCAAACCGGACGTGAAGATGGTCGCGGTCGAGCCGACCGACTCGCCGGTTCTGTCGGGCGGCAGTCCCGGCCCGCACAAGATCCAGGGCATCGGCGCCGGCTTCGTGCCGCCGATCCTCGACACCGATATCTATGACGAGATCGTCACCGTCTCCAATGACGAGGCGGTCGCCAATGCCCGCCTCCTGGCCAGGCTGGAAGGCATCCCGGTCGGCATTTCGTCGGGCGCCGCCTTGCAGGCGGCCGCCGAGATCGGCAAGCGTCCCGAGAATGCCGGCAAGCTGATCGTTATCATCATCCCGTCCTTCGCCGAGCGTTACCTGTCTACCGTGCTTTTCGACGGATTGGGCAGTCAGTGACGGACCTGCGGACCGTAACCGTCGAGGCCGTCAGTACCGGCAGGGCGGCGCCCATAGCGACCAAGTCCGGCTTGTCGGGCATCGACAAGCGCCCGCATGCGGGCCGTGTAGCCATCCACCGACTTGGCCTCGACGGCGATGTGATCGTCGACACCGAAAATCACGGCGGCGTCGACCAGGCGGTCTATTGCTATTGCCGCTCCGACTATGACTGGTGGCAGGGCGAACTGGGCCGCGAGCTGCCGGCGGGCAGCTTCGGCGAAAACTTGACGCTGGCCGGCATGGCGAGCGCCGACGCCGCCGTTGGCGACAGGCTGGCCGGCGACGGTCTCGTGCTTGAGGTCACCTCGCCGCGCATCCCCTGCGCAACCTTTGCCGCCCACATGGGCGACAGGCAATTCGTCTCACGGTTCTTCCGCGCCAACCGAACGGGCTTCTACTGCCGCGTCATCGCCGAAGGTTCGCTCGCGGCGGGAGACCGGCTGGCGCATGTTCCTTTCAGCGGCCGGCGTGTTCCCGTGTCGGAACTGGTCGAGCGATATGGCGACCGCAATCTCGATGCCGATACTGTCGCCCGCTTTCTGGCCGCGCCGGCGCATCACAAGCTGCATGCCGAACTCGCCGAGCGCTACGGCTAGCCGCGACGCATTTGTCTTTATTCCTCGGCGGCGGCAGAATGCGTGACCCGCCTTGACGGCGGTTCGGGAGGAGCATGGACAGACGCCTTTTCACGGGCCGGGCGGCGATATTCGTCGCTGTCATCATCGTGACCGCCGCAGGCAGCATCGCTGCCTGGATCGCCGCGCTTGAAACCGGCCGCCGCACCGTCGCTGCCGCGCTCGACAACGAGATCGGCGTGCTCGCTCGTTCGGTGGAAAGCGAGATCGAACGCTTCCGCCACCTGCCTGCCGTTATCGGACGCGACGGCCGGATAGTGGCGGCTTTGACCTCCGGCAGCCCGGCCAGCGCCGACGCCGCCAACCGCTATCTGGCCGAAATCCGTGCCGAGACAAGCGCCGACGAGCTCTACATCATGACGCCGGACGGGCTCACGGTCGCGGCCAGCAATCACGCGGAGCCGCTGGGTTTCGTCGGCAAGAACTACCGTTTCCGCCCCTATTTTCAGGACGCGCTGGCAAGCGGAGAAGGACGCTATTACGCCGTTGGCGTCACCACCGGCCGCCCCGGCTATTTCCTCTCCTCAGCCGTCCGTGATGGCGGCCGCGTGATTGGCGTCGCGGTGGTCAAGGTCGATATGGCGGGCATCGAGGCGACCTGGCGCAATTCCTCCATTTTCGTCGTTCTGGCCGATGCCGAGGGCGTCGTCTTCATCGCCGGCCATGCGCCGTGGAAGTACCGGCCGCTCCATCCGCTGAGCGATACGGCCCTCGACGATATCGCCCGCACCCGCAAATATGACGGCATCGACCTCGCCACCGCCGAACCGATCTTCAGTTCCGGCATCGGGGTTCCGGAAGACGCGGTGATTGGGGACGCCGGGCAGCGCCATCTGCTGCGCTCGGCCGGAATCGAGGCCGACGGCTGGCGGCTGATCGGCGCCCGCAGCCTTGCGCCGGTGGAAGCGAACGCGCTGCTCCTCGCCGGCATGGCCGCTCTCGTCGGCATGCTCGCCTGCTCGGTCGGCTTTTATCTGCACCAGCGCCGCCAGCTCGTCCGCGCCAAGCTTGACGAGCATGAAAGGCTGGAGCGTCGCGTGGTCGAGCGCACCGCCGAACTCAATCGCGAGATCGAGGAACGCCGCCACGCCGAGGATGAGCTTCGCGCCGCCCAGGAAACGCTCATCCAGACCGCCAAGCTGGCCGCGCTGGGACGCATGTCGGCGGCGATCGTCCACGAGGTCAGCCAGCCCCTTTCGGCGCTGGAAAACACGCTGGCCACGGCTGGCGTTCTGGCCGAGCGCGGCGAAGCGGCGGCCGCTGGCGGCAAGATGATCTCGGCGCGCGAACTGACCCGTCGCATCCAGCGCACGATCAAGCTGTTGCGCTCATTCGCCCGCAAGGAGTCCGGCCTGCGGGAACGGGTCGCGGTCGACAAAAGCATGGCCGAGGCGGTCGAACTCGCCCGCCACCGCGCCGACCAGGAAAACGTCGCGATCGAATTGGCGCATGCGCCGGACCTCACGGTCATGGCCAATGCGGTGCGGTTGGAGCAGGTCATCCTCAACCTTGTCGTCAACGCGCTCGATGCCGTGGCTGGAGCACGCGCGCCGACTATTCGCCTTTCGGCTATCAGGACTGGCGACATGGTCGAGATCAGGGTCAGCGACAACGGACCGGGCATTCCGGCGGCGCTGCGCGAGCGCATCGCGGAACCCTTCTTCACGACCAAGGAAACCGGCGAGGGGCTGGGTCTCGGCCTGTCCATTTCCCGCGCCATCATCGGCGAATTCGGCGGATCGCTGACTTTCGACAGCGAGGAAGGCGCCGGCTCGACCTTCGTGATCGCTCTGCCGGCGGCCGCGACGATGCGGGAGGCCGCCGAATGAATCGCGGCTCGGTGCTTCTCGTCGATGACGAGCGCGAGTTGCGCGAATCGGCCCGCGAATGGCTGTCCGTGGTCGGCTTTTCCGCGTCGGTCGCCGGGGGCGGCGAGGAGGCGCTGGCCATGCTGGCCGAAAACCCGGTCGACGTGCTGGTCACCGACGTGCGCATGCCCGGCATGGACGGCATCGAGCTTCTGGATGCCGCGCGCCTGCGCGATCCCCTCATGCCGGTCGTGCTTTTGACGGGACATGGTGATGTGTCCCTGTCGGTGGAGGCCATGCGCCGCGGCGCGCATGATTTCGTCGAAAAGCCCTATGACGCCGACCACCTCGTCGCCGTCCTCGACCGCGCCGTCAGGGAACGGCGGCAGGCCCGTGAGCTCGACCGTCTGCGCGGCGCATCCGCCGGCGCGGCCGAACTCGAAAGCCGGCTCGTCGGCGCCGCCGCGCCTGTCGCGGCGCTGCGTGACAGCATCCGCAACCTTGCCGACATCGACGTCGATGTCCTGGTCGTCGGCGAGACAGGCGCCGGCAAGGAAGTGGTGGCGCGGGCGCTGCACGATTTCGGCAAGCGCCGCGACCGGCCGTTCGTCGCGCTCAACTGCGCCGCGATCCCCGAAAGCGTGTTCGAGAGCGAGATATTCGGTCACGAGCGCGGCGCCTTCACCGGCGCGATCCAGAAGCGCATCGGGCGCATCGAATTCGCGCGCGGCGGCACCGTGCTGCTCGACGAGATCGAATCCATGCCGCTTTCCCTTCAGGCAAAGCTCCTGCGCGTCATTCAGGAGCGGATTGTCGAACCGGTCGGTTCGAACCGCGAGACACCGGTCGACGTCCGTTTCATCGCCGCCACCAAGGCCGATCTACACAGCGAGAGCGAGGCCGGGCGCTTCCGTTCCGACCTCTATTTCCGTCTTGCGACAGTCACCGTGCCTGTTCCTCCGCTGCGCGAGCGGGCCGGTGACATCGCGCTTCTGTTCAGGCATTTCTGCGCCATTGCAGCCGAGCGCCATGGCGTGCCCCTGCCGCCGGTCTCGCCGGCTCTGCTCGACGTTCTGGCCGCGCGTGGCTGGCCGGGCAATGTGCGCGAATTGAAGGCCGCCGCTGAACGTCACGTGCTCGGCCTGCCGACGGTGCCGGAACTCGATCATGCCATGCAACCTTCCGGCTCGGCATCTTTGCCGGAGCGCGTCGCGGCGTTCGAGGCCGAGCTGATCGGCCATGCGCTCGACGCTCATGACGGCAACGCCCAGGCGGCCAGCGAGGCGCTCGGCATCCCGCGCCGGACGCTGAGCGAAAAGATCGCCCGCTACGGCTTGCGGCGTGCCGTCGACCTCGACGCAGCCAGCTGATCCGGCAAGTTTCCGCCAGCCGGCGGAGCCGATTGGGCGGGATTCCGCCGCGCGCCGGGGCGGGTCGACCGCTTGTTCCCGCGCATGTCCTTGAAACGCAACGCTCTGGCGCCAGATTCATGAACTGGCACACGCCGTGCAAGGCGTTTGCCGGCTTGCCGTCCGCTTTCGCGCCGGCAGGGAGGAAACCAGGGAGGTCTCTATGAAATCCACCACCATGAAACTGCTCGCCGCGGGCGCAGTCGCGCTGTCGCTCGGCTCCGCCACCGTCAGCGCCAAGGCGCAGGAGTTCATCAACGTGCTCACCGGCGGCACGTCGGGCGTCTACTATCCGCTCGGCGCCGCGCTTGCAGACATCTATGGCAAGAACATCGAGGGCGTGCAGACGCAGGTTCAGTCAACCAAGGCGTCGGTCGAAAACCTCAACCTGCTGCAGCAGGGCCGTGGCGAGATCGCATTCGCCCTCGGCGATTCCGTCAAGTCGGCCTGGGAAGGCGACGAGGAAGCCGGCTTCCCGGCCAAGCTGGAAAAGCTGCGCGGCATCGCCGCCATCTATCCAAACTACATCCAGATCGTCGCCAGCAAGGAATCCGGCATTACCGATTTCGAGGGCCTCAAGGGCAAGAGCCTGTCGGTCGGCGCGCCCGCCTCGGGCACCGAGCTCAACGCGCGTCGCATCTTCTCCGCGCTCGGCATGAGCTATGACGACCTCGGCAAGACCGAATACCTGCCCTTCGGCGAGTCGGTCGAGCTGATCAAGAACCGCCAGCTCGACGCCACCCTGCAGTCGGCCGGCCTTGGCGTCGCGTCGATCAAGGATCTTGCCGTCTCGCTGCCGGTGACCATGGTCGCCGTACCGGAATCGGTTGCAGGGACTCTGGGCGCGCCGTTCCTCGCCGCCACGATCCCCGCCGGCACCTATGACGGCCAGACCGAGGACGTGCCGACGCTGGCGATCACCAACATCCTCGTCACCCATTCCGACGTGTCGGATGAGGTCGCCTACCAGATGACCAAGCAGCTGTTCGAGAACCTCGACGACATGGTCGCCGCGCATGCCGCGGCCAAGGCCATCACGGCTGAAGGCGGACCGAACGGCATTCCGGTCCCGCTGCATCCGGGTGCGGAGCGCTACTACAAGGAAATGGGCCTTTTGTAGGGCTCATGGCACGGGGTCGGCTTTTCGCCGGCCCCGTTTTTCTTTCCGATCCCCGAATTCGGTTGTAGCTTGAGCGATGGCTGAAACCGCCAACGACCCGGATGCCGTTACCGCGGCGATCCACGATCCCACGCATGGCAGCTTTCCGCTGAGCCGTGAGGGCAAGGTCCTGTTCTGGATAGCCTTTGCCTTTTCGATCTATCAGATCGGCACCGCCATGCATGTCATCAACCTGCCGAGCCAGGTTGTGCGCGCATTCCATGTCGGCTTCCTGATGCTGCTGGCATTCCCGCTTGTCGCGGCCATGCGCGGCAAATCCGTTCCGTGGCGCGCCGCCGCCTGGACGCTTGCGATGGCGGGTGTGGCTGTCGCCATCTATCAATATGTCGAATATCAGCCGCTGATCCTGCGTGCCGGTTTCCCGACCGATCTCGACATAATCTTCGGCGTGGTCGCGCTTGTCTGCGTCTTTGCCGCCGCCTGGATCATCATGGGACCGGCATTGCCGATCATTTCGGGCCTGTTCCTCGCCTATTGCCTGTTCGGGCAGTATCTGCCGCGCCCGCTCAATCATCGCGGCTACGCCTTCGAGCAGGTCATTGACCACATGGCCTACGGCACGGAGGGCATTTACGGCATTCCCGTCTATGTGTCGGCGACCTACATCTTCCTGTTCATCCTCTTCGGCGCCTTCCTTGAGCGCGCCGGCATGATCAGGCTGTTCACCGATGTCTCGCTCGGCCTCGTCGGCCACGCAAAGGGCGGACCGGCCAAGGTGTCGGTCATCTCGTCGGGCCTGATGGGCACCATCTCCGGCTCCGGTGTCGCCAATGTCGTCACCACCGGCCAGTTCACCATCCCGCTGATGAAGCGCTTCGGCTACCGCGCCGCCTTCGCCGGCGGCGTGGAATCCACCGCCTCGATGGGCGGCCAGATCATGCCGCCGGTCATGGGCGCCGTCGCCTTCATCATGGCCGAGACGCTCGGCGTCGAATATTACGAGGTGGTCGAGGCGGCCATCATCCCGGCCATGCTCTATTTCGCCTCCGCCTTCTGGATGGTGCATCTGGAAGCCGGCAAGCGCAGCCTGCTCGGCCTGCCCCGCGCCGAACTTCCCTCCGCTCTCAAGGCGATCCGCGACGGCTGGTATCTCGTCCTGCCACTGGCCGCGCTCGTCTATCTCTTGTTCTCCGGCTACACGCCGCTTTTCGCCGGCACCATCGGACTGTCCTTCACCGTGCTTCTCATCCTGGGGGGCTCGGTTGCGATCGGTCTGCCCTCGCAGGCGCTTCGCATCATTTTCTGGATCGGGCTTGGCCTGATCGCCGCGAGCTTCTTCCGCTATGGCATCAATGTCGTTCTGGCGCTGGCCGCGGCCCTGATCGCCGCCAACCTCGTTGTCGACGGCGGTCGAAAGACCCTGGCTATCTGCCGCGACGCTCTCGCCGAGGGCGCCAAGACGGCGCTGCCCGTCGGTGTCGCTTGCGCCGTGGTCGGCATCATCATCGGCACCATGACGCTCACCGGCCTCGCCAACACGTGCGGCCAGTACATCGTCTCGGTCGGGGAGAATTCGCTGTTCCTGTCGCTGGTGCTCACCATGATCACCTGTCTGATCCTGGGAATGGGCATCCCGACCATTCCCAACTACATCATCACCTCGACCATCGCAGGCCCGGCGCTGCTCGAACTCGGCGTGCCGCTGATCGTCAGCCACATGTTCGTGTTCTATTTCGGCATCCTTGCCGATCTCACGCCTCCGGTGGCATTGGCCTGTTTCGCAGCTGCGCCAATCGCGCGCGAGAGCGGCCTGAAGATTTCCTTCGAGGCGATCAAGATCGCCGCCGCCGGTTTCGTCATTCCCTTCATGGCGGTCTACACGCCGGCACTGATGCTGCAGGACGGCGGGCCGTTGGCCGAGGCGATCGGCTACTGGCCCGCGGTCGCCTACATCGTCTTCAAGACGGCGCTTTCGATCGGCCTGTGGGGTATCGCGGTAATAGGCTTCCTGCGCGCCCGGCTTGCGATTTGGGAGCGTGTCCTCGCCGCCGCGGCGGCCTTCACCCTGGTTGCCGCACTCCCTGCCACTGACGAGATCGGCCTTGCGCTCGCCGCCATCGTCTTCGGCCTGCACTGGTACCGGACCCGCGTTCCCGCGGCTTCCTCCCCGGCCAAGCAGGCCGGCGAATAGGCGATGCCGCTCTGCATCCTCGCCGGAGCCAAGACCGTGACGATCGCGGCGGCCGCCTTCACACTGTCATGGACACATTCCGTCGAGAAGATTGAATGGCGTGAGCGCTGGGCCGTCGAAGACGGAAAACTGCGTATTACAGAATCGCGTGTGCAGGGGTCGGGCGCCGGCATGGACCCGCCCGAGGGGTCGGTCTTCGAGGATGGCTCGTGGGTCTATCGGCCCGATCTGCCGCCGCAGGACAGGCTGCTGCTGGCGAGCTCCGGCACGACCGTCGGCGGCTGGACGCTTTGCGCGTCTGGCGATTGTACGGAAATTGGCGCGGAAGGTGCGTCAGGACCGGTCGAAATCCGGGCTTGCGAACAACCGGATTGAGCCGGCGCTACTGGAACGTCGGATCCTGGCCCATGATCACCCCGCCGCGCTTGGCGCAGGCCGGTCCCGGTCCGCGCATGTAGTAGCGCTCCGGCCGGTAGCTTGGCGCCACGAACTCGCGCATGGCGCAGGCATAACGCAACATTACGTTCAAAACCGACATCGTCCCGTTCCCTGTCTCTCGGATGTCCCTTCCGATCGCGGCGATCCTACGTGCGACTCGTGAATATCGCGTGAACGCAGTCTGGTTAATATTTCGTTCTGTCCTGAAGCTGGATGGCGGTGAGCCGCTCCGTGGGCGCGTCGCCATGCAGCCTGTCCGATTTTCCGCTGGCCGCGGATGCCGGTTTCGAAGGACCGGAATTTCGTTCTGAATCCATGTGGTCGCGCGGGAACAAGCATGCCTCTGCGGCGTTGATCGACAGGCCGGCGCGACAGCCGGTCAGCTGCGGCGTTCCGCCAGGCAGCCCCACTACACAACGAATGGTCCCGCCACAAGGAAAGGCAAGAACAATGGGTATTTTCTCCAAGGATATCAAATCGATGGACGATCTCTTCGTGCACACTCTGCGCGACATCTACTATGCCGAGAAGCAGATCCTGAAGGCTCTGCCCAAGATGATCGACAAGGCCACCGACGCGCAACTGAAGCAGGGTCTCCAGCATCACCTGAAGGAGACCGAAGGCCATGTCGAGCGCGTCGAGAAGGTCTTCAAGATGCACGGCGTCGAGGCCAAGGGCGTCGACTGCCCGGCCATCGACGGGATCATCAAGGAAGCCGACGAGATCATGGGTGATGTCGAGGACAAGCAGGTGCTTGACGCGGCCATTATCGCCGCCGGCCAGGCGGTCGAGCATTACGAGATGACCCGCTACGGCACGCTCATCGAATGGGCCAGGAATCTCGGCCGCGCCGATTGCGCCGATGTGCTCAAGAAGAACCTCGACGAGGAAAAGGCAGCCGACAAGAAGCTGACCGAAATCGCCGAGAGCCGGGTCAATCTGCAGGCCGCGGAATAGCTGATCCGCAGGGTCCGCCGGCTTCGGGTCGGCGGACCGTATTCATGCGCGGATAAGCCTCTCGAATGCACCGCGCCCCTCCGGCGTGAAACGCACCACCCGGCTGTCGGGTTCGCGGCGCGCCCATTTCAGTTCGAACATCCGGTCGAGCGCCGCCGCGCCCAGCGACCCGGCGAGGTGCGAGCGTCGCACGCTCCAGTCGAGGCAGGCGCGGCACAGCGGTCGCCGCTTCGTTTCCAGCGCGGCCACATCCACCCCGAACGCCGCGAACCAGTCGCGCCCGCTGCCGGTCAGCGCCACGTCATCGCCTTTCGTGCTGATAAGCTGCCGTCCGGCCAAATGGTCGAACAGCGCGACGCCCTTTTCGCCTGCCAGATGATCGTAACAGACCCGCGCCTCTCGCATCGCCCCGTCGCGTGGACCGGGCCGCGCCCGTTTCGGCCCGACCGAGGCGGCCACGCCCGAGATCGCCTCCAGCATCGACGCCACCTCCGACCCGGCGAGCGCGTAATAGCGGTGGCGGCCCTGCGTCGTGACAGTCACCAGCCCTCCCTCCGTCAGCTTGGCCAGATGCGAGCTAGCGGTCGGCAGGCCGACGCCGCCCTCCAGCGCCAGTTCGCTGGCCGTGAGCGCGGTCCCGCTCATCAGCGCCGACAGCATGTTGGCGCGGGCAGGGTCGCCCACCAGGGCGGCGATGCGCGAAAGGTCGGGTCCTTCCTTCATCCGGGTTCGCTCAATTGGCTACAGACATCATTCGATCATAGTCGAAGCATGCACGCGGTTCAATTGTTATGATGCGGGCATCGAGAAGGAAAGACCGATGTCCGCTCCGACAAGTGCCCGAACAGATTCACCGGCCCTGCCCGCCATTCGTTTCGGCGGGGACGCTCCGGTCTCGCCACTGGGGTCCTTCATGCGCTGGTACGACCGCTATCTTCAGCGCCGCGCGTTGGCCGAGCTCGACGACCGCATGCTGCGCGACATCGGCCTCACCCGCCGCGATGTCGAGCGCGAAATCAGGAAACCCTTCTGGCGCTGAGCGCCGAACCTATCATCCGGCCGCGAGCTTCAATTCGATCCCGGTCGAACTGTCCGCAACTTCAGGAGCCAAGAACCCGTGCCCATCACCTGCTTCATCCGCTACGAGATCGATCCGTTCAAGAAGGACGACTTCGTCGAATATGCCCGCAATTGGGGCCAGGCGATCCCGCGCTGCGGCGCCGAGCTGATCGGCTACTTCGCTCCGCATGAGGGTTCGGCCACCACTGCCTACGGCGTCTACAATATAGACAGCCTCGCCGCCTACGAGGCCTATCGCGCCCGCCTTGCCGCCGACCCCCTGGGCAAGGCAAATTACGAATTCGCTCGCGAGAAACGGTTCATCCTGCGCGAGGACCGCATCTTCATGAAGCTTGCCTCCGCGCCGCATGCGGACCCCGCATGATCCTCCACTGCGCTGCGGGGAAGGGGCGCATGGCTAGGCATTGCCGATCAGTATCCCCGCCGCCAGCACCAGCCCGCCGCCCAGCACCACCTGAAAAGCGGCGCGCAGGAACGGCGTTTCCATGAAGCGGTTCTGGATATACGCGATTGCCCACAGCTCCACGAAGACGATCGCCATCGCCGTCACCGTGGCCGCATAAAAATGCGGGATCAGATAGGGCAGGGCATGCCCAAGCCCGCCGATCGTCGTCATGATGCCCGACGCCAGCCCGCGCTTCAGCGGCGAGCCCCGGCCCGACAGCTTGCCGTCGTCATGCGCGGCTTCGGTAAAGCCCATCGAGATGCCAGCGCCCACCGAGGCCGATAGGCCGATCAGGAATGTCTGCCACGTGTCCTGCGTGGCGAAGGCCGCGGCGAAAATCGGCGCCAGCGTTGAAACCGAGCCGTCCATCAGCCCGGCCAGTCCCGGCTGCACATAGGTCAGGATGAACTGCCGCCGCTCCGTGTGCCGCTCGGCCTCCTGCACATCCTCGGGCGCGTGCTCCAGCCCCAGCCGCCTGGCCAGCGATTCATGCTGGCGCTCCGCCGCCGCCAGGTCGCCGAGCAGCTTGCGTGTCGCGGCGTCCTCGGCCCGCTTGGCCGCTTCCGTGTAGAAGCGTTCCGCCTGCCGCTCCATCTCCTCGGCCTGCATCCGCACCTTGTCGACGCCGAGCGGCCGCACCAGCCAGTCCGGCTTGCGCTCGTAATAGCCGCGCACATGCTCGCGCCGTATCAGCGGAATGCGTTCGCCGAAGCGCTTGCGGTGCAGCTCGATCAACGCGTTGCGGTGACCGTCCTCCTCGTCCGCCATGGCGTCGAACATTTTGGCCGATTGCGGAAACGCTTCGCGCAGGCCGTCGGCATAGGCGCGGTAGATGCGCCCGTCATCCTCTTCCGAGGAAATGGCGAGCGCCAGGATTTCCTGTTCGGAGAGCGAATCGAAAGACCTGCGGCCGAAGCCGAACACGCGCGAGAGCATGAGAACCTCTTTAGAACGATTCTAATTTAATCCGATTGCCGCGCCGCGCAACTCTCCCGTTGAAATGCCGGTCGCGCCGCACAGGTTGTGCTTGGCGAACTATTGCCTATATGCGGGCTCTCACCGGAGATTTCCTCATGCCATCCGCGCAGCACACGATTGCCTCGGCCGAGGCGCTTCCCACCGATCCCGACCTCGTGCTCGAACTGATCGATTCCATTCAGGCCGATCTCGACCGCCTGCGCCGTCTGGTCCAGCCGAAGCCGGGGGCGTTCGATCCCTCCGACCCGCGCAACAAGAACTGCGACGGCAAGCTCACCCCGCAGGGTGTGGAGTGCTGCTACCGCATGTTCGACGACGGCAGGTCGCGCTATTCGGTGGCGCAATCGATGAAGATTTCCTTCGCCGCCGCCACCCATCGCTTCGCCACATGGGCGAAGGCCGGGGGCAGGAAGCGCAAGCCCATGCGGCTCGGATAGGCCTTCACCCGGAGGCCTCGCGCGGGCATAGTCGCCGCGCAGGAGGGATGGATGAGCGAACAGGCCGACACATTGCTCGACAGGTTCGGCCGCTGGCTCGCCGACCGGCTGGAGTCCGAATCGTCCGGCTATGAGCCCTACACGCCGTCGGATCCCGAGACCCTGCACCGCACGCTGCGTGCCGGCGATATCCTGCTGGTCGAGGGCAACCAGCGCGTTTCGGCCGCCATCAAGTACCTCACCCAGTCCACCTGGTCGCATTCCGCGCTTTATGTCGGCGATGCGCTGCCCGAACCGGAAGACGGCTCGGAGCGGCCGCGCCTCATCGAGGTCATTCTGGGCGAAGGCTGCATCGCCGTCCCGCTGTCGAAATACAGCACCTACAACACCCGGATCTGCCGCCCGTCGGGGTTGACGCCGGACGACCGCGACACCGTGGTGGATTTCATGATCGGCAAGCTCGGCCTGCGCTACGACACCAAGAACATCTTCGACATGCTGCGCTATTTCCTGCCCACGCCGCCGGTTCCCGTGCGCTGGCGCCGCCGCATGATCGCCTTTGGCTCGGGCGACCCGACCCGCGCCATCTGTTCCTCGCTGATCGCCGAAGCCTATGGTCAGATCCGCTATCCGATCCTTCCCGAAATCACCCGGGCGCCGGGACGCGCTTCGGCCCAGTCATCCTATTCGCGCGAGGAAATCCTCCACATCCGCCACCACTCGCTCTATACGCCGCGCGACTTCGACCTCTCGCCCTATTTCGAGATCGTCAAGCCGACGCTCGCCTTCGGCTTCGACTACAAGACGCTGGTCTGGAGCGCGAAGGAAGGAGCTGAAGGCAAATCGCCCGACGGGACGCCGCAAGGCGCGGATGCCAAGAGCGAACCTGTCGAATCCAGGAAGACATGAACCGCCTCAGCGGGCGAGCAATCCGGCTTCTTTCACGGCCGCCTGAAAACTGCGGCTGACAGGCAGTTCCGTCCCGTCGGACAGTTTCAGGAACAGTTTGCCGTCGCGCCGCACGGCCTTCTCCACCGCGTCATTCGCCACCCAGTGCGAGCGATGGATCTGCAGCCCCGCCGCGCCGTCGGTCTCGGCAACCGCGTCGGCAAAACGCATCAGCACCAGCCCGCCGCCTTTGGTGGTGCGCACGTCGACATAGTGATCCTGCATGGACATATGGGTGAGCCGCCCGCGCTGGGCCGGCGGCAGCCGGTCGGCAATGCGTGGTCGCTTCGGCTCCGGTGCTGATGCGCCCGAACTCCTTGCCTGCTCGTAGAGTCTTCCAAACACGGCAAGCAGCGCCGACACGACAGCCGAAATCGCAATCGTATACGCCACGAGCGGCAGCAGGCCGACGCCTTCGCCGGGTCCGGTAAACACCTGCGCGTTGATCCCCCAAACGACAAGCGCGACAGGGATGCCTGCGATGGCGCCGGCGAGGCCGAACATGGCCGCGCCCGGCATGCGCCCGGGCGAAACCGCACGCACGAACAGGAACACGCAGGCGCCGCCGATGAAATAGGTCGAGACGGCAATCGTGGCCCAATAGGCCAGCCGGCCCGACAGCGCCATTGCCTCAAACGTGCCGAACGGCCCGATCAGCCCGAGCAGAACCGACGCCCCCGCGATCGCCGCCCAGAAGCGCGGTGCGAAAAAGGTGCGCTGCAATTCGCGCATCGTGAAATGCAATGGGCCGTCGGTCACGAAGCCAATCCGTCATCCGCGAAAGCGGTTTTGAATGCGCGCCCCGAGTGCCCCAGGTCAAGTCCGCATCGCAATTCGCCGGAGATACACATGAACTTCCTGCCGCTCCTTCAGGCCTCCACGGCCATACACATCCATGTCGTGGCGGCTGTCGCCGCGTTCCTGCTCGGAGGCGTCGTCCTGTTTCGCCGCAAAGGCGACCGTCTGCACCGCATCGGCGGTCGCGTCTGGGTCACGCTCATGCTGGTTGTCGCCGTGTCGTCATTCTTCATCCACACAATCAATTTGTGGGGAATATGGAGCCCGATCCACCTTGTATCCGTGGGCACGCTGGTCTCACTGGCATACGGCGTCTGGCTGATCCGCAAGCACAACGTGACCGGGCATCGCAACACCATGCGGACAACCTATGCGGGCGCGCTGATCATTGCAGGAATTTTCACCTTCCTGCCGGGGCGCATCATGTACGAGGTCTTTTTCGAGGGGCCGTCGCCGGCCGTGGGCATCGCCGTCATGGCGGTCATCGTTCTTGGCGGAATGGCGCTGCTTGCGCGTGGTCTGCGGGCAGAGGTCGGAGCATAGTCCCGGCGCGAACGCACGACGCCGGCTTCCCGCGCCTTGAGCGAAAGGCATCACGTTCTACCGGCCGGTGAAATACGGCCCCATGGTGATCAGCGCCACCGCCGCGATGGCCACAACGATACCGGCGCCCTGCAGCAGGTTCACGCGCTCGCCGAACCAGGCGAATGCCACGACATTCACCGCCGCGAGCTGGATCACGGCCGACAGGCTCAATGCCACGCCCATGCCGAAATCCCGGATCAGCCTGAGCATGATCAAATTGCCGACCGAGTAGAGGCCGAGCACCAGCAACAGTCGTGGGACGCTGGGCGCCAACGTCCAGCTTTTCGCGGCTGTAGCCGCCAGCAGAAAGACGATTGTTGAAGCGCCAAGTTGCGCCAATCCGGCAATTGACATGCGAAAAACCCGAAAGAGCGAACGATCCAGAAAAGGATTGCCGCCGGGTGCGCCGGACGTGCTTTCCGTCTTTTTCTCTGCTCCCGCTTGGCGTCGCCGTCAAGCGGGAGCTTCGGCCTTTGCAAGAGCCGCCCTGCTCGGCAGGAAAATCGCCGCCAGGCCGATCAGCGGCAGGAACGAACAGACGCTGTATACGAACGCGATCCCTTTCCAGTCGGCAACCACGCCCAACACTGCCGCGCCCAGCCCGCCCATCCCGAAGGCGAAGCCGAAAAAGATGCCGGCGATCATGCCGACCCGCCCCGGCACCAGCTCCTGCGCGAAGACGATGATGGCCGGAAATGCCGACGACATGATCAGCCCGATCAGCACTGTCAGCACCGCCGTCCACATCAGATCGGCATAGGGCAGCGCCAGTGTGAAGGGCAGCGCGCCCAGAATGGAAAACCAGATCACCGTCCTCGCGCCGACCTTGTCGCCCAGAAATCCGCCGAGCAGCAGCCCCGCCGCCGATGCGCCCAGAAACAGGAACAGCAGCAATTGCGAAGCCTGCACCGACACGCCGAACTTCTCGATGACGAAGAAGGTGTAATAGCTGGTCAGGCTTGCGACGTAGACATTCTTGGAAAAGGTCAGCGCGACCAGCGCCGCGAGCGCGATCACCACCGTGCGCCGCGGCAGCCGAAACAGCGGCCCGGTGCTGGCGCCGCGTTTGGCAGCCGCGCTGCGTTCGCGGCTGTACCAGCCTCCGACCTGCCACAGCACCACCATGCCGACAAGCGCGATGACTGAGAACCAGGCGACACTCGCCTGCCCGAACGGGACCACGATGAACGCCGCCAGCAGCGGCCCGAGCGCGGTGCCGGCATTGCCGCCGATCTGGAAGACCGATTGCGCCATGCCGAAACGCCCGCCAGAGGCGAGCCGCGCGATGCGCGACGCCTCCGGGTGAAACACCGCCGAACCGAACCCGATGAAGGCGGCCCCGACGATCAGCAGCCAATAATGCCCGGCATAGGCGAGCATCAGCAGGCCGACGAAGGTCGAACCCATGCCGAAGGATAGCGAATAGGGTTGCGGCTTGCGGTCGGTGTAATAGCCCACCGCCGGTTGCAGCAGCGACGCCGTCACCTGGAAGGCCATCGTCAAAAGCCCGATCTGCCAGAAATCGAGCCGGAAATCCGTCTTCAGCATCGGGTAGATGGCGGCCAGCAACGACTGCATGAGGTCGTTCAGCATGTGGCTGAACGAGAGCGCCAGGATGATCGCGAATGTGGTTGTCTGCGCTGCCTGTCTGACGGCTGTCGTCTCGGACAATTGAATGCTCCCGCGCGGATGCGCGATTGGAAATCTCGCCAGCCGCCCCTATCCCGAATCCGGATTCCGGTCCACGCAATTTGCGGTCTGGCCCTACCAGTTTCGCTGGCTGTTCCGTGGTCTTGACCCGCGACATTGCGCCTCTGCGCTGCCGGGCCGCTTTGACCGGACCCGCCTGACACCCTAGGTTCGACGCAGCGGCAAGTTGCACCGCGGCCGCTGGAAGGTGATCCGCATGGAACTCGACGCCTATCTGCTTTCGCGCATCCAGTTCGCCGCGAACATCTCGTTCCACATCCTGTTCCCGACCATCACCATAGCGCTCGGCTGGGTGCTGCTTTTCTTCAAGCTGCGTTATGCCCGCACCGGCGACATCGCCTGGATGCGCGCCTATTTCTTCTGGGTGAAGGTGTTCGCGCTGTCATTCGCGCTGGGTGTCGTGTCGGGCGTCACCATGAGCTTCCAGTTCGGCACCAACTGGCCGGGCTATATGGAAAAGGTCGGCAACATCGCCGGCCCGCTGCTGGCCTACGAAGTGCTGACGGCGTTCTTCCTCGAGGCCGTGTTCCTCGGCATCATGCTGTTCGGCTTCCGCCGTGTGTCGAACCGCGTCCACACCACGGCCACCTTTCTTGTCGCTTTCGGCACCACCATGTCGGCGGTCTGGATACTGGCGCTGAATTCCTGGATGCAGACGCCCGCCGGTTTCGAGATGCGCGACGGCGTCGCTCACGCGACAGACTGGTGGGCCGTCGTTTTCAACCCCTCCTTCCCCTGGCGGCTGATCCACGTTCTGTTGGCGTCGGGGCTGGCGGTGGCATTCCTGATCGCCGGCCTGTCGGCGCTTCGCTGGCTGATCGGCGATCGTTCGGAATCGATGTGGAAGGCTCTGCGCACCGGCATCGCGCTTGGCGCCATCCTGATCCCGCTGCAGATCCTGGCGGGCGACCAGCACGGCCTCAACACGCTTGAGCACCAGCCGGCCAAGGTGGCCGCGATGGAGGCGAACTGGGAAACGCGCGGCAATGTCCCGCTGGTCCTGTTCGCCTGGCCCGACGAAGACGCGCGGACGAACAGGTACGAGCTTTCGATCCCTAACGGCGCCAGCCTGATCCTGCGCCATAGCTTGGACGGTGTCGTGCCGGGCCTCAACGACTATGTCGGCGAAGACGGAACCGTACTGCATCCGCCGGTAGCACCCGTTTTCTGGGGCTTCCGCATCATGGTCGGTACCGGCATTCTGATGCTTTTGATTTCCTGGACCGGCGCATGGTTCGTGTTCCGCCGCGGCACGCTGCCGAAGCCGCTGGCGCTGGTGCTGGTGCCGATGGCCGTGTCGGGCTGGGTTGCCACGCTCGCCGGCTGGTACACCACCGAGATCGGCCGCCAGCCATGGCTGGTGACCGGCGTGATGATGACCGAGGAGGCGCTCGGACCGGTACCCGCCGGCCAGGTCGGTTTCACGCTCGCCGTCTATCTGGTTCTCTACATGCTGCTGATGATCGCCTATCTCGGCACGCTGGTCTTCCTCGCCCGCAAGGCTGCCAGGGAGGGCGACGACCAGCCGGTGCCCGGTGTCGAGGAACGGGCGCTCACGCAGCCGGTGGCGGGAGAGTAGGGAGAAAAGATACATGGGCCTTGCCCTTTCACGCCCCCCTCTGTCCTGCCGGACATCTCCCCCACAAGGAGGGAGATCAGCCATCATATCCGCAGGCCCCAATCGCCGACGGCTGGCGCAATCATTGTTGCAATCCAATCTCCCCACCCGTGGGGGAGATGTCCGGCAGGACAGAGGGGGGCGCCGTGGAGCGCCAACCTCCAGAGGATTCCCCGGGAGAATCAACCATGACCCTTGACTGGCCCACCCTTCTCCCGCTGATCTTTGCCGGCCTCATGGGTCTGTCGATCCTGATCTACGTCGTTCTCGACGGATTCGATCTCGGCACCGGCATCCTGTTCGCTGCCGCCACCAACGACGAGAAGGACGCCATGATCGCGGCCATCGGCCCGTTCTGGGACGCCAACGAGACCTGGCTGGTGCTCGCCGTCGGGCTGCTGCTTGTCGCCTTCCCGATCGCCCACGGCGCCATCCTCACGGCGCTCTATCTGCCGGTCTTCGCGCTTCTGTTCGGTCTCATCCTGCGCGGCGTCGCCTTCGACTTCCGCGCCAAGGTGCCGCCGCACCGCAAGTCGCGCTGGAACCTGGCCTTCTTCACCGGTTCGCTGATCGCCTCTTTGGCCCAGGGCTACATGCTGGGCGTCTATGTGCTCGGTCTGCAGCATGGATGGGCGGCATCCGGCTTCGGCGCTCTGGTCGCGCTCTGTCTGGCGGCTTCATATGCGGCGATGGGCGCGGCCTGGCTGATCTACAAATCGGAGGGCGAGCTGCAGGAGAAGGCGGTGCGCTGGCTGCGTTACGCGCTTGTCGCGACCGCTATCGGCATGGCGGCCGTCTCGCTCGCCACGCCCTTCGCCTCGCCGCGCATATTCGACAAGTGGTTCGTGCTGCCGCAGTTCTTGTGGCTGCTGCCGTTGCCGCTGATCTCCGGCGCCCTGTTTCTGTGGCTGTGGTTCCTGACCTTCCGCCTGCCCGCGCCCGGCGATCGCCACTCGCTGAAACCGTTCCTCATTCTCGCGGTCATCTTCGCAGCCGGCTTCGCGGGTCTCGCCTACTCCTTCTATCCCTTCGTCGTGCCCGACCGCATGACCATCTGGGAGGCGGCGGCGGCGCCCGAAAGCCTCGGCATCATCCTCGTCGGCACCGCCTTCGTGTTGCCGGTCATCATCGGCTATTCATTCTACGCCTACCGCGTCTTCGGCGGAAAGGCGGGGGAACTGCGATACGATTGAGCAAAACGCTTGTGGCCGGCCGCGATAGAGCGGCCGTCCCTTGGGTCGCTACAGGCTGAAGTCCAGGATCGACGCCTGCGCCAACCAGAGATGGACCAGCTTTATGGCCGCGACGACCGCGATGCCGCAGATTGCCGCCACAAGCGGAAGCAGCGCCGGCCGCGGACCATCGGCGGAGGCCGTTGCGGTGTTGGCGCGCGCGGGGCCGATCTCCGCCGCGGTCCGGCCGGTTTCGGATAATGCGAAACTCATTTCAATCTCCTTGGTTGATCACAATCTCGGCTTTGCCGGGGTGGGGATCAGACGGGCCGTGCAAGCAGCACAGCGTCGCCGTCCCGATAATGCAGGCTGGGATGTGCAACGATCGGACGCCGACCGATCTCGACATATCCGCGTCGCCGGTAGAAACGCATCGCGCTCTCGTTGCGTTCGAAGCAGATGAGAGAGACGCGCGGACAGCCACGCATGATCGCCCAGCCTTCGACCCGGTCCATCAGCGCGCCGCCTGCTCCGAGGTTGCGGTGCTGCTCATGCACGGCCAACCCGGACAGGTAGAACGAGCCCGCATCCTCCAGCTCCGAATAGGGCTTGAGAACCGGATCGTCTTCCGTTTCCTCCGGCGCACGCGGCGACATGGGAAAGCCGTGCGCCATGCCGATCACCTCGCCGCCGAGATCGGCAATCAGGCAGTTCTCGAATGAGAAGGCGGTGCCGGTTCGCGCATAGCGGGCCGCCCCGACTTCGGCCAGCGTCTCGCCGGGTCCGGCCACCCTGCTCCAGATGTAGCTTGCCAGCCCGTCGGACGAGATCAGGAACAGCCGCGCGATCTCGCCGGCATCATCAACCTGCGCGCGTCGTACGATCGGTTTCTGCGGGTGCATGTTTCTCTGAGCTATGGCCATTGTGGTGTCCCTCTTCCTTGCAGTGTGTGCCGCTACATCCACAGGACGTGCTTGCGCGGCGCGACCGTGCGTTCGCGCACATAGCCGATGTCGCGCAAATGGTGGTCGCTGAGGCCGCCGAGGCTGGGCGGCTTCTTCCGTCCGGGATGGCCGGCAGATTGCCGCTGTTGGCGAACGGTCATGCTCTCGGCCAGCAGGCCGACGATTGCCGATAGATACATTGTAAGATCTCCTGCCCGGACGGAGGACGCTCCGTCCGGCGCTTGCTGTCTTTGGGATGGGTTCGTTCAGGCGGCCTCGGACTGCGAGACCGCCTCGCTGATGATGTGGATGTGACGGTGGTCGGTGCCGCAGCACCCGCCAAGCACCCGCATTGACGGGAATGCCGTGGTGAGCTGCCGGTAGCGCCGGCCGAGATCGGCGGGATCGCCCGCGTCGAGTTCGGTCGAGTTGTCCAACTCCTCATGGCTCTTCGCGGAGGCGTTGGCGCGGATGCCGCGGACGCGCTCGATCCACGCCTCGCCGCGCTTCAGAGCCTGCTCGAAATGGCTCGGATGCGCGCAGTTGATCATGTAGTAGACTGGCGAGCCGCCGGTCGCCGCTTCCGTCGCCTCGACCGCTTCGCGCAGGCTGGTTCCGTCCACCAGCCGCCCGTCGGTCTCGACCGTGAACGAAACCACACAGGGCATGGCGTGCGCCTTGGCGGCGCGCGCGATGCCGATCGCCTCGTTGACGGTATTCATGGTGATGGCCGAGACCATGTCGGCCTCGGTGGCGGCGAAGGTCTTCACCTGGAAGGAGTGGTAGTCCTCGGCCTCAGCCGCCTCCATGCGGCCGGCCTTGTAGCCGTCGCCGCGCGGACCGATTGCGCCGTTGAGCACGATCGGCATCGCCGGCGTTTCCCACTTGCGGCGCAGCCGCGCTCCAAGCTCCACCGCCGCCTCGTTGGCCGCCTTCAGCGCCGGCAGGTCGTAGTCGAGCAGAGCCGCCCAGTCCGGGCTGGCGCGCCACGTCGCGGTGTCGAGCACGAAGCCGGTGCCCTTGCTGCGTGCGATCGGCAGGAAGCTCTCGTAATATTCGGTCAGCTTCGAGCGGCCCGCCTCGTCTGCAAGCAGAACGAATGACGCGAAATGCGGCAGCTCCACACCCTGCAGGTAGATCAGTGCGGTTTCCATGCCGCCGTCGCTGAGATAAAGCCCGCCGTCAAGTTGCGGCAGATTGCGCCGGTATTTCATCCGTATTCTCCTGAACAAATCGTCATCTTGGGAAGGGACGCCTTTTCCCAGATCGTTTGTATGCAAACTAGTATTCTCGCGGTAAGGCAGATGAATCGGGAGGCTTTTCCAAGCAAAAACAGAGCGTTGAATGAAATCTGGCGGCCGGCGTTGTTTTTTTGCTGGAATTGACGCAAGGGAAAACCATACTGCGGGTACAGTTTTTCGGAGGATCCCATGCGCAAGGGTGAGGCGACGCGCGAGCGCATTCTCGAAATCGCCGAGGCGGCCGTGCTGGCGAAGGGCTTCGGCGCGACCTCGATCGAGGAGATCATCGCCGAGGCCGGCATCACCAAGAGCGGCTTCTTCTATCATTTCAAGGACAAGAACGAGCTCGCCCACGAATTGCTAAGCCGCTACATCACCGAGGATCACCGCATCCTCGACCAGATTTTCAGCCGCGCGACCGAGCTCTCCGACGACCCGTTGCAGGCCTTCCTGATCGGGTTGAAGCTGCTGGCCGAGGTGATGGCCGATCTGCCCGGCGGCCATCCCGGCTGCATGGTCGCGTCGATCTGCTACCAGGAGCGGCTGTTCGACCGCCGCGTCGTCGATCTGAACCGCGAGGCGCTCGAATCTGTCAATGTCCGCATCCGCGCGCATCTGGAAACGATCGTCGCCGTCTACCCGCCGCGCGAGCCGGTCGACATCGACGCGCTGGCCGAGATGGTCTCGGTCATCGTCGACGGCGGCATCATCATGGCCAAGGTCATGGGCGATCCCGACCGCCTCGTGCGCCAGATCCTCGCCTATCGCCTGCTGGTGAAGCAGCTCTTCGCTCCCGCGATCGAATCTGCCGCTGGCCGGCCGGCCCTCGCCGCCGGATAGGCGCTGTCACGCCAAGTGGCGATAGGCCATCAATCCCACGCCGCGAACGCAACCAGACCGTCGGGTTCCTGCGGCAGCCCGCCGGCGCTACCGGCGCGGCCAAATTCGATGGATTGTATCGGATTTTCTGATACAAACCGCGAAGCAATGGGTTTTGGGGCCTTGGACGCATTCATATGAGCAGCAATTTTCTGGTCGTCGATCCCGAGGAAGGTCTGGAGGTGCTCAAGGGGCTGGCCTCCTCCGTGCGGGTCAAGATTCTCAAGCTGCTGCACGAGAACGGGCCGATGAACGTCAACGCGGTCACCGACCATCTCGGCCTGCCGCAGTCGACGGTCTCGTCCAACATGCAGATACTCGAGGAGGTCGGCCTCGTGCTGACCGAATCGCAGAAGGCCCGCAAGGGCAGCCAGAAGATCTGCCGCCCGGCATTCGACGAAATCCTGGTGATGTTCAAGGAAGCGGCCGAGCCCGCCGCCAAGGGGGCGATCGACGTCTCGATGCCGATCGGTCTCTACACGAGCTGCGAAGTGTCCGCGCCCTGCGGCCTGTGCTCCACGGACGGCATCATCGGCCTGCTCGACGTTCCCGACACCTTTCTTGAGCCCGACCGCATGAAGGCCGGCCTGCTCTGGTTTTCCCGCGGATTCGTGGAATACCAGTTCCCCAACAACGCTAAATTGTCGAACAGCGAGATCAAGACGCTGGAATTCTCGCTCGAGCTCAGCTCGGAGGTTCCCGGAACCAGCACCGACTGGCCCTCCGACATCACCGCCTGGGTCAACGGCGTCGAGATCGGCAACTGGACTTCGCCCGGCGATTTCGGCGACAAGCGCGGCGTTTACACTCCCCATTGGTGGAAGCTGGTCGGTTCCCAGTACGGCAAGTTGAAATCCTGGCGCGTCACCCCCGACGGCACGTTCGTCGACGGCGTGAAGGTGTCGCCTGTGACCCTCGCCGACGTGGATATCGGCCAGCACAGCTCCATCCGGCTGCGCCTTGGCGTCAAGCACGATGCCGCCCACCCCGGCGGCATCAACATTTTCGGCCGCGGCTTCGGCAATTACGACCAGGATATCGTGCTGCGCATCGTGACCCGATGATTTCTCCTTGACTGGCGGCTGTGGACTGCGATTAATATCCACAAAACGGATACGGATCGCATTTCCAGTTATAAACATGCGGTCGGGGAGGACTTGATGCGGGCCAGGATCATCGCTCACGCCGATTTCGGCATTTCTGAAATCGACGAGCGCATCTACGGCGCGTTCCTCGAACATCTCGGACGGGCCGTCTACACCGGCATCTACGAGCCCGGACACGCCACCGCCGACGACAACGGCATGCGGGCCGACGTCGCCGAACTGGTCAAGGAACTGAAACCGCCTCTGGTGCGCTATCCCGGCGGCAATTTCGTTTCCGCCTACAATTGGGAGGACGGCGTCGGGCCCAAGGACCAGCGTCCCGTGCGTCTCGACCTTGCCTGGCACACTTCGGAATCGAACCAGGTCGGCATCCACGAATTCGCCGACTGGTGCGACACGGTCGGCACCGAGATGATGCTGGCCGTCAATCTCGGCTCGCGTGGCCTCGATGCGGCGCGCAATTTCGTCGAATACGTCAACCATCCCGGCGGCAGCTACTGGTCCGACATGCGCCGCAAGAACGGTCGCGAAGAGCCCTGGGGCGTCAAGCTCTGGTGCCTGGGCAACGAGATGGACGGCCCCTGGCAGGTCGGCCACAAATCCGCGGCCGAATACGGCCATCTGGCCAACGAGACGGCCAAGGCGCTGCGCGCCTTCGACCCCACGCTCGAACTGGTGGTCTGTGGCTCCTCGCATTCCAACATGCCCACCTACCCGCAATGGGAAGCGACGGTGCTCGAATACACCTACGACAGCGTCGACTACATCTCCCTGCACATGTATTTCGAGAACTACGAGAAGAACGCCGCCGAGTATCTCGCGCTCACCCACAAGCTGGACGCCTATATCGGCACCGTCGCCGGCATCATCGATTACGTGAAGGCCAAGAAGCGGTCGCGCAAGAACGTCTATATCTCGTTCGACGAGTGGAACGTCTGGTATCACACGCGCAAGCAGGATCAGGTGTTCCTCAAGGGCGATCAGTGGCCCGAGCATCCGCGCATTCTGGAAGACATCTACAATTTCGAGGACGTCCTCCAGGTCGGCTGTATCCTCAACACCTTCATCCGGCGCGCCGACGTCGTGAAGATCGCCTGCATCGCGCAGCTCGTGAACGTGATCGCGCCGATCATGACCGAGCCAGGCGGACCGGCGTGGCGCCAGACGATCTTCTATCCCTATCTGTTCGCATCGATGTATGGCCGGGGCACGGCGCTCCGGCTGCATGTCGACTGCCCGACCTATGATGCTGCGGTGGCCGCCGGAGTGCCTTACCTCGACATCGCCGGCGTTCACGACGGGGACAAAGGCGCGCTCACCTTTTTCCTGGTGAACCGGCATGCCGACGAGACGATAGACGCGGACATTGCCCTGCAGGGCTTCGGCGCCGCGAAGCTTCTCGACCACCAGGTGATCGATCACGACGATCTGCAAGCCGTGAACACCGCGAAATGCCCGGACAATGTGAAACCCGCGGCCGGCCAGGGCGCCAGGGTTGCCGACGGCCGGCTGTCCGTGGCCGTCAAACCGCACTCCTACTGCATGGTCAGGCTGTCGGTCTGAGCGAGAAATTCCCCGCTCTTATATATCGGAGTATCTGGTACATATCATAATGTCTGTTGACAAAGGCAGTGTCTCGGGTAAGCCTTTCTATGCTGAATAAGTGGTGCGATCGAGCACCCTCGTGGGAGGAAACTATGAAGAAATTGAGTGTCGTGAAGGCGCTTGCGATAGCTGGCGCGATGATGACCGCGTTGCCTGCCGCGGCGCAGGAGACTGTCGTCTGGTGGGACTTCCTGGGCGGCGGCGACGGTGTGCGCATGAAGCAGATGATCTCTGACTTCAACGAAGCGCACAAGGGCGAGATCGCCATCGACGCCACAACGCTGGAATGGGGCGTTCCGTTCTATACCAAGGTGCAGACGGCCGTGCCGGTCGGCGAGGCGCCCGACATCATGACCTATCACGCCAGCCGCATTCCGCTGGCGGTCGACCAGAACCTGCTGTCCGAAATCACCGCGGAAGACTGGTCCACAATGGGCTTGAGCGAAGCCGACTATGCGTCCGCTACGTGGGACGCTGTCACTGTCGACGGCAAGCAATATGCTGTCCCGCTCGATACGCATCCGATCGTTCTCTACTACAACAAGGAATTGCTGGAGAAAGCCGGCCGCCTGAGCGACGACGGGACGCCGATGGGCCTGGACAGCCGTGAAGGCTTTACCGAAACGCTGCAGGCGCTGAAGAATGCCGGCGTGCAGTTTCCGCTCGGCAGTGTGACCGCCGACGGCAATTTCATGTTCCGCACAATCTATTCGCTGATGGGCCAGCAGGACGGCGAGTTGATGACCGACGGCGAGTTCCTGGCCGGCGACAATGCGGGGAAACTGCAGAACGCGCTGGCCGTACTCGCCGAATGGACCGAAGCGGGCTTGCAGTCGACCTATACCGACTACCCGGCCACCGTCGCGCTGTTCACCTCCGGCGAAGCGGCGATGATGATCAACGGCGTCTGGGAAGTGCCGACGATGACCGACCTGCACAAGGGTGGCAAACTGTTCGAGTGGGGCGCGGTGGAATTGCCGGTGATTTTCGATCACCCGTCGACCTACGCCGACAGCCATGCCTTTGCGATACCCACCGGCGACATGACGGCGGAAAAGCGTGCCGCGGTGCTTGAGGTAATGGGCTGGATATCGAAGAACTCGCTGTTCTGGGCGACGGCCGGCCACATTCCGGCCTACGGTCCGGTCACCGAGAGCGCCGAGTACAAGGCGATGGAGCCGAACGCGACTTATTCGCCGCTCACGGAGAACATGATCTTCGATCCCAAGTCGACGCTGGCTGGCATCGCCGGACCGATCTTCGATGTCATGTCGACCTATTTCGTCCCGACGCTGAACGGCGAAATGGATCCGGCGGAAGCGGTTGAAGAAATAAAGGTCGAACTGAACGATCTTTGATCCTCCCTGGCAGGGCGCCCGCATGTCGGGCGCCCTGTAGGCATGGAGCCTCGCCTTGATACGCGACACGAGGAATGAGTGGCTGGTCGCCCTGGTCCTGATCGCACCCTTTCTTGCGGTGTACGGGCTCATTTTCGTCTATCCGACCGTCGACATGTTCCTGCTGTCCTTTACAGACGCGCCGCTGATCGGTGACGGGGACTATGTCGGTATCGACAACTACACGCGGCTCGGCAGCGACCGGCGATTCGACACCGCGATCTGGAACACTGCCTATTTCGTCGCGCTGTCGGTTGTGCCGGGTACAGCCGTCGCACTCGCCATAGCGCTTGGCGTCAGCAGGCTGACAGGGCGCATGCAGGCGCTGATTCTGGCCCTGTTTTTCCTGCCCTATATCCTTCCGGTTTCCGTCGTATATCGCCTGTGGGATTGGACGATGAACTACCAGTTCGGCATCGTCATGCAGGTCTTCGACATGATCGGTATCGACAGGGTGCCGGTTTTCAAGACCACGACATGGTTCATGCCGGCGATCGCCTTCATCACAATCTGGTGGACTTGCGGTTTCAACATCCTGCTGTTCCTGGCGGGGCTTCGCGCAATCCCGCAGGAAATCTACGAGGCTGCGGCGCTCGACAATGCGGGGCGCTGGACAACATTCCGGAAAGTGACATGGCCGCTTCTTTGGCCGATCACCGCCCTTAACCTGACGATCCAGCTGATCCTGCAGCTGAAGATCTTCGATCAGGTCTATCTCTTCTCGACGGGAGGCAGGCCGAACGACAACCTCGTCATGGTCTATTACATCTTTCAGAGGGCGTTCCAGTCGAACCACGGGGGGCGGGCAGCGGCGATCGCTGTTGTCCTGTTCGTGATCGTCGTCATCGTCTCGGTGCTGAATTTCCAGCTCACGCGGTTTTCGGGGAGCCGAAACAAGTGAGCCCCGCCATTGCCCGCCGTTTCAACGCAGCCGGCCTGGCGATTACGCTCATCACGGTGATCTTGGCCATATTATGGGCATTTCCCATCTACTGGGGAATCGTAAGTTCGCTGAAACCCGACAACGAAGTGGTGCGACCCTATATCGAGCTGTGGCCCGATACGCTGACATTCGAGCACTATGTGTTCGCCCTTACCCAGACCAAGATCGGCTACTGGTATATGAACTCCATCGCCACGGCGATCGGGGTCACGATCTTGACGGTGGGCACCTCGATCTTCGCCGGCTACGCGATCTCGCAGCTCCGCTTTCCGTTTAGAAGACCCCTTTGGTGGCTGATCCTTGCCAGCTTCATGGTTCCAACCCAGGTTCTGATCATCAATCACTTCGTCCTGATTGCGAATATGGGCCTGCTGAACACCTGGGCGGGCATCATTCTGCCTCAGCTCATCCACCCCGTCATCATCATCGTCTACAAGCAGTTCTTCGATCAGGTGCCCAAGGAATTCCGCGAGGCGGCCATAATGGACAATGCCTCTGAATGGCGAATCTTGTCCAAGGTCTACATACCGATGAACTGGGGGGTGACGACGGCATTGTCGATAGTCACCTTCATCTGGTCATGGAATGCGTTTCTCTGGCCTTTCCTGGCGGTCACCAAGACCGACATGATGACAATCACCGTCGGCATTACACAGACCAACGACAGTTTTGGTGTCTACTATGCGAGCGAGTTGGCCGCCGCGGTCCTTGCCGGCTTCCCGGTGGCGCTGGCCTACCTGCTGTTCCAACGCCGCGTGACGGAAGCCATCACACTGTCGGCCGGCATCAAGGGGTGAGAGCCTGGTCCGCCTTTGGCGGATCGGAAGGTCCGGTGGACCTTTCGAAAGGTTCGAACGCCCGAAGGGCAGGGACCCATGCGGGTAACCCACCTGGTCCGCCACGGCCGGCGCTTCAGGCCGGCGGAATCACGCTAGGCCGCGTGATAGGCGCGCCCGGCGCTGTCGAAGAGATGTGCCTCCGTGCTGTCGAAGGCCAGACCGACCTCGTCGCCGGGCGCCACGGCCGAGCGGCCGACATCCTGCGCCACGAGCGTCGATCCGTCGCTGAGGCGGACATGGATGAGTGTGCGCTCGCCCAGCTTCTCCACCACGGACGCCTTGCCGAACGTCACACGGTCCTCGCCGCTGGCCACGCGCACCGCCTCCGGCCGGATCCCCAGCACCGCGCTGTCGCCCATCGATTCGGCCGGCACCGGCATGTTGGTCGCAAGCACGCTGCCGTCGCCCAGCGTCGTCGTCACCGCGCCGTCCCCGGAAACGGAAACCGGCAGAAAATTCATCGCCGGCGAGCCCACGAAGCCGGCCACGAAGCGCGAAGCGGGCCTCGAATAGACCTCCATCGGCGTGCCGATCTGCTCGATCTTGCGGTCGTTGAGCACGACTATGCGGTCGGCCATGGTCATGGCCTCGGTCTGGTCATGGGTCACATAGATCATCGTTGTCGCGATGCGATGGTGGAGCTCGGCCAGTTCCACCCGCGTGCGCACCCTGAGCGCCGCGTCGAGGTTCGACAGCGGCTCATCGAACAGGAACGCTTTCGGCTCCTTCACGATCGCGCGGCCGATCGCCACGCGCTGGCGCTGGCCGCCCGAAAGCTGCGCGGGTCGCCGCTCCATCAGTTCGCCGATCTCCAGCATGCGCGCCGCGTCCGCGACGCGCTTGTCGATCTCGGCCGTCGCCATGCCGATATTGCGCAGTCCGAAGGCGAGGTTCTCCGTCACCGTCATGTGCGGGTAGAGCGCGTAGTTCTGGAAAACCATCGCGACCTCGCGCTGCCCCGGCGCAAGCTGATCGACCCGCCGGTCGCCGATCCAGATTTCCCCCGCGTCGATGGATTCCAGCCCGGCGATCATTCGCAGCAGGGTCGACTTGCCGGACCCGGATGGGCCGAGGAAGACGACGAACTCGTTGGGTTCCACCGTCAGCGATATGTCTTCGATCACGCGGACGGAGCCAAAGCTCTTGCTGACGTTGCGCAGGTCGATCAGTGCCAATATTTCCTCCCATTTTCTTTCGTATCAGTAGTTCGCGATACAGACCCGGTGTCAAGGTATTAATGGCCGGCGCAACAGCCAGCCGGCGCCGGATTTGCCGGCGCACGCGACGCTTGCGCCGCGCGCTGATACGCCGCCCCATTTCCCGCTTTGCGTTCTCCCCCGCGCCTGCTAGATGCGCGCCCCATGACCACGCCTCTCAAAAACATCCGCAACTTCTCCATCGTTGCCCATATCGACCACGGCAAGTCGACGCTGGCCGACCGGCTCATCCAGATGACCGGCAGCCTCGAAGAGCGCGAGATGAAGGAGCAGGTGCTCGACGCCATGGACATCGAGCGCGAGCGCGGCATCACCATCAAGGCCAACACGGTGCGCCTCGAATATGACGCCGCCGACGGCGAGCATTACGTGCTGAACCTCATCGACACGCCCGGCCATGTCGACTTCGCCTATGAGGTCTCGCGTAGCTTGCGCGCCTGCGAGGGTTCGCTGCTGGTCGTCGATGCAAGCCAGGGCGTCGAGGCGCAGACGCTGGCCAATGTCTACCAGGCGCTCGACGCCGACCACGAGATCGTCGTGGTCCTCAACAAGGTCGACCTGCCCGCCGCCGAGCCCGACCGCATCCGCCAGCAGGTGGAGGACGTCATCGGGCTGGACGCCTCCGACGCGGTGCTGATCTCGGCCAAGACCGGGCTTGGCGTCGAGAACGTGCTGGAGGCGATCGTCACCCGGCTGCCGCCGCCCAAGGAGGGCGACATCAACGCTCCGCTGAAAGCCATGCTGGTCGACAGCTGGTACGACAGTTATCTCGGCGTCATCGTTCTGGTCCGCGTCATCGACGGCAAGCTCAGGAAGGGCCAGCAGATCCGCATGATGGGCACCAACGCCCGCTACCCGGTCGACCGCGTCGGCGTCATCACCCCCAAGATGGTCATCACCGACGAGCTCGGCCCCGGCGAGCTGGGCTTCATCACCGCCTCGATCAAGGAAGTCGCCGACACCCGCGTCGGCGACACCATCACCGACGACAAGCGCCCCACGCCGAACATGCTGCCGGGCTTCAAGCCGGCGCAGCCGGTGGTGTTTTGCGGCCTGTTCCCGGTCGACGCCGCCGACTTCGAGGATCTGCGCGCCGCGATGGGCCGCCTGCGCCTCAACGACGCCAGCTTCTCCTACGAGATGGAGACCTCCGCCGCGCTCGGCTTCGGCTTCCGCTGCGGCTTCCTCGGCTTGCTTCATCTGGAGATCGTCCAGGAGCGGCTGGAGCGCGAGTTCGACCTCGACCTGATCGCCACCGCGCCCTCCGTCGTCTACCGGCTGACCATGACCGACGGCACGACGCGCGAGCTGCACAACCCCGCCGACATGCCCGACGTGGTCAGGATCGAGCATATCGAGGAGCCGTGGATACGCGCCACCATCCTGACGCCCGACGAATATCTGGGTTCGATCCTCAAGCTCTGCCAGGACCGGCGCGGCGTCCAGCGCGACCTGTCCTATGCCGGCAGCCGCGCCATGCTCACCTACGACCTGCCGCTCAACGAGGTGGTGTTCGACTTCTACGACCGGCTAAAGTCGATCAGCAGAGGCTACGCCTCGTTCGACTACCAGCTCACCGACTACGCGCCCGGCAATCTGGTCAAGATGTCGGTGCTGGTGAACGGCGAGCCGGTCGACGCGCTGTCCATGCTGGTCCACCGCGACGCCGCCGAAAAGCGCGGCCGCGTTTTGTGCGAAAAGCTCAAGGACCTGATCCCCAAGCACATGTTCAAGATCCCGATCCAGGCCGCGATCGGCGGCACGGTGATTGCCCGCGAGACCATCTCGGCGCTCCGCAAGGACGTCACCGCCAAATGCTACGGCGGCGACGTGACGCGCAAGCGCAAGCTGCTGGAGAAGCAGAAGGAGGGCAAGAAGCGCATGCGCCAGTTCGGCAAGGTGGACATTCCCCAGCAGGCGTTCATCGAGGCGCTTAAGATGAGCGACTGAGCCTCCCCGCAAGGGGAGGGAAAAGGCGCGTTTCATCGCAATCCCGGCGGCGCGTGTCCGCCAGGTTCAGGAAATCCTGTTTTCGTTCAAGCCCGCCGAAGCGCCGGGCTTTCTCTCAGGACGTGTCGGGCGCGGGCGATGTCGCCTGGCGGCATGCATGCCCGGCAGGCCCGCGCCCGCCGGCTTTGAGGCCCGGCCGCTCCGACAGCGCGGCCCGCGCCAGCATGGCAACGAGCATCAGCGCCAGCGCCCGCAAACGCGCCGCGAGCAGCAGGGCGTCGCCGGCCGGCGCACCGGCCGGATCGGGCACGTCTTCCAGGCAGGGGGCGACATTCCGGAAAGGGGTATCGGGCGCCATGCCGGTAAGGAAGGCCCGCGCCGCGGCCTCGCCGCGGGCCAGAATGCCGAGCGCCCGCCGGCGGCGACGGGCCGCAACAGCGCCGGCCATTTCGGCCAGGCCGGCGAGCGCCAACAGCAGCGCCACGATGCGCTCCAGCGCATCGTGCTCCCTGTTCGCATGTCCGTTCCGGCTATCCATGTTCCGCTTCCGTTCAGGCGCGAAAACTATGGGCGCGGGTTGAGGGGGTGTGGACAGATTCCGGGCAAAAAAGCGGGCAGACGGAGCCAAGTCATTGAAAGAGCGGGGTTATTTGTTTGTGGAAGCGGCGCGAGTATCCACGCCGCGCTGCGCGACGTAGAGGCGGCCTCGCGCCAACGCTGACCGTCAACTTACCCTACGTGGAAGTAGTTGAGGACATTAGATGGGATATCTCGTAGAGCACTAAGCGTATTTCAACGCCACATTCCGCAGCCTAGCAGCGAGCTCAGTAAGTCTACGCATTTCTAGGTTATGCGCGTCATCAATGGCACTGTTGAAAATGAACGCAGACGGATTGGCAGGCGCAAACGCATTGGCAAACTCGGCAGGTGTTAAAACCGGCTTCAAACGCTGCTGTGCAGAAATCCAGAACTCATCGACTTGCTGCTTCCATCCATTGTACTGAGGGTGATCCGTTACCTGCGTGTACGCCAGTTTGTCGGCATCAGCGCTCACATCAAGGACCGCACCTAAGGTCGCCTCCCGAGACCTCTGCATTGTTTGCTCAGCGGTAATTCGATTCTGCTCTCTAACTGCGGCTCGCCAATCACCACTGATTGCGACCCACAGGGAGCCGATCGCTGCTACGATTGCGATCCAGAGCGTCAAGGTCGTACTGGTAAACCAATATTCAAAAGGTGGCATGCCTGACCTCTTGGCTCATCAGGGTGAGCACCGAAGAATTCGTGTTTCAAGGATTCGCTGTCGATGGAGCCGCGGCCACGAGACGAACGCCCTGCAGGTTCGTTGGGGTGCTCTCGGTCACTTTAGCAGTCGTTGTTAGTTCTTTTCTCCGAGTAATGACTTAATTGTTGCCTTCGGTAGAGCGCGAAATAGGTTGCTCCAATCGAACACAATCACCCCATCTTCCCGTACTTCCCGTCTCAGCAAGCCTAACTCCTTCAGCGGTTGTAGATGGTGATCAAGCGCTGGTTTGCTGTTGTATCCGCAGGCTTCCGTTAATTCATCCTTCGTGCTAGGCTTCTCACAGGCGCGCATGATATTTTTCGCGCGATCAGTCTTCAAGCTTTCTTCTACATATTTTTTTACTACAGCGGCATTAGAAATGCTTTCTATTGTCTCAATTGCGCTTAAACGATCTTTGATCGCAATAAGCTCATCTTGAAGTGGCTGAGAGGAGACTTCCAAACGATTTTTCTTTGTCCGTCTCTCGTCATTCATTCCTTGGCCCCAGATTTTGGTGCTTCAGATGTTGTTAGCAGGTCAAAGTCTCGTAGGTCGAATAGGCGGATACGCTTCTTTTCCGGGGTCGCTTCCATCAGTCCCATTGAAGTGCAACGGGCAGTGAGGGCGACGACAGCATTGGGACTCATTTTGCAAGCGACACGCACCTGCTCAACCGATGCACTGCCGTCGAACATCTGGTAGGCTGCGCGGGACTTTGCGTCAGGGAGCGCATCTGCCAGAGCTGCTTTTACGGGCTCTCGTACCGCTACACGCAACCAATTGCGCATCTCGACAAGCACCTCCAGCAGTTTTTCTTCAGTTTGCGCCTGCATGATCCTCAAAGAAGTTCGAAGGAAGCGAAATCACCAAATTTGGCATCTTTAGGTCGCCAGTAAGTAAATTGGCCTTATTAAGTACCCCAACTAATGTGCTGAGATTGCCCTGATTCATTGATGTTGCACTACGAATTTCAGCTTGCGTCCGAGATCCATCCATCAAAAGTATCGACTTCTGTTTCGGGACGCTCGCGCCTGCAAGCTCCCGCAAAGCCGCTCGTTGTTTGGCGTCGCGCTCGGCAATCTTATCTTCCGCGAGCAGTTCCAGTAAGCCATGAATTTTTCGCAGGAGATCAAGCGACTCCGAATCGTCGTAGGGCATTACATCCCCGCGCTATCGTCAAAGAAATTTGAGGGTACTGAAATCACCAACTGCGGTTGCTTTGGGTCGCCCCTTAGGAGGTTGCCTTCCCTAAGGGCCTTAACCAATTCGCTGAGCTGCCCTTTATGAATCCCGCACTCCTCCACGATTTTCGCCTGGGTCCTTGTCCCGTCCATTAGGAGTACGGCCTTCGGCTTGTTTCCCTTTCCACTCCCCGCAAGGACGCGGAGCACGTCACGTAGCTTTTTGTCTCGCTCCGCGATGGCCGGTTCGGCAATGACGCGGAGAAGGTCGCGCATTTCCTCCAGTACCGTCAGCATGCGATCGGCCGGTTCGTTCATTCACTGTCACCGCCGAAGATTTCGAGAAAATTAGCTGGGATAGGGAATACGGTCTTTGGCATCTCGTCTGGACCAATCAACGCGGCTTCGCGCAAAGCTTTGACGAGGCGGCTTAAGTCGCCCATGTCGATCCCGCATTTATTCCGGATTGCTGTTTGAGTGCGCGTGCCGTCCATAAGTACGACCGCGTCCGCCTTTCGCTTGCTCCGGCCGACAATCTCCAGAAGCAACGCGCGCAATTTCTTATCTCGCTCCGCAAGTGCAGGTTCCGCGATAAGGCGAAGGAGATCGCGAATCTCTCTCAACAGTTCTGTATCTTCGCTCATATTGAATGCGAAGCACACGATCATGAAATTTGCAAACTCTTGAACCACTCATCGTGTCAAAGTCGGTTGAAAACACCCACCAAGTGTCCAAGACATAGTCTTTGCCCTCTTCACAACTGCCGTTCAGATTTGTTCTCCTCATCAAATTGGCCACCGAGGCTGCGAATCGATTCGGCCAGTTGCGGCCCGCCGAGCAGGCAACGGCCGGTGGAAGCAGGTGGACAGAAATCGCAGGGAATCCGACGCATCCGGCGTTTGCAAGAAAATCTATCCTCATCCCTGCCACCTCCTTCGTGCAAATACCGCTGCGCGGGGTCCGCAGGACGATGGCCTCCGAGTGTGGAGCGGCAGCGGTCGGTGTCGGATCGGGTGAGCAACGAGAGTGGGGCTCTTTGACAATGGCCAGACAGCGTAACAGCCGGGCGTGGCGACGGTGAAGTGTGGCTTCTGAGATGCGGGGACGGTTTCAGTGGTCTGGCATGGATCCCCGAGTTTGCCCTCCGCTATGGCTTCGGGCGTTCGTCGCTTCAATCGACAAATCGTTGTCGATTGATCGCCGTTGGCGACCGCTCCCCACCCCCTTGCTCCTTCCCCCGCCCCGGCGCACACAGGGAGCGCATGATTCGCCTTGCCCTCCTGTTTTGCCTTATCGCCGCGCCCGCCCAGGCCGCCGAGATGGCGTTCTACATGAAGAACCACACGGGAGCCGGCGTGGTGGTGGAGCTCGTGAGCCGCGACAGCGATCATGTCTGGCCGGGCGGCGACCGGATGTATTTTCTCGACGCGGGCCAAAAGATATCCGTGCCGATCGAGTGCCGGGCCGGCGAGACCATCTGCTACGGCGCCTGGATCGACGGCGATGCCGCCACCCATTGGGGCCTCGGGCCGGACCGCGTCCTGCCGTCGGTCTGCGAATATTGCTGCTCGGTCTGCCGGGCCGGCGCCACCGCGGTGGTCTCCATCAACCCGTGAGCCCGGTCCCGCCCGGCGCGCGAAATATTCCTTTCCCGCCCGCTACCCTTCCCCCATGCGCCGTGCCAAATTCCGCCTCGCGGCCGCTCCGGCCGCTCCAGGGGAACGACACCATGACCATGATCACCGTCGCGCGGGGGTTGGCGGCGGCGCTGGCCGGCGCGATCGCGCTCGCCGCGCAGGCAGCGAGCGCCGCCGACGTCACCTTCCTGATGAACAACAGCCACGAATACGCCGTCGAGGTCGAGCTCTACAGCCAGGACCGCAACCATGTCTGGCCGGGCGGCGGGCAGGTCTATTACCTCGACGACGGCGAGACCAAGTCCATGCCGCTCGCCTGCGAGGAAGGCGAGACCATCTGCTACGGCGCCTGGGTGTCCGGCGACCTGGGCACCTACTGGGGCGTCGGCCCCGGCGACCAGGACGCCTGCGAGGACTGCTGCTATGTCTGCGAGGGCGGCATGACGGAGGAAATCAATCTGGTCGAGTAGCTTTCCGCCGGCGGGTTTTCCGGTGTATGTGCCAGGCGCGCCGCATGGTCGGCGCGCCTGCAGCTGGTTCCAGAGAGGAAAAACCAATGCGTATATTGCTGACCATCGCGGCGCTGGCCTTTGCGACCGCCGGCGCGTTCGCCGCCGACCACGCGGTCGAGATCAAGGGTTTCAAGTTCGATCCGGCGACGGTGGAAGTCGCCGTGGGTGACACGATCACCTTCACCAATGCCGATTCCGCGCCGCATACCGGCACCGCGCTCGACGGCTCCTTCGACACCGGCACGCTGGCCGGCGGCCAGAGCGGGACGGTCACCATCGGCGCTGCCGGCGAGATCGACTTCAAATGCAATATCCACGCTTCCATGCGCGGCACGGTGGTGGCGAAATAGCCTCGCGCGCCACGGCGCCGCTTCCTCTCGACCCTTTCCCGCGCTAAACGGCGGGGATGATATCCCCGCCCGCAATTCCCGCCGCATAATGCACGCCAAGGCGCCCCCCGCCCCGCTGATGCTGGGCATCGACACCGGCGGCACCTATACCGACGCCGTCCTCTATAGAGAAGGCGTCGGCGCGGACGCCGGGCGCGTGGTGGCGAAAGCCAAGGCGCTGACCACCCGCCACGATCTGGCCGAGGGCATAGCCGGCGCGGTCGATGCGGTGCTGGCGGGAGCAAAGGCCGACCCGGCGCAAATCGCGCTGGTGTCGATGTCGACCACGCTCGCCACCAACGCCATCGTGGAAGGCCAGGGCGGGCGCGCCGCGCTCGTCATGATCGGCTTCGGCGAGGCCGATCTTGCCCGCGACGGGCTGAAGGCCGCCCTCGGCGCCGACCCGGTCGTGTTCGTGCCCGGCGGGCATGACGTTCACGGCAACGCGAAAGAGCTCGACCTCGCCGCCCTCGAGGCCGCACTTCCGGAACTGGCGAAATCCGTCACCGGCTTCGCCGTCTGCGCCTATTTCGCCGTCCGCAACCCCGCTCACGAGATCGCAGCCAGCGAGCTGATCCGCGAGGCGACCGGCCTGCCGGTCACCACCTCGCACGAACTCTCCGCCAGGCTCGGCGGTCCCCGCCGCGCGTTGACCACTTTGCTCAACGCCCGCCTCGTCGGCCTCATCGACCGCCTCATCGCCGCCACCGAGACCTTTCTGGACGCGCGCGGCATCGCCGCCCCGCTGATGGTCGTGCGTGGCGACGGCGCGCTGGTCTCGGCCGCCTTCGCCCGTCAGCGTCCCATCGAGACGATTCTCTCCGGCCCCGCCGCCTCCATCGTCGGCGCCCGCCATCTCACCGGCCTCGACGCGGCGATCGTGTCCGACATCGGCGGCACCACCACCGACGTCGCCCTGCTGGAGGGCGGCCGTCCGCGCCTCGATCCCGAAGGCGCCCGCGTCGGCGGCATGCGCACCCATGTGGAAGCGGTCGCCATGCGCACCTTCGGCCTTGGCGGTGATTCCGAGGTCGTGCTCGACGACAGCCGGCTGGAAGCCGAGCTTCGCCTCGGCCCGCGCCGCCTGGTGCCGCTGTCGCTCGCCGCCACGCTCCACGGCGATGCCGTAACCGCCGTGCTCCAGCGCCAGCTGCAGACGGCCAACCCCGGCCGCCTCGATGGCCGCTTCGCCATGCGCGCCGGCCTGCCCGAGCGCTTCGCCGCCGGCCTGTCGCCCGCCGAGGCACAGCTCCTTGCCTCAATCACGGACAAGCCCGTTCCGCTCGACCGCCTGCTCACCGGCAGCACCCAGAACGCGGTGCTCAACCGTCTCGTCGCGCGCGGCCTGGCCATGCTGTGCGGCTTCACCCCCTCCGACGCCGCCCATGTGCTTTCCCGCCAGGCGAACTGGAACGTGGAAGCCGCCCGCCTCGGCGCCGACCTTGTCGCCCGCCGCCGCGACGCCGGCGGCAACCGCGTCGCCGCCGGCGGCGATGCGTTTTCCGAACGCGTTCTGGCGCTGCTCACCCGCAAATCCGCCGAAGCCATCCTCGAGACCGCGCTTGCCGAAGACGGTCATGACGGTCCTTCCGCCGTGTCGAATGCGCTCGTCCAGCGCGCGCTCGACGGCCGGTCCCGCGTCGCCCGGCTTTCCGTCTCTCTCGACCGTCCGGTCATCGGCCTCGGCGCTTCCGCCCCGCTCCACTACGCGGGCCTCGGCCCCCTGCTCGGCTCCGACTGCGTCCTTCCCGAACATGCCGACGTCGCCAACGCCGTCGGCGCCGTCGTCGGCCGGGTGCGGATCACGGTGGAGGCAATCGTCACCGAACCGGAGGAAGGCCGGTTCCGCCTCTCGGTTGCCGAACATGTCGAGGATTTCCGCACCGAAGACGAAGCGATAGCCGCCGCCACGCGTCTGGCGCGTGAGCAGGCGCTGCACAACGCCAGGCTCGCCGGCGCCGGTGAATGCCACGCCGATGTCGCCACAGAGGTCGAAGCAGCCACGGTCGAAGGTCAGCGCAAGTTCATCGAAGCGCGAATCCACGCCACCGCCCAGGGCCGTCCGCGTATCGCCGGCGAACACATCCCGGCGAGCGGCTGAAAGACTTGCGCCTTTCGGACGAATTGACCCCGCCCGCAGCGCGTGGTGAAAGCTGCCGGAACAATTGCATGAGAGGATAACGCCATGTCCGAACGCGTCGACACCAACGGCCTGAAGGTCGCCCGCGAGCTGTACGACTTCGTCAACGACGAAGCCCTGCCGGGCACCGGGGTCGCCGCCGACGCGTTCTGGAGCGGGCTTGCCGCGCTGGTGCATGATCTCGGCCCCAAGAACCGCTCGCTGCTTGCCCGCCGCGACGATCTGCAGGCCAGGATCGATCTGTGGCATCGCGAGAACGGCGCGCCGGCCGATCTCGCGGTCTACGAAAAGTTCCTCCGCGATATCGGCTATCTCCTGCCGGAGAACGGCGACTTCGAGGTTTCGACCGCCAATGTCGATCCCGAGATCGCTTCCGTTGCGGGTCCGCAGCTTGTCGTTCCGATCATGAATGCCCGTTTCGCCCTCAACGCGGCCAACGCCCGCTGGGGTTCCCTCTACGACGCGCTATACGGCACCGATGCGCTGGGCGACCGGCCCAAGGCGGGCGGCTACGATCCCGAACGCGGCGCGCGCGTCATTGCCTGGGCGAAGGATTTTCTCGACCGTTCCGCGCCGCTCGATAGCGGGAGCTGGAAGGACGCCGCGGGTTTCGACATCGCGCACTACCAGTTGGTGATCACTCTGGCCGACGGCTCGATGACCAGCCTGGCGAACACTGGGCAGTTCTCCGGCTACCGCGGCGATTCCGCCCGGCCGACCGCGCTGCTGCTCGCCACCAACGGCCTGCATGCCGAAATCGTCATCGACCGCAACCATCCCATCGGCAAGACGGACGGGGCGGGCATCGCGGATGTCGTGATGGAATCGGCACTGACCACGATCCAGGACTGCGAGGATTCGGTCGCCGCCGTCGATGCCGAGGACAAGACGCTCGTCTACCGCAACTGGCTCGGCCTGATGAAAGGCGATCTTGCCGAGGAGGTGAGCAAGGGCGGCGAGACCTTCATGCGCACCCTCAATGCCGACCGCGACTATGTCGCGCCCGACGGCAAGCCGTTCACGCTGCCCGGCCGCTCGCTGATGCTGGTGCGCAATGTCGGCCACCTGATGACGAACCCGGCGATCCTCGATCGTGACGGCAATGAGATTCCCGAAGGCATCATGGACGCCATGATGACGGCCATGATCGCGCTGCACGATATCGGGCCGAAGGGGCGTCGCAAAAACTCGCAGGCGGGATCGATGTACGTCGTCAAGCCCAAGATGCATGGACCCGAGGAAGTCGCGTTTGCTGTCGAGATATTCGGTCGCGTGGAGGCTGCGCTCGGCATGAAGCCCAACACGATCAAGATGGGCATTATGGACGAGGAACGCCGCACCACGGTCAATCTCAAGGAGTGCATCCGCGTTGCGCAGGAGAGGGTGGTTTTCATCAACACCGGCTTCCTCGACCGCACCGGCGACGAGATCCACACCTCGATGGAAGCCGGCCCGATGATCCGCAAGGGCGACATGAAGCAGGCCGCATGGATACAGGCCTACGAGAACTGGAATGTCGATGTCGGGCTCGAGTGCGGATTGTCCGGCCATGCACAGATCGGCAAGGGCATGTGGGCGATGCCGGACCTGATGGCCGACATGCTGGAACAGAAGATCGGCCACCCGAAAGCCGGCGCCAACACCGCCTGGGTGCCGTCGCCGACAGCGGCGACCTTGCACGCCACGCATTATCACGCCGTCAATGTCGCGGAGGTGCAGGAAAAGCTGAAGTCGCGCCAGCGCGCCAGGCTGTCGGACATTCTGTCGATCCCGGTGGCAAGCCGCCCCAACTGGACGCCGGACGAAATTCAGAAGGAACTCGACAACAATGCCCAGGGCATTCTGGGGTATGTCGTGCGCTGGGTCGACCAAGGGGTCGGCTGTTCCAAGGTGCCGGACATCAACGATGTCGGCCTGATGGAAGACCGCGCCACCCTGCGCATTTCCTCCCAGCACATCGCAAACTGGCTGCACCACGGTGTCTGCAGCGAGGAGCAGGTGATGGAGACCATGAAACGCATGGCCGCCGTCGTCGACCGGCAGAACGAGGGCGACCCGCTCTACCGGCCGATGGCGAGAGACTTCGATGGGTCTATCGCCTTTCAGGCGGCCTGCGATCTGGTGTTCAAGGGCCGCCAGCAGCCCAATGGCTATACCGAGCCGGTGCTGCACCGGCGAAGGTTGGAGTTGAAGGCGCGACAGGGTTCACATTGATAGCGCTGCGACCGCCGAGGGACGACGAAGGAGATGCGCTGACGGAGTTGTGCCTGCGCTCCAAGGCGGTGCACGGGTATGACGCGGCTTTCATCGAAATGTGCCGCGCGGAGTTGACCGTTTGCATCGGCAAACCTGGCCACGTGTTCATCGTCGCCGAACGGAACGGCGAACTCGCCGGCATGGCCGAAATCTCGGTCAACGGCGAAGAAGCGGAGCTTGAGAAGATATTCGTTGAGCCGGCTGCAATCGGTTCGGGCGTCGGACGCAGGCTGTTCAGCTGGGCGCGGTGCGAGGCAGCCGCGCTTGGCTGCAGCTATATGATGATCGACGCCGAACCCGGCGCGGCGCCATTCTACCGCGCAATGGGCGCGGGTGAGGTCGGTCAATCGCCATCCGGCTCGATCCCCGGCCGCGTGCTTCCCCGTTACCGGTTCGCGCTTGCCGGCATCTCGGCATGAAAATCCTGGCCATCGACACCGCCGCGAATCTCTGCGCCGCTTGCGTGTTCGACACCGAAGCGGGCGAGCTTGGCCGCTCGGTGCTCGACCTCGGCAAGGGCCACGCCGAGCACCTGATGACCGGGATCGACGATGCATTGGCGGCGGCCGGGACCACCTATGCCGAGCTTGATCTGATTGGCGTTGCGGTCGGCCCGGGCTCCTTCACCGGCATCCGCGTCGGCGTGGCGGTGGCGCGCGGTCTGGCGCTGGCGCTGAAAATTCCTTCGGTGGGCATCACCACGCTGGATGCCTTGGCTGAGGAAGCGTGGGAGGCTCATGCGGGCCGCGAAATCCTTGCCGTGATCGACGCCCGCCGCGAGCAGATCTATGCGACGCGGTACGATGCCGGCGGCGCCCGCACCAAAGGGCCGGTGATCGCCACCCTGTCGGAAGCGGTCGATATGATTGCCGGCGGCGGTCCCGTCCTCACCGGCAGCGCGGCGGATATGGTCAATGAGGCTTCGGGGCATAAGCTGGACATCGCGGGCACGGCCGCGACCGCTGACATTGCCGTCTATGCCCGGCTGGCTGCCCGAAATGGCCCGGCGGACACGCCGCCGCGCCCGCTCTATCTGCGCGACGCCGACGCCCGTCCGCAGGAAGGTTTCGCGGTGGCGCGGAGGCCGGGCTGATGCGTATCCCCTTCTTCTCCGGCGCTCAGGAATATGTCGTCCGCGACCTCACGCTCGAAGACACTGCGGCGATGGCGCGGCTTCACGCCGATGATTTCGCGCGGCCATGGTCGGAAGAGGAATTCGATGCGCTGCTCATACAGGATCCGGTGTTCGGCTACGCGGTCCGGCCGATCGGCAAGAAAGGCAAACCGCCCATCCAGGGTTTCGTGCTGGCGCGGCTGGCGGCGGGGGAGGCGGAGATCCTGACGATCGTTGTGGCGCGGACTTACCGGCGATACGGTTTGGGCCGCATGCTTATGGACGCGGTGCTGCGCCATCTGCATTCGGAACGGGCGGAAGCCCTGTTTCTGGAGGTCGACGAGACCAACGCTGCCGCACTTGGCCTCTACAAGCGTCTTGGCTTCCGTGACGTCGGCCGCCGCGAAGCGTATTATTCATCCCGCGAGGGCCGCAGGACCAGCGCGCTTGTCATGCGCCGCGATCTTCGTTAGCCAGCGCGGCAGTCGGAACCGGGGTTGGGGAGAGGCATGCTCGGCTGGATGCGCGTGTCGTTCATGCTGTTTCTGGTCGTGGTCGTCACGCCTCCCATGGCGCTGGCGCAACTCTTCACCGTCAAGACCGGCATCGGAAACGACCGCTTTCTGCCGCGGGTGTGGCATCGCTTCGTTCTGTTCGTTCTGGGCTTCCGGCTTCATGTGCGCGGGCAGATGTCCGCAAAGCGGCCGTTGCTGATTGCCGCCAACCACATTTCATGGACTGACATCATGGTCGCCGGCGCGGTCGCGGAAGTGAATTTCGTCGCCAAATCGGAAGTGTCGGGTTGGCCGGCAATCGGTCAGCTCGCATTTTTGCAGCGCACCGTATTCGTCGAACGCGAGAACCGTCGCAAATCGGGCGATCAGGCCGGCGAGATCGCCCAGCGCATGAACCGCGGCGATCCAATGCTGCTCTTCGCCGAGGGTTCGACTTCGGACGGCAATCTGCTGCAGCCTTTCAACTCCACCCTGTTCGGCGCCGCCTCCATGGCGGTGGATCGGGGCGAGACGGATCACGTCTTCATCCAGCCCCTGGCGATCGCCTATACGCGCTTTCACGGCATGCCTATGGGCCGCGTCCACCGCACGCACGCGGCCTGGATCGGCGACCGGCTGCTCGCGCCCCACATCGTGACCTTGCTCAAGGAAGGCGCGGTCGATGTGGAACTGCATTTCGGAGAGCCGGTGGAATACAGGCAGGGGATGAGACGCAAGGACCTCGCCCGCGCGGTCGAGCGCCGCGTCACCGAGATGTTCAACGCAGCGCTCAGCCATCCAATAAAGAGCAGTGAAAACTAGTGTAACGGCTCGTTACCCCAGCCCATCGAAAACGTCTGTTTTTCATCGCCAGTTTGGTCTAGTTAGCGGCCAATGAATGAAATTGTCGCCGACAGCGAGACGACCACGGTCCGAAAGGTCTTCCTCAAGACCTATGGCTGCCAGATGAATGTGTATGACAGCCAGCGCATGGCCGATGCGCTGGCGTCTGTCGGCTATGTGTCGACCGACGCGATGGAGGATGCCGATCTCGTCCTCCTCAACACCTGCCATATCCGCGAGAAGGCGGCCGAGAAGGTCTATTCCGAGCTTGGCCGCATCCGCGGCATCAAGGCGGAACGTGAAAAGCAGGGCCGCGAGACCTTGATCGGCGTCGCCGGTTGCGTTGCGCAGGCCGAAGGCGAGGAAATTCTCCGCCGCGCACCGGTTGTCGATCTGGTGATTGGCCCTCAGACCTATCACCGCTTGCCCGATGTCGTGCGCAAGGCGCGGCGCGGCGAAAAGGTGGTCGAGACCGAGTACGCGCTTGAAGACAAGTTCGCCCATCTGCCCGGTCAGCGGGCAAGCGCTATCAGGGCGCGGGGCGTCACGGCGTTCCTCACGGTGCAGGAAGGTTGCGACAAGTTCTGCACCTTCTGCGTGGTGCCCTATACGCGCGGCTCCGAGGTTTCGCGCCCCGTGGCGCAGATCGTGGCCGAAGCCGAGCGGCTTGCCGATGCCGGCGTGCGCGAACTGACCCTGCTCGGCCAGAACGTCAATGCGTGGCACGGCGAGGGACCTGGCCTCGGGGGAAAGGCTCGCGAATGGGGCCTGGGCGAATTGCTGTTCCGGCTGGCGGATGTGCCCGGCATCGCGCGGCTGCGCTACACCACCAGCCATCCGCGCGACATGGATGACGCGCTCATTGCCGCGCATCGCGATCTGCCCGCGCTGATGCCGTACCTGCATTTACCGGTTCAGTCGGGTTCCGACCGCATTCTCAAGGCAATGAACCGCAAGCACACCGCCGCCGAGTATCTGGCTCTCATCGAGCGCATCCGCGTAGCGCAGCCGGATATCGCCATGTCGGGCGACTTCATCGTCGGCTTTCCGGGCGAGACGGACGAGGATTTCGAGGACACGATGGCGATCGTGCGGAACGTCGGATATGCTCAGGCGTTCTCGTTCAAATATTCGCCGCGCCCCGGCACGCCGGCCGCCGACCGAGGCAACCAGGTCGCCGAAACTGCCAAGAATGAACGCCTCCAGCGCCTGCAGGCATTGTTGACAGAACAACAGACGGCGTTCGCTCAAAGCCTGGTTGGCAGGGAGGTCGATTTGCTGCTCGATAGGCCCGGCCGCCACGCCGGACAGCTCATCGGCCGTTCGCCCTGGCTGCAGCCAGTGATTGTTGATGAAAATGCCGGTGGAATCGGTGACATTGTACCGGTGCGAATCACGCGGACAGGCGCCAACAGCCTGTTTGCCGAAGCTGTGGAGAGACATTATTGAGCGCCGCCACCGAACTGAAGAAGCCGTCCTCCGGGGCGTCGGACATGGCGCATATCGTACTGACCTTCGACAACAACAAACACGCCAGTGCGTTATACGGGCAGTTCGACCAAAACCTCGCCCGCGTCGAGCAGAATCTCGGCGTCGACATAACGTCGAAGGGAAATCAGCTCTCCATCCGGGGTGAGGCGACCGCTGCCGAGCAGGCGCGCCGCGCGCTGGATTATCTCTATGACCTTCTCCAGAAGGGCTCCGACCTGGTCCAGTCCGATGTCGACGGGGCGGTCCGGATGGCGGTAGCCGCCGACGATCAGCTCTCGCTGCCGACGCTGGAACGCAAGGGCAAGATGGCCGCGGCTCAATTTTCGACCCGCAAGAAGACGATCCATGCCCGCTCGGTCAATCAGGATGCCTATATGCGGGCGCTCGAGCGCTCGGAGCTTGTGTTCGGCATCGGACCGGCCGGCACCGGCAAGACCTATCTCGCCGTCGCCTATGCCTCCATGCTGCTGGAGCGCGGCATGGTCGACCGCATCATCCTGTCGCGCCCGGCAGTGGAGGCCGGCGAACGGCTCGGCTTCCTGCCCGGCGACATGAAGGAAAAAGTCGACCCCTATCTGCGTCCGCTTTACGACGCGCTTTACGACATGATCCCGGCAGACAAGGTCGAGCGTGCCATCGCCGCCGACGTTATCGAGATCGCGCCGCTCGCTTTCATGCGCGGCCGCACACTGCACAACGCCGCGATCATCCTGGACGAGGCCCAGAACACCACGCCGATGCAGATGAAGATGTTTCTCACCCGCATGGGCGAGGGCGGGCGCATGATCGTCACCGGCGACCCGAGCCAGATCGATCTGCCGCCCAACACCAAGTCGGGGCTGGTCGAGGCGCTGCAGGTTCTGACCGACGTGCCCGGCATCGTGACCGTGCGCTTCAACGACAAGGACGTGGTCCGCCACCCGCTGGTGGCCGAGATCGTCGCGGCCTATGACCGCGCCGGTACCGGGCCGACGTCACCGGGCCAGGGGCGCAAACCGGAACTGTGACAGCAGGCAGCAAAGCGGAGCCGTCGGCGGGCCCGGTCGATCTCGTGGTCGAGATCGAGGCCGGTGGTTGGCCGCCTGCCCCCGAGCTCGATGCTCTGACCCGCCGCGCGGTGGCCGCGAGTTTTGCCGAGCTCGGCCTTTCGCCGGAGCCTGATCCGGAGCTGAGCGTGACCTTCACCGATGACGCGCATATGGCTTCGCTCAATGGGCGGTGGCGCGGCAAGGACGGATCGACCAATGTCCTTTCGTTTCCGCTGGTCCAGGTTCGTCCGGGCGTCCCGATACCGCCAATGTTGGGCGACATTGTCGTCGCCTTCGAGACGGTTTCACGCGAGGCCGAAGACCAGGACAAACACTTCATTGCCCATCTGACGCATTTGCTCGTTCATGGCCTGCTGCATCTGCTAGGCTATGATCATGTGGACGATGGTGAAGCCGAGACGATGGAATCGCTGGAGCGGCGGATACTCGAACGGCTTGCGATTCCCGATCCTTATGCCTAAGTGAGACTGGTTATTCAGCCAGAAGACGATGAACGAACACACCAGCCAGGTACTAGCCGCGCCCTCCGAGACTGAATCGGACGGCGGCGAACAGGCGGGCGAAAGTCCCGAACCGGGACGACAATCCGCACCCCAACGCCCCAACTTGTTGCAGCGGTTAGGCGCGTTTCTGCGTCCGCGTAACGGGAATTCCCTGCGCGACGACCTCACCGATGCGCTTTCGGAAGCCGCGGACGCGGCCGAGTTTTCGCCCGGCGAACGGGCGATGCTCCACAACATTCTGCGCCTGCGCGAAGTGCGCGTCGAGGATGTGATGGTCGCGCGCGCCGAGGTCCAGGCAGTTGACCTGTCGACCGAACTCGGCGCGTTGCTGCGCATTTTCGAACAGTCCGGACATTCACGTCTGCCGGTCTACAGCGAAACGCTCGATGACCCGCGCGGCATGATCCATATTCGCGACGTCGTCGGTCATCTGCTGCGCGTGTCGCGGCAGCCCAGGACCGGTCGTGGCCGGAAGAAGGCCGCGGACAGCGAGCCGCTCGACCTGTCCAAGGTCGATCTCGGCCGCTCCATCGGCGAACTGGGTCTGATCCGCCCGCTTCTCTTCGTACCGCCGTCCATGCTGGCGTCCGACCTGATGGCGCGCATGCAGGCTGATCGTATCCAGATGGCGCTCGTGATCGACGAATATGGCGGCACCGACGGGCTCGCCTCGCTGGAAGACATCGTCGAAATGGTGGTCGGCGACATCGAGGACGAGCACGACGAGGACGAGCCGATGATCACGCAGACGTCCGAAGGGGTGTTCGTGGTCGATGCCCGCGCCGAGATCGACGAGGTGGCCGAGATGGTCGGCGACGCGTTCAAGGCCGGCGAACACGAGGAAGACGTCGATACGATCGGCGGCATGATTTTCAATACGCTCGGCCGCGTGCCCGCGCGCGGCGAGGTGGTGCAGGCGATCCCCGGTTTCGAATTCCACGTCCTCGACGCCGATCCGCGCCGCGTCAAACGCGTGCGCATCGTGCAGCTCCGCGCGGCTGATCGCAAACGCCGCGCCTTGAAGGCGTCGGTGGTATCCGAAGCCTGACGCGAGCGCGCTACCCGGCGCGCCGCAGCGATCACCCTCTCCGCATTGGAACGCCTCTCCGGGCCTGATAGAACGCGTGGGTGATTCGCGCACGGGGCCTCGACGCCATGCAGGGGGCATCGCCCGATCTGACAGCCGGACATCCGCTCTCGGCGCGGAACGAACCGGCGGATGAAAGCCGGCTGAGCCGTTTCGCTTCGAGAATGCTGTTGCTTCATGGCTGGCGCCGCCATGCCGTCGCATGGCTGGCCGGTGGGCTGGCCTCCTTTTCCCAGGCGCCATTCGATTTCTTCGCCGTCTGCCTGATCGCGTTTCCGGTGCTGGTGTGGCTGCTGGACGGAGCGGCGGCCGACATGAGCGGGGGCCGGCTCCGTCAGCTGGCGGCGCCATTCGCCACCGGCTGGTGGTTCGGCTTCGGTTATTTCATCGGTGGTCTCTGGTGGGTCGGCAACGCCATGATGGTCGATCTGGCCCGCTACGCCTGGGCCTTGCCATTTGCCGTCCTGTTGCTGCCTGCCATCCTGGCGCTTTTCTACGGTCTGGCGGCGGCCCTGGCGCGCCCGTTCTGGTCGGACGGCATCGGCCGCATAGCCGCTCTTGCCGCGGCATTCGGGGTCGCCGAATGGCTGCGCGTGGTCCTGTTCACCGGCTTTCCATGGAACGCAATCGGCTACGCCGCCATGCCGGTGCCGCTGCTGATGCAGTCGGTCGGCCTGGTCGGCATGACCGGCATGAATGCGCTGGCGGTATTCGCGTTCGCGCTGCCGGCCATGCTCGGCGGACAGCGGCACGCTCGTCTGGGCATGGCCGCTCTCGTCGTTCTCGCAGCCCTTCACGCCGGCTTTGGATTTGCCCGTCTGTCGCTCCCGGTCGAAGGCGAAACGCTTTCCGTCAGGCTTGTCCAGCCTTCGATCGATCAGTCGGAGAAATGGAATGCGACGGTCCGCGACAGAATATTCCAGACCTTTCTCGAAATGTCGGCGGGGCAGGAGGCGGACGACGCGGCAAGGCCGCAGCTCATTCTGTGGCCCGAAACCTCGGTGCCGTTTGTCCTGCAGGATCGTCCGGACGCTCTGTCGGCACTCGGCGAACTCGTTCGTGACGACCAGGTGCTCCTTGCGGGCGCGGTGCGCATCGAGGGCGACAGCGCGGTCGATCCGAATGCGCGCTTCTACAATTCGGTGGTCGGCATCAACTCAGCAGGTGTGATGTTCGACGCCGTCGACAAGGTTCACCTCGTCCCGCTCGGCGAATTCGTGCCGTTCGAACAATGGCTCTCGCGCATCGGCATCACCAAGCTGGTCGAATTGCCGGGCGGATTTTCCGCAGGCAGTGCACGCCACGCCATCGAGGTGGCGCCCGGCGTCAGCGCGGTCGCCTACATATGCTACGAGGTTATCTTCCCCGGCATTGCGATAGCCGACACCCGCAATGCCGCGCTCATCATCAATGTCACCAATGACGGCTGGTTCGGGCGTTCGCCCGGCCCCTACCAGCACTTTCGCCAGGCGCAACTGCGCGCTGTCGAGGCGGGACGTCCGCTGGTCCGGGCGGCCAATAACGGCATATCCGGCGTGGTGGATGCGAAAGGCCGCATAGTCGACGCACTTGCGCTCGATGCGGTGGGCATTCTCGATGTCGGCGTGCCGCTGTCGCCGGCGGATCGCCTCAGGAGCGTCCACGCCGGCAAGATCGGCTGGGGCGTGGTTCTGCTCCTGGTCGCGCTGGCTGCGGGGCTTCAGTTGCGTTCTTCGAAGCGCCGGGACTGATCCGGCCATTGTCACCTAACTCTTGGTTGTGCAAAAATGGCCGTTGGTTGCATCAGCACTTGCTTTGATTCGCCAGCGCCAGGGGACAGGTGAATTGGGTTCATGAGCGAGAACAAGAAGAAGCCGAATCCGATCGACGTTCATGTCGGCAGCCGCATAAGGCTACGCCGCAACATGCTGGGCATGAGCCAGGAAAAGCTTGGCGAGATGCTGGGGATCACATTCCAGCAAATCCAGAAATACGAGAAGGGCGTCAACCGCGTCGGCGCAAGCAGGCTGCAGGCGATTGCATCAATTCTCAGTGTGCCGCCGGCATTCTTCTTCGAAGACGCGCCAGGCATGGACAATGCGCCCAGCGGAGGTTTCGCCGAGGAGAGCGGCGTCAATTACATCGTCGATTTTCTCTCCAGCACCGAGGGTCTGCGTCTCAACCGGTCCTTCGTCAAAATATCGGATACCAACGTCCGCAAGAAGATTGTCGATCTGGTCGAAAGCCTCGCCGGCAACAAGTGACACAACCCCGCTATCGGTCGATAGCTCCCCAAAAAAGGCCGATTTTGCAGCATTTTTGCCCGTTTATTCCCTGCCCTGCGCTTGACGTTCCGGGCCCTGCTGGATAATGCAGGGCGTCTTTCGGCGGCAGCACCTGCCGCCGTTCTTTTGTTCAAGAGGGGATGCCCGTGTCGCGACAAAATTACCTTTTCACCAGTGAATCCGTTTCTGAAGGCCATCCCGACAAGGTATGCGACCGAATATCCGACGAGATCGTCGATCTGATTTATCGCGAGGCCAAGAAGACAGGCACCGATCCGCGTTCGGTGCGTGTCGCCTGTGAGACGCTGACCACCACCAACCGCGTCGTCATCGCCGGCGAGGTCCGCATGCCCGATTCTCTGTTCAAGACCGACAAGAAGGGCAACCGGGTCATCAATCCGAGCAAGTTCAAGTCGGCCGCGCGCAAGGCGATTCGCCAGATCGGCTACGAACAGGACGGCTTCCACTGGAAGACCGCCAAGATCGAGGTCCTGCTGCACACGCAGTCGGCTGACATTGCGCAGGGCGTCGATTCATCGTCCGACCGTCAGGGCGAGGAAGGTGCGGGCGATCAGGGCATCATGTTCGGCTATGCCTGCAACGAGACGCCTGATCTGATGCCTGCCCCGCTTTACTACTCACACAAGATCCTCGAACTGCTCGCCGCCGCCCGTCACGCCGGCGAGGGCGATGCCGGCAAGCTCGGCCCGGATGCCAAGAGCCAGGTCACGGTTCGCTACGAAAACGGCAAGCCGGTCGAGATCACCCAGATCGTGCTGTCGACGCAGCATCTCGATGCGAGCTGGGACAACCGGAAGGTTCGTCAAGTCGTAGAGCCTTACATCCGCCAGGCGCTGTCGCTGGGCGACATCAAGATCGCCGACGATTGCAACTGGTACATCAATCCCACCGGCAAGTTCGTGATCGGCGGCCCCGATGGCGACGCCGGCCTCACCGGCCGCAAGATCATCGTCGACACCTATGGCGGTGCAGCACCCCATGGCGGCGGCGCCTTCTCCGGTAAGGACACCACCAAGGTGGACCGCTCCGCCGCGTACGCGGCGCGCTACCTCGCCAAGAACGTGGTCGCGGCAAAGCTGGCCGAACGCTGCACGATCCAGCTTTCCTACGCGATCGGCGTCGCCCAGCCGCTGTCGGTCTATGTCGACCTTCACGACACCGGCAAGGTGCGGGAAGAGGACGTCGAGAAGGCCATACGCGAGGTCATGGACCTTTCGCCGGGCGGCATTCGCCGTCATCTCGACCTCAACAAGCCGATCTATGCGCGCACCGCGGCCTATGGTCATTTCGGCCGCAAGCCCGGCCGCGACGGCGCCTTCTCCTGGGAACGCACTGATCTGGTCAAGCAGCTCAAGGAAGCGCTCCCCACACAGGTCGCCAAGGCCGCGTGATGCGATGACGCCTGAGCGGCCAAGCCGGGCGACCGAAGCCTTCTTCGGTCGCCGGCGCGGCAAGGCGCTGCGCCCCCAGCAGCAGGCGGCGCTGGACAAGCTGCTTCCCCGGCTGAAGATCGACATCCACGAACCGCCGCCCTCGCAACTGCAAAGCCTGTTCGGGGCCGACGTGGATGATGTCCGTCTCGAGATCGGTTTTGGCGGCGGCGAGCATCTGCTCCACCGGGCAGGCGCCATGCCCCGTGCGGGATTTATCGGCGTCGAGCCATTCCACAATGGCATGGCGAAGCTGCTGTCGGCACTTCAGACCGATCCCCTTCACAACGTCCGGGTCTATGACGACGATGCAACGCAACTGCTCGACTGGCTGCCCGATGGCTCGCTCGCCGGCATTGACCTGCTCTATCCCGATCCCTGGCCGAAGAAGAAGCACTGGAAGCGGCGCTTTGTCGGGGAGGCGAATCTCGACCGTTTCGCGCGGGTGCTGAGGCCCGGTGGCGAGTTCCGTTTCGCCTCCGACATCGACACCTATGTGAATTGGAGCCTGCTTGCCTGCCGCTCGCACCCGGCATTCGATTGGACTGCCCGGTCGGCCGACGACTGGCGTGAGCCATTCGCCGGCTGGCCCGGTACACGCTATGAGGCCAAGGCCATCCGCGAAGGCCGAACGCCTGCTTATCTGATGTTCCGCCGCCTTTGAGGACTGGAACCAAATCGCGATTTCGGCGTCTAATGTCATGGGCGCCCGATGTTCGGGCTCCCTGTTGTCGATCGGGAGGGCAAGATGGCGCACAAGGTCCGCATACTCGAAACCGGCAAGGTCACGCACAACGTGCGTCGGTTCAAGTTCGAGCGGCCGCCAGAGTTCGGGTTCGAACCGGGTCAAGCGACCGAAGTGGCGATCGACCGCGACGGATGGCGTGACGAGAAACGTCCGTTCACGTTCACCAACCTGAAGGACTGGGACCATCTCGAATTCACCATCAAGCTCTATCCCGAGCACGATGGCGTGACCAACGAGCTTGGCAAACTGTCTGTGGGAGACACGCTGCTGATTGACGATGCGTGGGGCACGATCCAATACAAGGGAAAGGGCACATTCATTGCCGGCGGCGCCGGGGTGACCCCCTTCATCGCGATCCTCCGCGACCTGGCCGACAGGAACAAGATCGCCGGACACCGGCTGATCTTCTCCAACAAGACCGAGCGCGACATCATCCTGCGTGATGACTGGCTCGCGATGGACGGTTTGGACTGCCTCTTCGTCGTCACCGACGAACCGTCCGGCAAACTTCCGCGGGGGCCGATCGACAAGGATTTCCTGAACCGGAACATTTCCGACTTCGACCAGCATTTCTATGTGTGCGGCCCCGACAAGATGGTGGAGGACATCAAAGCCGCTCTCGAGGAATTGGGCGCGAAACCTGACACACTGGTGTTCGAGCGATAGCCGGGGACTTGTAAACGGCGCTGCAATCATTTATTTCAACGTCAAATTCTTGGTCGATATGACGAAGAGTGGGTCCACCCGGTCCCGCTCTTTTTTGTTACCGGCGTGAGGCAGTTGGCGAGCCAAGCGGGCTAGATGGAACACTCCGAAACCGGCGTTCAGTTCAAGGACGATCGCTTGATCCGCGAGAGCGGCGTCGACGCGCGCGTCGCGGCGATCGTCGGGCCGGTTCTGGAAACTGTGGGGTTGCGGCTGGTTCGGGTTCGTCTCATGTCGCAGAACGGCCTGACGATGCAGATCATGGCAGAGCGGCCCGACGGCACGATGACAATCGAGGATTGCGAGGAAGCAAGCCACGCGCTGTCGCCCGCGCTCGATGTCGAGGATCCGGTCGACAAGGCCTACAATCTGGAGGTCTCGTCGCCCGGTATCGATCGCCCGCTGGTGCGCGCCACCGATTTCGCCGCCGCCGTCGGCCATCAGGCAAAGATCGAGACTGCGGTTCTTGTGGGCGGCCGCAAGCGGTTTCGCGGAACGGTGCTGGAAGCCGGCGAGAGCGGCATCACGCTCGAGCGCGACCAGGTTGCGGAAGGGGAGGAAGCGGCCGTCGCGATTCCTTTTGACGCGATGGCTGAAGCCAGGCTGGTCCTGACCGATGATCTGGTTCGCGAGGCCCTGAAGAACGACCGCAAGCTGCGCGACGAGCGCAAGAAGCAGAAACGCGCTGGCGGTGATGCCGGCGATACCGATTGAGGACGTGCAGCGGCCGTCGATACGGCCGCGACGCATAAGGAGACGAAAATGGCAGTCAGTGCGAACAGGCTGGAACTCTTGCAGATCGCGGACGCGGTCGCGCGCGAGAAGTCGATCGACAAGCAGATCGTCATCGACGCGATGGCCGACGCAATCCAGAAGGCGGCGCGCTCGCGCTACGGCCAGGAGACCAATATCCGCGCCGACATCAATCCGCAGACCGGTGAGATGAAGCTTCAGCGCCTGATGGAAGTCGCTGAAGTTGTCGAAGACCCGGCCCGCCAGCTCTCGATCAAGGACGCGCGCACCCGCAACCCCGATGCGCAGCCCGGCGATTTTCTGGCCGAGCAGCTGCCGCCTATGGATTTCGGCCGCATCGCTGCGCAGTCGGCCAAGCAGGTCATCGTGCAGAAGGTGCGCGAGGCCGAGCGCGACCGTCAATACGATGAATACAAGGACCGTATCGGCGAGATCGTCAACGGCACCGTCAAGCGCGTCGAATACGGCAACGTGATCGTCGACCTTGGCCGCGGCGAGGCGATCATCCGCCGCGACGAGCTCATCCCGCGCGAGCTGTTCAAATATGGCGACCGGGTCCGCGCCTATGTCTACGACGTGCGCCGCGAGCAGCGCGGCCCGCAGATCTTCCTGTCGCGCACCCATCCGCAGTTCATGGCCAAGCTGTTCGCCATGGAAGTGCCGGAAATCTATGACGGCATCATCGAGATCAAGTCGGTGGCTCGCGACCCGGGCTCGCGCGCCAAGATCGCCGTGATCTCGCGCGACTCATCCATCGACCCAGTCGGCGCCTGCGTCGGCATGCGCGGTTCGCGCGTCCAGGCCGTGGTCGGCGAATTGCAGGGTGAGAAGATCGACATCATCCCCTGGAACGACAACGCAGCGACCTTCATCGTCAACGCGCTGCAGCCGGCGGAAGTCGCCAAGGTCGTGCTCGACGAGGACGCCGAGCGTATTGAAGTTGTCGTCCCCGATGACCAATTGTCACTCGCCATCGGCCGGCGCGGCCAGAATGTCCGCCTCGCCTCGCAGCTGACCGGCTGGGACATCGACATCCTCACCGAGGAAGAGGAATCGCAGCGCCGCCAGAAGGAATTCGTCGAGCGCTCGAACCTGTTCATGGAAGCGCTCAACGTCGACGAGATGGTCGGCCAGGTGCTCGCCTCCGAAGGCTTCTCCTCCGTTGAGGAAGTTGCCTATGTCGAGCAGGACGAGGTGGCCGCCATCGAAGGTTTCGACGAGGAAACGGCTGCCGAAATCCAGTCGCGCGCGCAGGAGTATCTGGAGCGCATCGAGGCTGAGCGGGACGCCAAGCGCAAGGAACTCGGCGTCGAAGACGAACTGCGCCAGGTCCCCGGTATCACCACTGCGATGATGGTGGCGGTGGGCGAGGATGGCGTGAAGACGATCGAGGACTTCGCCGGCTACGCCGTCGACGATCTCGTCGGCTGGCGCGAGCGCAAGGACGGCGAAACCAAGTTCTTCGACGGCGTGCTGTCGGCTTTCGAACTAAGCCGTGCCGATGCGGAGCAGATGGTCATGTCTGCGCGCCTTGCGGCCGGCTGGATCACCGAGGAAGACCTCGCTGGCGAGGAAGAAGCGGAAACCGAGGGCGAGGCCGAGACGGCCGCGACCGAAGCGTGAGCGCCGGTCGGCTCTAATGCCACCGATCGCCGCCCTGTCCGGAGTGGACCTTGATAGATATGAACGACCGCACTTGCATCGTGACGCGTCAGACGCGGGAGCCGGACGCGCTCCTGCGTTTCGTCGCGGGTCCCGATGGCTCGGTCGTTCCCGACATCAGGCGCAAACTGCCAGGGCGCGGATGCTGGGTCACAGCCGATCGTGACCACGTCGAGCGGGCGGCAAAGAAGAACCTGTTTGCCCGCGCTCTGAAGACGAGCGCCAAGGTACCGCCTGATTTCGGGCATATGGTCGACGGGCTGCTTTCGACAGCCGCGCTCGGCGTCCTAGGGCTTGCCCGCAAGGCCGGCGCTGTGGCACTTGGCGCAGCCAAGGTGGACGGCGCGGTTCGCTCGGGCAAGGCTGCGGCCGTTCTTCATGCAACGGATGCGTCGGACGATGGCGTGCGCAAGCTCGCCCAGGCACGACGTGCGACAAAACTGGCCGGAGGCCCCGATATACCGGCGTTCAAACTCTTTTCCGAGGCGGAATTGGGTTTGGCATTGGGGGCAACAAATGTGATACATGCTGCCGTGCTCGCCTCGGATGCGGGCACGGCGGCGCTCAAACGCGTGGTTGCGCTCGACCGCTACAGGGCTGGGTTTGGTGATCCCCCTGAATCGATCGCACCCGAGTTTGAGGACAGGACGCCCGTAAAGGATATGGAATGAGCGATACGAATTCGAGTGACGACAAGACCCTGAGTGTCGGCGGCAAGAAGACGCTGACGCTGAAAAGACCCTCCGTTGAGCAGGGAACCGTGCGGCAGAGCTTCTCGCATGGCCGCTCGAAATCTGTCGTTGTCGAGACCAAGAAGCGGAAGTTTGCACGCCCGGACGAACGTTCGGAGGCTGCGACCGTATTCAAGCCGCGCCAGCCCGCGCCGGCGCAGGCCGACGAGCAACCGGCCGAGGCGCCCCAACCCGCTTCCGGCAGCCGCTCGGGCGTTGTGCTGAACGAACTCTCCACCGAGGAGATGGAAGCGCGCCGCCGCGCGCTCGAGGGAGCCAAGGTTCGCGAAGTCGAGGACCGGAAGAAGGCGGCCGATGACGCCAAGCGACGCGCCGACGAGGATGAGCAGCGCGCCCGTGAGCGCGCCCAGTCGGCTCAGCGTCAGGCGGAAGAAGAAGCGCGCCTTCAGACCGAGGCCGAGGCGCGACGCCGCGCCGAGGATGAAGCGCGCAGGCGCGCTCCCGAGCCCGAAGCCGTGGTCGAGGACGAAGATGGCTCGCGAGGTGGAGTCAAGCGGGGCGCAGCCCGGCCCGAAATGCCGGCGCCCCGTCCGGCCAAGCCGAAAGTCGAAGACAATCGCCGCCGCGGCAAGCTGACGTTGAATTCCGCGCTTTCGGGCGACGATTCGCGCGGCCGCTCACTGTCGGCCATGCGTCGCCGTCAGGAGAAGTTCAAGCGCGCCCAGCATCAGGAACCGCGTGAGAAGATTTTGCGCGAGGTCGTGCTGCCCGAGACGATCACCATTCAGGAACTTGCGTCGCGCATGGCCGAACGCGCGGTCGACGTGGTCAAGTATTTCATGAAGGAAGGCCAGATCCTGAAGCCGGGCGACATACTGGATGCCGATACGGCGGAGCTCGTCGCGGTCGAATTCGGTCACACGGTCAGGCGCGTTTCCGAATCCGACATCGAGGAAGGCTTCTTCAACATCCAGGACAAGGCCGAGGACATGAAGCCGCGTCCGCCGGTTGTCACGATCATGGGCCATGTCGATCACGGCAAGACATCGCTGCTCGACGCTATCCGCCATGCCAACGTCGTGTCCGGCGAGGCCGGCGGGATCACACAGCATATCGGCGCATACCAGATCGAGCTGGACGGCCAGAAGATCACCTTCATCGACACGCCCGGTCACGCCGCGTTTACGGCCATGCGTGCCCGTGGCGCGCAGGCGACGGACATCGCCATTCTGGTGGTGGCCGCCGACGATGCGGTGATGCCGCAGACGATCGAGTCCATCAATCACGCCAAGGCAGCCCAGGTGCCGATCATTGTTGCGATCAACAAGATCGACAAGGCCGATGCCGACGCACAGAAGGTCCGTACCGACCTGCTGCAGCACGAGGTGTTCGTTGAATCGATGGGCGGCGACGTGCTTGACGTCGAAGTCTCGGCGACCAAGGGCACCAATCTCGACAAGTTGCTCGAGACGATCCTGCTGCAGGCCGAACTCCTTGAACTCAAGGCCAATCCGGACCGCACGGCGGAAGGCGTGGTCATCGAGGCCAAGCTGGACAAGGGCCGCGGCTCCGTCGCAACGGTTCTCGTTCAGGCCGGTACGCTGAAGCCGGGCGAGATCATCGTCGCCGGCGACGAGTGGGGCCGTGTGCGTGCGCTCGTCAACGACAAGGGGGACCAGATCAAGGAAGCCCTTCCGTCCATGCCGGTGGAGGTTCTCGGGCTTCAGGGCACCCCTCAGGCCGGCGACCGCTTCGCGGTGGTTGAGAACGAGGCCAGGGCCCGCGAAATCTCCGAATACCGCCAGCGCATCGCGCGCGAGAAATCGGTAGCCCGTCAGGCCGGTCAGCGCGGCTCGCTCGAGCAGATGATGAGCCAGCTGCAGACCAGCGAACTCGCCGAGTTCCCGCTGCTCATCAAGGGCGACGTGCAGGGCTCGATCGAGGCGATCGTTTCGGCCCTCGACAAGCTGGGCACCGACGAGGTGCGCGCGCGTATCGTGCATTCGGGCGCCGGCGCGATCACGGAGAGCGACATTTCGCTGGCCGAGACTTCGGAAGCCGCGATCATCGGCTTCAACGTGCGCGCCAACCCGCAGGCCCGTGCCGCCGCCGAGCAGGCGGGCATCGAAATCCGCTACTACAACATCATCTACGACCTCGTGGATGACATCAAAGCGGCGATGTCGGGCCTGCTGTCGCCGGAGCGCCGCGAGACGTTCCTGGGCAATGCCGAGATCCTGGAGGTGTTCAACATCACCAAGACAGGCAAGGTGGCCGGCTGCCGCGTGACCGAAGGCAAGGTGGAACGTGGCGCCGGCGTGCGCCTCATCCGCGACAACGTCGTCATTCACGAAGGCACCCTGAAGACGCTGAAGCGCTTCAAGGACGAAGTGGCCGAGGTTCCGACCGGACAGGAATGCGGCATGGCCTTCGCCAACTACGAGGACATTCGCGAAGGCGATATCATCGAGTGCTTCCGCGTCGAAATGGTGACGCGCTCGCTCTAGCAGGCAAATGATCACGGAGTGGCGGGCGGAACGCTCCGCCGCCGCACTGAAGCCGCGCATTCATTGAATTGAACATGCAGGACGGTTCGATCCCGTCCTGCACGATTTCAGGATTTTCACAGTGTCGAGATTTTCATCGTCAGGCCCCTCCCAGCGCCAGTTGCGCGTTGGCGAACAGGTGCGCCATGCGCTCTCCACCGTTCTGCAGCGCGGCGACGTGCGCGACGATCTGATCGAGGCGACGGTCATTTCCGTTTCGGAAGTGCGCATGTCGCCCGACCTCAAGCTGGCCACCGCCTTTGTCGCGCCGCTTGCGGCCAACGATGACGACGCGGTGATCGAAGCATTGAACCGCAATGCGAAGTTCATTCGAGGACGGGTGACGCCCCAGCTGCGGCAGATGAAGTTCATGCCTGAAATCCGCTTCAGGCTCGATACCAGCTTCGACAACATGTCGAAGATCGACGAGCTTCTGCGTTCGCCCGAAGTGGCGCGCGATCTGGATGATGACAGGGACGAGAGCTGATGCCCCGCCATCGCAAGAAGAAGGGCCGCCCGGTTTCAGGCTGGGTGGTGTTCGACAAGCCTGTCGGCATGGGCTCCACCGAGGCTGTGTCCAAGGTCAAATGGCTCTTCAACGCCGAAAAGGCCGGCCATGCCGGCACGCTCGATCCGCTCGCTTCGGGCATGCTGCCGATCGCGCTGGGCGACGCCACCAAGACCGTGCCCTACGTCATGGACGGCGCGAAGATCTACCACTTCACCGTCGCCTGGGGCGAGGAGCGCTCCACCGACGATCGCGAAGGCGCGGCGACGCACAACTCCGACCAGCGGCCCTCCGAAGCCGAGATCCGGGCGCTGCTGCCGCAATTCACCGGTCTCGTCATGCAGACGCCGCCGCAATTCTCCGCCATCAAGATCGGCGGCGAGCGCGCCTACGATCTGGCGCGCGAAGGCGGGAAGATCGACATACCGGCACGGGAAGTCGATATCGGCCGGCTTGAGATCGTTGAGACGCCCGATCCCGGCCATACCCTGTTCGAAATCGAATGCGGCAAGGGAACGTATGTCCGCTCGATTGCCCGCGACATGGGCCGTGAACTTGGCTGTTTCGGTCACATCGCCGAACTTCGCCGCACCGAAGTCGACCCATTCACACCCGGCCAGCTTGTGACGCTGGAACAACTCGAGGAAGCTTCACCGGAGCGCGAGAGTGATGGGGACAGGCTTCTTGCGCCGCCGGCTGACAGTTTCGGTGCGCTCGACGCGCTGCTTCTGGATACCAGCGCCGCGCTCTCGTTTCTGCCGCAGGTGGTGTTGTCCGATGATGCCGCCCGCCGGGTGCGCCTCGGCAATCCGGCCATCGTTCGCGGCGCCGGTGCGCCGATCGAAGCCGATGAGGCCTGCGCCGTGGCGCGTGGCCGGCTGGTCGCATTGGGCGCCATCGAGACCGGCATGTTCCACCCAAGGCGCGTCTTCCGCGACTGAAACCGTCTCTCATCAGGTACCGGCGATTTTAGCTTGCGGTGCGTGCGCGATTCGCGCGAGTTTCCGATCATGGCGTCTCCAAATACCAGGAAGCTCGTACCCCACAAGCGCTCGCCGGTCGGCGCACCGCCGGGGACGTTGATTCCAGACGCCAATGCCTCGCCGACCTCGATCAGGCTGATCGCCATCTCCGACGATCAGGCCGTGATACGCGAGAATGTGACCCTCGGTGACGTAACTGCGGCACTGGCAGGCGGCGAGCGATTGTGGGTCGACGTCATCGGCCTGGCCGATGTTGAATTGATCGCCGCCGTCGGCGAACTGTTCGCGTTGGATCCACTTGCGGTCGAAGACGTGACGAACGCGCACCAGCGCCCCAAGGTGGATGTCTATGACCACCACCCGCTTGTCGTGGTGCACATGTTCGACGGCAAGAGCGTCGGCTCGAAGGAGCAGTTTGCTCTTTCCTTCGACAAGAACCACGTCGTCACCTTTCAGGAACGCCCAGGCGATTGCCTGGAACCCGTGCGCCGACGGCTGGAAAACCAGAACGGCCGGATCCGCAGGCGCGGTGCGCCCTACCTGGCCTATGCCATCATCGATACGATCCTTGACGCCTACTTTCCCCTCCTGGAATCGGTTGGCGACAGGCTCGAGGAGCTTGAGCACCGCATCACCGTCAATCCGCAGCCGGAGGACGTATCGGCGCTACACGCAGTGAAACGCGACCTGCTTGTCGTGAAGAGGGCGCTGTGGCCGTCGCGGGAGATGCTCTCGGCGCTTACGCGCGAGGAGCTGGGGCTGGTGCCGAAGGACGTACACCAGTACCTGCGCGACACCTATGATCACGCCGTGCAGCTGATCGACATCACGGAGACGTATCGCGAACTGGCGACCGGGCTCCTCGACCTGTATCTCTCATCCATGTCGACCAAGCTGAACGAGGTGATGAAGGTGCTCACCATCATCTCGACCATCTTCATTCCGTTGGGCTTCCTGGCGGGCCTGTGGGGCATGAATTTTGATCCGGATACTGCCGGAAACATGCCCGAACTCGATTTCCCTTACGCCTATCCCATGGCGCTGGGCTTCATGGCGCTGATCGCGATCGGTCTGCTCGCGGTGTTTCGCTGGAAGCGCTGGCTCTAGGGTCTGGGCTCATGGGTGCACTGCAAGAATGCACTGGCAATTGACGGTGAATTCGACTATATGCGCCGCAGCGCAGCGGTTCACGCTGTCTTTACCGGCCCCCGCTGGACGACATCCCGGCCGTGGGCGTCCCATTTCCTCCCGAATTGAAAGGAAAGCCGATGTCGATTACCGCTGAGCGGAAACAGGAACTTATGATCGAATACGCGACGGCCAAGGGCGACACTGGTTCGCCCGAAGTGCAGGTCGCGATTCTTACGGAGCGTATCACGAACCTGACCGAACACTTCAAGGACCACAAGAAGGACAACCATTCCCGTCGTGGTCTTCTGAAGCTCGTTTCGCAGCGCCGCAGTCTCTTGGACTATCTGAATTCCAAGGACAACGCGCGCTACCAGACGCTGATCGGCAAGCTCGGAATACGCCGCTGAATTGTTGCGACGGCGGCCGGTTTGATCCGGATGCCGTCGCGGCAAACCGGCCGCCTTGGCGGCCGCGACGTGTCTCCGGAGACAACGAAAGGTCCGGCAGGCACAACCCCAGGACCGGGTCATGGGGCAGGATTGCAGGCAGCTCGCTGCACCGCAACAAGGTGCGCGATATCAGAGCTTCCCGTTGTCTTGCCCGTGGCTCGTTCCGGACTTCGATAGCCGGCCAATCCGGCCGCCGACGAGGTCCGATTGCACGACCGGCAGGGCCTGTTGTGGTCAGCGAAATGGTTCGCTGCGCATTGGCCGCCGGGAACGAAGCCGGGGAAGTTTCAATGCGCCGCCAACGGCGCATGCTTCCCCCATTAAGGACAAGATATGTTCAAGCATCACAAAGTTGAAATGGAATGGGGCGGCCGTCCGCTCATTCTGGAAACCGGCAAGATCGCACGTCAGGCTGACGGCGCGGTGCTTGTCACCTATGGCGAGACCGTGGTTCTGGCCACCGTCGTGTCGGAGAAGCAGCCCAAGCAAGGCTTCGACTTCTTCCCGCTGACCGTGAACTATCAGGAGAAGACCTTCGCCGCCGGCAAGATTCCCGGCGGCTTCTTCAAGCGTGAAGGCCGGCCGAGCGAGAAGGAAACGCTCACGTGCCGCCTTATCGACCGCCCGATCCGTCCGCTTTTCGCCGACGGCTACAAGAACGACACGCAGGTGGTCCTCACCGTGCTCCAGCATGATTTGGAGAACGATCCGGACATCGTCGCGATGATCGGCGCCTCCGCCGCGTTGACGCTTTCGGGCGTGCCTTTCATGGGTCCGATCGGCGCTGCCCGCGTCGGCTATGTCGGCGGCGAGTATGTTCTCAACCCGCATGTCGACGAGATGCCGGAATCGAAGCTCGATCTGGTCGTCGCCGGCACCGGCGATGCGGTGATGATGGTCGAATCCGAAGCGCACGAGTTGTCCGAAGAGGTCATGCTCGGCGCCGTCATGTTCGGTCACAAGGCATTCCAGCCGGTGATCGATGCGATCATCAAGCTGGCCGAAGCCGCGGCCAAGGAGCCTCGCGAGCATACGGTTGCCGACCTGTCGGCGCTCGAGGGTGAGATACTCAAGCTCGTCGAAGCTGAACTGCGCGAGGCCTACAAGAACACCGACAAACAGCAGCGCTATGCCGCGGTTGATGCGGTCAAGGCCAAGGTCAAGGAGGCCTTCACCCCCGCCGAGGGCGAAGAAGCCAAGTGGACGAGCGAGCAGGTCGGTTCGGTGTTCAAGGACCTGCAGGCCAAGATCGTCCGCTGGAACATCCTCGACACCGGCAGCCGCATCGACGGCCGCGACCTGAAGACCGTTCGCCCGATCGTATCGGAAGTCGGCGTCCTGCCGCGCACCCATGGTTCGGCCGTGTTCACCCGCGGCGAGACGCAGGCCATCGTGGTCGCCACGCTGGGCACCGGCGAGGACGAGCAGTTCGTGGATGCCCTCGTCGGCACCTACAAGGAAACCTTCATGCTGCACTACAACTTCCCGCCCTATTCGGTGGGCGAGACGGGTCGCATGGGGACGCCGGGCCGCCGCGAGATCGGCCACGGCAAGCTTGCCTGGCGCGCCATCCATCCGATGCTGCCGGCCCCGGACCAGTTCCCCTATACGCTGCGCGTAGTGTCCGAGATCACCGAGTCCAACGGCTCCTCGTCGATGGCGACGGTCTGCGGCACCTCTCTGGCGCTGATGGATGCGGGCGTGCCGCTGGCCAAGCCGGTTGCCGGTATCGCCATGGGCCTGATCAAGGAAGGCGAGCGCTTCGCGGTGCTTTCCGACATCCTTGGTGACGAGGATCACCTCGGCGACATGGACTTCAAGGTCGCCGGCACCGATGGCGGCATCACTTCGCTCCAGATGGACATCAAGATCTCCGGCATCACCGAGGAGATCATGAAGGTCGCTCTGGACCAGGCGAAGGACGGACGCGCGCACATCCTCAGCGAGATGGCGAATGCAATCACCGAGGGCCGTTCGGAGCTCGGCGAATTCGCACCGCGCATCGAGGTCATGACCATCCCGACCGACAAGATCCGCGACGTGATCGGCACCGGCGGCAAGGTGATCCGCGAGATCGTGGAAAAGACCGGCGCCA
>JBBDJD010000013.1:0-615660 GCA_040880025.1 Rhizobiaceae bacterium
GCCTTGAATCTGATTTGCTCAGTCTTGGGAATCCCTAGAGTCCACACGACCTAAACCCCAGCACCTCACCGCTTCGCGTTTTTCGAACGCCAAAAATACCGGTGGATGACAATCCCGGACAAGGACGTCCCATACCAGCAAGACCAGGCAGGAATCGATTGATCACGCATGGCGACACCTTCAAATCAGCAGCCGTGTATTTGCACTCGTCAGCCGCGACGAAACGCAATTCCGGTGGCGTGGACGCCCTTTCCGATCAAACAGCCACCGTCCAGAATTCCCGTTCTGCCGTAAGTTAGGCGAAAGATCCCGGTAGCACCAATATTTGCCGCTTCCCGCTTAACTGCCTCGCGAGCGTAGCCGTATAGATCGTCGCCGTCCGTTAACTCGTGTTCGCACGAATATACGTGCACGCGCCGCATCAGGACCGAGCCCTTGATGAGCGTGTCTGTGACGGTGATCGCCTCAGGGTCCGTGGGAGGAAATGTCAGCGTCTCCTCCAAAATGCTGGAATTCCCGCTGGTGCACCCGGCGAGCCCGAAACAGAAGACAGCTACAAACCACAATCGCATCCAGGTACTGTGCCGCAGCCGGCATCTGGGAGCAATCATTTTTGGCCTGCCGGTTGTCTAGGCCGGCAGGCGACGGTGCCGTGTCGCGACAAATACCGCCCGGCCGAAGCCGCTGAGCGCCTGTTAACGCCTCGCAACATCTGTGGCAATCGGAATCGGTGCCGACCGCCCAGGCACCCACGGTGGCCGTCTGGTGCCAAGGCACGCTTGCGTCCGCCGTGGCGGCGCACCTGAAGCTTCTCCTCGCGATAGAGCCGTCTGAGCCTCTTCAGGTTCATCGCGATACCCTGGCGCTGGAGCAGCACGTGGATGCGCCTGTAGCCGAAGCGGCGGCGTTCCGCGGCCACAATCCGCATCGCTTCCCGCAGACCGGCGTCGTCGGGTCGATTGGACCTGTAGCGCACGCTCGAGCGATCCACCGCAAGGACTTCACACGCCCGCTGCTGGCTCACACCGTGCTCCGTGCAGGCATGCGCCACAGCCTCCCGCTTCACGTCGGGCGTCACCATTTTTTTGCGGAGACATCCTTTAGGATCGCGTTGTCCAGCATCGCCTCGGCCAACAGCTTCTTCAGCTTGCCGTTCTCATCTTCCAGCGCACTAAGCTTGCGGGCGTCGGAAACCTCCAGCCCGCCATACTTGGCCTTCCACTTGTAAAAGGTGGCGCTGCTGATCCGGTGCTTGCGGCAAACATCGGCAGTTGGCATCCCTGCCTCCTGCTCCTTCAAAACCGCGATGGTCTGCTCTTCCGTGAACCGTGAACGCTTCATCCGTCCGTCTCCTGCAATAGACGGACTCTGCCTTGATCTGAAGGACTTTGCGGGGCTCACGTCAGGGATCGCGATCCAGAACAGCTTCTCGCCGGCCCTCCAACAAGGTTGGTTTGACATAACCGGGCTTGCGGCGCTGCATGGAGCGCGGTCTATCCGCGGCGGGACCAGCTGTCTCAAGCGGCCGCGTCGACGGGACGACATCCATATCATCCGCTGATATACGTGCATCCAACCCAAATGGCTTGGGCATGCTCTGGAAGTCCGCACATGGAAATTGACGGCATTTATTCGGTTGTAGCGCTGGGAAGGGCGGGTGGCACGGTCATCGTGCTACAGCTTAACGACGGCGAGTTCGTTGGAAACGATAGCTCCGGAAGCCGCTATCGAGGCGCCTTCTCAATAACCGGAGATATGATTCGCCTCGAATTCGAGGTGGTAGCCTCGCCTGGTGCATTCGGCGTGTTCGGCACCTCGCCGAGCGACGCGCCCAGAACGCTCAATGACGTGCTTGAATTGCCCCTTTCATTCTTCCGGGATCGCAAGCCGCTAGAAATACCTCATTACGAAATGACGCTCATCGCGACGCGTATTCCGAAGCGCTACGAAGCCTTGGCGGGAAGGGGTGGCCTTCGCACATGGATCGGCATGCTCGAAGAAGCCGACAAGGTGTGGAGGTCTTGAGGAGCGTGTCTTCTGCGACCAGGAGTGGGTCTGCGTGGACGCCCAGCTAGGCGAAGCGCTGGGCTTCGTGCCGGAATTCGCCGTCACATCGGATTCGGAACCGACATGAACTCGGCAACGAGTATGACGAGCGCAGCGGCATTTCACTTGAAACGTTGCGTCTCATGGGCCGGCTGGCCTAGAACTAAGTGTTATTCAAGCAATTGAGGGGCGTTCCGTGGCCGAACAAGGCGAAACAACGCAGCAGGAGGAGCTGGTTGAAATCGTCGCTGATATCGTGTCAGCCTATGTGAGCAAGAACCCGGTACAGCGCGGCGACCTTTCCCGGCTCATCGAGACGGTACATAGCTCGGTGGCTACGCTTGTTTCGGGCAGCGGATCGTTACAAGCCGAAGCACCTACACCTGCCGTTCCGGTGAAATCCTCCGTCAAGAAAGACCACATCGTCTGCTTGGCGTGCGGCAAGAAATTCAAGTCGCTGAAGCGCCATCTCAGCTCCAATCATGAGATGTCACCCGACGAGTACCGTGAGAAATGGAGCCTGTCGGACAGCTATCCTTTGGTCGCGCCCAATTATTCCGCGTCACGGTCCGAAATGGCGATAAAGCTGGGGCTTGGACGAAAACCAAAAGCAAGGCGCGGTAAAAAGCGCTAGCCGCAATCCTTCCGCGTTCGGGCTTACGTCATCCAACGTTGATCATGCACCGCCCGTCGCCGGGCAATCTCGTTCAACTCAACGGGATTTCCTGATGGGTGGGTTAGTTTGAGGTGGCTTACGCTGTTGATTGGGTTAACGCCGCCTTAGCCAATCGTGAATACCTTCTCGTGGTCGTGAGCTGCACGAACAGAGGGTGTTGTGGAAGAACAGTCCGATAGGGCGGGACCGCCGGTCTACTCGCTTGTAATACCGATCTATAATGAAGAGGCCGTCCTGCCGCTATTGATCAAGCGGATCAAGGCGCTGCTCGATCAGCTGGATGGCTCGTCAGAGGCGATTTTCGTCGATGACGGCAGCAGCGATACAAGCGCGATTTTCCTCCGCGCCATGACGGCGCGCGATCCACGTATCCGTTTGATTGAGCTTTCCCGCAATTTCGGCCACCAGATTGCCGTCACCGCCGGCATGGACGCCGCCCAGGGAGACGCCGTGATCGTCATGGATGGCGACCTGCAGGATCCGCCGGAGGTGGTGTTCGACCTGATTTCGAAATGGAAGGAAGGCTTTGAAATCGTCTATGCGCGCCGCGTTCGCCGTACGGGCGAAAGTCTTTGGAAGCGCGCCACCGCCTCTGCCTTTTATCGGGTTTTGTCGAAGCTTGCCGCCGTCGAAATTCCCCGCGACGTCGGCGATTTCCGCCTTGTCGGGCGCAAGGCGCTGGATACGTTTAAGCGCATGCCCGAGCGGGATCGTTTTGTGCGCGGAATGTTCGGCTGGATGGGCTTCAAGCAGGCGGCCGTTTCGTTCGAGCGCCCGGCGCGGGTGGCAGGGGAGACAAAATACCCTCTCCGCAAGATGATGCGCCTTGCCGTACACGGCATTATCAGCTTCTCCGATAAACCGCTGCGCATAGCACTCTGGGCGGGCCTTATCATCTCCCTGCTGGCCGGGCTCATTGGCGCATTTGCGATCGCGGCGTGGTTTGTCGGCGCCGCATCCGTCGACGGCTGGGCTTCCACCATTGTGATCGTTTCGTTCCTGAGCGGCATCAATCTCATGATGACCGGGATCGTTGGCCTCTACGTCGGAGGAATTCACGCCGAGGTCAAGCGCCGGCCCCTTTACGTGGTCGATAAGCTGACGGGTTTTGATACAGCGATTGCCGCACGGCGGGATAATCAGCAAGAGGTCGTATCCGGTCAATCCGAGCGGAGGCTCGCCTAATGGCGGAGCTCTTTGACGCATATCGGTCAAGCTACCGACAGGCGGTCCAGGAATCGATCGGCTTTTCCGGCCTAAAGCACGATTTTTTTCTGCGCGCTAAAGCCGATTTGCTTGGCCGGCTGGCCAAGGCGCGGGGGCTTGGCCACGTGAAGGCGCTGGACATAGGCTGCGGCATAGGCGCGCTGCATCCATTCCTCAGGTCGATTTTTCCCGAGCTAAGCGGCTGTGATATCTCTCATGAATCTGTAGCCCAAGCGCGCCAGGATAATCCTTGGGTGGCCTATGGCCATCAGCAGCCTGGCCACCTGCCTTACGATCGGTCGAGCTTCGATCTGGCGTTCGCTGTTTGCGTCGTCCATCACGTCCCGCCGGCGGCTTGGCCGAATTTCTTCGCTGAGATGAAGCGCGTTTTGCGGCCCGGCGGCGTTGCCTGCATTATCGAGCATAATCCGCTTAACCCGCTTACCCGGCTTGCGGTATCGCGGTGTCCCTTCGACGCGGACGCGGTGCTGCTTGGGTCGGGAAAGACCAAGCGACTTCTTCGCGAAGGCGGATTTTCGGAGATCGCGAGCGAGCATTTTTTGTTCTTTCCCTTCGAGAATCCGACGCTGCGCGCGGTCGAGCGCGGCCTCGCCGTCCTGCCTTTAGGGGCGCAGCATGCCTGCAGCGCCCGCGTCTGATCCATATCTTGATGCTGCGCCGGATCACAAAGTTCATCTCCATCGGCGTTACCGCGACGATCCTCTACGCGGCCTGTGCGGGTCTTCTGGCTGTCGGCCCTCTTGCTCGGGCGCCTGCAGCGGCCTCGTTGTTGGCCTATGTGATTGCGGCGCTGTTTTCTTACGCCGGCCACAAATTCTTCACCTTCATGTCGGCCGGCGCGCATCGCATCGAGGCGCCCCGTTTCGCGGTGCTGACGCTCTTTGGCGTGGCGATTTCCTACGCGCTGCCAACCCTGCTGACCGTGCGGCTTGGCCTGCCGGTCGCCGTTCCAATCCTGCTCATATGCATGTTCATTCCCGCGGTGAACTTCGTCGTTCTCGGCCGCTGGGTGTTCTCAGGCCGCGAGCCGCGAAAGGCGGCTAAGCTGTGACCAGCCTGGTCGACATTTCCTGCCCGGACGCGACGGCCACGGCGAGGACCGTGGCGACCTCGTACCTTTCACGTTGCCAAAGCGCGTCATCTTGCCGATCACGCGGCGCGGCGGATTTCACCATTGCGCTTGATCGCGTCGAAGGAATCCTGAACTTTCCGTCCGTCCATGCGGGCATTGCGGTTCTGTGTGTTTGGGCTACGGCCGGATCGCGATTGCTGTTCTGGCCCTTTGTTGTTCTAAACACAGCCATAGCATGTGCGGCGATCACGCACGGCAGCCATTATCTGGTTGATATCGTCGCCGGTTTTGTCGTTGCCGCCGCCTGTATTGCATTGACCCAGCGGCTATTCCCAGGCTGCGGCATCAAGGAGGCACGAATTGCCGCACGGGCCCTCTTTGAGGGACTGCGCAATTCTGGTCCGTGGGCGCGTCCAGCTGTTCCGGCAGATATAGCCCCGGTACAGCATTCATGACTGGACAGACCGGAATGGAGATTCCCGCAGCGGGTTCGACGGTTCGAACAAATGGACGCCCGTTCTGGGTTGCCCTCGGCCTTTGCAGCCTCGTTCTTGCCATTTCGATCTACTGGCAACAGCGTTGGGGTACAGTCGCTGACACGAGCTGGCTGATCACGGTGGGCGAGAGGGTGCTGTCGGGCGAACGGCTCTATGTCGACTTGATTGAGGCCAATCCCCCGTTCAGTGTTTGGATGTATATGCCTGCTATCGCGGCGGCTCGTCTCGCCGGGACCGCACCGGAGGTACTGGTTCATGCATATGTCTATCTGATCTGCGCGCTCGGCCTGGGTTTCGCGGCTCTCATGGCGCGTCGGGCCGGTTTTGCTGAAAATGCCGGCTTGCTCGCGCTCCTGCCGGCGTTTTTCGCCCTCCTGATCCTGTTTCCAGGCAACGCCTTTACCGAGCGCGATCATCTCGGTGCCGCCCTTCTGGCTCCCCTTCTGGTTCTCACAGCGTGGCGCATCGCGGCCGATGCGGGAGAACAGCCGTCCAGGCAAATCGCCGTTCTGGCGGGCCTCGCCGGCAGTATCATCGCGCTCGTGAAGCCGTATTACGTGGTGGCGATCATCGGGCCGGCGCTCTATCTCGCCTGGCGCAAGCGCAGCCTTCGTCCGCTCTTTGGCATCGAATATTGGAGCGCGGCCGCGATCTGCCTGGTTTATCTGGGCGCCATCTTGTTGATTCATCCCACTTTCGTCAGCGAGATCCTGCCGCTGTTGTCCGAAACCTATCTGCGCATGAAGCTGCCATTCTGGATGCTGCTGCAAAGATATGCGGCCGGCTATTTGCTCATTTTCGTCCTTCTCAAGCTGATCAGGCCGGGGCTGGCCCTGTCACCACTGGCGGCGGTGTTTGGACTGGCTTCGCTGGCCGCTGCGGTCGTGCTGGTCTACCAGGCGAAAGGATGGCCTTATCACGCCTATCCCGCGATAGCTCTCGGGCTGGCCGCCTTGTTGTGCCAGACGGTGCGCCCGCCGTTTCTTTCGATCAGAGAACTCGGGGGTGCGCGGGCGTTGCTTCTGACCGGCGCGGTGCTTGTCAACGCGTTCCCCTTCATGACTACACAGAAGCCCGGCGCCGAACTGGTAGCGGCCATCCGCGAGGCCAGCGAGCGGCCCACGATGGCGCTCATCGGTTCCGATATCGCCGCCGGCCACCCGCTGACGCGCATGGTCAAAGGGGAATGGGTTTCCGCCTATTGCAGCGACTGGCTTGGTTCGTTTTCGCTCTATCTGGGCGCCGTCGCGCACAAGGCTGGCGACCCGACGGCCGATAGGTACGAGGCGATCGTGTCCGACTACACCGCATCCAAGCTGGCGGAATTCCAGCGCACCGAACCGGACATCATTCTGGTGCAAAAGGAGGATGCGCTGTGGCGCGGCTATTTTGAGAGCCTAGACGAATACGCTGAACTAATGATCGCCTACCGGCAGCTTTCCGAAGACGACACCATCACCGCCTATGTGAGGAAGGAGTCGGCTGGCCCGTTCTCGGCCCAGGAAGCTCTTCGAACTCGTACGGAATGGCGGCTGGCTCGTCGTCCGTAGGACCGGTGTCCACAAAACCCGGGCAAGTCAAACACAAGGCAGCGTTGACCCGACAAGGCGAGATGAATAGCCCGCGCCACTTGCGCACGGTACCAATTGGGCTAGAGATGTGGACTGAGAATAACCAACGGGTCACGGCTCTTATGCACCGCGTTGCCTTGACGACAGGTCGGGAGATCCGCCCGCTTAGCCGGCAAGCCACGACTGCCACTCGTGCAATCCGATCAACAAGGCGATCATCAACGCGATAATCAGCAAGGGCTCAAAGCGTTCGAACATACTCGCGTTAAGCCACGTTGGGCCGACCTTCCGCAACAGTTTTCGCTATCTGCCCAGGCTATGATTGGACTATTCCTTTGCGCCGACAACTCCTGTCGGCGTAAACGCGCCCTGCGCCTGGCGGCGCCATCGCATCGTCGTTGTCCCAGACATTCTAATGCACGCCGTAGAGCTAGCGGCCGTCTTAGTTTCGATCAGATGATGGCACTGTCCTGATCTTCGCTGCCATCACGCGCCGTCGGCGTTCATGATGAACTTGACGACAAATTTGCGCCGCCAGCGCTTATGAATGGCCTGCCGGTTGTCTAGGCCGGCAGGCGACGGTGCCGTGTCGCGACAAATACCACCCGACCGAAGCCGCTGAACGCTAACTACTATCTCGCCAAATCTGTGGCAATCGGAGTCTGCAGTTATCGCCGGGGCACCTATGATGGCGTGTTGTCCAAGAAAGAAGGCGCAGCTTTGCCGACTTGTCTGCGATGCGCCTCGCCAATGGGCTTCGGTTAACATAGCCACGATGGACATCTTGCCGGAGTGCTTGGAGCCCGGTCTCTCCGGGGCGTTCTGCGCCAACCCCGACAGCCTTACTCAGTTAGCGCAACGAGTGATACCAATGGGACGACAGCAAACATCATCCCCTGATATATGTGCGCCCAAACTGAGAAGTGCGCGGTAAGGATGGCGTTGCCCGCGAGTGACTGTGGCTTCAAAAGGGATGCAGAAAGACGGTGGCGCTGCAGACTTGCTCCAACACTCCCTTTAAACGGGTGTTAGCCGAGGGGCCGGTGCTCCCGGGTATGAAGCCGTGCCGACGGTATGACAGATGGGCGATGATTAGTGACCAAGGTGGACTATCTGTTTCGGCGGGACGCGCGGCGGCCGATTCTCTTGGTCGTTCTTTGGACTGGCTTCCTGTTGGCTATCACACCGCCAAACCAGAGTTTCATGGCTCATGACGAGGGTTACTACGCTCAGCAGGCACGGATCATGTTGCAAACTGGCGACTGGATTACGCAGCACTGGTTAGGCAACCTCACCTATGACCGGGCAATGGGAATCGTCTGGTTGGTCGCCGCCAGCCAGAGCGTCTTCGGCTTCAGCGAGATCGCGAGCCGCCTACCGGGAATGCTGGCGTCGCTCGGAGCCGTATTGCTCACCTACGCGATCGGCACGCGCTTCGCCTCGCGGTCGATCGCTCTGACAGGTTCGGCGATACTCGCGGTAACGCCAGTGTGGATGCAGGCCTCTAAACTGGCCACGCAGGATATCCCGCTTGCCTTTGTCGGTTTGCTGGCGGTTTGGGCGCTCTTGCGCGCGGAGGACGGAAAATCGCAGCTCGGCTGGGGCTTTCTCGCGGGCGCCGCGTTCTCGATCGGCTTCGCTCTCAAGAGTTTCATGATCGTGCCGATCATTGCTGCCCTCGCGCCCTATGTCATCTGGGAGCACAACCGCCACCGCCATCTCTCCAACCCCGGTATATATCTAGGGGCCGTTATCGGCTTCATCCCTAGCTTACTGTGGCTCGTGTTAAGCTACCAAAGTTATGGCTGGCGGTCGGTTACGGCGCAGGTGAGCAAGCTGTTCTTCCTCGCAGGCGAGGATTTTCATGACGCCGGCCCGCTCTATTACTTCTGGAACATTCCAGCGACTGCCTTCCCGTGGCCACTGTTCGCGATCGCCGGCGCAGCAATTGCCTGGCGCGCGCCGGCTTTCCGCCGCAAGACGCTGTTCATCGGCCTCCCTGTTGTGCTTTTCCTCGAGCTGACCGCGTTCAGCACACGCACCTGGTATTACGGGCTGCAGTTGTTACCATACCTGTCTCTGCTCGCAGCGGTCGCCCTAATGGCCCTGGCCCGAAGCTACGAGAAGGGCCCACCGAGGGCCGGCGTGTCGGTAGCATTGGTGTCGGCAGTGCTCGGATTGCTTCTTCTTGGCGCCGCATCCGTCGTCATATGGCTGCCTGATTTACTAGGCCCGGATTCGGGCCGTCTGGCCATAGCGGGTGCAGCGGCGGGGCTATGCCTCTTCTTGCCGTTGGCAATCGTTCTGGTGGATTGGCGCCTAGATGTGCGCTCCTCCAGGCTGTTTCTTTGGGCATTCTTTGCCGGTCCTGCGATCGCGATCGCGATGCTGTTTGCGACGGGGCTTTGGGGTGACTACGGAGCCCGCATCAAGGAACCGCTCACCACCCAGCCCCTCAGAGATGTATTGCATTTGAACCGCGTCGATATTCTCATTCCCGCCACTCGTCCGCCAAGCTTTGGAGAAGAGATGGTCTTGCTTGCGCTTTACTCCCCTCGGATCGACAAGAGGGTGCGCAATGTCGACAGGATTCCGCAGGGCGGGTATGCATGGGTGCACCTTTTGGATCTACCGGTGTTGGAGCGCCGGTACCTGCGATATGGAAAGGCCGGCGACTGGCACTTGCTGCGCTTCGATGCCAGTGACTAAGGTCTGCCGAGCGAAGTCTTTGTCAATAGCACGCGACCTTCGCGTGGAGGGGACCGGCTTCCGAGCCTACAAAGTGCGAAAACCAGCATGAACATTTGGTACTTTAACCACTACGCCAGCTTTCCGGGATTTGGGAAGTTTTCACGCGTTCATCATCTCGGGCGAGCTTGGGCGATGGATGAACATATCACCACCGTGTTCGTGGCCCGATGGCACCATCAACTTGGGGCCGACCTCCCGGAATCCGAAACCACTGTCGACGGTGTTCGCTATATCGCGCTGAAGGCGCGCCGGTACCGCGGCAACGGTGTCGGGCGCATTCTCAACATGATGGATTACTGCGTGGCCATGGCGAGACTGGGCACCCGCCACGGTATCGCGAAACCCGACCTGATCATCGTCAGTTCACCGCATCCGTTCGCGGTGGTGCCGGCTCTGCGACTGGCCAGCCGCACGGGGGCAAAGCTCGTCTTCGAGGTCAGGGATCTGTGGCCGCTTTCGATAGTCGAGGTGAACGGCACCTCGCCTTGGCATCCTTTCATTCTTCTGTGCGGGTTCGTCGAGCGCCTCGCATACCGCCGCTCCGATCTCGCGGCATCGCTGCTCGGAGGCGCCGAGCCATATATGCGCTCGCGGGGACTGGCACCCCACAAATTCATCCATGTGCCAAACGGCATCGACACCACCGAAAAGCCCGGCCTGACGAGCGATGTGGCGCGGCGGGCTTCTGCATTGATCGACGATTGGCACGATCAAGACCGGATCGTGATTATCCATCCCGGCGCGCAGGGTGTGCCCAACGCTCTCGATCGGCTTCTTGGTGCGATTGCCGTGCTGAATAGCCAGGGGTATGAGCGCCGACTCGGAGTATTGCTTGTCGGGGAGGGGGGGAGAACGCTTGCTCTCAAGGAAGAGGCCTACGACCTAGAGCTCGAGAATGTGGCATTCTTTCCGCCGGTACCGAAAAGGGACGCGCTTTACCTGATATCGCGAAGCGACATTGGCTATGCGGGTGCGCGCGTCTTGGACAACCTGTACCGCTACGGCACCAGCTTCAACAAGGTGGTGGACTTCATGCATCTGGGCTTGCCGATCGTTCTGCCTTTCAGGGCCGAGCATGACCCTGTCCATGCGGCGCGGTGCGGCATTGTGGTTGAGGAAGATACGGCGGCGGCAATTGCCGAGGCAATTCTGAAGCTGGCCGATTCAACCCCGGAGATGCGGAAAGAACTGGGTCGAAGAGGCCAAGTTTACGTAGATGAGAACCTGACCTACGAGAGGATTGCCCGCCGCTACCTTGATGCCGTAGCCGTAGCCTGACCTCCCCGGCGCCCCGCGTTCCATTCGACGGCGACCACCGTCCGGTCTGCTGCCTCAACCAGTCTTGCGACCGTTGGCCGTGAAAATCTCAATGTGTCCGCCGTGGATCCCGGATTGGTGTTGTAGACTGAGAAGCGGAACTTGGCGCCCTCCGGCAAGCCCCATCTCGGCACACCCTGAAGATCCCGTCTGGAATAGTGCTGAAGCTGTATGGCCCGCGGAGTTCTTGTTGATCGTCAGCCTGTGGTCGGCGCCCTCATGGCTGAACAGGCTGGCCGGCGAAGAGAGAGCGAGCCGGTTGGTCTCGTCGGCCGCCGCATTGGTGCCGACGATGGACGGGGAAGGCTCGACCCATTCTGCGCCGTTGAGGCCGACCTCACCACCTAGGGTCGCACTGCCATTTGTCTCCAGTCATGACAATAGGATCCGTCCCCAATGGAGCAAACCGCCAAATTTGATAAATTCAATCGACCGGGACGCGACGGTAGCTAAAGCTTCTCCACGGCGCGGACTTTGCCGCCCACGCTTCCAGTTTGCGCGAATTATGAAGGTCCCTTGAGCGCGCGTTGCGCTTCGGGCGGCAAGGCCGGAGATCGGCGTGTGTGATGCCATCGATACGTCCAGCGCTGCTTAGTCGATCAGGCGCAGTTCACCGTCTTCCACGCGGTGGCGCTCCCCGGTGCGCGGACACACGAGGCTTTCGTCAAGCACTTCGCCGGCGCGGGATACCCAGCCGATACGGCGCGCGGGAATTCCAGCCATCAGCGCGTGCCCGGCCACCGGTCTGGTCACCACCGCGCCGGCGGCGATCATGCAATACGCGCCGAGGCCGTTGCCGCAGATGATCGTCGCGTTGGCGCCGATTGTCGCGCCTGTGCCCACTCGCGTTTCACGGAATTCATCCTTCCTCTCCACCGTCGCGCGGGGATTGAGCACGTTTGTGAAGACGCAAGATGGCCCGCAAAAGACGCCTTCTTCGAGAACTACGCCCTTGTAGAGCGATACGTTGTTCTGGATCTTGCAATTGTCGCCCACAGGCACGTCGGGGCCGATCATGACATTCTGGCCGATCGAACAGTTGCGTCCAATGCGGCTGCCCCTGAGAATATGGGTGAAGTGCCAGACCCTGGTGCCTTCGCCAATCTCGACACCGTCGTCGACATAGGCGCTTTCGTGCACGACAACCTGTTCCGATTTCATGTCGGCACCGTCCGTCCCTGAAGAGCAAGGTTATCCTGCAGCGCTCGCTCGGCGCGTTCAAGCACCTTGAGCACGCGCAAGCCTTCCTCGCCGCTGGTTCGCGGCTCCGCGCGTTGCACTATGCATTCCAGGAAATGAAGGCATTCGTTGCGTAGGGGTTCGGATTGCTTGACCGGGATTCGCTCGGGCTCCGCCTTGTGCGGCATTGGGACCGGACCGCTGGTGTCGATTTCGTGCCGGTATAGCAGCAGCTTGTCGTACCAGTTCGGAAGGCTGTCCTCGAACACGGCCATGGCCTTCTCGCCTATGACGACAAGGCGCTGTTCCTTGAACGGATGCATCCAGCATGCCTGCACATGCCCGCTCCCTCCGCCGGGAAAATGCATTTGCACGGTAGCGATATCCGTCACGCCCGGGGTGAACGAAACATTCCCCTGAGCGGTTACGGCACTCGGCTGTTGGCCGAACAGGCTGAGTATCATCGAAAAATCATGCGGCGCGAATGACCACAGCACGTTCTCTTCGCGGCGAAATCTGCCGAGCGACATCCGATTCGAATAGACGTACCGCAAGTGACCCAGGACACCTGTTTCAACCAGCTCGCGGAGCTTGATGAAAACAGGGTGATACTGCAGCAGGTGTCCGACCATGAGCACGAGGTCGCGCTCCCTCGCCATTGCGCACAGCCGGCTGGCGTCCGACTCGTTGAGCGAAACCGGCTTTTCGACAAGGACGTGCTTGCCCGCCGCCAACGCGGCCGAGGCTTGGTCGAAATGCAGTTCGGCAGGTGACGCGATCGACACCGCTTCGATGTCGGGGTCGTTGAGAACGTCCTCAATCGATGCGGCCCGCGCTCCATGCGCCGTCGCGCCCTTTCGCGCAGCCGCAGGATCCGGGTCGACCAGAGCCACCAGCGCACCCAGTTCGGCGAAGTTGCGGGCTACGTTCTTGCCCCAATTCCCGTAGCCAATATGCGCCAACGATACCATCTTTTTGACTCCCCGTTCTAGCCGATAGAAGGTTTGTGTTTTCGGAACGAGCATGATTGTCGGCGGCCACTCAGCGGGCTTGGCAAGCGAGGCGTTGATATAATTCGATCAGCTTTTTCTCTTCGGATTTCCAGTTGTATTTCGTCTCAACAAGGCGGCGTCCGTTTGCGCCCATGCGCCGGGCTTCGTCCTGATTGGCAACCAGGTAATTTATCGCGCTGGCGATCTGCGAAGGATCCATCGGGTCGATGAATATCCCGCATTCTTCCGATCCAGCGATCTGCCGCCACAAGGGAAAGTCGGACGCCACAACGGGAATGCTGGCCGCCATGTACTCGAACATTTTCACCGGCAAGGACTGAACATAGCTGGATGTGGGGTGCAACGTCACCACGCCGGCGATCGAACGTGCGAGAATGCCGTTGATCGCCGCCCGGCCCACATGTCCGTGGGGGACGATCCGGGACCAGCCGGCATGGGCGCGCGCCTCCCGCTCGGTGGCTTTCTCCGAGAACTTTCCGGCCAGATGAATTCTGGTATCGCCGTCCAGCAGGACGGCGGCCTGCACCAATTCGCGCACGCCCCGGCCCGCGCTGATGCTTCCGATGTAGCAGACCCCCCTTGTCTTCGCCGACCAACTTGAGGCGGGAACCGATACATCACGCAGGTCCGGATAGTTGTTGATGTCGATCGCCTTGCAGCCCATCGACAAGAACCTGTCGCGAATTGCCGGCGTGGCCGCGACGACGCCGTCCAGTCGGCGGCAGATAAATCGTTCGTAAATCTCGGCGGCGCCAGCAACAGGGCGCCGGAGGAGGGAAGGCAGATAGGTCTTGGTCATTATTTGCCGCGGCAGGTCCTCATGGGCGTCATAGACCACCTTCCTGCCTCGTCGCTTGAGCGACAGCCCGCCGGCAAGGAGTTCGGGATCGTGGATGTGACAAACCTCGAAATCGGACGCTCTCGCGGCAGCGATAACCCGTCGCGTGCTAGAGAGCATGCGACTGATCCGTCCAGTCGCAGCGCCGACATCAATGATCTTCACTCCATGGCGGGTTGCGCTACCCATTCCGTCGGCGACGACGAGCGTCACGTCATGGCCGGCTTCCTTGAGGCTCCGGCATTGCTTCACGAATATGCGTGTGTCGAAACGCGGGTGAGCGGATGTCAGGTGAACAATGTTCATTGAGGGAGAGCTTCCTAGGATCAAATTAGCCCGTTCACCTGAAAATGATCGCCACCAATGGCCTTGCCCACAGGTGCAAGCGACTTCATGCCCTGACGACATTTTCGCTGGGCTCGCGATAACGTCCGCGTGTATCCACGATGAGCGGGGCGCTCTTTAGTATCATGTCGTAATCGAAATCCGAATGATCTGTAAGCAGGACGACGCAGTCGTACGAACTGACGGATTGGGGATCGAGCGGAACCGACGACAGGTCGAATTGGTGTTCCCGCATTCGGGGGAATGTCGGCACGTGCGGGTCGGAGTAGTCGACAATGGCGCCCTTGGCCCGCAGCAGTTCCATGACGATGACGGCCGGCGATTCCCTCATGTCATCGACATCGCGCTTGTAAGCGACGCCGAGTGCCAGGATGCGAGCTCCTTTCACCGATTTCTGCCACTCGTTGAGCGCCGCGGAAATCTTGCCGACGACCCATGTCGGCATATTCCGGTTGGTATCGCCGGCGAGTTCGATGAAATGGGTGTTCAGATCGTATTCGCGCGCTTTCCAGGTCAGGTAGAAAGGGTCGACGGGAATACAGTGCCCCCCGAGGCCGGGTCCGGGATAATAGGGCGTAAAGCCAAAGGGCTTTGTGGCCGCGGCGTCGATGACTTCGTAGATGTCGATGCCCATCTTATCGGCGATAATCTTCATCTCGTTCACGAGGCCGATATTGACAGCCCTGTGGATGTTTTCGAGCAGCTTCACCAGTTCCGCGGCCCGCGTGGACGAGACTGGAACAAGCTGCTCCACCGCTTGTCCATAGAGCGCTTGCCCTACTTCGAGGCACGCCGGTGTTGTTCCACCCACGATCTTCGGAATGTTCCGCGTTGTGAATTCGCGGTTTCCCGGGTCTTCCCGTTCCGGCGAATAGACCAAAAAAATATCGGTGCCGACGGAAAGTTTCTGTCGTTCTAGATACGGCCTTAACACCTCTTCGGTCGTGCCGGGCCACGTCGTGCTTTCCAATGAAACGACCTGACCCTGACGCAGGTGCGGAGCGATCGACTCCATTGTTCCGGTGACGAAGGAAAGATCGGGTTCCCGATGTTTGCTGAGCGGCGTTGGGACGCAGATGATGATGGCGTCGGCTTCGCCTATGCGACCCAGATCGGTGGTTGCCTCGAACCCGCGCTCGACCATCGCGACGACATGATCGGACCGGATATGCTCGATCGGGCTGATCCCCGAATTCAGCCTTGCCACCCGGCGTGCGTCGATGTCGAAACCAAGCACGCGGAAACCGACGTCGCTGAAGGTCACCGCCAGCGGAATCCCGACATAGCCGAGACCAATTATGCCTATCCGAGCTTGTTTCTGATGCAACTTGTCGAGGAGAGTCATTCCACTTATTCCAACCGGCGAACGCGCACTCCTGCGACAGATTCGGCTCCAACTCAAGCGCAGGATACTTTGATCTCTGAATTGAGCCAACGGCATCCGGTTGGGGCGGCGAAACTGTTGCGCGAATAAAGGGCATGCGGTAGGGCCTCTTGTCTGCAACAGGCTGTAGCGGTTCCTTGGCGATTATGATCAACCAGCTCGAAAAGAAGATACTGAACCGAAGCAGCTCGCCTTATCTTGAGGAGTTTGCCGAGCGGATGCCCGAACTCAAGCGGCAGGTGAGCGGCAAACGAATCCTGGCGATTGGTGCGGCGGGATCGATTGGAGCCGAGACGGTCAAGAAGCTGCTTCACCTCGCACCCGCATCTATCTGCGTGGTGGACGTGAACGAGAACGGGCTTGCGGAACTAATCCGGCAGTTGAGATCTTCCGACGACGACGGCATCCGGAATGTGGCGGATTTTCGCACAATTCCACTCGATTTCGGGAGTCCGATTTTCCGCAGGTTCCTCGCATCGGAAGGTCCGTTCGACATCATCCTCAACTTCGCGGCCATCAAGCATGTTCGGTCCGAGAAGGATGTCTTCAGCATCCTCCACATGATCGACACCAACATTCTCAAACCGGCGCAAGTTCTGTCCCATCTTGCGGAGCAATCCTGGTCGGGTAGGTATTTCTCCGTATCCACCGACAAGGCGGCGAATCCGAGTTCTCTCATGGGGGCGACCAAGCGGCTGATGGAGCATGTGATGTTCCACCGCTCGGGCTATGCGAGCGGTGGGATCACCCGCACTTCTGCCCGCTTCGCAAACGTGGCTTTCTCGAACGGCTCGCTGCTTCAGAGTTTCGAAACCCGGTTGCGCGAGAGGCAACTGCTTGCCTGTCCGGTCGACATCAAGCGCTATTTCGTCACCCTTGCGGAGAGCGGCGCAATCTGCGCGCTTGCTTCCCTGCTTGTGGACGACGGGCATATCGCGATCCCCAATCTTGACCCTGAAGAGAACTTGGTTCTCTTGACGTCGGTCGCGCAGCACTTCCTTGAGAGCAGGGGTATCGAGGCGGTCTTCTTTCACGAAGAAGAAGAAGCTAGGGCTTTCCTGCGCACGAACAGCGAGCCGCGCAAATATCCGGTGTTCCTCACCCCTGCGGATACCGCCGGCGAAAAGCCCTACGAAGAGTTCGTGGCTGCCAACGAGAGCGTGAAGGACGTGGGGCTTTTATCGTTGCGAGCGGTCCGTCACGCCCCCCCTCAGGCGGATATGGGGCCGCTGCTGGAAAAACTGACCGAGCTCAGGGATGGTGTCGCGGATGGCGTCGACAAGCTAATGATCAAGGAATTGATCGCAAGCATTGAGCCCGACTTCGCCCGTACACATATCGAGTCGGAAAAGAGCCTGGATCAGCGCGCGTGAAAACTGGCTGGGGAACATCATGCATCCGGTGAAAATCATCGCCGAGGTCGGCGTCAATCACAATGGTGATCCAGCCCTCGCGAAGGACATGATCGAAGCGGCGGCGGGTTGCGGGGCCGACTACGTCAAGTTTCAGATATTCGATCCCAAGGCTATCGTCACCAAAACGGCATCGCGGGCGAATTACCAGAAGCGCAACACCGGGAGCGACGAAAGTCAACAGTCTATGCTGTCGTCGCTGGCTCTTGGCGTGGACGACTTCCAGGACCTCGTCGCTCACTGCGAGGCTTGTGGAACTAGATTCCTCGCGAGCGTTTTCGACCCCGGTAGCCTGGAAATGCTGACGGGCAAGCTAGGTCAGCGGCTCGTCAAGTTCGGCTCCGGCGAGATTTCGAACCTCCCCTTGTTGCTGACCGCCGCACGCACGGGTTCCAGCCTAATCGTATCGACAGGCACGGCGACAATGGGTGACATCGAACTCGCGCTGGCTATGCTGACTTTTGCTTACTCATGTGAAGGCGCTCCAAACAGCGATCTTGGCAACGTGTGGGCCGCTTGGGCGGACCCGCGGAAGCGCGATATCGCCCGCAAGAAGGTTAGCGTCCTTCATTGCGTGACAGACTATCCGGCGCAGGACGCCGACCTCAATCTGGGCGCGATGCACACCATCGAGGAGGCGTTCGGCTTCCCAGTGGGATATTCCGATCATGCGCTGTCGCCCCTGCCCAGCATCGTCGCCACGGCGCTCGGTGCCCGCTGGATCGAAAAGCATTTCACGACAGACAGGACACTGCCCGGACCGGACCATGTCGCGTCCATGGAGCCGGTCGAGTTCGCCAAGATGGTCAAGGACCTGCGCAACATCCAAGTTCTGCTTGGATCGGGGGTCAAGGCGCCGACGGAACGCGAACTTGGCAATGCGGGCGTCGTTCGCAAGAGCCTCGTCGCCGCAACCGACATTGCCGCCGGCGACGTCTTTTCGGTACGGAACCTGGCATTGAAACGACCAGGAACTGGTCGTCCGCCAGAGGACTACTGGGCGCTCCTCGGGCAAAAAGCTGGCCGGAATTTTGCCGAGGACGAGTTTATTGACTGAACTGCGGCGGACCGCCTAAAGAACCAGAAAGCCTATCGAATGTCACCGTCCATAACGAGCAGGGTCGCCATTGTCACCTCCACCAGGGCGGACTATTCGATTCTGCTGCCGGTGGCGGCCGAGCTCTCGCGCAGAAGCGAGGTTCAAGTCGGATGGATTGCTTCCGGTACGCACGTCTCGCACGAATTCGGCCACACCATCGACGAAGTCAGAAAGTCGGGCATCGACATCTGGGATACCGTCCGTTTCGTTCTGGCGGACGACAGTGACGAAAGCCTAGTCATGTCGAACGGCATGGCGATGACCGGTTATGGGCAGGCGCTGCATCGGATCCAGCCTGCCCTTGTGCTGCTTCTTGGGGATCGCTGGGAAATCCACGCCTGTGCCACGGCCGCTGCTCTGCTACGGCTTCCAGTGGCGCACATCCATGGCGGCGAGGAGACTGAAGGCGCGATCGACAACATGTTCAGGCATGCCATCACGAAGCTTTCGCATCTGCACTTTGTTGCGACCGAGCTTTCGGGCCAGAGGGTGCGGCAGATGGGTGAGCCGGACGATCGGGTGTTTGTGACCGGTTCACCCGCGATCGACAAGTTCAACGGTATTCAGAAGCTCGACCTTGAAACGCTTGCCGACAAGGCTGGCGTTCCGCCGCAACCATTCCTTATTGCCACCTATCACCCGGTGACCACAGATCTCGCGGCGACCCGAAGCGGCTTCGACTCCCTCCTTTCGGTACTTGAGGAACTCGCCCTTCCGACCCTGTTCACGTTCTCTAATGCGGACAGCTTCGGCCGAACCATAAACGCCGAGATATCGGCGTTTTGTGACCGGCATGAATTCGCATCGGTCGTGCCTTCGCTCGGTGGCGACGCCTTCGCAAATGCAATGGGGCACGCGTTGGCGATGGTCGGCAACTCGTCGTCGGGCATCATCGAGGCGGCTTGTTTCGGTTTGCCCGTTGTCAATATCGGCGACCGCCAGTTCGGCCGCGAACGGTCAGGCAATTCGATCGAAACGAACGAAAGCCGCGAGAACATACTCGTGGCCTTGCGTAAGGCTCTGTCCCCGGAGTTTCGGGAACACTGCGCTGCGACAAAAAATGTTTATGGGGATGGCTTGGCGGCACCAAGGATCGCCGAGGCGATTAGTGGTTTTCTGGCCGGTGAAAAGACTGTCGCAAAGCGTTTTGCATTGCGGACTTAGCCCGCAATTCGTTCAGCCTACAGCCTCGCTGAGGTCCGCGCATACGGTCAGACTCGGAACCTTGGTGTAGGATCGGAACAGGAATTCGGCTTTCGGCCCGAATACCACTGCTTTTGTCCCCCACAGCGCGGCCTCCAGACATGCAGCCGAGTGCTGTCCGATTACGGCTTCCGCAACCTCGTACACCACCGGCAGCCACGCGTCCGAGATCGCCGCATCCAGCGGATCCACGGTCGCGGCCTTTGCCGTCCGGTCCAGAGGATGGATGCGAAACGCGACTCTCGTTCCCTCGGGATGCGCAGCGGCTACGACTTTGCGTTGCATCGAGGCGTCCTCGCCGCGTGCGAGCATGTACACCACAATTCGCTGACCGGATGTGACCCGGCTCAATCTCTCGACTTCCTTTTCGAGATGATTGCGAAGCGCTGGGTGAAGCTCGATCCAGCGCCCCCAGTTCGCACCCGCGACATGTGTGGAATGCCCAAACGGGATGGATTGGTGAATGTTTTCGACATCAAAATCCGACCAGCACAGGAATCCCGTGGGCAGTATCGTTCGGGCGGAAGCCGGGGCGTAGCTCCATGAATACGCATAGTGGGTCGATCCGCCCAGACCGTGCTGGACGTCGAAACTTTCGATACCGGCCTTGTTCGCGGCAAGGACCGCACCCAGACCAATCACATTGTAATAGCATTGAATGAATACTCTCTTCGTATTCAGTCGAACGAACAGGTTCTCAAAGTGCTTCTTCCAGAAAATGACCTTGGCTATTTCAAGGGAGATACTTTCACGGTCGAGGGGCATTTCAAGCAATGGGTCGACATGACTCAGTAGCTCTGTGATTATCCCGCGGAGTTGCCGATCTCTTGCCATCTGGCGGGCACGAAAATACCCGGCGGCCCGGGCGAAGCTCAGATGGATATCGACCTGTCCATCCTCGCCGCCAATTCGGCCGCTTCTGCCCGGTGGCTTGTTGTCCTGCCAGCAGAGCACCATCCTGTCCGACGCCGTCCCGCCCGTCGCTCGGAAACGACGCACTCTTTCGACAACAGGGTGCACCGCGCCCAGTTGCGTTGAACCAAATTCATGCTCCATGGAATGCGTGCAAAGGACCAGATCGCTATCGGGTGATATAGCGGGAACTGCGGCGTTCCGGTGCAGCAAATTCGCGTCGAGAATGGTGCGCCATGCCCACGAGGGCATGTCCGTCCCCCAGGGGTTGTTTGCCTTGAGATTGTAAGTCGCGAGTGACAGGCTTTGGCGGCGCATGACGGCCATGCGGAGAATGGGCCAGACAGGTATATCCCGCCAAACGTCGGTCTCCCCGCCGGGGTCGGTCCGAAAATGCTGCTCCAGCAACTGAAAGCGCGTTAACACCGCTGTGAATCCTGACATGGGCACGAAGCAATTACGGCTGAACGGTCTCCCACTAGCGGGCGGTAGATGATTCGACGCTTGAAAATCAGCCAGGTAGTCCGGTTTCCTGCCCTCATGGGCGTCACGTGTTCAGTCGCACTGTCCTCCAGCTAGGAACGATATGCCAAAGCAGACATGCATTAAGGCGGTACTCGACCCGGCGGTCCCGAACGCAAAGCCTGTCAAATCGGGGAAGATAGCGAAAAGTGACCATTGCGAGAACAGCTGCGTCTGTTCCTTGACGATTGCGTTGGCAATGGGAGAGATAGGCATTTGTCAGATTTGCAAGCTAATGCCATTTCGCCGAAATTACCAATCGCCATCGCGTACTCGGACTGAGCATCAGACGCTTTCAGACAACCCATTGTATCATGGACCAAGTGCGAGCAGTCAGAGGATGAGACAAGGGATCCCATATCGTCCAGAAATCGATGGCCTTCGCTGTGTCGCTGTGGTTTCAGTCGTACTTTTCCACTCCGGGCTTGGGGTCGCGAATGGCGGCTATGTAGGCGTCGACATTTTTTTTGTGATTTCCGGCTACCTCATAACGTCGATCATACTGACAGAAGTCGACAACAGAGAATTTTCATATCTCGCCTTTTACGAACGGCGCATCCGTCGCTTAGTCCCAGCCCTTCTGGTGATGCTTGCGACGACCTGGCTCTTCGCATCGGCATTACTGGAATCTGGCGCCTATCAGGAATTCACGCTAAGCTTACTTAGCGTTATTGGCGGTTTGGCAAATTGGTTCTTCTATTTTCAGTCCGGCTATTTTGATGCTCCCTCGCAGGACAAAATGCTCCTGCACTTGTGGTCGCTCGGCGTCGAAGAGCAATTCTATATTTTCTTTCCTTTCTTCCTGTTCGCGCTAGTCAAGTTCCAGAGCAGGCGGCGGTTGGTCGTTGGCGTAGCGGTTCTTGCAGCTACGTCATTCATCTATTCTGTTGTCTTGGTAGCGGGCGAGGAATTTGACAAAGCGTTTTACGACACCGTAGCTCGGGCTTGGGAACTGCTCGCGGGAGCGTTTCTGGCGATAGGAATTAGCCCCCCCGCAGAGCCGGCTCGCAGCCCTCGTTGCACGCTACCTGGGTGCAATGGCTATCGGGTTCGCTGTTTTCGGATTCGACAATGAAACTCATTTTCCCGGGATCAATGCTGCATTGCCGGTGCTTGGTGCAGCGTTGCTAATTTGGGCCGTGCATCCAGCTCGTGACCCCATCTATGTCCTTTTGCGCATGCGGCCAATGGTGAAAATCGGTAAAGTTTCCTATGGCTGGTACCTATGGCATTGGCCGGCATACGTGTTGCTTCCGTTCTTCGTGGGAGCTGACGCGGCAGAGGCGCCAGTCATTCGGCTGACTAGCGCCATCATAACTTTCGGGATTGCGATCCTCTCCTACAAACTAATTGAAAGGCCGATAGTCAGAAAATTATACCTACCCAGACGTACTGATGCTTACGCGTTATTTGCGATGACGGTCGTGGCTGGCCTCATTCTGTCGTCGCCCGGCTTCTACGAACCGCTAAATAGACTCCGGACGGAGATAGTGTATCGTGAAATTAGTTCAGTTCTCGATACAATTTCTGCAGAAGAAAGGCTATATCGGTCAGTGTATAACCTCAACTATACGGGAATATCCGCTGAAACCAATTCATTTTCGCCGGCGGCGACCTGCAGCTTCGACCACATGAATACCCGTCAAAGGGTCACTGAGTGCCTAATAAGGCAGGCGCGCGGGCCTTCGGTCCTCCTCATCGGCGACAGTGTCGGCCGTGACACATTCCATAGCCTCCGCATGGCCTACCCGGAGACGAATTTCATCATGCTTCATCAGTCGTCTTGTCCACCCGCAGAGTTTTTGCTCGCAGGCGCAAGGCGCTGTTTTCCGGAAATGAATGGAATAATCGACGATTTGAACAGTTTGGTCAGTATCCAAGCGGTCTTCCTTGCGTTTCGGCACCGACAGAATCAGTGGACCGTCGTGGAGTCCACTCTGCAGGATCTGCGAGCTAGATTTGAGTCCGTTGTATTGTTCTCGACCATACCAGTCTGGCAAATCCCCTTGCCGCGCCATTTGATCGCGGCCAGGAACATTAAAGAATCATTGTTCGTAGTATCGACCTCCAATGCGGGGATGATTCCTTGGAGCTATGCCGAGATTGTTAGCGACGCGAGGGAAATGGCGGTCCGGTCCGGTGTAAGACACATAGATGTCCTTTCATGTTTCTGCACAAGCGATGAATGTTTTCTATTTGATGGCGCGGATATGCGGAAGCCGCTGTTCTGGGATCAATTTCATCTGACGCGTTTTGGTATTTCGCGCTTGGCCATTCATCTGCGGGCGAGCAATGAGTTGAAAGAGATATTGTTGAGTGGAAGAAGCACTGTAGGTATCGGTAAATATACCGACGAAGAATAGTTCTGCCAGCGATAAAGTTGTGTTGCTCATTTGGTCTGGTCGCTCTTTGGACAACTGCGGAGCCTTTTTGACGGATTCCCTACAACTAGACGGTACCCAGCTAAACAAGGCCTACTTGGGGGCTGGCATTGGCGTCGTCCATGCCCTAACACGATTGATCAAGAAACCTGCCACAGAGTCAATTAATGACAGATGCCTCCACCGAAACCTTTGATCTAAAGGGAAAATCGATACTTGTGACAGGAGGCACTGGCTCGTTCGGTCGTGAGTTCGTCGCAAGGCTCCTCGCCAAGTCTGAAGCGCGAAGGGTTATTGTCTTCTCGCGGGACGAGCAGAAACAATTCCAGATGTCGAACGAGGCCACATTTCGCGGGCACGACAATATCAGGTTCTTTATTGGAGACGTACGGGACCGAACGCGCCTCGAAATGGCAACGCGGGATGTCGATTATATCGTCCATGCCGCCGCGATGAAGCATGTGGCAATCGCGGAATATAATCCGGTCGAGTGCGTGCACACAAATGTCACCGGTGCGGAAAACATCGTTCACGCCGCGATTCAGAACAAGGTCAAGCGGGTAATTGCCCTGTCTACCGACAAGGCATGCAACCCGATCAATCTTTATGGAGCGAGCAAGCTTGCTTCGGACAAGATATTTGTCGCGGCGAACAACATGTCGGGCAGCGCAGGAACGCGCTTCTCGGTGGTCCGCTACGGCAATGTCATGGGCTCGCGCGGCTCCGTGCTTCCGCTGTTCCGGGAACTCATCGCGCAGGGGGTATCGGCCTTGCCGATCACGGACGAGCGGATGACGCGGTTTTGGATCACGCTGGATCAGGGCGTCGAATTCGTCCTGTCCTGTTTCAAGATCATGCGGGGGGGCGAAATATTCGTTCCCAAGATTCCGAGCATGCGTGTCGTCGACCTTGCCCGTGCGCTTGCGCCGGATCTCCCGCATAAGATGGTGGGCGTTCGCCCGGGAGAGAAGCTTCACGAGGCCATGGTATCCACCGACGATGCGCGCCTTACCGTCGATCTCGGTGATCGATACGTGATCGAACCGGCATTGGCATGGTGGGACCGTACGACCTACGTCGCCACCGGCGCCTCGCGCGTCGTGGACGATTTTTCCTACACCAGCGACAAGAATGAACATTGGCTAAGTGCTGAGGAAATGCTGAGGATGACCGAGGTGGTTCCGTGAGTGGGAGATACGACAGGTTTCTGCCATACGCCAAACCCACTCTCCACGAAGATGATGTTACGGCCGTTCTCGAAGTCCTGAACAGCGACTTCTGGACCACTGGTCCGCTCGTTTCCGCCCTTGAAGAGGCCGTAGCTGGCGCGTGCGGGTCTTCCCATGCGGTAGCGGTGGCGAACGGCACAGCCGCGCTCCATCTGGCCGCAGCAGCTGCTGGAATCGGACCATCTTCTCTTGTGATCGTTCCCGACATCACCTTCGTGGCGACCGCAAACGCGGCAAGATACATGGGAGCGGAAGTTCTTCTGTGCGATGTCGATCCCAATACCGGGCTGATGACGCCCGAGTGTTTGGCGGCTGCCATCCAATGCACGGACCGAGAGGTTTCATGCGTGATCCCTGTGCACCTGGCCGGGCAGACGGTGGACATGGAAGGTGTGTCCGAAGTGCTTCGACGCGATCAGCGCTCCGCCGGGGCGATTGTGATTGAGGATGCTTCCCACGCGATAGGTTCGCGCTATCCTGACGGCAGCCCGGTGGGACGATCACCGCATTCGGCAATGGCGACTTTCTCATTCCATCCGGTGAAGTCTGTAGCAACGGGGGAAGGAGGAGCCATCACCACGTCCGATCCTTCTCTCGCGGCCAGGATCACCAGCCTGAGGGCGCATGGCATAAGTCGCGATCCGGACCATTTCGCCAATCAGGCCGGCGCATTTGCTCGCAACGGCGAGGCCAATTACTGGTACTACGAGGCCTCGGAACTGGGTTTCAACTACCGCCTGAGTGACATACACGCGGCCCTAGCGCTCAGCCAGATCAGGCGTCTGGACGAGTTACGGAGCCATCGCGCAAAACTGGTGCGCAGATATTGTGAGTTGCTGGAACCGCTATCGCCCGTCGTTACTTGCGTCCCACAGGCAAGTGCGGGCGAACCGTGTTGGCACCTCATGGTCGTGCTGGTCGATTTTGCCGCGATCGGAACGGACAGGAACAGTTTCGGGCGCGCTCTCCGGTCGGTGGGGATCGGTACTCAGGTTCACTACATACCGCTCCACCGGCAGCCAACGCTTGCCGGATCGGCCGCCGGCGGCAACATGGAAGGTGCCGAAAGCTACTACGACCGCTGTTTGTCATTGCCGCTTTTCGCCGCGATGGGGGAAGACGACGTTGCCAGAGTGTGCGCGGCGATCGCGGATATCGCAGCTGGCGGAACCGGTTCTGCGGGTAGATGAATTGCGTGCTGTTTCGTTGTGACGGGGGCGCCGGCATCGGGGAGGGCCATCTTCTGCGGACTCTGCCGGTCGCAGAGGCGCTCGCAGCCCGCGGCCACAAATGCACCTTGCTGACGTCGACGCCTGACGCGCCCGGGCTGGCCGCCTGGCGCCAGGCTGGCATCGAGATTGTAAGGGGCACTTTTCTCAGAGGCACTGAAGAGGATACGAACGAGACCTGCCGAGTGGCTTTCGGGATGGCAAGCCAGGCTGGGTCAATCAAGGGAGCGGCATGGGCCGCGATCGACAACTACGCCTTCGCGGCTCCGCTGCTTGGGAGACTTCCGGGAGATCTCCGCACGCTCGTTTATGACGATCTCGGACTATTTGATCCCGCGGCGTCGATCGTCGTGAACCAGAACGCCGGAGCTGACGTCACGTTTGCCAAAGCCTATCCGGCGTCGAAGATGAAGCTCCTCGGCACGCGCTACGCCGCGATCCGCCAAGCTGTTGCCGATGCCCTGCGCGTGGACGAGGGCTACGTCCTTGTTTGCCTTGGCGGCTCCTCCGATCCGGCGTTGGCCGCAGAGGTTGCCTCGGAGGTTGCATCTGCAATACCTTCCCGTGATGTAGTCCTGGTAGCAGGAGCGGATCCGGCCTCCAGCGCAGACGGGGCTGGCCGCGAGCGGTTCGCTCATTTGCCGACACAGGAATTGGCGCCGCTGATCTCCCGGGCACACATTGCGGTGATCGGAGGTGGCGTAACCGCGCTTGAGGCCGCCTATCTTGGAGTACCGGCTGTTGTGCTGATCTTGGCGGAGAACCAGCGCCCCGGAGCACTGGCGTTGGCTCGAACCGGCGCCTGTGTCACGTTTGAGGGCGCTGCCGCGGCGGGGCGGGCCGTCGCCGAGCTGATCGGCGATCCCGCGCGCCTTCGGCAGATGGCGGCGGCGGGGACGGCTGAAGTTGACGGTTTGGGCGCTCGGCGTGTCGCCGATGCGCTGGTGGAATTTTCCGGTGAGGCACTTCTTTGATGAAAGCAACAACCCCTTCACGGCAGTTACAAATTGGCGACCGGCTCATCGGCGAGGGGCATCCCGCCTATCTCGTCGCCGAGATTGGAACCAATCACAATGGCGATCTCGATCTGGCGCGAAAGACGATAGACGCGGCAAAAGCCGCGGGCGCCGACGCCGTCAAGTTCCAGAACTATCACACCGATGATTTTATTGCCGACCGGACACTAACCTATACGTATGATGGAAAGGATGGTCCGGTCACCGAGAACCTCTACGAGATGTTCAAGCGCGTCGAGCTCGGCCAAGAGCAGCTTGCGCGCATTTCAGAACACTGCGCCGTGACGGGAATAGATTGGCATTCGACGCCGACAAGCATGAGCGGCGTGAAAACGCTGACCGACCTGGGTGTGTCGGTCCTGAAGAACGGGTCCGATTATCTGGGCGATCTGGACCTCATCGAGGGAATGGGGAACACCGGCCTTCCGGTCGTGCTCTCCAGCGGCATGGCTACGATGGCCGATATCGACGATGCGGTGAGATGCTTTCGCCGGACGGGAAACGACCAGCTCATCCTGCTTCAATGCACGTCGCAATATCCGACCCCGGCCGACGAGGCGAATATCCGCCGCGTGCGTTCCTTGGCCGATGCCTTCGGCTGTCTTTCGGGCTTCAGCGATCATACCGCGGGTATCGCGGCGTCGGTCGCGGCCGTCACTCTTGGCGCCGTATGGATCGAAAAACACTTCACACTCGATCGCTCGCTACCGGGACCCGATCACGCCTTTTCTTCCGATCCAGACGAATTCGCAGAATTGGCCGCAGCTCTTCGATTCACGGAAGTCGCGCTGGGTCAAAGCGCGATAGTGCTTAGCGAACGGGAAGTTGGCGCTCGAACTCAGCACCGGCTTTCATGCTCCGCCGCACGGAATTTGGCTCCCGGACACAGGCTTGCCCAGGCGGATATTCGGTACGTTCGTCCGGGGTCGGGGATACCTCCGCGGGACGCACATCTGATCCTGGGACGCCGGCTGGCGAAAGAAGTGCCGGCGGGTCGGCATATTCTGCTCGATGACCTCGACTGACGAATCTTCACTCCAGATCGGAGGTCTCGAGAAGCGTATTGGCCGGAATATCGCGGCTCGCGCGTCGGCCGAGCATCTCGTCGATACGCTTGGTGGGAATGCCGGTGCCGGGGCGCTTCCCGTCGATGATCTCGGCCGACAGCACTTCGCCTTTCGCGATATCCCGGAGGGTAGCCACGGAGCGATAGTATTGCGCCGCGCCCGCGAGATCGCGCTGTGAGGGAATGATGGCCTGCTGACCCAACGCCGCCTCGGCGCTGCGGATCCGCCTTGCCCAATCCATCAACTCGTCCGGCTCCATCGATTCGTGAGCGTGAAAGGCAGTTTCTCGTCGATCGAGGATCAGCCGCTTTTCGATGATGTGCGCCCCGAGAGCGACGGCCAGAAAGTCCATGTCGCTGTCCTGATTGGGCGAGGAGTATCCAACCGGCCCCGGCATCGTCGCGAGAAGATGCGATATCGCCCGCATGTTCATCTCGCCCGCGACATCGGTGTGGTAGTCGTGTAGCGGCACGACCACTGACCCACCCGCATCGAGATGCCATGCGCAGAGCTCGTCGAGTTCGTCCTGCGTCGTCGGCCCGAGATCGACGATCATCGGTTTTCCGGTTTTTCCGATATGCTTGATCAAGTGGCGGTAAGTGGTGTCCCACGCGCCGATCTTGTGGGCGGCGATGCCGATCTCCTCCAACACATCGATGCCGTCGCAGTAGTCGCAGGTGGCAAGGAACTCGATATCCGCGTCGCGGCATGCCTCTGCGATCTGTTTCCACTCGCTCTTCTCGAATGCCAGCGCCGAGAACATCTGGCGCATGTTCGCGGTGGTTTCTCTACCGTCCACCACCAATTTGTAGGTCGCATGCTCCCGCGTGTCCTGATTGGCGTCGACCAACTGAAACTTAACCGCGTCCATCCCCGCCGACTTCGCGGCGGCTACCAGCGCGAGCGCCTTGTTCAGGTCTCCCAGGCACGTGGTCCCGACTTCCGCCATCAGGTAACAGGGTTGACCCGCACCAACTTCTCGTCGGCCAATTTTCAGCGTGTCTGGCATGGTGTCTCCGAAAGGTTCAGCTGGGCCGGGCAATTCTGCGGCCGATAGCCATTATGCGGCGCGCCTCCATCTCGCCCAAAGCGAAGATCGCGTCAACTGCCGCGAGATGACTGTGAAAACCTGACCAGATCTGAGGATAGGTTGCCGGCGAATAGTCGTGAAACATCACTTCGATGCCGGCATCCGCGAACAGGTCCAAATTGAGGTAGTTGCGCCCCAATGAACCCGAGAGGTACTGGCTGGCGCCGACCTGCCGACAAATGTCGAGCACTAGGTGAGACTTCGCGGATTCAAGCTCCATGGCGGAACTGTGCACAAGTGGTGTGCTGATCCCCAGAAGGTCGAGCGATGCACGGTTTAACGCATCGACCGGAGGAAGGAACAAGGGTGGCTGCCTGTCTGGCTCGGCCTGTTCCGGAAAATGCGGCTCCAGCCTCGGCCAGAGCGACTTGAAGGCCGGGGAACGTCCATAGTTCAACTTCAAGGACTGGGCGTGTTTTTTTGCCCACCGGCCTTTGTCGGCAACGCGAAGCCGGTTGATTTCCAGTGCGCCGAAATTTCCGCTGGTCAGGAGCGGGATCGTCAACCACGCCGCGCCATCCGGCGTCCTGATGCGGTTCCGGTTCGTGAAGCTATTCTTCTCAAACTGCACGTGATCTAGAACAACATGAACATCGCTTGCGGCGATCCTGTCGAAATAGCCAAGCCACGGCAGATAGGCTGGCTGACTGATCGAGATTATCACAAGACTTTCCGTTCCTTATACATGTAAATAGTAAAATCACGATGATGATAATCTGTTCGTAAAATAACCCAAGGCGTAATTGTTCGACAATAATCAAATACTTCTAGTGGGTCTGCATAATATTCATTAGGTTCTTTGTCAGTCGTCCAATCGCTAAGGCTATTGAATGCTATCGCGAGTCGTGCAGAATTAAACATTTGTTCTATAATTCGCCTCATAATTGCGGGTGCATCGGAGCCAAGTAGATAAAATATTCCGTTTGCAGAAACGACGTCGTAGGTATCAATCCAATCAATAAGAATGTTTCCCTGAAGTATTCGCAAGTTTGGATGCAATCGCTGTGCTTCCGCTACCATCGCCTGCGACAAATCAATGCCTTCATAGTCTAGGCCGCTTTGTTTCGCGAGCAGGTAGTCAGCGTAGTCGGCGAAACCGCATCCAACATCGAGCAGGCTTTTGCCATCCAGAGGCATAACCTCCGAAAGCACTGCAAACTTGGCGGCTTGGCTTGCGGGATGCCCGTAGTCGCAAGCGGACGAGCTATGCCCATATCGGGCAACAAGATCGTCGTAGTGGCTTCCAATTTTCTCAAAAATACATTGGTTCACAGGTCGCGCCTCATTCCAGAACCTGGCGGACGGCGGCAACAACGCTGCCCCGTTCCTCGCCGGTTAGCGTTGGATATAGCGGAATCGACAACAGCGTACGGTATGCTTGATCAGCGTGTCGTAAGTTCCCGTTCGTTGGCTCCCAAGGCCACACGGGCTGCTCTGCGCCGATACTCTGATCACGAAGGCGAGAAATTACTGTCTCGACGTCGTGTTGTCGGAGTTGGATCGCATATCGATACCAAATGCGATTGTCGTCATCCACCGGTAACGAGATTACATCGGAATCTTCCAAATCAGCGAAGGCTTGACTATAGAACTGGGCATGCAGGCGCCGCTGATCAATGAGCGTATCGAGCTTCGCTAACTGGACACGGGCAAGCGCCGCTTCCAAGTCGGTCAACTTATCGTTCATACGGAACGCTGAAGGCGCCTGATCCGTGTAGTCTCGCATATTTGCTGCCGCATCAAGCACGCTGTCGTCATTGCCAAGTAGTGCGCCGCCTTCCCCGGCACCAAGCAGCTTCGTTGCATAGAGCGACGTGATTGCGATATCTGCATTAGTCCCCATGTGATCACGGCTCAATCCATGCGCACAATCTTCAATGACAGGAATTCCGAAACGGCGCAATTCGTCAATTCTGGCCGCAACCCCAAATGTATGGACGGCCACGATTCCTTTTGTATGCTTTCCAACCAGATTGGCTACGCTGGCAGGGTCGAGGGTCCACGCCCCGGGAATGACGTCCGCCGTCACTGGCTTCGCGCCGCACGCGAGAACCGCGTTCGCCAACGCCACGCACCCATAAGCAGGTATGATGATTTCATCCTCACTGCGGGCACCGATGGTCAGCAACGCAAGACGTAGCGCTGCTAGGCCGGACCCTACGGCGATACAACGCCGCCGCCCGACAAAGTAGGCCAGTTCGGCTTCGAAAAATTGAGTTTCCGGACCCGTCGCCCAATGTCCGCTACGTACAACGCGCTCGACGGCTGCGACTTCCTGGAAATCATGTGTGAGCCTATTGTGAGGAACGAACATCAGCTTCTTCGCGCGACAACGCGCCATTCTGTATGGATGCTGTCGACGTGCTCGATCGTCTCACGAAGCTCCAGCTTGGACAGCGACTCTATCGACCATTTTTCGTCGAGCAGCTCAAGCAGCTGATCACGGGAAAAAAAGGTGATGCGGTCCAGGCCCGCCAGCGATCCGGTTTCGACATCAACCACTGTTCCCGATCCATCCCCCGATGTCGCGCCGGCACTAGTGTGATCGTCCGCGTAGCAGTTCATGAAGAATCGGCCGCCGGGACGCGTTACGCGGCCGATCTCCCGGACGGCGCGACTTATCGTCGAACGGTCGGCGCAAGTGAGGGCGGCCCTGTCTACGACCAGATCGAAATCTTCATCCGCAAAGGGAAGACTGTCGAAACTGCCGATCCTGAAGTCGCCGATTAGCCCTTCGGCGGCGAACCGGTCCTCTGCCATGCGGATTGCATCTGAACTCAATTCAATTCCTGAAACGGAGAGCCCCTCCCTGGCGGCGAACCAGAGATTGGAGCCCGTGCCGCACCCTACTTCGAGAATGCGTATCTGGTCTCTTGGCCTGTCGCTCGGCGCATTGCGGAAGACGAAGGACACGACGACATCCCAAGGGTAACTCTGGCGATGACCATTGCGATAGGTGTCTTCCCAGTATTTGCTCATGGTGAAAGCGCCTCAGAGTTCCAGATCAGCCGAAACTGCATCCACGATGGACGCTTTGCCGAACGTACCTTCGCGCGGGAAGACAATCTCGGGACCCAGTTCGCTAAGCAGTTCGGCACGGCGGGCCCGGAGTTCGGCACCGCCCAGTTTGGGCAGGACAAATGCGGCGGGCAAGGCCTCCACGCGTACGTCCCTGTAAGTATCGTCACCGTCGACCAGACCGGCCCCGACCGCCTCTGCCCATACCTGCCCCACGATGGCCATGGGATTCTTCCAATGCGGAAGGCTCCGGTTGGTGGGAACTTCGGCGAGGATGTATGTCAGTCCGTCTGCACCTGTTTGGCGACCGTAAAGCCCGGCGGTTGAAAACCGGAACACATTGGTTTCCGGCCTATAGTCGTGGATGTAAGTGATGTCGGTCACGGCGGCGGGCGGTACTCGAAACGCATAAATCAGCAGGCTAGCGGGAATTCCCTGACTTGTAGCCGGGTCTTGCTCGCCGACGGTCGCGAAGTAGCTGGCGGCAGGTCCGCTCCAGTAAACGCGTTCCGTTTGAACCGCTGATCCGTCGTCCAGGTCGATCGTTACCCGATTGGCTTTGCGATTGATTCCGGCGATCGATGCACCAAGGCGCAGTTCGACGCCAATCGATTCCAGATATTGGCGGGCGGCGATGCAGAACCCCCGCATGCCCATTTTCGACGGATACTGGTTGCGGTGCGGGAAGCCCGCGTCATTCTGTCGAGGCGGTGCGACGGACGCGGCAGCCGCCCTCTCATCGATGCGCGAGTCCTTTTTCAGTTCCAGCATCTCGATATCCGGGCCGTACCGTATGCGTTGCAGGAGCGGCAGCGAACCGAATGCGTCATGGTCCAGCAAATCGGGCTCGATCCCTGTCATCTTCCGGGCGCTGGCGGCGGCGTATGAGCCAGCGGTACTGCCGAAATGCCTAAGGAAAAAGTCGGTGAGCGAGGCCTTCGATCCCGCTACGGCGTCATCCGCGACAGCGCGTTTCAGTTCGTCGATCGCCCGGCGCCGCAGGTCCTCGGCAAAGTGGGACATATCCGGCAGTGCGATGTCGTTTGAACGAAATCCGGAGTTGATCGAAGCATAGGTGCGGTGAATCGGGTGCATATCGGTGCCCAGGATGGCCTCGTATAATTTTCCCGAGCGGCTGTGGGCGAAGTCGAGGAGGTGGCATCCCTTGTCTACATAGAGCCCGCCCCATTCCGGTGAGCATAAAAGCCCGCCGAGTTCCGGCTGCCTCTCGATCAAGACTACGCTGTGCCCGCTGTTTCGCAGAAGCGCAGCGGCAGCGATACCGCGCATGCCACCGCCGCAGACAACCCATTGTTTCACAAGTCGCTCCAATTGACCGTCAGGTTTCCGTGACTGTCGGCGTCTTGCTGCCCACGGCCCGGGAAGCCATCGTTGCAATATTAGGATCGCCGTTCGTCAGATATTCCTCAACTTTTTCCATATGCCATTTGGGAAAACCCGGAACCGCGCGCCTCAAGAAGGGCATATAACCGTAATTGTAAGGAACCATGATCGAGGGTGAACCGAGATATTCGATCATCAGCGCCGCTCGTTCCCGCAAATCCTGCGGGATGGATTGTCGATCGGCCGCAAGCAGCATTCTTTCGTAGTCGACCCGGTCAGACGGCTGCAGCAGCCCGATCGGAAAATCCGTATTGCCGGTCGTCGAGCACACGATAACGGGGACTCCCTTCGCCGTCAGTTCAAGCGCTGCTGTTCCGTGCCACAGGAGGCCCAGATCCATGATAGGCAGAAGCTCGTTCACATTGAACCAGCGATGCTTGAGCTTGAAGACATTCTCCGGCAACTCGTCGCCCACCATATCGAGAAAGGTCTCTGTCGGCGATGCGATCTCCTTGCGCACCTCATTCGGGTGCGGCTTGATCAGCAGCATGACGCCAAGGTCCCGCCCGACGGTCTCGACCGTGTGGCGGATCCAGTCGACCATGTCCGAATGGGCATTTCCACCCTCGACGTCGACGCCGATGTCGTAGGGAATTTTTCCGAACAGGCAGATCACCTTGCCGCCTCCGGCTCTATGCCTTTCGATATTCTCCATCATCGCTGCAGCGTCAGGCGATTGTTCGATGCGGGCACGGTCATAGGCGATCAATTTTTCGATCCTCTCAAGGATCGGTGTCCTGTCCGGAATTGAAGCGCACCAAGCGTCGAAGTTCGATTTCGTTGCACGATGTGGCATCCGCAATCCCTGACTGGCCGTCAGATTCTGTACCGAAAGGGCGCTACTCACCTTGTTACCCATATTGGAGTAGTAATGTTCATAGGCGGCGACATAAGCCACATACTCCATGTCGACATCCGCCCGGTGGGCGCGGCAATAGAGCTTGTAGACCGCCGCGGGCACGTAGTGCGACATTCCGCTCAAGAACCGCACCGACCATCCGCGACGCTTCGCGATTTCGTGGATGCGCATGCAGACGGTGAGGGACATGTCGGCCATCGCTATTGACTCTTGCATGACCGCGCGTGCCATGGGGTGGGTGAAATCCACTGTGTAACGTCGCAGCACGGTGCACATACGCTCGCGGATCGGTTGGAAAAAATTGATGCCGCAAGCTGAAACGACCCCGCGCTCGGGCTCGACCGTCCATTCATGTCGAGGTTTGCCCCGAGGCAGCGTCTCATCCGTCAGCCGTTCCCGTGTGTGATCGATAAGACCCTGCAGTGCGTCTATGTCAGCATCGCCGGTCGGACTCCGGTCGAGCAAGCTGGTCCGGTCCATTACAACCGTCTTGAAGCCATGTTTGCGCATTTCCGCGACCGTGAGCCCGGTCCACACGGAAAAGAGCGCGGACTGATTGACGAGCGGAATGCATAATCCGCGGATCGGCTCCTTGAGAGGAACGCGCTCCCAAATCTCGTAGCTGTCCCGGATGACTTCGAGACGCGATCGGAACTGGGCGACTTTGGAGGGTTCATTGTCGCCCGCATTGGGAAGGGCGGCTCGTGCCCGGGAGTTTTCCCCGAGTGCATTGTGAATGTAAGCGGTGAAGAAGGCGCGATGGGTCGCCGGCGCTTTCGCGCCTGCTACCTGCCACGCCTCGTCGATCCGGTCGGTCTGCAGCAAAGCCCTGATGAGGGTGAAAAGGGTCTCGAACGCGGAGTTCTTGACTTCCGATTGAACGGAGACTGCTTTCTTAAGCACCACGGCAGCCTCGTCATAGCGGCGAAGGGCCATGAGAAACCCTCCATAGCGGCCGATGACGGGGGAGTTCGGATGTCGGGCGAAGAACCCTTTCCAAACTTCCTCTTCCTCTTCGATCATCAGATGATCGTGCAGCCGCGCCGTGAACCACCGAACCAGAGCGTCGGCATAGTCCGATTCCGCGAGCGCGGCCCGGCCCAGGGAAACAGCCTCCGCAACGCGCCGCTCGTCGAACAGCAGATCGCCAAGCGCGATCGACAGACGATGGTCCCTTGCTCGCCCTGTACCCTGGCGAAGCGTTCCGATCGCATCGTCGATCCGGCCCTGCTCGCGAAGGAGTTGCGCATTGATCAGATATGTCCCGGCGACTGCGGGGTTCCGCTCGATTTGCTCCGTGGCCAATTCGAGCGCCCGCTCCGGGTCGGTATTTCCCAGAGCCGCGATGGCGCCCAGTTCCGCCTTGGGACGCGAAGAGCCTCGCTGGCCCAGCAGCTTGCGCTTCGCTCTCTTTGCAAGCTGTAGGATCGTCCCAATAGCCATCGTGTTCAGTTCCTGCTCTAAATGTGGAGTTGCGGCGGTTAGCCGAAGGCCGCGGGGAGGCGTCTCGGGATTCTGTGCCAGCGGACCGGCTACGCCCGTTGCCGATTCGATGCGCGGTTTTTGTGGACGTGTTAATAGGAATTATCCTCCGGCGCTAGGCGGAAGCGATGGATTTCGGAGCTTTGCGTTTCGCCATGTATGAAGGTGGCTAGACCTGATTCCGGCATGATGCCAGAAAACAGGCTCATGAAATTGCCTACCCAACGGCAATTTTTGAACGGTAGTCACAGGAAGGAGATGAATGTCAGTTCTAGTGATCGCCGCACACCCCGATGACGAGGTGCTGGGCTGCGGCGGGACGATTGCACGCCACAGTCAACATGACGAGACCGTCGAAATAATCTTCGTTACCGATGGCGAGACCTCACGCGAGGGGGCTGGCTCGAATGACATCGACCGCCGCCGTGGTTCGGCTCGTGCCGCGGCAGCCGCGTTAGGCGCACGCGAGCCGGTGTTTCTCGATCTGCCGGATAATAGACTGGACAGCGTTCCCCTTCTTGAGATCGTGCAGACGCTTGAGAAACGAGCGTTGGAACTGAACCCCCGGATCGTTTACACGCACCACGCTGGCGACCTCAATATCGATCATCGCATCGTGGCTCAGGCGACTTTGACCGCATTCCGGCCCCAGCCGGGTTCAAGCGTCCGCGCGATATACGGGTTCGAAGTGCTGTCCAGTACCGGATGGGGAAATCCCTCGGATCAATTCCAGCCGGCCCGATATGTGGACATTTCAGCAACGATGGCTTCCAAGCTGAGCGCTCTCGAATGTTACGACGCCGAAATGCGCGAACCACCGCACGCGCGTTCGCTGGAGGCGGTTGAGCACCTCGCCGGCTATCGGGGCATGTCTTTTGGCATGCAGGCGGCGGAAGCATTCACCGTGTTGCGTGAGACAATCAGATGAGGTCCGCACTGTGCCAATGACTGCGATGAAAGTCACCAAACCGGTTGCAATTATCCCTGCGCGCGGCGGTTCAAAGCGACTTAGCCGGAAAAATATACGCCCATTTGCTGGACGACCAATGCTCGCTTGGACGGTTGAGGCGGCGGCGTCGACTGGGCTGTTTGCCGACATCTTCGTGAGCACGGAAGACGACGAAATCGCAGCTTGCGCAAGGGAGGCAGGAGCGACCGTTTTGAAAAGGCCTGCAGAATTCGCCACAGATGCTGCAGGGATCATAGATGTGCTGCGACAGATAATCTCCGATGGCCCAAATTGGCCAGAGATATTCTGTCTTCTCGCAGCAAACTGCCCACTGCGTACCGGTGACGATATTCGGGCTGGCTACCGAGAATTTCTAGATTGTGAAGCGCCTGCGATGCTTAGTGTCACAAGTTACGGTTGGACGCCGCCATTTCGAGCGCTTTTCGAAACAGAGGCGGGCCTTAAATTTGCGTTCCCCGAATACGCTGAATTAAAGGGCCAATATTACCCGGACGCTGTTTGCTCAAGCGGAGCTGTTTATTGGGCGCGCAGCCAATGTATAGCCACAGCCGACACGCTCTATGTTCCCGGAATCCGCGGCTTTCGCATGCCGTGGCATCGGGCAGTTGATATCGATACCGAGGACGATATGAGACTTGCCGCCTGCCTTTTCCATGCCGTTAAAGGCGGCTTTTCGTTCGATAGGCCGGTTGAATGAAAATTAGGCGGTGACGGAGGTGAGCGATCGTGCCGACCGAGTGGTCAGGTCAATGCGGGGTATGGCTAAGGTGAACTGGCGTGAGAGTTGACTCAAGATATTTACGAAGTGTCACTCGCGCGGACAGTGACCTTATTTTCAACTGGCGCAACCTTCCGGAAATCGTTGCGCTGGGCGCTTCAGGGCGATCCGTTAGCTGGGAGGAGCATGAGGCCTGGTTCGCTCGGGCGGTGGCCGATCACGATGGATTGCTGTTCTTGATACTTCGCGATGGCGAACCTGTGGGTCAACTTCGCTTCGACCCTTCGGGCGACGGGTCGGCCGGCGGCCCGTCTGTTGCGGTTATTACAATCTATCTGGTGGGAGACCATTCCGGGCAGGGGCTTGGCTCGCTGGCATTGCAGCGGGGATGCGCCCTTGCGCAGGAGAAATGGCCGGGGATGCAGATATTCGAGGCTCGCGTGCTGCCCACGAATGCAAAGGCGGTTCGGTTCTTTACGGCAAATGGCTTCTCGGAAGAATCTCCGCTGAATGACACCGGCACCGACTTGCGGGTATTCCGGCTCATGCCTGACAAGGTGGAAGATTTGTAGGATCTCCTGCCTAGCCGTAGTCGAACACCCGATCTTCAGGTGGTTCCGGCTCCGTTTCAACCGGCTTGATGTAGTCGCTCTCGGACATCATCAGCTCCGCCAAACGAAATTGGCTTGCGGTGTCGATATCTATCGATCTCTCCGACGGCATGATGCTGGAAACCTGCTTGCCAAACAGGAATGAGGATGTGGGATCGCTGAGAAAGGCGCTCGTCCTGACGACGTAGACCGCTCCGTTGAGGTAATAATAGTCTGGCAACAGCTGACGTGGCAGCCAATTGTCCTGGCCATTTATGGCTGGAACGGGATGGCCGTTTTCGATCCGGTAAGCGCGTTCGATCGGCTCGTCGGCAAGGCGAAAGCTCGTCGCGGAATCCGCATCGACTTCCTCCATTGCGGTGATGCAGTCGACAATGTCTCCTGGCTTGCGAAGCGGCGAGGTCGGCTGCAGCAGCACCAGATAGTTCGGTTGTCCTAGATCCAGCTCGACATGTTCAAGGCAATGTCTGACCGCGTCCTTCACTAGGGCGGTGTCGCTCGCGAGCTCCGGGGGGCGTCGGCATGTCAGGGCACCGAATCGTTTTGCTATCCTGCCAATCTCCTCCGAATCCGTCGTCACGATTACGGCGTCGAACAGGCCAGTCGCATGCGCGACGGCGATCGACCACGAAATCAGGGGATATCCGGCGAGAGGACGCGTGTTCTTTCCGAGCAAGCCCTTGGAACCGCCGCGCGCGGGAATGATCGCAAAGGCCGTTCTGCCTGACGGGGTCAATCTGCTTCTCTCATTCAATCGACTTCTGCCGACGCCCAGAGGCGGCGACTGTCCGGTGGTGGTTGCGCGGCGGCCGCCGCACCTCGCCATCTTGCCCGAGCAAAACCGATTGCGACAATAGCACCGGGGTGGAGTGGTGTTCCACTGCGTTGCAACGGCTCTCGACGGTCTATAAGGCAGTGATCGACTTTTGGGGGCGGACGCCGAGGTAAATTCACTGAAACTGCAGCGATTGTGCCGAAGTTCATGACTCGACCGGCCGCATGATCGAAACGAGGAAACAACTCGCATATGTCCAGTATAAGGATCGCCGTGATTGGCGCGGGAAAAATGGCCGAAGAACACTCCCGCGCCTTGGCGAGCATTCCCGGCATCGAGCTTAGCGGCATCCATTCGCGCACGAGAGCCAAGGCGGTCGCCCTGGCCAACACCTACAACATCGCGGACGTGTATGATTCCATCGCGGAAATGCAATCGCGGGCACTAGCCGATGCCGTGATCATCGCTGTAAACGAAATGTCGCTGCTGGCTATCATTGAGGAAGTCGTGAAGACGGATTGGGCGATCTTCATGGAGAAGCCGCCCGGGCGAAATCTGACCGTCGCACTTGAGATCGAGCGGGCGCTCTCGAAGGCCGGCCGCAGCAGCTATGTAGGGTTGAACCGGAGGTTTTATGATTCGACCGTTGAGGCGCAGAGAATACTCACCGAAACGGAAGGTCGCAGGCACGTCACCATATTCGATCAGCAGAGCATGGCCGGAGCGCGGGCCATCGGACATCCTGAACAGGTTGTGCAACATTTCATGTATGCCAACTCCATCCATCTTATCGACTATGCGAGACTTTTTTGTCGCGGCGAGGCCTCACGGGTAATGCCCGACCGGCCGTGGGAAGGGGAGAACACCTTTTTTCATGGCGCGACAGTGGAGTTCGCATCGGGAGATACCGCGCGCTATGAGGCGGTCTGGAAAGGGCCGGGGCCTTGGGCTGTTGCTGTGGCGACGGAGACATCGAGGCTCGAGCTTCGCCCCCTGGAGGCGCTCTCGGTACAGCGGATCGGCAGCAGAACTCAGGAAGCAGTGGTCGCAGCCGACGCTGCAAGCGAGTTCAAACCCGGATTTCTCAGGCAGGCACACGAATTCGTCAAAGCCATACGCGGCGAACCGTCAGATTTACCCGAGATGGCCGACGCGATCGAGACGATGAGGCTGATCCACGCGATCTACAGCGTCTAGGTGCGGCGGCGTGCAGCGCGGCTGTTCAGTACCTCGCCCAGCTACCGGCCGGTTCGCTGGCGCTGGTGGTTCACGGTGTCAGCATGTAGATATGTGAAGACTGCGGATTGCGGCGTCAAAGAGGGGTTCAAATCTGGTGTTTGCGAATGTCCGAAGGCGGTGAACTCGCGCCCTATGTCGTAAAAGCGGATGCGAAGCTTTACGACGCAATGGTGAAAATCAACGACAATGCGAGCCACGGCGTCTTCGTCGTCGACGAGGGCGGACGTTTGGCCGGCTCGATCACGGACGGGGACATCCGCAGGACCCTCATTTCGGGTCGGCCCGATTTGAACCGGCCGGTGCTCGACGCCATGAACCCCAGTGTGCGATACCTTGCGCAGGACGCAACGGAACGCGAACAACAAGCCTTCATGCGGCGCCACGGCATCGATCAGCTTCCTATCGTCGCGAAGGACGGAAGCCTGGCTCGAGTCATCCTGTCCTCCACCCTTTATGCCGCGCGCCGAAGAAATACTCCTGTGCTGATCATGGCTGGCGGACTCGGCTCGCGACTTGGGGAGCTTACGCGAGACAAGCCAAAGCCGCTCGTGACGCTCAATGACAAGCCCATCGCCGAACATGTCGTCGAAAAGTTCGTGGATGAGGGATTTCGGCGATTCTTCATCTCGATTAACCATATGGGCGACAAGGTAAAAGAATATTTCGGTGATGGAAGCCGATATGGCGCGAATGTATCTTATGTAGAGGAAACCAAGAAACTTGGTACTGCAGGGGCGATCTCATTGATTGCGGATCGCGAGTTTGAGAATCTCTTCGTAATAAATTGCGATATTATTTGTGGCGAACGTTACGGTGACATTCTTGATTTTCATGATATTCAGAATAATGGCATTACCATCGGCGTTGCGAACCAGACCTATTTAATCCCGTTCGGCGTCGTCGATACTGTCTCTCACACCGTTACAGGTTTCCGTGAGAAACCGGTACATCAGGTTTCCGTCAATACTGGAATTTATGTGCTTGAACGAAGTCTTTTGGGCTTTGTGCCCAAGGATACGAAATACGACATGCCTGAGTTGCTGCAGCAGGCTATTGCAAACGATTTTCGCTGCGCAGCCTATGAAATCAAGGAGGAGTGGATTGATGTCGGCCGGCCCGAGGAACTTCGACGCGCCGAGGAATATCTCCAGAAGCAGGCTGCAAACCGACGGTAGGGCGACGCTCTATCAGTTTGCATGGTCCGCAACCAGCGACCCCGGGTAGATCAGGTGATCGGAAGTCCGTGTTCGGATACGAGGCCCGCCTTTCGGAAATCATTTTCGAGCGCTTCAAAAAGCAGCAGGTGCGATCGCTCCGATTCCGCGAAGGTAGGCAACGCGCAGGTTCCGCTGCCGATCAACTCCTCTACGACCAGACCGGACAATTCGCTCTGGTAGGGAGGACGTCCGTGTTGCAGCGCTATGCCTTCACCGGGGTTTTCAAAGACGCCTTCAAGTTCAGAGAACAATATCCCTTCACCCTCTCCCTGATAGGAAAACCGGCTCGTGTTTTGTTCCGGACTGGATTCGCGGCTTTCTAGGATCAGCCTGTGGCCTGCGCGTGACATGATCGTTATCGAGCCGAAGCATTCATAAAAGCCCGGTCGTCGGGACGGGAAGATTCTATCGATCTTCTGATCCTCCAGCGATAGGCTATCGTCGTCGAGCAGAAATTGCATCAAGTCGATGAAGTGAACCGAATTGCAGGCCAGGCCGAGAGATTTTCCTTCAAAGAAGATGCAGAAGGGGCGATCATCCCGAAGGGCCGACTTCATGTCTCGGTATAGAGGCCACAATCTGCGCGGGCAGTTCACCCAGGCGGGTGTTCCCCGTTGTTTGAGCAGCGTTCCTGCTTCCGCGAAATCCGCCGCGCTCTGGAAAACCACTTTTTCGAGAATGATCCCTTGTGGATTCACATGGCTGCAGACATCGGAAAGAAGTTGAAGCCGCCCCGCGCTCGGTGTCGCAAGAATGGCGATATCGGCGTACGCAGACGGGATTTCCGAAGCGGTGTTATGAACAATGTTGCCGAATTCCGATGCTGCTTCCGCCGCCCTGCCTAGGCTTTCGGCGTTTAGATCAAAGATGTCGACCTCGAGGGGGCGGGGATACCTGCCCAGACCCTGCAAGTGCCGGATACCGATGTTTCCCGCGCCAGCGAGAAAAACCCGTTCAACCATGAGACAATTTCCGACCGTTGACCAAATTTAAAGAAGGGTGTCCGCGAGGCGTTCATAATAAGTCCGTTGATCGCTTATCCACGGATTATCGTTCAGATATCTTTTCGAATTTCGCACGCTCTCGGTTGCTTCCTGCCACGCATCGCGAAGATCCTCCACGGTTCTGACGTGTGTACCATAGCCAGACTTTGCCGGATCGAACGAGACCGTTGCGTCTGACACCACGACGAACGGCTTGCCAACCATAAGGCCTTGAAATACCGCGATGGAGGATATCGACGCGGTCATTGTTGCGATTTTCATCGCACTTTCGAGGGACAGGTCTGCCGGCAAGACCTTGCCGGCGATACTCAGTTCCGCCAGCGCTGATTCAAAATCGCGTCGCTCATTCTGCGTCTGGCGCGGATGACATTTGACCCAAAGCGGAACCCGTTCCTGCCCCGATTGGGCGCGCTCGGCCTGCCACTCGCAAAATACACTGAAAAAGGGCCACCAGAGATCACGCGGATAAAGATACTGCCCCAGAAACAAAACACCCTTGACGAAACCGGCTGGCGGTTTTGTGTCCTCGTAGATGTCAAGGAAACGATCGAACTCAGCCGAGCCGATAACCTTTATCCGGGAGGCGGAATAGGCGAAAGAATTGCGGAAAATCGAAGCCTGAAAGGAATCGACGGCGGCGATCCCTTTCGCCATATGGCGCAGTACGTTTCCGCCGGTCGCGATCGCCGCGCCTTCGACGGCCACGCTCGTGCCACCCATGCAGTTGACGATATCAATATAGAGGTTCTGGTCCGCGGTGCGACCGGGAACAGCCAGGATTTTATTGCATCCCGTAGCACGTAGCTGTTTGCCATATGCTTCGCGCCTCTCCGTGTAAGTCGACAGCGCATCGATCACGAGAAGAAATGCAATCCACGATACGAATTCGGCGAAAGCCTCTTCCTTTTCCCCTAATGAGAAATCGGGAAACAAGGTGCTCTCGCGTCGCTGCCACCAGTAGGCGCCATGAACCTCGCCGAGGGCGCTAAGCGCCTGCTTGTCGAACAGGGGCACGGGTCGGAGACGGGGCGGCATGCGTTGATATGCTCCGGACGCCGCCCACTCCGACAACGTTTTTTGCAGCCCTTCGGGAAGAGCGATGGCCGGATTGCCGAGGAGGTCTGCTGACGATATTATGACTATATCGCGCGAAAGCCGAGATTTCAGCGCTGACACAATCAACGGTACATGCGCGAGATATTGCGGAATTGTAGTCGACAAAAGCAAAGCGATGTTTTTCGAGGATGTTCGAACTCGGCCATGATCGGGTCGGCTTGAGTTCCGCGATAGCTCTCGGGAGAGGGGGGCCAGAACATCGGACGGCGACACGCGATCCGCATGTATCGGCTCCGGTCCGATGGGCTGGAAATGGATTCCCGTTTCCTCTTCCGGGCCGGAGAAAAACTTCCTTGCCAACTCGATAGAACGTCTTTCACCATACACAAATGCAGGCTTGTCAGCCTTGTCTGTTCTGGAGTTCAGCCATAGCGTACGCTCGGCAAGCGCCGCGACGTATGCGATCGTCTTTCCTTCGACAAAATTGGAAATGCTTCCGTGCGCGGAGGACGGGCACCGGGCGGCAGCAAGCACGTGCGAGGTGATGAGGCCCAGTTCCCTGCGGCAACTGTCGTAGAGGGCAACATACTCGCTGCTGTTCAGCGGGATATGTGAGTATCTTTCGAAACCCCGGATGTCGCACCAGTCAGGTCCATCGGAATGCCCCGCGATATCGAAGATGTAAGAGAATTTTGATCCGTCGTAAGCTGTCGCGACGTCGATTGTCATCGACGAGACGCCCAGACGTTTGAGCATCCTTGCCCAGAAACCGATAGTTTTCTTATAACGCTGAAGTGATTTTAGAGGGAATATCCTTTCTCTGAATTTCATAAAGTGGACAATGCCGTATTTCTTGATATAAATTCGCTCTACCATCGGGGATGTGGCAATAAAAATCAATCTATAGATAATTCCCAAAATGTCATTCGACGAAGAATGATGGTATACAGAAGAATATGCGATTGATTTTATCTGAGATAATATCTTAATTGTAGCGTGCTTTCTAAAATATACGCCTGCTCTTTGCGCAATATACAGAATATTGAAGTATCGTAAAAACCGTCGGACATGCGATTGTGCTCCCAAAGTTCTGGCCTATCGAATGGATTTTTGCAGGATATTTCCCGCAACATCCACGGTCTTCTGAATTTCGTCGTCCGTGAGAGTGGGGTGCACGAGAAACATGAGGCTCGTTTCGCCCAATTTCTTCGCATTGGTCAGCCGCTTGCCTGGTGTGAAATCGGTGCCTGAGAATGCCTTCTCAAGATAGACCTCCGGGCAGCTGCCGGCAAAGCAGGGAACACCTCTCTCGTTGATCGAATCCTGGACCCTGTCCCGGTCCCACGACGCCGACAATGCATCGGGTTTGAGGAAGACATAGAACTTGTACCAGGCATGCTCGACATTCGATGGGACTTGAGGGATGCGGATCGAATTGTAGGTCCCAAGCCCTTCGGCAAGATGTGTGGCGTTCCGCTTCCGCTTCAAGTGCCATTCGGGCATGCGCCGAAGCTGTATTCGCCCGATTGCGGACTGCATTTCGGTGAGACGCCAGTTAGTTCCCCAACTTTCATGCACCCAACGGAAACCAGGAGGATGATCGCGCTCGTAGATTGACGACCAGCTCTTGCCGTGATCCTTGAAGGACCACGCCTTGTTCCAAAGTTCCGTGCTGTCGGTCGTCAGCATGCCGCCTTCGCCGGCGGTCGTAATGATCTTGTCCTGGCAAAATGACCAAGCGTTGGCGTCGCCGAAGCTTCCCACCGGCCGGCCATCAAAATGGGCGCCGTGAGCCTGGGCGCAATCCTCTACGATCGCAATCTTGTGCTGATTTGCAAGCATGCGAAATCCGGCCATGTCACACGGCCAGCCGGCGAGATGGACGCAGAGGATTGCTTTTGTCTTGGGTGTTATGAGTGGTTCAACGCTCTCCGGGGTTATGTTCTGAGAATCGAGATCGACATCGGCGAAGACCGGTTTCGCGCCAGTCAATACAATGGAGGACACCGACGCGAAGTAGGTGCGCGGCGTACAGATAACCTCGTCACCCGGCCCGATACCGAGCACCTTCCAGGCGAGTTCGAGGGCCACCGTTCCATTTGCAAGCGCGATTGCGTGTTTTGTCCCGGTCCACTCGGCGTATTCACGCTCAAATTGCCGCGCTTCCTCGCCGGTCCAGTAATTCACGCGGTTCGATTTCAAGACCGCGGATACCGCCTCCGCTTCTTCATCGTCGAAAGAGGGCCAAGGCGAAAATCCCAAATTTAACATGAATCACAAGCCCAATCTAAATCCTCGCTCTCGCGGGGACGCCTACCACCGTGGCGCCGGCTTCGACATCGTTTACCACTGCCGCTCCAGCCCCGACGATCGCTCCGTTACCAATTCTGACGCCGTGCTTAACAGACGCGCCAATGCCTATCCATGCTCTTTCGCCAACGATCACATCGCCACCTAGATGTGCGCCCGGAGAAATATGGGCTGCCCTTCCGATCACGCAGTCGTGGTCAATGGTAGCTCCGGTGTTGATAATGGCCGCGTCGGAAATCTCGGCTCCGATGCTGACGGCCGCCGCCGCCGCGACGAAAACGCCGCGACCGAGCGTGGCTCGCATGCTCACCCACGCGCCCGGATGAACGACATTCGAAATCTCGTACCCAGCTGCGTCCACCTCGGTGAACAATTCGGAGCGTCGGTCATTATCGCCAAGCGCGATAATCGCGCGTTTCCATTTCTCCCGTGCCTCAAGCAGCGCCGAAAATGGCCCCACGATCTCAAACGGGGCGGAAACTTCTCGTTGCCAGCCGGCGTCGTCGAGAAACGCAATGGTGGCTATGCCAGCGCTTGACGCTGCGTCGGCTACCACCCGGCCATGCCCACCGCAGCCCAATATGAGTATGCCCATCTTCAAAAGATGTCCAAAGCCTCTCTGTGCGGCGCTCCGTGAAGCCATTTCGATGTAGATCTGACGCCGACCGGAATCCTATTCCTCATCCCGGCCCTCCGGTTCATCTGGCGATACTACTATGACGGAATTCATGAAGGGTACGACAGCCGCGTTCTCCTTAATGATAAAATAGCAAATGCGTATGTTCTTGTATTTCAATGCGAAGCTTCGCGACTGAGAAATGTACATGGTAGAATATTGTCCCAAAAATCTTGTAAGTATCACAGAAATGAAGATACTAAACACATCTACATTCTGTGCCTGAGATACATAGTATGAGTGTAATATTATATATATGAACATTGGCGATGTGATAATTATCATCGCGTTAACAGGCTCGGTAAAAAACCGTCTAATCATACCGGTGACAGAATTGGCCTTTTCACCGGCTTCCGCACCAACCTTCGCCCTGGATTTGATGCGATGGAACTTGTCCAGCGCATTCCTATTCACGTCGTGGTCCGGCGCGATGAATTCTGCGAGGAGTGTTCCGACTTCACCCCGCGAGCGGCCGCGCTGGACCTTTCGAATGTTGTATCTCGTGATGTGGTCCTTGTAGGCGTGGGAGACCGCATAAGTTGAGTAGGCCAAGATGATGGTAATTGCGATGATTGCGAGGACCACATCCTGCAAGGCAAGGTAGGCAATTATGATCGTTGCGATCGCTAGGGCACCGCAAATTTCCGACACATTGGTTGCCGCGATCTTCATGGTGTTCGAAGTCTGCGGCTCAAAACTGTTGCTGAAGCCGTTGTACAACCGGCCAACAATGTCCTTGCTGTAGCTCCCGCCAAGGAGTTCGGCTTGAAAGCGCTCGGCAACCACGCGCTGGATGTTTGTGGCGACTTTGTCGCCCATTACTTCCTGCCAGTGCCGCTTGCGGGCCATGGCGATGCCTGAAATCGCCAAGGAACACGCCACGCCCACAGCGATTCCAGCCACCAGCAAATCTTCCGAAGCGTAGGGAACGTGCAGTTTTGTAACCAGCGCTGCTCGGCTTTCGGCTGAGATAATAAATCTAAGCGATCTGATTGCACCGACGAAACCGGCTAACAGTGCTGCTCGCGCGACGATGGTGAGGATGATCGAGCGGATGAACGGCCCAGGAGCCGACTGGAAGACCCAACCCAGCGCCCACAGCAGAGTTCGCAAATATCTGTGGGACCGTCCGGCGGCTTTCACTACACTCCCGGACGCTGCTGATTGTCGCATATAAAAAATCACTTGATGGGCAGGCCAGGAGCGGATTGTTTCACTCTGTGTATTGCATTAAGCACCCACTGCCCACCCTTGGTAATTTCCCATCTAATGTACGCAGGGCGGCATGGAAGCAAAGGAATTTGGCCGGGGAAAAGCGGCCGGGTCAAGGGACAATTGGCGCGACGTTAGTACCCGGGAACGCCATTCGGGCGCTGCGATCTCAACGCGGGGGGCTGCACACCCCCTGATAGGCGATTACATTCCAAAATACTTTGCAATTGATGGGACGCAGACATACCAAGGTAGATAGTGCGCCCGGCGATAACAGATTTAGCGCGCGCCTATGCGCAGCACCAGGATGCGGATGGTTTTTGCGAGAATGAGAAGGTCGAGGTCAAAGGACAGTCCCTTAACGTAATACAGGTCATAGGCCAGCTTCTGCAACTCTTCCTCGAGGCCAGCCGCATATCCGTAGCAGACTTGCGCCCAGCCAGTGAGACCGGGCCGGACGAGATGCCGGTGGGCATATTGGGGTAGCACCTCCTCGCATTCGATTGCGACCGGGAAGGCCGCCGGACGAGGCCCGATCCAGCTCATCTCACCGCGCAATATGTTAACCAATTGCGGTAACTCATCCAGACGGGTAAGCCGCAGGAACCGGCATCCAAGTATCACGCGCCTGTCGTTCACCCGAGCCGACGTGGTTCCGGATTCCTTGTACATGGTGCGAAACTTCAGCAGCGTGAACGTTGCTCCGCCAAAGCCGCGCCTTTCCTGCCTGAAGATCGCAGGTGCGCCATTGAGCAGCCGGATATAGATCCAGATCGCACAACCGAGCGGGATTGTGAGTGGCGCGGTTGCGACGATCGCCGCGACGTCAATGATGCGCTTGGCTTTGGAGTAGACTATCTGGCTCGGGCTGAAGACGAGGTGGGATAAGTCGAAACTTTCGACGTCCACCCGCCTTAGCCGCGTCTCAAGATAGTGGATCCAAGGCGTCACTTCGACGCCCATCATGTATGCCCGGGTGAGAAAGCGCGACCATTCGCGACTGTGATGGGTCTCGCCATTGATCAGGATACGGTCAAACCGGGCGATCTCTACGAATTCGTCGGGGATGATGGTAATGTACCCGCCGAGTATTTCACACACCTCTCCGGCTTTGTCGAAATCCAGTATCCCAACGACCTCTTTCGAGAATTGCCGGTAGCGAACGATGCCGTAGATCATCGTGAGTACAGCGAAGGGGGTCGCGAGCAGAAGGCCTGTGTAGCTTACCGGAATGCGTAGGGCCGCCATTATGGCTATGGCGAAATTGTAGACGACCAGTGTGACGAACGCTGCGGTGGTGATCGGGAATTCCTGCTGGCGCAGCGATATCAGCAGGCTGGCGCTCAGGATCGGGACTAGGGCAAGAAAGGCACATGCGATCGCGATGTTGTCGTAGTCGGTGCGTCCCGAGAGAATCATCAAGCCGGCATAGGCGAGCCATTGAAGCGCGATCGCAGACATGACCGGAATCAGCATCATGCGCATGTCACGCACGAAGCGATGCCGCCGGCGCGAGGCGCCACGCTCAATGATCCCACGGAGATCGGGCGAATGCACAGTGGCCCCCAGACTTACAACTACTGTTCGTTACGCACTTTCAGTCGCACAGTCTAGAACCGTTGGTCCAAAAGCCTGCCTGACCTTGGGAACCCTATGGGCTGCCGTCGCGGCACAGCGCCACTGGACCTGGATCGCGTCATCTCTGGGTGCGTCGCCCGTTACATGATCGCTTCCACGATCTTTTCCTGCACCTGCGATTCAATATAGGCGTGCATCGGCAGACTGACTACGCGCTGGGCGATATCTTCGCTTACAGGAAGGCCGACCGGGTCACATGGGAAATCACGAAAGGCGGTCTGTGCGTGAAGTGGGATTGGATAATAGATCATTGTGGGAATGCCAGCCAACTTTGCTTTTTCCTGAACTGCCCTGCGCTCGGTTTCTGATTTGGTTTTGATCGTGTACTGCGCCCAAATACTTCTCAGCCCTTCTGGCACGACTGGTGTTTGATAGCGCCCGCTCAACGCCTGAGAATATCGCGCGGCTACGCGTTGCCGTTCCTCGATTTCGTCGGGGAAGATCGCGAGCTTCTCAATCAAAATAGCCGCCTGCAGCGTATCGAGGCGGCTGTTCATGCCGATACGTTCATTGTCGTATTTATGCGACCCCTTGCCGTGGACGCGATAGGAATCGATCACTGCGGAAACTTCGTCGTCATCGGTGAAGATGGCGCCACCGTCGCCATAGCAACCCAGCGGCTTTGCTGGAAAGAATGAGGTGGTTGTAATGTCACCTACAGAGCCTATAACGCGCCCCCTGTAGATGGCGCCAAATCCCTGCGCGGCATCGTCTATCACGGCCAGGCTGTTTTCCCGCGCAATAGGCATGATGGCGTCGAAATCGGCCGCCAGGCCGAAGAGATCGACCGGAATCACAGCCTTGGGTGTAAGACCTTCCGACTTCGCATGCATGATCGACCGTTTCAGGCTCTCCACGTCCATGTTGAACGTGTCGGGCAGAACATCCACGAAGATGGGTGTCGCGCCAATGAACGGCACTACCTCCGCGGTAGCGGCAAAAGTGAATGAGGGCACGAACACTGCGTCGCCGCCTTTCACGCCGAGCGCCATGAGCGCCAACAACAGTGCGTCTGTGCCATTGGCACATGACACTGCGTGTTTGGCACCGCAAAATGCCGCCAGCTCATGCTCAAGCTGCTTCACCTCGCCCCCCATGATATAGTTGCCCTGGTCGAGTACGCGGCCGATGGCGTCGTCCAGGCGGGTGCGAATCCGCGCCTGCTGGGCCGCGAGGTCTATGAAGGGCATCGTCATTAGGGGAGGACTCCGAATCGATGGTGTATGGGACTTGCCCAGTCGGCCAGCATCGGGCGGAAGGCAGGCGCTGTTATCATGCATTGTTAAGTCAGGACAAGTGAACTGTCCGGTCTGGACCAGCCGATATCGTGCCGGCCGTGTCTCAAGAGACGGGTGGTGGCAAGATATTTTGCGATCGGCAGACTCTCTGTTATCAACGATCGATGAATCCCATGTTTGTCGCCCTTAACTTCACCCTTTTGGCTACCACTGCGGCCGCATTAGCTGCGCGATTTATTCCGGTGCGGCCTCCCGCTGAGTGCAGGTTGGCAGAACGCTTTTTTTGACCACGATGTCGCTTTCCCTAGACAGTCAGGCGTCGAACGCACGAGCAGCGGTATTTGCTCGTATCGCGATCTTGGCTGCATTTCCCCTGTCGCTTACTTCACCCGGCGCGACCGTGGCTATGGCGTTTACTGCTTTATGCGGACTCTATCTGTGGGTCCGCTACGGTGGCATGCCTCGTGATATCATTGTAGCAGGCAGCTATGCTGCTGGCCTGTATATCCTGCTTCTTATCGTCGACGTGGCAAACGGCGGTGGGCGCGCCAACTTTCTTCAAACCGGCATCAACTACCTGCCGGTGTTGGCTTTGGCTCCACTTGCTCTAGCCATCCGCAGATCCGGTGTCACGACCAAGATGATCGATCGCACCCTGCAACTGACAATCTTGATCGCCCTGGCCGTTAGCTTGGCCGGTTGGCTCGGTGGTCAACCCCGGCCCGGTGGTCTAAACCTCAATCCAATCCCCTACGGTCTAGTCATACTCATTCACAGCACGCTTCTCCTGTTCAGGGGCATGCGGTACGGTAGCGCTGACCGGTTCTTGGTGACCGTTGCGCTGCTTGCCATCGTTCCGATTGTTCTGACCGGAAGCAAGATCGTCTGGGGTTGCGCGATTGTGAGCTACGCGGTCGCTCTGGCGCACTGGACAGTCACAAATCGCCGTTGGACGGTGGCTGTTCCAATCCTTGCAATGGCGATCGCATCGCTCACCACCATTTATTTCGCATTAGCTAGACGACGGCTGGAAGAGTTTTGGGCCGAACTTCGCGAATATGCCGATACAGGCGTTTCGTTCGGCGCGACCTTTGGACACCGGATTGAACTGGCGATAAGCGGATGGCGGGCTTTTCTTGAACGGCCCATTCTTGGTTATGGCCTGGATGAAAAGATGGCTGCCGCCTTTGCCCATGGGACGCCTGGCGGGCCGGATGTCACGATTCGCAGCCACTTACACAATGACTATGTAACGCACCTGGTTTCTTATGGCATATTTGGCGGCCTGTTCCTGGCACTCTTCTGTTTGTTATTCTGGCGGCTGGCGGCGCATTCGACAGTCGACGCCTACCGTCGAGCTGGCTATGTGATCGTCATCGTTTTCATGATGTATATGACAGTAGAGGTCGCGTTCAACATGGATCCGGTTAGCGGACCGATGGCCATGCTTCTCGCCCTTTTGCTGGCGAGCCGCGTCGAACTCGGCAAATTTACTGCATAGCGCCCACACTTGGTTAGAGCTTCGTAATCGATTCGTGCGACTCTGTGTCCGCCATGCTCCAAGCAGATGGATCGAAAACGTGACGACACTCGTTACCGGCGGGGCCGGATTCATCGGAAGCCATATGGTCTGGCGTCTGCTTGATGCGGGCGAAGACGTGGTGGTGATCGACCGCCTCTCTACGGGTTTCGATTGGGCGGTCCCCGCGGAGGCGGAGCTTGTCGTCGGCGACGTCGGGGACCAGGAACTCGTCGAGGCGACGATCGGCCGGCGCGGCGTTGATACAATCATCCATTTTGCTGGTTCCATCATCGTGCCGGAATCGGTCGCCGATCCTTTGGGCTACTACCTCAACAATACGGTGAAGTCGCGGGCGCTGATCGAAAGCGCGGTGCGCACCGGGGTGCGGCACTTCATCTTTTCTTCCACCGCCGCCGTCTACGGAAGCCCCGAAGACGTGCCGGTCACGGAGGAAGAGACGACGAAGCCGGAATCGCCCTATGGCACGTCGAAATTGATGACGGAGTGGATGCTGCGCGATGCGGCCGGTGCGCACGACATCCGCTATGCGGCCTTGCGCTATTTCAACGTGGCGGGCGCCGACCCCAAGGGGCGCGCCGGTCAGTCGACCAAAGGCGCGACCCATCTGATCAAGGTCGCCTCCGAAACCGCCACTGGCAAGCGCGACCATATGGAAGTCTTCGGCACTGATTATCCGACGCACGACGGCACCTGTATCCGGGACTATATCCACGTCTCCGATCTGGTCGATGCGCATTTCCTGGCTCTGTGGAGGTTGCGCGACGGTGGCAGCAGCATCGTCGCCAACTGCGGCTATGGCCGAGGTTACTCGGTGCTTGAAGTGATCGAGGCGGTAAAGAAGGTGGTTGGGCGCGATTTCGAGGTTCGCATCGGCGGCCGCCGTCCGGGGGACGCAGTATCCATCGTCGCCAACGCCGATCGGGCCAAGAAGGAATTCGGCTGGAAACCGGTACTGGACGATCTGGAAACGATCGTCAGTCATGCCGTCGCGTGGGAGGAGGCGCTCAAGCGTCGCAATAGTTGATCAGTGGTTTCTTATGATTCCGTGTGCAAGGCTGATGAGCGCTGAAATGGTGACAGGAGCTTCACTCCAGCTCTCGCGCAGATCTCAACAGAAGTATTTTTCGTTCGTCCCCGCCGGCCTCTTTGGCCCCTTGGACGCCGTTGCCCACAAACAGCCGACGCCAAACGGCAGCGAAGCGCGATTTTCGCATTTGAAACGCCCTGCGAAAAACATACTGCGACGTGTTGTGCGAGCAGTCTGAGTAGCGGAGGGGTGGCCAATCCGGAACCTGCACGGTTGAGCAGACGCCAAGCCTTGCCAGCGCCCTTCGCAGCTCCCTACGCGCGACCGTATTTGTCGGTGATGCGCACAATGTCGTCCTCGCCTAGATAGTCCCCGCTCTGAACTTCGATCAGTTCCAGGGGAACATCCCCCGGATTCTCCAGCGAATGAATTTCACCCTGTGGGATGTAAGTCGACTCATTCTCATTGAGGGTGAAGACCTCTTCTCCCTTCTGGACACGGGCCGTGCCGCGCACGACGACCCAGTGCTCGGCACGGTGGTGATGGAATTGCACCGAAAGCCTGGCGCCCGGTTTCACGATGATACGTTTCACTTGATGGCGGTCACCGACGTCGACCAGGTCATAGTGTCCCCAGGGCCGATAGACTTCGCGGTGGCTGACATGCTCGCTGCGTCCTTCGGCCGTCATACGCTCCACCAAATCCTTCACGTCTTGCACGTAATCCCTATGGGCGATGAGGATCGCGTCCTTGGTTTCCACCACGATTAGATCTTTCGCGCCCACCAGCGCGATCAGGCGTGATTCCGACCGCGCCAGGGTGTTGCTCGTCGTCAACGCAATCACGTTACCGATGAGGCAATTGCCCCTGATGTCGTGGTCTTGCGCGGCCATAAGTGCCGACCAGGAGCCGATGTCGCTCCAAGCCGCATCTAGGGGCACGATGGCCGCTTCGGTGGTTTTCTCCATTACAGCGTAGTCGATCGAATCGGCAGGCGAGGCGGCGAACGCCTCGGCATCGATTCGGACGAAATGCATGTCGTGCTTCGTAGACGCCATGGCTTTTTGGCAAGCATCAAATATGTCGGGCCGCGCCGCGCGCAGCTCGTCGAGATAGCGGCCGGCGCGGAACATGAACATGCCGCTGTTCCAGTAATAGTCGCCAGACGCTACGTAGCGCTGTGCCGTCTTTAGATCCGGCTTCTCTTCAAAGCTGGCGACGAAAAAGCACTCTTTGTCGATGGCCTCGCCCCTGCGGACATAGCCGTAACCAGTTTCCGGGGTTTCTGGCACGATGCCGAAGGTTACGAGCTTGCCGCTTTGAGCCAGGGGGACGGCCTTGCGCACCGCTTCATGAAAGTGCGCTACGTCGCGGATGTGATGGTCGGCGGCGAGCACCAGCAGCAATGGGTCATCATCGCGCGTGGCGGCAAGCGCTGCCAGCGCAATGGCCGGAGCGGTATTGCGGGCGACGGGTTCGAGCAGGATCGTAGCGTTCTCGCGTCCAATAAGACGGGCCTGCTCCGCCGCAAGGAAACGGTGCTCCTCGTTGCAGATCAGTAGCGGGTCGCAGCAGTCGAGACCTTCGAGGCGAAGCAACGTCTCCTGCAGCATCGTATTTTCGCTGATCAGGGCGTGAAACTGCTTCGGATAAAGCTGTCGCGACAGTGGCCACAATCGGGTACCCGAGCCTCCGGCGAGAATCACGGGCAGCAGCCTGTCAATCTGGTTACTCATATCGAAGCCATTTGCGGACCGCCATCCCAATTCCGTTCAGACATTGCACGGAAGACGATCTAGCCGGTCGGCGCTGTCCGTACAACATGATCGAAATCGCGGCCATGCTCTTCTTTCCGGTGATCGCCCCTTGAGTTTTCGCGCCCGCCAGTATTTTGACTGTCTGACCTGAATTGCGGGGAAAGAACGGCGGATGGCGAAGACAGCACTGATAACGGGAGTGACCGGACAGGACGGCGCCTATCTGGCGGAACTGCTGCTGGACAAGGGCTATGCCGTGCACGGCGTGAAACGGCGGTCGTCCTCGTTCAACACCGGCCGCGTCGACCATCTCTACCAGGACCCGCACGAGGCCAATGTGCGCTTCGCCATGCACTATGGCGACATGACCGACGCCACCAACCTGATCCGGCTGGTGCAGGACGTGCAACCGGACGAGATCTACAATCTCGCGGCCCAGAGCCACGTCATGGTGAGTTTCGAGACGCCGGAATACACCGCCAATGCCGACGCGCTCGGCACGCTCAGGCTGCTGGAGGCCGTCCGCATTCTCGGCATGGAAAAGCGCGCGCGCTTCTACCAGGCCTCGACTTCCGAACTCTACGGTAAGGTGCGGGAAACACCGCAGACGGAGACGACGCCGTTTTATCCGCGCAGCCCGTACGGCGCCGCAAAGGCTTATGCCTACTGGATCACGGTCAACTACCGCGAAGCCTATGGCATGCATGCCTCCAACGGCATTCTGTTCAATCACGAGAGCCCGCTGCGCGGCGAAACCTTCGTCACACGCAAGATCACGCGCGGCGTGGCGGCGATCCATCTCGGCCTGCAGGACCGTCTCTATCTCGGCAATCTCGACGCCGAGCGCGACTGGGGCCACGCGCGCGACTATGTCGAGGGCATGTGGCGGATGGTGCAGCAGGACGAACCGGATGACTATGTGCTGGCGACGGGCGAGACGCGCTCGGTGCGCGCCTTCGTGGAGATGGCCTTCGCCGAAGTCGGCATAAAGATCGAGTGGCGCGGCGAGGGGCGGGAGGAAACAGGCGTCGATGCAAAGGACGGACGCACGCTGATCCAGATCGACGAGCGCTATTTCCGCCCCACCGAGGTGGACTATCTGTGCGGCGACGCGACCAAAGCGCGGACCAGGCTTGGCTGGGCGCCCAAGGTGACGGTGGAGGAAATAGCGAAAGAGATGGTGGCCGAGGATATCAAGCAGATCGAGCGCTCGGGCGAGACGCGCGCAAGCCATGTCTGACGAGCCGGCATCGCCGGCGACCGGCCGGACCCCATACGATCTGGCGGGCAAGCGCGTCTTCGTCGCCGGCCATCGCGGCATGGTGGGTTCGGCCCTTTGCGGTCGCCTCGCCAGCGAAAACTGCGAGGTGCTGACCGCGACGCGGATCGAACTCGACCTCAGACGTCAGGACGCGGTCGAGGCATGGATGGCGAAAAACAGGCCGGACGTGGTCGTCATCGCCGCCGCAACCGTCGGCGGCATTCACGCCAATGACGCCTTTCCCGCCGACTTTCTCTACGACAACGTGATGATCGAGGCGAACCTTGTGCATGCCTCGTACCGCGCGGGCGTGGAGAAGGCACTGTTCCTCGGCTCTTCCTGCATCTACCCGCGCGAGGCTGAGCAGCCGATGCGCGAGGACGCGCTCTTGACCGGCCCGCTGGAGACCACCAACCAGTGGTACGCGGTCGCCAAGATCGCCGGCATCAAGCTCACCCAGGCCTACCGCCGCCAGCATGGCTGCGACTTCATCTCGGCGATGCCGACCAATCTCTACGGCCCGCGCGATAATTTCGACCTGCAAACCAGCCATGTGCTGCCGGCCCTGATGCGCAAGATCGACAGTGCGAGGTCGGAGGACAGCGAGAGCGTCACCATCTGGGGCTCCGGCAGGCCGCAGCGCGAATTCATGTATGTGCGTGATCTGGCCGATGCGCTGGTTTTCCTGCTCAAGCACTATTCGGCCGAGGAGCACATCAATATCGGCGTCGGCTCCGACATCTCGATCGCCGATCTGGCGGCGCAGATCGCCCAGGTTGTCGGCTGGGAGGGACGTTTCGATTACGACGCCTCGAAGCCCGACGGCACGCCGCGCAAGCTGATGGATTCAAGCCGGCTCGCCGCTCTCGGCTGGCGCCCCAGGACCAGCCTGGAAGACGGCATTCGCGAGACGTATGAGTGGTTCGCCGCCAACCGGGAGAAGGCGCGGATGTAAAGCGCCCCGGCCGCGGTCACTCGCTGGCCAGATGTTTGCGTGCCCGCGCCAGACCTTCCGCCAGCAGCGCTGCGGCCTGTTCGGCCGATCGCGCCTCGACATAACAGCGCAGTTCCGGCGCGTTGCCGGAAGCCCGGTAATGCAGCACCGATCCATCCGTACCGATCATGCGGACGCCGTCGGTCGTGTCGAATGCCGCGACTTCGATGAGACCGGCGAGAAACGTTTCCCTGAAGTTCGCATCGCCATCCATCGCGGCCAGAAAGGGCGCGCTCCTGTCGGCGGGCACGTTCTGAAGGCGGTCGGCCAATGCCGCGCCGAAAGCGAATTCGTCAGCGAAGGAGGAAAGCTGCTTGCCCGCGCTTTTCACCGCCCAGAGCACGGCCAGGATGGGCAGCATCGCATCGCGCGTGGGCAGCGCGGACACGCGACGTCCCGCGATCTCGGCATTGGTGCCCAGAAGCACGCCGCCATTGGCCTCGAACCCGACGACGGTGGCCGCACCTTCGGTGGCCGCGATCCGCATGCCTTCGATGACACAGGGTGATCCGATACGCGTGCGCATGACCCGCGCAAACCGTCCGCTCCGCTCGATGCCCGAATTGGACGTGATCGGCGTCACCACGCAGTCCGCGCCGAGCATGGCCGCGGTCACCGCGCCAACCAGGTCGCCGCGCACGAATTCCCCGGCTGCGTCCGCGATGAGCGGCCGGTCGGCGTCGCCGTCGGTCGAGACGATCGCGTCGAGCCCGTATTTCCTCACCGCGGCGCGGCACAATTCGGCATCCTCGGGGCGCAGCGCCTCCGTGTCGACGGGTACGAAGGTGTCGCTGTGGCCGAACGAAACCGTCTCCGCGCCGAGCCGGGCCAGCACGTCCGTCAGCATGTCCCGCATGACCGAGGAGTGCTGGTAGACGCCGACCCGCATGCCGGCGAGCGCATCCGGCGCCAGCATGGCAAGCGCCCGGTCGACGTAACCGGCCGTCGCATCCGCATCCGTGCCGGCGGCGTCAGCCTGTTCAACTATGAGCGCTTCGGGCTGGCTGGCCTCCGCCTCGAGAACTGCTGCCTCGTCGTGCTTGTCGATCTCGCCGTCGGGCCGGTAGAATTTCAGCCCGTTGCGATCGTCAGGGATGTGGCTTCCGGTCACCATGATGGCCGGCGCGCCCAGCTTCATCGCGTGCGCGGCCAGCGCCGGTGTCGGCAGCGCCCCGCAATCGACCGGTTCAGCCCCTGCCTGCCTGATGCCGGCCATGCAATACCGCGCAATGCTCGGACTGCTGGCGCGCAGGTCGCGTCCGATGAGTATGCTGCCGCCTTGAGGTAGGCGGCCCTGGTCGATCATGACCCGCACGAAGGCGTGAGAAAAGGAAACTGCCGGCCGACCGTCGAGCACTGTCGACAGGCCTCGCAGACCGCTCGTGCCGAATTTCAAGTCAGACGAAGACATAAGAAGGCTCATGAAACTCTGGTTCCGATAGTGCATCCACCGGAGTCTGCCAAGGCAGGGACGATCGGTGGAGGGCGGAGAAAACCAGCGCGCTGATGGATTCTCATTAGCATGCGAGTCAGTCGGGCTGGCCAATCAAAGGAACCAACGCCGGACTTCCTCGCGCCGATTCCAAGTTTACTGAACGCTCTGGACATCTGAAAGCCTGCAGCCCCCACAAGATACCCATCGTGGGCCCACGGGTTCACCGCCTGAATCGACGCGAGACGAAGGGTGAATCGACTTCTCTAGAGCGCCGCGCTAGATGGCAAGCGCTTTCGATAGCGCGGGGCGTGTTATGGGCCGGGATAACAAAGAGGACTTTGACTGGATAATTGCATCTATGGCGATCATCGGCCTGCTCGCGATCATGCTGGCCGTTTACTACACACTCACATCCTAGGTCACGCAAGCCATGCGCCGGTCTGCGGCGCCTTTGCGGTCCATTGGAGTTGGAGTTCCACAGCGTATCCGGGGCATTCGCGTAGAAGTTGCGATCGACCAGATCACAGGCCGGGCGAATGCGGTTGTCGCGGAATGTGGTGCGAGCACCTCTGCGGCGGCTGACGCTGGCTATGCCCGCCGGTTTCATCAGCCGCTCGTCACGCTTGCGAGCGACGTGCACGCCTTCATCGGCGAGTTCAGCGTGGATGCGTGGTGCTCCATAGGTCTTCTTTCGAGGCCTTATGGATCGCCTTGATGCGCCCGGTCAATTCTGCGGCGGCATTGGCTCGGGCGCCCGGCCGGCGTCCCACCCAGGCGTAGTAGCCGGAGCGCGAGACACCGAAAGCGTTGCACATGGCATGGATGGGGAACATGGCCTAGTTCGCCGTCATGAACTTGAAGACCGAGACGACATCGCGTCGCTCTGAGCAAACTAGGCCGCGGCCTTTGCCAGGATATCTCTCTCCTGTCGAAGCTGGCGGTTCTCCCTGCGAAGGCGGCGAAGCTCCTCGCGCTCCTGGCTGGTCACGCCGTCTTCGCGGCGGCCGCTATCCCGACCGTACTGCTTGATCCAGCCATGGATCGTCGCAGCGCACGGTTCAAACGCGCGCGCCAGATCCCTCCACGCTGCGCCCGGCTCACGCCAGGGCAACAAGCTGTTTCCTGAACACAGGCAGGTAAGGGGTCCTCGTTCTCGGCATGATGACACTCACCTCTCACAACTCGGATTGTGTCCATCAAACCGGGACCTCCAACTCCAAACAAGGCCGCATTTTAGGGCTGAATTCTTGTCAGCTGTCCTCCGATCGACAGTCGGATTACTTCGGCCAGTTCGCGAGCTGCTCTATCCTCGGCGTCCCGTTCGGCTCGGAGCGCGGAGTATTGCTGGCCACGGATAATGTCGAACGACGCCACGACCACATGCTGTCCGTCAGCGACCGTCTCACCGCTCTCGATCGCAGTAAGCGAATAATACCCCCTCAGGGTGAGGTTGGTTGCTGTCGGTCGCAGTGAGCCGCCAGATTGTCTTATTGTCGCACCGGCGGCACGGGACACGGTTCTCAAGCGCAATCTGTATTGAGGGTCACCCGGCTGGCCACCGCCATAAAACATGAAGGCGAGGTGATTGGTGACTTCCTGGCTCACGCGATCATTTGGTGGTTCGATCAGGATGGACGCCAGCTTCTCTCCACCCGATAGGGAGCGGGGCTGCCCTAGGCTGGTTGCTGAACCGCTCCCGTAGAGCGGTTGCACTGTACATCCGCCAAGCACCGCTAAGGAAAATATGAATGCGACGCGAACTAGAAACATGATCCTCTTCCCAGTCAGATTGAGCCGAACAAATTCATCAAGCCGGCCCCGTGCGGTAATATCGGGCTGTGGGCGCGCGCCGCAATCAGATGATGAATACTGGACCATATGCGATAGCGTTGGCAACAATTGGAGTTGGAGTCCCCCCGGTTTCGTGGATAGTTAGGGGCTTCCGGACTCCAGTCTCGTTTGGGCGCTCCTTTCAAAGCTGATGGGTGACTGATAGCCGAGGGCGGAATGGCGTTTGGCGGTGATTGAGCTGGCGCGGCGGTTCCGAACCGACGTTGTGTTGGTAGAGCGGGCTGCGAACGGCGATCCCCTGATCGATGATTTGCGTAGCTTGGACGTTTCTGGGTTTCCGACCCCTATCGGCGTGCCTGTCAGGGGCTCCAAGCTCGAGCGGATCGGTGTGCAATGCCATCGGATCGAAGCCGGTGACGTTCTGTTGCCCAATAAGGCGCCGTGGCTGGAGGATTTTCGGGCCGAGATGCTCGCATTTCCAAACGGCCGTCACGACGATCAGGTCGATGCGCTCTCACAGCTTCTTCTGTGGCTGTCGCGCGATGAGGATGGTGAAATTACCTATATCGCCGGGCCCAAGATTATCTTCGGCTGAACGCCTGCAATGCAGTGGCGCGGCGGTCGCGCATGGGACGGGCGGAATGGGGGCAGTCCAGAACCGAGCTGTCATCGGTGCCACGGTTACTGCGGTTATGCCGATGGTTTCATTTGACAATCGAACCACCATCACACACTAACCCGTGCTTTCGACGAGGTTCGGTCGCGAAAACAGGCCTGCTCATTGAATTGACGCCACTGACGACGCATCTTTCGGCTGGGAAAACAACAAAAGTCAGGACGGAATGGCCTTGGCCGCTAGCCACGATTTGGCCCGCTTCTATGTTCCGGAAGTGCATGACATCCATCCCGGCATGGAGAACCAGCTCGATGCCATGCTGGAGGTCTGGCCGGAAGCGGCTAGGCGGCATCTTGCGCTGTTGATCGTTCCGGATTGGCAGAGCCGGCAACCGCTCGCCGCGGCCCCCGCCTTTGTCGAACGTGTCTCCGGACTGCCGGGAGAAAAGGTTCTTCACGGCTTGACCCATTCGCTCGGCCCGGATTTCTGGAACTGGCTGATGTATGGCCACGACAATCGCTCCGAGTTCGCCCGTCTCGATGGTGAACAGGCGGCGGCGCGGATTTCCGCCGGAGTGGACGCCTTCAAGACCCAATTCGGCCTTGCCCCGCGCTGGTTTTGCGCCCCACGGTGGCATCAGAGCCGCGGCGCAACGGAAGCCCTGCGCTCCGCGGGGTTTTCAGGTTACATGCTGCGCGGGTCGCTGCAGCTGTTTTCCGGCGCAAGCGCCCGGTTGCCGTCACTGTGCTTCGACGAGGGAGAGCGCAGATTGAGATCGATGGTGGCGCGTGAACTGCGGGAGCTGACGATAGGCCGCCTGTTCCGGCAGGGCAGTCCGTTCCGGATCACCCTTCATCCTGACGACGTGCGGGATGGACCGACCTGGCGCCAGGTGAAGCGGGTGATGGCGAGACTGGACGACGAAGGCTGGACGCCGCTTGGACTGGATGATGCCGTGGCGCGGATGCAGCAGGTCGAGGCGCCAAGCATCAAGGAAGTGGCCGTGACTTCATGATCGACGTCGGCTTCTTCTCCAACGGGCATGGCGAGGACACCATCGCCTGCAAGGTGCTCGACCGCATTCGCGAGACACGGCCATCGCTCAGTATCGAAGGCTGGCCGATGGTAGGGGAGGGATCCGCCTACAGGTCCCGCGACGTGCCGCTTGTCGGCGCGTTGAATCTCCTGCCGAGCTCCGGCTTTGCGACGATCAGCCCGAAGCTGATGCTGGATGATCTGCGCGCTGGCTGGATCGGAACCCACTGGCGGCAATACAAGGCGGCGCGGGAAATGCGCGGCCGCTATCGCATCGCCGTGGCAGTGGGCGATATCATCCCCATTCTCGCGGCTGTAACGGCCCGCGCGCCATTCACGTTCATAGGCTGCGCAAAGTCCTACCACTACCATCCGGGCCGGGCCTATACGCCGCTCGAGCGGCGGCTGCTGCGCAAGCACTGCATGCTGACTTTCCCGCGCGACGAAATGACGATCCCGGAACTGGACAAGGACGGCGTGCATACCCTCTATCTCGGCAATCCGATGATGGACGGGCTTGAAGGAACTGGTGACCGGCTGGGCATTGGCCCGGACAACCTTGTCATCGGCATGCTGGCGGGCACCAGGCCCGACGCCGAAATCAACCTGCTCGACCTTCTGGATGCGGCCGGTCATGCGCACCACCACTTCGCGGACGCCCAGAACCTGCGTTTTGTGTTCGCCGCCAGGCAAAGTCTGGACCCCGGCGCCGTCGCGGGGATGATCTCGGACGACCGTCGATTCGCCGACTGGCGCGTCCTCGAAGTCACAGACGCGAACGCCGGTATCGTGCTCCGCCTCGCCGATTCCCGCGGCGTTGAAGCGCTCGTGGTGAAGGATCGCTTCGCCGACGTGCTCCATTTGTCTTCCATCGTCGTCGGCATGGCCGGAACCGCCAACGAACAGGCAATCGGACTGGGCAAACCCTTGATCACGGTTCCTTCGGCCGGCGTGCAGGGCGACCAGTATGTGAAGATGAAGAGCGTCTATTTCGGTGATGCGGCTCTGGCGGTCCCGCGTGATCCAAACGCGATTTCGGCTGCCATCGCCAGATTGCTCGACGATCCCGAGCAGCGCCAGCGGATGGCCGAGGCAGGCCGCGAACGGATGGGCGATCCGGGCGCCAGCCAGGCGATTGCCGACACGATCCTTGCCGTGCTCGACGGCGGGACGGCGAAAGTCGCGGCGCAATGACGGCAAAGCCGGACTTTTCCCTGGTTATCACTGCGCACAACGCCGCCGATACCATCGGTTCGACGTTGCGGTCGGTGGCCGGCCAGCAAGGAGTTCCTGAACGGTCGATGGAGATCATTCTCATCGACGACCGAAGCACCGATGGCACATCGGAGGCGGCGCTGGCGGCCGATATGGATCAATTGCGCATCATCCGCATCGATCATCCTTCATCGAGTGGCCTGACCACGCGGCAGGACGCATTGGCGGCGGGATTCCAGGCCGCAAAGGGCGATATCGTCCTCACGCTCGACGCCGACGGCATCGCGGGTTCTGACTGGGTGTCGGCCTTGACGGCTCCAATACAGGCCGGTCATGCCGAGGCCGTTGCCGGCCCCGTAACATTCCGTGCCAAATCGGGCATGCTCGGCGCATGGCAGACCGTCGATGTCTCGGACTACCTGGCCACCAACCAGATGCTGGTGAAGCTGGGTTTTGCGGGAGGCGTGTTGTTCGGCAATTTCGCATTTCGCCGTGAGTGGTTCGACAAAATCGGCGGTTTCGATCGTATCGGCATGACGCTCACCGAAGATCTGTCCTTTGCTCGCGCCATGCAGGCGGCCGGCGCGCGCGTGGCCTATGCCGGCGGCGGCGCGGTCACGGTGGCGGCCTGCGAGAGCTGGGGGGTATTGATCGAGCGGGCGAAGCGCGTGAGCGCCGGCGGTGTTTCCGCGCTTTCCATCTGGCTTGGCATACGCATGGCGCTGCTGGTCGTGCTGGCGGTGGCGGCTGTCCTGTTCGGAGGCATATTCACGCCGCTGTTCTGGCTGCGCTATGGGCTTGGCACGCTGTTCGTCGGCTGGGCGTTGTTGCGGGTCGGCAAGCCGCGGCTGCTGCCGCTGGCGCTGTTCTACGAGCCGCTGGCAATCGGGATCGGTCTTGTGGTGATGTGGCGTATGGCGCGCAGCGCCGAGGTCGAGTGGGGTGGCCGCAAATATGCCCGCTAACAGCACGTCACCGGCGCGCCGCAGGAAGGCGGCCCGCGCCAGCGGCACGATCCGTCCCTATCGCGCGCATGATCGCGAGATCGTCAGGGATATCTGCCGGCGCACAGCTTACCGCAACAAGGGGTCGAGCGCAGTATTCGAAGATGGCGAACTCTTCGCCGACTACTGGACGCGCTACTATACGGATTTCGAGCCCGAATCCTGTTTCGTGATCGAGGAGGAGGGCGAGGTTCTCGGCTATCTGCTTGGCTGCATGGACAGCGAGAGGCATGTGCGCCTCATGGCGCGGCGGATCGTTCCGTCTGTGCTCGCGCGCGCCTTCTGGAAGCTGGCGACGTTCCAATACCGCAAGGCCTCGTCGCGGCGCATGCTGTACTGGCTGGTTTCGCGCGGCTGGCGCGAGGTGCCCGACATCGCTACCGAGCGTTTTCCCGCCCATTATCATTGCAATGTGCTGCGCAAGGGCTACGGCAAGGGCTATTATTCGGCGCTGGTCCTCAGATTTCTCGAAGAGATGGACAAACGTGGCGTTCCCGGCCTTCACGGACAGATCGAGGAGGCCGCCAGCGGAGGTCCGTGGCGGCAAATGGTTAACAAATTTATTGAAGTGAAGGGCAAGGAACCCGATCTGAAGCAGATATCGGAACGCGAATCCACGTTTCAGTCATACGTTCTCGGGGTGGACAAACCGATGGTCAATCGGGCATGGGGTGCCAAAACCGATGAATATCGGGAATGGATCACCTGGACAGGAAAGACCTTTCGCCTTTAGGCGGCATCGCGCCTGCGACGCAGGTGGGGCGTGAACGGAGCCGGTATTGAGCAATAATCAACCCAACGGCGAAACGCAGATCGTTGTCACGGTCAACGGGCCGGGCGAGGTCGCCTGCTGGCTCTATCCGCTCGCGCACGAGCTGAAGCGGCGGATTCCCGGCGTGCGCATTTGCGTTGCGCTGGTTCCGTGCGTGTTTTCGACCGGGTCGGAAGCCGACGTGCTCAAATCGCTGCCCTATGTCGACGCATCCTGCTCGATCGAAGAGACGATGGCGCTCATCTGGCGCAACCGGCTGCCCGACGGCTTCAGGAAGAATGCGCCGGGCTTCATGCTGCATCTCGGCGGCGACAGCCTGTTCACCCTGCTTCTGGCGAAACGCCTCGGCCTGCCGGCGCTGGCCTATGCCGAGCGGCCGCTGGCCTTTCAGTTCCTTTTCGACCGTGTGTTCTATTCGGGCTTCGAGAAAATACCCGGCCTGAAGGACAGCGAACGCGACAACGTTATGGGTGAGATGATGGTAGACGCCGCCCATTTGCGCTGCCCTGACCGCAGCGCGGCCAGGAAGGGCAGGCCGGTGGTGGCGCTTTATCCCAGCAGCCGCAGCTATCTGACCAAATATCTGCTGCCCTACTATGCGGCGGCGGCCGAAAAGGTCGCGGAGATCAGGCCGGGTGTTGACTGGGTCGTCTCCAGGTCCGATTTCGTCGATCCCGGTTACATGCGCGACATCCCGGACGTCAATGACGGGCGGCCGATCGAGGGCGTCAACCTGAAATGGCGGCGCAAAGGCGACCGGGAATTTCTGGATACGCCCAAAGGTCTTTCCATGGAGATCCTGGCGCCGGCGGCCGTCACGGCGAAGGCGCGGCTTGCCCTGACCATTCCCGGCTCCAACACCGCGGAGCTGGCGTCGCTCGGCATACCGATGATCCTGACCCTTCCGACCTACAAGCACGAGATTGTGCCATTGCCGGGGCTGGCCGGCCACCTCGGGCGGATTCCGGTCATCGGCGGGCGCATGAAGCGGTTCCTTGCGCAGCAGGTGCTCAAGCGCATGAAGTTTCTCAGCCATCCCAACCGTCGCGCCGATCGGATGGTCGTTCCCGAACTGATTGGCGAACTGGACGCGCAGGACCTCGCCGACGCCATCGAAAAGATGCTGAGTTCCGATATGGCGCCGCTCGAGCAGGAGTTGCAGGCGATCATGGGATCGCCCGGAGCGACCGCCCGACTGGTTTCGCAACTGATGGATTTCCTCGCAATCGAAGATCGCCAGCATGAAGTCGCACCGGCACATTAACTGGCTCTGGCGCGAGCTCTGGTCGCGCAGGGGGCTGTTCGGCGCGGCTCTGTTCTGCACCGGCGCCTCGGCGGGCATGTTCGTGCTCATGCCCCTATGGGCATCGCGGCTCGTCGGCGACGTTTTCACCAGTTCCGACACCGCCGGGCTTGCCCTCTATCTGGCGCTCGGCCTGATCATCTTCATGGCCGGATCGCTGCTGACCTTCGGGCGCATCTACCTGATGACGCGGCTGGCTCATCTCGTTACCAAGCAGACACGCGGCCAATTGTTCCACCACATCATGAAGGCCTCGCCCCGCAGCCTGGCGCAGATGAGCGGCGGTGAACTCGTTTCAAGCTTCTCCAACGATCTCCAGACCTTCCAGGAGGCCTTGACGCGGGTCGTTGCCGTGTTCGCGCCATCGGTCATCCTGATCCTGGTCTTCGGCGCGGCGATGGCCTGGTACAGCTGGGTGCTTTTCCTGAGCGTGATCGTTCTGATCAGCCCGCTGGCGTTTGTGACCTCCTATTTCGGTCGGCGGCTGCATGGCGCTTCGCACAACACGCAGGAGCAGCTTGCCGGTCTCGTCGGCCGTTTCGAGGAGATGCTGGACGGCACCAAGGAGATCAAGTCTTTCGGGCGCGAGGAACACGTGCTGAAGATGTTCGACGGCCTGAACACCCAGACGCTGAACGCGCAGTTGACCCGCGAGAAGATTGATTCATTCCATCCGGCTGCGGTTTCGCTGGCGGCGGCTGTCGGTATCACCGCGATGATCTTCCTGAGCGCGGTCCTGCTCGACCGGGGCCTGATTTCCGTCGAGACGCTCACCGGGTTCCTGGTTTGCGTCGGCCTGGCCTATTCGCCATTGCAGGAAGCCAGCCATTCCGTCGGGCGGCTCATCCAGTTCTCAGCCCTCATGGACCGCTTCGAGCGCTTGCTTGCGCTGCCGCTCGAAACCGGCGGCGAAAAGCCGCTGGCCACGGACAAGGTCGAAGGCTCATTGCGCTTCGACAATGTCAGCTTTGCCTATCGCAAGGACGGCTTCCGTCTTGAGAATTTCAATCTCGCAATTGCAGCCGGTCAGCGCGTCGCGTTTGTGGGTCCAAGCGGCGGCGGCAAATCGACCATTCTCGATCTCGTGCCCCGGTTCCTCACGCCCGACAGCGGCGCGGTGCTGATCGATGGGCAGGATATGGCGGACTATCGCCTTACCGACCTGCGTCAGGCGATTGGCATCGTGTTCCAGCAGCCGGTTCTGTTCGAAGGCACGCTGCTTGAGAATCTGCGCTTCGGCGCGCCGGAAGCAACGCTTGACGAAGTGAAAGCCGCGGCGCGGGCTGCTCACGTCGATGAATTCGCCATGCGCATGGCCGGCCAGTATGAGGCCCGCATCTCGCCGCAAGGCTCCAATCTTTCGGTCGGCCAGCGCCAGCGGATCGCGATTGCCCGCGTTTTCCTCAAAGACCCGCCGATCCTGCTTCTGGACGAGCCGACCTCCGCGCTTGACGCCGAGTCGGAAAAGCTCGTTCAGGACGCGCTGGAACGTGCATCGGAAGGCCGCACGACGCTGATTGTCGCGCACCGATTCGGCACGGTCCGTTCGGCGCACCGGATCGTGGTTGTGCGGGAAGGGGAGATCGTCGAGGACGGTACGCACGACGAGCTCTTCAGCAAGGACGGGCTCTACAGGAAGCTGAGCGAGCAGCAATTTTTCGGACAGGTGGATGAATGGGCGTTGAAGCCAGCCTGATCGTGCCGACGCGAAATCGCGCGGACATTTTGCGGCTGAGCATTCCGCGATTCCAGGATCAGACCATCGAGCAAAGCCGCTACGAGATCGTGATCGTCGATGACGCGTCCGACGATGACACCGCTGCGGCGGTCGAGGAAAACGCCGCACCCAACATCATCTACCGGCGTCACGACAAGCAACGGGCCGCGGCGTTCACGCGCAATCGCGCGATCGAGGCGGCAAGCGGCGATATCCTTCTGTTCGTCGACGACGATGCGCTGGTGCGCCCGGATTTCATCGAACAGCATCTCGGGATGCACGAAAACGATGCCGGTCGGGTTGTTTGCGGGCCGATTGTCGAATGCTCGGTACCGCCCGGCGAGCGCTCCCCTCCCGTCGGCTGGCTCCTCGGCCGGCATTCCAACCCGTTCCCGACCGGCAATGCCTCGATCGCCCGCGACACCATTCTGCGGGCGGGCAAGTTCGACGAGGACTTCCGGACATATGGCTGGGAGGATTCCGAAATGTACCGCCGCCTGGCCATGGTGGGCGTCAGCCGGCGCTACAACTGGCGCGCGCCGATTTATCACTACAAGCCGGAGACCGTGCGGCGCAGCTTCTTCGACCGGGTCAAGCTGGAGGAAAAGCGCGGCGCCATGGGCGCTCTCTACTATGCCAAGCATCCGATCTTCGGCGTGGGCTTCGAAACCAAGCAACTCGGCATGTTTCGCTGGCTCGACCGGGTCGTGGGCGGCGCGCTGGGGGTTGAGGATCGCCTCAAGGCCGCGATTGCCAGCGGCGAAGAGCCGTCATCCGCGTTGATGCGGCTGCTGTTGATCAATCACGTCGAGATCGATGTCGGCCGCCGGACCTGGGAAAAGCTGGACGAAAACGAACGCCGCGCCATGGCCGAGGCGACCGCGGCCCGCATCGGCGCCTGAGGCCGCAGCCGCGCGTCAGGCTTTCCCCGGAATGCCGACGCTCGCGAGAGCCGATTTCAGATCGCCGCAATACACGTCCGCGCCCAGAGTTGCCGGGTTGACCGCCGTGCCAAACGACAGGTCGCGATGCTCCATGCAGTACCGGTCCCACGGCGCCAGCTGGATGCGGAACAGCTTGATGAGAACCTGTGCGTAGGATTCCCGCAATGTGAGTTTGATCGGGTTGCGAATGCCGCGATAGCGCAGGAAATCGTCGATGAAGCCGTTGACGCTTGTGGCCGGGTTGCCGAGCACGATCCGCGCCGGCTTCGCGGCGGGCATTTCCCTGGCGTCGACGAGGACGCGCATCGTGCGGGCGATGTCGCGGGCGTGGATGTAGTGGAAGCGGCCGTCGGCGCGAAAAAAGCTCGCCAGCCATGCCCAGCGCGACGCGTCGCGCAACAGATTGGCGAAATGCGACATAGGCTTGCCGTCTTCGCCGCCGACGATCAGCGTCGGGAACATGCCCACGGTTTCGACCTTGTCGGACAGCTTCTCCATCGCTTCGACGAGATCGTATTTGGAGCGGATGTATTCGGTGCCCAGATCATGGGCCGCCTGCAGCAGCTTGCCGTCGTGGTCCAGCACGCTGGCAGAGCCGAAATAAAACACCCGCTGCGCGCCGTTTGCGGCCAGATGTTCGGCCAGGGCAATATTGGTGTGGACGTTGACCGGCCAGGCATCTTCTCCGCCCCAGCAGGCGGCGGCGAGAATGGCGGTGTCGATACGCCCAAGCTTGTCGAGATAGGCCGCCGTATCCTTGACGTCGGCCTCGATGATTGTGATGCGCCCGCGCCACTCGGGATCGAGCGCCAGCTTGCCCGGATTGCGAAGGACGAGAATCAGGTCGTGGTTCGTCTCGCGGGCCAGTTCCTCGACAAGATAGTGCCCGACACAGCCGGAGCCGCCGGTGAGGAGAATGCGTTTTTTCTTTGGAAGTCTGGGCATCGTTCGGCTCGGGTGAGTTCACCCGCCTGCCTCGCCCGTGGGTGGGCGGTCGGCGGCGATCCGGTTTGGCGGAGTTGCCTGCCATAAAGCAGGGTTCGCGCCCTGTCCATGCCACAGACGGATATCAAAGCCGAATGGCTGCGGGCCGCGCTGACGGCCCGTATCGGGGGTTAGGCTTGAAGCTTACGCCGCAGCCTGAAGATGGGTAAGCACGGCCGCGTAGGCGGGCGCTATCCGGGCGAGCGGGTTCGTCGAGCGCTCCACGGCTTCGACCGAAACCGTGCCCTTGTCTTCCGAGATCGTCACCAGGCCGATGCTGGTGTCGACGCCCGAGACAAACAGTACCGCGCCGACCCAGCGGCCGGGTTCGTCCGCGTCGGCCGGCATGTGGAACAAAAGTCCGCCGTCGGAGTCCGCCAGCGCCTCGCGCACGGCGTTTTCGCAGCCGTCCTTGAACGGCATTGCCGAGCGGAGCGACAGCTCCAGTTCGACGGCTTCGAGCATCAGGGGATCAATGTCGACGGGGCGTTGGTCAGTCATGTCCATGCGAACCTCCTTCGCCCTCAACCCGCCCCGGCCGGAAAGGTTCCCGCCATCCGTGGTCGAATTGTGGCGAAGGCCCGCGGGGCGGATGTTTCCCCAATGCGTGTATGGACAAAACCGCGCTTCCCTGCACAATTCGAGAAGATTTTGTGGGAGGAAAATGCATGCTCGGACTGATGCAGCAATGGCCCTTGCTTTGCCACAAGATACTGGATCATGCGGCTATTCAGCATGGCAACCGGGAGGTCGTATCGCGTTCGGTCGAAGGGCCGATCACCCGCACAACCTATGGCGAAATCAGGCAGCGTGCGCTGAAAGTCGCGCAGAACCTCGCCCGTGACGGTTTCGGCGAGGGTGACAGGATCGCCACGCTTGCCTGGAACACCGCCCGCCATATCGAGGCCTGGTACGGCGCGATGGGCATTGGAGCGGTCTATCACACGCTCAATCCGCGCCTTTTCCCCGACCAGATCGCCTGGATCATGAACCACGCCGAGGACAAGGCGCTGTTCGTCGATCTGACTTTCATGCCGATCGTGGAAAAGATCGCCTCGCAGGTTCCCACGCTGCGCAAGATCATTGTGCTGACCGACCGGGCGCACATGCCGGAGACGAAGCTGGATAATGTCATCGCCTACGAGGACTGGATCGCCGACGCGGATGGCGATTTCACCTGGAAGACGCTCGACGAGAATGCGGCCTGCGGCATGTGCTACACGTCGGGCACGACCGGCGATCCCAAAGGCGTGCTTTATTCGCACCGCTCGAACGTTCTGCATGCGCTGATTGCCGTGCAGCCCGACGCCATGGGCATATCCTCGCGCGACACGATCCTGCCGGTCGTGCCGATGTTCCACGCCAATGCCTGGGGTCTGGCGCACAGCGCGCCGATGATCGGCGCCAAGCTGGTCATGCCCGGCGCGCGCATGGATGGAGAGGCGATCTTCGAACTGCTCGACAGCGAGAAAGTGACCTTCACCGCCGCCGTACCCACCGTGTGGCTGATGCTGCTGCAATATCTGGAAGAGACCGGAAAGACGCTGCCTCACCTGAGAAAGGTGGTCATCGGCGGCTCTGCGTGCCCGCGTGCAATGACGGAGAAATTCCAGCGCAATTACGATGTCGAGGTCATTCATGCATGGGGCATGACGGAGATGTCGCCGCTCGGCTCGCTGGGCTCGCTGAAACCCGAATATGCCGGGCTGGAAGGCGATGCGAAGCTCGACATCCAGGAAAAGCAGGGCTTTGCGCCCTTCGGCGTCGAGATGAAGGTCACCGACGACGAAAACAACGCGCTTCCGTGGGACGGCAAGACGTTCGGACGGCTCAAGGTTCGCGGGCCGGCGGTCGCGGCCGGCTATTATGGCGGCGCCGGCACGGAGCAGTTCGACGCGGAAGACTGGTTCGATACCGGCGACGTCGCCCACATCGATCCGCAAGGCTACATGGAAATCACCGACCGGGCGAAGGATGTCATCAAGTCGGGCGGCGAGTGGATATCCACCATCGCTCTGGAGAACCTGGCGGTCGGCCATCCCGATGTGGCGGAGGCGGCGGCAATCGGGATTGCCCACCCCCGGTGGGACGAACGGCCATTGCTGGTCGTGGTTCCCAAGCAGGGCAAGTCGCCTTCCAAGGATGATGTGATCGGCTACCTGAACGGCAAGGTGGCCAAATGGTGGCTGCCCGACGATGTCGTGTTTGTCGATGAAATTCCCCATACTGCGACCGGCAAGATCCAGAAGACGACGCTGCGCGACCAGTTCCGGGACTACCGGCTGCCGACCGAGTAGCGGTGGCGCCCTCCCGCTTTGACCGATGCATGACAAGCCGCTAATTGAGCCTGTTGGGGTAATTGCGGCATGGCGGCAATGATTGAAAGGCGGGTCTCGACCGCGGCCAGATGGTCTCGGCGCCTGGCGCTGTTTTCCGCGACCCTGTTGCTGACATCGGGGTGCGGCCATCGGTATGGCGCGGTCGATACGATATCCCTGTTCTGGCTGCTGGGCATCGTCGCCACTTTGGCGCTGGTCGCCGTTCTGCTCTCCGGGCTGGGTTTTTTGCAGCTTTGGGAATTCGGCGACAGGGGCGGGCGCAATTCGACCAAGGGATTGCTGGTCGCGCTGCTCGTTCTGGCGCCATTTGCCTATGGCGCCATTCAGGCCTTGACCTTGCCCAGCCTGACGGATGTTTCGACCGATCTCGTCGATCCGCCGACCTTTTTTCACGCCTGCAAGGCGCGCCATCCGCGGATGAACCCGCTGCTGCCTTTCGCGCGTGGGCAGGCGGACGTCCAGATCGCCTACTACCCCGAAATCACCGGAAGGCGATATCCCCTGGCGATGGATTCCACGCTGGATATCACCCGCGCGGTCGTCGATCAGCTTGGGTGGTCGCCGCTCGGCCCCGTTCGCACGGGCGCTTTCGGCAGTGTGATGACGCTGGAGGTTGCAGCGCCGTCGCCATGGGTCGGCATCGTCTCCGATGCCACCATCAGGCTGATCGACGAAGGGGAGGCCATTTATGTCGATGTCCGTTCTGCTTCGCGATACGGACTGCACGACCTCGGTGGCAATGCGGCCAGGATCAACCGGTTCTTCGCCGCGGTTGAAGACGAGATTGCCGCGCGTAACGCATTTGTCCCTGTGCCTCCGGCCGAATAGCGCGCGGCGTCAGGCAATGCTGTACCGGCTGTCGATCGCAACCTCGTCATCCGTCGCGACAAGTGCGCGCGCCACCAGGTCTTCGATATGCGCCAGCACCGAAAGCGCCGCAGCGCCGTGCATGCGGGGGTCCGTGTCCTTGTAGATCGCGCGCACCATTTCGGGGATGATCGCATCGCCGGCCGCGATCCGCTCCATAATGGCTTTCTCCCGGCCGATCCGGTGTTCGCGCAGCCCGGCGACGAATGACGCCGGCTCGCCGACCGTGCCGCCATGGCCCGGCAGGTACTGCGCATCGTCGCGCGCCAGGAGCTTGTCGAGCGAGCGCATGTAGTCGTGCATGGAGCCGTCGGGAGGCGCCACGATCGATGTCGACCATGCCATGACGTGATCGCCCGAAAACAGGATGCCGGTCCCTTCCAGCGCGAATGCGGCATGATTGGCCGCATGGCCGGGGGTCAGAACCGTGCGGAGCGCCCAACCATCGCCGGAAATCATTTCTCCGTCGCCAAGCTGAATATCAGGCTGGAAATCGATATCGCCCGCGCCATCGAGCGGATTGATCTCGCCGATACGCAGCGGCCGCGCGGCGCGGTGCGGTCCTTCCGCAGCCACGATTGCTCCAGTCAGTTCCTTCAGCCTCGGCGTGAGCGGCGAATGGTCCCTGTGCGTGTGCGTGACAAGGATATGGCTGACGGGACGTCCCCCGATCGCTTTTGCGAGCGCATCGAGATGCGCCTCATCCTCGGGCCCGGGGTCGATGACCGCTAGCGTGTCGCGCCCGATGATGTAGCTGTTCGTGCCGTGGAAGGAAAAGGGCCCGGGATTGTTGGCGGTCACGCGCACGACGTTGTCGACGACGTCGACGGCCTCGCCATATGCGGGGGTGAACGCGGTATTGAAGGAAAGCGCCATGCCGACGGGACTTGTGCAGTTATCGGGAGATCGTGTTGCCGCCTACCATGTAAGCCAATATACGGAAAACGCATCCCCTGAACCGCATTCCTGCAAGGAGTTACCCATGGCCACTGCACTTACAGCGCGCCCGCTTGTTTCGCTGGCGCTTCCGGACAATCGCGCCGCCCGCCTCCTCGTCCAGCTTGCGCTGGCCTTTGCCGGAACGCTGCTTCTGACGCTGTCGGCCAAGACGAAGGTGGTGTTGGGGCCGGTCGACATGTCCCTGCAAACCCTTGCCATATTCCTGATCGCCGCCACGTTCGGCATGAGGCTCGGCGTCGCCACGTTGCTGCTTTACATGGCCGAAGGCGCTCTCGGCTTGCCGGTGTTCCAGAGCACGCCCGAAAAAGGCATCGGGCTGGCCTACATGATGGGAACGACCGGCGGCTACCTGGCGGGGTTCGTCGTTGCCGCCGCGGTCGTCGGCTGGGCAGCCGATCGCGGCTGGGACCGGAGTGTCGTGAAGTTCCTCGCCGCCCTTCTGGTGGCCGAACTGGCGATCATGGGTCTCGGCTACGCATGGCTGGCAACCATCATCGGCGCGGAGAAGGCCTGGATCTTCGGCGTGGCGCCATTCATCATTCCGGACCTCGTCAAGGTCGGCATAGCCGCAGCGCTGATGCCGGCCCTCTGGTCCCTGTGGCGCAGGGGCGCCTGAGCAGGCGGTTTCGACTGAAAAACGGCCCCGAAGTCGCCATCAGGGCCGATAACGAAACGATATTCCGGTGTCGCGGCAGGTGCGGGAAACCGCTACCCTGCCGCGCGCCGTTTTTGGTGGCCCGCGCCTTGAGGCGGATCGCCCCCGTTGGTACCCACTGAAAAAGTGATCGCAGAAGCGTCCGGAAGCACTGATGCATCCGGCGGCCAACGGATATTTCCATCGATGCAGCCAAGGCTCTCCCATTTGAACCGGCTTGAGGCCGAGTCGATCCACATCATGCGCGAGGTGGCGGCGACGTTCGCCAACCCGGTGATGCTGTATTCGGTAGGCAAGGATTCCTCGGTTCTCATGCATCTGGCGATGAAGGCGTTCTATCCCGCCAAGCCGCCATTCCCCTTCCTGCATGTCGATACGACCTGGAAGTTCCGCGAGATGATCGAGTTTCGCGACCGCATGGCCGCCGAAAAGGGCTTCGACCTGATCGTCCACATCAATCAGGAAGGGGTACGCGACGGGATCGGTCCGTTCACGCACGGCTCGAACACCCATACCCACATCATGAAGACGGTCGCCCTGCGCCAGGCCCTGGGCCAAGGCCGCTACGATGCGGCATTCGGCGGCGCGCGGCGCGACGAGGAAAAGTCGCGCGCCAAGGAGCGCATCTTTTCCTTCCGCGACGCCAACCACGCGTGGGACCCGAAGAACCAGCGCCCCGAAATGTGGAAGATCTACAACACCCGCGTTGCACCCGGTGAATCGATCCGCGTCTTCCCGCTGTCCAACTGGACCGAACTCGACATCTGGCAGTACATCCAGCGCGAAAGCATCCCGATCGTGCCGCTCTATTTCGCCGCGCGCCGTCCGGTCGTGAACCGCGACGGCATGCTGATCATGGTCGACGATGACCGCATGAAGCTGCAGCGGGGCGAGGTGGTGCAAGAGCGCATGGTGCGGTTCCGCACGCTTGGCTGCTACCCGCTCACCGGCGCGATCGAATCGGGCGCCGACACGCTCGATGCGATCATCGATGAAATGCTGATTGCCCGCACCTCCGAGCGCCAGGGTCGGCTCATCGACAATGACGAGGCAGGCTCGATGGAGAAGAAAAAGCGCGAGGGCTATTTCTGATGCTTCATCAAAGCCGCAAGCTGGCCGTGACCGATCGCGACGGTTCCCGCGTCGCCGCCGAACGGGCGCCCGATACCGCGCAGAAGACGCTGCTCAGGTTCCTCACCTGCGGTTCGGTCGACGACGGCAAGTCGACCCTGATCGGCCGCCTGTTGTTCGACACCAAGCTCATTTTCGAGGACCAGCTTGCCGCGCTTGAACGCGATTCCCGCCGCTTCGGCACAACCGGCAAGGAAGTCGATCTCGCGCTTCTCGTCGACGGACTGGAGGCCGAGCGCGAGCAGGGCATCACCATCGATGTCGCCTACCGCTTCTTTGCCACCGCGAAGCGCAAGTTCATCGTCGCCGACACGCCGGGTCACGAGCAATACACCCGCAACATGGCGACCGGCGCCTCCACCGCCGATCTGGCGGTGATCCTGGTCGACGCGCGGCAAGGCATCCTGCGGCAAACCCGCCGCCATGCATTCATCGCCTCGCTGCTTGGTATCCGCCATGTGGTGCTGGCGGTGAACAAGATCGATCTGGTCGGCTATTCGCAGGACGCATTCGACACGATTTCCGCGGAGTTCCGCACATTCGCGGCAAATCTGGGCTTTTCGACGCTGCAGCCCATCCCGCTGTCGGCCCGCTATGGCGACAATGTCATCGCGCGCACCGACAATCTCGCCTGGTATGGCGGCCCGACCCTGATCGACCATCTGGAATCGATCGAGGTCGAGGAAGACCTGATCGATTTGCCGTTCCGCCTGCCGGTTCAGTACGTCAACAGGCCCAATCTCGATTTTCGCGGGTTTGCCGGCACGATCGCCTCCGGCGCGGTCTCGACCGGCGACGAAATCGTGGTCGCAAAATCCGGCCTTGCAGCAAAGGTTACCCGCATTCTGACGCCGGACGGCGAAGCCGCGTCCGCGCGTGAGGGCGAAGCGGTGACGCTCGTCCTCGACCGCGAAATCGAGGTATCGCGCGGCAACCTGCTCGTTGCCCCACTGGCGAGACCGCATGTCACGGACCAGATCGTGGCCAAGCTGGTCTGGTTCGACGATCGTCCGCTGGCGCCGGGCCGGTCATACGTGCTGCGCACCGAAACCGATCAGAGCAATGTAACGATCACCAGGCTGGTCCACGCCATCGACATCAATACGTTCGAAGAACGTCCCTCCGAAACGCTGGCGATGAACGAAATCGGCCTGACGCATCTCACCACGCAGTGGCCGATCGCCTTCGATCCGTTCGGCGAAAACCGGACGACGGGTTCGTTCATCCTGATCGACAGGGTAGCGAACAGCACTGTCGCGGCGGGGCTGATCGAGGACGCGCTCGACAAGGCATCCAACGTCCACTGGCAGGCCGTGGATGTGAACAAGGTGGCGCGCGCCGGGCTGAAGAGCCAGGATCCGGCGGTGCTCTGGTTCACCGGGCTGTCGGGGTCGGGCAAGTCGACGATCGCCAATATGCTCGAAAAGAAGCTGCACGCGGCGGGCCGCCATACCTATCTGCTCGACGGTGACAATGTCCGCCACGGCCTCAACCGCGACCTCGGCTTTTCCGACGAGGACCGGGTGGAGAACATCCGCCGTGTCGGCGAGGTGGCCAAGCTGATGGTCGACGCCGGGCTGATCGTGATTGTGTCGTTCATCTCGCCCTTCAAGGCCGACCGAAAGCTGGTGCGGGACATGTTCTCCGGAAACGAATTCCTGGAGGTCTTCGTCGACACGCCGCTTGACGAGTGCATCCGCCGCGACCCAAAGGGCCTCTACGCCAAGGCTCTCAAAGGCGAGATCAAGAACTTTACCGGGCTTGATTCGCCATATGAAGCGCCTGTCGCGCCGGAGCTTCATGTGGAGACGATGGGGCTCTCGCCCGAGCAGGCTGTCGACCGGCTGATCGACAAGATCGACCAGCGCCAATCATCGGAAGGATTTGCCGACGGCGCCGGAATCTGACTACAAATCCGGATTGGCATCGCAACTGGTTCATGATTATGCCCGTGCCATCGGCGAGAGACGAAGAAATACAGGCCGCTTTCGAGGCCATCGCGCTCGATGCGGGCCGCGCAGCGTATGAACTGTTCAAGGCCGGCTGCAAGGTGATGCACAAGGCGGACGCATCGCCGGTGACCGAAGCTGATCGCGTTGCCGAGACGATCATACTTGAAGCCCTGGCTTCGGCATTTCCAGAAATCCCCGTTGTCGCCGAGGAAGCCGTCGCAGCCGGCCATATGCCCGCCGATCTTGGCGACGAGTTCATTCTTGTCGATCCGCTCGACGGCACGCGCGAGTTTGTGGGCGGCAAGGGCGACTTCACGATCAACATCGCGCTGGTGCGCGCAGGTGTCCCGTCGATCGGTGTCGTGTACGCTCCCGTGCGCGGCTGGCTGTTCGGCGGGCGGCCAGGCTATGCCGAGAAGGCTGAAGTGGATGCCGACTTCCGGATTGCGACACGTCACCAGGCCAGCGCCCGCGATTGCAGCGCGCGTCCCGATGTGGTCGCGAGTTATTCGCACCGCGACGCCGAAACCGATCGCCTTATAGCGGAGATGAACGCCGGACACGTCGTCTCGATAGGCTCGTCGCTGAAGTTCTGCCTGCTTGCGGCGGGCGAGGCCGACATCTACCCGCGCTGCGGACCGACCATGCAGTGGGATACGGCAGCCGGCGACGCGGTCCTGCGGGCGGCCGGTGGCGTGACCGCGACCATGGACGGCGCGCCGCTGATCTATGGCTATCGCGATGGTGAGGGCGCCATGCGGCTGCAGAACCCGTCGTTTATCGCGCGCGGCAAGGTTCCCGAGCGGGTCTGATCAGCGCCTATTCTGCTGCCACGCTGCAATCCGCCTGCCCGGAGACATAGGTGCGGATAGTGTCGATGACCCGGTCCTGGTCGTCGGCGCTCAGATAGGGGTGCATCGGCAGGGCGAGGATGGTGTCGGGAAGGGCTTCCGAGACCGGCAGGCCGCCAGGCGCGCGCGGGAAGTGCTTGTAGGCCGTCTGCAGGTGAAGCGGCTTGACGTAGTAGATGACGCTGGGAATTCCGTTTTCCTGAAGATGCGCCTTCAGCCCGTCGCGATGCGGCGTTTCGATGCAGAACTGCGCCCAGGCGGACCGCTCGCCTTGCTGAAGCCGCGGCACCTTCACGCTGTTGGCGAGGCCTTCGCAGTAGCGCCGGGCGATGCGGTCGCGCGCTTCCATTTCCTCTTCGAGGATGGCGAGCTTTTCAAGCAGGATCGCGGCCTGGATCGTATCGAGCCGCGAGTTGATGCCGATGTGCACGTTGTCGTATTGCGTCTCGCCCTTGCCGTGGAAGGCGATGGAGCGGAGGCGTTCGACGAGTTCACCGTCATTAGTAAACATTGCGCCGCCGTCGCCGTAGCAGCCGAGCGGCTTGGCCGGGTAGAAGCTGGTTGCTGCGACGTGGCCGAACGCCCCGCATTTGCGCCCTGCGCGGATGCCGCCCATCGACTGCGCGGCATCTTCGATGATCTTCAATCCTTCGCGCTCGGCGATTTCCGCCAAAGCGTCGTAGTCGGCCGACAGGCCGAACAGGTCGACCGGGATGATGGCGCGAGGCTTCAGCCGGCCCTCGGCCTTCACCATCTCGATTGCCGCTTCGAGGCTGGCGATGTCGACATTGTAGGTATTCGGATCAACGTCAATAAAGACCGGCTCGGCCCTCACCAGCGCCACGACTTCGGCCGTCGCCGCGAAGGTGAAGGAGGGGCAGAAAACGGCGTCGCCGGGGCCGATCCCCCAGGCGTGGAGCGGCAGCAGCAGGGCATCCGTGCCGTTTGCGCAGGCAACGGCATGGTCCGTGCCAACATAGGCCGCGATCTTCTGCTCGAATTCCGCGACTTCGGGTCCGAGGATGTAGCGCCCGCCGGTGACCGCGCGTTCGATGGCCTTGTTCAGCCGGTCGCCGATCCGTTCGCGCTGCGCCCCAAGGTCGATGAACTGCATCTATTGCGCTTTCCGGGGCCTCGTTACCGGCCCGATTGTCTATTTGCGGCGCGTGATATCAGAGTTGCGCGCCGGGTAAAAGCATACGCGGCGCGACCAAATATCAGTCCAGTTCCGCTCGCCATGGAGGATTGGCGCCCGCGCGCGATACCGTTATTGCCGCCGCCCGGGCCGCGAGGTCGAGCGCTGCCCGCACATCGTCGGCCGAGAGAGAGCGGATCGTGTCCTTGGTGAGCAGCCCGGCGTCATGGAACGCGGCCAAAAGCCCGGCATTGAAGGTATCACCGGCGCCAACCGTATCCGCTACCCCAACGCGTCGCGATGGCATTTCGACCCGGTCGCGTGCCGTGTAGGCGACCGCTCCTTTCGCCCCGGCAGTCACGACCACGATGCTGGGGCCATTGGCGAGCCAGCGGCGGGCGATATCCTCGGAGCTTCCGCCTTCGCCGAACCACGCCAGGTCCTCGTCGGACAGCTTGACGATATCGGCCATCGCGAGCATCCGCTTCAGCCGGGCGCGATGACGATCGGAATCGGTGATAAAAGGCGGGCGCAGGTTGGGATCGAGCATCGTGACGCGCGTCTTGTGCTCGCGCCGCATCAGCTCCTCATAGGTCGAGCCGCAGGGCTCGGGAACGAGGCTGATGCACGAAAAGTGCAGCGCCGAGACCTCCGGGCCCAATTCGGGCAAATCGTCCGATGTCAGCATCCGCCCGGCCGAATTCTCATCATAGAAGATGTAGCTGGCGTGGCCGTTGGTCAGTTTGACGAAAGCCAGCGTCGTCGGCCGCCCGGAATAACGGACATACCGAAGGTCGACATGGCTTGCTTCTAGCGCGGCCTTCAGGTCGCCGCCGAAGAAGTCGGTCGACAGGCCCGAATAGAAACCGGCCGGAACGCCGAGCCGGCCCAGCGCGATTGCGGTGTTGAACACCGCCCCGCCGACATGCGGGGCATAGACAGCTTCGCCGCCCGTGGCGGTCCTTGGCAGCATGTCGATCAGCGCTTCGCCGCAACAAAGGATCATGGAAACTCCCCAGTCTCGCTCACGCCCATTTTCCCTTGGGCATCCTTCTTAATCGTTTCAAAGCACCGCGCGTTGCGCTATTCAAGCCGCGAGGGAGGAATTCTGTCGTCCGCAAGGGAAATCGCCGTGCCGATTCAGATGAACGACAATACCGCCCACGCTGAAACCGGCACCGTGGCCGATGTGGAAATCGAACCAATTACCGCGGACGAAATCCGCTCCGCGCTGAGATACCGGGTTGGCAAGAACGAGTCGGTGGCGACCGGCTACGACTGGCTGTCGGCGACAACCAGGGTGATCCGCGACCGGCTCATCGATCGGTGGATCGCATCGACCAAGCGGACCTACGAGCAGGGTGAGAAGCGCGTCTATTACCTGTCGCTGGAATTCCTGATCGGCCGCCTGCTGCGCGATGCCGTCAGCAATCTCGGCCTCACCGAGAATATCCGCGAAGCTTTGACGTCGCTCGGCGTTGACCTCGACGTGATAGCGGGACTTGAGCCCGACGCCGCGCTCGGCAATGGCGGTCTGGGACGGCTGGCGGCCTGTTTCATGGAAAGCATGGCCACGCTTGGCATTCCCGCTCATGGTTATGGCATCCGCTATGTGCACGGCCTTTTTCGTCAGGAAATTTCCGACGGCTGGCAGGTCGAATTGCCCGAAACCTGGCTCGATCATGGCAATCCGTGGGAGTTCGAGCGGCGTGAACGCACCATCGAGATCGGTTTCGGCGGCGTGGTCGACATGCTGCCGACGGACAATGGCGACGTTCCCCGCTTCGTCTGGAAACCGCGGGAGCGGCTTCACGCGGTCGCCTACGACACGCCGGTCGTCGGCTGGCGCGGGCGCCGCGTCAATACGTTGCGGCTATGGTCGGCGATGGCGATCGACCCTATCCTGCTCGACAAGTTCAACGCCGGCGACCACATCGGCGCGCTGCGCGAGAGCAACGAAGCCGAAGCGCTTGCCAGGGTGCTTTATCCCAACGACACGACGCCCGCCGGGCAGGAATTGCGGTTGCGGCAGGAGTATTTCTTCTCCGCCGCCTCGTTGCAGGACATCGTGCACCGGCATCTGCACGAATATCCGGACCTGACATCGCTGCCGGACAAGGTGGCGATCCAGCTCAACGACACGCATCCGGCCGTTTCGGTGGCGGAACTGATGCGGCTTTTGATCGACGTGCACGGGCACGCGTTTGACGAAGCCTGGGACATAACCCGCCGCACCTTTTGTTACACCAACCACACGCTTCTGCCGGAAGCTCTGGAAAGCTGGCCGGTGCCGCTGTTCGAGCGGCTTTTGCCGCGCCACATGCAGATCATCTACGCCATCAACGTGGAAGTACTGCGGCATGCGCGTAAGGATGCCGGCTTCGAGGATGGCGCGATCCGCGCCATCTCGCTGATCGACGAGCATGCCGACAGGCGCGTGCGCATGGGCAATCTGGCATTCGTCGGCGCACGCTCCGTCAATGGCGTCTCCGCGCTTCACACCGACCTGATGAAGACGACGGTGTTTTCCGACCTGCACCGGCTCTACCCCGACCGCATCAACAACAAGACCAACGGCATCACGCCGCGGCGCTGGCTGATGCAGTGCAATCCGGGCCTGACGCGGATTGTCCGCGACGCGATTGGCGATGGCTTCCTCGACGACATCGATCAACTGAAGAAGCTGGAACCGCTCGCGGACGATGCCGGATTTCAGGCGGCGTTCGCGGCCGAAAAGCGCGTCAACAAGGAACGGCTGTCGGCGCTGGTGCGCGAGCGGTTGGGCATTCGCATCGACCCTTCGGCGATGTTCGATATCCAGATCAAGCGCATTCACGAATACAAGCGCCAGCTTCTCAATCTGATCGAGGCCGTCGCGCTTTACGACCAGATCCGGTCGCATCCAGAGCGCGACTGGGTACCGCGCGTGAAGCTGTTTTCCGGCAAGGCCGCGCCCAGCTACCATTCCGCCAAGCTGATCATCAAACTGGCCAACGACATCTCGCGCACGATCAACAGTGACCCCTCGGTGCGCGGGCTGCTTAAGGTCGTGTTCGTGCCGAACTACAATGTCAGCCTTGCCGAGATCATGGTGCCGGCCGCTGACCTGTCGGAACAGATATCGACTGCCGGCATGGAGGCGTCCGGCACCGGCAACATGAAGTTCGCGCTGAACGGCGCGGTCACCATCGGCACGCTCGACGGAGCCAATGTCGAGATGCGCGAGCATGTCGGTTCCGACAACATGGTGATTTTCGGGCTTGATGCCGACGAGGTTGCGAAACGCCGCGTCGACCGGCCCGACCCGAGGAGGGTTATCGAATCCTCGGCCGAACTCAGCCAGGCGTTGTCTGCCATCGCCTCCGGCGTGTTCTCGCCGGACGACCGCAATCGCTACACGGAACTCGTCGACAACATCTACAATCATGACTGGTTCATGGTCGCGGCGGACTTCGATTCCTATGCAGCAGCCCAGCGGCGCACGGACGCGATCTGGAACGATCCGATCGCCTGGAACAGGATGGCGATCCTCAACACCGCGCGCATGGGATGGTTCTCCTCTGACCGGACGATCAGGCAGTATGCGGAGGAAGTCTGGAAGCTGGATGGTTAGCGGCTCTCGCATGTGGTTCGAAATGATGGCAGACTGCCCGCAGGAGGAGCCGCATCGTCCGCATGAATGAACGCCGGAAAGCCGCACCCAGGCCAGAATCCGGGTCCTTGACCGCGCAAAGCGATGTTGATGCAATCGTTGCGGGGCGGCACGGCAATCCCTTCGCGGTTCTGGGAACCCACGATAACGGCAAGGGCCTTGTCGCCCGCTGCTTCATTCCAGATGCCGAAGGCGTCGAGGCGCACACGCTGGCCGGCAAACCGGTCGGGGCATTGTCGCGGCGGCACGATGCCGGGTTCTTCGAGGGAAAGCTGCGCATCCGCAAGCGCCAGCCGCTGCGCTACCTGGCGCGCAATGCCGGCGGCGAGTGGTGGGTCACCGATCCATACAGCTTCGGGCCCGTATTGGGTCCCATGGACGACTACTATATCGGCGAGGGCTCGCATCTGCGCCTCTTCGACAAGCTTGGCGCGCATCTGATCGAGCACGAGGGTGCGCAAGGCGTCCATTTCGCCGTCTGGGCGCCCAACGCCAAACGGGCTTCCGTCGTCGGCGACTTCAACGAGTGGGACGGCCGCCGCCACGCGATGCGCAATCGCATCGACACCGGCATCTGGGAAATCTTCGTTCCCGATATCGGCGGCGGCCACACCTACAAGTTCGAGATAGTCGGACCCGACGGCAAGCCGGTTCCTCTCAAGGCCGATCCATTCGCATTCCGGTCGGAAATGCGGCCGGCGACGGCTTCGGTGACGGAACCAGCGCTCGGACATGACTGGGGCGACCGGGCTCACCGTGAATTCTGGCGCAGCGCCGATCCGCGCCGCCAGCCGGTTTCGATCTACGAGGTCCATGCCGGGTCATGGCGACGCCGCGATGACGGCGGCTTTCTGACCTGGGACGAGATGGCCGACAGGCTGATCCCCTATGCGGCGGAGATGGGCTTCACCCATATCGAGTTCCTGCCGATCTCCGAACACCCCTACGATCCCTCGTGGGGTTATCAGACAACCGGCCTTTACGCGCCCAGCGCGCGTTTCGGCGAGCCCGACGGTTTCGCTCGGTTCGTCGACGGCGCCCACCGGGCCGGCATCGGCGTCATACTCGACTGGGTGCCGGCGCATTTCCCGACCGACGCGCACGGTCTGTCGCGTTTCGACGGTACCGCGCTTTACGAACACGCCGACCCGCGCAAGGGGTTCCATCCGGACTGGAACACCGCGATCTACAATTTCGGCCGGCGCGAGGTGGTGTCCTACCTCGTCAACAATGCGCTGTTCTGGGCCGAGAAATACCATCTCGACGGGCTGCGCGTGGATGCGGTCGCGTCCATGCTCTACCTCGACTACTCACGCGCCGAAGGGCAGTGGATTCCAAACGAACATGGCGGCCGCGAGAATCTGGAAGCGGTTGAGTTTCTTCGCAAAATGAATGCGGCGGTCTACGGCGCGCATCCCGGCGTCATGACGATCGCGGAGGAATCGACGTCATGGCCGAAGGTTTCACAACCTGTGCATGAAGGCGGGCTCGGCTTCGGCTTCAAGTGGAACATGGGTTTCATGCACGACACGCTGCAATATCTGGCGCGTGAGCCTGTGCACCGCAAATACCACCATGACGAGATCACCTTCGGGCTGGTTTACGCCTTCTCCGAAAATTTCGTCCTGCCTCTCAGCCATGACGAAGTGGTGCATGGCAAGGGTGCGCTGCTGTCCAAGATGGCCGGTGACGACTGGCAGAAATTCGCCACCCTGCGCGCCTATTACGCCTTCATGTGGGGCTATCCCGGCAAGAAGCTGCTGTTCATGGGACAGGAATTCGCGCAGCGAAGCGAATGGAGTGAAGCCCGCTCGCTCGACTGGCATCTGCTGGATGTGCCGCCGCACGAAGGCGTGCGCAAACTCGTCCGCGACCTGAATGCCGCCTATCGCGCCACGCCCGCCCTTCACGCGCGCGATTGCGAGCCGGAGGGCTTTGCCTGGCTTATCGCCGATGACAGGGACAACTCGGTCTTCGCCTGGCTGCGCACTGCGCCCGGCGAACCCCCTGTGGCGGTCATCAGCAATTTCACGCCGGCGCTGCGCGACAACTATCGCGTGCCGCTTCCCGCCGCGGGATCATGGCGCGAGATCGTCAATACCGACGCCGAGACCTATGGCGGAAGCGGAAAGGGAAACCTTGGCGGCGTTGAAGCGTTGGATGAGGGAGCCGGCGTGAGCGCGCGCGTGACTTTGCCGCCGCTTGCGACGATCATGCTGGAACACAAGCCGGAATAGGCACAGGGAGGGGACGACGCCATGGAGCAGAAATCGAGATACTCGCTTTCGCGCGACGCGATGGCCTATGTGCTGGCCGGGGGACGCGGCAGCCGTCTCAAGGAACTGACTGACCGGCGCGCCAAGCCCGCGGTCTATTTCGGCGGCAAGACCCGCATCATCGATTTCGCTCTTTCCAACGCGCTGAATTCAGGCATTCGCCGCATCGGCGTTGCGACCCAGTACAAGGCGCATTCGCTCATCCGCCACATGCAACGCGGCTGGAACTTCTTCCGCCCGGAGCGGAACGAAAGCTTCGATATCCTGCCGGCCAGCCAGCGCGTCTCGGAGACGCAGTGGTATGAGGGCACCGCCGACGCCGTCTATCAGAACATCGACATCATCGAATCCTACGGCCCCGAATACATGATCATTCTGGCCGGAGATCACATCTACAAGATGGATTACGAGGTGATGCTGCGCGAGCATGTCGATAGCGGCGCCGATGTCACCATCGGCTGCCTCGAAGTGCCACGCATGGAGGCGACGGGCTTCGGCGTAATGCATGTCGATGAGAAGAACCGCATTACCGATTTTGTCGAAAAGCCGGCCGATCCGCCCGGCATGCCGAACAAGCCCGACGTGGCGCTGGCGTCGATGGGCATCTACGTCTTCCGCACCGCCTTGCTGATGGACCAGTTGCGCCGGGACGCGGCGCAGGAGGGCTCCAACCGGGACTTCGGCAAGGACATCGTCCCCTGGCTGGTGAAGAACGGACACGCGCAGGCGCACAGCTTTTCCAATTCATGCGTGCGCTCAAGCAATGAGGACCAGGCCTACTGGCGCGATGTCGGCACGATCGACGCCTATTGGGAAGCGAATATCGACCTCACCGACGTGACGCCGGAACTGGACATATACGACGTCGAGTGGCCGATCTGGACCTACGCCGAGATCAAGCCTCCGGCAAAGTTCGTCCACGACGAGGATGGCCGGCGTGGCTCCGCCATTTCCTCGCTGGTTGCCGGCGACTGCATCATCTCGGGGTCCGCCCTGCGCCGCAGCCTGCTGTTCACCGGTGTGCGTGCGAGTTCGTTCTCGGCGCTGGATGAGGCAGTGGTGCTGCCCGATTGCTCCATCGGCCGCTATGCGCGCCTCAGCAAGGTGGTGATAGATCGGGGCGTGAAGATACCCGAAGGTCTTGTCGTCGGAGAAGCCCCGATACTCGATGAAAAGCGGTTTCGCCGCAGCGAGAACGGCGTCTGCCTCATTACCCAGGACATGATCGACAAACTCTAGGATTCCAGTCGCACATGAACGTTCTGTCGGTCGCATCCGAGATTGTGCCGCTCATCAAGACCGGCGGCCTAGCCGACGTGGCCGGCGCGTTGCCTGGAGCGCTCGCCGGACATGGCGTGGAGATGCGAACGCTGGTGCCCGGCTATCCATCGGTGATGAAGGCTCTGGGACGCAAATCCGGCGTCCATGCCTATCGTTCGTTGTTCGGAGGCAAGGCCGCGATCGTCAAGGCGCATGCCGCGGACCTCGACCTGTTTGTGCTGGATGCGCCGCATCTCTATGACCGGCCGGGCGGTCCATATGGCCAGCCGACCGGTAGCGACTGGACCGACAACTGGAAACGTTTCGGCGCACTCGGCCGGGCCGCCGCCGACATCGCGGCCGGGGCGGACGGGAAATTCCGGCCCGACATCGTTCATGCACACGACTGGCAGGCGGCGATGGCGCCGGCCTATCTGCGCTACGCGGAGGAGAAGACGCCGTCGGTCATTACGGTCCACAATCTCGCATTTCAGGGGCATTTTCCGTCCGAGGTCTTTCCCGATCTGGGCTTGCCGCCGGAGGCGCTGGCGATGGATGGCATCGAATATTACGGCGGGATCGGTTTCCTGAAAGCCGGATTACAATATGCCGACGCGATCACGACCGTCAGCCCGACCTACGCACGCGAAATCCGCACACCGGCTTTCGGCATGGGGCTCGACGGTTTGCTCAACGTGCGCGCGGCAAGTCTGCACGGTGTCCTCAACGGCATCGACACGGCGGCCTGGGACCCGGCGACCGACCGAAACCTTGCCGCGAACTACAGCGCCCGTTCGCTGAAGCCGCGCGCCGTGAACCGCAGGGCGGTCGAGCAGCGCTTCGGCATCGAGCATGACAACGACCCCATCCTGTGCGTGATCAGCCGACTGACCTGGCAGAAGGGCATGGACGTTCTCGCCGCCGAGTTCGACGCAATGATCGCGGCGGGCGCGAAGCTCGCTGTGCTCGGCACCGGCGACCAGGCGCTGGAGGGAGCGTTGCTCGCGGCTGCCGCGCGCCACCGCGGCCGCGCGGGCGTGATCATCGGTTATGACGAGGAACTCGCGCATTTGATGCAGGGCGGGGCGGACGCCATCCTGATCCCGTCGCGCTTCGAGCCCTGTGGCCTCACGCAGCTCTACGGCCTTCGTTATGGCTGCGTGCCGATCGTCGCGCGCACGGGCGGCCTGGCCGACACGGTCGTCGACGCCAACGATGCCGCGCTGGCCGCCGGCGTCGCGACCGGTCTGCAGTTCACGCCGGATAGAGGCGATGCCATGCTGGACGCGGTTCAGCGGGCCGTGGGCCTCTTCCGCGATCAGTCGCCATGGCGATCGGTGCAGAAGCAGGGGATGCGGGCCGACGTATCGTGGAACCGGAGCGCCGGCCGCTACGCGGCCCTTTATCGCGCACTCTTGTCTAAGGACAACAGCGCATGACCAAGACCGTCAAGACGACGCCATTTCACGACCAGAAGCCGGGAACGTCGGGGCTGCGCAAGAAGGTGCCCGTCTTTCAGCAACGGCACTACGCCGAGAATTTCGTTCAGTCAGTTTTCGACTCTCTGCAGGGTTTCGAGGGACAGACCCTGGTGATCGGCGGCGACGGCCGCTTCTTCAATCGCGAAGTGATTCAGGTCGCGATCAAGATGGCGGCGGCCAACGGATTTGGCCGGGTGCTGGTCGGGCAAGGCGGAATTCTCTCCACGCCGGCCGCGTCACACCTGATCCGCAAGTACCATGCGTTCGGCGGGCTGGTGCTGTCGGCCAGTCACAACCCGGGCGGGCCGAACGAGGATTTCGGCATCAAATACAATATAGGCAATGGCGGGCCTGCGCCCGAAAAGCTCACCAACGCCGTCTTCGCGCGCAGCCAGACGATTGAGCGGTACATGATTGCCGATGTTCCCGACATCGACCTCGACAGGCAGGGCAAGTCGACGCTCGGTGGCATGACCGTCGAAGTCGTAGATCCTGTCACCGATTACGCCGCGCTGATGGAGGAGCTTTTCGACTTCGACGCGATCCGGGCGCTCTTTGCCTCGGGCTTCCGCATGGTCTTCGATGCGATGTATGCTGTCACCGGTCCCTACGCGCACGAAATCATTGAGAAGCGTCTGGGAGCCATCCCGGTGACGGTGCGCAACGGAGTACCGTTGCCGGACTTCGGTGGCCATCATCCCGATCCCAACCTTGTCCACGCGCGCGACCTCTATGAATTCATGATGTCCAGCGAGGCGCCTGATTTCGGCGCGGCGTCCGATGGCGACGGGGACCGCAACCTCATCATCGGCAAAGGGATATTCGTCACGCCGTCGGATTCGCTGGCCATACTGGCCGCAAACGCGCATCTCGCGCCGGGCTACAAGGACGGCATCAGGGGTATTGCCCGCTCGATGCCGACGAGCGCGGCCGCCGACCGCGTCGCCGAGAAACTCGGCATCGGCGCCTACGAAACGCCGACCGGGTGGAAATTCTTCGGCAATCTGCTCGACGCCGGCATGGTGACGATCTGCGGCGAGGAAAGCGCGGGCACCGGATCGAGCCATGTGCGCGAAAAGGATGGTCTCTGGGCCGTGCTCTTGTGGTTGAACATCCTCGCGGTGCGCAAACAGAGCGTAGCGGATATCGTGCGCGGGCACTGGCGCGAATACGGTCGCAACTATTACTCCCGGCATGACTATGAAGGCGTCGACGCGGCAGCGGCCGAGGCGCTTGTGGACGACCTGCGCGACCGGCTTGCCTCGCTGCCGGATACGCAGTGTGGGATGCTGACGGTGACCGAGGCGGACGATTTCTCCTATCTCGATCCGGTCGATGGCTCGATCACCCGCAACCAGGGGGTGCGCATCCATTTCGAGGGCGGCGGGCGGATCGTTTTCCGCCTCTCCGGCACGGGCACCAGCGGCGCGACGCTGAGATTGTATCTGGAGCGTTACGAGCCCGATCCGGCAAAGCACGACATCGAAACGCAAGCCGCGCTAGCCGATCTTGTCGACGCCGCCGAGCAGCTGACCGGCATGAAGGAGCGTATCGGCCGCGAAGCACCATCCGTGGTGACTTGATGGGGCGCGGGCCCGGCCGGGACCTGAACATACCGGGCGCTGTCGTCGAAGGTGACGGCATCCGCTTCAGCGTCTGGTCCCAAGCCGCGCGCTCCGTCACGGTCTGCCTTTTCGATGAGAACGGAAACGAGGAACTCCAACGGATCGAACTCGACCGCGGAGAGGGCGATCGCCATTCGGCTGTCGTTCCCGGCGTCAGGCCCGGCCAGCGTTACGGCTTGCGCGCGGATGGCGACTATGATCCGGGCCATGGCCTGTGGTTCGACCCGGACAAGCTGCTGGTCGACCCCTACGCCGTCGAGTTGGACCGGCCATTTGCCTACGATCCCGCGCTTGCCGCGCGGCGCGGTGAGGGCGGCGACACGGCCGATCTGGTGCCCAAGGCGATCGCCCGCGGACCTTTGCAAGAAGTCGCTCATCGGCCGACGCTCTGGCACGACGGCGGCCTGATCTACGAATTGTCGGTGGGTGCTTTCACGATGCGCCATCCGGATGTTCCACCCGAGCTGCGCGGGACCATCGCCGCTCTCGCCGAACCTGCCATCGTCGAGCACCTCGGGAAGATCGGCGTAACAGCGGTCGAGCTGATGCCGGTCACCGCCTGGATCGACGAGCGGCATCTGCCGCCGCTCGGGCTGTCCAACGCATGGGGCTACAACCCTGTGACCTTCATGGCCCTCGACCCGCGCATGGCGCCGGGAGGGATGGCCGAACTCGCCCAAACCGTTGATCGGCTGCATCAGGCGGGCATCGGCGTCATCCTCGATGTGGCTTTCAACCATACCGGCGAGAGCGACGAATTCGGGCCGACGCTGTCGCTGCGCGGCCTCGACGCCCGGGCCTATTTCCGCCACAGCGAAGAAGGCGGGCGGATGCGTCTCGTCAACGATACCGGCACCGGCAACACGCTTGCCTGCGACAATCCGGCGACCCGGCGCCTTGTGCTCGACAGTCTGCGTCATTTCGTGCGTCATGCGGGCGTGGACGGGTTCCGGTTCGATCTGGCGCCGGTGCTGGCGCGCACAGCGCAGGGTTTCGATCCCAATGCCCAGCTGCTGCGCATGATGATCGACGACCCTATCCTCGGCGACCGCGTTCTGATCGCCGAACCCTGGGATGTCGGGCCGGGCGGCTACCAGCTCGGCAATTTCCCGGAGCCATTCCTGGAGTGGAACGACCGCTACCGCGATGACATCCGCCGCTTCTGGCGCGGCGACGCCGGCACACTGGGCGCTCTGGCGACGCGTCTTTCGGGTTCGTCCGATGTATTCGACCGAGCCGGCAGCCGGCCGCGGACCGTCAACTTCATCGCCGCCCATGACGGCATGACGCTGGCCGACCTCGTCGCCTACGAGCACAAACACAACGACGCCAACGGCGAGCAAAACCGCGACGGCCACAACGAGAACTTGGCGTGGAACAATGGCGCCGAGGGCGAGACCGGCGATCCGGCCGTGAAGGCCGCCCGGCAACGCGACATCCGTGCGCTGCTCGCCACGCTGTTTGCGTCACGCGGCGCGATCATGCTGACGGCCGGCGACGAGTTCGGCCGCTCGCAACGTGGAAATAACAATGCCTACGCGCAGGACAACGAGCTGACATGGCTCGACTGGATGAATCGCGATAGCGAACTGGAGGACTTCGTCGCAACTCTCTCGGCGTTGCGGGCCGGATTCCCGGAGCTCGGAGACACAGCGTTTCTGTCCGGTCCCGATGGCGATGGCGGTGCGGATGTTCGCTGGCTCCGGCCGGACGGCGCGACCATGAGCGTTGCCGATTGGGAACAACCTCAGGCCCGTTGCCTGTGCATGGTGACTGGTGGTCTGGCCCCGGGCGACGGGATGGCGTTAATGATCAACGGGTCTGACGGGGCCGTCACCTTCAGCCTGCCGCCTGAGATCGGGGATATGGAGGCGGCGAGCGGCCGCATGGGCGGCGAAGCGTCCGACACAGCTATTGTCGTCCCGACGCGCAGCATTGCTTTCCGCCGGGCGCGGCGGGCATGAGCGGAAGAACGATGGAGCGAGCATGACAGGCGAGAAGCCAAAACCGGACAGGGACTGGTGGCGCGGCGCGGTGATCTACCAGATATATCCGCGCTCATTCCAGGACTCCAACGGCGATGGCATTGGCGACCTGCGTGGCATCCTGACCCGCCTCCCGCACGTCGCTTCGCTCGGCGCCGACGCGATCTGGATATCGCCCTTCTTCAAATCGCCGATGCTCGATTTCGGTTATGATGTCGAAGACTACTGCGACGTCGATCCGATGTTCGGCACTCTGGACGATTTCGACGCGGTCGTCACCGAAGCGCACCGGCTCGGTCTGAAGGTGATGATCGATCAGGTGCTCTCGCACACCTCCGACAGGCACCTGTGGTTCGTCGAAAGCAGATCCTCCCACGATAATCCGAAGGCCGACTGGTATGTCTGGGCCGACGGCAAGCCCGATGGTTCGCCGCCGAACAACTGGCTCTCCGTCTTTGGCGGCTCGTCCTGGGAATGGGACAGCGTGCGGCGGCAATATTACCTGCACAATTTCCTGACCGAGCAGCCCGACCTCAACTTCCACAATCCGGACGTACAGGCCGCGATACTGGACACGGTCAGGTTCTGGCTCGAACGCGGCGTCGACGGGTTCCGGCTCGACACCGTGAATTTCTATTTCCATGACGCCAGGCTGCGGGACAATCCGCCGGTCGCCGCCAGCGACCCGGCGCGCGAGGGCACGAACCCCTATGGCTTCCAGCGCCACCTGTACGACAAGGCGAGGCCGGAAAACCTCGGCTTCCTGCGGCGGTTCCGCGCGTTGCTCGAACAGTACGAGGCGCGGGCGGCCGTCGGCGAAGTCGGGGACGACAGGAAGCGGTCGCTGAAGATTGTCGCCGCGTACACGAGCGGCGGGGACAAGCTGCACAAATGCTACACCTTCGACCTGCTGGGGCCGGAATTCTCGGCCGCCTTCATGAAGAAGGAGATCGCGACGTTCGAGCGCGGCGTGGCCGACGGCTGGATATGCTGGGCCTATTCCAATCACGACGTTCCCCGCCATGTGACTCGCTGGACGCCACCTGGCGGCGATCCGGTCCGAACAGCGAAATTCGCGATGGCGCTGCTCGTCGCCCTGCGCGGTTCGATCTGCATCTTTCAGGGCGAGGAACTGGGGCTGCAGGAGGCGGAAGTCGCCTTCGAGGATTTGCAGGATCCCTATGGCATCCGCTTCTGGCCGGGCTTCAAGGGACGCGACGGCTGCCGAACGCCGATGGTGTGGGACGCCAGTGAAGCGAACGCGGGGTTCTCTACCGGCAAGCCGTGGCTGCCGGTCAGCGCCGCCCATATCACCAGGGCGGTCAAGGGGCAGGAGAATGAACCGGCGTCCGTCCTGAATGCCTACCGGCGCCTGATCGCATTTCGCCGTGAACATCGCGCCCTGCGGCTGGGCACGATCCGTCTGCTGCCGACGCGCGGCGACATTCTGGCATTTGTGCGCGAGGACGCGGACGAAGCAGTTCTGTGCGTTTTCAATTTCGGCGCCCAGGAACTTAGATTGAAGCTGCCATCCGAAGAGGGAAATCCGGTGGCGCTGGACGAGTCTCAACTCGGCGCCGTCCTCGACAACGGGGTTGTAAGTCTGCCCGGTCAGTCAGCGTTTTTCGGCAGGCTCTAGGCGCGTTCCGCGATTGCGCGCTCCTCGGGCGATGCGAATTCGTCCACCCATTGGTCGACCAGCGGGTTCATGAACTGGAACCATACCGGCGGCATGAGAGCCATGGCGAAGGTGAGCCCGGCCGAATGCGGATTGATCGGCGCGTTGGCGGGCAACTCGATCTCCCGATAGGGGCGCTCGCCATTGACGTGATGGTCCGAGTGCCAGCCTGCATTGAACAGGGCGCGCGACGACACACCGCCTTTTGCGTTCCAGGAATGGCGCATTTCGATCGGCTGGTCCGGAACCCGGACCAATCCATAGTGAGACGAGTATTTAGTTGCCTCCACGATGACGCGAGCAAGGACGCCCGCGGCGAGGAACGCAACCAGACCGCGCCATCCGCCCGCGAGCCAGAACAAGGCAAGGACAGCGAACTGTATGAGGACCGCCTGCACCACGACGTTGTGCAGAGACCAGGCGCTCTTGCCAGCACCCGCCAGGCGCTCCCGCTCGATTTCGATGGCGCCGGCCGCTGCTCCCGGCACCGAGCGCAGGAGGAACCGCCAGAAGTCCTCGCCCTGGCGCGCGGACGAGGGGTCGGCAGGTGTCGCGACCAGACTGTGATGCATGTCATGGCCGACGGTGTCGGCCGGATCGAGGGACAGCGCTTCGAGGACCATTCCAACGAAGAAGCGTGCCGGCCGGTCTTCCTGATGGATCAGCTCATGCGCGACAATGTTGGCGATCGTTCCGAATATCGCGCCGGCAACTACCGTACCGGCAACCAGTTCGAGCGGCGACGCCCCGGGGACGAAAACCGCGAACGCCACGCCGACGGCGATAGACAGAATGGCGGTGGGAATCAGGATGTCCGGATCATTCAACGCATTGTCCTGATCCTCAACGCGCCACATCGCGTCGAGCAGCGTGGCCGCGAACACGACATAGGCGAGGCTCGCCCACAACGCGCCGCCGCCGACCAGAAGCGCAGCGATCACCAAGAGCAGCGACAGCGGCGCGAAAACCAGATTGAAAACGGATGTCATTGTCCCCCCAGAACCTCGGATCGTGCCCCGGACCGCATGCTCGCCACGTGCGCGAAATCCGGATTGCCGGGAAGGGTGCCCTCACACGCCATCGCCGACCGAGTGTAGAATCATACGAGCTCAAAGGTGCATTCTTGGCAAGAATGCGTCAGCTGCGCAGCCGGCTCAACGTGTCAAACAGGCACAATGCGTCGTTGGCCGGTGTGGCCGATTCCAGCGCGCTGATGACCGTGTTCGACAAGGTTCGCTGGCAAGCGCGGCCCGGTTGGCCTAAACAAATCCAAAGGTCTACGCTTTCGGGGCGGCCATGGCATCCAGACCCAACCGTCACTGGCAGCTTTGAGGCAACGAGGAGGCGACCGGTGGTCTCGCCGATCGGCCATGATGGGAACAGGTACCGTATGAGACATTTGAATCTCGACCAGATTCGCGCCGACAATCGTCGTCTCCTGCTGCAGTGCATTCGCGAAGCAGGCGCGATATCGCGGGTAGAGATCGCCGGTCTGGTCAACGTCAGCCCTACAACGGTTTCCATCGTCACAAAGGAATTGCTGGAAGACGGCCTGATCGAGGCCGTCGAGCAGGATGCGCATAAAACACCGACCGGCCGTGGCCGTCCGAAAACGCTGCTACGCCTCCGCCCCGGCGCCGCGTATGCCATTGGCATCAAGCTCGCCCTGCACCACGTGGTGGTGTCCGCGACCAATTTCGTTGGCGACGTACTGGCTACCGAGACGGCGCCGTTTCCGCCGCAGGACCGAACTCCGGACAAGGTGATTGAACTTTGTGAGCGGCAGATCCGGCGAATGCTCGATATTTCCAGCTTGAAACCCAAACAGCTGCTTGGCGTCGGCATCGGCGTGTCGGGATGTGTCAACCATCGGACGGGACATGTCGAGTGGAGTCCCATGTTTGCCGACCGCAACGTCCCGCTAAAGGCCGAACTGGAGGCGCGAACCGGTCTCGATGTTGTGGTGGACAACGAATCCAACCTGGCGGGTCTGGCGGAAAAGTGGTTCGGGTTTGGGCGAAACGTCCCGTCCTACGTGCTCGTCACTGTCGAGCACGGTGTTGGCATGTCCATCGTCATAAACCAGCAGGTATATCGCGGCGGAAGAGGGTTTTCCGGCGAGTTGGGCCATACCAAGGTCGAGATCGAGGGACCCCAATGCCGGTGCGGCAACCGGGGGTGCGTGGAAGCCTATGTTGCCGACTACGCGCTGGTCCGCGAGGCTAACGGGCTGGTCGGCGACGTGCCCCTGGGTGATCAGCAGGCAGTTCAGGACGCGCTGGACGACCTTGGCCGCATGGCGGATAGCGGAAATCGTGACGCGGAGGCGATTTTTGGCCGTGCGGGCCATGTTCTTGGTATTGCTCTCGCAAACGTCGTCAATCTGTTCGACCCGGAACTCGTCATCATATCAGGCCAGCGAATTGCACATCCGCCCAGGATATTCGTGGAGAGTTTGAGAAAATCGATGGCCGACAACGTCCTCGCTACTGACGCGGGGCTGCCGCCGATCAAGCTGCATCCGTGGAGCGACGATCTATGGGCGCGAGGCGCGGCGGCGTTGGTGCTGGAAGAATTCATGCCGAAGATATCGGTGGCGAAGAAACGAACGGGCGCCCCGGCCATGCAGGCTGCGGCGACCGCCGGGAGATAAGACACCCGCCTGGAAATCGCGAAGTTCCGAACGCGATTAAAGGCCGGCGTCTACGCGCGTTCCCGAAACGATGATTTCGAGAATTTCCTGCTCTGAAGAGTTGCGGATCAGCCTTTCGCCGACATTTTCGCCGCGCTTCAGAACCACGACCCGGTCGCCGACCTGGAAGATATCCTGCAGACGATGCGAGATTATGATCTGCGCCACCCCGTGCGATTTCAACTCGATCATGGTTTCCAGCAGCCGCTCGGTCGCCATTGCCGACAGATTGGCGGTTGGCTCGTCGAAAATGACCACGTGAGGCTCGAAGGAGATGGCGCGGGCGATGGCGACCGACTGCTGGCGGCCGCCGGACAGGCTCTCGACCTTCTGATACACGGAGTTGACGTTGACCTTGAGGCGTTGGAGCACCTCGGAGGCATTGGCGTACATCTTTCGCCGGTCGACGAAGATCCCCTTTCGCGGCCAGCGCCCCAGGAAGATGTTCTGGCCCACATCGAGATTCCCGCACAGGGCGAAGTCCTGGTAGATCATTTCTATCCCGACGTCCCGGCTTTCATGCGGGCTGTGGAAATGCGTTTCCTCGCCGTTGATGATGACGTCGCCGGAATCGCGTATGTAGGCGCCGGTCAGGATCTTCATCAATGTCGACTTGCCGGCCGAATTGTCGCCCACAAGGCCCAGGATTTCGCCCGGATTGAGGGTGAGATCCACGTCGATCAGCGCGTTGATCGCCCCGAAAGACTTGGTAATCCCTCGCATTTCGATCACGGGACGGTCGGAACTCGCCTCAGGCATTTGCGGCCCTCCGTTTTGGTTGTTTCTTGCGCCTGAACACATTGCCGCGCAGGCGGTTCAGGATGCCCTCCTGCCGGACCCAGATGTCGATTAGTACCGCTCCGATCAATATCGTGCCGATGAATGCATTCACCCAGTGCTGGGGCAGGCTGAAGGAGCCGCTTTCGGTGATGATATTGAGCTGCAGGAGAGCTCGCACCAACGTGATGACGGCTGCCCCTGCCAGAGCGCCGATGATCGTGCCGAAGCCGCCGAAGATCGAGCCGCCTCCAATGATGACCGAGGCGATGGCGTCAAGCTCGCGGAACTGCCCAGCCACCGGATTGAAGCTGCGGAAATAGGCGGCGTTGATGACGCCGGCCATGGCCGCGCAAAAACCCGAGAGCACAAGCGCGTAGATGCGGACCCGGTTGGTGTTGATGCCGGCATAGTCTGCCGCGCGCCGGTTGCCGCCGGTTGCATAGACCTTCTGGCCGAACACCGTATAGGCCAGCACTATGCCTGCGATCAGCGCGATGATCGCCATCCATATGGTCTGCACGCTGACAACGCGCAGAATTTCGCCAAGCAACCCGCCCGGAAGCGGCACCGCGAAGAATCCGAATATGTCCCCGACCTTGCGGCCGATGAGATTGAACGGCTCGGCCCAGCCGGTGAGCTGCTGACCGGCGACGATCCACGCTGCCACGCCGCGTGCAATGTAAAACATGCCGAGCGTCGCAATGAAGGCGGGCAGACCGAACCCGACTGTCACCAGTGCGTTGACCGCACCAGCGGCAGTACCCGCCATCAGCCCCAGCATGATCGCCGAGACCGGATCGAGCCCCAGAACCTTGAGCGAATAGGCTGAGACACTGCCGGCAAGCGCCAGGACGGCGCCCACGGACAGATCGATGTCCCCGCAGGCGATAACGTAAGTCAGCCCGAGAGTGAGGATCGCCAGTTCGGTATAGTTCAGCAGAACCGCGAAAGTGTTCGGCAGTCCCGCCCAATAGTCCGGCCGCAGCGCCATCCCGATGCACCACAGAACTACTGTCAGAATGATCGCAAGCGCGTCCCTTCTTGCGAGGAACTTGCCGAACCCGCGCGCTGCCAACGCCCGGTCCCCGGCAACGGTTCCCTTGGTTTGCGCGCCCTCGATGGAGACGCCCCCGGTTTCGATGATCCTGGGCGCCGGCCTGCCGGTCAGTCGCGCCCAGATGCGCTGCGGCAGCTTTCGCCGGATGACATAGGGCTCGATCAGCACCGCGACGATCAGGAGCGTCCCGATGAAAGCGGGGATCGCACCGGCCGGCAGGGTCGATGTCGCCTTGACTTCCATGATCTTTCCGTTGATCTCGACCTCGCGCGTGATGGGCAAACCTTCGCGCAACACCTTGTGCAGAAGCGCGGCAAGCATTGCGCCGAGATAGCTGCCGATCACCCGTCCCCGACCACCCAGGATCGAGGCGCCGCCGATGATGACGGCCGCGATGACGATCAATTCGGTCAGAAGCCCTGCGGCCGATGTGATGCCCTTGTTCTGGGCGACGGTCATCAGGCCTGCGAGCGTGGCGCAGAGCGATGAGATCAGATAAGCGCGGATGCGCACCCAGTTGGTGGGAATTCCCGCATAGACGGCAGCCTGGATATTGCCGCCGGTGGCGAAGGTTTCGTACCCCCAACGCGTCTTGCCGAGCACGACCGCCCCAATGGCGACGACGATGAGAACAATGATGATCTGGTTGTTGAACCCCAGAGCATTGAACTCGCCGATCTGGAAGAACCATTTGTGTTCGGGCTGTTGCGCCTTGATTGAATAGAGGATCGACCGGCCGCCGGTGAGGCCGAGTATGATGCCGCGCCCGATGAAGAGCATGGTCAGCGTGGCAATGAAGGCGGGCACCCGCAGAAAGGTGACCAGAACGCCATTGATCAGCCCGATGCCGCTGCCGATTACCAGACACACGAATATCGCCGGTATCACACCCATGTCGTAGTGGGCGGGGTTGAACACGTGGGAAAAGGCAACGCCGATCACCCCGAGGGTGGATCCTATCGAAAGATCAAGGTCCCTGTTGGCGATGACAAAGGTCATCCCGACCGCCATCACCCCGAAGCGGGCGGAATCGCGCAGCAGCGCCTGCAACGCGTCCGTGGTTCCAAAGAAGGCCGGGTTAAGGATCGTGCCGCCGAAGTAGAGCAGCAGCATCAGCCCGACAAGGCCCACTTCCCAGCCGCCGACGAGCTGAAGCGGCATGCGGCCCGGCCGTGCGGATGCCTGATCGTCGGACATCGCGGCTCTCCTCTCCCGATAGATGCGATTCAGTCGCACAAAGGAGCGCGGGAGGGAATATCTCCCTCCCGCGACCCGGTTCAGTCGCCTGGCTGCGGACTAGTTTTCGAACCGGCTGCCCACGGCACTGACGTTGTCGCCGGTTACCAGCTGGGCACGGGTATCGAGATTGGCCGCCGAGATGCCGCGGTCGATTTCAAGATAGAGCTGCATCACCGGCCAGAAGCCTTGCAGGAAAGGCTGCTGCCCGAGTGCACCGGTCAGATTGCCGGCTTGCAGTGCCTCCTGCTGTGCCGGGCCGAGGTCGAAACCGTATGCGCACATCTTGCCGGTATTGCCGGTCTGCGCCACCGCGCTCGCCAGGGCCGGTGTGAAGACGTTGTTGCCGGCAAAGGCGCCGACCACGTCGCCACGCGACTCGATGAGCGATATGATGGAATTTGCCGGGTCATTCATGTCCGCGGACACGCCGACATTCTCCGGACCTGCATCGATCTGGAAATTGTCCAGCATGTTGTTGGCCGACAGCGAAGCAACGATCGCCTCGAATGCGGAGGTGACGCGATTGTTGACCTCGATGTTACCCATCGCCGTGTCGTTCGGCAGGATGATCGAACCGGACTCGATGCCACGGTCCATCAGGCACTGAACCAGAGCCTCACCGGCGATAGCGGCGGCCGACGCATCCTGACCGGTGTGGCTGATGCCATTGCGGTCAAGAATGCCGGGGTCGTATGAGTTGGTGGTTGCAACCGGAATGCCGCGACTGCGGGCGGTCCGCACGATATCGTCATACGCGCCGACCTGAGGCGTCGTCATGATGATGCCGTCCAGCGTGGGATCGTTGATGATCTGGTTGAGGATCTCGATTTCGCGGGCCGGGTCATCGGTCGGCGATTCGGAGCCGAGCAGCAGGACGTTCGCGCCAATCATGTTGGCCGCAACTCTTGCGCCCACATAGACGGGATCGAAGAACCCGTTGCCCGCCGTGTGCGTCACGATGGCAAAGGTAAGAACCCCGTCATTGGAGTTGAAATTCTTGGTGCCCTCGGCTTCTTTCGCCGCCTCGTCGAAGCTGTATCCTCCAACAGCCTGATCGATGGCGCCGGACTGGGCCAGAACCGGCGTCGCAACCGCGGCGGAAAAAATTGCCGAGACCGCGAAAGTCATGATCTTCCGCTTCATATCGTTCCCTCCCGAGAGATGTTTTTGTGTTGATCGACACCGCTGAGCGTCGATCAAATCATACTTGCATATTTATATCACAGCGCAAATAAAATTGTTCAATCGGCCTGCGCGCAAGTGCGAACCATCGTGTGACAGCTCCGGCAGCCGGCCCAACCGACGGCGAGCCACGTGCCAGACCGGCGACCCCTGCGGAGGTGCCGATGCGATGAAAGCAACCGGTTCTGTGCGGAGCGCGAAATGGTCAGCGTCAAGTGCTTGAAAATCTGGTCGGAGTGGCAGGATTCGAACCTGCGACCCCGTCGTCCCGAACGACGTGCGCTACCAGGCTGCGCTACACTCCGTGACCAGTGCGCGGGCTTATAGCGTCAGCACCGGCGCATCGCAAGAAGCATTCAGAGCCGATGGCGAGGCAAATCGCCCCCACTGTCGCCCCGGTCCGGGGATTGGCTGATTGACGCCGGCGGCACTTTCAATACGGGCTGTCGACGCCCCCGGTTTCGACATAGACGGATTTGATCTGCGAATAGTGGGAGAGCGCCGCGAGGCCGTTCTCGCGCCCGATGCCGGACTGTTTCACGCCCCCGAAGGGAAGCTCGACCGGGGTCAGGTTGTAGGTATTGATCCAGCAGGTGCCGGCCCGCAACTCGCCGATGACCCGGTGCGCGCGGGCAAGGTCGGCGGTGAACACCCCGGCCGACAGGCCGAACTCGGTGTCGTTGGCGCGCGCAACCGCCTCCTGCTCGGTCTCGAAATCGAGCACGCACATGACCGGGCCGAAAATCTCCTCGCGCGCGATGCGCATATTGTCCTTCACATTGCCAAAGATGGTCGGTTCCACAAAGCCGCCGCCGTCCAGGCCCTGCATGGACGGCACGCCGCCGCCAGCGAGCAGATCCGCGCCTTCCTGTTTGCCAAGCGCGATGTAGGACATGACCTTTTCATGCTGGGCGCGGTTGACCAGCGGTCCCATCTGCGTCTCCGGATCGAGCGGGTCGCCAATGCGGATGGTCTTGGTGCGCTCGAGCAGGCGTTCGATGAAACGGTCGCGGATGCCCGCCTGCACGAAGACACGGGTGCCGTTGGAACAGACCTGGCCGGTCGAGTAGAAATTGCCGAGCATCGCGCCGCCAACTGCGTTTTCGACATCGGCGTCGTCGAAGATGACGATCGGCGACTTGCCGCCGAGTTCCATCGTGGCGTGCTTCATGTGCCTTCCGGCCGCGGCAAGCACCTTGCGGCCCGTCGGCACGGAGCCGGTGAGCGAGATCTTGTCGATGCGCGGATGGTTGGTCAGCGCCGCACCAACCGGACCCAGCCCCTGCACGACGTTGAACAAACCGTCGGGCAGCCCCGCTTCGCTGTAGATTTCAGCAAGCGCGAGCGCCGAGAGCGGCGTGTTCTCCGAAGGCTTGAAAACCATGGCGTTGCCCATGGCGAGCGCAGGGCCTGATTTCCATCCCGCTATCTGGATCGGATAGTTCCACGCGCCGATGCCGAGGCACACGCCGAGCGGCTCGCGGCGCGTGTAGCCGAATGAACCGCCCAGATCGACAGCCTCGCCATTGAAGGCCGCCACCGCCCCGCCGAAGAACTCGAGCGCTTCCGCCGCGGAGGGCGCGTCGGCGACCAGCGTTTCCTGGATGGGTTTGCCGGTGTCGAGCGTCTCAAGCCTTGCAAGGTCCTCATTGCGCTCCAGCAGCAGGTCGGCGGCGCGGCGCAGGATGCGTCCGCGCTCGACCGGTTTCCGCCGCGCCCAGTCGCGCTGCGCGTTCGATGCCGCCTCAACGGCCAATTCGATAATGTTGGGCGTGGCCGAATGGATGCGAGCGATTGTCTCGCCGGTGGCCGGATAGGTCACCTCGATCGGCTCGCCCTGTTCGTCCTCGACGAAACGGCCGTTGATGTAATGCGAGGCTTTCGGCTGTGCCTTCATGTCATTCCCTTGCGGGGGGTTCCTGCGCCATTCGCAATCAATCCCTTTCGATGGAGATCCCGTCCTCGTTGAGTCTGATCTCGACGCCTTCGGGCTTCGACTCTTCGCGCCAGATATAGACGCCGAAGCCGACCACGACGATCACGAGCGCTGCGATCACTGCATAGAGCTGGTTCCTGTTCATCCGCCGGTCTCCTGACACTGCTTCGCTGATCATTAGCGCGGCGCGCCCTTTTCAGGAAGGACGGTGTTACCGGTCGCTCTCGCGCCAGCGCGGATTGATCCAGGGTTCGAGGTTTTCCGGCGCGAGCGGCGCCCGCTGCAGGATCATGTCAGCCCCCTTCTCTCCGGCCATGATCGAGGGTGCGTTGAGATTGCCATTGGTGATGCGCGGAAAGATGGAGGAGTCCACGACGCGCAGCCGCTCGACCCCGATGACGCTGCATTCCGGATCGATCACGCTCATGGGATCATCGACGCGGCCCATGCGGCAGGTGCCGCAGGGGTGGTAGGCGCTTTCGACGTGCTCGCGAATATGGGCGTCGAGATGCTCGTCGGTGACGCAATCGGCGCCCGGCGAAATCTCCTCGCCGCGAAAGGGCGTGAAGGCTTCCTGTCCGAATATCTTGCGCGTAAGCCGGATGCAGTGGCGGAAGTCGGCCCAGTCGTCCGGGTGCGACATATAGTTGAAACGGATGACGGGTTTCTCGGCCGGGTCGGCCGACTGCAACGTGACCGAGCCGCGCGACTTTGACCGCATCGGCCCGACATGCGCCTGGAAGCCATGACCCCCCGCTGCCGCCTTGCCGTCATAGCGCACGGCGGCCGGCAGGAAGTGGTATTGGATATCGGGGTAGTCGACGCCCGCCGCCGAGCGGATAAATGCCGCCGCCTCGAAATGGTTGGTGGCCCCCGGACCGGTGCGGAAGAATAGCCATTGCGCGCCGATCAGCGCCTTGGAAAAGAGGCCGAGTTGCGAATTGAGCGTGATCGGTTTGAGCGAGCGTTGCTGCACGTAGAGCTCGAGATGGTCCTGCAGATTCCGGCCGACGCCGGGCCTGTCGGCGACGACTTCGATGCCATGTTCCGCCAAATGCGCGGCCGGTCCGACCCCCGACAGCATCAAGAGTTTCGGCGAGTTGATGGATGACGCCGCGAGGATGACTTCACGTCGTGCATTAACGACCTGAATCTGTTTGTGAGCTTCGATTTCGACGCCGGTGGCGCGTTGATTCTCGATCACCACGCGGCGGGCCAACCCCCTGACGAGACTCAGGTTCTTGCGCTTCAGGGCGGGCCGCAGATAGGCGTTGGCGGCGGACCAGCGGCGGCCCTTGTGGATGGTCTGCTCCATCGGTCCGAAGCCTTCCTGCTTCGATCCGTTGTAATCTGCGGTGGTCTCGAAGCCAGCCTGTCTGCCCGCCTCGATGAATGCGTTGAAGAGCGGGTTCTCGCGCCGCCCGCGCTGCACATGCAGCGGGCCTTGCGTCCCACGCCAGCCGGCCTCACCGCCATGGGCGTTCTCCATCCGCTTGAAGTAGGGGAGCACGTTGGCATAGCCCCAGCCGATGGCACCTTCATCCACCCAATGGTCGAAATCGCGCGCGTGGCCGCGAACGTAGACCATGCCGTTGATCGAGGACGAACCGCCGATCACCTTGCCGCGCGGCGTGGCGAGCACCCGCCCGCCGAGATGCGGCTCGGGCTCGGAGGCGTAGCCCCAATCGTAGATGCTGGTGTTCATGGGGATCGAAAACGCCGCCGGCATCTGTATGAGAGGACCGGCATCGGTCCCGCCATATTCGATCAGGATGACGCTGTTCTTCCCGTCCTCCGACAGGCGGTAGGCGAGCGCGCAGCCGGCGGAGCCCGCGCCTACGATGACGAAGTCGGCTTCAAGCATCAGTCGTGTGTTTCAGGCATCAGCGATGTGTCTGATGTAGTCCTGCATCGAGACATTGCCGCCCGTGGCCACGACCACCACGGTCCTGTCCGCGACATCGACTGCGCCCGAAAGCAGTGCCGCCAGAGCCGCTGCGCCGGATGGTTCGAGAACGAGTTTGAGGCGCTCGAAGGCGGTCTTCATCGCGATCCGCACCGAGGTATCGTTCACCGTCACGCCCGTAATGCCGGCGTCTCTGGCAATGGCGACAGGTGTTTCGCCAGGCCGGCGAGTCAAAAGGCCGTCGCAGATGGATTTGGGACCGAGCGGCATCGTTCCGATCTCGCCGCGCGCCAGCGACGTGCCCATGCCGTTGAAGCCTTCCGGTTCGACTGCATGGAAGCTCGTTTCGGGCGACAGATGGTGGAAGGCGCTCGCGATGCCCGTGATCAGTCCGCCGCCACCGACGGGACAAAGCACGATGTGGGCGGTCGCGCCGCGCGCCGCCAACTGGTCCAGCACTTCCAGCCCCGCGCCGGCATGACCCGCCACCAGCTCAGGATCGTCGAACGGGTGAACGAGAACGCGGTTCTCCTCCCGTGCGATCTCGCGCGCCTTTTCAGACGAAACCTCCTCGCGGGCGCGCTCGCCATGGTCGGTCTGGATCACGGTCGCGCCATAGCCCCTGGTGGCGTCGCTCTTTGCCTTCGGCGCGTCGATCGGCATCACGATCGTAACCGGAATACCGAGCGCCTGGCCGGCGGCCGCCATCCCCTGAGCGAAATTGCCCGAGGAATGGCCGACCACACCGCGCTTCTTTTCCTCCGGCGAAAGCTGCATGAGCCGCCAATAGGCGCCGCGGATCTTGAATGACCCAGCCCATTGCAGCGATTCCGGTTTCACGAAAACCCGTCTTGCGCCAGTTTGCGCGGCAAGCGCACGCGATTCCAGCAGCGGTGTGACTTGCGTGACCTTGGAGGTCTCGGCGTAGGCGCGCCGGATATGGTCGAGTGAGGGAATGGTCATTTCGGTCGATTCATCAGATCCTGAGCCAAGCCCATCCATCGCTGAAATCGGCCGGTCGGTCCAGCTTTACCGCACCACGGAAATCGTTCATAGATTGAACAGTATTGGCGCGCGCTTTGACGCGCCCCATATGCAGGTCATTCCCACGGGAGAAAACCCATGAGCGCATGCATCGTCGGCTGGGCCCACTTGCCATTCGGCAAGCGCGAGGGCGAGACGCTGGAAGACATGATCGTCAAGGTCGCGGCCGAAGCCATCGACCATGCGGGCATCGAGCCGGACCAGATCGACGAGATCGTTCTCGGCCATTTCAACGCAGGCTTCTCCGCGCAGGACTTCACTGCCAGCCTCGTGCTGCAGGCCGACGACAGACTGCGCTTCAAGCCGGCGACACGGGTCGAAAACGCCTGCGCGACCGGCTCCGCCGCCGTGCGCCAGGGCAAGCGCGCCATCGACGCCAGGGCCGCGAAAGTCGTGCTCGTCGTTGGTGCGGAGCAGATGACGACCACGCCGGGACCGGAAATCGGCAAGAACCTGCTCAAGGCGTCCTATCTGCCTGAAGACGGCGATACGCCGGGTGGTTTCGCCGGTGTATTCGGCAAGATCGCGCACGCCTATTTCCAGCGGTACGGCGACCAGTCCGATGCGCTGGCGATGATTGCTGCCAAGAACCACAGGAACGGCGTCGAAAACCCCTATGCGCAGATGCGCAAGGATCTCGGTTTCGATTTCTGCCGCCAGGAGAGCGACAAGAATCCTTTCGTGGCCGGACCGCTGAAGCGCACCGACTGCTCGCTGGTGTCCGACGGCGCCGCCGCGCTCGTGCTGGCGGACATGGAAACCGCGCTCGGCATGGAACGCGCCATCGCCTTTCGCGCCAACGAGCATGTGCAGGACTTCCTGCCGATGTCGAAGCGCGACATTCTTTTGTTCGACGGCTGCGAGCAGGCCTGGTCGCGCGCGCTGGCGAATGCGCGGGTCGGGCTCGACGACTTGTCCTTCGTTGAGACCCACGACTGCTTCACCATCGCGGAACTGATCGAATATGAGGCGATGGGTCTGGCGCCGCGCGGCGAAGGCGCGAAGATCGTGCTCGAGGGACAGACCGAGAAGAATGGCCGTCTGCCGGTCAACCCCTCCGGCGGACTGAAGGCCAAGGGACATCCGATCGGGGCCACGGGAGTCTCCATGCACGTGCTGACGTCGATGCAGCTCACCGGCGAGGCCGGCGGCATCCAGATCGAGGACGCTCAGCTTGGCGGCATCTTCAACATGGGCGGCGCGGCTGTGGCCAACTACGTCTCGATCCTCGAACGGATAAAATAGGCCTGGACCCTAGCTGTCGGAATCACCTGCGTGGGCCGAACCGAAGGGCAAGAATTGGACGGCGCCGGCCGCGGGTATCTTCAACGCGGGCTGGCTGAAATCGACGCCGGCGACCAAACCCATGAAGTGCAATTCGAGCCCGGACATCTTGCCGGCGGCGAAGCCGACAAGGCCTCCGAGCGTGACGTGCAGGTCTCCAGCGTCCGAAGACCAGTCCACGTCGAGAAATCCCGGCGCATAGTCGCGGCCTGCCGCGTTAGGCGGCAGAAAACCGCCAAATTCCGGCACTTGGCGCAATATATGCGCGACAAAGGTATTTGAGTTCGGCCCAGGCCATATCCGATAGTCACCGCGCAACGAATAGGGATAGCCGGCAATCGCGGCTTCGATTGCCGGGATCAGCCGCTCGGCCTCTTCGCCATGGACGGCGCGGACAATCCAGGGCGTGTTCGAGTACCACCTGCCGTCCGCCGGATAGGCGTTGCGCCGCACGGGCGAACCCCAGCCGACCTTGTCGTAGCGCTCATAAGCGCCGGTCCCGGCCCTTTTGGCCACGATCCAGCTATGCACCGCGAACGCGCCCTTGATGCCTCCGGTGCGTGCCGCCATGAGATAGATGGCCGCGTCGCCTTCAGCCGAAGCGGGCGGAAGCACGCCGCTCGCCGACCAATCGGCGGCGCGCCAGGAACGGGGCCGCTCCTTGAACTCCCACCACGTGAACGTCAGCAGAGCCGGCGCGATGAATACGACGAGTATGAAGAGCACCAGCCGTTTCAGGAAACGCATCGATGGAAAAGCCTTTGCGTTGTTCGCCGCCAAGGCATAGTTGCCCCGACCTGTACCGCTAAATGACTTTCTGGTGAATGCATGACCAACCCCGTCCTTGTCGAAGTCCTGCGCGGCGGCGTGGTGGAAAGCCGGCACCGCGGTTCGGCAGCCGTCTGCGACGCCGATGGCGGCGTCGTGCTGGAAATCGGAGACGTCGAGCGGCCGGTCTTTCCGCGCTCGGCGGTGAAGGCGATCCAGGCGCTGCCGCTGCTCGAAAGCGGCGCGGCGGATGCATATGGGTTCGGCGACAGGGAGATTGCGCTGGCCTGTGCATCCCACTCTGGCGAGGCGAGGCACGCGGCGCTCGCAGACGCCATGCTGCAGGCAGCCGGAGCGGACAAGGCCGCGCTGGAGTGCGGCGCGCACTGGCCGATTGGACAGGAAGCGACGGTGGATCTGGCGCGGGGCGGCAGCGAGCCGTCCGCGCTTCACAACAATTGCTCGGGCAAGCATAGCGGCTTCGTCTGCACCTGCATTCACGAGGGCGTCGATCCGTCCGGCTATGTCGGCCGCGGCCACAAGTCCCAGCAATGGGTGCGTGAGGCGATGGAGGCGGTGACGGGCGCGGCGCACGGCGAGGACCTGTACGGCACCGATGGTTGCTCGATCCCGACCTACGCCGTGCCGCTGACGAGCCTGGCGCTGGGCTTTGCCAGAATGGCGACCGGAACCGGGCTTTCGCGTGAGCGGGCGGCGGCGGCAAAGCGCATTTTTGCTGCCTGCATGGGTGAGCCGTTCTATGTCGCCGGCTCTGGCCGCGCCGATACCGAAATGATGGAGGCTGGCCGGGGCCGCATCTTCACCAAGACAGGCGCGGAAGGCGTTTTCTGCGCGGCTATCCCTGAACTTGGGCTGGGCATCGCGTTGAAATGCGATGACGGCGCAACGCGGGCCGCCGAGGTAATGGTCGCGGCCATTCTGGCCCGGCTTCTGGGGAAGGATGCCGCATTGTCGGATGTCTTTGCGCAGATGGCGACGCCGAAGCTGACCAATTGGAACGGCATCGAGGTTGGCGCGCTCGGGCCCGTGGGCGAACTCGCACTTCAGCCGACGTGATTGCTCTCCACGACGATGTTCGGAAACCCGGATTCCGGTTGAAGCGCGAGGTCGCCGGTGACCGCTTCGGTCCAGCGGTGGCCGACGATAGCGCCATTCGCCGCCCGATCGATGACATTGTCGGTGATGACGGCCGTGCCGGTGCCTTCCACCACTGAAACGGCGATGCCTTCACCGACTTCGCGGATAACGTTGCCGGTAGCGACGACATTGCGCATGAACGGCCCCCAGCCGAGATGCATGCCGTACAGCGGCGCGTTCTCGACCACATTGCCGGTGACGGTAGTGTCTGCCTCCACGGCGATGCCGGTTCCGAAGCCGGGCGGATCGCCTTCATATGGGCCGGATTTGGAGAGGTTGCGCACGATATTGCCCGAACAGACGGCGATACGGCCGCCCTCGTTGAAATTGACGACGGAAATGCCGTTGGCTGCGCCATCCACGATATTCGAACTGATCACCGCTCCCTCGAAGGAGAATTCGGCATAGATCGCCGTTTCGCCGGAGCGGGCGCAGTTGTTGCCGGTGATCTGGACATTGCTGGCGCTGTTCGCCCGAATAGCCGAGAAGGCGCAGTCGGCGATCACATTGTTGGCGACAATCACATTGCCGGCGCGGAACACGTTGATCCCGTTTCCGAACGGGCCGGTCCCGCCATAAAGCGCGTGGATGCGCTCGACGCGGTTCCCGGTGACGATGGTGCCATCCTCGCCGATCTCGCTGCGATGGACCAGAATGCCGCCATTGTCGCAATCGCTCACGACATTTCCGGCAATCCGAAGCCCGGTGGAATCGATCGCGTAAATCGCCGCATCGGTTGCTTTCATCAGCGTGGACCGCTCAACGCGGCCGCCGCAGCCCGCAAGCGCGATGCCGTTCCCACCGCTGTCCGTGACCACGCAATTGTCGATGACCACGGTATGCACGCCTGCAAGATCGAGCAGGCCACGAACATCGCCGCCGAGTGGGCGCCTGACGCCGTCGAAGGTGATTCCGGTCAGGTCGATGTGCTCGCCGCCGCGCGCCGACAGCATGAACGCGCCGCCGCCGAACACAATGCGCGTCGCGCCGGGTACGCCCGCCAGCCTGGCCCGAGCGGGAAACCTGACGTCACTGACGATATATCTGCCGGCAGAGAGGAAGACCGACAAATCGTGCTCGCTCGCACTGTCGAGCATGGCCTGGAATGCGGAGCTTTGGTCGACGGGCGCGTTGGCGAATACGCCGAGTTCCGCGGCATCGATCGAGCCGCGCAACGTCAGTTCCGTGATCGAGTTGGACCCGGAGGCCGCCGCAGGTATTCCCGTTACCGCCAGTCCGGCCGGCACGCTCAGAAATTGCCGTCTGTTCCACATAGGCACACGCACTCCCGCTGTTTGCGGTTGCGCAGCAGAAACCGTGCCACATGCGGGAAATTCCGTGACCGTCAGGCGGCTTCGCCGAGCAACTCGTCTATACGCAGGACAGGCAGTTGTTCGCAGAAGATCGTACCGTCCGTTGGCATCGCCTCGGCCTGCGCGGGCAGGCTTGAAACAGCCGGATGTGTGGCCGCGCGATGAAGCGTGGTCCCGATGATCGTTCTGTCGCCATCGCGCAGCGATGCCGCCGTCACTTCGCGCGCCGCGGCAATGCGTTGCTGGATCTTGCCGTCCAGCACGCTGCGCAGCACGCCGCCCTCCGCCTCGATCGCCTGGAATTCCCGCCATGCGGCTTCGACAAGCGGGCCTGTGAGCGCATCGATATCCGAATCGGGCGTGGCGGCGTCTGCGGGCAGATAGGCGCCGCCTTCGTGCGAGAGCACCAGCGGCGTGTTGCGGGCAATACGCCGCGCTTGCGCGTCCGGCAGACCGTGCGGTTGGGTGTGCGGGATAACGGAGACCGAGTCCGCGCCTGCGCGCATCGCAGAAAAGCAGGCAATGGTGTTGCGCAACACGTTGGATTCGGGATCGCGGATGGTGAGCATCCGGTATGAGGTTTCGGCGTGGATCGCTGCCGGCATCTCCGGCACCGAGTACTGCTCCAGAAGGCGCTTCCACAGCATCCGCAGCGCCCGCAGCTTGGCGACCGAGGCGGCATGTTCCTGATCGACGCTGACGGCAAAGCCGATATGGGCGGCGGCATAGAGCACCGGCTGCCGCGCGTCTTCGAACATCCTCAGATATGTTGTCGCCGACGCCAGCATGACGCCAAGCTCCTGCGCCGCGGTGGCGCCGGAATTATGGAACACCCGGCCGTCCGCCTCGAGCAGGATGCCCGGTACGCCAAGCGCGAAGAAATGGGCCAGGGATTGTGGCAATGACGCAAGCAGCGCTTCGATCGACATGCGCAGACGGCCGGTTCCGGCAAAGATCGCAGCCGGGTCGATACCGAACGAGATGTCCAGCCGCGACGGGTCGATCTTGCGTTCGCCCAGAATGCGAACCAGCCAGTCGACGGATGCACGGCTTTGCGGATGAAGATCGAGCCTGAGATGGGTGCGCGCCAGCGGAATGTCAGCCAGCGCCGTGGTTAGTGCTTCCGGCTGGGCAGGCAGGCCGTAGCCGAACGCGTTGGGCGCGCCCTCGAAGACGACGGCAATGCCGGATGCACCATGTGCGATGTCTTCGAGAGCCTGCCGGTTGGCGCGCTCGGGGTCGCGGTCGTCGATGCGCTGCACGATGCGCGGATTGCTGGCCTTTGGCGTCGTTACCCTGGGCTCGGGCGTTTCGTCCTGCGAATTCGTTTCCGCCTGCCGGACATCGTCCGAGCGGACCGCCGCATCGTCGGACTCGCGCCATACCGCCGTCCCCCCGGCGCCCTGTGGCGAGCGCGTCGGGATCGAACCGCCTTGAGTGCCGGATGTCGACGAGATCATTGATTCTCCCATACCGCCGCGTTGGGGACATCATCGGGAGCGGACGAGATCGGGCTGTTCCGCAGAACCATCCGAACCAGTGTTGCAGCGACCCGCCCGCATGCGGCCTGCAAATCGACATTACGGGTAGTGCGCCGATGCCGCAATCGCGAAGTGTGTCGGTTTGCATCAAAGGTTGTGCTTTGGACAACAACGCGTTGCCGGAAGGCCACGATCAGACGGTTGCTGCCTCGGCATTGTCGCACCGAGCCCGTCTGACTATAGGAGGAGGATCATACGGGCGAACGGAGCAGAAAGACGAATGAGCGAAGACGCCACTCTCTTCATCGGCGCAAGTCGCAAACCCGACGACAGCTATCAACAGTCGGAAACGCTTCTGCTCAAATATGCCAACCGGCACGGCATCGTGACCGGCGCCACCGGCACGGGCAAGACCGTCACGCTGCAGATATTGTCCGAGGCTTTCTCCAATGCCGGCGTGCCGGTGTTCTGCGCCGACGTAAAGGGTGATCTGTCCGGGATCGCGGTGATGGGCGAGGAGAAGGACTTCCTGACGGCCCGCGCGAATACCATCAAGCTCGATCCCTACGAAATGCAGGAATTCCCGGTGATTTTCTGGGACCTGTTTGGCGAGAAAGGCCATCCGATCCGGACCACGATCTCGGAGATGGGGCCGCTGCTGCTTTCAAGGCTGATGAATCTCAGCGAGGCGCAGGAAGGTGTGATGAATATCGCCTTCCGCATCGCAGATGAGGAGGGGCTGCTCCTTCTCGACCTGAAGGACCTGCAGGCGCTGCTGTCGAACATCGCCGAGCGCTCCAGGGAGATCAGCGGTCGGTTCGGGAATGTCTCTACGCAGTCCGTCGGCGCCATCCAGCGCTCGCTGCTGATCCTCGAGGACCAGGGCGGCGAGCACTTCTTCGGAGAGCCGGCCCTCCAGATTTCCGACATCATGCGCACCACGCCGGACGGACGCGGCGCGATCAGCGTGCTTGCCGCCGACAGGCTGATGATGAATCCGCGCCTCTACGGCACCTTCCTGCTCTGGCTGATGTCGGAATTGTTCGAGGAGCTGCCGGAGGTTGGCGATCCCGACAAGCCGCGCCTCGTCTTCTTCTTCGATGAAGCCCATCTTCTGTTCGACGAGGCGCCGCCGGCCCTGATCGAACGCGTCGAGCAGGTTGTTCGTCTCATCCGCTCCAAGGGCGTGGGCGTGTTTTTCGTTACCCAGAACCCGCTCGATGTGCCTGACAGGGTCCTGTCGCAGCTCGGCAATCGTATCCAGCATGCGTTGCGCGCCTATACGCCGCGCGAGGAAAAGGCGGTGCGAACCGCGGCCGACACGTTCCGTCCGAATTCGGACTTCAACACCTTCGAGATGATCACCCGGCTCGGTGTCGGCGAGGCTTTGGTCTCCACTTTGCAGGCCAAGGGCGTTCCTTCCATCGTCCAACGGACCCTGATACGTCCTCCGTCGTCGCGCATGGGCCCGATTACCGAGGAGGAACGGCGCAAGATCCTGGGCGTTAGCCCGGTTGCCGCCCAGTACGACGAAACCGTCGATCGCGAATCCGCCTTCGAAATGCTTCAGAAGAAGGCAGAAACTGCGGTCAGGGCAAAGGAGCAAGAACGTCTGCGGGAGGAACGCGAGGAAGACGATGACGACGACAATGACAAACCTCGCAGGTCGACCCGAACGCGCCGGTCGAACCGGCAGTCGGTCACGGAAGCGGCAATCAAGTCCGTGGTGCGATCGGTCGGGTCGTCGCTTGGCCGGGCGCTGGTGCGCGGCATTCTCGGAAGTCTGAAGCGCTAGGCGACGCTGGCGCCACCCACGACTATCGGCGACCCGTTCTTTACGCGCTCATAGAGGTCGATCACGTCCTGATTGATCATGCGCACGCAGCCCGATGACACCGACTTGCCAATCGACCACCACTCCGGCGATCCGTGCACGCGGTAAAGCGTGTCGACACCATCCTGGAAGATGTAGTGGGCCCGAGCGCCCAGCGGGTTGTCGAGACCCGGCGGCATGCCGCCATTGGCGGCGCTGTATTTTTCGAGCTCCGGCTTGCGCAGGATCATTTCCCCAGGCGGCGTCCAGGTCGGCCATTTCTGTTTCCACTGGATCTTCGCGGCGCCGGACCATTCAAAGCCGGCGCGCCCCAGCCCCACGCCGTAGCGCATGGCCCGGCCACCGGCCATGACGTGGTAGAGGAAGTGTGCGGATGTATCGACGACCACCGTGCCCGGCGCCTGGCCTGTGGGATCGCGCACTTCCTGACGGTAGAATCTGGGGTCGACCTTGTCGATCGGAACAGCGGGGATAACGAAACCGCCGTCGACCATTTCGCCGTACATAGCTCGATAGAAGGCATTTGTCGGCGGCGGTGGTGGCGCCTCGGGCGGCGGAGTGCGCCTTGTCGTGCACGCCGCAAGCAGCGACACCGCGCCGGCAGCGGACGCCCCGAGAAATCCGCGCCTGGTGATCGGCGCACTATGTTCGTCGAAATGCGGCATCTCTACCCGTCTTTGATGTGCAGATTTCGGCGCGCAAGTCGGTTCGCGCTGTCCATCCCGTCCCCGAATGACACGGGAGTTTGCCGGAACCATGGTGAATGAATTGCTAAGACCGGCGGAGCTGGTTCCCGCCGATCGGGTTTTGCAGAGGCTCTACTAGGTTGCGACAAGTCCTTCCAGTGAAGGCAGGATCAGCTCCGGTTCAAGGTCCCGGTATTCGTCCGGCTGTCCAGCGCGATTGATCCAGACGGTGCGGAAGCCGAACCGGGTCGCACCCGCAATGTCCCAGCGATTTGACGACTGGAACGAAATTTTCGACGGGTAAAGCCGCCAGGCCGTGGTGACGAGATCGTATACGCCGGGGTCCGTCTTGAAACGCTTCAGACTGTCGACCGAAAAGATCTCGTCGATGAACGGCTCGAGCGCGGCCGAGCGGACCGCCGATTCCAGCATCGCTGGGGAGCCGTTGGACAGGATCGCCACCCGCGCGCCTTCGCTCTTCAGTGCGCGCAATATGGCTGGCACTTCCGGGTAGCAGTCCAATTGCCAATAGGCGTCCAGCAGTTTCTGCCGCAATCCCGCGTCGGCGCTCGGAACCTTGGCGAAAGCATAGTCCAGCGCCTGTTCGGTCAGCGCCCAGAAATCCTCGTAGGATCCCATGAGCGTGCGGACCCAGGAATATTCGAGCTGCTTGGCACGCCAGATCTCGGACAGAAGCTGGCCGTCCGGCCCGATTTCGCCTGCGAAGCGGCGCACGGCCGCGTGAACGTCAAACAGCGTTCCGTAGGCATCGAAAACGTATGCGGAGTGGGAAAGTGAAGTGCTTGCCATGACGCCGAGGGTTGAAGCGCAACGGCGGGCAGGGGTCAAGCCGGCGCTTCAGGCTGGACTTATCAATTCCGGCGGGCCGGCAATTGACGAGCGGGCGGAAAGGCTCTTCCATGTTCGCGACAGCGACAATTCGGGAACGAACCGCCATGAACCTTTCAACCGCCGCGCCATCGGTAACCTGGACCTATGTCGATGGCGACTGGCATGAGGGCAACGTGGCGCTTATCGGTCCGCGCAGCCATGCAATGTGGCTCGGCTCGAGCGTGTTTGACGGCGCGCGCTGGTTCGAAGGCGTGGCGCCCGACCTCGATCGGCACGCCGAGCGGGTGAATGCGTCTGCGACCGCGCTGGGACTCAGGCCGACGATGAGCGCGGGGGAAATCGTCTCGCTGACCTGGGACGGGCTGAAGAAGTTCGACGGCCAGACGGCGGTCTACATCAGGCCGATGTATTGGGCCGAGGCCGGCGGCTACATGGGCGTTCCCGCTGATCCCGATTCCACGCGCTTCTGTCTGTGCCTGTACGAGGCGCCGATGATCCAGCCGACAGGATTTTCGATTACGGTCTCGCCGTTCCGCCGCCCCACGATCGAGACCATGCCGACAAACGCAAAGGCCGGCTGCCTCTACCCCAACAACGGGCGCGCCATGGTGGACGCCAAGATGCGCGGCTTCGACAATGCTCTCGTGCTCGACATGTTGGGCAACGTCGCGGAGACCGGCTCGTCCAACATTTTCATGGTCAAGGACGGTGTGGCGATGACGCCCGCGCCCAATGGAACATTCCTCTCCGGCATCACCCGCTCACGCGTGATGACGTTGCTGAGAGAGGCTGGCGTCGAGGTTCAGGAAAAGACGCTCCGGGTTCAGGATTTCCTCGATGCCGACGAGATTTTCTCGACCGGCAACCACTCAAAGGTCGTGCCGATCATCCGTGTCGAGGACCGGCATCATCAGGCTGGCCCGGTCGCCAAGAAGGCGAGGGAGCTTTACTGGGAGTGGGCGCTCGGCTGACGGCAGCCCGCGTGAAAACCAGCTCTCCCTGACTGTAAATCGGACAATTGGAACCTTATTTTGTGGTCAGAGTTGACGGAACGTGTACTGCGCCATAGGCCATGCGCGACCGCCATTTGTCCTGACGAATTCAGAAGGGAGACCCCACCATGGCTTTTGAACTTCCCGACCTTCCCTATGACTACGAGGCTCTCCAGCCCTACATGTCGAAGGAAACTCTCGAATATCATCACGACAAGCACCACAAGGCGTATGTCGACAACGGCAACAAGCTTGCCGAGGAAGCCGGCATGTCCGGCAAGTCGCTCGAGGACATTGTCAAGGAATCGCACGGCAAGAACGCCGGCCTCTTCAACAACGCCGCACAGCACTACAATCACGTCCATTTCTGGAAGTGGATGAAGAAGGGCGGCGGCGGCAAGAACCTGCCGGGCAAACTGCAGACAGCCTTCGACGGCGATCTCGGCGGCTATGACAAGTTCAAGGCAGACTTCAGCCAAGCCGGCGCGACGCAGTTCGGCTCGGGCTGGGCCTGGGTCGCGGTCAAGAACGGCAAGCTAGAGATCATGAAGACGCCGAACGGCGAGAACCCGCTCGTTCATGGCGCGACGCCGATTCTTGGCGTCGATGTATGGGAGCATTCCTACTACATCGACTACCGCAACGCGCGGCCGAAATATCTCGAGGCGTTCGTCGACAGCCTGATCAACTGGGACTACGTGCTCGAACTTTATGAGAAATCGGGCGCCTGATCGTTCCGGTCCCTGCGTATCGAAAAGCTCCGGTTCGCCGGAGCTTTTTCTGTTTCCGGTCGCGCTCACGCACCTGAATATGACTGAAATCATCATGTTAGATAACAGAAGAGTGATTCCCATCTTGCAGTTCGTGACTTCCGCTGTGCGGCGTATCCGACATGATTGCAGCCCCGCGCGTAGCGGCCAGCCACGAACCCACGGAGTCATTCGATGAAGTTCTTCGCCATTGCCGCCTCGGCCTTTTTGATCGGGGTGACCGCGGCATCAGCCGATCCGATTGAAGATCGCCAGGCGCTCATGAAGGAGCGCGGCGCACAGATGCAGGTGCTCGTGCCGATGGCTCAGGAAAAGCAGCCATTCGATGCCGCCGCCGCCATGGCGGCGCTTGAAACACTGGCGGCCAACGCGGCATCGGTCGATGTTGAAGCCCTGTGGCCTGAAGGAAGCATGGGCGGCGAAAACGACACCGCGCCGGCGGCCTGGGAAAACTGGGACGATTTTGTTGCCGCGCATGACAAGTTCAAGGCCGATGCCGAGGCCGCCGTTGCGGCCAATCCGCAGGATCTGGACACGTTCAAGGGCGTGTTCGGTTCTGTCGCCGCGAATTGCGGCTCGTGCCATCAGACCTTCAGGCTCTAGCCTGACCGGCGAATTCGCCCAAGATGTCGCGCATGCGGATGTTGATTGCAGGGGCGGTCATTGTGGCCGCCCTTGGTGCAATAGGCTTCTGGGCCCTGTCAGCGCCAAGCCGGTTGCCGGGTGACGCGATAGCGGCGGTTTCGGATGGAGCCGAGACCCGAGGCGAGCGCATTTTCTGGGCGGGCGGCTGCTCGTCCTGTCATGCCGAACAGAAGGCGGAAGGCGACGCGAGACTGGAACTTGGCGGCGGCCTGGAGCTCGAAACACCCTTCGGCACCTTCGTTGCGCCCAACATTTCCAGCCACGAGACGGACGGTATCGGGGCCTGGCCGCTCGTGGATTTCGCCAATGCCATGCAGCGCGGCGTATCGCCCGAAGGCGCGCACTACTATCCGGCGTTTCCCTACGCGTCCTATTCGCGGATGAATCCGTCGGATGTCGCCGATCTCTACGCATTCATGAAGACACTGCCTGCGGTCGAGGGCAATGCGCCGCCGCACCAGCTGGGCTTTCCCTACAACATCAGGCGCGGGCTCGGCCTTTGGAAGCTGCTCTACTTCCGCGATGAGCCGGTGATTGCGCTGGCCGACGATGCGCCGTCCGCCGCGGAACTCGGCAAGTATCTCGTCGAAGGTCCGGGCCATTGCGGTGAGTGCCACACGCCACGCGACATGTTCGGCGGAACCCGGTATGGCGACTGGCTATCGGGCGCATCAGCGCCGGTCGGAGACGGCAAAATCCCCAACATCACGCCGGGCGGCGACGTCGGCGGCTGGTCGGAGACGGAGATCGCCGACTATCTGGAAAGCGGATTTACGCCTGACTTCGATTCCGCCGGCGGCGAGATGGTGTCGGTGATCAAGAATCTCGCCAACCTTCCGCCGGAAGACCGGGCAGCAATCGCCGCCTATCTCAAGACGGTTCCGGCTCGCTAGCGGCACCCGCCACCTTGATGGCGAAGGCATAGTTGTAGGCGATCTCCTCCAGCCGGGAGAAACGACCCGACGCGCCGGCATGCCCGGCATCCAGATTGATCTTGAACAGCACCGGGTTGTCACTTGTCGTGCGCTCGCGCAGCCGGGCCACCCACTTCGCCGGTTCCCAGTATGTTACACGCGGATCCGTCAGTCCGGCGACGGCGAGGATCGGCGGGTAGTTGTGCGCGCCGACATTGTCGTAGGGGGAGTAGGACGCGATCAGCGCGTGGTCGGTCTCCGACTCGATTGGGTTGCCCCATTCCGGCCACTCCGGCGGAGTGAGCGGCAGCGTGGCGTCGAGCATGGTGTTGAGCACATCGACGAAGGGAACCTCCGCGAGGATTGCGCCGAACTGCTCCGGCGCCATGTTGGCGATCGCGCCCATCAGCATTCCGCCGGCCGATCCTCCCTGAGCGACGATGCGGTCGTGGGTCGTGAAGCCTTCGGCAACCAGATGGTCGGCGGCCGCGATGAAGTCGGTGAAGGTGTTGGCTTTCCTGTCCTTCTTGCCGTCCTCGTACCAGCCGAAGCCCTTGTCCTTGCCGCCGCGTATGTGGGCGATCGCATAGACGAAGCCGCGATCGACCAGCGACAGGCAGTTGGTGTTGAAGGAGGCGGGGATGGCAATGCCGTATGCTCCGTAACCGTAGAGCAGGCAGGGTGCGGAACCGTCCAGTGCCAGGCCGCGATGGTGCAGGATCGAAACCGGGACGAGTTCACCATCGGGGGCGGGGGCCATGAGGCGTCGCGTGACATAGTCATCGGGATTGTGGCCTGACGGCACTTCCTGCGTCTTGAGCAGCACGCGTTCGCGGCTGCGCATGTTGTAGTCGAAGACCTGGCCCGGCGTGGTCATGGAGGAATAGCTGAAACGGAAGACGTCCGTGTCGTATTCCAGCGCGCCGCCGAGGCCGAGCGAATAGGCTTCCTCGTCGAAGGCGATCGTGTGTTCGGCGCCGCTTGTCCGCTCCCTGACCACGATGCGCGGCAGTCCGTCCTTGCGCTCCAGCCGGACCAGGAAATCCTTGAAGGCCAGTATGGACAGGATCAGCCGCCCCGGTTCATGCGGCACAATCTCGCGCCAGTTGTCGCGGCTGGGCTCGCTGGCCGGCGCGACCATGATCTTGAAGTCCTTGGCGCCGTCGGCGTTGGTGAGCACGAAGAAGATATCTCCACCTTCCTCGAGGTCGTACTGCGTTCCGGTTTCGCGCGGCGCCACGATCTTCGGTTCTGCCGAAGGGTCGTTCGCGGGCAGCAACCTGTATTCCGTCGTCTCGTGGTCGTTGACGGCGATCAGGATGTGGTCGTTGAGCCGTGTGCCGCCGACGCTCATGAAGAAGCCCGGATCGGTCTCCTCGTAGACCAGCCTGTCCGTACCGGTCTCGCCGAGGTGGTGATAGAAGACTTTCGACGGCCGGTGACTGGCATCGACCGCGGTGTAGAAGAAGCCTTCGTTGGCGGCGTCCCACGTACCGCCACCGCCGGTATCGGCAACGCGGTCGTCCAGATCCTCCCCCGACGCGATGTCGCGCACTCGCAGCGTGTAGAATTCCGATCCCTTGTCGTCGCAGCCCCACAGCAGACGCTTGTGGTCGCCGGATTGGTCGACGCCGCCAATGCGGAAATAGGGCTTGCCTTCCGCTTCCTTGTCCCCGTCGAGGAGCACTTCCTCCGCGCCGCCCTCGCGTGGCGTGCGGAAATAGCGCGGTTGTTCGCCACCTTGCCGGAATGCGGTTGCGTAGGCGTAAGGCCCGTCACGCATGGGCACCGAGGAATCGTCCTCCTTTATGCGCCCCCTCATCTCAGCAAACAGCGCCCCGCGCAGTTCCCTGCCGCCTGCCAGCATCGCTTCCTGGTATGCGTTTTCGGCTTCCAGATGCGCCCTGATCTCGGGATCGAGCAGGGTAGGGTCCTTGAAGACCTCTTGCCAGTTGTCCGCCCTGAGCCAGGCATATTCGTCGATGCGCGTGATGCCGTGCCTCGTATCCTCGACCGGGTGTTTGGATGCGACGGGGGGCTCGATGGGGGGAAATATGGAATGCCTGGTCATTGGAACTCGTCTTCTGGAGGCGTGAACGGCGAATGAACATATCCGTCACGGGTGGTTCAAGTGGCGATGGCTAATCCGGGGCAATCGAATTCAAACGAACTCCGGAGGAGGAACAATCATGAACACCATCGCCAAGGCATGCGCCGCACTCGCTGTCCTGTCGTCGCTCGCGGCAACGGCGGCCGACGCCACCGTATTTTCAGCCTGGGAAGTCGCCAACGTTCCGTGGGGCGACACGCTCAACGTCCGCAAATACCCTTCGTCAAAATCACAGAAGCAGTCGGCCTATCCAAATACCACCGTGCTGGCCATGACGGGCCGCTGCACCGACGGGCTCAACCTGTTCAGCATCGAGACGTTGCCGAAATGGAAGAAGACACAGGCCGTCCGCTATCGCTGGTGTGAGGTCTGGCATGATCCGGCTCACAATGGCAACTACGTCACCGGCTGGGTTTACGGCCGCTACATCGCTCCCTTGTGAGGTCTGAATGCTCAAAGCTCGAGTAGACCAGACCTCAACCGGATTTCATGGCAGCCTTTTCGCCATCCTGCTCGAACATCATCGCGACGCCGTTCATGCAGTAGCGTAGTCCGGTCGGCTGGGGGCCGTCGGGGAAGACATGGCCGAGATGCGCGTCGCAGTCCGCGCAGCGGACTTCGGTGCGCGTCATGAACCATGACCTGTCGGAGTGTTCAGCTACGGCGTCCTTGTCGATCGGTTCGTAAAAGCTTGGCCAGCCCGTACCGGAATCGAATTTGGTCTCCGACCGGAAAAGCGGCTTGTCGCAACACACGCACCGATAAAGCCCGTCGGCCTTGTTGTCCCAGTTGGGGCCGGTAAAGGCGCGTTCGGTGCCGTGCTGCCGCGTAACCTTGTACTGCTCGGGCGTCAGTTGCGCGCGCCACTCGGCGTCGCTTTTCTCGACCTTCAGTGCCGTCTTGGTGGTCATGTTCGTCTCCGCGGGTGAAGTCCACCCAATGTAGTGACGGCGAGGCCGGCTGTCATGCACCGGCAACCCGCACTTTTTCGTGCAGTATCGCCTGATAGCCGGCAGCGCCTATTGTCGCGGTGGCCTTGCCCGTGGAATGGTCACCCGCTAAGTCAGCGCCAGCTTTACGGCAACACAAAGCAACGAGGGGACATAGCGACCGAATGGAAACGGCCGGACAATCGCTGACTCTCTTTGCGCTGTTTCTGCCGTTTCTTGCCGCGTGCGTTGCACCAGCGCTGACACGCGCCGCGGGCCACAACGCTGCCTGGATTCTGGCGCTGGCGCCGGCATTCCTGTTCGTCCACTTTGCCGGTTTTGTTCCAGCCATAGCTGACGGGTCGACAGTTGCCGGCGGGTACGACTGGATACCCAGTCTTGGCGCGCGCTTTTCCTGGTATCTCGATGGCCTGTCGCTGACCTTCGCGCTGCTGATTTCCGGCATCGGCACGCTGATCGTTCTGTACTCCGGCGCCTATCTGAAAGGCCATCCGCATCAGGGACGGTTCTTCTCGTTCATGCTGATGTTCATGGGCGCCATGCAAGGGCTTGTCCTGGCGGATTCCTTCCTGACCCTGTTCGTGTTCTGGGAATTGACGTCGATCACCTCCTTCCTGCTGATCGGCTTCGATCATACGCGCGAAGCATCGCGCCGCGCTGCGGTACAGGCGCTGATCGTGACCGGGGCAGGCGGGCTGTCGCTGCTTGCGGGGCTGCTGCTTGTGTGGACCGCGACCGGGATGGCCGATCTGTCCACCATGCTCGGAAGCGGCGACGCAATGCGCGAGAGTCCGATCTATCTGGCGGCGCTTCTGTTGTTGCTCGGCGGCGCTTTCACCAAGTCGGCGCAGGTGCCGTTTCACTTCTGGCTGCCCAATGCGATGGAGGCGCCGACGCCTGTTTCAGCCTACCTGCATTCGGCAACGATGGTGAAGGCGGGCGTCTATCTTGTGATGCGGCTCAACCCCGTCTTTGGCGATACCGTGGCGTGGGAAACCATCCTGCCGATTTTCGGCGGCGCAACACTGCTGACGGGCGGGCTGCTCGCCGTGCGCCAGACCGATCTTAAGCTGATGCTGGCCTACACCACCGTCGCCTCGCTCGGCCTGTTGGTCATGCTGACCGGCGTGGGATCCGAAAAGGCGGTTGAGGCGGCGGTGCTGTATCTCATTGCGCATTCAATGTTCAAAGGCGCGCTGTTCATGGTGGCCGGCACGATCGACCATGAGGCGGGCACCCGCGACGTCACCCGGCTGGGGGGGCTGCGGGCCGCAATGCCCATCACATTCGCCGCTGCATTTGTCGCAGCGGTTTCGATGGGCGGATTGCCGCCAATGTTCGGCTTTCTGGCCAAGGAAGAAATCTATGCCGCGCTGGGGTTTGCCGACGGCTGGACCAGCCTGCTGACGCTGGTCGCCATGGCCGGCAACGCGCTGATGTTCGCAATCGGGTTCGCTGTCGCGCTGAAGCCGTTCATCGGCGCGAAGGTGGAAACGCCGAAACATGCCCACGAGGGACCGCTATTGCTTTGGATCGGGCCTGCCGTCCTTGGCCTCGTCGGCCTTGCCACCGCGATCTTCTCGATGTGGTCGCACGAGCATCTTACCGACCCGATGGCAAGCGCAGTGGCGGGGACAGCGGTAGAGGCGCATATCTCGCTTGTTCCGCATATAGGGCTGCCGCTGCTCTTGTCCGGCATTACCATCATCATCGGGGTCGCCATCTATCTCGGCCTGGCGCCCATGCGCGACGCGATTGCCCGACTGCTCGCCGCCATCGGCTGGGGACCGGACAAAGGCTTCGACCAGACAGTCCGCGGCACGATCAGCGTGGCAAGGGCGGTAACCGGCTTCTTCCAGCACGGTCGTATGGACCGCTATATGACCGTGACCTTCGTGGTCATCGCCGCCGCGCTGCTCGTGACGCCGGCCGTGTTCGGCGAGTTTCCGGACTGGCCGGAATTCCCGCAGCTGCGGTTCTACGAGTGGATGGTGCTCCTGATCGGCGTTGCCGGGTTGGGGTCCGTCCTCGCGGCGAGCAACCGGCTGACGGCCATCGTCTCGCTGGGTGTTCAGGGGTTCGCCGTGGCGCTGCTCTTCGTTCTCTTTGGCGCGCCCGATCTTTCCTTTACCCAGTTCATGGTCGAAACGCTGAGCGTCGTCATTCTGGCCCTTGTCATGACCCGGCTCCATCTGTCCCCGGCCGATCACCGCCCGACGGGCGAGAAGACCGTGGATGCATTTATCGCCGGCGCTTGCGGGCTGGGGTTCGGGCTCATGCTGCTCCGGGTAACGCAAGGCGTGTTCGACGAAACGCTGCCCCAGTTCTTCGCCAACCATTCCTACGTCATCGCCCACGGCCGCAACATCGTGAACGTCATCCTCGTCGACTTCCGCGGTCTGGATACGCTCGGCGAGATCGCAGTCGTGATGGTGGCCGGGCTTGCGATACTCGCGCTGATCCGCATCCGGTTCCACCGGCCGGAAGCCGGCGGCTCGATCGAGGCCGGAGACTGACATGCGCACACTGATCTTCCGTACGATCGCGCCGTATCTCACCAGTTTGACGGTGCTGTTTTCGGTCTTCGTCCTGCTGCGCGGACACAATGAGCCGGGGGGCGGTTTCATTGGCGGGCTGATCGCTGCGTCGGCTTTCGCCATCTACGGAATCGCCTGCGGCGTATCGCCGGTGCGCCGGGCGCTTTATTTCCATCCGATGACAATCTCCGGCTTCGGCCTGTTCATTGCCGGCTTGTCGGGCGTCCTTTCGGTGTTCGGCGGGGTGCCCTTCATGACCGGCCTGTGGACGGAGATCAGCGTTCTGGGCGTCCAGGTCGATCTGTCCACGCCGCTGATATTCGACATTGGCGTCTATTTCGTCGTGTTGGGAACGATAGCAAACATAGCGCTCGCTCTCGAGGAACGGGAGGAGGACTGATGGAAACAGCCTTCTCGGCATTTGTCGGCGTCTTTTTCGCGGTAGCGGTTTATCTGCTGCTGTCGAAGCACATCATCCGAATTCTCCTGGGCGCTGCGATCCTGGGCAACGCGGTAAACCTGCTGATTTTCACCGCAGGTCGGCTGACCCGTGAGGTTCCGCCAATCATTCCATCGGATCTGCCGATACCGGCCGAGATGACGGCCAACCCGCTGCCGCAGGCCCTGGTGCTGACCGCCATCGTGATCTCGTTCTCCTTCTTCGCCTTCCTGCTCGTGCTGACCTATCGCGCTTATCAGGAGCTCGGCACAGACAATACGGAAGAGATGCGAGTCGCGGAGCCGGTGGATGATGACATGCCTCCGGTGGGGTATTGAGCAGCAATGGCGATCGAACAAGATAGCGGCCCCGACCTTTCCATCGCGATGATCCTCGAGCCGGTTTCCGCGGCGGACTGGCTGGTGATCGCGCCGGTCGCACTGCCGCTGATCTTCGGCGCGGTGCTGCTTATGCTGCGTCATCGCACCGCGATCCAGCCCGGTCTTGCGGTCGCGGCGCTCGCCATCCTGTTTGCTGTCGACGCCGGCCTGCTGGCGCATGTGTGGACCGGCGGTTCGGTGGTGATGACCATGGGGCGCTGGCTGCCCCCGTTCGGCATTTCGTTTGTCGCCGACATGCTGGGCGCGACGCTGGTTGCGACCGCCGGCCTGGTTTCGCTGATATGCGGGATTTTCTCGATCAGCACGGTCAATTCCGTCGGCCGGCGCTACGGCTTCTATCCGTTCCTGCTGCTGATGATGGCGGGCGTGAACGGCTCGTTCCTGACAGGCGACATTTTCAACCTCTATGTCTGGTTCGAGGTGTTCCTGATCTCGTCATTTGGCCTGATCATACTGGGATCGGGACAGCGGCAGATCGACGGCGCCACGAAATATGCGATCCTGAACCTGGTAGCCACGACCTTGTTCCTGATCGCAACCGGCTATCTGTACGGGATATTCGGCACCCTCAACATGGCCGATATCGCACGCAAGGCGCCTGAACTTCGCGGCACCGCCCCCCTCATGACTCTGGCTACGCTCTACCTCGTCGCCTTCGGGATGAAGGCTGCTGCCTTCCCGCTGAATTTCTGGCTGCCGGCCTCCTACCACACGCCCCGCATCGTGGTTGCCGCGCTGTTCGCGGGCTTGCTGACAAAGGTGGGCATCTACGCGCTGCTCAGGACGCTCGTCATGCTGTTCCCGCCTGAGCGGTCGGTACTGTCGGGTATCATCATCTGGCTCGCCATCGGCACGATGCTGATCGGCATACTGGGCGCGCTGGCGCAGTCCGACATAAGGCGGCTGCTCGGCTTTGTCGTCGTTTCCGGCATCGGCTTCATGCTTGCGGGGATAGGACTGGGCGACGCCGCCGGCCTGGCGGGAACCGTGGTCTATGCCGTTCATTCCATGCTGGTCATGACCGCGCTCTATCTGCTGGCGGGGCTCATGCGGCGCGCCGGCGACAGCTATTCACTCAACCGATTGGCGGGACTCTATCGGACCGATCCGCTGATGGCAGCCGTTGCCCTGCTTCTCGTCTTCGCTGCTGCGGGCCTGCCGCCCGGCTCCGGCCTGTGGCCGAAGGTGATGCTGGTTCAGGCATCGCTGGGCATGGGCGTTTGGTGGCTTGCATTGGCGATACTGATCACCGGCCTGCTGACGACGCTGGCTCTCGGGCGGGTTTTCGTGCTTGCTTTCTGGCGCGCGTCGGATGCGGTGGATGAGGAAATGGCACAGAATCGCGAGACGAGCCGGGGCGCCTATGCGGCGGTTCTGGTAATGTGTGTGCCGATCGTGCTCATCGGCGTATGGCCGGAGCCGCTGATCGGGGCGGCGCAAGTGGCGGTGGACGGCTTGCTCAACCCGGCTACCTATATCGGTGCGGTCTTTCCCGTGGAGGCAATGCAATGAGCCTGTTTCTGGTCAACCTGCTTTTGGCGATCGCCTGGGCCTCTGTCTCGGGATCGTTCACGCTGGCCAATCTGGTTTTCGGCTTCGTGCTGTCGGCAATCGCGCTGTATCTCATCCGTGAGCAGGTGGGATATGTCGGCTACATCACGCGGTCATGGCGCGTGATTTCGCTCGCCGCCCTCTTTGTCTACGAGCTTATTCTCGCGGCATGGAAGGTGACCACCCTGGTGCTGTCGCCAAGAATGAACGTGAAACCCGGCATCTTCGCCTACCCCATGAAGGTGGATCGCGACGGCGAGATCACCCTTCTCGCCAACCTGATAACACTCACACCGGGCACGCTGTCGGTCGACGTGTCGGACGACCGGCGCACGCTCTACGTGCATGCGATCGACTGCTCCGATGTCGATAGGACGTGCCAGGATATCGCGGAAGGCTTCGAGCGGAAAATACTGGAGGCGTTCCGGTGAGTTTCGGCGAGCAATTTCGCGAGATCGCCGAATTGATCGCAATCGGCCTGCTGAGCCTGTCCTTCCTGGTCACGGTGTACCGTTTTGTGGTCGGCCCGACCCTGCCGGATCGCGTGCTGGCGCTGGACCTGCTGGTTACCGTCGCCATAGGCTTCATTGCAGTGATCGGCATCCGGACGGGTTTCACGCTTTATCTCGATATCGCGATTGCGCTGGGGCTGGTCGGCTTTCTGGCAACGGTCGCCTTTGCCCGCTACATACATTCACGCGGGCCGAAGGGCGAAAGGAGCATAGAAGAAGTGAGGCAACCTAAAGTTGAAGGTGTAGCATGATTTCGGAGGTCCAGAACTATATTGCCGGTATTCTTATGATCGCCGGCGCGGCGTTCGCTCTGGTCGCGACGATCGGCATCGTTCGCCTGCCCGATATCTATTCGCGCATGCATGCCGCCTCCAAAGCCGGGACGGTCGGCTCAGGAGCTACGCTGATTGCATTGGCGGTATTTACCGACGATCCGGCAACAACGTTGCGAGCCGTTGCAGCGGTGGCATTCTTGATGCTCACAGCACCGGTTTCAGCACATTTGCTGGCCAAGTCGGCCTATTCCGCTGGCTACCGGCTGTCGGACAAATCCGTGATCGACGATATGGCGGATGAGAGCCGGTCCGACACTGGCGGTTCGTGATTGGCTCCGAAAGGTCAGGTCAAGCCGGAAGCCTGTGCGTTCCTGATTTCAGAATTGATTAACTGCAACTGCTCTGTATAGCCGCTAAATAGTGGATCGTGACAGCTAGATAGAAAGAATGATTTGACTCTCACTAGTGCAAGCAGCAATTAAACGACAGCGGCTCGAATCAGAAAAGCGTAAAAAACAGAGCACACAGTCGCAATTCGCTGAGGGCGCACTGCCGCCTTCGTACACATTGATTATTGGGGCATCGAACCATGGAAAACGCAGTCACCGCACTACGAACTGATGACAATCTTATCGAACTCACGGCGGATGTCGTTGCCGCCTACGTGAGCAACAATCCTGTTCAAATCGGTGACTTGCCGGGATTGATCTCCGATATCCACGCTGCGTTGGTTCGCGTCGGCGGCGCCGCCGAAGCGGCACCCGCCGAGAAGCCAAAACCGGCGGTGAATCCGAAGCGCTCCGTGTTCGACGATTACATCATCTGTCTCGAGGACGGGAAGAAGTTCAAGTCGCTCAAGCGGCACCTCATGACCCACTATGGACTGACGCCGGAAGAATACCGGGAAAAGTGGGGTCTCGATTCCACCTATCCGATGGTGGCGCCGAGCTACGCCGCGGCGCGTTCGCTACTGGCAAAGAAGATGGGCCTGGGACGCAAGCGCAAGACCGGCAAATCCAGATAGACAGTTCGACGTCGGAATTGAACAAAGGCGGGCGCAATGCCCGCCTTTTCTATTTGCCCAGCCGATCCAGCGCCTCCTTGAGCGCAATATGCCGGTTGAGGTCGTAGCTCCAGTGGTGGCGCAGACCCCTGATGCGCTCGCGCTTTAGCTGTCGCGCGATACGCTGCCTGATGCGGGTGCGTTCCCGCCCCTTCGATTGCAGCGCGCTTGCAAAGTCGATGCCGCAGGCCAGCTGAAGAGCAGCGGTCTGGCGGGCGTCGGCCGCCTCGCTCGCTTTCCGGGTCCGGAAGGCCAGGACCTCCGTTTGCATATTTTCCACCCGACCGTCCCTGGCTGTTTCGATGCGCGTCAACTTTCGGCGCGCTGGAGACAGCGTGGATAGATTTTCTTCATCCAATGATCGTGCATGAAAAATAACGGAGCGAAACCAATGGGATAGAATCAATCACTGTTCCACAATGTTCTTGATATGTTCACATCTGTGGCAACCCAAGGTACAAGGATAATATTCCTACCTATGGGAGGCGGCCGCGTGTCAACGGCAAATGCAAGGCAGATATCTAAACGATCGGAAGAGGCGGCCGGGGCGAGCGAAGGTCATGTCGCGCAGGTGCGGCAGCGCGGACGCGAAGCGCACATCATCGGAGCCTGCGACTGTGTCATCGACCTAGCAGCGGCATTCTACAATCTGCCGAGCAGGGAGTTGCGGCGGACAGGCCGCGGCACCGACGAAATCGCTCGCGTCAGACAGATTGCGATGTATGTCGCACACGTCGTGCTGGGTCTCACAATGACCGACATCGGAAGAGGCTTCGGACGCGACCGCACGACCGTCATGCACGCCTGCCATCTGGTCGAGGACCTTCGCGACGATCGCGACTTCGACCAGATCATCGCGCGCACGGAGAACATCGTCGCCGCCGCTTTTCGTGACCGGCTGCCATTGTAACCAGACATTTGTTGGAGAGCATGATGAATGCGGACCTGCTTCGCATTGCGCGGTTTCTTGCATCCGGCGAGGCAACGGCAAGGCCGGCTGCGAAATCGGAGAAACTGATGCTAGAAAACGGGCGCGGGACGATTGCTGCCGACAAGGACGTGTTGGCCGTCATGGCGAGGCGTGGGCTGATCGCGCGAGATGCCGAACGTGTTGGGCTGACCGGAAGCGGTGTCGCGTTCTGGCGAAGACACCGCGATGGAACCGCGGACTTCCAGCAGCAGCACCGTGACGTGGAGCAAGGTTTGGTGGAGCTGGAGGGCGCGGCGGTGTCGGTTCCGGTCAATCGCGCCGAATCGCCCCTGTCGGTGATTTCCCGCCGCCGCGACAGGGACGGGAGGCGTTTTCTGACAGACGACGAGTTCAGGGCCGGTGAACGGCTGCGCTCTGACTACACGCGGGGACAGCTGATGCCGCGCCTCGGCGCCAACTGGCAGGCATCGGTTGCTTCGGGCCGCAGCCGCGGTGAGCGCGGCGGGGCGGCCGAATTGACGGAGGCTTCGCTCGCGGCGCGTCAGCGGGTGGAAAACGCCATTCTGGCCGTCGGTCCCGAACTGGCCGGCGTGCTCATCGACATTTGCTGCTACCTCAAAGGTCTTGAGACCGTGGAGCGGGAACGCGGCTGGCCGGTTCGTTCGGCGAAGATCGTGCTCAAGTCGGCGCTTGCCGCCCTTACGCGGCATTACGAGCCGGAGGGCGCCAGGCATTCGACGCGCAAGCCGGTGACGCTTCACTGGGGAGCCGCCGACTACCGCCCAACGATCAGGTAAACCTCTCTAGCCGGCGGGCTGGTGCTGGGATAGGGCTGCCTTGGCCTCGTCGCGGATGCGTTTGACCATCGCGCGTAGCCCATTCGATCTCTGTGGCGTCAGATGCTCGTCCAGCCCCAATTGCTGGAGAACGCCATCCGCATCGGCGCCGACGATCTCACTTGCCTTCCGGCCCGAGAAGAGGGCGAGAACGATGGCAACCAGGCCGCGCACGATATGGGCGTCCGAATCGCCGGCAAGGCGCAGCACGGGATCGGGTCCGTCGTCCTGCTCGAACGCCACCCAGACCTGGCTTACGCAGCCGCGAACCTTGTGCGCGTCATCGCGCAGTTCTTCAGGGTATGGCTCGAGCGCCGCGCCAAGATCAATGATGTAGCGGTAGCGATCTTCCCAGTCGTCGAGGAATTCGAAATCCTGGCGGATGCTGTCGATGGTCGTCTCGGTCATAGCCCTCATTTAGTGGGCATATGGCCTTTCGTCACGCAAAACCCGAACGATTATTCGGAAGCGGCCACGCTGCCAGTGGTCAGCGCGACGTCCGTTTCCTCGCCATTCTCCTCGATCGCGCCCATGGCCATGCGGGCGCCTTCGCGGGCGCGCACGCCGATCGTGTAGATAGCGGACTTGCCGATCTCGCAGACTTCCGGCTTGCGTTCGCACATTCCCGAAATATCGCCGATCGCGCCTCGCGCTGCTACGAACGCCTCGATCGGCCCGACGGTGCTTTCGCTGTCGGCGCCGGCGCCGCCGAACGGCACGAGCAGCAGGACCAGCGAGAGCCAGAATGCTGAGCGGATGATGAACCCCATGACGTCCCTCGATCGTTTCGGCAGCGCTTTTGCGCGCCTTGTATGGATCGACCATAGCGACCGGATGCGAAGGACGGCTTGAGCGAGACGGGCGCTTTTTAGCGACCTTTGATTCGAATTTTATCAATTGGTGATTGCGGCAGGTTCAAATCAAATGTGCCCGGTCCGCTTAACCATTTGCTAACGATGTAAGATGTTGATTTTAATATAGAAAGAGGAATTTTGTCGGCAAAATCGCCCGCCAAGCGATGATATTGGCTGGCCGGGACCGCCTTACGCTCTGTTTACCATCCGACGAACTCTATCGGCATTTGATGCAATTCCAGCCAAGTTTCGACGATTCCAGGCCGCAGGGCGGGCTGCACTTATCCATTCATTAAAAGCTGGATGCGAGGGTCGCTCCTAACGAATTCGACCCGCCAAGCGGGCACAGTGCGAGTGCGTTGAGTTGAGTGTCACAACAGCCCCAGACGAAGCCTGGCTAACCGGTATCGAAGCCGGTTGTGAACGGCTGGTCCACCCGCGGGTGCACGATCCGCTCGAGCGCGCTCGTCAGCGGCGTTTCGTGGGCGTCGCGCTTGCCGCACCATTCTTGATCGCCCCCGCACTGGCGCCGGCACTGGCCGTTTTTCTGGCGGGACCTTCGCTGCTTGCCGCCGTCTGCGCCATTTTCGCAATCGCCTGGACGTGCGCCACGATTGCCGCGGTGACAGGCAGCCGCGCGCTCGCCGAACCCGTTGCGCTGACAGCCGCCACAATCGCCGTGGTCGCCGCGATCGCGGGCGGCGGCGGGATTGCCTATCCCGCGACGCTTCTCGCCATGGCGCTGGTGTTCGAAACTTACTGGGTCGACAGGACTGTGGGGAGGGCCGCGCTCGGCGGGGCGGCAGCCGGCGTTGCAATTGTGCTTTCGGGCGTGGTCGGAACCTACGTCGCCGGTTCTGCGGCCGGAACGTCGGCATGGGCATGGCTTGCGCCCTGTATCTACTTTGCCCTGGTTGCTGCGCGGCTTTCGACAATGTTGCGTTCCGCCGACAAATCGGTCCCGAGCCCGCCCACCGACGAACTGGCGCAATTGTTCGGCGCTGCCGTGCTCAAGCTGTCGCCGACGGGCGAGGTGGTGGAGGCGTCCGACGAGGCGGGCGCGGTGTTTGGACTGCCGGCGGGCCTTCTTGCGGGACGCTCCCTGTTTGAGCGCGTGCACGTGGCCGACCGCGTCGCGTTCATGAACGCGCTCGAGAACATGACGACGGGCGATCCCAGACGAACGGCCGAGCTGCGCATACGCGCGGCGAACAACGGCGACGCGGGTACGGACGGCCGGTTTGTGCCGGTTTCGCTGGAAATCTTTCGGCTGCCGCAGTTCAAAGGTGAATTGACCGTGGTCGTCCGCGACAACACGGCGCTGGCCGCCCTGCGCGGCGAGATCGAAGCGGCCAGGCAAACCGCCGACAGCACCGAGGTGGCGAAGAACAGGTTCCTGGCCGCGGTCAGCCACGAACTGCGGACACCGCTCAACGCAATCATCGGATTTTCCGACATGATGCTGAACGACATGGTTGGCGACCTGACCGAGCAACAACAGGAGTATGTCGGGCTGATCAGCAGTTCGGGCCACCATCTTCTGTCGGTCGTGAATGCGATCCTAGATGTCTCGCGGATCGAATCGGGCGCCTACAGCATCAGGCCCGAGCCTTTCGCAGTCGCCGAGGCGGTGGAACTCTGCCGCTCTATGATGGCGCATCAGGCCGAGACACAGGGCGTCGAACTGATCGTTTCGGTTCGTCCCGACGTTCGCGAACTTGCCGCCGACAGGCGCGCCGTGCAGCAGATCATGATCAATCTGTTGTCCAATGCGATCAAGTTCACGCCAGCGGGGGGATCGGTGTCGCTGGACGTTTTCCGCCAGGGCGGCAAGTTGAGCTTCGTCGTCTCCGACACCGGCATCGGCATTGCCGCGGAGGATTTCGACAGGCTTGGCCAGCCTTTCACGCAGCTGAGCAACGACACCACACGCCAGTTCGAAGGGGCGGGTCTTGGCCTGTCGCTGGTCAAGGGGCTCGTCCGGTTGCATGAGGGCGAACTGGCGGTGGAAAGCGCGCCGGGCGAGGGGACCGTCGTTACCGTCACGCTCCCGGTCGACGGACCGAAATCGCTTGAAGAGGAAGCAACGCCGAAGGCGCCGGTGTCGGCCATGGTGCATGCGATGGATTTGAAGGTGAGAGATGAGACAGTCCGCAAGACAGCTTGAGGAACCGACCGGTCTGGGCGCTTTGTTGAGGGAGGGACTGGTTCTCTCCGCAGGCGCGATCATGCGTAACCCGGTCTCGGTGGGCGGCACGACGGCGTTTCTGGTCGCGCTCGGCTTCATTTCGGCAAACGCGCTCTGGTATCAGCCGCACTTTCACGAAGGCGCATTCTTCTCCACGCGCGCTCCCGTTGCCGATGCCGCCACATTCCGGGATCCGGAACCCCAGGCGATATTGCGTGAAGTGGCGCCGACCCCGCAGCTGTTGGACAGGCCCGTACAGGTCGAAGCGACCGATACTCAGGTCACCGAAAGCATCGAGGCGCGGCAGGAGCCGGCGATATCCGGCGATCCCCTTGTCGCCAAGGTCCAGACGATCCTGAAGGGTCTCGATCTCTACAGGGGCGATGTGGACGGGTTGACCGGTCCGCAAACAGGAACGGCGATTGCCGCCTATCAGAAAATCGTGGGTTTGCAGGAAACCGGTCAGGTCGATGAGGTGTTGCTGACGCAACTTGGCATTGCACAGCCTGAATCAGCAGCTGTCGATCCCGGCCAGGTCGCGGCGTTGCCGGCCGCGATAGAAATACCGGCCACGTCGCCGGTGCCTGCGCCGCGGCCCGCTGCAAAAGTGGAGCAGGCAAGCATGTCCACCCAGACGCCCGATCCCACGATCGTGCGTATTCAGGCGGGACTGCGAGCCTTTGGCAATGACGGCATCGAGCTGGACGGCAAGGTCGGCGAGCGCACGAAGCGCGCGATCGAGGAGTTCCAGTCGCTTTTCGGCCTGCCGGTGACTGGTGTGCCCGACGAAGCCGTTGTAGCGAAAATGCGGGAAATCGGCCTCACCAATTGAACGACGGGCTGGCAGGCATCACAAGGCCTTTGAGACAGTGCGGCTAACCTCCGAATTCTGGGTTTCGGCCCTGACCCGGCGCCTTCAGACCGAGGGTGGTTTCGCTGCCGTCGTCAGGCGCGGCGCGACGGAGGCCGGAGCGGTGTTTCTCATCCTGCGAACGCGCGCAGGCGATCTCAGCCTCTACGGACCGGCCCCACAGGCGGACTATGACGAGGCGCGGCCATCAGAGCGCTATTTCGCGCCCCTGGTCCGCATCGGATTGCAAGAAGATATCGACTCCAAGCTCGAACGCGAGATGCGGTTCGATCCCGATGTCTGGATCGTGGAACTGGAAACGGAAGAAGAAGCGCTCGGCAGGCTGATCGAAATCAGGACGCCTTGAGCACCCGGACATTGTCAGCATCATTCGCCGGCTCTGCCGCGACCGGCTCCCATTCCCGCGACAGCACTGCGCGCCGCCCGGCGTCGCGTTCGCGCCATGCGTTTACCTCGTCGCGCGCAGCGTTCAACTCAAGCCGCCTATAGCTTTCGACGAAACCACGCACACTGTCGTGGCCGACCAGCCCGTAAGGGTAGGCGAGAACCGCGACGAGAAACGCCTGTTCGACGGACAGGTCGAGGGCCTTGAGCACGGCCGTCAATCCCGGCGCATCATCGTCATCGAGCATCCGCGCGGTACCGAAGCCGATGTTCAGTGCGTCGGCCAGGGCGGTGTGAAAGAACGCATCCGAGCCGGTGAGCGCGGACGACAGCAGCCTGGAATATGCGGCCGATGCGGTGGACCAATCGAGCGCCGGCGCGGCGGGCGCGGCTTGCGCGGGCCTGGCGGGGCGCATCATTTCGCGCAATTGAACCCGAACGTCCTCGGCCGCATCAATCGGCTGATCAGCGGCAGGCCCGGCTTGAACCTGTTCCTGAACCACTGGTGCGGCTTCAGGTTGGGTCGTTTCGACGTCACCCGCATCGGCAAGGACGGTGTTCGTCGCGCCGAGCGCCGTGATGAGCTTCGCGATGTTGGAATTGAGATTGGCTCGACGGCTGATCGCCTTCGCATGACCGATGCCGTGGCGGCCGATGAGGCCGATCAGGTCGACATCGCTCAAATTGACGGAACGGGTGAGCAGAGGCGCGGAAATGTCCAGAGTCTCCTCCGCGAGCCGCCGCAACAATGCTGTCGGCTGAGGACCCATTTCCGAGAGGGCGGCCGCTGCATAGCGCCTGCCTTCAGTGGAAACGAGCGGCAGGAGCGGAAGTGTCAGATCATCGAACTGTTCCGCGTCGCGCCGCGACGGACGCACGAGAGCGCAATAGGCGGAGATGGCCGAGCGGAACAGGCGTTCTGGTTTCTCGGCGTTGTTGCGGTTTGAAATCAATGAGCTGGAAGTCACGCGATTGCCCGGTACACAGGAATACAGAAACAGGAATCGCTATGCCTTCAACGCGGCAGGCGATCCCCCACCCGGTACCGACAACTAGGCGAAAATTGTTAGCAAGCTGTTAACCCTGACAGGTGCTTACTTGGTTCCACCACGCGTAGTGTTTCTAGCGTTGCATTCTTTTCCGCTTGTCGATGGAGAACGCAGAATCATGGCGGATGTCATCTCGATCATTGTTCACCGGCGCACACGGTATCAGCCGCCGCGCACGGACGGACCCGGCGCTTCGATCGTTCTGTTTCCCGGGGTCCGCTACGAAAGAACCGAAGGTCCCGACGAGAGCGACCCATCGACGTCGTCAAAGAGGGCCTCGCGGAGCGAAAGACAGCGGAAATCCCAAGCCTGACCAGCAACGTCAGCTCGGCGCGCAGGTCACGTCCGAGAGAAAATTGTCGATGGCACTGCGCCAGGTAGGGTCGGGCACGAAGGCGCGCACCACCACGATGCCTTCGGCAAGATCGGCCTCCACAAACACCGAATCCACGAAACTTTCCGGAAGCGTTTTCCGAACCTCGATCGTCTGAACGGGTGTCAGCACGACGAAGTCGACCCGACCGTCCGGCGCTGTCCGGTCATTGAAGCTGTAGATGTTTTGGCCATTGCGGTCGTAAACCGACATCGACCAGAACGGAACCGTTCCGTCGCCGGCCACATGCACGACGCCATCCTTCAGATCGAAGCGGCAGGCAACGGCGGAAAACAGCGGATCGACCGAGCGCACCAGCGGCGTGGTGGCGCCTGAGCCGCCGATCTTGGTCATCGCGTAATGGTCTGACGTCTGCGACAGCAGCGACCAGGCATCGCGCTCCGTATAGTAGGGCAGGAGCATGAGCACCGCGATGTGGACGATGCCCGCGCCGAACAGGCTAACCAGAAGCGCGTAGCCTATCCTAGTCATCGCAATCGACCTTGAGCACCTGGGGAAGCGATATCTCGAATACCCGTGCCGAGGATGCGGCCGGCGTGTCGTAGAGTGTGAGCACGAACTGCATCGGACCCCGGCCACTCACTCCCAGCCAGTTCCCCGCAGCCGGGTGACTGCCGGCGGTGATGGAAATTGCCCCGTCGACCGTGCGCAGCATTTCCTGTGAATGCAGCGCGGGAATGCGGCGGACGGTTGGGGGCAGCACCACACGCTGCTCGTCGGCGACATAAAGCGTCCAGAAGCGGGCGGAAGGAATCTGACCCTCGATCTGATAGCTGCACTCGCGGCGCAGGAGATTGCCCGACGTGTCGTGGCTGGCGACGAAGGTGATGCCTTCGGCCCGGCCAAGCGACAGACCGCCTTCGCGGGCAAAACGGGCCTTGGAATAGGTGTCTGCGTGAGGCGTGCCAACATCCGGAAACGCCGTCCATCCGCTGATGACGACAGCGCCGATGCCCTCGCTGGCGTTCAGCGCCAGCCACACGCTCGCGGCGCCGCCTCCGATGGAGACGACGAGGATGATGGCTGAGAAAAAGATAGTTCGGATCATGCTGTGCCCGCGCCGCCCTGGCAGGCTCCGAATAACCCGTTCGGGTCGCGGCGGGCAAGTTGCATCGGATCAATGCCCTTGAGAAGCCTGAACGCAGTCAGTTCGAGCCCGACTGGCCCGGCGTGTCCTCGTCCGGCTGCAGGGCGGACAAGGTCTCGGGCCGGACCGGCACTTCCATAGGCTTGGTGTCGTGGAAGATTTCCGACATTTCCCGAAGGAATTCGGTCGTTGCCGACGACATGACGGGCGGACGTTCGAGCGTGTCCGCCTGGTCGTCGGTCTTGCGTTTGGCCGCCGCAACGCCGATCGGCGCCACGAACGGATTGTCGATGCCGGGGATCGGCTTCAGCTCGGTGTTCTGGTGGGCATAAGTCATCAGGCGTTGCCATGTCATGGCGGGCAGGGAACCGCCGGTCATCCGCCGCGATTCCGAAAAATCGTCATTTCCGAGCCATATGGCGGCGGTGTAATTGCCGGTATAGCCGACATACCAGGCGTCGCGATAAGCCTGTGTGGTGCCGGTCTTGCCGGCGGAGCGGATGCCCTCAAGCGCGGCGCGGCGGCCGGTGCCCCATTCGGGCACCTGCACGAGAATCGAGTTCATGCTCTGGATGGTGCTTTCCTGCAGCACACGGTGCGGCGGCGGCGCGTCCTTCTCGAAATCGTAGAGAACCTCACCATTGTGCGAGATGATCTGGTTGACGCCGTGCCGCGTTCCGCCAATGCCGCCATTGGCGAGTGTCAGATAGCCCGTCGCCTGGTCGAGCGCCGTCATTCCCGATGTACCCAGCACCATGGTCTTGTGACTTTCGATCGGTGACTCCACGCCCATGGCATAGGTGAGGTCCTTGATCGGTTTGATGGTGAGAAAGTCTTTCGCCAGCCGGACGGGAACGGTGTTGATCGACTTGACCAGTGCGGTGGTCAGCGTCATGCGGCCGCTATAGCCGCGCGTGTAGTTTTTCGGCGACCAGCCGGCCCAGCTGATGGGGCCGTCGGATATGACAGATTCGGGCGTCAGACCGGCTTCCATCGCGGCGGTGTAGACATAAGGCTTGAAGGACGAGCCGGTCTGGCGCAGCGCCTTGGTGGCGCGATTGAACTGGCTTGCGCCGTAGTCGCGGCCGCCGACCATGGCGCGCACGGCGCCGTTATTGTCCAGAAGCACGATGGCGCCTTCCTCCACGCCGTAGCTCTTGCCGTGCTGGCGCAGATTGTATTCCAGCGATTCTTCGGCCGCGCGCTGGATGCCCATGTCGATTGTCGTGCGCGCGACCAGAGAGTGGTGCGGAATTCTGGCCGCCGTCGCCACGCGCTTGACCTCGTCGAAGGCCCAGTCGAGGTAGTAGTCGGGGCTTTCCTGGTCACCGCGGTCGACAGGCGTGGCCGGACGCAGCCGGGCAGACAGGACCTGCCCCTCGGTCATGTAGCCTGCTTCGACCATGGCAGAGAGAACGGTGTTGGCGCGCTCGCGGGCGGCAGGCAGATTGATGTGCGGCGCATAGCGGGCCGGGGCCTTGAACAGGCCGGCCAGTATCGCCGCCTCGGCGACGTTCACGTCGGTGATGGGCTTGTCGAAATAGAAATCGGCGGCAGCCGCGATGCCGAACGTGCCGCCGCCCATATAGGCGCGGTCGAGATAAAGCTGCAGGATCTCGCGCTTGGTGAGGTTCATCTCCAGCCAAAGCGCGAGGAAGGCTTCCTTGATCTTGCGCTCGACGGTGCGCTCATTGGTGAGAAACAGGTTCTTGGCCAGCTGCTGGGTCAGCGTGGAGCCGCCTTGCACGACCTGGTTGGCGCGCACGTTCTGGCCCAGCGCGCGGGCAAGGCCGAGAAAGTCGATGCCGAAATGTTCGTAGAAGCGCCGGTCCTCGGTCGCCAGCACCGCGTTGACCACGTGCTCGGGCAGTTCCTCCACCGGCAAGGAGTCGCGCTGGATGATGCCGCGCTGGCCGATCTCGTTGCCGTAGCGGTCGAGGAAGGTGACGGCGTATTCGCCCTGGTTGCGCCAGTCGCCGGCGGTCTCCTCGAAGGCCGGCAGCGCCAGCGCGAACATCAGCACCGCGCCCGCCGCCCCGAGCGTCATGCCCTCGCTGGCGAGTTCAAAGAAGCCGCGGCTGAAGCCGGTGAAGCGGAAGCGGCGGAAAAAGATGGTGATAGATTCCCACGCTTCCGCCAGCCTGAAACCCGCGTCATAGAGGGTGGAATCGAGCCATGCGTCGAGCTCGAGCAGCCGCGTCGCGCGCGGGCTCTTCGACTTCCTTGGCTCAAACGGATTGTCCATGCGCGGCTGCGTTCCCCAACGTCCCGGCTGAAATCTGAAATCAGATACCGGCTATTTCAGGGCGTCATTCCCGCCGGCAAGTCCAGACTCTTCCCGATTTTTGGGAAGGCGACAAGGGGAAAGCGCTGGAATGGTAACCGGGAGCGGCGAGAGAAAAGAATGAATACCTAGGAATAAATCCCTTGACACCGTGACGGTGGCCGTGTAGGGTTCAGCTATCGTCCGACAATTGCGGTTGACGCGGTGCGGCCCGGCGGAGAGCCGGGAATGCCGAGGCATCAGGCAATCGGGAGCTCGGCAGGCCGAGCCATACACCGGACGTACGAGACGGAATTTCACGACAATCCGGAGACTTCGATGACGACAGCCAGCACCGCTGCCGCGTGGTCAGCCATGCGCGCGGTTTTTGAGGGCGCGGCTCCCGACTTCGTGCAACTGGCAGCGATTTCGGGGCGAATGCCCAATACGATCAGGCGCCGTGCCGAACGCCAGGGCTGGCGCGCATTCGACCACAATACCGACGGGTTGTCGCGGGCCGAACGCATCGCGCGGCTCGCCAACCGGCTGATCGGCGAGATGGAGGCGATCGAGAAGGACGGCAAGGGCGGCGTCTACGACAAGGCGCGTATTGAGACCGTGGCCGCCCTCACCAGGGCGCTGGAAAAAGCCGGCGAGATCACCGGCGTGGAGGCTGGCATGCAGGAACAACAGAAAAAGACAGATGCCGACAAGGCCGACATCCTCCGCCGCATCGACGAGCGCATCGTCGAACTCGCCCGCTTCTTCGCCGCTGAAATCGTGGCCGGACGCGCTGACCCCGGACCAGGGGGTGTTGGTTGAACATGAGTGGTTCAAACACGGCATTCGCTGGCAGTATCCGTTCCTCGGGGCGCCGGACCGCTGGCTGGTGCTGGGCGGGCGCGGCGCCGGCAAGACGCGGCTGGGCGCGGAATGGGTGAACAGCCACGTGCGCGGCTTCGCACCCTTTGCGCTGACAAGATATGGCCAGTTGGCACTGGTTGCCGAGACGCTCGGTGACGCGCGCGAGGTGATGATCGAGGGCCCGTCGGGCATCGCCACGATCGCGCGTGGCGACCGCCCTCGATACGAGTCGAGCCGACGCAGGCTGGTCTGGGCGTCGGGAGCGGTGGCACAGGTGTTTTCGGCTGAGGATCCCGACAGTCTGCGCGGTCCGCAATTCGAAGCTGTTTGGGCAGACGAAATTTCCAAGTGGCGGCACGCGGAAGAGACCTACGACATGCTGCAATTCGCGCTGCGACTGGGTGGACGGCCAAAGCAGCTCTTCACGACGACGCCAAAGCCGGTGCCGATCATCCGCCGGCTACTGGACGATACGGATGTCACGGTGAGGCGGCTGAGGACGCATGACAACGCCGACAATCTGGCGCCGGGTTTCATCGCCGCCCTGCAGGATCGTTACGGCGGCACGCGATTGGGGCGGCAGGAGATCGACGGCGAACTGATCGAGGACCGGCCCGACGCTCTGTGGAACCGTGCAGCAGTTGAGGCGCTGACTGGCGGCGCGACCGGCGAGATGAGGCGCATCGTGGTGGCGGTCGATCCGTCGGCGACCGGCAAGGCGCGGTCGTCGGCCTGCGGGATCGTGGTTGCCGGAGCGACGGGAGAAGGAAATGCAGTGGTGCTGGCCGACGGCACGCTGGCCGCGGCTGGTCCGTCCGAATGGGCGGCGAAAGCCGTCAGCCTCTATCACCGTTTCGAGGCCGACTGCATCGTGGCCGAAGTGAACCAGGGCGGCGACATGGTGGCGACGGTGGTGCGGATGGTCGATCCGGACGTACCGGTGAAGCCGGTGCGCGCAACTCGAGGCAAGTGGCTGCGGGCGGAGCCGGTGGCCGCCCTCTACGAGCAGGGCAGGGTGCGCCATGCCGCGCGCATGCCCGAACTGGAAGACGAAATGTGCGATTTCGGCCCCGACGGATTGTCCGGCGGTCGCTCGCCCGACCGCGTGGATGCGCTGGTGTGGGCGATAACCGAACTGTTGTTGGTAGGGCGTGGATGGCCAAGAGTCAGGGCAATAGGGCAGTAATGCAATAGGGCAGGGGCATGCCGGCGCGGCTGACCGCGCACTTGTCATATAGCCCCTTCCCGCTGCTCCTCTCCCCTATTGCCCTACTGCCTTACCGCCCCTCAAACCGAGGTACCCAACATGCAATTCTACTGGCCCTGGGCGCCGCGTCCGGGAGTGACCACGGCTGTCGAGAGGAAGGACGCTACGCCCGGCTTCGTGGCGCTGCACCTGCAGGGCGAGGCGATCTGGACCCGGCGCGACTACGCGACGCTGGCGCGCGAAGGCTTCATGCGCAACCCGGTCGCGCATCGCTGCGTGCGGCTGATCGCGGAAGCTGCATCCGCCGTGCCTTGGCTGCTCTACCAGGGTCAGGCGGAGCTCGACGACCATCCGCTCGTCGCCCTGCTGGGACGGCCCAACATGCGCCAGTCGGGAGCGAGTTTCCTGGAGACGCTGTACGGGCATCTGCTGATTTCCGGCAACGCCTACTGCGAGCTGGTGGACGCCGGGCCGGAAGCGCGCGAACTGCACCTGCTCAGGCCTGACAGGGTGGCGGTGACGGCGGATGCCGATGGCTGGCCAGCGACGCTCGAATACCGCACCGGGGCAGCAAAACGACGCATTCCGCTTGGTGGCGAGGGCGACAGCGCGGCGCTGCATCTGACGATGTTCCACCCGCTCGACGATCATTACGGCTTTCCGCCGATCGAGGCGGCATTGACCGCGCTCGATTTGCACAACGCGTCGGGCCGCTGGAACAAGGCGCTGCTTGACAATTCGGCGAGGCCTTCGGGCGCGCTTGTCTATGCCCCGAAGGACGGCAGCAACCTGACCGAGGAACAGTTCACGCGGCTGAAGGCGGAACTGGAGGAAGGCTATACGGGCACCACCCGCGCCGGGCGGCCGTTGCTGCTGGAAGGCGGGCTCGACTGGAAGGCGATGGGCCTGACGCCCAAGGACATGGATTTCGTCGAGGCGCGCAACGGGGCCGGCCGCGACATCGCGCTCGCCTTCGGCGTGCCGCCGATGATGCTGGGTATTCCAGGCGACAACACCTATTCGAACTACCAGGAGGCAAACCGCGCCTTCTATCGGCTGACCGTACTGCCGCTGGCGCTGCGGGTGGCTGCCGAGTTCACCGCATGGCTGGGCGCGCGCTTCGGCGAGGGGCTGAGGCTCGACCTCGACATCGATCGGATCGAGGGCCTATCGGCGGAGCGTGACGCGATGTGGGCGCGGCTCGAGGGCGCCGGCTTCCTGACCGACGACGAGAAGCGCGAGGCGGTCGGCTATGGCCCGCGGGGCGGTAGCCAGTGAACGCTACACTTCTGGCGACCATCGCCGTGGCACGCTTGCGCGTGAGTGCGGCGACGCTACAGCTCGCCTTAAGGCACGGGCACTGGCGGACCCAACCCCGCGTGCCAGCCGGCAACGGCCGAGTCAGTGGGCGATGGACTCATGAGGGCGGACGGCTCATCCGTGTCCAAGCACGTCCCCCTGGTCCTCGAGGCGGCGCACCGCGCAGGATTGCCGGGAACTGGCGAAACATAAGCCCGGTGCAGGAAACACGCCTGCAGCTCAGCCACGCGCAGATGCGGGCGGCGGTGCGGCGGGTGCAGAGGCTGGACCCGAAGTGGAAGCCGAGACCGAGCCTCTACGAATCCGTCGAAGGGGAAATCGCGGCGAACAAGGCGGCAAGGCGCGAGGCAGAGGACCGGCATTACGAACTACAGGGAATGGGGATAGGGCCGGGCCCATTCGCAGTCGAGTCGCAGCCGGCCAGAGGTCCGGGACGAAACTGGACCGCACAAGAGAAAAATGAAAACAATCGGATCGGGAGAAAGTACGGATGTCACACCTGCGGAACGAAAGAACCTGGTACGCCCAGGGGCAACTTTATTCCCGACCATCAGGCTCCAACGGCCCTGAACCGCAATGGCAGGCCGCAGCGAATCTTTCCGCAATGCCTGACGTGCAGCAGCAAGCAAGGCGGACACGTAACCTCGCTGAATAGGGGTACTTCACGTGAATAGCACCACATTCGCTCCGATAAACTCAATCGTCTTCGTCTCGGACAATCTGAAGAGCAAACCGCCAGAACACGTCGATGGGAGCCTCATCAGTTACAATGAGTTCTGCGTTTCCGTCGGAACCTATCCGGAAGTGGACGGCGAAACGGAATTCAGTCTTGGAAAGGCGGAAGAGGTCAACGACGCGTTGCAACTCGTGTTCGACGGAATGATCCAAACGCCAAGCCGCAAGTTGATAATTTCGACGGTCTGGGACGAGGTGCTGCTGGAAGATTCCGTCACGGATGTCGAGACCCGTATCCGAGTATGGGTAGACCACCTCCGCTGGCCCCAAAAACTGGTCGTCGGCTGGGGCCGGGGCTGAGGCGCCGGCGAGCGCTCACAAGGCGAATATTGTGACAAGGTCGCCACCATCCGAAGACAACAAGAATGACAGAAGCTGAAACCATCTGGCTGTGGCTCGCCAAGGCCGGCGGCGCCGTCGCGGGTTCCGCGATTTCGCTCGCCTATGTGCTGCCGCATGACCGCCGCGAGGCGGCGATCCGCTTCGCCGTGGGTGTCGCCTGCGGGCTGGTGTTCGGCGGCGCGGCGGGACTGAAGATCGCAACCGAACTCGGTATCGCCGACAGGCTTGGTACCGGCGAGCTGATGCTGATGGGATCGGCGGCGGCGAGCCTCTGCGCCTGGTGGGCGCTTGGTTTGATCATGCGCGCGTTCACGAGACCGCGCCCCAACTGAACTGAACTCAATCGCGGAGACGACAATGGGTCACCGGCAGGCGCTGGCGGACGAGCGCAAGCGCGTGGAATTGCGGCTGGGCGAGGTCGAGGCCGATGGATCGTTCTCGGGCTATGCCAGCCTGTTCGGTCGGGTCGATCTCGGCCGCGACGTGGTGGAGCACGGGGCCTTCGCACGATCGCTTCAAAAGCGCGGCGCCGCCGGCATCCGCATGCTGTTCCAGCACGATCCCGGCGCGCCGATCGGCGCCTGGCGGGAATTGCGCGAGGATGCGCGGGGCCTGTTCGTGCGCGGCCAGCTGGCGCTGGATTCGGCCAAGGCGCGCGAGGTGCATGCGCTGATGCGGGGCAGGGCGCTCGACGGGCTGTCGATCGGCTTCCGCACCGTGCGCGCCCGCAGGGAGGCCAAGTCCGGCGTACGCCGCATCCTGGAAGCCGATCTGTGGGAAATATCGGTCGTTACCTTCCCGATGCTGCCCGACGCGCGGGTGGATTCGGTCAAGAGCCGGACCCGGCGGCCCTTGTTTTCCAACGACCTCGACGATCACGCCCGGCTGGTGGCCAGCATCCGCCGTGCAACACGAATGCTCAATGAAAGGAAAGCCTGAGATGAACGAAACGAGCCCGGCCGGCGCGCCGGAAACCAAGAGCGCTTCAATCCCCGCGCACGAGCTGGGTGACGCCTTCGACGAGTTCATGACATCGTTCGAGGCGTTCAAGGAGGCCAATGACGAGCGGCTCGGCCAGATCGAGACGCGCATGAACGCCGACGTGATCACCTCCGACAAGGTGGATCGCGTGTCGCGCGCTCTCGACGAACAGAAGCGCTCAATCGACCGTCTGGTGCTGAAACGCTCGCGCCCGGCGCTGGCCGGCGAGCCGGATCTGTCGCCCGCAGCGCTGGAACATCATGATGCCTTCGACTCCTATGTGCGCAAGGGCGAAGAGCGCGGCCTGCGGGCAGCGGAAGCCAAGGCAATGTCCTACGGTACGCCCGCCGATGGCGGCTATCTCGTGCCCGACGAGACCGAACGCGAGATCGGCCGCAGGCTTTCGACGCTGTCGCCGATCCGCTCCATCGCCTCGGTCCGCCAGGTGTCGGGTGCGGTGCTGAAAAAGCCCTTCGCGATCAGCGGCCCGGCGGTTGGCTGGGTGGCTGAAACCGCGTCGCGGGCCCAGACCAACACGCCGACGCTCGACGAGTTGCAGTTTCCGACCGCCGAGCTCTACGCCATGCCGGCGGCGACAGCGACGCTCCTTGAAGACAGCGTGGTCGATATCGACCAGTGGCTGGCCGCCGAGATCGAGGTTGCGTTCGCCGAGCAGGAAGGCCTGGCCTTCATCAGCGGCGACGGCACCAACAAGCCGCGCGGCTTCCTTGATTACGCTCAGGTGGCCGAGACGAGCTGGTCCTGGGACAATATCGGCTACGTAGCGACGGGCGTGGACGGCGATTTCGCGGCAAGCGATCCCGCCGACGTCCTCATCGACCTGGTCTATGCTCTGAAGGCCGGCTACCGGCAGAATGCAAACTGGGTGGTGAACCGCAAGACGCAGGCGGCGCTCCGGAAGCTGAAGGACGATCAGGGCAACTACATCTGGATGCCGCCGGCCGCGCCCGGCAGCCGCGCCATGCTGATGGGGTTCCCGGTCGTCGAGGCCGAGGACATGCCCGACATCGGCAGCGACGCGACGCCGGTCGCCTTCGGCGATTTCGCCCGCGGCTATCTGGTGGTCGACCGCACCGGCGTGCGCGTGTTGCGCGATCCCTACTCCGCCAGGCCCTACGTGCTGTTCTACGTGACCAAGCGCGTGGGCGGCGGCGTGCAGGATTTCGATGCGATCAAGCTGCTGAAATTCGGCACTGCCTGACGCTCGTTCGAATTCTACTCCGACGGCCGCCTGCGAGCGTCTTCTGCGCGTCCGGTGCTCACGGACCGAATGTCCGCTGCGCGCCGGTTCTCGAAGCCATCTCGCATCCGGCTCGCTGGAGCGAATTCGCCCCGAACGCCACTCACCAAGCAGACACGCAGGCGGCGACCCCTCCGCCTGCGCGGCGGTCCCGGTTCCCCTCCCGCCGGGGCCGCCGCCATATCAACCTACAGCGGATGAGACTTCATGACCCTGTTCAGGACAGCCGGACCGGACGTCGAGCCGATCGCATTGGCCGAGGCGAAGGCCGAGCTGCGCATCGACCATGACAGCGAGGATGATCTCATCAACGGCCTGATCCGCGGTGCGCGCGAGGAGGTCGAACAGACGACCGGGCTCGCACTCATCGATCAGGGCTGGCGGCTGGCGCTGGATTGCATACCGCAGAACGGCCGTGTGCTGCTGCGACGCGGACCGGTGCGCTTGGTGGCTGCGGTAACCGCCTATGGCACCGATGGCGAAGCATCTGTGATTGATCCATCCGATTACCAGCTCGACCCGCTGTCGCGGCCGGCCCGGCTGCATTTCGATGTGGCGCCCGGCGATCTCAGGGCTCTCAACGGGATCGAGATCGATTTCACCGCGGGTTACGGCGAGGCGGCGACCGATGTGCCCGACCTGTTGAAGCGGGCTGTGCTGATGCTGGTGTCTCACTGGTTCGAGTTCCGCGCCTCCTTCGGCGCTGGCGAGCAGCCGGTGTCGATGCCGCAGGGCTATCGCAGGCTCGTATCGTCCTTCATGACGCGGAGGCTGGATTGAGGTCGGAATTCATCGATCCCGGCCTGCTGCGGCATGAGGTGGCGTTGGAGAGCGCCTCGCTCACGCCCGACGGCATGGGCGGACATACCGAAAGCTGGACCGAGATCGCGACGGTCTTTGCGCGGATCGAGCCCCTGGGCGTGGAAAGCCGCTTCGGCGCGGGACAGACGCGCGAAACGGCGACTCACCGTTTCACCATCCGCCATCGCGCGGACGTGGCAAGCGGAATGCGGTTCGCGCGGGCAGGCCGCACCTTCGAGATACTGACGGTGCACGATCCGGACGAAACCAGGCGCTACCTGGTGTGCCGCACGCGAGAGGACGCGCTATGAACGCTTCGATGACACTGACGCTGGACGGGATGTTGCGCGCGCTCAGGGGCCGTGTACACAGTCTCGCGGAAGAGATCGTGCTCACAGGCCAGGCAGACACGCGCGAACAAGCGCGCGAAGCGGCCTCGCCTGAGACGGCACATTCGAGGACAGGCCGCGATGACCGCGCCAGCCGCTGAGGTCCAGAAGGCGATCCACGCCGCCCTTTCCGGCGATGCAACGCTCGTTTCGCTTCTCGGCGACACGCATGTCTATGACCAAGCGCCGCCGGACGTCCCGTTCCCCTATGTCACTTTTGGCAGAACCAGCGTCTACGACTGGAGTACCGGGACCGAGAGCGGCACGGAGCAGCTCCTGACTCTGCATGTGTGGTCGAAGGGCAAGGGCAAGAAGGAAGCACTCGCACTGATGGACGCCATTTCCGCCACGCTGAATGATGCGGCGCTGGCGCTCGACGGACACCATCTCGTCAACCTCCGGCTCGAATTCTCCGAAGTGCTGTTCGACGAGGACCAGTCGGTTCATCACGGGTTGCTGCGCTTCCGCGCCGTGACCGAACCGTCGGTCTGAACCACGCCGCGCTGGCGGCACACTTGATCTCAAATCACCACAGGAGGCCCGCGTGACAGCGCAGAAGGGCAAGGACATCCTCATCAAGCTGGACGAGGACGGGCTGGGCAGTTTTATCACCGTGGCGGGGCTTCGCACCAAGCGGCTGGCCTTCAACAGCGAAACAGTGGACGTGACCGACGCGGACTCGGCCGGCCGCTGGCGCGAGCTGCTGGCCGGCAGTGGTGTGCAGCGGGCATCGCTCGGCGGGTCGGGCATCTTCAAGGATGCAGCGTCTGACGCGCGGATGCGGACTGCATTTTTCGCCGGCGAGATACTGGACTGGCAACTCGTCATTCCGGATTTCGGCACTGTCGAAGGGCCGTTCCAGATCACCGCGCTGGAGTATTCCGGCAATCACGACGGTGAGGTCGCCTTCGAACTGGCTCTGGAATCAGCCGGCGCCGTCAGCTTCGAGGCCGCGTGATGGGCGCCAATTTGCGCAGGGGCGAGATTGCCGCCGTTCTGGACGGCCGCGAGCGGCGCTTGTGCCTGACGCTCGGCGCGCTCGCCGAACTGGAAGCGGCATTCGCGGCGGATGATCTGAACGCGCTGGTGGAGCGGTTCTCGGCAGGGCGGTTTTCCGCCGCCGATATCGTCCGCATCGTCGGCGCCGGCCTGCGCGGCGCTGGCGACGATGTGAGCGACGATGAGGTGGGCCGTATGCATTGCGAAGGAGGCGCTGCCGGCTTTGCCCGGATCGTCGCCGAACTGCTCACCCAGACATTCGGCGGTGCGGCACAGGAGAAGTCCGGAACGTGATCCGGCCCGGCCGTTCAAAGCCTTTCCCCTGGGATGAGGCGATGGCGTTTGGCCTGGGCCGGTTGCGGCTGTCTCCGGCTGAATTCTGGTCGATGACGCCGCGCGAGCTGGCAGCGGCGATGTCGGCATATGGCGCGCCGGTGTTTGCGCCGGGACGCGATGAATTGACAAGATTGATGGACCGTTTTCCTGACGGTACGAAGGGATCCGATTGAGATGGTCGAAAAAGCAACGGTGAAAGTCGAGGCCGACACCAAGCCGTTCGAGGACGATCTGAAGCGTCTTCAGGGCCTCGCGGAAAGCTTCGGGTCACAGCTCACCGGTGCGCTGAAGACAGCTGCGATGAGCGGACGGTCGCTCGACGATGTGCTGCGCCGCATCGCGCTCAATCTCGCCGGAATGGCGCTGAGCAAGGGCCTGCAGCCGCTGCAGACGCTTGCCAGCTCGGTGTTTGGATCGCTCTTCGGCGGCGCATTCGCAAAGGGCGGCGTCGTGCCGTTCGCATCGGGCGGCGTGGTGTCGTCGCCGACCTATTTTCCCCTGGGAGGCAGGGCCGGGGTAATGGGAGAAGCGGGCGCGGAGGCAATCCTGCCCTTACAGCGCTCGGCCGATGGACGGCTCGGCGTTGCCGGCGGAGCCGGCGCCAAACCGGTCAATGTGGTGTTCAACGTTTCAACGCCCGACGCCGCTTCGTTCCGCAAGTCGGAGGCGCAGCTGACGGCGATGCTGGCGCGCGCCGTCGGGCGCGGTTCGCGAGGATTGTGACGGGCGATGGCTGACCTTCAAAGCTTTCATGAAGTGCTGTTTCCGATCGCCATTTCCTTCGGCGCGACTGGCGGGCCGGAACGCCGCATCGAGATCGTACGGATGACCTCGGGCGCCGAAAAACGCAATACGCGGTTTCAGGCCTCGCGGCGACGCTACGATGCCGGCACCGGCGTCCGCTCGCTGGAGGATCTGCACGCGTTGATCGCCTTCTTTGAAGCCAGGCGCGGCAGTCTGCACGGTTTCCGCTTTCGCGATCCGTTCGACATGAGGTCGACTGCGCCGGGCGGGACCCCGACCGCGCTCGATCAGCCGATCGGCACCGGCGACGGATCGACCAGCGATTTCCAGTTGGTCAAGGTCTACGGTTCGGGCGCCGATGCCTATTCACGCGCAATCGCCAAACCGGTTGAAGGTACTGTGCGCGTGGCGGTGGACGGCGTGGAGAAGGCGGAGGGAGCCGAATTTTCCGTCGATGCGACGACGGGCACGGTCGCATTCGTGCCGGTCGAGACACCGGGCGCGGGTGCGTCCGTGACGGCCGGATATCAGTTCGATGTCCCGGTGCGCTTCGATTTGGAACATCTGTCGGTCAGCCTGACGGCATTCCAGGCCGGGCAGATCCCGACGATACCGCTGATCGAAATTCCGGTCTGATGCCATGACATTCCAGGATCATCTCGACGGCACGGCCACGACGCTGTGTTATTGCTGGCGGCTGACCCGGCGCGATGGCACGGTGATGGGGTTCACCGATCACGACAGTCCGTTGACTGTTGACGCTACGCTGTTCGAGCCGGAGGCGGGGTTCACCGCCAGCGAAGCGCGGTCGGCGCTCGGGCCTGGCATCGACAGCGCCGAAGTGGATGGGGCGCTCTCATCCGACAAGGTGAGCGAATCCGACATTGCCGACGGTCTCTACGATGGTGCGAGCGTCGAGACGCTGATCGTCAACTGGCGCGCGCCAACACAGTTTTCGACCCTCAAGCGCGAGACCGTTGCCAGGATAACGCGCCGCGACGGACAGTTCGTCGCGGAACTGGAAGGTCCGGGGCGCGCGCTCGACTTCGTGCGCGGACGCACCATCCAGCGGCATTGTTCGGCCGAACTCGGCGATGCCCGCTGCAAGGTCAATCTGACGGCGGGTGCGTTCACCGGCAGTGGCGAAGTGGTTTCCCTGAGCGGATTGGACGCGGTCGTGGTGGCGGGGCTTGACGGCTTCGACCACGGCTGGTTCGCCAACGGCGTCCTGACCTGGACAAATGGAGAGCGAAGCGGCCAGACAGAGCGGGTCATCGATTTCCGGCACGAAGCGATCGGCACGATCCTTGTCATCTGGCCCGCTGTCTCGACCCAACCGCAGCCCGGAGACCAGTTTTCGGTCGTTGCCGGTTGCGACAAGAGTTTCGCCATCTGCAAGGCGAAGTTCTCCAACAGCCTGAACTTCCGCGGCTTCCCGCACCTGCCCGGCAACGATTCCGCCTACGCTTACGTCACCGCGGATGGCGAATTCGACGGCGGGCCGCTGGTTCCATGACCGGCAGCGAGGCACGCTCTATTGCCGATCCGGAACGCGTGATCGCTGAAGCGCTGCGCTGGGTCGGGACGCCGTACCGTCATCAGGGATCGAGACAGGGTGTAGGGTGCGACTGCCTCGGCCTGGTCCGTGGCGTATGGCGGGCTCTTGTGGGAGCGGAGCCTGAAGCCATCGGACCCTATGCGCCCGACTGGGCGGAGGCGGCGGGCGACGACCCGCTGATCAATGCCGCGCGGCGACATCTCGTTGAAGCTGCAGACGGGACGCCACGGCCCGGACTGGTGCTGCTCTTTCGCTGGCGGCCGCATATGGCGGCCAAACACGCCGGCATCGCACTCAATGGCGAACGCTTCATACACGCCTATCAGGGGCACGCGGTGACAGTGTCGCCGCTCGTTCCGCAATGGCGACGGCGCATCGCGGGCGTATTCGCCTTTCCCGCGTCTGCAATTTCCTTCAATCATACGGACAGCTAGCCGATGGCGACCATCCTGCTGCAAGCCGTCGGCGGACTGATCGGCGGCGCGCTGGGCGCGACCGGCGCGGCGATCGGCACAGCGGCAGGGGCGCTGGCCGGCTATGCCATCGACCGCGCGCTGATCAACAGCACAAGGCATATCGAGGGACCGCGCCTTGCGGGTGCGCGACCCTACACGGCGGAGGAGGGCGCTTCCCTGCCGCGCATCTATGGCACCATCCGTGTCGGCGGCACGATGATCTGGGCGACCCGGTTCGAGGAAGACAGCCGCACCGAACGCCAGGGCGCCAAGGGCGGCCCACGCACAACCACCTATTCCTATTACGCCAACGTCGCCTTTGCGCTCTCGGAAGGCGAGATACGCGGCGTGCGGCGGGTCTGGGCCGACGGGCAGGAGCTGGACCTGTCGATGGTGGAAATGCGGCTCTATCGCGGCGACGAGGCGCAGCCTGCCGATCCGTTGATCGAGGCCAAGCAGGGGACCGGCAATACGCCCGCCTATCGCGGTACGGCCTATGTGGTGTTCGACCGGTTTCCGCTCGACGCTTACGGCAACCGCATTCCGCAATTCCAGTTCGAGGTCATGCGGCCAGCGGGCGGGCTCAACGAACGCATCAAGGCGATAACGCTTATCCCCGGCTCGACAGAGTATGGGCTGTCGCCGTTGCCGGTGACCCGCACGCTGTCGCCCGGCGAGGTCGTGGCGGAAAACCGCAACGTGCTGCACGCCTCGACCGACATCGTCGCCGCGCTCGACGAACTGCAGGCACTGTGCCCTAGCCTAGAACATGTCGCGCTGGTGGTGACATGGTTCGGTGACGATCTCCGTGCCGGCCAGTGCACCGTCCGGCCCAAGGTCACCCAGACCAATCCCGAAGGGCTGTCGCAGCCATGGCTCGTCTCGGGTCTGGACCGGATGAGTGCACTCCCGGTCTCGCAACATGACGGCGGCGCGGCGTTTGGCGGCACACCGACCGACAGGAGCGTGTTGGACGCCATCGCCGAGATCAAGGCGCGCGGCATAGCGGTCACGCTCTATCCCTTCGTCATGATGGACGTGCCGACCGGCAACGCGCTGCCCGATCCCTATACGGGCGGCAGCGGCCAACCGACTTATCCCTGGCGCGGGCGCATCACCTGCGAGCCGGCGCCGGGCGAAGCGGGAACGGTGGACAAGACCGCCAGCGCCCGGGCCCAGGTCGATGCCTTTTGCGGCGACGCGGAGCCGGAGGATTTCGTCGCTGCTGGCGACACGATCGTCTTTTCCGGAGATGGCGGCGACTGGGGCTACCGGCGGCTGGTTCTGCATTATGCGAAGCTGGCGGAAGAGGCCGGCGGCGTTGACGCTTTCCTGATCGGCTCGGAGTTGCGCGGGCTCACCGCGCTGCGCGACGGCACGAGCGCGTTTCCGTTTGTCGAATGTCTCTGCGACCTTGCCGGGGAGGCGCGCAGCATTCTGGGCAGCGCGACCAAGATCACCTATGGCGCCGACTGGACCGAATATTTCGGCCATCAGCCGGCCGACGGCAGTGGCGACCTCTTCTTCCATCTCGACCCGCTGTGGTCGCATCCCGATATCGATGCTGTCGGCATCGACTGCTACATGCCACTGGCCGACTGGCGCGATGAGGACCATTCCGGCGGCAATCCGGACGGCTACGCCGGACCCTATGATTCGCAAAAGATCCGGGAGGCGATCGCCGGCGGCGAAGGCTTCGACTGGTATTACGCCTCGGATGCCGACCGTCTGTCGCGAACCCGCACGCCGATAACCGACGGCACGTACGGCAAGCCGTGGGTATTCCGCTACAAGGACCTAGTCCGCTGGTGGGACAACCAGCATTACAATCGACCGGGCGGCGTGGAATCCAGCAATCCGACCGGGTGGGCGCCACGGGTGAAGCCAATCTGGCTCACGGAACTTGGATGCCCCGCCGTGGACAAGGGCCCCAACCAGCCCAACGTGTTTCCCGACCCGAAATCGGCCGAAAGCGCTTCACCCTATTTTTCCAACGGCGCGCGCTCCGACGTTGCGCCGCAGAGCCTGATCCGCGCACATCTCGACCGCTGGGATGGCCAGGCGGCGGATTTCGACGGCAACCAGAACCCGATGTCGGATGTCTATGGCGAACGCATGCTGGATGCGTCGCGCATCTATCTGTGGGCGTGGGATGCGAGGCCCTTTCCTGCATTTCCGCTGCGTAACGACCTGTGGTCAGACGGCGACAACTGGCTTCTGGGCCATTGGCTCAACGGGAGGCTGAACGGAATCACCGTCGCGGACCTGGTATCCTGGATCGTCCAGGACTTCGGAGCTGGCTCGGTCGAAGTCCGAAACGTCGGTGGCGCAATTTCAGGTTACATCGTGCCTGACCCGACCAGCGCGCGCCGCGCGCTCGAACCCCTGATTGATCTCTTCGGCCTGTCGTTCCGGTCGGCGAAGGGCAGTTTTCTGGTCAGTGGCGAAGATGCACGGGAATCGGCAGTTGCCGCGATCGACGATTTCGTCGTCGACGAAGCAGGCACTGTCCTGACCAGGGTCCGCCAGCCGGATCATGAATTTCACGCCGAATCCGTGTTGGCCTTCGCCGACCCCCTCAACGAATATCAGACGGCGAGCGCGCGGCGGCTGCATCCAGACGCGCCCCATGACGGGCAGGACTATCAGGGTTTTCCGGGCGCGATGGACCCGGCGCAGGCTGAAAGCCTGTTGGCGGACCGTACACGCCGCCGCTGGCTGGGGCGCGAGGAGGTGCGGTTTGCCCTGCCGCAGACGCGCATTGATGTCGGGCCGGGCGCGACCGTCCGCGTCGACGGCGGCGCGGGCGCGTCTGATTATCTGGTTACCGGCTGCGAGGCCGGTCTGACGCGTGAGATCAGTGCGCGAAGACTTCGCCCGGTTGCGCCGGCGCCCTGGCGGGCGAAGGTCACCGGACAGGCGCGGCAGAAGGTAACGCGCGCCGGGCCGCCGCTCGCCCTGTTTCTCGACCTGCCGCTGATGCCGGGAAACACCGAGCCGCGCAATGCGCTCAAGCTGGCGCTTCGGGCGAAGCCCTGGATCGCGCACGCAACTTACGTTTCGCCCGGCGACAGCGGTTTTGACCGGCGGGCAGTGGTGTCGAAGGAAGCGACTGTCGGGAGGCTCGAAGCGGCGCTGGCTCCCGGCTTCCAGGGGCGGTTCGATCGTGCGGGCATACTCGATGTGACGCTCTACAGCGGCGAACTGGCGAGCGTGGCCGATATCAATCTCTTCAATGGCTCCAACGCCGCCGCTGTTCAGGCCGGAAACGGCGAGTGGGAAATCCTGCAATTCGCGTCTGCCGAGGAGATCGCGCCATCGCAATGGCGGCTGACGCGGCTGTTGCGCGGACAGGAGGGCACCGGCGCGGCGATGGCGGCAGGTGCGGCGGTTGGCGCACATTTCGTTTTGCTCAACGACGCAGTGACGGCGGCCGGGATCGGCGAGGCCGAAGTGGGCCTGTCACTCAACTGGAAAGTCGGTCCCCTGGGCGCAGATTTTGCCGGGCCGGCCTTTGCCAGCGCGACGCTGGCAGGAGGAAACCGCGCGCGAGCGCCGCTCGCGCCAGTGCATCTCGATCTGTTGCGGCATCAGGACGGCGGCCGCCTGTTGTCCTGGGTGCGACGCAGCCGCGTCAGCGGAGACATATCGCTCTCGGGAAGCGTCCCCCTGGGCGAGGAGGCCGAATCCTACCTGGTTACCGTCGCTGAACCGGGTGGCGGGGCCGTCAGGTCGGAAACCGTCACGTTCCCCGAATGGCTCTATTCCACTGCCGCGATTGCCGCCGATTTCGGCGCAACGCCGGACGAACTCCAGATCACCATTCGCCAGATCAGCGGCTCGGTCGGCCCGGGTGATCCGGCTGTGAGAGTCTTCCCGCTCGGCTGAATCCATCCTTCAACACAGAAAGGACATTCCAATGGACAGCATTAAACCCTGGTACCTGTCGCGCACCATATGGGCGTCGGTCGTGACCGTCGGCAGCGCGGCGGCAACGATCTTCGGCATTCCCGTCGGCGGGCTCGACAACGCGGCGCTCACCGAATCCGTTCTGCAGGCAATTACCGCGATTTCGGGTATTGTCGCCATATTCGGCCGTGTTGGCGCGGTTACGCGGATCGGGTAGACTGAAACGCACTTCGCCGGGAGAGAGATTTGTTCATTTCACGTTCAGGCCCGATCCGATAAATATGCAGGCATGAAAACGTACACCAAATGGCTGGCGGCCGCCTTGATTGCCGCAACCGTGCCTCTGGCACCGGCCAGCGCCGCCGGGATTTTCCCCGCAGCGCCGGCTGTGCCTGAGAACACGCTGTCGGTAATCCAGGTCCAGAGCAACTGCGCCGCCGTTGGCCAGCAGGTCGCGGCGCAGCAGGGCGGCACCCTCGCGAGTGTTCGGGCCGAAAACAGGGGCGGACAGACCGTCTGCGTCGGCGAAGTCATCATTCAGGGCAAGGATGGCGAGCGCGGCCGCAAGATTCCTTTCGAGGTGCCGCTATAGGTGCATCGAATCAGGACGGGGCCAGGCAGGCTGACCCCGTCATACGCATGGACGACGAGGGGACATAGATGCGCATTCTGGTGGTGGAAGACGACAAGGATCTCAATCGCCAGATCACGGACGCGCTATCCGACGCAGGCTATGTGGTCGACAAGGCTTTTGACGGCGAGGAAGGTCACTTCCTCGGCGATACGGAGCCATACGATGCGGTGATCCTCGATATCGGGCTGCCGCAGATGGACGGCATCAGTGTGCTCGAACGCTGGCGCCGTGACGGCCGCAAGATGCCCGTTCTGATGCTCACCGCGCGCGACCGCTGGTCGGACAAGGTGGCCGGCATCGATGCCGGCGCTGACGACTACGTGGCAAAACCATTCCACATCGAGGAAGTGCTGGCGCGCATGCGCGCGCTCATCCGCCGCGCGGCAGGCCATGCCTCGACCGAACTGACCTGCGGGCCGCTCAGGCTCGACACGAAATCCTCCAAGGCCGATGTCGACGGCGTGCCGCTCAAGCTCACCTCGCACGAGTTCCGCCTGCTTGCCTACCTGATGCACCATATGGATGAGGTGGTGTCGCGGACCGAACTGGTGGAACATCTCTACGATCAGGACTTCGACAGGGATTCCAACACCATCGAGGTTTTCGTCGGCCGGCTGCGCAAGAAGATGGGCATCGATCTCATCGAGACGGTGCGCGGCATGGGTTACCGGATGCGCGAGACGCAAGCGTGAGTTCAGGCCAACGACAGCCCGCGCGGAGATGACCGCTCGATGCCGTTCCTAAGGCGCCTGTTCCGCTCCCTGACTTTCCGCGTCATCGCTTTCTCTACCATCTGGGCGATCCTTGCGCTGATCGTCATCGCCACCGTCATTTCAGCGCTTTTCCGGCAGGCCAGCGAACGTGGCTTCCAGAACCTTCTCTCCGCGCATCTCTTCAATCTCATCAGTTCGGCCACTGTCTCCGAAGACGGCTTCCTGACGGGAAGCCCCAATCTCGGCGATCTTCGCTTCACGCAGCCGGAATCCGGCTGGTACTGGACCGCGGTGCCGGTGAGCGAAAATCTGCGCGGCGAACTGAGCTCTCCGTCCATGACAGGGCCGATTCCAGCGGTTTCCACGGGGTCCATTCCCTTCGACGACCGTTTCCAGCGCCGCTATTTTGCCGAGGGGCTTGCCGGCGAGAGACTCGAGATCATCGAGAGCGAGTTCGTGCTCGACCAGGAAAACCGCGTTGCCCGGTTCCGGATGATGGGCAACCGCACGGAGTTGGAGGAGGAGATCGGCGCCTTCGAGAACCGTCTCTATGCCTATCTGGCCCTGTTCGGTCTCGGCATGATCGGCATCAACGCCGTAGCCATTATTCTGGGACTCAATCCGCTGGGCAGGGTGAGCAGCGCGCTAGCCAGAATCCGGGAAGGTTCGGCACAGCGGCTCGACGGCGGCTTCCCGACCGAAATAGTGCCGCTCGCGGCTGAAACCAACGCGCTGATCGAGAGCAACCGCCGTATCGTCGAGCGATCGCGCACGCAGGTCGGCAATCTTGCGCATTCGTTGAAAACGCCGCTGGCGGTCATCCAGAACGAAGGCCGAGCGCTCGGTGACGGAAAAGGCAAGCTGATCGCCGAACAGGCGTCACTGATGCGCGACCAGATCGAACATTACCTGCAACGGGCACGCATAGCGGCTCAGCGCGACACCGTGGTTTTCCGTACACAGGTTGCCGAGACGCTGGAACGCATGGTGCGCGTCACGCGGAAATTGTCGCCGGACAAGGAGTTGGCGCTCGAATTGCCAGAGGAGGATGTCGTGTTCTCCGGCGAACGCGAGGATTTCGAGGAGATTGTCGGCAACCTGCTGGAAAACGCGATGAAATGGGCGGACGGAGCCGCTCGCATTGCTGTCCGGGCCGGCGAAGACCGGGATGAAGCGGCGTCAACCTTCGAGCTCATTGTCGAAGATGACGGGCCGGGGATCCCGGACGACAAGGCGCGCGAGGCGGTGAAACGCGGGCGCCGGCTCGACGAATCCAAACCGGGCACCGGCCTTGGACTGTCGATAGTGGCCGATCTGGTGAGCGAATATGGCGGCGTCCTGGCGTTCGGACGGTCAAGTCTTGGCGGCCTCAGGGTGAACATCACGCTGAAGCGGGTGGCGAGCTGACGCCTACACGCAATTGTGTGACGCGAAGGGGCCGCATTTCGGCCAAATATGGCAACTAGCGAATGCAGCATCAAATGCGGTGGCAACGGACAGCGGCACTTCAGGCAATGAAAGCAATCATCATATTGCTCGCATCCGCGCTTGCGCTCGGAGGATGTACCTCGATCAACAGCCGCAACTCCTCACTGGTCGGCAGCTTCGCAGGCGCATCGACTGCGCGGAACGCCGGAACCGCGGCGATCGGCAACGGACTGGTTGGCGGCCCGATGGGCGCTTCGCTTGATCCGAGCGACCGCCGCCTTGCGCTGGAGGCTGAATACCAGGCTCTGGAATATACGCACGCCGGCCGGCCCGTATCGTGGACCGGGACCAACGGAGGCGTGGCGGGCGAAGTCGTCGCCTATCAGCCCTACCGCGTCGGCTCGCAGGATTGCCGGCAATACATGCACACGGTCAATGTCGATGGCCGCTCGCAGACCATGCGCGGAGCGGCCTGCCGCAACGAGGACGGCAGCTGGTCGCTGCTGACCTGACATCCAATTGCCGCCCGATCTCAGCACCACACGCCAAATCGTCGCAACCCGCTTCTATAGGTTCGTGGTCCGAATGCCGCTAATGAGGCGGCCATGACCGCATTCTGGATCGTCGCCGCGCTGCTGACTGTCGCCGCCTGCCTGGCGGTGGCCTGGCCGTTCCTGAGACAATCGAGAACGGATTCCGACGCCGCCCACGATCTCGAAGTCTATCGCGATCAACTGGCCGAAGTGGATCGCGACCTCGCGCGCGGCGCAATCTCGCCGGCAGACGCGGAAGAGGCAAAAGCCGAGATTGGACGCCGCATTCTGCGGTCCGCCGAGATTGAGCCGGCATCGGCAAATGTCGGCGGCACAAGAGCGCGCGTGACGGCCAGCGTCGCGCTGTTCACCGTGCCGGTCGTCGCGCTCGGGCTTTACCTTGTTCTCGGCTCGCCCTGGATGCCGGATCAGGCGCTGGAAGCGCGGCTGGCCGCCAACCCCGCTGGCAATTCGATCGACGAACTGATTGCCCGCGCCGAACGCCATCTCATCGACAATCCCGAGGATGGGCGCGGATGGGATGTGCTTGCGCCGATCTATATGCGCGTTGGCCGCAACGAGGATGCGGTCATCGCATTCCGCAATGCGATCAGGCTGAACGGCGCCGGCGCTCAGCGGGAGTCCGGGCTGGGCGACGCGATATTCCGCGCGTCGGGCAATATTGTAACAGCCGAGGCACAAACTGCCTTCGAGCGCGCGCTGAACGATGACCCCACCGACGCCAAGGCCCGCTTTTTCTTGGCGCTTGCGCTCGCGCAGCAGGGCGATGTCGATCGGGCCGCGCATCGCTGGGAGGAAATGCTTGGCGACCTGCCGGAGGACTCGCCCTGGCGCGGCGCTGCGGCACAGGCGCTCGCCCGCAATCAGGAGCGCGCGCCCGAGCTGGCCGAAGGCGCTCCAGGTCCTACCGCTGACGACATGCAGGCCGCCGCCGAAATGTCGTCGGAAGATCGTAATGCCATGATCGAGGGCATGGTCGCTCAGCTCGACCAGCGCCTGCGCGACAATCCTGACGATGCCGCTGGCTGGCGGCGTCTGATACGCTCCTTTGTGGTCCTCGGCCGAGCGGACGAAGCGCGCGCCGCGCTGGAACGCGGCCTCGAAGGTCTGGGATCGGAGACAAGCGAGGGACGTTTGCTGGTGGAATTCGCCGCCGACCTCGATGTCGAACTTACGGAGAGCCAATGACTCGCAGGCAGAAACGTTTGTCGGTGATCGCCGGTGGCCTCGCGTTTCTCGCGGTAGCCGCCGGTCTGACATTTTATGCTCTCGGACAGCGGACGTCCTATTTTTACATGCCCTCCGATCTGGCCGGGGCAACCGTGGCGCCCGGCGAGCGTTTCAGGCTCGGCGGGCTGGTCGAGACGGGCTCGATCGAACGCGGCCAGGGGCTGGACATACGCTTCGCCGTCACCGATCACGATCGGACGGTGCAAGTGCGCTATAGCGGCATTCTGCCCGACCTGTTTCGAGAAGATCAGGGTGTGGTGACGGAAGGCGCGCTGGCCGACGATGGCGTTTTCGTTGCAGACAGCGTGCTTGCCAAGCACGATGAAACCTACATGCCACGCGAAGTGGCCGACGCCCTGAAGGAAAAGGGTGTGTGGCAGGAAGAATAGGCCGGAACGAATGACCGTCGAGATTGGACATTTCGCTCTTGTACTGGCTCTCGCTCTGGCGCTGGTCCAGGCGATTGTGCCGCTGGCCGGCGCCAGGCTCGGCAATCCGCGCCTTGTGGCGATGGCCGCACCGACCGCGGTGGCGGGATTTGCGCTGGTGGCGCTATCCTTTTCTTCGCTCGTTGCCGCCTATGTCGCTTCCGATTTTTCCGTCGTCAATGTCTGGGAGAATTCCCACTCGCTGAAACCGCTTCTCTACAAGGTCACCGGCACATGGGGGAACCATGAAGGATCGATGCTCCTGTGGGTGTTGATCCTGACTCTGTTCGGTGCGCTGGTGGCGCTGTTCGGCGCCAATCTTCCCGCGACATTGCGCGCCCACGTACTGGCCGTGCAAGGCTGGATCGGGTCGGCCTTCCTGCTCTTCATCCTCACGACTTCCAATCCTTTCGCACGGCTCGATCCCGCACCGATCGAGGGGCGCGATCTCAATCCGGTGCTGCAGGACATCGGCCTCGCCATCCATCCGCCGCTGCTTTACCTCGGCTATGTCGGCTTCTCGATCAGCTTTTCCTTCGCGGTCGCCGCGCTGCTTGAAGGCCGCATCGATGCCGCCTGGGCGCGTTGGGTGCGGCCGTGGACGCTGGCTGCGTGGATATTCCTGACGGGCGGCATCGCTATGGGCTCCTACTGGGCATATTACGAGCTCGGCTGGGGCGGCTTCTGGTTTTGGGACCCGGTCGAGAACGCTTCATTCATGCCGTGGCTTGCCGGAACCGCGCTGCTTCACTCGGCGCTGGTGATGGAACGCCGCTCGGCCTTGAAGATATGGACGGTGCTGCTGGCGATCCTGACGTTTTCGCTGTCCCTGCTCGGAACCTTTCTTGTGCGGTCCGGTGTACTCACATCGGTCCACACCTTCGCGACCGATCCGACGCGGGGCGTCTTCATCCTGATTATCCTCATTCTCTTCATAGGCGGCGCTCTGGCGCTGTTCGCCTTTCGCGCGTCGGAGCTGTCGGCTGGAGGGCTGTTCCAGCCGGTTTCGCGCGAAGGCGCGCTGGTTCTCAACAATCTCTTTCTTTCCACAGCTACCGCAACCGTGCTCATCGGCACGCTCTATCCGCTCGTCGTGGAGGCGCTGACGGGGGACAAGATTTCCGTCGGCGCGCCCTTCTTCAATCTCACTTTCGGCCTGCTGACGCTGCCGCTTCTGCTGATTGTGCCTTTTGGACCGCTGCTCGCCTGGAAACGGGGCGATCTGTATGCCGTCTCGCAAAGGCTGTTCTTTGCTTTCGGGGCGTCGCTGGGTGTGGCGCTGATCTGTTATGCGCTGATTGACAGAATGTCGGCGTTCGCAGCGCTCGGCTACGGTCTGGCCACGTGGCTGATCGGCGGTGCGCTGACCGATCTGGCATTCAAGGCCGGACTGCCCAAGGCCCGATTTGGAGTTGCGGCCCGCCGGCTCGTCGGGCTGCCTGGTGCGGCATTCGGAACTGTCCTTGCGCACGCGGGGCTGGGCGTCACATTGCTCGGGCTGGTGTCCGTCTATTCGCTGGAGACCGAGCGCTTCGTCACCATGCGGCCGGGCGAAACGCTGGAGATCGCCGGCAAGACCCTTCACTTCGAAGGCATGGTCCCGCTGCGCGGGGCCAACTATCTCGAGGATCAGGGCCGCTTCTCCATCACGGGCGCGGACGGCGCCTCGATGGGCGAGATCGTCTCGGCCAAGCGCGTCTACCCGGCACGCAGCATGCCCACCACCGAGGCCGGCATTCGCACGTTCGGTTTCAGCCAACTCTACGTCTCGCTTGGCGATCCGACCGACGATGGCGGCATTGTCGTGCGCGCCTGGTGGAAGCCCATGGTGACTCTTCTTTGGCTGGGCGCGGTCGTCATGATGATAGGCGGTGTGTTCTCGCTCGCCGATCGCCGTCTTCGCGTCGGCGCGCCTGCCGCGCGGCGCAAGACCGCGCCGTCGCCGGCATGAGAAAGCTTGCCCGCGTTCTGGGTGTATTCCTGCTGCTGGCGCTGATGCCCGCCGCCGCGCTTGCCGTTCTGCCCAGCGAGGTGCTCGACGATCCGGCGCTCGAGGCGCGTGCGCGCGATCTCTCCGCCGATCTGCGCTGCATGGTCTGCCAGAACCAGTCGATCGACGATTCGAATGCCGAACTGGCGCGCGATCTGCGCATCCTGGTTCGCGAGCGGCTCGTGGCCGGCGATACCGACGGCGAAGTGATCTCCTATGTCGTATCGCGTTATGGGGAATTCGTCCTGCTGCGCCCGCGTTTCAGCATGCGCAACGCGCTTTTGTGGGGCGCGCCGGCATTGCTTCTCGTCGTTGGCGGCGTAATCATCGCAGGCCGTTTCCGCCGTCCCGCGAACCGAGCCGCCGTCCCGCTGAGTGACGCAGAAAAGAAGAAGATCGATGACATCCTGAGCGACTGAACGGACGGTTTCATTCGGCATCTCAGGGAAGCCAGTTTCCGTACATTACGAAATTGTCATGTCGCGGAAATGGCGGCGTAATGTAGCCGCAACTATCTGTCTTGTCCGAAGCGTGGCGCAACAGCCCGCCTTTCGATCAAGAGGACAAGTCAGACATGGATACCACAAAGCCAATCACGAAGTCCCGCAGGACGCGCCTGCTGGCCGCCGCCGCGTCGCTGGCGATCGCCGGCGCGATCGGCTTCGGCGCTGCCACCACCGGCACCAGCCCGGTTCTGGCGGACGCTGTGAAGCTCGAAACCCCGCAGCAGAACATCGGCTTTGCCGAGGTCGTCGAGCGCGTCTCGCCGGCAGTTGTCAGCGTGCGCGTCTCGGCTCGCATGGCGCCCGCCGCCGATCGCGGCCAGGACGGCTTCTTTTTCAACTTCCCGGGGTTCGAGGATCTTCCCAACGATCACCCGTTGAACCGCTTCTTCCGCGAATTCCGCGGTGAACGCGGTCCGGGAGCAGACCCGCGCTTCCGCGGCCGTCCGGATCGTCAGCGTCCGATGTCCCAGGGGTCCGGCTTCTTCATTTCCGAGGACGGTTTTCTCGTCACCAACAATCATGTTGTCCAGGGCGGCTCCGACTTCACCGTCGTCATGGATGACGGCACCGAGCTTTCCGCCAAGCTGATCGGCAGCGATCCGCGCACCGATCTCGCCGTTCTCAAGGTCGAGGAGGCGCGCGCGTTCACCTATGTCGCATTCGCGGACGACACCCAGGTCCGGGTCGGCGATTGGGTTGTCGCGGTCGGCAATCCCTTCGGCCTCGGCGGCACCGTGACGGCCGGTATCGTTTCGGCCCGCGGCCGCGACATCGGCGCCGGTCCCTACGACGACTTCATCCAGATCGATGCGGCGGTGAACCGCGGCAATTCCGGCGGCCCGGCCTTCAATCTCAGCGGTGAGGTTGTTGGCATCAACACGGCGATCTTCTCGCCGTCGGGCGGCAATGTCGGCATCGCCTTCGCGATCCCCGCATCGGTCGCCAAGGATGTCGTCAACGGCCTGATCGAGGACGGGTCGATCGAGCGCGGCTGGCTTGGCGTGCAGATTCAGGACGTTACGGACGATATCGCCGAATCGCTTGGTCTCGACGAAGCCAAGGGTGCGCTCGTGTCCGAGGCGCAGCCCGACAGTCCGGCACTCAGCTCCGGCGTCAGGTCAGGCGACGTGATCGTCGCGGTCGACGGCAAGGATGTTAAGTCACCGCGTGAACTGGCCCGCATGATCGGCAATCTCGATCCGGGCAATGAAGTCGAGGTTACCCTTTGGCGCGATGGCAAGGCCGAGACCGTCAAGGTGACGCTGGGCGACATGCCTGCGGCCCCGCAGATGGCATCGGCCGAGCAGCCCGGCGAGCCGACAAGCGGCGACATGCTTGAGAGCTTCGGCCTGACCGTGACGCCAGCCGAGGACGGTAATGGGCTGGTCGTGACCGACGTATCTCCCGATGGCGAGGCCGCCGTGCGCGGCATCCAGGCCGGTGACGTGATCGTTTCGATCAACTCCAAGGAGGTCAAGGCATCGGCTGACGTGGACGAGGCAGTGAAGGCCGCGACCGATGCGGGCCGCAAGGCGGTTCTGCTTCAGGTGAAGCGCGACGACGCCAACCGCTTCGTCGCTCTGCCTGTCGAACGCGGCTAAGCCAACCAAAATGCGGCTCCGGGCCGGCGGTCAAAACGACCCCCGATCCGCCCCCGGAGCGGCATTGGAATCGGTGCGACTGTTACCTCGTTCCGCCCGGTTCCAACGGCAGCGGGTTCCTATCACCCGCTGCCGTTTTTTCTCCAGCGCGGCACAATGTTGTAAATCGCCTATAATGACGCCATGAAGATTCTTGTGATCGAAGACGACCGCGAGGCGGCGGACTACATCCGCAAGGCGTTCGATGAAGCCGGGCACACGGCTGACGTCGCAGGTGACGGCGAAAGCGGCCATGCGATGGCCGAGGACGGCTCCTACGACGTGCTGGTGGTCGACCGGATGCTGCCGCGCCGCGACGGTCTGGCGGTGATTTCCGAACTGCGGGCCGGGGGCGATACCACACCCGTGCTGATCCTGTCGGCCCTGGGCGAGGTCGACGACCGGGTGACCGGACTGCGCGCCGGCGGCGACGACTATCTCACCAAACCCTACGCCTTCACCGAGCTTCTGGCCCGCGTCGAGGCGCTCAACCGGCGCGGCATCTCCAAGGACGTCGAAACCCAGTACAAGGTCGGCGACCTGGAACTGGACCGGCTGGCTCACACCGTCCGCCGGGCGGGACGCGATATTCTCCTCCAGCCGCGCGAATTCCGCCTGCTCGAATATCTGATGCGTCATGCCGGACAGGTGGTCACGCGCACCATGCTGCTGGAAAATGTCTGGGATTATCATTTCGATCCACAGACAAACGTTATCGACGTGCATGTGTCGCGGCTGCGCGCCAAGATCGAGAAGGAGTTCGACACTCCGGTTCTTCATACGGTGCGCGGTGCGGGCTACATGCTGAAAGCGGGCTGATGCCATCCCTGCCGGCGATCATGAAGACGACGGCGGCGCGGCTCACCGCGCTCTATCTGGTCTTGTTCGCGGCCTGCGCGCTGGCGCTGGTCTTTTACATGACATCGTTGTCCTCGCGCATGCTGATCGCCCAGACGCGGGGAACGATAGCCGAAGAGGTCGGCGGCCTCGCGGCGGCTTACCGGCGCGGCGGGCTTCCCCATCTTGTCCGAGTGGTCGAACAGCGCGCCCGGCAACCCGGCGCCAACCTCTATCTCATCACCGATCCGAATGGACGCATCCTCACCGGCAATGTGGAAAGCCTGCAGCCAGGCATTCTGGAGAATACCGGGTGGACGGAGCGGCCGTTCACCTACCGCCGTTTCGGCGAGAGAAGCGGCGTGGGCACCTTCCTCTCCGACGAGGAAGCCGAAGTCCAGTCCACGCCCCCGCAGCACAGTGCATTGGCAATGGTGGTCAAGCTGCCCAATCAGATGCTTGTGCTGGTTGGCCGCGATCTGGTCGAGCCGCAGCGCTTCCGCGACGTCGTCCAGCGTTCAATGGCGGTCGCGCTGGCGATGATGGGCATAGGCGGCTTTCTGATCTGGTTCTTCGTCGGTCGCCGGGCGCTGAGACGCATCGACAGGCTTTCCGAGGCCAGCCGCAACATAATGGGCGGCGACCTCAACGGCCGTCTGCCCGTCAGCGGTTCCGGGGATGAGTTCGACCGGCTGTCGGAAAACCTCAATACGATGCTGGGCCGGATCGCGCGGCTCAATGAGGGCCTCAAACAGGTCTCCGACAACATCGCCCACGATCTCAAGACACCGCTGACGAGGCTGCGCAATCGCGCCGAATCCGCCCTGACCGGCAAGCGTTCAACGCGCGAATACCGCGAGGCGCTGGAAGCGACGATTGCCGAATCCGACCAGCTCATCCGTACTTTTAACGCGATCCTGATGATCTCGCGGCTGGAGGCCGGCAAGTCGACCGAGCCGACGACCGAAGTCAAACTTGCCGAGACGGTGCGCGACGTGGTTGAACTCTACGAGCCGCTGGCGGAGGAGAACGGGGTCGCATTGACCGCGAGTGTGGATGAGGAGCCGGTGATACCAGGCAATCGCGAACTCATCGGGCAGGCGTTGTCCAACATCGTCGACAACGCGATCAAATATTCGGCCAACGCGGCGGAGAAGCCGCAGGTTACGGTGACGCTGACAGCTGACGAGACGGCGGTGACCATGTCCGTGCGCGACAATGGTCCCGGCGTTCCCGAGGCCGATCGCGAACGCGCCACCGAGCGTTTCGTACGGCTCGAGGAGAGCCGGAACATGCCCGGAGCGGGGCTCGGCCTCAGCCTCGCCAAGGCGGTGATGACGTTCCATCGGGGCGTTCTGCAATTGCGTGACGGTGGTCCCGGTCTCGAAGTCAGCATGACGTTCCCGCGCAAGGGTGCGCCCCGGTGAAAGACGGACACGCGCCGCCCAAGGAGGATGGACAGCGCTGGTTTGGCTCGCCGGCGCGGGAGCTTCATCCGCTCGATCCGGGCAACGCTGCCGAGCAGGCGAGAGACCTCGCCGACGAGGCGCGGGAAGTTGGCGCGAAGCAGCTTTGCGAGCTGTTGACAGGGGAAGCGTCGTTGGCGGGGTTCCTCGCCGCGGTCATGGATTTGTCGCCATTCCTGCGCGACAGCCTCAAGCGCGAACCGCAAGTTCTGGAGCGACTATTCGGCCAGAAGCTCAGCGAACGCCTTGACGCGATAGACGGGTTGATCGGCACCCTTGGGAGCGACGGCGAGCTGACGGAAGCCGGTTTGATGCGCCGGCTGCGCGAACTCAAGCGTGAGGCGCATGTGCTGATCGCCCTTGGCGATCTGTCGGGCGAGGCGGACGCCGGGCAAACCGTGCAGCGCCTCAGCCGGTTGGCCGATGGATGCGTTGGCGCCGCGGTCCGCTTTCTGCTCAGGCAGGCCAACGACTCCGGCAAGCTCGCGCTCCCCGATCCCGCCGCTCCGGAAAAAGGCAGCGGCTGGATCGTGCTAGGCATGGGCAAGCTCGGCGCCCATGAGCTCAACTTCTCCTCCGACATCGACCTGATCGTCTTCTTCGATTCCACGGCGCCGGCCGTCACCGATCAATATGAAAGCGCGGATCTCTTCGTGCGTATGACGCGGCAGCTCGTGCGCATCCTTCAGGACCGGACCGAACACGGCTACGTCTTTCGCACCGACCTGAGGCTGCGCCCCGATCCGGGCTCGACGCCGCTCGCCATCCCCGTGGAAGCGGCGCTGCATTATTACGAAAGCCGTGGTCAGAATTGGGAGCGCGCGGCGATGATCAAGGCGCGTGCGATCGCTGGCGATATCAAGGCAGGCGAGGCGTTCCTCGCCGAACTGCGGCCCTATGTATGGCGCAAATACCTGGACTACGCGGCGATTGCCGACGTCCATTCCATCAAGCGCCAGATTCACGCCCACAAGGGTTTCGGCGACATTGCCGTGAGAGGACACAATGTGAAGCTCGGGCGCGGCGGCATCCGCGAGATCGAGTTCTTCGTGCAGACTCAGCAGCTGATCGCCGGCGGGCGCTTTCCAGAATTGCGCGGCCGCGAAACCGTGAAAGCGCTAGGGACACTTGCCGAGAGGGGATGGATCACCCCGGACGCTGCCGACACGCTGACGCGGCAATACTGGTTCCTGCGCGATGTCGAACACGCGATCCAGATTGTCGCCGACGAGCAGGCGCACACTTTGCCCGAGGACGACGAGGGGCTGGAACGTGTCGCGCGCCTGTTGGGCTTTGCCGATGCCGGGGCGTTCTCTGAGGTGTTTCGCGATTCACTGAAGCTCGTCGAGGGACACTACGCCGCCCTGTTCGAGACGGCGCCGCAGCTGTCCGCCGGTGTCGGCAATCTGGTCTTTACCGGCGAGGATGACGACCCCGGGACGCTGGAGACGCTTTCGCAACTCGGCTTCGAGCGGCCAAGCGACATCAGCCGCATCATCCGCACATGGCACTATGGCCGCTATCGCGCCACCCAGTCGGCGGAAGCCCGCGAGAGGCTTACCGAACTGACGCCGGCGCTCCTTCAGGCGTTCGGCGGTACCCGCCGCGCCGACGAGGCGTTGCTGCGTTTCGACGAGTTCCTGGGCGGCCTGCCGGCCGGCATACAGCTCTTTTCGCTGCTCCATTCCAATCCGGGTCTCCTCAAGCTCGTCGCGACGATCATGGGCGCCGCCCCCCGGCTCGCCGCCATCATTACCCGCCGCCCGCACGTCTTCGACGGCCTGCTCGATCCCGCTCTTTTGTCGGAATTGCCCAGCAAGGCCTATCTGAGCGAGCGGCTGGGCGCCTTCCTGCAAGGCGCGACGCTTTACGAGGAAGTGTTGGACAGGCTGCGCATGTTCGCCGCCGAGCAGAAGTTTCTGATCGGCATGCGCCTCCTCACCGGTTCGATCGATGCAACGCGCGCGGGCAAGGCCTTTTCCGACCTTGCCGACCTGACGATTGGCGCCGCGCTCGATGCCGTCGTGGAAGGGTTCGCGCAGCGCCACGGGCACGTGCCGGGCGGGCGCATTGTCGTGCTCGGCATGGGCAAACTCGGCAGCCGCGAGCTTTCGGCCGGATCCGATGTGGATCTTATCCTGCTCTACGATCACGATCCGGACGCCGAGGCATCCGACGGCGAAAAGGAACTGGCGCCGTCACACTATTTTGCACGATTGACGCAAAGGCTCATCGCCGCCGTGTCGGCGCCGACCGCGGAGGGCGTGCTCTACGAGCTCGATCTGAGGCTGCGGCCTTCCGGCAACAAGGGGCCGGTCGCCACGCATGTCGACGCCTTCGGCAAATATCAGCGCGAGCAGGCGGAGACCTGGGAACATATGGCGCTGACCCGCGCGCGCGTCGTGGCGGGCGATGCCGAACTGGCCTCGCGCGTCGATGCGGAAATCGAGACGGTGCTGGCCATGCCGCGCGATGCTGCCAGGGTTCGCCGCGATGCCCGTGAAATGCGCGAGCTTATCGCGCAGGAAAAGCCGCCGGCGAACGATTGGGACCTCAAGCTCGTTCCCGGCGGGCTGATCGATCTCGAATTCATCGCGCAGGTTGCGGCACTGTGCGGCGACATTGCCGATGACCGGCGCCATCCGGCGACAGTCGAGGGGCTGTCGCGCCTTGCGGACGGCTTCGCGGACGAGCAGGTCCGCGAGGATCTCGTTGCCGCACACAATCTCTACACGACACTGGCCCAGATCATCAGGCTGTGCCTGACGGGACCGTTCGAGCCGGATGACGTGCCTCCCGGCCTGGCGGACCTGATGCTGGCCAGCACCGATTTGCCCGACATGCCTGTCCTTCAAAGCCATGTCGGAGAGACGTCGCGGAAAGTCGCCGGTCACTTCGACCGTCTGCTGCGTGGGAAGAAAGGCTGAAGCGATGGGAAGCGGAGCCTGTCGTCTCGAACTTCATCGAGGGGCGCGATGCAAGGACTTGGGCGTCGGCCTAGGCTGCCCTGGCCTTCTGTGACGATGCGCTGCCCGCCTTGCGCCGCTTCCGGCGTGAAGGCATGCGCACCGACACGATCGTGCCGACATTTTCGCTTGATCGGATTTTCAGGGCGCCGCCATGCAATTCGGCAAGCGAGCGGGAGATCGCCAGCCCGAGACCCGATCCGACATGGGATTTGGTAAACTGGTTCTGCACCTGTTCAAAGGGCCGGCCAAGTTTGCTCAGGGCCTCTTTGGGAATGCCGCAGCCGGTATCTTCAATGGTGAGCAGCACCGCGTTGCCAACTGTTCGGGCGCGCAGTCGCACACGACCTCCCGGGCCTGTGAACTTCACGGCGTTTGAGAGAAGGTTGATGACGATCTGCTTGACCGCGCGCCGGTCGGCGTCAAGCTGCAGCTTGCTCGACACCTGGGTGTCGATCGTGACTTTCCGTTCCTCCGCCTGCAGCGCGACGACCCGCACGGTTTCCCCGATCAGCGGGCTGAGGTTGATCGCCTCGCGTTCGATCGAGAATTGACCTGCCTCGATCTTCGACATGTCTAGAATGTCGTTGATCACGCCGAGCAGATACGCACCGCTGGCATGGATGTCGCGGGTATATTCCTCGTACTTATCCGAACCCAGTGGCCCGAACAGCGACTGCTGCATGAGTTCGGAAAAGCCGATGATCGCGTTGAGCGGGGTGCGCAGCTCGTGCGACATGTTGGCTAGGAATTCGGACTTGGCGCGGTTCGCGGCTTCGGCCCTCTCTGTCTCGCGCATGCAGACCTTGTTGAGCGCGGCCAGCTCGTGAGCGCGCTCTTCTTCCGCCTTGCGGGCCAGGCTGAGGTCGTGGATCGTGGCCATCAGGCGCCGCTCGCTGTCGACCAGCTTTTCCTGGTGCAGCTTGATCTGCGTGATGTCGGTGCCGACGGAAACCGTGCTGCCGTCGCGCGTCTGCAACTCGTTGACCTGGATCCAGCGTCCATCGGCCAGCTGGCGCTCGTAACGGGCGCCGCTGCGGTTGCCGCTCAGGTCTGGCAGCCGGCGGTCGGTCACGAATGCCGCCATGCGCTTTTCTATCTCGGCGCGCGGCACACCGGGCCGAACCTCCGAGGCGGCAAGCCCGGCGTCCTGCTGGAACTTGGTGTTGCACATGGCGAGCCGGTCGGATGCGTCCCACAGCACGAACGACTCGGTGATGCTTTCGATCGCCGCCCTCAGCCGCATGTCGGCCGCCTCGGAGCGCTGCGCGAGATGCCGCTGTTCGGTCACGTCGAGCGCGACGCCGATCAGGTGGATTTCCGGCGCATCGATGTCGAGCACCTGCGCACGGGCGCGCATCCATATCCAGTGGCCATCCGCGTGGCGCATGCGAAACACCCGGTCGATCTGGTCGGTCTCGCGCGACGCTATCCTGTTGGCGAGCTCGAACAAGTCGCCATCGTCGGGATGGATGATCTTCGCCACCTCGCCGAAGGAAAGCATGGCTTCGCATGGTTCGTAGCCCAGCATGTCGAACATGGAGCGCGACCAGTACATGCGCCCGCGTCCCATGTCCCAGTCCCACAAGCCGCAACGGCCGCGCACCAGAGCGAGGTCGACGCGCTGATGCGCTTCCGAATAGAGTTTGTCGGCCGCCTGGGCGCGCGCGGACTGGCCGAAATAGGCGTAGAGAATCACGATCAACACCGTCGATGTGAGAACGAAAAGCATCACGTTGAGCGATACGACCTTCTGCCACCCCGCCATCGCGGTCTCGTGGGGAATGAGAGCGACGCCGCCAGCGCCGCCCGAGCTTGCCCGGTTGAACGCCGCGTACCAGGTTGCGCCGTCTATCGTGATCCTCAGAACACCGGCGCTTTCGCCGAACATGAACAGGGGTTGCCCGCCCTCGACGATCTCGTCCAGCCGCTGCCCGATCCACGGTTGACCGCGATTGTTGGCTGCCACAAGAACAAGATCGCTGTTGGTGATCGCCAGCACCCGTCCTGAGCCGCCAAGGCCGTTGCGCGCCATGCCTTCCACGATCTCCTGGCCGGTAACCGAAAGCGGCGCGTCATTGGCCTCGGCGGCCGATAGCGTCGATGCGATCGAATTTGCGGTGAGACCAAGCATGGTCATGGTGTCGCGCTCGATATCGTCGCGCATCGTCGTCAGCGACATGATCCGGGAGGCCGCGACCACGAGAAGGAAGATGACGGTCAGTGCGGGGATGGAGCACCGAAACACCGGTTCGGCTGAAAGCAGGCGCTTGTAGGCTGGCGCCGCGATCATCTTCGCATTGCCGGTGAGCCGGGTCTCAGCCCTTCTGGCCCCCCTGAGCAGGGTGGCAGCAATCGCCGCGGGCGCGCGCAACGCGTCCGTCTTCGCCATCGAGGGCTCTCCGCTCAATCCCAATCCGCCTGATGATGATCCGGCTACCGCACTCCCGAATCACCCATAAGGAATCAGACGCGATTCGCGCTGTCCAGTGCTGGCGCGATAATTTGTAGCCGGATGAGGAATTCAGCCGCGTATCAGGTCCCGTCCCTAGGCGAGCGTGCGCCCGACAATATCCGCCAGATCGCGCGACAAACCGTCCCGGCCGGCGATCATCGCCAGCGTCTCGCGCGCCATTTCCCGACGTTTGGGCTCAAGTGATCGCCATGAGCGAAACGCGGTTGCAAGCCTCGCAGCCACCTGCGGGTTGCCCTTCTCCACGTTCAGGATCACGTCGGCAAAAAGCGCGTACCCGCTGCCGTCCGCGCTGTTGAAGGCTGTCTGGTTCGCATTCGCGAAGGTACCCAACAGCGCCCGCACGCGGTTGGGGTTGGTGATCCTGAATTTCGGATGCTTCATCAGCGCGGCCACGCGGGTCACGGTGCCAGCGCCCGGCACCGTCGCCTGCACCTGGAACCACTTGTCCATTACGAGCGCGTCGTCGCCGAAACGGCGTTCGAACCAGGCAAGCGCGTCGGCTGTTTCGGGTGCTTCGGGGAAGCGATGAGCAAGAACGCCCAGCGCCGCGGCCCGGTCGGTCATGTTGGTCGCGCTCGCGAAGCGTGCCGCGGCGTTCGCCGGTTTGCCCGAGGAGACGCTCAGATAGTCCAGCAGCGTGTTGCGCAGTGCGCGGCGCCCGCTGCTTGCCGCGTCGGGAAGGTAGGGACCGCTGTCGTCAAGCGTGTCGTGGAGCCCGGCGAACAGGTCGGCATTCCTGTCTGCAATGGCCGCGACCAGCGCCTGGCGAGCATTGTATATCGAATCGGGGTCGATATTGGCTCCGATCTCGCGCGCCATGTCCGGCTCGCTGGGCGGCGAAAGGAGCAACGCCCTGTACGCCGCGTCCTGCGCCTCGTCGGCCGCCAGTTCGCCGGTCAGATCAAGCAACGTCGCATGGAACTTCGGCGCCTTGCCCCCGCGCGCCGCCCTGGTCGCGCGGATCAGGGTGTCCAGATAGAGCGTGTTCAGCGCCTCCCACCGCGCGAAGCTGTCGCTGTCGTGGCGCGCAAGGAACATGCGGTCTTCTGCTGTCTGCTCCGCAGTCAGCGTTATCGGCGCGGAGAAACCGCGGTTGAGCGAGACGACCGGCCGCTCCCCGATCCCTTCGAAGCTCAGCGACAGCTTGCGCTTGTGAAGGTGGATCACCCCATCATCGACGGCGTCCGCCTCAACGGGCTTCGCCGCTATGTCGGTTCCGTCCGCTCCGATCAGGCCGAAGGCAATCGGGATGTGCATCAGCCGCTTGCGGCTTTCCGACGGCGTCGGCGGAACCGACTGCTCGAGTTCCAGAGCGAACTCCCGCTTCTCGGCGTCGTAGGACGACGTGACCGCGACGTTCGGTGTTCCGGCCTGATGATACCAGAGCGCGAATTGCGCCAGATCCATGCCCGACACTTCGGCGAACACGGCGACGAAATCCTCGATCGTCACCGCCTGTCCGTCATGCCGCTCGAAATAGAGATCCATGCCGCGCCGGAAGGCCTCCGCACCGACGACCCGGTGGATCATCCTGACAACCTCCGCGCCCTTTTCGTAGACGGTCGCCGTGTAGAAATTGTTGATCTCGCGGTAGCGGCGGGGGCGCACCGGATGCGCCAGCGGACCCTGGTCCTCCGGGAACTGGTGCGAGCGCAAATTGCGCACGTCGCCGATGCGTTCCACCGCGCGCGAGCGCGTGTCGGAGGTGAATTCCTGGTCGCGATAAACCGTCAGCCCTTCCTTCAGGCAGAGCTGGAACCAGTCCCGGCAAGTGATTCTGTTGCCAGTCCAATTGTGGAAATACTCATGCGCGATGATCGCCTCGATATTGGCATAGTCCGCGTCGGTGGCGGTCTCCGCGTCGGCCAGCACGTATTTGTCGTTGAATATGTTGAGGCCCTTGTTCTCCATCGCCCCCATGTTGAAGTCCGACACGGCGACGATGTTGAACACATCGAGATCGTATTCGCGGCTGAACCGCTCCTCGTCCCAGCGCATCGAGCGCTTCAGCGCATCCATCGCATAGGTGGCGCGCTCTTCCTTGCCGTGCTCGACATGGATGCCGAGTTCGACCGTGCGGCCGGACATGGTGACGAACGTGTCATTCACGCATCCGAGATCGCCCGCGACGAGCGCGAACAGGTATGACGGCTTGGGGTGCGGATCGTGCCACTCCGCGTAGTGCCCGCCGCCGCCGGTCTCGCCGCGTTCGACCGGATTGCCGTTTGAAAGAAGCAGCGGCGCTTCCTGACCGTCAGCTTCGATCCGCACCGTGTAGACGGAAAGAAGGTCGGGTCGGTCGAGGAAATAGGTGATGCGGCGGAAGCCCTCGGCCTCGCATTGCGTGCAATAGACCCCGCTTGAGCGATAAAGACCGGACAACGCCTTGTTCGCTTCGGGATCGACGTCGGTCTCGATCCTGACCGTAAAGTGTTTTTCCTTCGGCGGCTCCTTGATCGCCAGCCGCTCGGGCGTCACCTCGACGCCGTCCATGTTGACCCGCTTGCCGTCGATCTCGAGACCGGCAAGCTCAAGGCCGTCGCCGTCGAGCACCAGTGGCGCGCCTTCCGCGACGCCGTCGCGCCGTTCGATCGTGAGTTCGGAGATAACCCGCGTCCGGTTCGGCGACAGCCGGAACGTCAGCCGCGTTTCGGGAATGAGATAGTCTGTCGGCTTGTAGTCTTCGAGGCGAAAGACCTGTCCGGAATCGGTTACCATGTTTCACCTGGCGGGACGCGGACGCCCTTTCGGGGCGTCTGGCGCATTGAAAACAGCGGGCTGCCCTTTACATGAAAACCCGCTGGCGACAAAACTATGGCTGGCAAATCCCTGCCCACACTTTCTCGATCCCCACAAGGTAGTACCCAATGAACGTGATGACGCCGAAATTCGGAATGGGAGCTTCCGTTCTCCGCAAGGAAGACGATGCCTTTGTCACCGGCCGGGGCCGATATACCGACGACATTTCACCCGAAGGCGTGCTCTACGGACATGTGCTGCGCTCGCCCGTAGCCAAGGGCGCCTTCAAGATCGAGTCGGTTGATGCTGCGAAGGACGCGCCCGGCGTTCATCTGGTGCTGACCGGCGCCGATCTCGCGCATCTCAAGGACCTGGCGTCCCCGGCGATGCAGAAGCAGCCCGACGGAACGCGCGCTCCCACGCGTGATATTCCCATCCTGTGCAGGGACCGGGTCAATCATGTCGGTGATGCGATCGCCTTCATCGTGGCCGAAAGCCAACAGCAGGCGCAGGACGCGGCGGAATTGATCGAGATCGATTTCGAGCCCGAGGATGCCGCCGCCGACACGAAAACCGCGCTCGATCCCGACACGCCGCTGGTCTGGCCGGAGCTCGGGTCCAACCGGGCGTTCGAATACCGCCTGGGGGACAAGTCCACGACCGACGCTGCTTTCTCCAAGGCAAAGCACGTCACAAAAATCGGCTTCATCAACAATCGCCTGGTCTGCAATTACATTGAGCCGCGCGCCGCGATCGGGGAGTGGAACGCCGGCGAAAACCGGTTCGTTCTGACGACCGGCACACAGGGCGTTCATGGCGTTCAGGGCATCGTCGCGCGCTGCATGGGTGTCGAGCTTGCCCAGTTGCGCGTGGTCACGCCGGATGTGGGCGGCGGGTTCGGTCCCAAGGGCTTCGTCTACCGCGAATATCCGCTCGTGCTGGAGGCGGCGAAGCGTCTCGGCCGGCCGGTCAAATGGACCGGAGACCGCACCGAGCATTTTCTCGAGGATGCCCAGGGCCGCGACAACTGGGTCGAAGCTGAGATGGCGATGGATGAGAACGGCCGCTTCCTCGGCCTGCGCATCGAGATCACCGCCGCCATGGGCGCATATTGCCATCAGTTCGGGCCGTTCATCCCCCACATGGGCGCCACCATGTCGACGGGTGTCTATGACATCCGGCCTCTCGATGTCGTCATCCACGGCGTCTACACCAACACCTGTCCGACCGACGCCTATCGCGGCGCCGGGCGGCCGGAAGCGGCCTTCCTGATCGAGAAGCTGGTCGACGCCTGCGCCCGCGACATGAAGCTGTCGCCCGACGAAATCAGGGTCCGTAACTTCATCAAGCCGGAACAGTTCCCCTACAAGACGGCGACCGGCCGCAATTACGATGTCGGCGAGTTCGAGGGCCATATGCGCCAGGCGATGGAGCGGGCCGAGTGGGCGGGCTTCGACAAGCGGCTGGCGCAGTCGAAGAAGGACGGCAAGATCCGCGGCATCGGCATGGCCACCTATATCGAGGCCTGCGCCTTCGCCGGCTCCGAACCGGCCAAGGTAAGGCTGGAGAATGACGGCAGCGTGACCATCTTCATCGGCACGCAGTCCAACGGGCAGGGCCATGCGACCGCCTATGCGCAATTTGTCGCCGACAAGCTGAACACCGACATTTCCCGCATCAACCTGCGCCAGGGCGACACCGACGAACTCGCCAAGGGCGGCGGCACCGGCGGTTCGCGCTCGATCCCGCTGGGCGGTGTGTCGGCCGCGCGCGCCGGCGAGGATCTGTCGGCAAAGATGCGCAAGATCGCCGCCGATGAGCTCGAGACCGCGGAGGCCGATATCGAACTGGCTGACGGCGAGGCGCGGGTGGTAGGCACCGATCGCGCGATCAGTTTTGCCGACATCGCCAAGGCCGCCGGTTCGCCCGACGATGTCACCGGCCTGGGCGACTACGTCCAGGACGAGGCGACCTATCCGAACGGCACCCATATATGCGAGGTCGAGATCGACCCGGACACCGGCGGACTGGAGATCGTCAACTACACGATCGTCGACGATTTCGGCGCCACCGTGAACCCGATTCTGCTCGCCGGGCAGGTCCATGGCGGCGTGGTCCAGGGCCTCGGTCAGGCGCTCACCGAGGACACGATCTATTCCGAGGACGGGCAGCTCGTGACGGCGAGCTTCATGGACTACGCCATCCCGCATGCCGATCTGGTGCCGTTCATCCATTTCGAGACGCGCAACGTGCCCTCCACCACCAATGCGATGGGCATGAAGGGCGCGGGCGAGGCCGGCACGATCGGCGCGGCGCCCGCGGCGATCAACGCCGTCACCGACGCGCTCTACCGGGCCTACAATATCGGCCACATCGACATGCCAGCCACCCCGCAGCGCGTCTGGCAGACAATACAGGACAAGACCGCGTAGCAGCGGCACAACAGCAAGCGCCGCCGCTACGGGCGTCGCCTCAGGATAGTCGGCGGCATGGAGAATTCGGGCGCGACGGCCACGGCAATGGGCATGCGCCCGGCGCTCGGCATCCTGCTCAAGATCATCTCGATCACGATTTTTGTCGGCATGTCGACGCTGATCAAGTCGACAGGGGCCGTGCCTGCCGGGCAGATCGTGTTCTTCCGCTCCGCGTTCGCGATCGTCCCGATTCTGATCTTTCTGGCTTTCCGGCACGAGCTGGCGACCGCGTTTCGCACCAGCCGGCCAGTGAGCCACATCATTCGCGGCATGGTCGGCGTCAGCGCGATGGGACTGGGGTTCTTCGCGCTCACCGTTCTGCCGCTGCCCGAGGTGATCATGCTCGGCTATGCACAGCCGCTGCTGGTCGTCGCGCTCAGTGCGCTGATCGTCGGCGAGACGGTAAGACTATTCCGCTGGTCGGCGGTGGTCATCGGCCTCATCGGCGTCCTCATCATCATCTGGCCGCGGCTGACGCTTCTGACCGGCTCAGCGCCGCTGGCGGAACTGGAATCGATGGGTGTTATCGCGGCGCTGTCGGCGGCCGTTTTTGCCGCTATTGCCGCGATATTGATCCGCCGCCTGGTCGCGTCGGAACGTTCAGCCACCATCGTCTTGTGGTTCTCGCTCACCGCCAGCGCATTCGGCCTCATGACCTTGCCCTTCGGTTGGATCGCGCTGTCGCAGTGGCAGGCGCTGGCGCTCATTGGCGCGGGTATCTCGGGCGGCGTCGGCCAGATCCTGATGACCGAGAGCTACCGCCATGCCGATATCTCAACCATCGCGCCGTTCGAATACACCTCGATGATCCTCGGCATCATCTCCGGCTATCTGTTTTTCGGCGATCTCCCGACCGTCAACATGATCTTCGGCGGCATCATCGTCGTTGGCGCCGGCATCTTCATCATCTGGCGCGAGCACCGGCTGGGACTGGAGCGCGGCAAGGCACGCAAGATCACCCCGCCGCAGTAGGCGCGGGAGGGGCGTGCGGCGCCGCTGCGGCCTATGCGGAGACCCGTGAATCCGTTATCCTGTCCGTTCCACTCTCCCGACTCCAGATGCTGGTGGCCGCCGAATGAGCCGCCAGCCGCACCTCCTCGGCAATCTCCGATTCAGGGAGCGTCCGGGCGAGGATCATGCCGCCGACGCATAAAGCGGTTAGCGACAGCGCACGCTGGCGCCTGTCGCCGGGATCGCCGTCGAGGTTGTACTCGAAGAGCCCGACCATCGCCTCGACCAAGCCTTTGTGGCTCTCGCGCACTCGAGCGCCGGCTCGCGCGGCGTCCGTGGCATAGGCGATCAGCGGACATTGGCCGTCGAGATCATCGAGATGCCGCCGCGAAAGGTAGGCGTTGACCATGCGCTGGGCCATCAGAACCTGGCGCGCCTGCGGCTCGATGCCTTCCGAGGCACGCCATCTGGCGCCGCGCCCGCTGAGGAAGCTCGCCATCGCCTCGGCGAACAGCTCCTCCTTATTGGAGAAATGCGCGTAGAAGCCGCCTCGCGTCAGCCCCGCTTCCGCCATCACCTGATCGATCGACACGCGATCGTAGCCGTGCCGGTTGAAGAGAATCCTGGCTGCCTCCAGAATCCGTTCCCGGGTCTGCGCCTTGTGGTCTTTCGGGTAGGGCATGGGCATCGTCCTCCTTCAACCGCGTTTCTAGCATCGGCCCAGAATATGTTCTTGAACATATTCTGGGGATGCCCATTCTGGCCTCCTCGCAACCAAGGAGGTCCTTTCATGCCAAAATTCATGATTGCTTTTCGCGGCGGAATGCCGAGCAGCCCCGAAGAAGGGCAAAGGATGATGTTGGACTGGAATGCCTGGATGGAGCAGCTCGGCCCCGCGCTTGTGGACAAGGGAGCCGGACTCGGAAAATCGCGCTTTCTTGCCGCTGCCGATCGAGAGCAGCAGGCGGGCGATCCGCTTTCCGGCTACTCCACTGTCGAGGCTCCCGACATCGATGCGGCGCTGGATATGGCGCGGTCGAACCCCATCTTCTCACTCGGCGGCACGATCGAAGTCGCCGAGATGATGCAGATGTAGGATCGAATCATGCAGGCGACCCCACTGCCGGTTACGCTGACATTCATCTCGATCTGCGCTGCGGCTCTGCTTCCCTTCACGGCCTGGATCGGCCTGTACCGGGGCAGGATTGGGGTCCTCCGCGGAGATGGCGGGAATCCGGCGCTCTTCAAGCGGATCCGGATTCACGGGAACTTTGTCGAGAACGCCCCCCTGGTCGCGTTGGCGATGGCCGGAGCCGAGCTTCTGGGGTTGGACGCCTTCTGGCTGTGGACTGGCCTGGGTGCGTTCTTCGCCGGCCGGGTTCTCCACTACGTGCTTTATGACAACACATTCCGCGGGATCGCGCTGCTGTTCACCACGCTGCCGGCCTTCGCATGGGGCGCATGGATGCTGTGGCGGCTATGGTGGTGAGCTGCCTCGAGTTTCTGCGTCTGTTGCCGGGAATGGGTGCGCAGGGTCACGGAGCCGCCAGAAACGCCCTTGTCGCCGCGTCTGCCGGAAAGAAGGTCTCGATCGCCAGTTCCGACAGGGTCACATCCAGCGGTGTGCCGAACACGGTAATAGTCGAGATGAACGAAAGCCTGTTGCCCCCAATATCGAGCTTGAGCGGCACGGCGATATCGTTGATGTCGAGCCGATTGCGCGCGTGATGCGCCATATCGCCGGGATAGCCATGCAGCTCCTCCTCCAGCGCGTGGAGTTCTTGGTCCGCATACTGGTCGTTGAGGCGCGACAGCCGGTCGAGTAGGTGCGCGCGCCATTCGCCCAGATTGGCGATCATCGGTGCCAGGCCTTTAGGGTGCAGGCTGAGCCTGAGCACATTGACCGGCGGCTCGGTCAGCGACTTTTCAGCGGTCAGAGCGAGGAATGGCTGGATCGCGTCATTGCCGAGCACGAGGTTCCAGTGCCGGTCCACCGCCATCGCCGGGTTCGGCATATGCGCGGCAAGCACGAGTCGCACCGCGTCAAGCGCCGGCTTCAGCGGCTCACTGTCGAGCGCCCGTTCCGCGAATCTCGGCGCGAAGCCCGCGGCCAGAAGCAGCCGGTTGCGCTGGCGCAGGGGCATCTCGAGCCGCTCCGAGATCATCAGCGCCATGTCGCGCGATGGCCGCGAGCGGCCGCTCTCCAGAAACGACAAATGGCGCTGCGAAATGTCGGCCTCCAGTGCCAGATCGAGCTGGCTCATGCGCCGCCGCTTGCGCCATTCGCGGATGATTGTGCCCGGGGCGATGTCGGTGGATTCGGTCATGGTGGAAGCTTAACCGATTGCTGCCGCTTCGCCATTACCTTCCACGTAATCGCCTTCATTCACGACCGATGGCAGGGTCTCTTCACACCGGTCGCTGACGGACCGGAAACAAGGAGAAGAGAGATGACCATCCGTATTTCGCCCCACCTGCGCACTCTGCTGGCGCTGGACGCCGCGACCTCTGGAATAGCGGCCGTCGCCATGATCGCCGGCGCGGGCCTGATTGCGGGTTTCACGAACCTGCCTTCGGGACTGTTGTTCTGGGCCGGTATCGTGCTCGTGCCATGGACTGCGGCGCTGGCGTTCTTCGCCTCCCGTGAAGCGATGCCGCGCATGGCGCTCGTCGATATCGTGGCCGTCAACGCGCTGTGGGTTGCTGCAAGTGTCGGCTTGTTGGCGACAGGCTGGATTTCGCCCAATCTGTTCGGTGTGCTGTTTGTCCTGGCGCAGGCTGCGGCGGTCGCGGTCTACGCGCTGATGCAGGCCGGCGTCCTGCGCCATACCGAGCGCGTGGCGTGATCCACTGCGCATCTGCATTTGACGGCCCGGCTCACCGGGCCGTCATTCCGTGGCCCTCAACCGCATCTTGATTTCGAGGAAATCGCGCCAGGCGAGACTCTTGTGCGCGGGATTGCGCAGCAGATAGGCCGGATGCAGCGTCGGCATCGTCGCGATCTTGTCGCCGCCCGCTGTCTCGTGCTCGGCCCATTTGCCGCGCATGCGCATGATCCCGGTCTGGGTCTGCAACAGCAGCTTGGTCGACGGATTGCCAAGCGTCACCAGCACCTTCGGTGCCACCAGTTCGATATGCCGCTCGATGAATGGCCGGCAGATTTCGGTCTCGAGCGGGGAGGGGTCGCGGTTGCCGGGCGGCCGCCACGGAATGACGTTGGAGATGTAGGCGCTTGTCCGGTCGAGGCCGATTGCGGCCAGCATCCTGTCGAGCAATTGCCCCGAGCGCCCAACGAAGGGCAGGCCCTGAATGTCCTCGTCGCGGCCGGGCGCTTCGCCGACCAGCATGATGCGCGCCCGCGGATTGCCGTCCGCGAACACGAGGTTCTTGGCCGTCACCTTCAGATTGCAGCCGTCGAAAGCGGCAAGCGCTTCATGCAGATCATCGATCGTCCTGGCTTCGCGCGCCAGGGCGCGTGCGCGCATGGCCTGCTGCTCGTCTGGTACGGTCGCGGTTGCTGGCGGCCGCGAAGCATGCGCGGCTGACGCCGCTGCCGCGGATGAAGCGGAGTCCGGCTCCCGCCGAGCAGGTTCTGCGGCTTCGGGCCGTGACGCAGCCGCCTTCGCAGGTTTGGCCGCTTCCGCGAACCGGTCGATCGGCTCCTCCGCCAGCGGCTCATCATGGCCAGCATCGGCATAGAAGCGCAGCAATTCTTCGGTGTTCTGGGGTTGTTTCGGGTCGGCTGCCGGCATGGCGGCACAATCCCGCTCCCGGCCGCCAATTGCAAGTCTGGTGGCTGTCAGGAAAACGGTATCAGCGGGTCCTGCAGGAGATAGAAGCGGTCGCGCGGCGTGAAATCCGAAATGAAGAAGTGGAATGTCGCTTCCTCCATCGGATCGACATGGCCATTCAGAAATTCCAGCCGGTCAAACGGTTCGAACTGGCGCTCGTAATTGCCGAACCGGTCCATGCCGATATTGTCGCTGTCCATCCTGCGCTGGTCGAAGGACAGGCCGTCGCCGAATGTGCTTGGCTCGCCAAGCACCTCCTGAAGCTCGAAGCTGAAACCGATCCACGGCAGCCCGCTATTGTTCACCGTCACGACACGCAGATGCATCATGCCGGTAGCCCACTCGCCGACCTTGCCGGTTGGGTTGATGGGCATCGCCGCGTAAATCGTCAGTGTGGCCGCGCCGGCTGATTGCAGTTCCTGGACGACAGTGATGGGATCCTCGCGTGAGCCGATGCCCGACACCTCGAGAATGCGAAACCCGCCCAACTCGTCGGAAAAGGCGTAGGCGCCGGAATACCAGCGGCCATCATCCGCCGGCCCGGCCAGCGCGGCTGGAGCGGGAAGCAGCAGAAACAGGACGGGCCAGTAGCGGAACATCCGGCGACTCCGTTCGTTCTTGAGCCACTATGCACCGATTTGGCGGCGAGGCCGTCATCAAAACCGGTTGAGCCGCCGCGCATCCAAATATTGACGTTTACGTCAACGGAATATAGGCGTCTTCGATGCCGGCTTGCACTCAGCCTGGCGTGGAGTTGAAAAGGCGGCGTTTCCGCTATAGCGCTGCTGGGAGCCTCGACGGGACCGGTGAGCCAGCGGTGAAAAAGCGCGAGCGGAGGAATTGATGAGCGAAGTCGAACGCGAAAGCATGGAATTCGATGTGGTGATCGTCGGGGCGGGGCCGGCAGGCCTCAGCGCGGCGATCCGGCTCAAGCAGCTCAATTCCGAGCTTTCCGTCGTGGTGCTCGAAAAGGGCGGCGAGGTTGGCGCGCACATCCTGTCCGGTGCGGTCATCGACCCTGTCGGCATCGGCAAGCTTCTGCCGGACTGGAAGGACGATCCCGATCAGCCGCTCCAGACGCCGGTGACGGATGACCAGTTTCTGCTGCTGGGCCCGGCCGGCTCCCTGCGGATTCCCAATTTCCTCATGCCTCCGCTGATGAACAATCACGGCAACTACATCGCTTCGCTCGGCAATGTCTGCAAATGGCTCGCTGGCCGCGCCGAGGCGCTGGGTGTCGAGATATATCCCGGCTTCGCCGCGGCGGAAGTTCTCTACAATGACGATGGCGTCGTCATCGGCGTCGCCACCGGCGACATGGGCGTGGAGCGCGACGGCTCGCGCGGGCCCAATTACGCGCCCGGCATGGCGCTGCTCGGCAAATATGTGCTGATCGGCGAGGGCGTGCGCGGCTCGCTCGCCAAGCAGCTGATTGCCAGGTTCGATCTGTCGAAGGACCGCGACCCGCAGAAATTCGGTATCGGCCTGAAAGAGCTGTGGGAAGTGGCGCCCGACAAGCACAGGCCGGGGCTCGTGCGGCATTCATTCGGCTGGCCGTTGAAGGCCAACACCGGCGGCGGCTCCTTCCTCTACCACTTCGGCGACAATCTGGTCGCTGTCGGTTTCGTCGTTCACCTCAACTACAAGAACCCGTATCTTTCGCCTTTCCACGAATTCCAGCGCTTCAAGACCCACCCGGCCATTCGCGGCACGTTCGAGGGCGGCAAGCGTGTCTCATACGGCGCCCGCGCCATCACCGAGGGCGGCTGGCAGTCGGTGCCCAAATTGACCTTCCCCGGCGGTGCGCTGATCGGCTGTTCGGCCGGCTTCGTCAACGTCCCGCGCATCAAGGGGTCGCACAACGCGGTGCTGTCGGGCATGCAGGCCGCGGAACACGTCGTCGAGGCGCTGGCTGCGGGGCGCGCCAATGACGAGATTATTGACTACGAGACTTCCTGGCGCGCGACCGAAATCGGCAAGGACCTCAAGAGGGTGCGCAACGTGAAGCCGCTCTGGTCGCGCTGGGGCACCTTCCTCGGCGTCGGTGTCGGCGGCTTCGACATGTGGTGCAACACGCTGTTCGGATTTTCGCTGTTCGGCACGCTGAAGCACGGCAAGACCGACGCCGCATCTCTGGAACCGGCGTCGAAGCACGGACACATCGACTACCCCAAGCCGGATGGCGTGCTCACATTCGATCGCCTGTCGTCGGTTTTCCTCTCCAACACCAATCACGAAGAAGACCAGCCGGTCCATCTTCAGGTGAAGGACCCCGAACTGCAGAAGCAGTCGGAACATGATGTCTATGCGGGACCCTCGGCACGCTATTGCCCGGCGGGCGTTTATGAATGGGTGGATGCGCAAGGCAATGCCGCCGCGGACAAGATGGGCGTCGACGTGACCTTCGTCATCAACGCGCAGAACTGCGTCCACTGCAAGACTTGCGACATCAAGGACCCGAACCAGAATATCAACTGGGCGCCGCCACAAGGCGGCGAGGGGCCGGTCTACGTCAACATGTGATCGTAGGCGGCCGCTGAACGACCGCCGTCGAGCAACATGTCGGCGAGGGGCCGGTCTTACTTCAACATGTGAGCGGTGGCTCTGCGGGGACCTCTCCGCCAAATCGCCGCACGGGTGGAACTGGCCAGGTCATGGTGCGTTTCGACATGTCCTGACCGGACCCGGTTTCGAAAGGCGTCGCCATGAAGTTCCATCTGGTGCTCAACCGCGATGGCGGGACCTTCAGCACACTCGACATGGACGCGTATCGAGATCGCGCCGAGGAAATCCTCACGGCTCACGGTCACGAAGCCTCTTTCGACATCGTTGGCGCCGGCGAGATCGCGCCGGCGTTGAAAAAGGCCGGCCGCAACGACAAGATTGACGCCATGATCGCGGGTGGCGGCGACGGCACGATCTCTGCCGCCGCCTGTGTCGCCTGGGAGAGCGGCATGCCGCTGGGCGTCATTCCCGCCGGTACGATGAATCTCTTCGCGCGTTCGCTGGCCTTGCCGCTCGACCTCGATGCGGTGCTGCCCGTGTTGGCGGAGGCGAAAATCGCGCCGGTCGACATCTCCAGCGTCAACGGCCACGGCTTCATCCACCAGTTCTCGGTGGGGCTCCATCCGCGCATGGTGCGGTTCAGAAACCGCTACGACTATGCGTCGAGGCTGGGCAAAATCCGCGCCAGCACGCGCGCGGCGGTGGATGTGATTTTCGATCCGCCGTCCTTTCCGGTAGACGCTGAAATCGACGGCGAGCGTGAACACGCGATGGTCTCGATGATGTCGGTGTCGAACAATCCGTTCGGACCCGATCCGCTCATGTTCCAGGATCGGCTCGACACGGGAAAACTCGGCCTTTACAGCGCGCCGCCGCTGCCGCCCTCGGGCGTGGCGCGGCTGGCGATTGACATCATGTCGGGGCGCCGCAATCGCAACCCGGACCTGTCGGAGCGTACCGCCTCTTCCGTCAAGCTGGCGTTCCCCCGCCACCGCAGGGGCGCCAACATGATCCTCGACGGTGAACTTCTGCCGCTGCCGCGCGAAGTCGACATCCGCATCCACCCGGGCGAATTGAAGGTGTTGAGGCCAATAGCGGGCGAGCCTGCGGCCGCCAACTGACGGCTTTACTGGAACGCCGTCTCCGAGAAGCTTCTGAGCTTGCGTGAGTGCAACCGCTCGGGCGGCATCTCGGCCAGCTTTTCGAGCGCCAGCAGTCCTATCTTCAGGTGCTGCGCCACCTGCCGCTTGTAAAACTCGGTCGCCATGCCCGGCAGTTTGAGTTCGCCGTGCAGCGGCTTGTCGGAGACGCACAAAAGCGTGCCGTAGGGCACCCGGAAGCGGAAGCCGTTGGCCGCGATGGTGGCCGATTCCATGTCGAGCGCGATCGCCCTGCTCTGCGACAGCCGGTGCACCGGGCCGCGCTGGTCGCGCAGTTCCCAGTTGCGGTTATCGATGGTGGCCACGGTGCCTGTGCGCATGATGCGTTTGAGATCGTAGCCCGAAAGGCCGGTCACCTCGGCGACCGCTTCCTGCAGCGCGACCTGTATTTCCGCCAGCGCCGGCAGCGGCACCCAGACCGGCAAGTCGTCGTCCAGCACGTGGTCCTCGCGCACATACGCATGCGCCAGCACGTAGTCGCCAAGCTCCTGCGAATTGCGCAGCCCCGCGCAGTGGCCCAGCATCAGCCAGGCATGCGGCCTCAGCACGCCGATGTGGTCGGTGATCGTCTTGGCGTTGGATGGGCCGACGCCGATATTGACCATGGTCACGCCGCCATGTCCCGGCTTCACGAGATGATAGGCCGGCATTTGCGGCAGCCGCGACGGCGCCGCGCCGTCGCTCGGCGCTTCGGCGCCTGCCTTGGTGATCACATTGCCCGGCTCGACGAATTCGCTGTAGCCGCCACCGCCTTCGGCCATTATTTCCCGGGCCAGGGCGCAGAATTCGTCGATATAGAACTGGTAGTTGGTGAACAGCACGAAGTTCTGGAAATGCGACGGGCTGGTGGCCGTGTAATGCGCCAGCCGGTGCAGCGAGTAGTCGATGCGCTGCGCGGTGAAGGGCGCCAGCGGGATCGGCTCTCCGGGCTGCGGCTCGAACGTTCCGTTGGCGATCTGGTCGTCGGTTGCGGTGAGATCCGGCACGTCGAAGATATCGCGCAGCGGCCGGTTGATCCGTGCTGCAATGGAAGCGTCGACATAAGTGCCTTCCAGAAAGGCGAAATGAACCGGGATCGGCCGCTCGGATTCCGAAATGGTGATAGGCACGCCGTGATTGCGCACCATCAGCCGGAGCTGTTCTTCAAGATACGTGTCGAACAGGTCGGGTTGCGTCACCGTAGTCGTGTAAAAGCCCGGCGAATTCACATGGCCGTAGGGCAGGCGGGAATCCACCTGTGTGTAGCTCGCCACCGTGATGGCGATCTCGGGATAGAAAGCCCGGTAGCGCGTTGTCGGCGGTGAATCGGCCGACAGTGCGTTGAAAGCGTCCCTGAGAAACGCTGTGTTGCGCTCGTAGAGCTTCTTGAGTTCGGCCACGGCCTCGGTGGCGTCAGTGAAGCTGCGCTGCGCGTAGGGCTCGGGCGTGGTGACCGATTCGATTGCTTGTGGGTAGATTCGCTTGTCCATGTCCCAATATACAGGGTTTGGATGGCGTTTGCGAGAATACGCGGCGTCGCAGGATAAAGTTGGAGGCCCTAGTCGAACCGAATCCTGGTTTGTGGCCTTGTGGCCAAGCCTGGCCGCTTACGAGCGCTGCAGGCTTGCCACCAGCACCAGGCCGGCGCCGCTCGACATGACCGGCGCTTCGCCGATGAACTGCGACGTGCCGGCGCGAACGCTTTGCACGGCCATCAGCGGAGCGACAACGACGGCGGCGATCATTGCAGCGCGAACGATGGCGCCGACGAAATGGCGGGTCTTTTTTGCGGACTTGGTCATGACACTATCCCTTCGGTTGCCGGCCGGGCCAGCACTCAGTGGCGGATCGGAGGGCTGCAACGCAGCCCGTCTTCGAAAATGCAGGGGACAACCGTGCCGACTTTCCACGACCGCTCCGGGCGGCTCGCTTCCGCCACCAGGCCCGCGAAGCCAATGCCGAACAGAGTGATCAGCAGGCAGACGATGGTGAAACGGCGTACAAGCATCAGTGGTCCCCTCGTTGTTGAGGCGGACAATGCCAAAACGTGGCTGAACCACCTCTGAGGGGTCCGTTCAGCCGCCGTTCAGGATCGTTAATCGAGATTGCGCCAGGCAATTCCGGGCGATGAGTGGACTTTGCCTAAGGGACTGGCGTTGGCGCGAAGCCGCGCGGCCAACAACGAAACCGGGCGCATCGTCGCGCCGGGAGAATGTCACTCAGGTATGCGGCCGGCCGTTGGGCGACCGGCCATCGGCAGGTTCAGGAACCGTCTTCCATTGAGCGGAGGAATACGCTTTCGAGCGGATTGCATTTGCCTACGAACTGCGGGTCCTTCGACCTCAGCCCATGCGACTTCAGCTCTGCCCGCTCCCTGATCTCGCCCACATGCGCGAACCGGGCCACTTGTGACTTCGTGAAGGACGCCACGACCTTCGGATAGACCTCCAGCGTTTTGGTGGCGTCTTCCATGATGACCGCCCGAAGCGGCGTGTCGGCACATTTCCCCTCGCAGTCCCAGAGGATTTCCTCGCGGACCATGAAGTTGTCCTTGGTGCACCCTTCATGGATGAAGCCGCCGAATTCAGCCGATGCGATGGCCGGAACGAGACAGGCTGCAAGCACTGTCGCGATGCGCAGTTTGTTTCTCATATCGGTACCCCGTCGGGACATAGCCCAAATCGAGCCCGCACGGAGTCCACCGATTTTCGGAGATAGAACACGCCCAAGCCCAAGAATTGCCACTGAACCAGATCAGCGGCACCCGAATCAGACGCTAACGCATTCGTGGAATCAGGCCAAAGCTTATTGTGTTACTGCCTGATCAACTCTTCACTCTTGCAGAACTCTTGCAGATCATGCCGCCCAGCACACAACCGGCGAGAGCCAGGTTATTGCCGTTGACGGATGCCTTGCCCTTGTAGGTCTTGCCCTCGTCGAGTTTCTTGACTTCGCCCTTGTAGCTGGCGCCCGACCCTTTCATGCATCCGATCGACTGGTTTTTGTATTCGCCGGTCAGCACCGTGCCGCAGAACTGGCTTCCGGAAGCGGCATAACGGATCAGTGTTCCGTTCGGCCTTTTCCAGGTGCCGACGATCGGCTCGGCTGCCAGCGCCGTGCCGGTGAATGCAATGCCGGCGGCCAGCGCCAACGCAATACTGCGGATCATGTGTTCCTCCCATGTAGCCCAATGGATGCGGCCGGTTCATCCGGCGAGCTCTTACGCAGACGTAAACGTAATCCAGTTTCGGGTACTCGAAAAGCCATGCCGCAGGGGAAGCGCGTGAATAATTTCGGCCGCGCCGAATGACCCTTCGCGCAGCATTTTCCCTTTCGCGTCGATTCTCGTGGTGAAGAAAGTGTTGTTCGCGGCATGGCGAATTTTATCGATCAAGACCGCTGAATCCCGGGATCTCCGCCATTCCGATGCTTAACGAAAGTTCGCATTTACCGAAAATTTTATGTTTGTTTTCTTGGAGTTAAGCAAGCCGCTTAACGCCGGATTCAAGGCTGGTCTGCATGCTCGGTCCCATCAGAAACGAGGCGCAAAAAGCGAAAACGCAGCGCTCTCAGGGGTAAGACAGGGGACTTGAAAATGGCTCGTTACGAGATGATCGAAAGCGGCATCGGCAGCACGGCGAAAGCCGACATTCTGTTCGAACTTGGATTGATGTATGCGACAGGCCGTGACTGCGAACCCGATGTGATCGCAGCCCACAAATGGTTCAACATCGCCGCGATCAAAGGTTCTGACCGCGCGGCTGCTCTGCGCACCGAGCTGTCGGCCGGCATGTCCAAGCTGGAGATCGCCAAGGCGCTTCGCGAAGCTCGCGAGTGGATGACCACGCACTGAGGTTGTCCGCTTGCGGCGGCCGTCGGCTAGTTCGCCTCGGCGAATTTGACGAGCACCGCGCCGTCGGTCACTTGCAGGCCTTCCGCGACGATCTCGGCGATCTCGCCGTCATGCGGCGCGGTGATGGTGTGCTCCATCTTCATGGCTTCGAGAACCAGCAGCGGCTGGCCCTTGGCAACGCTCTGGCCGGCCTCCGCGCGAACGAGCTTCACCAGTCCGGGCATGGGGGCGCGCAAACTGTCGCCGCTGGCCGCGTCGTCATTGGCGGCGTCGAGCGGGTCCGGCGCGGAAAACACATGCGCGGCCGCGCCGTTGAACACGGTCACATGGCCGGGCCACCGCGCCAGCCGCGGCAAGTCGACGTCGGCACTGCTTACCACCTGAGCCATTCCGTTTATCGAGACCGTGAACCCGTTGCCCGGCCGGGCGGCAATCGATGCCGTCAGTTCGTTTTCGCCATATGCGAAAGCAACCCGCTTCTCAACCGGGTGAAAATGCGCGTAGCCCGCCAGCGCCGACCACGGGTCATCGTCCGCTTCCCGGTCGAGCGCCCCGGATGCGGCGAGCGCGGCCTGCGCGGCGATACGCGTCGACGGTTCCGGGATGGCGACCAGCGCGTTCTGTTTGCGATCGATCATTCCGGTGTCGACATCGCCGGCGGCAAAATCGGGATCGGCGGCAAGCGCGGCCAGGAAGCCGGTGTTGACCGTCGAGCCGGCCACCTCGGTTCCTTCGAGCGCAAGGCAAAGCGCTGAAAGCGCAGAGGCCCGGTCTCCGGCATGGACGACGAGCTTGGCGATCATCGGATCGTAGAAGGGCGAGATTGCATCGCCCTGCCGCACACCGGTTTCAACTCGGATTTCCGCTCCCTCGGTGGCCGCGGTCGGAAAGCTGAGGTGATGCAGCGTTCCCGTCGCCGGCAGGAAGCCGCGCGAGGCGTCCTCGGCATAGATCCGCGCCTCGAAGGCGTGGCCTGAAAGGCGGATGTCCTCCTGGGCCATCGGCAGCTTTTCGCCGGCCGCCACGCGCAGCTGCCATTCCACCAGGTCGACGCCGGTGACCATTTCCGTCACGGGGTGTTCCACCTGCAGCCGTGTGTTCATTTCCATGAACCAGAAGCGGTCGGGCCGCAGCCCGTCCGACGCATCGACGATGAACTCGATCGTGCCCGCGCCGGAATAGCCGATGGCTTTCGCAGCCTTCACCGCGGCATTGGTCATCGCGGCCCGCATTTCGGTCGTTATCCCGGGGGCGGGCGCTTCCTCGATCACCTTTTGGTGGCGGCGCTGGGCCGAGCAGTCGCGCTCGAACAGGTGCACGGCATTGCCATGGTTGTCGCCGAACACCTGCACCTCGATATGGCGCGGCTTTTCGACGAATTTCTCGACCAGCACCGCCTCGTCGCCGAATGCCGCCTTGGCCTCGCGCTTGGCCGACGCCAGTGCCTCTGCGAAATCATCAGGGTCGTCGACCTTGCGCATACCCTTGCCGCCGCCGCCGGCGCGCGCCTTGATCAGCACCGGATAGCCGATCTCGCGCGCCTTCGTGGCGAGCACCACGATTTCCTGCGCTTCTCCATGATAGCCGGGCACCACCGGTACGCCGGCCTTTTCCATCAGCCGCTTGGCGGCGTCCTTGAGCCCCATGGCGCGGATCGCCTTGGCCGAAGGCCCGATGAAGGTAAGCCCCGCCTTTTCGACCGCATCGACGAATGCGGGGTTTTCGGAAAGAAACCCGTATCCCGGATGGATCGCCTCCGCTCCGGTTGCCTTCGCCGCTGCGATGATGCGCGCGCCCACGAGATAGCTTTCCGCCGCCGGCGATGGGCTGATATGCATCGCCTCGTCGGCCATGGCGACATGCATGGCGTCCCTGTCCGCGTCGGAATAGACGGCCACCGTCGCCACGCCCATGCGCCGCGCGGTGCGCATCACCCGGCACGCGATCTCGCCGCGGTTGGCGATCAGGATTTTCCCGAACATTGGCATGCTGTGGACTCCTGCTAATATCACTGCGGGCGGGGAACGTCTGTCATGGCCTCTGGCGGGGCGGACGGCAACCCAGAAGGAGGCACATGGAGTGAAAAACTTCCTTGCGGCGATGGCTCTGCTATGCGCCATCATGCCCGTTTCACATGCACGAGCCGATCCGCTCGAACTGACCGATATTACCACGCCGATCGTACCCCAAGCCGTCCTGCGCGGCGATCGGGAATTCGACGGCAACGGCCCGGTCATCGTGGTCGGCGTCGCGCTGAGCGTCGAGCGAAACGGCCGGGCGATCTTCGCCGCGGTGGAAATGTCGGCGCGCGAGATCGGCGGTGACGGCAGCCATACGGCGATCGGTCCGCTGCGCTTCCTGGTCTGGCGCTGGCATCCCTCCGACGGAGCGCGCTTCGTGGAGCGCATCAACTCCGAGACGATCGCCACGATCCGCCATACGAGCGGCGCCGGCTGCGTGTTCGGCTGCGCGTTCATCGGACCCGCCGAGGATGGAGCGCTTATCGTCACGGTGCGTGGCCGCGACGGTGGCCTGATTCGCGACATCAGGCTGCTGGGAGATACGGCGGGCGACGACATCTCGACCGACAACAACCCGCACGGAGACACCTCGATCCGGCGTATCCGCTTCAACACGGTCGATGTGACCTTCACCGACCGGCTGGTTCGCGGATGATATGTCTGGTGGCGATCGGCGCCAGGCTGCCGGCGAACATGCCGCCGATGGCCTGGACCGCCGTGCGCCGGCTATTGACGGCAATCACGGCAAACGTTCAGGCCTCCGGCGGCAGCGTCAGCGTCGTTCTGCGTTCGCGCCATACGATGTAGAGGCCGGACCCGACGGTGATCGCAATGCCGACGGCCGCCAGGCCGTTTGGCAGGTCGCGGAAGATCAGCCAGCCGAAGGCGGTGGCGAACGGAATTTCGAGATACTGCATCGGGGCCAGCGTCGCCGACGGCGCAAAGCGCAGCGACCATGTTATCAGCAGGTGGGCGAATGTCCCGAGCGCGCCGATCAACGCGAGCAGCCACATATCTTGCTGCGACGGCATGATGATGGCGAGAGGCTGAAAGTCGATGCCGCGCGTCGCCAGAACCACGACGCCGAGGATTGCGGTCGCCATTGTGCCCGAAATGGCTTGCAGCACCATCGGATCGTTGTCGCGGGCAAGCTGCCGGCTGACCAGCATGTAGAGCGCGAAGAAAAGCGCCACGACGAGCGGCCAGAGAGCCGGCCAGCCGACATTCGCGAAGGATGGCTGGACGACCAGAAGGGTGCCGATGAAGCCTACGGCACAGGCGGCAATCCGGCGTGGCCCGACTTCTTCATTGAGCACCATGCGGCCCAGCAGCAGCATGATGAACGGCATGACATAGGCGATCGCGATGGCATCGGCGAGCGGCAGATAGCGCAGCGACGTGTACATCGCGCCGAGGCCGATGATGTGAAACACCGTGCGCAAGGCCGTGAGCCGCATCACGCGCCGGGTTGTCCTCAGCGAATGGCCGGCCCACCAGATCAGGGGGAGAAGCAGCACCGCCTGCGCGCCGAAGCGCACCAGCAGCAATTGCAGCAGCGGGACCGTGCCGCCGAGAATCTTGGCGATCGCATCGCCAAGCGGCGCGGCCGCGCAAAAGCCGATCATCAAAAGGATGCCGAGCGACGGACGGTCCTGGGTTGGGAGACTGGTGTTCACCGCGCGAAACTAGTGGCCGCCGGCAACGGGCGCAATTGGGCCACGCCCTTTGCATCGGCGGGACACGGTCCGGTTGCAATTGGCGTGGATTGCGCCCTAATCTGCCGGTCAGGGGAGCGCCGCCATGCCTGCAAGAACCAAGGCCATCGAGGCCGGAATATTCGGGGAAACCGAACTCGACCTCCTGTCGCGGGTGCTGGAAGAGTCGGCGATCGCCGATGAAACCGGCGAAGAACGCGAGCAGCGCGCCTCGCGCATCATCGGCTATTTCCAGGCCGGCATTACCGACGAGGACGAACTGGTGACGCTGGCGCGCCGGCCGCTCGGACGTTAGCCGCGAGCTTCCTTCCAGAAGTCCAGGACATTTGAGGCCAGCATGTCAGGCGCTGTGTCCATCGCGACATGCTGCTGACCCTCCAGCGTCACCGGCTTGGCGCCCCGAATGGCGCCGGCGAGCTTCGCCATCGAGCTCTTGAAGAAATCCGGGCTGTCGCCGCCGTGAAGAAGCAGGGTCGGCACGGCGATGCGTTCCGGTTGCGTCGCGTCGAGCGAAAATCCCTCGGCCCCGCGCAATTCGCGCGGGATGGTGTGAGCGGCGGCAAGCCGTGCGGGCCACGCAGGTGAGGCGCGCAGCGCGGCGATGTCGGAAGGGCGCATGCGCACGACCTCATCGCAGAACATAGTCATCACCGCCTCGCGGTCGTCGCGCGCGATCGCGGCTTCCATCCGCGCGATCAGTTCCTCGGGCAGCCAGCCTTCCTCGAGGACCGGCGCTTCGTAGATGACGAGCGCGGCGAGCCTGTCGGTCAGCGTCGTCGCGCCGAGCGAGGCGAGCCCGCCATAGGAATGGCCGAACAGGATCACCTTCTCGCCGCAGGCCTCGACAATTGCTGTCACGTCCTCGAACTCGCGTTCGAGCGAATAACCGCTGCCCGGCGCAATATCACCGCTTTGCCCGCGCCCGCGTCGGTCCATCACGATGACGGTGAATTGGTCTTCCAGCAGCGGACGGAAATTGCCCCAGCGGGCGCTGGACGCGCTGGTGCCGTGGACGAGCACGAGAGGAGCGCCCCGGCCCGATCGTTCGAATGCGATTTCCGTGCCGTCGGCGCTGGTCACCGTTTCCATGCTGCTTCTCCCTGCCATGCGCGGCAGTGTAGCCGGATCGGCGAAGCCGGCAATTCGGATTTGGGGATGGCGCCGGGCGCGGCTTTGTCATAGCGATTGCCCGGATGCGACCTGGAGCGGCCATGAAGACCTGTGTTCGAATTGCGCTTGCCGCGGCCTGTCTCGCCGCCACGCCGGTCCACGCCGACTGGCAGGCGGCGGAAAGGATCGAGACCTACAAGATCGAGGGCCGGTCCGGCATCGCGCTCTACCGCTCGATCGGCGAGCGCGGCCCGAAGGCCGGGCCCGGCCGGGCCATCGCCTACACCGATTTCAAGCTTCTGTGGTCGCGCGACTACCAGCAGAGGGCTGACGGCTCCTGCGTGCTCGCCACCGCGCGGCCGAGCCTGACGCTTAACTACCGCTGGCCGGAAGCGCCGCGCGACCTGGAGCCGCAGACGGCGGCGCGCTGGGAAGTCTTCATCGAAGGCATCCGCGCGCATGAGCGCGTGCATGGCGCCATGATCGTCGAGATGGTGAAAAAGATCGAGGCGTTCTCGACCGGTCTCGCCGTTGCCAACGATCCCGGCTGCAAAAAGGTTCGCGCCACGCTGCAAAAGCGCCTTGGCGAACTGTCGCAGGAACAGCGCCAGGCCAGCCGCAACTTCGACCGCGTCGAACTCAGCCAGGGCGGCAATGTGCACCAGCTGGTGCTGGGGCTGGTGAATTAGCGCGCCGGGACAGCGCCTACTCCTTCCCGGCCCAGTTCACCTCCTGCCCGTAGAGCGGCACGGTCGAGATCGCCATCTTGGCCGAACCGTCCTGCACCTGGCGCGAATGGGAGAGATAGATCAGCGTGTTGTTGGCCTCGTCATAGATGCGCTTGACGACCAGCTGCTTCCAGATCAGCGACTGGCGCTGCTTGAACACCTCTTCGCCGCCGTCGCCCATGTCGATGTCGTGGATGACGATCGGCCCGGTCTGCCGGCAGGCGATCGACGAGTTGGACGGGTCCTCGAACCAGTTGCCCTTCTGCAGCCGGTCGATCAGCCCGCGCTCGAAATAGGTGACATGGCAGGTCACGCCCTCCACCTGCGGGTCGTGGATGGCCTCCACGATGATGTCGTTGCCGAGCCAGTCGACGCCGACCTCGCCGACCTGTTGGGCCAGCGCCGGCGCGGCGGCAAGCAAAATGGCGGCAAGGGCTGCAATACGGGTGAGGGCGGCGCGCATCGGCGGAACTCCGGTTTTCGAGGGTGGCGCGCTGGCGCGCCTCGCTCATCTAGGTATGGCGGGGCGGGCCTAAAAGGGCGGAGGCCGCGCTTCATCGTCATCCCGGCCAATCGGCATAGCCGCGCCGAGCCGCGATCCCTTCCGTGACCGCCCCGCGCAGTTCACGAGCGTTCCGGAATGGGTCCCGGACAGCCTTCGCGCTGCTCGGCTTCCGGGATGACGGCGGAGAGGTCTTCGCCCGTGCGTCATCATCGCCACGCCCCGTTGCCGGTCTGGCCATTGATCTTTCCCTGTTGCCTTCGGCGAGGTTGGCCGTGGCGTCATGACGTGTCGGGCGCTTTCAGCAGGTCGAAGGCCAGCCCGTGGACATCCTCCAGGATCTGGTGGATCTCGTGCCGGGGCCGGCGGCTTGTGGGCGGGCGCTGGCCCGGCGGTCGGCCGTGGCGCAGCGGCCAGAAGCGGCGCGCGCCGGGGCGGCTGGCTTGCGTGCCGGCGGCGCCTTCCCTGTTTTGCGCGACCGCAGAACTTATTGCGTCTTGTGCGCCTGCGGCGACCGCGCCCCGTGGCCGCCACCGGGCGAAGCGCCGCGCCTCGCGCGGCAGATCGTCCAGCACGCGGGCGATTGCTGCGAGCCGCAAAGTGAGGCGGCGGGCGTCGATTTCGTCGTCCGGCGCGGGCGGGATGGGAAGCGGAGCGGGCTGGCTCCAGCCGGGGACCGAGATGCGGGGCATGGCGATTGCCGACGCCCGCAGGCGCTTGTGCGGCATCCGCCGCAGCGGGTCGAAAAGAGGAAAGGCGATCCTGAGCGGAGATGCCGGCGCCATGCCGCGCCCTTCCGCCTCTGCCCTTCGGGCTACGGCGGACAAGCCGGCGACACCTTCCCCGCTTCGCAGGGGAGGCCCCCGGGTCGCGGCGGGCCGCAACGCAAATCCTCCTCCGTTTACGGGGGAGGGGGACCGCGTGAAACGCGGTGGAGGGGGCGGCATCTCGATGCCTCTGGCCGCGACAATGACCAGCCGCCGCGCCGCGGCTTCGGCCGGGCGCAGCAGGCGCAGCACCGCGCGGTGGAGATGGCGGGGGAGAGACGCAGGTATCGGGCGGAGCCCGAAATCCTTCATGCCGGTGGCATGAAGGAAGGCGTCGAGCGGGCGGGAGCTGCCGGAGGGTGAGCCTGCGAACGGTCCCGCCCCGGGGGATGGCGAACTCGATACGCCGCCCACCATGCTCACCAACGCCGCCAGCACGCGCTTCAGGGCCCGGCGGTGCTTCTCGATCGCAAATTCCAGTCCATGCCGGCCTCGTTTCAAGGCGGCATTGTCGGGCGGGCGGGGACTGCGTGGATGGAAAAGGCGGAACCTTTTTCAGGAAGGCGGGAAATGCGGGGGTTTCGGGAGAGGGCGGGGCTGGTTTTATCCCCGCGGGGTGCGACGGACGCTCACTGCCCGCCGTTCTTTTCAACCGAGGCTGCTGGCGCATTGGGATCGGCAAGGCGGGCGGCGCGCGTGGCCGCGATCTCGTCGGCCTCGGCCATCGCCGCGCGTGTAGCGGCGTTGGGCACCTTGAGCTCCAGCGGAAAGGCCTGGTCGGCGACGACGCGCTTGAGGAAAATGCGCACGGCATCCGACACAGAAAGGCCCATCGCGTCGAGCGCGGCGGTGGCCTGTTCCTTGGTGTCGTCCTCGATGCGGACGTGAAGGGTGGATGTGCGCGCGGTCATCGGGGGTCTCTTTGCTGGCGAATATGTATCAAGGCCGACTACTGCTTGAAACAGTGCGCGCGGTGCCACTGAAGGAAATGCGGATGCGTTCGCTGAGAAGGCCGCTGCGGCACCGGCACCTAGACGGCCCTGTTAATAGTGCACGTGAATGCAGTCACAAAGTCTGGTAGCTTGCTGCCAAAGGCAATCACCAAATTGCAGTGAGTAGGGTCAATTTTTCGCAAGATAGAACTTGAAAATTTCAGGCGTCACGCAAAGTTCAAAGTAACTTGCCGTGACCGGAACGTTTTCGTTGGCCCAAACAACGCTGGAAAATCATCGATTTTAGATGCTTTGCGCTTGTTTGCGGATGTCGAACGGTATGCTCAGGTCCGCCTTCCAGTTCTGAAATCCCAGGGGACCCACGGGGTATGCGCGACATACGAAATACCCGAGAAGCAATTCAGTATACCGGTCGCCAATCTCGCTACTGACGATTCAACTGACGACGTGTGCGCACAGATAGAGCATGCCAATGGGTCAACTCTTCATATCGTTATCAGAAGTGAGCGATCTCCCAATGTCTATATTGTGTCCGACCGCATTGCAAGGAAAACAAAGAAATATTTCAAGGATTGTTTTCCCAATCGAGTAATCGTTGTTCCAACACTTGGACAATTTGAGTTAGATGAAAAACCAAACGACCCAGAATATGTAGAAAGGATTCAACACACTAGGCTTGCGGCAAGGAATTTTAGAAATATCTGGAAGATCAAGACTCATGAAGAATTCACTAAATTCAGGGAGCTCGTTGAAGACAACTGGGATGAGCTTGAGATTCAAAAACCAAGAGTAATATTCCGGGGCAGCCCGGAATTGGAGATGATATATAACGAACGAGGTGTTGCCCGAGAAGTGGGCATGGCAGGCTTCGGATTCCAAGCGTGGATACAGATAATGACTCATATGCTGCGAGGCGAATCGGCTGATATTCTCGTTCTTGACGAACCCGATGTTTACCTTCACGCGGACCTACAGAGGCGCTTGTTTGGCATTGCAAAGAAACGATTTGGCCAGCTGTTCCTGGCAACCCACTCTGCGGAAATTATGAATGAGGCGAATTCGGGGGATGTTGTTTTAGTGCGGTCAGATTTTCAGACCGGGAAGCGCCTTACAACTGAGGAAGGCTATAGATCGGCTCATGCTCTTCTCGGGTCAACCGAGAATGCCGACTTTGCTAGGCTCAGCAGAGCCAAGAGAATTATCGCCTACGAAGGGAATGATAGGGCGATATACCGAAGGTTTGAACAGGCAATCATACCGGATGGGGTATTCAGCGATCCGGATACGGTGATGTTGAAGATAGGCGGGTTCGAGCAATGGCCAAAGGTGGGCAACATACCGTGGGCATTTGAAGAGTTGTTCGGGATTCGTCCAAAGATCGCCGCCATTTTTGATCGCGACTATCGGTGCATTGCCGACATTGAAGCGCATGAGCGGCGACTCGAGGAGGCGGGGATCTATTGTCGTGTGTTGCGAAGGAAGGAGATTGAGAATTACGTCGTTCAGCCGAACGCGCTGGCAAAGGCGATCCGGATTGCGGCCTCCAAGAGAGGCAAGATAATGGAGAGCGCCGCGATCGGGGAACTGGCGCTTGGTATAGCAAATAAGATGCGAGATGAGGCCTTGCTAAGCGTGCAATCGTTTGCAACAAAGTATTATACGCAAATACGAGACAGAAGAGATACTAAAGAGATACTGAAAGTAGCGAAAATAGAATTTGATAGAGAGTGGAATGAGCATGGCTACTGGACTCGAATCAGCGGAAAGGATTACTTGTCGTCTATAAACCAATTGCTCGACAAGGAATGCGGAGCGTCCTTATCGCTTTTTCAGATATTGGACGAAATGAGTAGGGAAGAGATCGACGGCGAGTTAGAAGGGATAATAATGGACATAAATAAGTATTTCAGCGAAGGATAAATTTAAAGGCTTATCCCCTTCGGTAAGGTAGCTCCACATCTTGTGGCACGGTCTTTGCTCCTCATCGGGTATGACCGCACGATGGACCAAAGACCGCCCCGTTTCGCTACAGAAATTCATGGCGACGTTCCCGGATGATACAGCCTGCGCGGAGTATCTGATCCAGAAGCGTTGGCCGGACGGTTTCTGCTGCCCATCCTGCGACGGCACCAAAGGCTGGAAGCTGGAGGCGAAGCCATGGACCTACGAATGCGCCACTTGCGGCAAACAGACCTCCGCCACAGCCGGAACGATCATGCACGGCACGCATCTTCCGTTGCGCACATGGTTCCTCGCAGCACACTTCGTTGCCACGCACTCGAACGGCATCTCCGCCCTCCAGCTTCAAGCCAAGCTCGGCATCGGCTCCTACAAGAGCGCATGGTTCCTCCTACATCGTCTGCGCAAGTCCATGGTCGATCCCGACCGGTCGCCGTTGGAGGGTATTGTCGAGGTCGATGAAAGCTCCATGCCGTATCACGCCAAGACCGACGACGTGCGTTATGGAACGCAAGGGCGCAGCAAGGTCGGCAAGCTGATCATCGTGGGCGCTGTCGAGCTACATGAGGGCCGTATGCCCGGTCGTATCCGACTTTCGGCGATCCCGGATTTCACGCGGAAGACGCTTCATGCATTTGTAGAAACCAACACTGCCGCTGGGTCGTCGATCTCGACGGACGGCAACACCGCGTATCGTGAACTGCCGGATCGCGGTCACAAGGAAAAGGTCATCGGCTACATGATCCCGGCACATATCTTCATGCCGTGGATTCATCGGGTGTTCTCGAACCTCAAGAGACTCGCCTTGGGCGTCTATCACGGCTTTCGACGCAAGTACCTGCAAGCCTATCTCGACGAGTTTGTGTTCCGTTGGAACCGTCGCCGTCACTATTCCGTCTCCTTCGACAGTCTGCTCGGAATCGGGCTGCGGATCGAGCCGATGCCGTTAAGGCACCTTATGGCTGGTGCTTCCTGATCGTGGCATCCTTAGACCTTGGTGATTCGGAGGACGGAAATGACCCAGGATGATATCGAAGAGCGTGTGGCCGAATTGCAATCTCAAGTTGACGACAACGCATCGGTCTCACAGGATGTCCTTATCGACCAGACAGGGTGGTTAGTCGCGCATCAAACGCTGCTGAGCGTTCTGCTGTTGCACCTTCTCCGGCTTTCGGACGATCCCGAAATCATCTTGAATCAAATCCAATTTGATGCACGGAGCATCATCCGAAACAAAACGAATTTCGTTGGGAATTCGCAGGAATCTGCTGATCGCTATCGTCAAAAGGCCGAAGAGAAGCTCGACCAGTTTCTCCACGACATTTCCGGAAAGCAGTGACATCCGGAACTCCACAGATATTTATCTCAAAAGTAGCCTCACGATCACTAACTAGTAGGCTCCTCTCTGACATTGCTTTCTCCTTTTATTCGAATTCCATCGCCATCATATCTGTCTTGACATGAAGCACTCCCCTCGGATCGACCCTGACACGGGTGCTGTCACTCCGCATGGATTGCCCGAGATCGTTGATCCACATCAGGATCACTCGGTCGCCGCTGATCAAACACTCATAGCGGTTCCCTGACTCGCTCCTGAAAATGTGCGTGTTCCCTCGCCAATCGATGTAGCGAGGTGGCATGACGATGACGAAGTAGGTCTGCACCGCATGTCCGCAGATTTGCGAATCGTCCCATTTCTTTGGTTCTGGCACGGATACCGTCCGAACCGGTGAGACGGGATTGTTCGTTTGCTCTTGCGAAGGTTTGGTATCTTCCGAATCGCCTCCGAAAAAGAACCAACCTGCTGCCAAGAGGAGGAGAATTCCTCCGATATTGTTGCTGCTCATGACACTCTCCAACCAATTGTGAGAGAGGCACAATGAGGTCAGATATCTAATTTTTGGATAATCCGAATATCGGATTAGCGCGGCAGAGCAACCGGATTGCTCGCCGCATGTCCAAGACCATTCACTCAGAACGACATCGGCGTTTGGTCGAGATACTGGTGGAACGTCGCAAAGCGGCCGGTCTGTCTCAAGCGGCGGTCGCTCGCGAAATGGGGCGTCACCAGCCGTTCATAGCCAATATCGAGAGTGGTGATCGGCGCGTCGATCTCGTGGAACTGATCGATCTGGCCGACATCCTCGGCTTCGACGTTCATGAGATCATCGACGAATTGACAATAAATAAATGAAAATTAAGGCAATACAATGTCTAGTTGAACCTGACTAAAGGGGATAAGCCTTTAAATTTACGGCATCACTGCGAGGAGCCAGAATCGTACTTCGTTGGCTTCGGCGTTCGACCTGTTTGGTGCTGTGCCCAGAGGGGTCAACTGCTCGGCAACCAGCCGCACATCACCCCTCACCCTTCTACCCCTCCCCACTCTCCATCTCCGCCCCCTTCAGATACAGCATCACCGGCCTGATCTCGTACACCGCCGTCGGGTTGGCGCGGCGCATCTCGCGGGCGGCGGCGATCGCGTCGTCGATCGAGGGAAAATCCACCACATAGAAGCCGAGCAGCTGCTCCTTGGTTTCGGCGAAGGGGCCGTCGATCACCATGCCGTCGCCCGGGCCGCGCAGGGTCTTCGCGTCCGCGGTCGGTCCGAGCCGTGCCGCCGGGCCGAAATGCTTCGCGGCCACCATCCGGTCATGGGTGGCGAGCAGCTCGTCCATCAGGGCGTCGTCTTCCTCTTGTGACCAGGATTCGACCACGCCCTCGGCGTGATAGGCCAGGATCGCGTAATGCATGGGTTCCTCCGTGATGGCGCGCGCTCAGCCGGCGTTCTTCGCCCGCCAGTAGGCCACCAGCGCATTGGCGTGTCCATGCCCCAGCCCGTGGCCGGATTTGAGCGCGGAGACCATCTCCATGTGTTTCGTCCCGCGCATGCCGTCGAGCAGCGCCAGCCAGTGGGCGACCGGCCTGCCATAGGTCTTCTCGATCGACGGGAAATAGGATGCCGGGCCTTTGACCTTCTCGGCGGACATTGCGGGTCTCTCCTCTGGCGCGGTCCTGGGACAAGGACGTTCGGGACCGGTTGGAGACGACAGGGGCAGCGGGAAATTTCGCAACACGCGCAATCCCGGCCAAGCGGGTCACTGGCGGCGCGCCGCGGCGGCCCGTGCGCCCGTCACCCCGCCCGTAATATCTTTTCCATCTTCTTGCCCTTGGCCAGCTCGTCGATCATCTTGTCGAGATAGCGGATTTCGCGCATCAGCGGCTCCTCGATCTCCTCGACGCGGACGCCGCAGACCACGCCCGTGATCAGCGACCGGTCGGGATTGAGGCGAGGGGCCTTGGCAAAGAAGGTCTCGAAGTCGGTGCGGTCCTCCAGGATGGCCTTGAGGTCGCTCTCGCCGTAGCCGGTCAGCCAGGCGATGATTTCGTCGACTTCCGCCTGCGTGCGCCCCTTCTTCTCCGCCTTGGTCACGTAATGCGGATAGACGCTGGCGAAACTCATCGAATAGATGCGGTGCTTTGGCATGAAAGTTTCGACGATTGACTGTTGAAGCGGGCCTGAATGTATCAGGGTACGAGTCTCGCGGAATAGAGGGCGCCGCTCGTCCGCCCCTATTGCCGCGTCGACACACTAGTCTGTGGGGCTCATTGAGGATATTCGCGGCGTTTCAGATTAACCCCGTACGATTTCAGGGGCTCGATCAACTCATTGCGGTCCGCGTTGCGGATGTTGAAGTGTTTGTAAAGCCACAAGCGGGCTCGGAGCCTGATGTCACCGCGCTCGTCAACGGAATCGATGTGGCTCAGATCGCCGTCGAGGTCGAGAAGGCGCCCGAATAGCGGGATGACTTTGTCCGGATCCCAGCGCATGACCTCCTCGGCGGCGGCGACCCCTACATGAAGCTCTGGATCGTCAAGAAGCGCCTCGAGTTCAGCCCTGCCTTCGGCAGTTGAACGCAAAATCGCGCCTGCCTCTGAACTCTTCAGGAGATGCCGGTTTGCCTTGGGCACATTCTGCTGCCGAATCGCTTCCATGCGCAGGTTTTCATGCCGGAGGAACTTATCGATCAGCTTATTTGTCTGATCAGAAGTCTGCCGGGTCATAGCCGAACTCCTCGGACCGCCCCTCACATCCTGAAAACCCCGAATTTCGTCTCCTCGATCTCGGCGTTCAGCGCCGCGCTCAGCGACAGCGCCAGCACATCGCGCGTCTTCGCCGGGTCGATGATGCCGTCGTCCCACAGCCGGGCCGACGAATAGAGCGGGTGGCCCTCGCGCTCGTATTTTTCCAGGATCGGCTGTTTGAACGCGGCTTCCTCTTCCGCGCTCCACGCGCCGCCTTTGCGTTCGATGCCCTCGCGTTTGACCAGCGACAGCACGGTTGCGGCCTGCTCGCCGCCCATGACGGAGATGCGCGCGTTCGGCCACATCCACAGGAAGCGGGGCGAATAGGCGCGTCCGCACATGCCGTAATTGCCGGCGCCGAACGAGCCGCCGATGATGACGGTGAGCTTGGGCACCCGCGCGGTGGCCACCGCCGTCACCAGCTTGGCGCCGTCCTTGGCGATGCCGCCGGCCTCGTATTTTCGGCCGACCATGAAGCCGGTGATGTTTTGCAGGAAGACCAGCGGGATTTTGCGCTGGCAGCACAGCTCGATGAAATGCGCGCCCTTGAGCGCGCTTTCCGAAAACAGCACGCCATTGTTGGCGAGAATGCCGACCGGCATGCCGTGAATATGGGCGAAGCCGGTGACCAGCGTGGCGCCGTAATTGGCCTTGAACTCGTCGAGTTCGGAGCCGTCGACCACGCGGGCGATGATCTCGCGCACGTCATAGGGCTGCCTGGTGTCGGCCGGCACGATGCCGGGGATCTCATGTGCCGGGTGAAGCGGCGGGCGCGCTTTGCGCATCTCAAGCTGGAGTTGCTTGTTGCGATTGAGGTTCCTGACGATGCGCCTGGTGATGGCGAGCGCGTGGGCGTCGTCATTGGCGTAGTGGTCGGCAACGCCGGAAAGCCGGGTGTGGACATCCGCGCCGCCGAGGTCTTCGGCGGTGACGTCCTCGCCTGTCGCCGCCTTCACCAGCGGCGGGCCGCCGAGAAAGATCGTCGCCTGGTTCTTTACCATGATCGACTCGTCGGCCATCGCCGGCACGTAGGCGCCGCCGGCCGTGCACGAACCCATCACGCAGGCGATCTGCGGGATGCCGAGGGCCGACATGTTGGCCTGGTTGTAGAAGATGCGGCCGAAATGCTCGCGGTCGGGAAACACCTCGTCCTGGTTGGGCAGGTTGGCGCCGCCACTGTCGACAAGGTAGATGCAGGGCAGGCGGTTTTGCAGCGCGATCTCCTGGGCCCTGAGATGCTTCTTCACCGTGACCGGATAATAGGTGCCGCCCTTCACCGTGGCGTCGTTGACGACGATCATCACCTCGCGGCCCTCGACGCGGCCGACGCCGGCGATCATGCCGGCCGAGGCGATGTCGCCGCCATACATGTCCCAGGCCGCGAACTGGCCGATCTCGAGAAACGGCGAGCCGGTGTCGAGCAGCTGGGCGAGGCGTTCGCGGGGAAGCAGCTTGCCGCGTGAGACGTGGCGTTCGCGCGCGTCGTCGGAGCCGCCTTGTTCGACCGTCTTTGCTTTCTCCGCGATGTCGGCGACGAGGCCGGCCATGCGCTCTGCGTTGGCCTTGAAGGCGTCGGAGGCGGTGGCGATTTCGGACTTGATGACGGACATGGAGCGGCGGGCCTATTCGGGGGCGTCGTGCTGTCGTTTGCGTTCGAGCTGGGCGATCTCGCGGTCAAGAAAGAAGCTGATCACGGACCGTATCAGCACAAGCGCGCCGAGGAACAGGATGCTGTCAAGGTCGAAGGTCAGCGCGGTGTGGATGACGTCGGCGACGATCAGCAGTTCGAGGCCCGCGAGGATGTAGCGGCCGAGCTCCAGCCGGGCGAGGTTCTGGCGCTCGAGCCGCCGGTCGCCCGAACCGGAGAACAGCTCCGCGCGCACCATCCAGAACAGGAAGCGGCCGGCGCCGAGCAGGAGCACTACGATCGCCAGAAGCTCAATGACGCCCGTCAGATATCCGAGCCATTCGACGATCGGCTCGAAGGGGGTGCGGAGGCGGTCGCTCATCGTGTCGGTTATCTCTTCCACGTCGGTCAGATCACTTCGTGTTGCCGTAGGCGAGGATGCCGCCGGCGTCGGCCAGCATACGCGCTGTGTGCATCAGGTTGAATGTCATGAAGGTGAGGTTGCGGCTGGTGAAGGCATTGTCGAAGCCGGCGCGTGAGCCGTCGTCCAGTTCGTCGCCGTAGGAGGCCCCCGGTCCGGCCTCGCCGATCCAGCCGCAATCGGCCTGCGGCGGGATCATGTAGCCGATATGCTGCAGCGCATAGAGCACGGTCATGGAGGCGTGTTTCACGCCGTCCTCGTTGCCCGTCACGATACAACCGCCGGTGCGCCCGTAATAGATGTACTGATCCTTGTCGTTCACCTGTGCGGAATGCGCATAGAGCCGCTCGATGATCACCCGGCAGATGGAACTTTCCTCACCCAGCCACAGCGGCGTGCCGATGACCAGGATCTGGCTGTCGCGCACCTTGGGCCAGATCTGTTCGGGCCAGTCGTCCGTCTTCGCCCCGTGCTCGCGCATGTCGGGCTGCACGCCGAAGGCGATCTGGTGGTCGGCGGCGCGGACATAATCCACCGCCACGCCGCAGCCTTCCATGATGGCGATCGAATCGCGCATCAGCGTCTCGGTGTGCGAGAGGCCCTGGCCGGTGCTTTTCAGCGTGCAGTTGATGAACAGGGCGCGAAGGCCGGAGAAATCGCTCTTGTTGCCGGCGATGAGCTTCTTCTGGGTGTCGCTAAGCGGCATGGCGGGTTCCTCCTGTTGGCCGGAATTGGCACCTAGCGCGCTTCGGCCGCAAGTCACGTATGGAGCGGGGCGCCATGCTGCGGTCCGCTAACGGATCAGTTCGACGGGGCAGGGCAGGTCGAGCTTCGACCAGATACGGTCGGTGGTGACGGCGGTAGCACCCTCCCGGGCGGCAAGCGATATGCATGCTCGGTCCGCGAACGAGATGCGTCGCCAGACTGCCGTCTCGCGCAGCCTCGCGGCGCTCGCCGCATCCGGCTTGGCGAAGCCGAGGACCTCCAGTCGCAGCGCCTCCAGCCAGCTATGGGCTTCGACCGCCCCGAACCCCTTGTCGATCATTTTCGCGTAGGCTTCGGAATAGTTCACGGCGGAAACGCAGGCGGCGGGCATCCGCGCGACGGCTATTTCCGCGCCGGGCTCTTTGAAGGCGATGGCCAGTATCGCCGACGCGTCGAAGACGAATTCAGCCATGCTTTTCGGCTTCGAGACGCCGCTCTGCGATCAGCTCGTCTGAAACCAGAGTGCCGGGCGGCACCAGCGAGGCGGCCCTTCGCTGAAGTTGGCGAACCGCCGCCATCGGTGACAGTACACGCAGCTCGCCGTCCACCACGGTTGCGGTCACGCGGCCATCGGAATCAAGCAGCATCGCCTTCCGCAGTTCGGCGGGAAGCACCAAATGGCCGTCGGCCGAAACGCTCATGGGCCGATGCGGGACGGAACCAGGCTCGCCATCGACTGCCTCGTGTCGTACGGAGGCGCGCTTCGATTGCGCCGCCATTTCCTTCTTCCAGTGCGAGTACTGGGTGAAGCCGGTGCCCTCGTTGCCGCCCTCCGCGACATAGAGGTCGACGACTTCGCGGCCGGTTGGCATGCGCCCGAACTTCGCCAGCAATTCGTCGCAGATTTGCCAGATGCGCGCTTTCTCCGAACCCGCGCGCACCGTACGATGAAGCATGTTCATCCTAGCCTCCATGATTGACGAATTTAACGTTATTTAACGTTAAACGTAAAGTCAATCAGTAAACGTCAAGTCAGACTGCCTCCGCCATCATCTCTCTTCCGATCAGCCAGCGCCTTATCTCCGATGTGCCGGCGCCGATCTCGTAGAGCTTGGCGTCGCGCAGGAGCCGCCCGGCGGGGAACTCGTTGATGTAGCCGTTGCCGCCCAGAAGCTGGATCGCGTCGAGCGCCAGCTGCGTGGCGCGCTCTGCCGAATAGAGGATGCAGCCGGCGGCGTCCTTGCGGGTCGTCTCGCCCCGGTCGCAGGCGGCCGCCACCGCGTAGACATAGGCGCGGCAGGCGTTCAGCGTGGTGTACATGTCGGCCATCTTGCCCTGCACGAGCTGGAACTCGCCGATCGCCTGGCCGAACTGCTTGCGCTGCTGGACATAGGGCACGGCGACGTCGAGACAGGCCGCCATCAAGCCGAGCGGGCCTGCCGACAGCACCACGCGCTCGTAGTCGAGGCCCGACATCAGCACTTCGACGCCGCGCCCGTCCTCGTGCAGCACGTTTTCGAACGGAACCTCGACATTCTCGAACACCAGCTCGCCCGTGTCGGAGCCGCGCATGCCGAGCTTGTCGAGCTTCTGCGCGACCGAAAAGCCCTTCATCTCGCGCTCGATGATGAAGGCGGTGATGCCGCGACTCGAGCGGTCAGGGTCGGTCTTGGCGTAGACAACCAGGGTTGATGCCGTCGGGCCGTTGGTGATCCACATCTTGGTGCCGTTGAGCACATAGCGGTCGTTGCGCCGCTCGGCGCGCAGCCGCATGGAGACGACGTCCGAGCCGGCGCCGGTTTCCGACATCGCGAGCGCGCCGATCCTGGCGCCCGAGCACAAATCGGGCAGATATTTCCGTTTCTGCTCTTCGGTGCCCCAGCGATTGATCTGGTTCACGCAGAGATTGGAATGCGCGCCGTATGAGAGGCCGACGGCGGCCGAGGCGCGGGAAATCTCCTCCATCGCCACGACATGCGCAAGATAGCCCATGCCCGAGCCGCCGAAATCCGGATCGGCGGTGACGCCGAGCAGGCCCTGCGCGCCCAGCTTCTCCCACAGATCGGCGGGGAAGGCGTTGTCGCGGTCGATGTCGGCGGCGCGGGGCGCGATCTCGTCGGCCGCGAAGCGCCGCACCATCTCGCGCAGCGCGTCTATGTCCTCACCAAGCCCGAAATTCAGCGCTTTCTCGTACATTTCTCTCCTCGTGGCGCGGATCCGCGCCGACCAGCCGCATGGTCATGGCCAGATAGGTTTCGGTGACTTCGTCCACCGACAGCCGCTCGTCCGGCCTGAACCAGACGATGACGCCGGTGACCATCTGGATGATCGCCATCGCCGTGAGCGTGCTGTCCTCGACGCGGAACGCGCCGTCTTCCGCGCCCTCGCGCAGGATGAGGCGCAGTTCCTTTTCGTAGCGGCCGCGCAGCCTGAGAATAGCGCTCAGCCGCTCCCGTGAAAGGCTGCGCAGTTCCATGTTGTTGACATGGGTGGAGTGCCGCCGCTCGACATGGAAACGGATGTGGTTGGCAACGAATGCCCTGAGCCGCGCCGCCGGATCGGGTGTGGCGGGCCGAACCGTCTCCCAGCTTTCTATCAGCGCTTCCATATGCGCAGTCATGAGATCGAAGAGCAGGTCTTCCTTGGTCGGGAAGTAGCGGTAGAGCGCCGGCGCCTGGACGCCGACTTCCGCCGCCAGCTGGCGCATGGTGACGGCCTCGTAGCCGAGCCGCGCGATGAGGTTCACCGCCGCGTCGCGGATCGCAGCCTGGGTCTTCTGTCCGTCGGAGCCTGCCGTGCGCGCCATGATTTCCTCGCCGGCACATTAATAAAACAAGCGTTCATTTAATTCAAGAGGCAACCGACGGATGCCTGCAGGCAGAGATAAGAGGAACGCTTGCAATTCGGGGTTGATACATCCATAGATTGAGTGGGCTCCGCAGGGGGAGTGCACAGGGGGATGGGATGCTCGGATTGAATTTGCGAGGCGGCCTGCTCGCCGCCGGAATCTTGCTCATTGCCGGTCACGGACCCGCCTCGGCGGCCCTCGATACGCCGTTCGAGTGCGCGGCGCCGGAAGGCACCTATTTCGTAGGCTACGAGACCGGCAACAGCGAGCACGTCTTCGTCAGCGCCGCGTTCGCCCCGCCCCGCCAGGAGGAGCAGCTCGAATTCGCGTTGCGTGTCGCACCGTCCGGCTCCGGTTTCCGTTTCGCCAATGACTTCGCCGAGTTCTCCGGCAAGGGCCACGACGCCATGCTGCGCATCCAAGGCAGGAATGTGCCCTGCCGTCCGGTCGCCGCGAACGCGCCCGCGGGCGGAGCCGCGAATGCGCCGAAGGGCGCCATGCTGGATACGCCTGGCCAGTCGCTTGGCGGAAAGGTGCGCAGCGGACCTGGAATGAATTTCGCCCAGGTCGGCAGCCTGACGGAAGGCGCGCGGATCAGAATACACGCCAATGCCGGTGTCCACTTCAACGGCTACGACTGGTTCGAGATCGTGGCCGGCAATGTCAGAGGCTTCCAGTGGGGTGGCATCATGTGCTCGGAAGGACGCCTCGTGCCCGGCATCTTCCAGCAATGCGGCGCGCAGGCGAGCGCGCCCGCGCAGCCCGGCTGGATGGCGCTTGCCGTCGACGGCCAGGGCGCGATTGGCCACGGAGCGGCGGCGGATCTGGCGTCGGCCCAGGGGCTTGCCCTGCAATATTGCGGCAACAGCAATTGCCGCGTCGTTGACGCGACGCAGAACCGCTGTCACGCGGTGGCCGAATTCGCCCGCAACGGATACTGGTACGGCTATTCAAGCGCTTCGGATGCCCGTACGGCCGAAACGGCGGCGCTGGCCCACTGCGCGGCCGGCGCGGGCCAGAACGCCTGCACCATACGCTACAGCTACTGCCAATAGGCAATTGGCGGGGGCCTGCCGGCTCGGCGCGATCGTTCTCCGGATTAGGTCTGCCCCACTGGAACGGGGGCGTGCCTTCCGCATCGCCGCGATGCGAATCCATTTCTCTGTTTCCACGACAAGCATCAGGAGTACGCCGACCGCGATCACGGCGACGCCCCTGTGACAGAGACCGCGCGCATCTCGAACACCATGTGCATGAACGGCAGATAGGTGGAGGCCAGCTGGGCCACGACGACGACGTCGGCGAGCAGGCATCTGTACCGAGCACGCGCTGCCATGTCAGCGAACTTCCACGTAAGTGGCGCACGCTGACCAGGCAAAGAACCTCTCCAAAGGAGCGTATCGGCGGCCGGCTTTGGCTCGCCCTCAATCGCCGTTCGAAAGATAGTTGACTCAGTCCACTAAATTGCCAAGACTTCCCGCGGGAGGTGGCCGCGATGGCTGAACTGCAGGAAACCGTAAAGCGCGTGCGCGCGTTCAACCGCTTCTATACGCGCCGGATCGGGCTGTTGAACGAAACGCTGGCCGGCAGCGAATTCACGCTGACCGAAACGCGCGTGCTGCTCGAACTCAGGTTTCGCGAGCCGCATGTCGCGGTCGACATCGCCGGCGATCTTGGCCTCGACCCCGCCTATCTGGCGCGCATGCTGCGCAAGTTCGGCCGGCTCGGTCTCCTGGAAACCCGGCGTGACCAGGCGGACGGCCGCCGCCGCCTGCTGCGGCTCACATCGAAGGGGCGCGCTACGATCGACGAATTGCAGGCAATGACCGAGCGCGGCCTTTCCGCGATGCTGCTGTCGGCCGGCGACGATCGCCGGGCCAGGCTCACCGGGGCGATGCACGACATCGAAACGATCCTGGGCGAGCAGGAGACGGATCCTGCGCCGGTGATGCTGCGCGCGCACCGGCCGGGCGATATGGGCTGGATCATCGAGCGCGAGGCCCGGCTCTATTCGGACGAATATGGCTGGGACATCACGTTCGAGGGTCTCGCCGCCGAAATCTGCGGCGCTTTCGTTCGCGACTTCCGGCCGGGGAAGGAGTTCTGCTGGATCGCCGAGCAGGGTGGGGAGCGGCTGGGAGCGGTGTTCCTCGTCTATCAGGACGACGAAACAGCCAAGCTGCGTCTGTTGCACGTGGAGAAAGCCGCGCGCGGAAAGGGCGTCGGCTCTCTGCTGGTCAGGACTTGCGTCGAGCAGGCCCGCGCCAGCGGCTACAGCAGGCTGGTGCTGTGGACCAACGATGTGCTCGCCAGCGCGCGCAGGATATACCAGGCCGAGGGCTTCAGGCTGATGGCGGAAGAAAAGCATCACAGCTTCGGCAAGGACCTTATCGGCCAGAACTGGCAGTTGGAACTGTAGCCGGTTCGTCCTTGCAAGATGCAACAAGCGCGGTTAGCGTGACCCTGACGCTGGCCCGCCGGGGCCGGCGTTTTTGTTTGCGCGGCTGCAATCACAAACCGGGAACCGACATGTCTGACCTCATGCTTCGCGCGGATTGCGGGCAGTGCGCGGCGCTGTGTTGCGCCCACCATGCCTTCGACCGTTCGGACAAGTTCGCCATCGACAAGCCGGCGGGTGTTCCATGTCCAAATCTGAGCCGGGCGGGCCGGTGTACCATTCATGGTTCGCTGGAGGCCGACGGCTTCTCCGGTTGCGCCAGCTATGACTGTCTGGGCGCGGGACAACACGTCGTGCAGGGCCTGTTCGGCGGAAGAAGCTGGCAGGAGGAACCGGCGCTGAAAAAGCCGATGTTCGAAGCATTCCGCGTCATGCGTCAGGTTCATGAGCTGCTGGTTGTTATGCGCGAGGCCCGCCGGTTGCCGCTTACCGACGAGCAGTCGCGCCAATGCGCCGCATTGGAAGCGGAACTGCTGCCGCATGACGGCTGGACGCCGACGCGGCTGACAGCCTTCGAGCGCGGCCCGGCGCCGGGCAGGGTGCGGGCTTTTCTCTCGTCGCTCAGAGATCAGCTCGCCGGGGCCGAAGAGATCAGGAAGAGCGCCTGAATCACGCCGGACGCGCCGCGCCTGGCCGTCTCACCGTATACACTGCCTAGTTCCCCCGTGCCTGCGCCAGCGCGCCGGGCAGTTCGGCGGCGAAAATCGCCAGTTCGTCCTCGGGCCCGGCGCTGATCCGGATGCAGCGGTCGAGGCCCGGCGCCATCGGCTTGCGCACGAACACGTCGCGATCGAGCAGCGCCTGCATCAGCTTCAGCGCGAACTGGCCGTCGCCGGCGTCGAGCGCCACGAAATTGGTCGCCGAGGGCAGGGGCTCAAGACCGTTCTCACGGCCGATCCGGCCGATTTCGTCACGCGCCCGGGCGACGTTGTCGCGGGTTGCCGCCAGATGATCCCGGTCGGCCAGCGCTGCTTGCGCGGCAACCTGCGTCATAAGGCTCATGCCGTAATGATTGCGCACCTTCTCGAATGCCGAGATCGCATCGGCATGGCCGACCGCATAGCCGCAGCGCAGCCCCGCCAGCCCGTAAGCCTTTGAGAATGTACGCATTCTGAGCACATTGCGCCGTGACGGATCGAGCGGGGGAATGGCCGACGCCGGCGCGAACTCGCCATAGGCTTCGTCGAGCACGAACATGGTCGTTGCCGGCAGGGCGTCGATGAAACGCTCGATCTCGTTGGCCTCCCACCAGCTTCCCATCGGGTTGTCCGGGTTGGAGAGGTAGACAATCGGCGCGGCCTCCCTGCGCACCGCGTCGAGCAGACCGTCCAGGCTTTCGCGGTCGTTCTCGTAGGGCACCGTCACCGCCCGGCCGCCGAAACCGGCGATATGGTAGTTGAAGGTCGGATAGGCGCCGAGCGAGGTGACCACCGGCTGCCCGGTCTCCATGTAGAGCCGAACCGTCAGGCCGAGCAGCCCGTCAATGCCCTCGCCGATGGCGACATTGGCGGCAGGCACGCTGAGATGCGCGGCAAGCGCGGCCTTCAGTTCGTGGCTTTCGGGATCGCAATATTTCCACATTTGAGGGCCCGCCGCGGCAATCGCCTCGACGACGCGCGGCGAAGGGCCGAAGCCGTTTTCGTTGGCGCCCAGCCGCGCCCGGAACGGGCGGTTTCCGCGCGCCCGCTCCTGGGCTTCCGGACCCACGAACGGCACCGTCGCGGGGAGGGATTCGGAAAGCGAAGTGAGGCGGGGAGCATCGTCGGTCATGTCTGGCGCCTGGTGATGTTTCGGGAGCGTTTGTCTACGCCGGAAGCGGGTCGGCAGGCAACGTGGCCGTGTTGTCTAGAGCCGCCGCGCGATCTGGCCGAGCACCGCGATGTCGCGGGCGGTCGCTGCGTCATCGCTGGGTTCGGCGCGCGATGCCGTCTTTGCGATGACGACGCCGGTTTCGGGATCGACCCACAGCCACTGCCCGTGAATGCCGATGCCGCAGAAGCTGTCATGGTCATCGCCGACCGAGTACCAGCAGGAGCGGTAGCGGCCGTTTTCGAAAGTATCGGCGAAATTGCCGATGCGCCAGGCGTCGGCGTTGCCGTTCCGACGCGTGTCGGCGATCCAGGTGGCGGGGATGACCTGCCTGCCGTCGCCGGCGCGGCCGTCCTCCAGCACAAGCTGCCCGAGCCTTGCAAGGTCGGAGACGGTGATGCATACGCCGCCGGCCGCGCGCGCCGTGCCCACGCGATCGACCGTGACATGGGCCGCGCCTGCCGCGCCCATCGGCTCCCACAGCCGTTCGGCGAGATAGCGATGGTAACGGATGCCGGTGGCCCGCTCGATCGCCAGACCCAGCATGTCGGTATTGGGCGAGGCGTAGAGGAATCGCTCGCCATGATTGCCCGCCGCGCGGCCGAGCGAGGCGAGCACGGCTTCCAGCGTTTCCCGTTTCGTTTCGGGCCGCTCGGGGTTCCACAGCATGGCGCGGCGGTAGCGGTCGAACGCGCCGTGGGCGTCGAGATACTCCTCGTCGAAATCGAGCGCGACCGTCATGTCGAGCAAATCGCGGACCCGGGCGTCGGCATACCCGCATGATGAGGGCAGGCCGACATAGGCCGAAACCGGCATGTCGGGGTCGAGCAGGCCGTCCTCGCGGGCTATCCCAGCCAGCATCCCGGTCACCGACTTCGAGATCGAGAAGATGACATGCGGCGCGTCGAAATCGGCGTGCGCCGCCGTCCAGCTCGCAACCGGCTTGCCTGATTTGAGCGCCAGGAAGCTGTCGGCGCCGGTGAGGCCGAGATAGTCGCTGGCGCCGATGTGCCGGCCGGTCTCGGGATCCTCGATCTCAACCGCGTCCGGCGCTTCCGGCCGCACGGCCGCGCCGCCCGCCGCGTAGGCGATCGTCGCCGACGGCACGATCTCGGCGACGTTCTGAAAGCTCCAGCGGCTGTAAGGCGCGGTTCGCCAGTTGGCGAGCGTTACGTCCCCGCGCGTGAAATCCTGTTGCACAAGCGTCCTCCCTTTGCGCCCTTGTCGATAGCCGGGGCATGGCGGTCAGGCAACAGAACGGACGAAGGGCGGCGCCGCAAAACAAAGGGCCCGGCGGTTTCCCGCCGGGCCCTTATACTGGAATGCCCGCTGGATTATGCCGGCGGAATGGTGCGCTGGAAGCGGATCAGGCCCGTCCAGCTCCCGCCTGCCGGGGTGGTGTAGGTGACCGACGGCACGATCAGGAAGTCTTCAACGGGTGTGAACTGCAACTCTCCCTGAAACAGCCATGCGCTGTCGCTGAACCACTGCGTCGTCAGTGCCGCGCCGACCTTCGGCGTCAACGCGCCGGCCACGCTGCCCAGCACGGAGAAGTTGACGTTGGTTCCGGTCGGGCTGGTGATGTCATAGACACCGCCCGCCGTGCCGCTGGCGTACATCGGCATCAGCTTGAACGAGGCGGAACCGTTCGGCGCGGCGACCGTCAGCGCACCCTTGAGGCCGAAAGTCCCTGTCGCTTCATCGTAGCCCGCGATCAGGCCGGCCGAACCCCAGCCCTGGCTGAGCAGGATGCCGCCTTCGATGTTCGGCACATAATCCCGGTCGGCGTCCTCGACCAGCGCGATGATGGCCGAGAAGCCGTTCGATCCGGTGAAGGTGAAGCTTATCTCGGTCGAGTTGTAGTAGCTGTAGACGCCGGCATCGATGATGTTGAGACCGCCCCAGCCGAGGAAGCGCGAATACGGCGCGTCTGCCTTGCCGAGGCGAAGCGTGCCGGACGCGGTGATGAGTTCGATGAACATCGCCTCCGGATCGATGATGGAGCGATAGCCGGATATGGTGGCCGGCGCGCCCGCAACGACCCCCGCATAGGTGCCCCAGCCATAATCGAAATAGGTGTCGGTGTAGCCGCGCAGAGTGCCCCACTCGGTTTCGGAGCGCACGTCAACACCCAGCGCGAAGCGGTTCCACCAGTCCATTGTGCCGCCGGTGAAATCGAACCGGGTTTCGAAGCGGTAGTACCCGCCGATCTTCATGCACGTTTCGGTACCGGGAATGTAGAAGAACCCGCTGCCGTAGACGTCGCAGATTCGGACATATTCCATCGGCTCCGGCACCGCCATCACGATGGCGTCGGCGGCGTCGGCGGCGCTTGCGGCGCTCAGCGCGGCCGCGGTGCCTAGTAGCAAGCGTTTGAGATTCATCTTCTTCGTCCCCAATGACCACACAAAGTGTCCGATCGGGTTGGCTCGCAGACTGGAGGTCCCCTGCGGCTTGCGCCGGATCGGATTGGTAGATCAAATCGCCTGAATTCTAGCCGGATCAACAAAAAAGATGATGTGCGGCGTTGTTGCTTTTGCGCTGCACAATTCGTGTTGCAGAAATGCCGCGATAATCTGATCACGAAATATGCAGTTGCTTCCAGCGCAGCACACGGCGCGAAAACCGGCAGACTTGAGTTCATAATTTGCGCAACGAGAACAGGCGGCCGGGCTGGCAATCGAAGGGCGATGTCAGCCGCGCTGCCCCGGCACGGCGGCGCATTTGCCGGAGATCATGCGTGGCAAGGCGCGCTGAGCAGCATGGTCATCCGCAGGGTCTGGTAGGCCCAGTCATATCGCGCAGCGGGGGATGTCGATCCTGCCCTGTATACGAGAAGCACAGCTGTGCCTCGCTGCGGGTTGGGAACGAGGTCCCTGCTGTCCGCGAAAGCGGTTTTTGCTTCCACCCTAATTGGTCGAAAGCGGCGGAGCTTGCCGCCCGGCAAAAAAAACCCGGCGGTTGCCCGCCGGGTTCTCTGTTCCAGCAACTGCTGGAAAACGATGCTTACGGAATGTCGCGCTGGAAGCGGATGACACCGTGCCACGAGCTGTTGGTCGTCCGGTAACGCACTTCCGGAGAGATGCGGAAGTTTGTGATCGGCTTGAGATCCAGACCAGCCGTCAGCTCGAAGCCGCCGGTGTTGGAGAACCACTGTGCCTGGAAGAAGGCAGCGGTGGTCGGCGTGAAATTGCCTTTCACGTAACCCATGACGGCCCACGGAGCGACGTTACCAGCCGCACCACCCGGATCGCCAACAGCGTAACGGCCTGCGCCGCTCGAGTAGTTGACAAGCAGGCCTGTGACGAACGAACCGTTCGGCGCGTTGTAGCGGAATGCACCGCGGACGCCCCAAGTGGCTGCGCTCTCGTCATAACCGGCCGACAAACCAACCAGGCCCCAGCCCTGAACGAACTTGAGGCCGGCTTCGATGTCCGGCACGTAGTCAAGGTCGCCGTCAGACATCAACGCGACGATGGCCGAGAAGCCATTCGAGCCGTTGAACTGGTAGCTGATCTCGTTCGAATTCGAGAAGCCATAATGGCCACCGTCGAAGCCGTTGCTGACGCCGCCATAGCCCAGGAAGCGGGCGTAGGGAGCATCGGACTTACCAAGACGCAGGGTGCCCGAAGCGGTGATCAGCTCGATGTAGCCCTGGTTCAGGTAGGTGTTGGTTGCGTAGCCGGTGACAACAGCCGGAGCGCCGGCCACAACGCCAACGGTGGTCATCCAGCCGTAGTCGAAGCGGCCTTCAGCGTAACCGCGGAGCGTGCCCCACTCGGTCTCCGAACGGACGTCAACGTTCAGCTGGAACCGGGAGAACCAGTCCATATTGCCGCCGGTGAAGTCGAAGTTCGTCTGGAACCGGTAGTAACCGTTGATGTGCATGCACGTCTCGGTCCCCGGAATGTAGAAGAAGCCGGTGCCGTACACGTCGCAGATGCGGACGTATTCCATCGGCTCCGGCTCGGCCATGACGATCGCGTCAGCAGCCTTGGCGCCGCCGGTCGAAACCGCCATCACCGCTGCCGAGCCAATCAGAAGGCTCTTAAGTTTCATTTTCTGACCTCCAGTCAAAGGTTTAAGTATGGGTATGGGTCCTTAAGCCGAAGGACAGCGTTCCCTGCCCCATCCCCAATCGATGAAAAAGGACACGCTTGCGCGCCCCTTCTTCGAACACGACATTACCCATGGAGGTCGGGGGCGCAACAAGGAAGGACCGTGCATTCGCCCTCCCGGCACGTGATGGAACCCTGTTGTTGCACAAAAGCCACGATTTGGCCCATCGCGTACAGAATTTGTTCACCAATGCGGTCCGGCCGCAAGCCGATCCGGTGGCAAATCGCATCTTTGGGCCATTCAGCGCGTCTTTGGCGCAGGCCGGAACGATTCGCTGCCGGATAAACCGGACGGCGGGGACGGGCGGGCTGTATCGCGTTGCCGCGCCGCGCCCGGATGTGAGCGATCACACCGCCGAAAGGAAGTAGCATTCGCCCGTCCGACGCTTATTGATTGTGCGGCGGCTTTTCTTTATCCACCGCCCTCGGAGAGGTGGCCGAGTGGTCGAAGGCGCTCCCCTGCTAAGGGAGTAGACCTCAAAAGGGTCTCGAGGGTTCGAATCCCTTCCTCTCCGCCATTATTCCGCTCATGGCAAATTCGCTGCGCTCACCGCCTCCGCGGGGCCGGACGTTCGTTCGGTCGCGCTCCGGCTCCAGATATTCAAACGGGCGACCTGCCCTAGGCAACGCGCGAGGCAAGCCGCCTGCGGTCGGCCTTCTGCAGGGAGGTCCCGACCTTGCGCGTGTGGGGGCAACCTCCTCACTGCGCGTCAGGCACATCGATGTCACGCTGAGAAAGGTCTTTCAGGACGCAACCAGTGTCCGGGTGAAGAACAGCAAGAGCCAGACCACAGCCTGGTTCCCGGTGGGTGATCCCTTCGAGGCCGTCTTCCGGGAGTGGCCCGCGCAACTTGGCGCCCTTGGCGCAAAAGCGGATCGCCCTATTTCCCCCGAACGCCTGGCTGGAGCATCCGCGCCGCCTTTGGAAACCGGATCGCAAACGCATTGAGCCCTGGGGCACCGGCAACTCGGTCCGCCGCGCGTTTCAGAAGTCGTGCAGGGCGGCTGGATTGCCGTACTTCAATCCGCACTCTGTGCGGCATCTGCTTGCCGAACTGGCCAATCAAATGTGCCGATCCGAGCGCGAACGCGCGGCCTGGTCACACAATTTTGGTCACGAAAGCCTGGGCATTACACGCAGCCATTATGCCAAGATGACCGACGAGATCAGGGACGAAATTCTGAGTCAACTGGCGACCAAGCCTTCCAACGACGTGGAAGAGCTGGAGATGATGCTTCGCCTTCATGCTCATTGCTACCAAAGGGACACGCCTGAACATGAACGAGCTTCGAAACTTTGGGAGGACTGGCAAAAAACGGTATGACGGCCGGACGTCTAGTCCGAAATGGGGCCGGGTCCAGACCGTTCCCTTTTGGGCGTCGAGGATCGATTAGCTGCCGTTGCAAGGTGCTGATCTCAACGGCGGCAGTCGACCCCCATTGCGGCTGTTCCCTCATCCTAATGGCTCTGACGTAAGCGGACGTTGATCTTTGACGTGTAAGCGTCAGCGTAAGAGGACGCTACTCCCTGTGCGGCGAGTGACGGGAGTGGCTTTAGCCCGGATAGCCCAATTCCTGAGTAAGTAGACGGAACCCGTCCATGCAGCCAGTTGACGTTTCTCGCGCTATAGCTGCGGCCATGTCGATCGCCTCAGCCCATGGGCTGACGGTCGATGACGCTGTCGTTCTTCAAAACTCGAACAAGCTGACTGTGCACCTCCTACCCTGCGATGCCCTTGCCCGGATCGCACCGTTGGCGCAACAGGTGGCGCAATTCGAAGTCGATCTTGCCAGGCAACTTGCTGAGACAGGGAGTCCCGCAGTTGCTCTCGAACATCGGGTTCCGCCGCACGTTTTCGAGCGGGACGGCTTCTTGGTTACGTTTTGGTCTTACCACCCCTCAGTCACTCCCCGCATTACTTCAACCGACTATGCGGATGCGCTGGGGCGTCTACACGTCGGCATGCGGAAAATCGACCATAAGACACCCCATTTCACGGACCGCATTGCGGAAGCCGAGCGACTCCTGGCGAGCCATCACAGGACACCTAACCTCGCCGACGTCGACAGAGCATTTCTCAGTGGCATGTTGAAGAGCCTCAAATCATCGATCATCGAACGCGGTGCCGCGGAACAGTTGCTGCACGGCGAGCCGCACCCGGGCAACGTGCTCAGCACAAAGTTCGGACCCTTGTTCATCGATCTCGAGACATGTTGCCATGGACCGATAGAGTTCGACCTAGCTCATGTGCCGGAAGCGGTGATCGAGCACTATCCAGGTGTTGATGCGATGTTGTTGGGGGAGTGTCGCGCTCTCGTTTTGGTGATGGTCGCAGCGTGGCGGTGGGACGCGGAAGACCAGTTCCCGGACGGCCGACGATGGGCCGAACAATTCATCCGCACTCTACGCAAGGGCGCACCCTGGCCCTCGCTCGATGAGATGACTCTGCATCTCTGAAACCTAGTAGGTGGCCGGGTTCGGCCGACCTGTGCTGAAAGCAGTCAGTCCGCAAACCACCCCTTGTCGCCATTCAACGCTTGCCCGGATCGCGACCGCTTACGGGAAAGCCGCGAACCGGCCCGAGTGACCGACATGAGGGCGCAAAGCAGTCTGGCAGCGTTGGGGCCGTTAGTGGACTGGCAGCTTACGGGCGAATTCACCAGAAAGTAGCCGTCCGCTTCCGCCGCGGCGCAGATACCTGGGGGAACGCCGTGCTGCTCTGCCATGTATCGCTTGGTGGGCTGCCGCTCGGCGCGCTCGTTTGCCCACGTGCGGAGAACCCGTCACACGAATCCATCGCCTGATCCGCGTCAGTCGATCATCACCTCGACCAGTGCCATCGTGCGCTTCTTTCGGATGTGGCGGATCGCCTTGTCGAACGCCTCAGGCAGCTCATCGGCCGACGTCACCTGGATGGCCCAGGCGCGACTAGCCTCGGCGACCTTCGCGAAATTCGGGCTGGGTTGCAGGGAGGTGAGCGGCATGCGGTTTGCGCGCGCCGCATAGCCGTCGGGATAAAGGCCGAGCACGGAATGGCGCACTGCCGCCCATTCCGAATTGTTGAGAACGACGACGAGCACCGGCAGCTCAAGCGCCTCAGCAATTTGATGGCAGACGACCGGGTTGGCGAACATATAGGACCCGTCGCCCATGGTGGCGACGATCAGCTTGCCGCGATCAGCGATCTGCATGCCGAGCGCGCAGGGGAAGGACCAGCCGAGCCCGCCGGAATGCGGCTCCTGATGCCAGGAATTGTGGCGCTTGAGCACAAGCGGGTCGAGCGGGCAGCCAAGTTCGGACAGCACAGTCGCGTCCCTGCCGGCAATCGCGTCCGAAAGGCATTTCGATACGTAGGCCTTGGTCATCGGATGGCTTGAAGCCGCCCCCTTCGCGACCTTCTTGCGGATTGCGGGCACACGCTCGTTCAGAAGCTTGCGGCGTTGCATGCGGGCGCCCACATGGCGGTGGAGATGGCCGCGCATCTCCTCCTCGAGGCGAATGAGCCCTTCGCCGGTCTCGCATCCGATCGAGATGTGTGAGCGGAAAGTACGGACGGGAAAGCGTGCGAATAGCGGGTCCGGGCCGAGATGCACGATCTTCGCGAGGGGGTGCGGGACATGGATGTCAGGCGACCAGGGCGCGAGGCTGTCTATTGCTAGTATGACATCGGCCTGCGCGATCCATCCTAGCGGGTCCGATCCGATATACGAAGGGTGATCCGTGGCGATCGCGGTCGCAACCGCCCACCATTGGCACACGGGGAACGACCATTCGTCGGCGAGCCTCGAAAGAGCTTCGAAGCCGGCCTCGGAGCCGGCGCCGCGCTGGGCGAAGATCAGCGGCGATCGTGCCTCCGCGAGCAACCGCGCCGTCTGCTCGATGTCCGCTTGATCTGGAGCCGTCGAAACGGCGCTCATCGAGGCCGGCGCCTGCAGCGCATCGCCGGGAGTGGTCTCGCACAAAACCTCGCGCGGGAGGCTGAGATATACCGGGCCCTTGGGCGTGGAGTTGGCAATGGCATGCGCGCGGTCGAGCAGCGGTCCGATCTGCTCCGGAAAGCGCAGTTCATAGTCCCACTTGCACGCCTCACGTACCAGCGCGGTCTGGTCGCGCATCTCCTGGCCCCAGCCGATCGGCACCGTGCGGGCGCCGAAGCGGCCGGACTCCATCACCGGCGTTCGCCCCGACATGAGGATCATCGGCACTTGGTCCGTGGCGGCATTGATCGCCCCGATGGCGCCGTTGGCGAGACCGACATTGGTGTGCAGGATCACCGCCTGCGCTCTGCCGGTGGCGAAGTAACAACCGTGCGCCATACCGAGGGCGGCATGCTCGTGGGGAATGACGATTGCCTCCGGCAAGGCCACGTCCTTCGCCGCGGCTTCGGCGAGCCCTTCAATGATCGGCGGGAAATCGGTGCCGGAATTGCAGAAGACGTAGTCGACGCCGAGCGCCTTGAGGCGCGTAAAGAGCGCAGCCCCAGCCGTCACGTCCCCTGTCGTCGCCGCATTCTCCAAACGCTCCAGCATTCCGTTCCTCTCTGCCGAGGTGCGATCAGTTCCGTTCAATATAGTTTGGAAGCAAACATCTTTTGTCCAGGCGGGCAAGCGCCCCAGCTACATCTCAGGCCAGTTCTTCGGCAATCCGTTTCAGGATGCGGATGAAATCTTCCTTTTGTTTGCCCGCGATCTCGTCCAGCACACGATCATGCGCCTTCGCGTGAGCAGCCAGTTCGCCGAGGCGCTCGCGGCCGAGTTCGGTCAGGCTCAAACCATAGCTACGCCGGTCCCCCGGCCGCGGCTTGGAAACCACGTAGTCATACTCGGTAAGATCGCGCAGGATCGGCGTGAGGGTCGATTTGTCCCGCCCAGCGGCGCGGCTCAGCGCAATGGGCGTAATGCCGGGATTGTCGCCGATCAGGTTGAGCACGGCGAACCAGCCCGGCCGCAGATCGGCGCGTCCGGACTTGCTCTGGAAAGCGCGGAAGGAGGCGTTCTGCGCCAGCCGCAGATGGTAACCGATATAGCCACCAAGCAGGCCAAGATTGACATCGCCGGTTTCCGATGGCCCGGCGGACTGCCTGGCAGTGCGTGTTTTGTAGCCTGGTTCGTGTTCCGTCATCGTGCGCTCGTTATGCCATAAGATAGTTTGGAGGCAAACAATTGCCTTGCGCGTTCGGCATGTCAGACTTAGGCTTTCTGAAGAAGGCTGGCGCAGGAGGAGCGTCGGGACGGGCTCAACGGTGGACAACGACAGGGAGGAATAACATGCTTCGCAATCGTACTCTCGCAGCTACAGTCGCTGTATTCGCGATGCTTACCGCAAGCGCACTCGCGCAGGACGATCAGGTCGAACTGCGCTTCGCGCATTGGGTGCCGCCGCAGCATCCGCTTCAGGTGCACGGCATGACCGAGTGGATCGAGTCGGTCAAGGAAGCGTCTGACGGCTCGATCGACGTCACGATCTATCCCGCGCAGCAGCTCGGCCAGGCGGCCGACCACTACGACATGGCGCGCGACGGCATCGCCGACATCGCCTTCATCAACCCAGGCTATCAGCCGGGGCGTTTCCCGGTGATCGCGGCAGGGGAGTTGCCATTTCTGATCAGCAACGCCAAGGGCGGTTCGGCCGGGCTGGATGCCTGGTACCGTCAATACGCGGAGCAGGAAATGGCGGATGTGAAGGTGTGCCTTGTACACTTCCACTCGCCGGGAACGTTCCATTCCAGCAAGGAAATCAAGGTGCCTGGCGATGTGTCCGGCCTAAATGTTCGGCCGGCACACGCGACCATGGCGAGCTTTGTGACCCTGCTCGGCGGGCAAAACACCCAGGTCTCCGCGCCCGAGTCCCGCGACGCGCTGGAAAGGGGCGTGGCTGACGCCATCACCTTCCCTTGGAACTCGATCCTCATCTTCGGAATCGACAAGGCAGTAACCCACCATCTCGACGTCCCTCTCTATGCCACCACCTTCGCCTGGGTGATGAACAAGACTAAATATGACGGCATGTCCGAGAACCAGAAGAAGGTGATCGACGACCATTGCACGAGTGAATGGGCCGAACGCGTCGCTTCCGGCTGGGCCGACAACGAGGACAGCGGCCGCGAGAAGATCGCCGCGATGGAGGGGCACGTGTTGGTCGTGCCGTCGGAACAGGACGTGCAGGCCTGGCGCGATGCGGCGGCGCCGTTGCGCGACAAATGGGCCGAGAGCGTCAACAATGCCGGCCACAACGCCGAGGAGGTGATGAACGGCCTCCTCTCGTCGCTCGAGGAGCACAACGCGGCATATTGACGAGGCATCGGGCGCCGGCTCAGATCGGCGCGGCAACCGCGACTGCCGGCGCCGCTGCGCCGGCAGTCCTGCGCTCAACAAGATTGCGAGGACAGGCAAAGTATGGGGACTTTCGACCGGATCATCGACAGAGTGGCTGCTCTCGTTGATGGCGCCGCGGCGATCTTCCTCGCGGTCATCACCGCATTGACCTTTCTCGCCGTCATCCTGCGCTACGTCTTTGTCTTGCCTTTTCCGGGCTCATTCGACGTCAGCCGCATGCTGCTCGGCGTAGCGATCTTCTGGGGTATTGCGGCAGCGGCCTGGCGCCGGGAACACATCCAGGTCGATCTGGCATGGCAGCTCATGCCTCCGACCCTGCAGCGGATCGCTGATATCTTCGGCGATCTGCTTTTTGCGGTCTTCGTCGGTGCACTTGCCTGGATGCTGTTCTGGCAAGTGGACCGGGTGCGCGGCTCCGGTCAGACGACGTTCGAGCTTGCGATACCGATCTGGCCGTTTCATGCCATCGCCTGGCTCGGGATCGCCTTCTGCTTTCTGGTACTGATCGCCCGGATCCTGCAGGCCATTGTCTCATTTCGTACACCGATTGGTGAGGCCGGCCGGTGATGACGAACGACATCGTCGCGGTCGGCGGCTTCGTCGTGCTGTTCCTGCTGCTTCTGCTGCGGGTGCCAATCGGTGTCGCGATGGGGCTCGTGGGCATTGGCGGCTTCGGCCTGTTGAGCGCCTGGGGGCCGGCCTTCAATCTGCTCGCGCTGTCGCCGATCCGCACCGTCACGGACTATTCGCTCGGCCTCGTGCCCATGTTCATCTTGATGGGCGTTGTGGCGTCCGCTTCCGGCATGAGCGGCGAGCTCTATCGCGCCGCGAACGCCTTCCTCGGCCACAGACGCGGCGGCCTTGCCATGGCGACGATCACAGCCTGCGGCGGCTTCTCGGCCATATGCGGCTCCTCGGTTGCGACTGCAGCCACCATGGCCAAGGTCGCGCTGCCGGAGATGAAGCGCTACGGCTATCCCGATACGCTGGCGACAGGCTCGATCGCCGCCGGGGGCACGCTAGGTGTGCTCATCCCGCCGTCAATCGTGCTTGCCATTTACGGGGTCATGACCGAGCAGGACATCGGCCGGCTGTTCATCGCCGGGCTGGTTCCGGGTTTGCTGGCAATCCTGATGTATCTCGTCACCGTCAGGATCTACGTCACATTCGCCGGTGGCGGGGTGCCGGCACATGAGAAAACGAGCTGGCGCGAGCGCTTCGCAGCGTTGCGCGACGTATGGGCCATCCTATTGCTCTTCTTTTTCGTCATCGGCGGTATCTATGGCGGCATGTTCACGCCGTCCGAGGCAGCGGGCATGGGCGCGGCCGGCGCCATCATCATCAGCGTTGTGCGCCGGCGGATGGGCTGGCGGTTGCTTTTCCGTTGCCTCCTCGAAAGCATCCAGGTGACCGCCGGCATCTTCATGATCCTGATCGGCGCTATCCTGTTCGGTTATTTCCTGACGATCACGCAGACACCACAGAAGGTAACGAATCTCCTGCTGGGACTGGAACTCGGCGCCCATTCCACGCTGATCCTGATCTTGTTTTTCATGGTGCTGCTTGGCTGTGTGCTCGACGCGATGGCGATGATCATCCTGATGATCCCGATCCTCTACCCGGTCGTGCTCGCACTCGGCTTCGACCCGATCTGGTTCGGGGTTATCATCGTCATGACGGTCGAACTCGGGCTGATAACGCCGCCCATCGGTATGAACGTCTTCGTAATCAACACGCTGGCGCGCGATGTCAGCCTGCAACGCATCTATCGCGGCGTGCTGCCGTTTGTGGCGACCGATGTCGTACGGCTTGCACTGCTCGTCGCATTTCCGTGGATCGTGCTGTGGCTGCCGAATACGATGTGACAACCGGCGCCGCACGATTGGACGAGGAGCACCGATAGACCAAGCTGAAGCAGCCAGACCTTGGTCTGTGCGACCTCCCCGTAGAACTCGGCCCACCGATCGAACTGGGCGACGGTCGATCCGGCCGGCGGCGGATCATTCCCATTGTCGGCGGGACCGCCAGCGGCGAGCGGTTGAACGGCCGGATTCTCAATCTGGGATACGACTGGCAGACCGTTTTCGCCGACGGCAGCGGCACTCGATACGCGCTATTCATTCGAGACGCATGACGTGCGGTATGTGCGGGTACGGTTTGGAGGCCGACTGCGGACTGTCCGGTTTGTGGGGCGACCACGGGCGAAGCGGCCCTCACTGGCGCAAAGCGACCAGTTCGGCTGAAGGGCGCTCCGTTTCGCTCCGGTCGCTCGCGGATGCAAAACAATTTTTGTCGGCTCTACGACCAATCTAGTCAGGCAGCCTTACTTCAAATCCGCCGTCGATAGGCCAGTTGATGCCTGCCGAAGCGCCGCCGTCAACGCGGATGATCTGGCCAGTAAGAAATCCCGCGGCCGGTGACGCCAGGAAAATTGCGGTGCCAGTCAAATCTTCGACCGTGCCCATGCGGCGCAAAGGGGCGATCGTTTGGTACCATGCCTGCAGATTCGGATCGGACCACAGGGGTTCCGTCAACTCGGTCAATATAAACCCCGGAGCCAAACCGTTTACGCGCACGCCGTGTTTTCCCCATTCCAGCGCCAGCGCACGCGTCATGCTGGAAAGGCCCGACTTTGCCATACCGTACGGCGCGACCTGAGACAGCGAGTTATAGGACGACAGGCTGTCGATATTGATCTGGTTTCCGCCGCCTTGCCTGATCATTTGTCTGCCAACCGCTTGGGCCATGAAAAATGCGCCGCGCAAATTGGTGTTCATGATCCTGTCGTACTCCTCCGGGGAATAGTCCAGAGCGGGCATGCGCTTGTTGACCCCGGCACAGTTAATCAGCGTATCGATGCGACCATGTTCAGCGACGACCGTATTGACACACGCATTGATCGTGTCGGTGTCGGCGACATCACAGATCCGATGATCCATCAGGAACGGAGACGGTGCGACGACCTGGCAGGCCGCCGACAACGCATCTTGGTCCCGTCCCGTGACAATGACTTTTGCCCCTTGCGCGACAAATGCCTTGGCAATCGCCAATCCGATCCCCCGACTTCCGCCGGAAACCAGAACCACCGTATCCGATACGTCAAACGGGTTGGTTGCCATCCGCCTCTTTCCTAATGGGCTTGAGCGAGGACCGAGGTTGAGTGGTCACCCATCGGCCAACTGCCGCTTGTTGTTGCCATCGGAATCGGACGGCTGGCCAGTCTCCTCTCTTTCAAAGACGATCCGGACGTTGTCGATAGCGCGCCGCAAGTGGTCCTGCATCGTGGCGGAAACAAACTCCTTGTCGCGGCGGCGCAAGCCTTCGACGATCAGCCCGTGATCGACCATCGCGCGCTCCCTCGCGGCCTGGCGGCGGGCCGACAGGAAGCGCGCGCGCCACAGCCGGTCGCGATATTGCCTGTGGGTCTTGACCAGCGACAGGTTCTTCGTCGAGGCGACGATCGCTTCGTGAAAACTCATGTCAATCTGAAAGAACTCGATCGGATCGGGATTTTCAAAGCTGGCCAGCATGGTCTGGTGCAGCGACTCGATCCCGTCTATTTCGCTTTCCGTCGCTTCGTCGCAGGCGCTTTCGCCCGCGAGGGCCTCGAGCGCCGACTGGACCAGAAGAAGGTGGGTCACCTCGACCAGTGACGGCTTTGCCACAACGGGGCTTCTGGCGGGCGCCATTTCCACAAGACCCTCGGCCTCAAGCACCAGAAGCGCCTCGCGCAGCGGCGTGCGGCTGACTCCCAGCGCGGACGAAGTTTCCCGCTCAGGAATATTGTCGCCAGGTTTCAGACGGCCCAGCAGTATCTGCTGACGCAGGACTTCCGCGATCTGTTCGCCGAGGCTCTGGCGCGGAATGGTCGGCAGCATGATCGATTCCTTCCTGATTCGATGTCGCGGCTCAATTCTCGATCATCTCTCGATTCTCACCCTCAACGCTACTGTATCAGAGGTATTTGGTTATTTGGTATACCAAACCTTGACATTTTGGTATATCCGCTGTTCAAACTTTTCGGCCGTCGTTTTCGCTTCGCCATTGGCATGGGGAGGTCGAGAAAGATTGCAGTTCATAATCGTTTTGGGAGGAAGTCATGAAAGTTCTAAACCTTGCCGTCGGGACGGCCGCCGCGGCGCTTTTGGCGACGAGCGCCTATGCCGCCGACTTCAATCTGCGCATGCAGACGCATAACGGGGCCGAGACCGTTTCGGGGAAACTGGCACAGAAGTTCATCGATAATGTCGAAGCCATGTCCGGCGGTCGCGTCGACATCGAGATGTTCTGGTCGTCCGCGGTGGTTGCCACCGTGGAAGGCTTCGACGCAGCCGCATCCGGCATTCTGGATGGCGAAATGCACGGCGCCTCCTACCAGACAGGCAAGAACCCGGCCTTCCAGTTCGTGGGTGATCCAATGGGCGGCTATGATACGCCCTGGGAGCTGTACAGCTTCTTCTATTTCGGCGGCGGCATGCAGGCTGCGAACGAGCTCTACGAAGCCCACAACATGCATCTGGTCGGCTGGTGGACGGGCGGTCAGGAAGCGATGTCTTCCTCAAAGCCGCTCCGTGGCCCTGCAGATTTGAAGGACTGGAAGTTCCGCTCGCCGCCCGGCCTCGAGACCGAGATTTTCGCTGAACTGGGCGCTTCTCCCATCGTCATGGACTTCACCGAGGTCTTCACGGCCCTCGAGACGGGCATTATCGACGGCGCGGATGCCTCAAGCCTCGCCAACAATGTCGGTATGGGCCTGTACGACGTGGTCAAGCACGCAACGTATCCCGGCTTTCACTCCATGCCGGTCGACCATGTGGCATTCAACCTCGACGTGTGGAACGGCTTTCCGGACGACATCAAGGCGATTTTCGAGGTGGCCGCGCAGGCGCTCGCTTTCCAGACAGCGATGACGATCAACATCGCGAACGAGGAAGCCGCGACGGCGCTGAAGGCGAAGGGCGTGACGCTCCACGACTGGTCGGCGGAAGACCGCGCGGAATTCCGCGCCGGAGCACAGCGCGCGTGGGACGGATGGGCCGCAAAGACGCCCGAAGCGAAAGCGCTGGTTGACTCGCACCGCTCGTTCCTGCGCCGGATCGGCAAGATCGACTAGCCGCGCGATCTTTTGAATGCATAAGATATGGCGAGCCGACAAGGCTCGCCATATTGCCGGAACCTGTTTGAACGTGCGGTGCTGCAATGGCCGACAAGGCTGAAAGCGTGTGGTTGGGACCGGTTCGAGAGCCGATGCGCCTCGTCATGTTGGTCACCACGGTCGCTACCGTACTTTTGACCCTATGGCTCATATCGGGGCGCTTGTTTTTCGGCACCGGAATCAGCCTGAAACAATTCCTGTCACCGGCCGATACGCCATCCGTGCTGCTGACGATGATATTCGGCACGGCGGCGCTGCTGTCAGCCAGCATCTACCTTTCCGACACGCGCGGTCCGGTCGAGTCGGAACCTTCGGGCTTTTTCGATTTTGTCAGCCTGGTCGTTTCGCGCCTGGCCATGATCGCCACCTGTGCGACGGTGCTCGTGATGTTTTACGAGGTGGTATCGCGATACGTATTCGTGAAACCGACCCTTTGGGCAAACGAGCTGTCGTTATGGATTGCCGGGTTCATTTTCCTGTTCGCCGGCCTCTACGCCATGCAGCAGCGCAGCCATATCAGGATCTACATCATCTATGACATGCTTCCCCGGCGCGTGCAGAAACTGGCCGACGTCATGTCCGTTCTGTTGATCTGGGTCTTCGCGTTCCTGCTGATCTGGGGCGGCTACAACGAGGCGCTCGACAAGTTCATTCGCTGGGAAACGTTCGGGACAGCGTGGGATCCACCGCTTCCCGCCACCATCAAGCCCGCCATCCTGATCGTGGTCGTACTGGTAGCCATACAGGCGCTTTCCAACCTGATAGCGGATTGGCACAAGATGCCCGAACATCACTCTCCCCTCGATGATATCGACGAGAGCGAAATCGAAATCATTCGCCAGAAACTGAAGGACTAGGCGGATGGATCTGGGGACGCTTTCTCTTATCCTGCTAATCGCGCTGTTTGTGCTGCTGGCGATGGGCATGCCGCTCGGCTTCGCCTCCGCTGCCCTGGCTTGCGCGGTTCTCGTCATGAAGTTCGGACCGGACCTGCTGTTTCGCGATTTCGGCCGCGGTCCGTTCGCTGTCATTGCCCAGGCGATCTATCGCCAGTTGACCAACTACGTCCTCATATCGGTCCCCTTGTTCATCTTCATGGCCGCCTTGCTTGAGCGGAGCGGCATTGCCCGCGACATGTACTCGTCGCTCAATGTGTGGATGAGCCGCACGCGGGGCGGCATCGCGATCGTAACCTCGATCATGGCGGTCATCATGGCCGCGATGTCCGGCATCATCGGCGGCGAAGTGGTGCTTCTGGGCCTGATCGCCCTGCCGCAGATGCTGCGGCTGGGTTACAATCAGAACCTGGCGATAGGCACGATCTGCGCGAGCGGCTCGCTCGGCACCATGATACCGCCGTCGATCGTCCTGATCTTCTTCGGCCTGGTGACCGAGACGTCTATCAAGGCGCTGTTTACCGCCGCGTTTCTGCCCGGCTTCATGCTGGCGTCGTTCTTTATCATCTACATTGTCATCCGCACCCGGCTGCATCCGGAACAGGCTCCGCTTCCCGAGCCGGATCCGAATGATCCGACCGGCCCGGAAAAGTGGGCCCTGTTCTGTGGATTCCTGACTGTCTTGGTAATGGCGGTTACCACACTCCTTTTGGTACGCGCACTGTTTCTGACGGTGACAGGCGGCAACGTCCTCGAGGAGGGGGCGGATCCTCTGCGCTTTGGCATGATCTCCGACATTCCCTATCTGATCGGCGTGCTGGTCGCGGGCGCCCTGATCGTGCAGTTCGTGATCGGCCGCGAGCGTGTCCGCAAAGGCTGGGAACTGGGCAAGGGGCTGGTGGCGCCACTCATCGTGATTGGCGTTGTTCTCGGGTCGATCTACGGCGGCATCACCGGAATCACCGAGGCGGCGGCAATGGGCGTTGTCGCGGTGTTCGTCATCTCGGTGGCGCGGGGCGAAATGAGCTTCGACGTTGTCTGGACGTCGCTGATGCGGACAATGAAAGCCACGGGGACGATCATCTGGGTAACCGTGGGCGCAACGGCCCTGGCTGCGGCCTACACGCTGGCCGGCGGCCCCACCTATGTCGCCAACCTTATCGTCGGCGCCGAACTTCCGACGATGGCGGTCATTCTGGTGATGATGGTGATCTTCCTCATCATGGGGATGTTCATGGACTGGGTCGGCATCGTGCTTTTGATCATGCCGGTGTTCATGCCGATCGTGCGGGCGCTGCCGGTTGAGGAACTGGGCTTTCTAGGCGGTATCGACCCGGCATATGTCGCCATCTGGTTCGGCGTGGTCTTCACCATGAACATGCAGGTCAGTTTCCTGTCGCCGCCCTTCGGGCCGGCGGCATTCTATCTGAAATCGGTGGCCCCGGCGCATATCTCGCTGACCGACATTTTCAAGGGGTTCTTGCCGTTCATCGGGATCCAGCTGCTGGCGCTGCTGGTTCTATTGATGTGGCCAAGCTTGGTCGTGGCTTTCCTCTGATGGCGGGCCAGCAGCTTTCGTCCCGCCCACCGTTGCTACCGCATCAATGATTTCTATCGCGCGCTTCAAAGCCAGACCGCCGTGTACGGCATCGAAATGACGATGGATACGCTGGAGAACCGACGGCAGCGTTCGCCCACTTCTGCCCCTGTGAATGATGCTCGGACTAGGTCAGTATCCGGCAAATTGGCGGCGGCCGCCGCGGACCCGGGCAGCCGCTAACAGCAGACTCCGGCAAGGCATCGAACCGCGGGGCGAGCGCATCGTTAATGTCTCGCGCGGCCGCGGCGAGCGTGTCGAGATACCTTGCCGCAAACTCCTTTCACTCAGCGCGCTGTTTGTTGACCCAGGCAAGGTTCACCGATCCAATGGCGGCGCCCTTTATCGTGATCGGCGGTCCGATCGCACTCACATCGGCCTCGCGGCGATGGGTGATGTAGTAACCGCGGATCCGCCTGGCGTACCCCTCACGGTCTCCTTCACCGGAGACAGGACGGGAATGGTTCAGCGCCTCCTCGCTGGCGCGGCTGCTTGTAGGAAGTTGCATTCAGTCTCAACGGCCGCAGTAGGCGCGAAGCTGCCGTTCGCAGCAGACGGCATAGCGTTTGCTTTTGTTCGATCTGTCTGCTGGACTTCCGGGTCAAAGGAAGCAGGAGCCGGGTCGGCTCAGGCAGTTCCCTGGGTGGCTCCAGCTTGGTGACGGGCTCTGCTCGATAGCAGGCCAGATTGGCTGGTCTGTGCAAGCGAGTGGAGCAGACCATGGACAATCAGAACCCGAGCGTTGGCGCAGCGGTTAAAGCAGGCGGAGATCGAAAATGACGTTGCGGTGGGACACTGGCTTAAAGTGCAGCAGCAGAGGAAGCTCGATCAGGGGGCCTGAAAGCGATTTGGGCGATAGGGTCGGCCAAAGCCACGGCGGCGACGCCGCCCGGTCCGGCCGCCGTTCGCCTTGCGGCCGACCTGGCAGCCAAGCTGCCGACCCGGCGTACGGTTTGCCGCACGCCGGGTCATCGTGCCCTCAGGGCGTCAGTTCCCCAGCCGCTCGGTGATCTGTGTGAAGAGCTGCATATTCTCCTCATCGCGACCGACGGGTTCCGCAGTATGGCTCACCTTCACGATGACCATGTTGTTGCTCGGATCGACGTGAATGTACTGATGATGAAGCCCCAGCGCCGCATAAGCATCGGTGTCAGGGTATGTCCACCATTGATACTGATACCCGAGCGGTTCGTTCGGCGCGGTCGGCTCATAACCCTCATCCGGAACGGTCGCTTCCTTCACCCACTCGGCCGGCACCACCTGCTTGCCGTTTGCCATGCCGCCGTTCAGGAACATCAGGCCGTAGCGTGCATGGTCGCGCGCCGTGGCGCTGAAGCCGGCTCCAAAAAACTCGCGTCCTACTGAGTCGGGCCCGTCCATGATCCAGTAGGCGTCGTTTTCCATGCCGGCCGGTCCCCACAGCTTCTCCGACATGTATTCCGCGCCGGCCTTGCCTACGGCCTTTTCGAGAATGCAACCCAGCACGCTCGTATCCAGCGTCGCATAGTTGAACGCCGCGTCGGGTGCATTCGGGCCGGGCTTGGACTCGTTCGCAGCGTAGTCGCACCAGCGATATCGGTAGGCGACCAGCGAATTGTCATGCACCGTGGTCAACTGCGTGTCGCTGCCGAACTCATAGACTTCCAGCCATTCCACGCCCGAGCGCATGCGCAGCAGGTCGCGGATGGTCGGCCCATCATAGCCCGTGCCCTCCATTTCCGGCAGATAGTCGGTCACCTTGTCGTCGAGGCTCCCAATCGCACCATCCGCCAATGCGAACCCGATCAGCGTGGACAGATATGACTTGGCAACCGAGAAGGTCAGGAACCGCGTGTTCTCGTCGCTGCCATTCCGATAGGTTTCGTAGACGATCTTGCCGTCCTTGATGACGACCAGAGCGTTCGTGGACGTGGCTTCGAGAGCCTCCGCAAGACTGAGCGCCTGCTCCTTGATCGTATACTCGCCCTCCAGCGATACCGGCTCGGAAGGCAGGGTCCAGACCTCATCGCCTGCCTGGACGGTGCGGCTCGCAAACATCTGATCCATGTGCTGGAACGTCAGATAATTGAGGTTCGCGTCGAACATGTGCGCCCGCGCCGTGATCATGGTCGGCGTGAGCCAGCGGGAATCATCCTGCGCGAGAGCTTGGGAAAGCGGCATGCAACCCGCGATGGCCAAGGCCATCGCATGTGGGCGTTGTGTCAGAGAAAATTTCAACATGATGGTACCCTCCTTGTTGGAATGGCCCCTGCATGGTCGGCTATCGCCTCACTGGGCGTTGCCAACCGACCTGCGAGCCGGCGTTCCATAGTTTGTTATACAATGTAACCATTGGTAACATTGCCGACGAAATCGGGTCCGTCAAGAGCGTCGGTTGAGACGGGGGCGGGGTTCGGCTACTGGGACTTTCGACGAATGTGCGCGAACACAAGCGGGGATGATCTTGGGCCTGGGTCCAGACACCGGGAAGAAGAGCGGGTATCACCACAAGGACCTGCACAATGCGCTCCTGGGTGTTGCGCTGCGCTTCACCGCGGAACGGAACGGCCCCGCATTCTCCCTGCGCGAGCTTGGAACCGCGCTTGGCGTTTCTCACACGGCGGTCTACCGGCATTTTGCCGACAGGGCAGCCTTGCTGGAAGCACTCACTGAGAAGGGTTTCAGCGAATTGCATCGGTATCAGCGGTTGGAACTGGCAAAGGCCGGTTCAGATCCGTTGGCCCGGCTTCAGGCGCTGGACGAAGCCTATATCCGCTTCGCCCAAGAGAACCCGGGCGCATTCTGGCTGATGTTCGGCAACCGTGGGGAGGAGCTCACGCTCGCAAAGTCGCGACCGAACATCAACCAGGAGGCTCATCGGGAGCTCATCGATGCGATCGTGGCATGCCAACTCGCAGACATAATCATCCCCGGCGATCCCTACACGATCGCCGGCTACCTGATCATGGCGCCCCATGGGTTCGCATGCTACTCGACACAGGATCGCGAGATGGTTGGGATCTCCAATGAAATTCTGTCGGCCAGGAGGTTGGCGGAGATTGCCCTCATTCCAGTGATGACCAATCCGCCTTCACCGAATGAAATCGCTTCGCGCTACTTCGCGGGATCAGATATCTCGGAAGATGATCGCGACTAGGGCATTCGCTCGTGACAGACAGCGAGCGGGCATGGAATGGCGCGGCTTTCCATAGCGGCCAGCTTTGCCGAACAGGCGAGCCCGGCCCTTGGCAGCCATTCGACCTCGGTGGCTTGTTGGAGCGAGTCTTCACGGAACCGGCGTACGACGGCGCAGAAAGTTCCCCGTTCGCGCTGCAGATGACCGGCCAGGCGACATGCCCTAGGCAGCGCGCGAGGCAAGCCGCCTGCGGTCGGCCTTCTGCAGGAAGGTCTCGATCTTGCGGGGCAGTCCCGCGGTTTCCAGAAAGGGCGCATGGCCCTGGCCGGCGACGGTGATCGCCTCGAGGTTCGGATGGCGCTTCTGCATTTCCACCAGCGTCTGGGCTGACAAGAGCTTGGAATTCTCGCCCCGGATCGCCAGCACCGGCACGCCCGCCAGGCCCATGAATTGCGGCCACAGCTCCGGCAGCGCCTTGCTGAGATTGACGCTCATCAGCGACTTCAGCAGCGCCAGATCGAAATCCGGCACCGGCTTTCCGCCCTCGTCGCGATAGATGGCGCGCGCCGCGCGTTCCCAGTCGGCATCGCCGAGCGTGGTGAATATGCCCTGTTGCGCGGCGCGCTGGATCGCGACCGCCTCGCTGAAACTGGCCGGCTTTGGCGCGCGTTCCAGATAGGCGCGTATCTGCGCCAGTCCCGCGCCCTCCACGACAGGGCCGATATCGTTGAGCACGACCGCCTTGAGCAGCGAGGGCCGCATGGCCGCGATCGCCAGGATGATCAGCCCGCCGCGCGACGTGCCGATGAACGCCCCATGCTCGATGCCGAGAACGGTCAGCCCGGCGATCACGTCGCCGGTTTCCACCAGCGGGTCGTAGTTGCGCCAGTTCGGGTCGTAGGCCGATTGCCCCCGGCCGCGATAGTCGAACGCCACGACGCGTCTTGGCGTCGCCGCGTCGCGTGAAAGATGGAGAGCCAGTTCGTGGAAGTCGCGCGCATTGCGCGTCAGCCCCGGCAGGCAGATGACGGGCAGAGCCTCGTCCGGCGCGTTTCCGTAGACACGCGCATGGAGCTTCAGCCCGTCGGAGGAGGAATAGTATAAATCCTTAAAATTGCTGCTCATTTCACCAGATCATCCGCAATCTCGATACGCCCGGACAGCCGCATCTTGTAGACTTGAAAATTTTCCATCACCCGCTGAACATAATTGCGCGTCTCCGTGTAGGGGATGCGCTCCACCCAGTCGACGACAGCATCGACATCCCGGCCGCGCGGATCGCCATAGCGCGCCATCCATTCGCGCGCGCGGGCCGGCCCGGCATTGTATCCGGCGAAGGTCAGCACGTATGAGCCGTCGAACCGGCCCAGCTGGTCGGAAAGGAATGTCGCGCCCAGCGTTGCGTTGTAGGCGGGATCGGTGGTCAGCCGGCTGGCCGAGTAGTTGAGGCCGATACGCCGGGCCATTGACCTGGCGGTGCGGGGCATCAGTTGCAGCAGGCCCCGCGCGCCGGCGGGCGAAACGGCCGATATGTTGAATTCGCTTTCCTGCCGCGCCACCGCATAGGCCAGCGCCTCGCCGGGGCCCGAAACGTCGGCGGTTGAGGGGATGACGCCGACCGGATGCGCCAGCGCGCCGACGTCAAGTCCGCGGCCCGCCGCGATCTTGCCCACCCGCAGCGCCAGGAAATGGTCGCCGCGTTCTTCAGCCATCACGGCCAGGAGCGCCAGCTCGCCGGCGTTGTCCAGCGCGCGGGCAAGCTCCCGGTAGAGAATGTCGGCGCGCTCTGGGTAGCCCGCCGCCTCGATCCGCCTGATGGCCTGAACGGCGGCGCGCGCGGTGAAGTCCTGCCGGTCCGCTTCGCTGGGGGCGGGGTAGGCGACCGGCACCGCCGTTTGCCCGATGCGGGCCGCGGCGAGCTGGCCGTAATAGGCGGTGTTGTACTGTGCCGCGCTCGCGAAATGGTCGCGCGCATTGCCCGGCCCGCCGGCTTCCGCCGCCCGGCCCAGCCAATAATAGGCGCGTGAGCGTGATATCGGGCCGTCGGCGATTGCAGCGATCTTCTCGAAATGCGCGGCCGCGCGCTCGGGGTCGTTCAGGCCCTGAAGCGCATACCAGCCGGCATGGAATTCCGCATCCGCCGCCATCGCCGGGCTTTCGCTCGAGTGGGCCGCGGCGAGCCGGTAGGCCGTTTCGGGGTCGTCGATGTCGAGCAGTTCGCGCGACAGAACCCGCCGCTCCACCCACCAGGCGTCGGGGTCAGTCAGTGAGGCGGCGTCGGTCGGGGCCTGAAGCATGACCGTGGCGGCTTCCCGGTACTTGCCGGCCCAGCGAAGATGGCGAGCCTTGGTGAACACATAGCCGCCGCCGCGCTGTACCTTCGGCACGGCGTCGAGCAGCTTGCCGGCCTTGCGGTCGCGGCGGATCACAGCTCCCCACGCCTCGGCGAGCTCCTTCGCGCCGGCGCGGCCGGCCACGCGAAGCGATGAACTCACCCGGTCATGGTGCAGCATCTGCTCCATGCGCGCCCGATGGTCGGCCGCCGGAATGATGTCGCCGAATTCGCGCAGGATGAGCGTCTCTTCCCTGGCTTCAAGCCGTTCCTTGCGCCAGAACGGGCTGAGAACGGTCGCCGCCGCGCCCCTGTCGCCGAGCGCCTTGTGGGCGCGGGCGAGAACAATCACGCCTTCGAATGTCCGGGGCTGCTCGCCGCCAAGCGCCCGGACGACGGCATCCGGGGACGGGTTCTCCGCGTAGAGCGCGCGTTCGGCGTTGCGCCGCAGCTGGGACAGGCCGGGCCAGCCGGAAAGCTCCCGCGCGGCGGCTCTGATCTCGCCGCTGGTAATGTCCCTGGCGCCGCTGAGCGCGATCGCCCAACTCATGATCTTGTGGTCGAGCGAGTCGCCCGGCAGGTTGTTGCGTGCCTGTCGCGCCGCGTTCAGGTCGCCCTTTTTCAGAGCGTCGAGACCTGACCGAAGAACGCCAAGGTCGCCGATTGCGGGGCCGGCGGCGATATCCAAAGCCTTTGGGGAAATCGTTTCCGCCTGGCCGGGCGCGCCTTCGACATCCGCGCGAAAGGTCGGCAGCGGCGCGCCTGCGCCGGGCAGCCTTATCTCGGCACCCGCCGTCGCTGGCAGCGCCAACAGCGCCAGCGCGATTGCACAACTGCGTTTCATGTCGACCGGCATTTCCTCATCGGCCCCTTTTTCGTGAGCTTATATGCGAGGCGCGCAAATTCGAAGCCTGCTGGCGATCTTCCGTGCGCTGGTAAAACCGATATGACTTGAGACACGGGAATCCTGCCCCGTTGGCCCATTGGAACGCGCCCGCAGACGCTTGCTCCGACAAGGCGGCAGGACTATGGTGCGCCGCTTTGCGAAAGGCGGATTTCCGGCGTTTCGCGCAGGAAATGTCCGCATTGCAGTGAAGAACAGGAAGGTATCGGATAAAATGGCAATCACGTTGAGAGGCTCGCTCACCGCGCTGGTGACACCGTTTGCAAGCGACGGCAGCCTCGACGAGAAAGCCTTCGCGGATTTCGTGGAGTGGCAGATTGCCGAAGGCACGACCGGGCTTGTTCCGGTCGGCACGACCGGCGAGTCGCCCACGCTGACGCATGACGAGCACAAGCGTGTGGTCAAGATCTGTGTCGAGGTGGCCGCCGGCCGCGTGCCGGTTGTCGCCGGCGCCGGTTCCAACAGCACCGCAGAGGCGGTCGATCTCGCGCGCTATGCGGAAGACGCGGGCGCCGACGCCGCCCTCGTGGTGACGCCCTATTACAACAAGCCGAACCAGCGCGGCCTTTACGCCCATTTCGCCGCGGTCGCCAAGGCCACCAGCCTGCCGATCCTCATCTACAATATCCCGCCGCGTTCGGTGATCGACATGACGCCGGAGACCATGGGCAGGCTTGTGGCGGACTTCGACAATATCGTCGGCGTCAAGGACGCGACCGGCAAGGTCGAGCGCGTCTCCGAGCAGCGCATGACCTGCGGCAAGGACTTTATCCAGCTTTCCGGCGAGGATGCCTCGGCGCTCGGCTTCAACGCGCATGGCGGCGTGGGCGCGATTTCGGTGACGTCCAATGTCGCTCCGCGCCTGTGCGCGGAGTTCCAGGAGGCGACGCTCAACGGCGACAAGGGCAAGGCGCTGGACCTGCAGGACAGGTTGATGCCGCTGCACAAGGCGATCTTCGTCGAGCCCGGCCTGTGCGGCGCAAAATACGCGCTTTCGCGCCTCGGCCGCGTGAAGAACGTGGTGCGCTCGCCGCTGGTCGAGGTCGAGGCCTCCACCGGCGCGACGATCGACGCCGCCATGCAGCATGCCGGCCTGTTGAACTGAGGCGCTGCTCGCGCATTATCCGCTCATGGCCAAGGACAAGAAATCAACCACCCGCCCCGTCGCGGAAAACCGCAAGGCGCGCTTTTCCTACGAGGTGCTGGACACCTACGAGGCCGGCCTTGTGCTGACCGGTACCGAGGTGAAGTCTCTGCGCGAGGGTCATGCGAACATTCAGGAAAGCTATGCCTCGTCGGAAGGCGGCGAGATCTGGCTGATCAACTCCTATCTGCCGGAATATCTGCAGGGCAACCGCTTCAACCACGAGCCGCGCCGCCGCCGCAAGCTGCTGTTGAACAAGAAAGAAATGGCCAGGCTCTCGCAGTCGGTCGACCGCGAGGGCATGACCATGGTGCCGCTCAAAATCTATTTCAACGATCGCGGCCGCGCCAAGCTGCTGCTCGGCCTCGCGCGCGGCAAGAAGCTGCATGACAAGCGCGAGACCGAAAAGAAGCGCGACTGGGCGCGCGAGAAAAGCCGCCTGCTGAAGGAAAAGGGGTAGGGGGAGCTCACTTCGCTACGGCTTTCGCGTCACACCCGCCCAGAACCGAATTTCCGGCTGAGATAAGGCGAGCCCTCAAGCCCGAAGCGCCATGGCAGATCGGTGGCGCGCGAGATGCCGATGCGCGGGCCGATCGCGAGTGGTGACTGGCTCCGCGGCAACTCCAGCGAGAAGGGCGGTTCCGACAACGGCCGGCCGTCGAAGCCGAAGTCGATCCCGAGCGCCTGGCACAGCCGACCGGGCCCGGAGCACAAGAGCCGCGCCGCCTGCGTGTTGCGCCGCGCCGCCATGCGCTCAATCCCCTCAAGCGGTTCGAGAGCGCGGACCAAGACGGCGCTGCCAGGCTGACAGACGAAGTTCAGGCACCAGTGGATGCCGTAGCAGCGATAGACGTAGGCATGTCCGGGTTCGCCGAACATCGCCTTGTTGCGTGGTGTCGGCCCGCGAAAGCTGTGCGAGGCTGGCTCGTGCGGCTCGTATGCCTCTGCCTCGACAACGATGCCGCCGACGCCATCGACAAGAAGCCGCGCGCCGATCAGCGCCGGCGCGACGTCACTGGCCGGTCTATGAAAAAATCTCTGGAAGCCGGTCATGCGCGTCATATCGATCGTTGGCCATGTAGCGCGGACAATCAGTTCGCTCTGGTCGAATCTATTCCTGAAGATACGTCTCTATCTGCTTGAAAATGCTATAGAACATCTCCTCCGTCAGCCTGCCTGTGTTGGTGTTGTAGCGCGAGCAGTGGTAGCTGCCGAACAAGGTGATCCCGCCGATCTCGTGCCGTGACCCATGGCCGAATTTGACGGCCGCGACGCGTTCGCCCAGCGCGCGCACCACCGACTGATGCGCGATGGTGCCCAGCGCCAGAATGGCCGAGAGACCGGCAAACCGTTCGATCGTCGGGGTCAGGAATTGCCGGCAGGTGGCGATTTCGCCGCCGGTCGGCTTGTTTTCCGGCGGCACGCAGCGCACCGCATTGGTGATTGCCGTCCCCAACAGTTCCAGACTGTCGTCCGGCCGCGCCTCGAATTCTCCGCGCGCGAAGCCGAACTCCTTCAAGGTCGCATAGAGTAGATCGCCGGCATAGTCTCCGGTGAAGGGTCGGCCGGTGCGATTGGCTCCGCGCAGCCCAGGCGCCAGTCCGACAATGAGCAGCCGCACGCTTTCGGCGCCCCGCGGCGGCAGGAATGTAGGGACCGGGGCATTGAACCAGCCGGGCTCGGCCTGCCGCCAGCGGCTCACAAAGTCATGCAGCCTAGGGCACAACGGGCAGTCGCGTGACGGCTCGCAGGCGGGGGCCGGCATATCCGGCCTCAATAATCGTCTTCCGGTTCCTCGTCGACGTCGGGCTCTGCTCGGCGCGGCGGACGCTCCGACGGGTCGCGGCCGATTTCGGCCTTCAGCGACACGATGTCGATGAACTGGTCGGCCTGGCGGCGCAAATCGTCGGAGATCATCGGCGGCTGGGAGGCCATGGTCGACACGACGCTCACTCTGCGCCCGCGCCGCTGCAGCGCCTCGACAAGCGTGCGGAAATCGCCGTCGCCGGAAAAGATCACATAATGGTCCACCACGTCGGCGAGCTCGAGCGCGTCGATCGCAAGCTCCATATCCATGTTGCCCTTGATCTTCCGCCGGCCGGTCGAGTCGGTGAACTCCTTGGCGGGCTTCGTGACCACCCGGTAGCCATTATAGTCGAGCCAGTCGATCAGCGGCCGGATCGAGGAGTATTCCTGATCCTCCACCAGCGCGGTGTAATAGTAGGCGCGCAACAAATAGCCTTTTTTTCCAAACGATTCCAAAAGCTTGCGGTAGTCGATGTCGAAACCGAGCGAGCGCGAGGTGGCGTAAAGATTGGCGCCGTCAATAAACAGGGCGACTTTTTCGCGGGGATCGAACATGGAAATGTCCTTCGTCAAAACGGCAAGGTGCAATCAAATCCGGCGGCCGGACTGGCCGCCGGCGCACGCGTATGAAGTGGGAATTAGCGCTTTGCATGCCTCTTTTAAAGAGCCGGCGCCGATCATATCCATAATGCCGCCTCGTTGCGTGCCTACAAACCATACGGCCACACAACCCAATGCTTGAAATTGCCGTGGGTTCCCTATATGGAGCCCGCAATCTCCGGAAAATCCGATCGAACGAAAGGGGCGCCCTATGGCCCGCGTTACTGTCGAAGACTGTATCGACAAGGTTGACAACCGTTTTGAACTCGTCCTGCTGGCCGGCCACCGCGCACGCCAGATTTCGCAGGGACAGCCGATCACGATCGATCGCGACAACGACAAGAACCCGGTCGTGGCGCTGCGCGAGATCGCCGACGAGATGCTCTCGCCGGGTGATTTGAAGGAAGACCTGATCCACTCGCTGCAAAAGCACGTCGAGGTGGACGAGCCGGAAGCCGAAGTTCCCGCGATCGCCGCCGACTCCGAAACGGCGGACACTCCGGACGCGCCGGAGGAAAACATCGCTTTCGACCGCATGAACGAGGAAGACCTTCTCGCTGGCATCGAGGGACTTGTTGCGCCGGAAAAGAGCGACGACTTCTAAAACGGCTGCGTCGCCAGCGCCCCTTTTCTTGGCGGCGCAAACAGGGCTATTTTGAACATGCGCCGCAGGTCACTGCGGCGCATGTTCCGTTTCCGCTCACGATCCGCCGGGAAAGCCGCCCATGATGCGTCAGTATGAGCTTGTCGAGCGCGTGCAGCGCTACAAGCCCGACGTCAACGAGGCGCTGCTCAACAAGGCCTATGTCTACGCCATGCAGAAGCATGGCCACCAGAAGCGGGCGTCCGGTGATCCCTATTTCTCGCATCCGCTGGAGGTGGCTGCGATTCTGACCGACATGCACGCCGACGAGGCGACGATCGCGGTCGCGCTGCTGCACGACACGATCGAGGACACGACCGCCACCAGGCAGGAGATCGACGAGCTATTCGGCCCCGACATGGGCAAGCTCGTCGAGGGCCTCACCAAGCTCAGGAAGATCGACCTCGTCTCCAGGAAGGCGGAACAGGCGGAAAACCTGCGCAAGCTTCTTCTGGCGATTTCCGAAGACGTGCGCGTGCTTCTCGTCAAGCTGGCCGACCGGCTGCACAACATGCGCACGCTCGACCATGTCCCGCTCGCCAAGCGCCAGCGCATCGCCGAGGAAACGATGGAGATCTACGCGCCGCTCGCCGGGCGCATGGGCATGCAGGACATGCGCGAGGAGTTGGAGGAACTCGCCTTCAGCCACATCAATCCGGAAGGCTACCGCGCGGTGACGCAGCGTTTGTCCGAGATTTCGGAGCGCAGCAAGGGCGTGATCACGGAGATCGAGACGGCGCTTTCAGCCCTTTTCGACCGCTACGAGATTGAGGCGGTGGTCAAGAGCCGCCGCAAGAAGCCGTGGTCGGTGTTCCGCAAGATGGAGACCAAGGGGCTCTCCTTCGAGCAGCTTTCCGACATATTCGGCTTTCGCGTCATCGTGGAGAAGGCCGAGGATTGCTACCGCGCGCTGGGCGCGATCCATTCCACCTGGTCGATGGTGCCGGGCCGGTTCAAGGACTACATCTCGACTCCCAAGCAAAACGACTACCGCTCGATACACACGACAATCGTCGGGCCTTCGCGCCAGCGCGTCGAACTGCAGATCAGGACATGGGAAATGCACCGCATCGCCGAATATGGCGTCGCCGCGCACGCCATCTACAAGGATCTGCCTGAGAGCGCCAATGGCTCGACCCACGCCATATCGCACGACACCAACGCCTATGGCTGGCTGCGGCGCACGATCGAGGCTTTGTCGGAAGGCGACAATCCCGAGGATTTCCTGGAAAACACCAAGCTCGAGCTGTTCCAGGACCAGGTCTTCTGCTTCACGCCAAAAGGCACGCTGATACCGCTGCCGCGCGGCGCCACGCCGATCGACTTTGCCTACGCCGTACACACCGAAGTGGGCGACACATGCGTCGGCTCCAAGGTCAATGGCCGCATCATGCCGCTGATGACGGAGCTCAAGAACGGCGACGAGGTCGAGATCATCCGCTCCAAGGCGCAGGTGCCGCCGGCGGCATGGGAAAATGTCGTCGTTACCGGCAAGGCCCGCTCCGCAATTCGCCGCGCCACGCGCAACGCGATCCGCAAGCAATATTCCGGTCTTGGCACCCGCATCCTGGAGCGCGCGTTCGAACGCGCCGGCAAGACCTTCACCAAGGAAGCGCTGAAGCCGGCGCTCAACCGGCTGGCGCGCAAGGAGGTGGAGGATGTGTTGGCGTCGGTCGGACGCGGCGAGCTTGCTTCGCCGGACGTCATGAAGGCGGTGTTTCCCGACTACAAGGACGAGCGTGTCACGCATCCCCCGAAGGCGCGGGAGGAGGGCTGGTTCAACATGCGCAACGCCGCCGGCATGCTGTTCCAGATTCCCGGCCGCTCGTCGCGCAAGGGCAGGAAGCAGGCGCAAAAGCAGGGCGACGCGGTGCCGATCCGTGGCGTTTCCGGCGACCTGCCGGTGCGTTTCGCGCCCGAAGGCGCGGTGCCCGGCGACCGCATTGTCGGCATTCTGCAGCCGGGGGCGGGGATCACCATCTATCCTATCCAGTCGCCGTCGCTGACAGCCTATGACGATCAGCCTGACCGGTGGATCGACGTGCGCTGGGATATCGATGAAGACACCAAGGAGCGCTTTCCCGCGCGCATCAACGTCACCGCCATCAATGAGCCCGGATCGCTTGCCAACATCGCTCAGGTGGTCGCCGCCAACGACGCCAATATTCACATGCTCTCGATGGTGCGCACCGCGCCCGATTTCACCGAGATGATCATCGATCTCGAAGTCTGGGACCTGAAGCAGCTCAACAGGCTGTTGTCGCAGCTGAAGGAAAACCAGAGCGTCAGCGAGGCCAAGCGCGTCAACGGATAAGGAAATGAGAATGACGACTGATGAAGTGCTGGACATTTTTCGTAGCGCCGGGGCGGTGCTGGAAGGCCATTTCATCCTGACCTCCGGCCTGCGCAGCCCCGTCTTTCTGCAGAAGGCCCGCGTCTTCATGCATGCCGACAAGACCGAGGCGCTTTGCCGGGCGCTGGCCGAGCGCATCCGCGCGCAAGTGCCGGGCCGCATCGACTATGTCGTGGGACCGGCTGTCGGTGGCCTTATTCCGGCCTATGAGACCTCGCGGCATCTCGGCGTGCCCGCGATCTGGGTTGAACGGGAAGACGGAGAGTTCAGGCTGCGCCGTTTCGAAATCGAGAAAGGCGCGCGCGTCGTCATCGTCGAAGACATCGTGACCACCGGGCTGTCGATCCGCGAGACGATCGAATGCCTGCGCGATCTGGGCGCCGAAGTTGCCGCCGCGGCATGCATCATCGATCGCTCGGCGGGCGAAACCGACGTCGGCGTTCCGCTGGTCTCATTGGCTCAATACAAGGTGCCGGCCTATCCGGCCGACCGGCTTCCGCCCGAACTCGCGGCCATCCCGCCGGTGAAGCCGGGCAGCCGGTCCTTGTGATCGCCGCCGTTTCTGAAGCCTCGACCGCCTCAGCCTTTTGGCTTGTTGTGGCTGCCACATTGCGTCGCTATGTTGATGTGGGAGCTGCTGGCGCGCTGGGGAACACGCTTGATTAACAAGCCGCCTGTAATCTCGGCTAAACACCGGAATCGCATGGCGATTCCAGGAGAGAGACGACGACGGAACGATGCTGTTTCGACGCAGAAAACCCGCTGATTTCTGGGATCGGATCCGCACCTGGGTGTGGCCCCGCCGGTCGGTATGGCGTTCCGCTCAGTACTTCGCCAAGCGCGTTCTGAGGATCACCGCCACGCCGCACGCGATTGCCGCTGGCGTCGCCGCCGGCGTTCTGGCCTCCTTCACGCCATATCTCGGCTTTCATTTTCTTATCGCGGCGGCAATCGCGCTCTGTCTGCGCGGCAATGTGGTTGCCGCGGCGTTCGGAACCGTTGTCGGCAACCCCGTCACATTTCCCTTCATTTACGGCGCGACGCTTGCCGTTGGCCGTTTCGTGCTTTTTGGCCGCCATCCGAGTTCAATCGAACCGTTCAATCTGGGCCGGGCGCTCGCTCACCTCGATTTCTGGCATATCTGGCAGCCGCTGCTCTGGCCGATGACCGTTGGTGGATTGATTCTCGGTTCGCTGGCGGGGCTGATCGTCTACCTGCTCACCCGCTGGGGAACGGCCATCTTCCGGGAAGAACGACGCAAACGCCTCGCCGAGCGCGCCAGGCGCCGCGCCAAGTCGGGCATGGCCACGCAACCCGGGGCGGCGTGATACACTGCGTCCATGATTATCGGAATCGGCAGCGACCTCATTGACATCAGGCGGGTGTCCGCCACGCTGGATCGCTTTGGCGAGCGCTTCATCGTGCGCGTGTTCACGACCATCGAGCGCGATCGCTCCGAACGCCGCCGGATGCGTGCCGCCTCCTACGCCAAGCGTTTCGCCGCCAAGGAGGCCTGCGCCAAGGCTCTGGGCACCGGGCTGTCGCGCGGCGTCTTCTGGCGCGACATGGGTGTCGTCAACATGCGCGGCGGCAAGCCGACCATGGCGCTCACCGGCGGCGCGGCCGAGCGCCTGGAGCAGTTGACGCCCAAGGGCCATCGCGCCCTGATCCATGTCACCATCACCGACGATCACCCGCTGGCGCAGGCCTTCGTGATCATCGAGGCAGTTCCCCGCGAGTGACCGCGGCACGCTCATTGGTCGCGCCATATCGCTGCCGCATTGGCGTTGCCCCTGACCGGGCGAGCCGCTAAGAGGGCTGCGGCTTCAATTCCGAGGATCAGATGAGCGTGGCAGACAAAACCCAGAAGAAATCGGGCGGACTCGGCGAAACCGTCAACGTCATCGTCCAGGCGCTCATCCTGGCGCTCATCATCCGGACCCTGCTGTTCCAGCCCTTCTCGATCCCGTCGGGGTCGATGCGGCCGACGCTGCTGGAGGGCGACTATCTGTTCGTGACCAAATGGGCATACGGCTACTCGAAGCACTCGCTGCCATTCTCGCCGCCTGTCTTCTCCGGGCGCATCTGGGACGCCGCGCCCGAGCGCGGTGATGTCGCCGTATTCAAGCTGCCGCAGGATACCGGCATCGATTACATCAAACGGGTGATCGGCCTGCCGGGCGACCGCGTTCAGATGCGCGGGGGCGAGCTCTTCATCAATGGCGAGCCGGTGCAGCGTGAGAAGGTGGGTGAAATCAACAATCCCGACATTACCGAGGTGAACCGGCCTGTCGAAGTGTGGCGCGAGACGCTGCCGAACGGTGTCTCCTACGACACCCTTGATCTCACCAAGAACGGCGTCGGCGACGACACGCGCGAATTTGTCGTGCCGGAGGGCCATTATTTCATGATGGGCGACAACCGGGACAATTCGTCCGACAGCCGCTTCCATGTCGGCTTCGTGCCATACGAGAACATGGTAGGGCGCGCCAACATCATCTTCTTCTCCATCGCCGGCGGCTACAGCCCGCTGGAGGTTTGGCAGTGGCCGTCCGAGATGCGGGTCGGCCGGCTGTTCGACTGGGTACATTAGGAAATGAGAGCGGACAGATGCCGCGCCGGGCAATAGTCGGCGACGAGCTGGTCGGGGGCGTTGCGGCTCTCACGGGCCACACTTTCGCCGACCGCGCGCTTCTCGAACGCGCCCTGACGCACGCCAGCGCCCGCAAGGGGATCGACTACCAGCGGCTCGAATTCCTGGGCGACCGCGTGCTTGGCCTGGTGATCTCGGAAATGCTGTTTTCGGCGTTTCCCGATGCGCCCGAAGGCGAGCTTTCCGTCAGGCTCAACGCACTGGTCAATGCCGAGACGCTGGCCGCCATCGCCGAGGAGATCGGTCTGCCGGCCTTCATCAACACCGGCGCAGAAATCCGCGCCCTGTCGGGCCGCAAGCGGGTCAATGTGCGCGCCGACGTGACCGAGGCGCTGATCGCGGCGCTCTATCTCGACGGCGGTCCGGACGCAGCCCGCGCCTTCGTCCGCCGCCATTGGGCCGAACGCGCGCAATCGGCCGGGGCCGCCCGCCGCGATCCCAAGACCCAATTGCAGGAATGGGCGCATCAGGTTGTCGGCGAGGCCCCGACATACCAGACCGAAGACCGTGCCGGACCCGACCATGATCCTGTCTTCACCGTCAGCGCCCTGCTGAAGGGCTACAAACCCGCGAGCGCCACTGGCCGATCAAAGCGCGAGGCCGAACAGAACGCCGCCACCGCCATGCTCGTGCGCGAGGGCGTGTGGGAAGAAGAGGAAAGCGCGTGAGCAGCGAAGCATCGCCCCCGGCCGGCACGCGATCCGGTTTCGTCGCGCTCATCGGCGCCCCCAATGCGGGAAAGTCGACGCTGGTGAACCGGTTGGTCGGCGCCAAGGTGTCGATAGTCACCCACAAGGTCCAGACCACCCGCGCCATCGTCCGCGGCATCGCGACGCGCGAACAGACCCAGATCGTGCTGGTCGACACGCCAGGCATATTCGCCCCCCGCCGCAAGCTCGACGAGGCGATGGTGACGACCGCCTGGGGCGGCGCCAAGGACGCCGACCTGGTGCTTGTGCTGGTCGATGCAGAATACGGCCTGAAGGGCGATGCGCTGGCGCTGCTGGAGCGCGTCGGCGAGGTCAGGCAGCCGAAAATTCTGGTGGTCAACAAGATCGACCGGGTGAAGCGCGAGATCCTGCTGGCGCTCACCGCAAAGGCCCACGAAATGGCTGATTTCGAGCGCACCTTCATGATCTCCGCGCTCAACGGCTCGGGCTGCAACGATCTGCTCGACCATCTGGCCGCCGCCTTGCCCGAAGGGCCGTGGTATTATCCCGAGGATCAGCTTTCCGACCTGCCGATGCGCCAGCTGGCCGCCGAAATCACCCGCGAGAAGCTGTTCCTGAGGCTGCATGAGGAACTGCCCTACGCCTCCCATGTCGAGACTGAGGGATGGGAGGAAAAGAAGGACGGCTCGGTGCGGATCCAGCAGGTGATCTATGTCGAGCGCGACAGCCAGAAGAAGATCGTCATCGGCAAGAACGGCGAGACCATCCGCGCCATCGGCGAGGCCGCCCGCAAGGAGCTCTCCGCAATCATGGAACAGAAGGTCCACCTTTTCCTGTTCGTGAAGGTGCGCGGCAACTGGGGCAACGATCCCGAGCGGTATCGAGAGATGGGGCTTGAATTTCCCCGCAAGTAGTTCAGGTTTGAACAATGGAATGGCGCGACGAGGGAATCATTCTCGGCACCCGCAAGCATGGCGAGACCAGCGCCATCCTTGAGGTGATGACGCGCCTGCATGGCCGCCATCTCGGCCTCGTGCGCGGGGGCCGTTCGCGCAAGCTGCAGCCGCTCCTCCAGCCCGGCAACGAAGTCGAACTGCACTGGCGCGCCAGGCTCGACGAGCATCTCGGCATGTTCGTCGTCGAGGGACGTGAACTCAACGCCGCGCGGCTGTTCGACAGTTCCGCCGCCGTTTACGGGCTGCAACTGCTGGCGGCCCATCTGCGCCTTCTGCCCGAGCGCGATCCGCATGGCCGTCTCTACGAGACGCTGAAGCTGCTGATCGTGCATCTGGACGACCCGGCATCCGCCGCCGAGCTTGTCATCCGTTTCGAGCTTTCGCTGCTCGACGATCTGGGCTTCGGCCTCGATCTCACCCGCTGCGCGGCAAGCGGCGCGAGGGATGGGCTTGCCTATGTCTCGCCCAAGACCGGCCGCGCGGTGTCGCGTGAAGCGGGCGAGCCGTGGCACGACAAGCTTCTGCCGCTTCCAGGCTTTCTCGGAGCGACCGCCGGCCGGCCGGCCGATCAGGCGGCGCTCGACCAGGCCTTTCGCCTCACCGGCTATTTCTTCGCCCGCCATGTCTACGAGCCGCGGGCGCTGAGCGAACCGGAGGCTCGCTCCGGCTTCATTGCCGCCGTGCGGCGTCATGCGGCCGGTTCCGCCGCGCAACTGGGAGGCGACGCCGCATGAGCGCAACGGTCGAGGTGGAAATCTATCCGGGCTATGTGGCGCGGCGCGGCATCGGCACCATTCCGCAGGAGGATCTGCTTCAATATTCCGGGCTGGAGCTTCTGCAGCGTGTCGCCGACGGCACTTATCCGGCAGCACCCATAGGCGGCCAGCTGGGTTTCGCCATTCACGAGGTGTCGGAGGGCAGGGCGGTCTTTCGCGGCGTGGCCGACGAGCGCCACCTCAACCCGCTGGGCAGCGTGCATGGCGGCTGGACCGCAACGATCATGGATTCCGCGCTCGCCTGCTGTGTGCAGACATTGCTGGCCAAAGGCGAGGCCTACACGACCGCCGAATTCAAGGTGAACCTGATCCGCCCGATAACGACGCAGACAGGGCTGGTTGAGTGCGTCGGCACGGTGGTCCACAAGGGCCGCACCACAGCTGTCTCCGAGGCCTCGCTGCGCGATCAGAACGGCAAATTGCTGGCCTTCGGCACCGAAACATGTTCGATCTTCCCGATGCAGGACCTGATCGCGCGGCGTTAAGATACGTGCAAGTAACGGCGGGAGGATTTCATGTTCTTGTTGTGGTTGATCGGAATTGCCATTCTGATTGCCTTGTTCGTTCGAACAGAGCGGCAGAGCAGCCGCATCTGGCAACTCGAGCAGAAATTCCGGCGCCTTGACGCGCAAACGCGACAAAGCGACTCTCAGGCCGACGGCCGGGAGCTTGCTGCAGTAGCCACAGCAAAACCGGAAGAGACGTCCCCGTTGCCAGTGGCGCACCAGCCGGCCGATATCCCATCCGCGGCCGAATCGGCCGAGGCTTTGCCGGTTCATTCGGAATCCCGTTCCGAGCACGAGACCGGGCAGGCAGATGCCGGAAAAATGGACGGGCCGTTGTCTGCGACGGCCCGCGCGGGTGAAGAGCCCCCGGGTAAGGATTTCCCGGTTGAGCAGCCGGATGCTGACGCGGCTGGCAATCTGGAAACCATTCTCGGCACGCGTTGGACCGTTTGGATCGGCGGGCTGGCGCTGGCCCTGGGGGGCATCTTCCTTGTCCGTTACACGATCGAGATGGGGGTCTTTGGGCCAGGAGTGCGCGTCACCATGGCTGCGGTTTTTGGGCTGGCGCTCACGGCCTCGGGCGAAGTCGTACGCCGGACCGGATTCCGCGTGCCGATCGAGGGGGTCCAATCTGCCTACGTTCCCGCCATTCTTACTGCAGCGGGCGCCTTCATATTGTTTGGCACGGTCTATGCCGCCCATGGCATATACGGCTTCATCGGTCCCGCCACTGCATTCGCGCTGCTGGGTGCGATCGGGCTGGTGACGATATTGGCCTCTTTGGTCCACGGAGTGGCCTTGGCCGGTCTCGGCCTTCTGGGTTCTTATGCCACGCCGGTCCTGGTCGCTTCGGAAGCGCCGAGCCCGTGGGCACTTTTCGGTTTTCTGGCGGTGATCCTCGTTGCGGCCGGGGTCGTCGCAAGAATGCGCGAGTGGTCACTTATGATGGCTGCGGCCTTTGTCGGTACCGGTGCATGGTGGTTGCTTTATCTTTTCACCGCGGACAATCCGGATTTGACGGCCGTTGTCTTCATCGCCGCCGTCGCACTGGGAGTCCTAGCGGTGGTCTGGATGAAGCGAGTTCCGGAAGGGGACGCTCTGCCGGTCGAGCTGGGGGTTTCCGCAATCCCAGCCATGTTCATCGCTCTCACGGCGGTGAACATGGCTGTCGATCTTTCCCATGTAGCTCAAAATGGCCGGCATTATGCAGCAGGCATGATTATCGCGCTGGTCTTGCTGGCCGTCTTCCGAGATTGGGCCATCTCTCTGTTCATTGCTGCATTGGCTGCCGTGATCCTCATCTACGGGAACGCGTTTGCCGGCATACCTGTCGACATTGCTCTTTGGAAGCAGCATGTAACGATACACGGGCCAGACGCCTGGGCGGGGATGTCTTCGCCTCCGTCCATCTTTTGGGGCCTGTCCGTCGGATTGGTCTTTCTGGCTTGCGGCTTCTGGCAGGCGCGTAAGCTTGTCGCTACCGCACCAAATTTGTCCGCACTCTGGCTAAGCAGCGCCGCCATCGTGCCGTTCCTGGTGTTGATGATGAACTGGGTTGCGTTCGGCAATCTGGACAAGGATCTGGGCCACGCTTTCGCGGCGTTTTGTCTGGCGGGCCTGTTCGCCGCCGCTGCCGAGTGGCTGGCTTGGAACGAAGATCCGCCGTCGACAGGTGGTTTGACGGTCTCCATTGCATTGTCCGTTGCCGCCGTCTTTCTCGCTCTTGGCCTGACAATCGGATTCAGCTCGGGTTTCACTACGATACTGATTGCGTGTGCCGCGATCTTGCCGGCTTTCGCGACGCGGATACGCGAATACCCTGTACTGGCTTGGCTGAGCGTGGGTGCGGTGGCGCTCACGCTCTTGCGAGTGGTCATCAACCCGACCTTGGTCGGATCGGAATTCCTTCAGACAACCCCGGTACTCAACTGGTTGCTGCCCGGATACGGCATACCGGCTCTGGCGTTTGCGTTGGCTGCATGGCGGATAGTTCGCGCGCCCGACGCCCGGCCTTTTCACGTGCTGCAGGCCGCTGCCGTGCTTTTCACGCTGCTGGCTGTTGCCATGCAGGTGCGCCATGTGATGAACGACGGTTTGCTGAATCTGGGCGCGCCGACTTTGGCAGAGCAATCGATTTACACGCTGATCGCACTTGGTGCCGCAGCAATTCTGCTCGAGCTAGACGCTCGCTCCCCCAGTCTGGTTTTCACCAATGGTTCCATCGCGCTCGGCGTAATATCCGCCGCATTCATCGGATTCATGCATTTTGTGGTTCTCAATCCGCTGTGGACAAACGAGCCGACCGGAACGACTCCGTTCTTCAATCTCCTCTTGCTGGGCTTCCTGATGCCGGCGGTAGCGATGGCCGCGCTGGCATACTACGCGCGGGACAGGCGGCCAAGGTGGTTTGTCACCATGCTCGCCTTTGTGGCGTCGGCTCTCGGCTTCACATATGCGACCCTATCGTTGAGGCGCCTGTTTCAGGGCGAGTTCATCGCAATCTCACGGGACACCACGCAGATCGAGACCTATGCCTATTCCGCCTTGTGGCTGTTATTGGGCGTCGCGCTTCTGATAGCCGGCATCCGATTTGGTTCCACTACCATGCGCGTCGCGTCAGCGGCTCTCGTGGTCGTATCGGTCGCAAAGGTCTTCGTGCTCGACATGTCGGAGCTGGAGGGAGTGTTGCGCGCCCTGTCATTTATTGGATTGGGAATCGTGCTGATAGGCATAGGGTTGTTCTATCAGCGCATGTTGACCAAAATGGCCAGCTAGAGCCTGAAAGGCTCTAGACGCTTATTCGGCCGCCGCCGCCGGCTGCGGTCTTTCCACCGGCTTTTCCGCGATCGGCCAGTGCACGACCGCCGCGAACAGGCCGAGCAGCACGCCCAGCCACCACACCGGATCGTAGCTGCCGATGCGGTCGTAGAGATAGCCGCCGAGCCATACTCCCAGAAACGAGCCGACCTGGTGCGACAGGAAAACCACGCCGCCGAGCATGCCGAGATGGCGTGTGCCGAACATGATCGCCACTAGCGCGTTGGTGGGCGGCACGGTGGAGAGCCACAACAGCCCCATCAGGATGGAGAACACGATGATGCTCGCCGGCGTCTGCGGCAGGAGCAGGAAGGCCGTCACCAGCACCGAGCGCCCGAGATAGATCCACACCAGCAGCATCGGCTTGGAATAGCGCTGGCCGACGAAGCCCGACGTCAGCGAGCCGATGATGTTGAAGAAGCCGATCAGCGCCAGCGCGATGACGGCATAGCGCGCTTCGATGCCGATGTCGGAAATGTAGGCCGGGAAATGCGCTGTGATGAACGCGACCTGGAAACCGCAGACGAAGAAGCCGGACACCAGAAGCACGTAGCTCTTGTGCGCGAGGGCTTCGCCAAGTGCCGCCGCCACCGTCTGGCTGGCATTGGCTTCCTGGATCTTGCCCGACGCGGAATTGCCGCGCAGCGGTATAGCCAGGATCGGGACGATCAGCATCATCGCGCTCATCGCCACCAGCGAGTCGTACCAGCCCAAGGAATCGATCAGCCCCTGCGACAGCGGCGCGAACAGGAACATGCCCGCCGAACCCGCCGCCGTGCCCAGCCCGAACACGAAGCTGCGGCTTTCAGCCGGCACATTGCGGGCGAAGGCGGCGAGCACGATGCCGAACGAGCCGGCAGCCACGCCGAGGCCGACCAGCACACCGCCGCCGATATGGAGGATCAGCGGCGTGGGCGATGCCGCCATCATCAGAAGGCCGGCCGCATACATGAAGCCGGAAAGCGCCAGCACCCGCCACGTGCCGAACTTGTCGGCGAGCGCGCCGAAGATCGGCGTGCCCAGCCCCCAGGCCAGGTTCTGGAACGCCATCGCGAGACCGAATGTGGTGCGGTCCCAGCCCTTCTCGGCCAGCAGCGGAAGCTGAAAGAACCCCATCGCCGACCGCGGGCCGAAGGTCAGCGCGGCGATCAGGCAGCCGGCGGCGATAATGAGCCACGGGATGCGGGAATCGATCTTTCCGGCGGCGAGCTGCGACATGGGTCGACAATCCTGACCTGATTGAAGTTGGCCGATACTAATCCCGCCTCGGTTCGCCGCCAATGAATAGTCAGCGAGGTTCGATCAAATAAATTGATTGAAGGATCAGGTCTGGTCGAACCTCTGGATTTACCTCAGCGTGACGCTGCCGATGCGAATGCCGCCCGAAACCGCCGTATTTCCCGGGATTTCAACGCGCGGCGTCGGCAGCGCCGGACGTGGCACGTTGATGCGCATGCCCGTCCTGGCGCCCTGCATATGAAGGCCGGGATTCTGCCGCTCGATCGCGCCGGGCGTCACCCCGCAGCGCTGGGCGATGGATGTGGTCGTTTCGCCGAGACGAACGATCCGCCGGTCGTCGCAGCGCTCGGCGGCTGTGGCGCTTGCTGCAAGCAGCAGCGCCGGGAGGACCGCGATCGCAACGATGTGCCATAGCCTGCCCATGCCGGTCTACTTCGCCTTGGTTGCGGACTTCGCTGGCGCCGCCTTCTTCGCGGCGACCGGATAGTAATGCACGTCGCGCTGCGGGAAGGGGATCGAGATGCCGTTCTTGTCGAAGGCGAGCTTGGCCGCCTTGGTCAGGTCGAGGCGCGTCTGCCACCAGTTGGCGGTCATCGTCCAGTAGCGCGCGGTGACGCTGACGGCATTGTCGCCGAGCTCGATGACAAATGCCTCGGGCGCGGGATCCGAAAGCACGCGCTGGTCTTCCTCTACGAGATCGAGAAGGATTTTCCTCGCCTGGTCGATGTCGTCGCCATAGCCGATGCCGATGGTCAGGTCGTTGCGGCGCTGCGGATTGCGCGTGTAGTTGGTGACCGGCGTATTCCACAACTCGCTGTTGGGGGCGAGCACATAGACCCCGTCGAGCATCTTCACCTCGGTCGCGAAGAGCCCGATCTCGACGATCGTGCCGCTGACCGAGCCGGCGGTAACGAATTCGCCGACCCGGAATGGCTTCAGAACCAGCAGCATGATGCCGGCGGCGATGTTTTGCAGCGTGCCCTGCAGGGCGAGCCCGATAGCAAGGCCCGCGGCGCCGAGTGTGGCGATGATCGATGCCGTCTGCACACCGAATTGCGCCAGCACGGTAACGAGAACGAGAACCAGCACAGCGTAGCGCAACACCTTGGACAGGAAGCGCTGCAGCGTTTCGTCGAAGCCGCGTATCTGGCCGAAGCCGCGATAGGACCATTTCTCGACCCATTTCGCGACGATGAAGCCGGCGATCAGGAGAACGACGGCGCCCAGGACGGAGAAGGAATAGCTGACGGCCAGTTCGCCCCCCTGTCGAAGGCCGGCCTCAAATGCTTCGATCATTCCGTTTGCGTCCAAATCCATGCCTGAAAAATCTCCCTCTCGTCATCGAAAATGAGCCGGGCGCGGCCCGGCACTCGCCGCCGCTCTCGTTCTAGCGCAGCTTCGCGGTCCGGCAAGGAATGCGGCTTGCACCCGACTCGCGCTACCGTTCCCAGCATAGCGGCGCGGGCGCGCCAATTCGCCACAAATCAGCCTCAATTCGCGCGCGATAGCGGCTCGGGCTTGCCGAACGAAGGCCGCGTGCAAGCACCCTCCACTGAAGGGTCTTCGGCTTTCACGGGATCGGGAATCCCCCAGGCATGCCGATTGCCATTCGCCCGGCGCGGGCGACCGATATCGACGCGCTTGTCGCGATCGAAAACCGGGCTTTCACCACAGACAGGATTTCGCGGCGTTCGTTCCGGACGCTGCTTGAGCGCGAGACGGCGGCAACGCTGATCGCCGAAGCCGACGGCGCGCCCGTTGGCTACTGCATGGTGCTGTTTCGCAAGGGCAGCGGCGTGGCCAGGCTCTATTCGCTGGCCGCACTGGCCGACAGCGGCGAGAAGGGCGTTGGGCGGCAATTGCTCGCCGCCGCCGAGCAGGCGGCCTACGAACGCGACCGGCTTATTCTGCGGCTCGAGGTGCGTGAGGACGGCCAGCGCGCCATCGCGCTTTACGAGCGCAATGCCTACCGCCGCATCGGCCGCGAGGCTGACTACTACGAGGATGGCGGTCCGGCGCTGCGCTACGAAAAGATCCTGCGCGGCGGCCGTTCGACTGCGACCACGGTTCCCTATTTCGAGCAATCTGTGGATTTCACCTGCGGGCCGTGCTGCCTGATGATGGCGCTGGCCCATTTCCAGCCGGGCTTCGCGCCGGACCCGGTGCTGGAAATCAGGCTGTGGCGCGAGGCAACCACGGTCTTCATGATGTCGGGCCCCGGCGGCTGCGAGCCGTTCGGTCTGGCCACGGTCGCGCATGAAAGAGGCCTTTCGGCGGAAATCATCGTCTCGCATCACGGTGCGCTGTTTCTGCAGTCGGTGCGCAGCGCGGAGAAGCGCATGGTGATGGAACTCGCCCAGGCCGATTTTCGCCAGCGGGTCGACAGCGCCGGCATCCCGGTTTCGTACCGGTCCTTCGTGCTGGATGACATCCAGGCCGCACTGGCCGCCGGCAAGCTCGTGGTCGTGCTGATCAGCGGCTATCTGATGTTCGGCAAGAAGGTGCCGCACTGGGTGCTCGTTCTGGCCGATGACGGCGACCATTTCATCATGCATGATCCATGGGTGGAGGATGAGCGCGGCGAGGCCAAGGTCGACGCCGCGGCGATACCGGTACCGCACGAGGTGTTTTACGGAATGGCACAATTCGGGAGGATGCGCGCGGCAATCATCCTGGGCGAGGGCGACCGCCCATGAGCTGGGTCATCCTGACCGGCAGGGCGGGTGATCTCGACCAGGTGGCCACGCCGCACAAGATCATCACCAATCGCGATTACCTCGCCCATCCGGCGCTGTTTCGCGGCCAGCCGCCCAAGGTCATCAACCTGTCCAACAGCTACGCCTACCAGTCTCGCGGCTACTACGCCTCGCTGCTGGCCAGTTCGCGCGGCCACAAGGTCATGCCCACGGTCGAGACCATGATCGACCTGTCGGAGCGCAAGCTCTACGAGAACGCGCTGCCCGAACTCGAACAGGCGCTCAACAGGTTCCGCAAGGAACTCGGCGGCAGCTTTCCGAAATCCGTCCCGGTATTCTTCGGCATGGGACCCTCGAAGATCTGGGACCGTTTCGCCCGGCTGCTGTTCGACTGGTTCCGCGCGCCGGCTCTCGAAGTCACCATCGAGGACGGCCAGTGGGCGTCCATCAAGAAGATCGGCTTCCTGCCGCTGGCGCGCATGGACGCCGAGCACAAGGAACACTTCATCGCATCGATGGAGCGTTATACGGCGCGCGAATGGCGCGACACGCGCGCCCGCACGCCTGCGCGCTACACCTTCGCCACGCTGATCGACCCCGACGAGCAACTGTCGCCGTCGTCAGTAGGCTCGCTGAAACACTGGTCGCGCATTGCCGGCAAGATGGGCGTCGAGGTGGAACCGATCGGCCGCAGGGATCTCGCCAGGCTCGCCAACTATGACGCGCTGTTCATCCGCGAGACGACGACGATCTCCAATCACACCTACCGCTTCGCCCGCCGCGCCCAGCAGGAAGGCATGCCGGTCATCGACGACCCGCTGTCGATGATCCGCTGCACCAACAAGGTCTATCTCAACGAGCTGATGGCGGCCAACAAGGTGCCGGTGCCGCCGACCGTCATGATCGCCGGAATTGGCGATCTGGGCGCCGCGGCCGAGACGCTCGGCTTTCCGCTGGTGCTCAAGATTCCCGACAGTTCGTTCTCCCGCGGCGTGAAGAAGGCGTCCAATTTCAACGAGTTGAAAGAGCTTGCCACGAAATGGCTGGAGGATTCGGACCTGCTGATCGCGCAGAAATTCATGCCGACGGAGTTCGACTGGCGCATCGGCGTGCTGGGCGGGGAGCCGCTGTTTTCCGTGCAGTATCTGATGGCCAAGAAACACTGGCAGATCGTCAACCACGAGCGCCGCGGCCGTCCCGACGAGGGCGGATTCCGGTCCTTCACGCTGAAGGATACGCCGGCGGAAGTGATCGACGTAGCGGTGCGCGCCGCGCGCTGCATCGGCGACGGGCTTTACGGTGTGGACCTGAAAGAGACGCCCGACGGCGTCCGCGTCATCGAGGTCAACGACAATCCCAACCTCGATCACGGCTGCGAGGATACCGGCGAGAAGGACGAGGTCTGGACCAGGCTGACGCAATGGTTCATCGACCGGCTGGAACGCCAGCGGCGATAGTGCCGCGAATACCGGGAACCTTTTCGGCCGGATGGCATCCAATGGAGCGAAACCGCCGCATCGCGCGGACAGGGTGGTGGCTGCCCTGCGCGCAATCGAGAACGATGCTCAACGATCTGGCTGAACCAGCCTCTCGATCGCGTCATATCGCCCGAGAAAGGCTTTCTGCACCGTCTTCGCCGGTTGGCACGCCAGATCCAGACTGTCGGCCGCAATCCCGCGAGGGCGTCCGAAATATTTCATCGCCTCGCTCACCGAGAAACCCGCCAGTTCGGTCGCCTCGAAATAGGCGGCGATCTGGTCGGCGCGCTTGATCTTTTTCCTCAGTGTTTCGGGCAGGTCCGGCGGCAGGCCGAAGCGCAGATGGATGGCGTGCTGCAGCCTGGTCTCGACCGCCTTGTAGCCGCCGCCCACCACCGCCTTGAAAGGCGAGATCATGTCGCCGATCACATATTCAGGCGCGTCGTGCAAAAGCGCGGCGAGCTGGTCGCGCGGTGATGGACTGCCGGCGATCCGGGTGAAGATCGCTTCGACCAGCAAGGAGTGCTGGGCAACCGAATAGGCGTGATCGCCAAGCGTCTGCCCGTTCCAGCGCGCCACGCGCGCCAGGCCGTGCGCAATGTCGGCGATTTCGATGTCGAGCGGCGAGGGGTCGAGCAGATCGAGCCTGCGGCCCGACAGCATGCGCTGCCAGGCGCGTGGCGGAGCGCCGGTCCTGTCGGCCACTAATCGGCCTCCGCGCCGGCGGACTTGTCCGGAAAGTCGAATGTGGCCCATTCGGGGATCGACAGCGCGAGCGTCACCTCGCCCGCCATCAGCGGCACGCCGCTGTTCATCGCCGCCTTTACCTTGTCGATGCGCGCGACGGCCAGACCATCGCCGCCGGCCACCGTACCGAGCGTGCCGACGGAGCGGCCATCGGCGGTGATGTCGGCGCCGGCAGGGGGAAGCGCGGTGTCGGCGTGGGCGAGCAGAATGCGCCTGCGGGCGGTACCGCGGTGCTGCATGCGCGACACGACTTCCTGCCCGACGAAGCATCCCTTCTTCAGCCCGACACCGCCATTCTGGTCGAACAGCACATCATGCGGAAATGCGTCGCCAAGCGCGAAATCCGCGCCGCTTTCCGCCACGCCGTGCTTCACGCGCAGCGCCGCGAAGTCATCCGCCGGGGCGTCGGCGGAAGGCGGCGAGCCGTAATTGCGGATGACGTGCACCGCGTCGGCAAAACGCCGGTCGCGAAGCCGTGTTGAATCAATCTGTGAACTGGTTGAATCATCGCATGAAGCGGCTGAATCATTCTGCCACACGACCGCGACAACATCTTGATCCAGCTTGGTTATTTCGAGCTTCGAACGCAACTTGTAGAGGGTGAGCCGGCGCACGAAATCATCGGCCGCGTCGGCGCGGCATTCCAGCAGGAAGCCGTCCTCGCCCCGCCGCGAAATCAGGAAATCGAACAGGATCTTGCCCTGCGGCGTCAGCAATGCGCCCGGCCAGGCATCGCCCGGGGCGATGCCGGCAATATCGGTCGTGATGATGTTTTGCAGGAAATGCTCTGCATCGGGACCGGCGATCGAGATGAGGGCGCGGTCGTTGAGATGGGTGGTCGGCATGGTGGCTGCGCTTGCGGTTGCGACGCACTCTAACTAAGCCCCGCCGCTTCGCCCTACAAGGGCGGCGGCTAAGGTCGCGCCACCATGCTGCCAGAGCCTGGTGGTGGCATAGGTATCATCCCCGCCAGCGCGACTTGCCGGGCGCATCGGATTGCCTAGGATGCCGCGCGTCAGACGGAGATACATCGATATGAGAATCGCGATCGTTGGGGCCACGGGCGTCTATGGCAGGCATCTGACGCCGCGCCTGGTCGCCAAGGGTCATGAGGTGCGGGCGCTTGTCCGTCGCATCGAGGCTGCGGGCGTGGCGCGGGGCTGCGGCGCCGACATCCGTGTTGCCGACATCTTCGATCGGGACGCCTTGAGCGATGCGCTGGACGGCTGCGAAGTCTGCGTCAACCTTGCGACCTCGCTGCCGGGGCCAAGCGGCAGGGGCGACTTCGCGGTGAACGACCGGGTGCGCCGGGAAGGCGTGCCGATTCTGATCGAAGCGTGCGGCGAGGCGGGTGTTGCGCGCCTCATCCAGCAAAGCATTTCATGGGTCGGCGCGGCGGGAGACAGGCTGGCCGACGAAACGAGTGTCCACGAGCCGGAAGGCGACGACATCGGCGCTCGCGCGATCAGGGCCGCGCAGGAGATGGAAGCGACGGTGGAAGGATCGTCGCTGGACTGGCTGATCCTGCGCGGCGGCCTGTTCTACGGACCCGGAACCGGTTTCGACGACGACTGGTTCGCGCGCGCGGCCGAAGGCAAGCTGCGGCTGCCGGGCGACGGGTCGGGTTTTGTCTCGCTGGTCCACATTGCCGACATGGCCACCGCGACGGTCGCCGCGCTCGACGCCTGGCCGTCGCGCCGGGCCCTGATCGTCGCCGATGACATGCCGGCGCGCTGGACGGACGTGTTCGGCTACGTGGCGTCTGTTGCTGGCGCGAAAGCGCCGGAGCCCGGCGGTGCGGTCAGGCTTCCCTCGTTTCGAATGAGCAACGCGCTGGCGCGCAAATCGCTGCATTGGGCTCCGCGCTATCCGGACTATCGTTCCGGCCTGGTTCGGTAGCGCTACCGCCCCCGGCGCAGCCGCGCCACAAGCTCGCTCAATCGCGCCGCGCCGCGGGCGCTCAGGCCGCCGTTTTCGTAATCGCGCAGGATCGTCGCCTCGATTTCCTCCGCCACGCGGTCGAGCGGCGCCCGGCGCTCGGGGCTGTCGGGATCGTCATGGTCGAAAAGATTGATCCAGCGGTCGGTCTGGCGGCCGAAATACATCAGCCTGTCGAGATAGAGTTCGGGGTCGCGGCGCTGTGAGAGGATACCGAGGACCGCCGCCGCCAGAGACAGTGGCATCATCACGAAATCGCGCAATCCGTCGGCCAGAAGCTTGACCTGAAGCAGCACGACGCGGCGAACGAGCCGCATACGGCTTTGCCCGCGCGGAATGGCGAGACTGGAATTGCTGTCGTTTCTGATGCCGGTTGCGTCCATCGTTCCCCCGAATGGCAGCCTGGACTGATATGGGCGTTTCCTGCCTCGATGCAAACCGTGGTCAATGTCCGGCGAGGAAGAACGCCCAGCGCCCGTCGGGCGTTATGCCGGCCCGATAGAAGATGTAGGCGCCGAACGCCTTCATTTCCTCGTAGTCGCCCGCTGTCACCAGCTTGAAGAGCTCGACGCGCTGCGGCGCGGTCAGGGTTTCCAGCGGCACGGCGAAGAAATAGGGCCACAGATAGATTTCTTCCGGCTCGCCCGGATCGAGATGCACATAGCCGGCCTCCAGCACCTCAAGCAGGATGGCCAGGATCTCGTGGCCTTCGCCATCGCCCGAAATGTCCTTCAGGAAGGCGATCCGCTCGATGTCGCCTCCGCCGCTGGATATCTGCGTGCCGTTCTCGTCGCTCTCCAGAAGCGGTCGCAGCGCCTCGATGTCGCCTGCCTCGCAGGCCTCGATGATCAATTGGCGCATGCGCCGCACAGGCTCGGGCAGGCGCTCGAGATCGTAGAGGATCTCGGGCGCGGGGCCTGCGTCGACGGTTTCGTTCGTATCCTGGGTCGCCTCGTCACCCTCCGTCGCCTGGTCAGGCGTGGTGATCGGCGGCGGCAGCGGCACCTGAATGATTTCAGGCGGCGGCTCGATATTCTCTTCCGGAATCTCGCTTAGCGCGAAAGCGGACGGGGTGGCGAGCAGGACAAGCCCGGTCGCCGCGGCGATAAGGCGGGCGAGCCGGTTCGGGCGTCTGTCTGGTTTGCAATTCGGCCGCATATGTCCCACGCTGGCGGGCGATCGACGGAAAGCCTTCGCCCTCAATGCCGGCACTATAGTCCATTTGCGGCGAATGTGGTTGCACCGCCGCAACGCGTCCGCAAAACCCCATTGCCGGGGACGTATCCTAGTGGCGCGTCAGCTCCGGCTGGAATGCGCCCTGGATCACCTTCTCGCGCATGCGCTCGATCATCGCCAGTGCTGCGTCTTCGCCGCCCTGACGCACCAGCGCGTCAAAGGCCGTGGTCAGTGCCGCTTCCGCCAGGATTTCGGTTTCGATACCCCAGGCCTCGCCTTCGGCCCAGGCCGTGTGCTGACTTTCGATCGCGGTGAGCCGCTTTTCTTCGCGGATCATCGCCTCGACATCGCCGCCGCTGCGAATCATTGCTGATCACCCTGTTGCGGCGCAAGCACCTCGCGCTGCCACGCCGCATCCCTTTTAATGTCCCGTTAAGACGATAGCACAGCGAATGTGGCGCGCATGGCGGCGCTGACGCGGCGGTTAATGCTCGGTTAATTGCCGTAGCGCGAAACGAGGTCATTGGTCAGCGTCTCGCCTTCCAGCATGTAGCGCTCGATCGCTTCCACGGCGGATGCGGTGCAGGTGGTGTAGACGCTGCCGAAGGAGCGGTAGCCGTGGTTGAAGCTCGCCACCATGCGGGCGCGCCGTTCCGGCTCCGGTTCTTCGTGCACGAGCAGCGTTTCCATGTGCCCGCGCCAGTCATTGCCGGTTTCGCCGCACAGATTGCGCAGATAGTGCAGCGACCCGAACAGCTCCGCCAGCCGCAGCAATTGCTGCTCGTAGGGCGCTTCCACAGCCGGCGCGCGCGCCGTGCCCGCGGCCAGTCCGACAGCGAGCGTGAGCGCGGTGAGTGCGGGAATGCGAATTTTCATATTCGCTTTTTCGCCAAGAATTGCGACTGCCGCAAGGCGGGAAGACCGCTCATGCGGCGCGAAACGCCGCTAACCTTAACCGTCTCGTCGACCGAGCAGTTCGCGCACCACGGCGAGTGTGCTCTGTGTGATCGGAAGTTTCTCGGCTTCGTCCAGCGTGAACCAGCCAGCGGCCGCGGCATCGTCGCCGGCCACAAGCGTGCCGCGCGCCTGGGACACCAGAAAGACGGTCAGCAGATAAACGGCGGGACCGGGTTCGCTGGCGCCGAGCCGGACCTCGCGGAACGGCTCCCAGCGCACTGCCTCGAGCCCCGTCTCTTCCTTGAGTTCCCGCCGCAGGGCGGCATCGAGCGTCTCGCCCGCCTCCACGCGCCCGCCCGGAAACGCATGCAGCCCCTTGGCCGGCTCGCGCCCGCGCAGAACCAGAAGCACCCGCTCGTCGCGGACACAGGCCGCCGATACCGCGGCCACAAGGCCTGCATTGCTCAAAGTTTGCCCCGAAATCTGGCTGATAGTGCTTGCGGACTTGCCACGGAGTGCATCGGTTGGCATCCTCCGCAGCCTTGATCGGGCAAGGGGGTAGGGGTTGATGGCTGGTTTCGTAAGACCGGCATGGGTGATTTCGGCGCTCATGATTTCGGGGATGGCATTGTCCAGCTGCGCGACGCTGGACGAGGCCGAATGCCAGTCCGTGAACTGGACGCAGCTCGGGCAGACCGACGGCGCGGCGGGACATCCGTCCAACTATGTCGAACAGCATCGCGAAGCCTGCGTGAAACATGGCATTCCCGTCGACGGCCAGCAATGGCAGAGCGGCTGGTAGGTCGGCATTCGCCTCTACTGCGCGCCCCATAACGGCCTGCAGGTTGGCCGCGACGGCAAGTCCTACGGAAATTCCTGCCCGGCGGACATGGCGGGCGAATTCGGCGCCGCCTATCAGGTCGGCAAGCGCGTTGCCGACGCGCGCAAGGAAGTCGAAAGGTTGCGCAGTGAGCTCGACAGTGCGATCGCGCATATGGAAAAGGGCGACAGGAACGAAAAGGCCGACCGCCGGATTTCGGTGGAATCTCTGCGGACCCAGCTCTATGGCGCCGAACTGCGGCTGCAGCTCGCCGAAGCCACCTATGACCGCTATCTGGTGGATATCGCGCGCGGTATCTGAGGAGGCAGCGGACTGATGTGCGGCCGCTTCGCGCTGGATGCTACGCCGGAGGAAGTGCGGGCGCATTTCGACCTGATGGACATCGCGGTGTTTCCGCCGCGCTACAACATCGCGCCCACGCAGCCGATTCTGACGGTCATGGCCGGCCCGCCGCGCGAGCCCGGCTCCAACCTGCCGAACCGGACATCGCTGCTGGTGCGCTGGGGCTTAATTCCAACCTGGGCGAAGAACCCGAAAGAGATGCCGCTGCTGATCAACGCCCGCTCCGAAACCGCGGCGGAGAAAAACACGTTCAGGGCTGCCATGCGTCACCGCCGCGCGCTCATTCCAGCTTCCGGCTTTTATGAATGGAAGCGCAAGGGCGGCAAGCCGGTGCAGGCCTATTGGGTGAAGCCGCGCGATGGCGGCATCGTCGCATTTGGCGCGCTAATGGAGACATGGCACGAGCCGGGCGGGTCGGAGATGGACACGGCCGCGATCCTGACGACATCGGCCAATGAGGCGATCAGCCGGATCCACCACCGCATGCCCGTCGTCATCAGGCAACAGGATTTCGACCGCTGGCTGGATTGCGTGAACAACGAGCCGCGCGACGTCGCCGACCTGATGCAGCCGATCCAACCGGATTTCTTCGAAGCGGTCCCGGTGTCGGACAAGGTCAACAAGTTCTCCAATACCGGCCCCGAGATTCAGGAGCGCGTGGAGCCCAGGGCGGAGGAACCGCCAAAGGATGGCGCGGGCGAGCGCGACGACCCCGACCAGCCCAGACTGCTGTGAGGTCCCGCGCTTCGGCGTGAGGGCAAGGTACGGCCCGCATCTGGCCCATTGCGGATAAGCCCGTACCCGCTATAGCCGCGCCATGGCGCTGTTGCCCTTCCTGTCCGGCTTTTTCCTAGGCGGCTCGCTGATCGTGGCGATCGGCGCGCAGAACGCTTTCATCCTGCGCCAGGGCCTGCTCAACAGCCACGTCTTCATCCTGTGCCTGATCTGCGCGCTTGCGGACGCCGTGCTGATCGCGGCGGGCGTTGCCGGATTGGGAACGCTGGTCGCCCAGTCGCCCTGGCTCGTGCGTGTGGTGACGATCGGCGGCGCGATTTTCCTGTTCAGCTATTCGGCGCTCGCCTTCCGCCGCGCGGTCAGGCCGGACGCGCTGAAGGCCGCGAAGACGGGCCACGCTGACCTTGGCCCGGCGATTGCCGCCTGTCTCGCCTTCACCTTTCTCAACCCGCATGTCTATCTCGACACTGTGTTGCTCGTCGGGTCGGTGTCGGCGACCTATGCGGGTGCCGAGCGCCTTGCCTTCGGCGTCGGCGCGGTGATCGCGTCCTTCGTCTGGTTTTATGGGCTGGGCTACGGCGCGCGCCTGCTTCAACCGTTCTTCGCCAAGCCGTCGGCGTGGCGCATTCTCGACTGCGCGATCGGGGTCGTGATGGCCGCCCTGGCGGTTGGCCTGCTCAGCGGGCTCGCATAAGTCGTCGCCCTTTCAATGGTGTATCCTTCCTGCTATATACGGATAGACGATTTCCGATACATCGGAGGCGACAATGGCATTTCACATAAAAAACCATGAGACTGACGCACTGGCGCGGAAGGTGGCTATGCTGAAGAAATCCGGTTTGACTGAAGCGGTTCATGTCGCTCTTGAACATGAGCTTGAGCGAGAGCGGGGCAAACCAACTCTTGTCGATCTGGGTTTGAAATTCACGCGTGAGCTGCGCGCCAAGAGTAATCCAGACAGCGGCAGGCCCGCGGACAAGGAATTCCGCGACAGCCTCTACGAGGGTGGCTGATGTTTATCGACGCATCTGCGCTTACCGCGCTGCTCACCGACGAAGACGACGCCCGCGAACTCCTTTCCAGACTTCAGCAGACAAGGACGCGGATGACCTCTCCACTGGCCGTCTGGGAAACAGCGATTGCCGTGGCGCGGATAACGGATCTGCCTATCAGGGACGCCAGCCTCGCGGTTGATGAATATCTGAAGCTAATTGAAATCGAGGTTGTGGCCGTGCCGCCTCAGACGGCATCGATCGCTCTCGATGCTTTTGATCGTTATGGAAAGGGCAGGCACCCGGCGAGGCTGAACTTCGGCGACTGTTTCGCCTATGCCTGCGCCCGTAACTTGCGACAGCCGCTAATGTTCAAGGGCGCCGATTTTCCGCTTACGGATATCGAGGCCGCCTGAATTAACGGGAGCGGCCGCCATTATCGAAGGCAGTCTGGCGAAACATCAGCGCCGCGATGATCGCCGCTGGGCCGATCGAGCGGTAATGGCGCGAAAGGGACGCTGCCTTGGCTCGTGCGCGCTGTTGTTCGTGTTCGGTGAGTGGCATTGTCTTTCCCTTGGATTGGACGCGTTGCATAAGGCTAATCGCGTTTGGGTTCAGATCGTTCCGAATTGCGACTGAACCGTGACCATATTCCCGCCGTTCGGAGGCATTTTGGTTAAGATCCGTTAGGAAATCCCGAACGGCCTGCGACCGGTGCAATTGTGCAACGCCTGAGCTTCCCGCCGGGCACTTTCAGCCTTGACGGAATGCGGCGCTGACGCGATAACGCAGCCCATGAAAACGTCATTCGCCATTATCGGCATTTGCATTATCGGCTAGCGCACTCGCTGGTCCGGACGTTTTCGCCTTCTCGTACAGACACGAAAACCGACCCGGCCAGCCGGCCGGCATGGTTCCCGAAAGGTCGCAGACTTTTCGGATATGACCATGCCAACGAAAGACGGGGAGAAAGCTTGCGTGACTGACGGCAAGGCTGAACTCAGGCTCTACAATACGCTGACGCGGTCGAAGGAGGTTTTCACCCCCATCGATCCCGACAATGTGCGCATGTATGTTTGCGGGCCGACGGTCTACGACTACGCCCATATCGGCAATGCGCGCCCGGCGATCGTCTTCGACGTGCTCTACCGGCTGCTGCGCCATCTCTATGGCGAAGACCACGTCACTTATGTGCGCAACATCACCGACGTCGACGACAAGATCAACGCGCGCGCCCTGCGCGATTTCGGCGCCGAGATCGATGCGGGCCGGCTGTCGCTGAACGAGGCGATCCGCAAGGTTACCGAGCCGACCTTCAAACAGTATCAGGAGGACGTCACCGCGCTTGGCTGCCTGCCTCCGACCGAGCAGCCGCGCGCGACCGAATTCGTTCTCGCGCGCAGCGATGGGAAACCGGACATGGTTTCCATGATTCAGTCTCTCATCGACCGTGGCCATGCCTATGAGGCCAAAGGCGAATCCGGGCGCGAGGTGCTGTTCGACACGACCTCCATGCCGGACTACGGGCAACTCGCGAAACGCAAGCTGGACGAGCAGCAGGCCGGCGCGCGTGTCGCCGTCGAGGCGCACAAGAAACACGCCGCGGACTTCGTGCTTTGGAAGGAATCCTCGGCCGAGGAACCCGGCTGGGAAGCCACGTTCAATGTTGACGGCATGGCCTCGGCCATTCGCGGCCGCCCAGGCTGGCACATCGAATGCTCGGCCATGTCGGCGGCCTATCTCGGCGAGGTGTTCGACATTCATGGCGGCGGGCTCGACCTGATCTTCCCGCACCACGAGAACGAGATCGCCCAGTCGCGCTGCGTCCACGGCACCGACGCGATGGCCAATGTCTGGATGCACAACGGCTTCCTGCAGGTCGAAGGCAGGAAGATGTCGAAGTCGGAAGGCAACTTCATCACCATCCATGATCTGCTGCGATCCATGACTTTCGGTGGCAGGATTTGGGACGGCGAGGTGCTCCGGCTGGCAATGCTGAAGACTCACTACCGGCAACCGATCGATTGGACCGTTCGACTGTTGGAAGAAGCGCATTCCAACTATTGGAGTTTGGTAGACACGCGCTATCGATTTGAACCCACTGAAGTCGACCCGGAGTTCCAAGCAGCTTTGCTTGACGACCTGAATACAAAGGAAGCGATCGACACTGTCCTTCGCCTGAATGAGCGGGCGATCGAGGGTGACACAGAAGCAGGAGGTCGGCTGGTTGCATCGTTGAATCTGCTTGGATTTTTGGAGGATGATATCCAACGCATTGGGCTTGGTTGGGGAACAGGGAATGACGGTTCCGTGGAGGTGCTGGAGGAGCAAATCCCAGAACAAATGCTTGCCTTTGTTCCACACAACGCTCCGTTCTGGGGAGCCGTTAGGCGGATTGAAAAAACTGAGATTGAACCCGGCGAGTATGTACCGACAGAAGTGGTTGAAGCGATCAAACGGTATGGCAAATTTGCGGGTGACCGAGCTTCAATTGGCGACGTCTTTTATGAGCCAAAAAGGTCATTGAAAGCTAATGAGATGGCGGGCCGCCGCCTCTCCCTCATCGCTGAAAAAAACTGGGCCGAGGCCGACAAGATCCGCGACGAACTGCTGGCGCAGGGTATCCAGCTCAAGGACGGCAAGGACCCCGAATCGGGCGAGCGCGTCACCACCTGGGAGGTGAAGCGGTGAGGACTGTCGTGGCTATGATGGCGGGACAACACCCCCCTCTGTCCTGCCGGACATCTCCCCCACAAGGAGGGAGATTGGCGGCTCTTGCCCGCTCACCTCACCAGAGACGTTGGCGATTGGCGAAACCGCTCGCGCGGGCTGATCTCCCCACCCGTGGGGGAGATGTCCGGCAGGACAGAGGGGGGCGCCGTGGGGCGCCGGTGTTGGGGGAGCGCGTTTGATGCCTCACACGCCGCGACCCGCCGGAAACCGCAAACGTGCCAAGTCGATGCGCCGTGCGATGACGGACGCGGAACTGAAGCTTTGGAATGAGTTACGCGCCCATCGGCTGATGGGGCTGGGATTCCGCCGCCAATATCCGATTGGCCGCTATGTCGTTGACTTCGCGTGCCCGGACACGAATCTGATCGTGGAGGTTGATGGCTCTCAGCACGGCGATGCCCTTCAGGCAGTGGCCGATGCGGAACGCTCCGCCAAGCTCCGGCAGGATGGCTGGACCATCCTGCGCTTCTGGAACGACGATGTTCTTCGCGACATCGAGAACGTCTGCCAGCATATCGTCATCGCTGCCGGCCTGACTGCCTCCAACGCGACCAGTCAGGCCGCACATCAGGAGTTGAACCCATGATCGACCATGCGGGAATTGCAGTCTCGGACTGGCAAAGATCGAAGGCGTTTTACGACGCGGCTTTTGCCGCGATCGGCGCGAAACTGCTGATGACGGTCCCGAAGGAATACACCGGCGGCGCCAATGTCGGCGGCTATGGCCGCTCCAAGCCGGATTTCTGGCTGAGCGAAGGCGGCGAGACCGGGCCGGGGCGCCACTATGCCTTCCGCGTCGACAGCCGCGCCGAGGTCGACGCCTTCTACGAGGCGGCGATGGCCGCGGGCGGGCGCGACAACGGCAAGCCGGGCATGCGCCCGCACTATCACGAGCACTATTACGGCGCGTTCGTTCTCGACCCCGACGGCAACAATGTCGAAGCCGTCTGTCACAAGCCCGAGTGAGAAAAGCGCCATGAGCCTCGACAACAAACCGGTCTATTCAGGCGGCTGCCAGTGCGGCGCCGTGCGCTTCCATGTCGAGGGGCGGCTGACCAATGTTTCCATCTGCCATTGCCGCATGTGCCAGAAGGCGTTCGGCTCCTTCTACGCCCCGCTTGCCACCGCGCCGGCAGGCGGTCTGACGTGGACGCGCGGCGAGCCCAGGCGCTTCCGCTCGTCCAACCATGTGCTGCGCGGCTTTTGCGCCGAATGCGGTACGCCGCTCACCTTCGAGGCGCCGGACGGGGTGGCGCTCGCCATCGGGGCGTTCGACAACCCGGCCGAACTGGCGCCCACCGTTCAGTGGGGCATCGAGGCCAGGCTGCCTTATGCGGACACCATTCCGGGTCTTCCGGGCGAGGCGACGGATGCCGACACCGAGGCCTCCTATCTGGATGACCTCGTGAACCACCAGCACCCGGACCACGACACCGATCACTGGCCGCCGGAGGGATCGCAATGAGCATCACCGGCGGCTGCCAATGCGGCGCGGTGCGCTACCGGGCGGAAAGTCTCGGCCGCGCCTCGATCTGCCATTGCCGCATGTGCCAGAAGGCGTTCGGTTCCTTTTTCGGCCCGCTGGTGACCGGCATCGGCCTTGAATGGACGCGCGGCGCGCCGAAGCACTTCGCCAGTTCCAATGTTATCCGGCGCGGCTTTTGCGCCGAGTGCGGCACGCCGCTGACCTACGAATATGAAGGCGGCACCGAACTCGCCATTGGCACGCTCGACGACCCGGAGCGGGCAGCGCCTGTCATCCAGGTCAACCCGGCCGACAAGCTGTCCTTCTTCGAGGCGCTGCATGATCTGCCCTGGCGCGAGCCGAACCCCGCCGTCGATGCCTTCATGGCGTCGGTGAGGGGCCACCAGCACCCGGACCACGACACGGACAAGTGGCCGGAGGGCGCGGCATGAGCATCACCGGCGGCTGCCAGTGCGGCGCGGTGCGCTACCGCGTCCAGACCGAGCTCGACAATCCGCATCTCTGCCACTGCCGCATGTGCCAGAAGGCGGCGGGCAATTATTTCATGCCGCTCGCCGGCGCCCCGCGCGGCCAGATCGTCGTCACCCGTGGCGAACCCGGCTGGTTTCATTCGTCCGGCATCGTGCGGCGCGGCTTTTGCGCGAAATGCGGCACCCCGCTTTTCTTCGATCCTCTCGGCAGCGACCATCTGCTGGTGACGCTCGGCAGTCTCGACGACCCGTCGCGCTACAGGCCCGTCTCGGAGGATTCGGTGGAATCGCGCGTGCCGTTCGTCGCCGAATGGACCGGTACGCGCCAGAAGGTGACAGAGGACGACTTTTCCGCTGGCGAGATCGAGGCGATCCGGCTTGGCAATCATCAGCACCCAGACCACGACACGGCCGAATGGCCGGAGGACGCTGCATGACCGCGCTGCGCACGCTCTACCCCGAAATCGAGCCGTTCGAGACGGGCATGCTCGATGTCGGCGACGGGCACACGGTCTATTGGGAGCGTGTCGGGACGAAAGGCGCGAAGCCGGCGGTCTTTCTGCATGGCGGGCCGGGCGGCGGCATTTCGCCGGCGCATCGCCGCCTGTTCGAACCCGCGCTCTACGATTTGGTGCTGTTCGACCAGCGCGGCTGCGGTCGCTCCACCCCGCATGCCGGGCTCGAGGCCAACACGACCTGGCATCTGGTTGCCGACATCGAGCGGCTGCGCGAGAAATTCGGTTTCGCCAAATGGCAGATCTTCGGCGGCTCGTGGGGCTCGACGCTGGCGCTGGCCTATGCCGAAACCCATCCCGACCGCGTCAGCGAACTTGTCCTGCGCGGCATCTACACGCTGACCAAGGCCGAGCTCGACTGGTATTATCAGCGCGGCGTCTCGGAGATGTTTCCGGACAAATGGGAGCGGTTTCTGGCCCCGATCCCGGAGGCCGAGCGCGGCGACTTGATGGCCGCCTACCGCAAGCGGCTGACCTCCGGCGACCGCGCGTCGCAGGTCGAGGCGGCGAAGGCCTGGAGCCTGTGGGAGGGCGAGACGATCACGCTGCTTCCCGATCCGGCGATCACCACCCAGCATGGCGGCGATGATTTCGCGCTCGCCTTCGCGCGCATCGAAAACCACTTCTTCGTCCATGCCGGCTGGCTGGAAGAGGGGCAGCTGTTGCGCGACGCCCATAAGCTGAAGGGCATTCCGGGCGTCATCGTCCACGGCCGCTACGACATGCCGTGCCCGGCGCGCTATGCTTGGGAACTGGCGAAGGCCTGGCCCGATGCCACGCTCCACATCGTGGAAGGCGCCGGCCACGCCTATTCGGAGCCGGGCATCCTGCACCATCTGATTGAAGCGACGGACCGATTTGGGGGAACTAAACGATGAGCGTTTCCACCCGACACCACCCCCCTCTGTCCTGCCGGACATCTCCCCCACGGGGGGGGAGATTTGCCGACACGCGAGGCTTCGCAAAACGCCGGCGTTGCGGAAGCAGCGGAGGCCCCGAAACTGGTAATCTCCCCCCGCGTGGGGGAGATGGGCGGCAGCCCAGAGGGGGGTGCGAAGGATCGCAGCCTGCAAGATTCAAATGACCAAACAACGCATCTATCTATTCGACACCACGCTGCGCGACGGCCAGCAGACGCCGGGCGTCGATTTCTCCGTCGAGGACAAGATCGTCATTGCCCGCATGCTGGACGAGTTCGGCATCGACTATGTCGAAGGCGGCTATCCGGGCGCCAACCCGACGGACACGCAGTTCTTCGCCGAAAAGCGCACGAAGAAGTCCACTTTCGTCGCCTTCGGCATGACCAAGCGGGCAGGGGTTTCGGTGTCCAACGATCCGGGCGTTGCCGCCCTCGTCCAGTCGGCGTCGGACGCCATCTGCTACGTTGCCAAGGCCTGGGATTATCATGTCCGCGTGGCGCTCGGCTGCACCAACGAGGAGAACCTTGAATCGATCAGCCAGTCGGTCGCCGCGTCCAACGCCGCCGGCAAGGAAACGCTCGTCGATTGCGAGCATTTCTTCGACGGCTACAAGGCCAATCCCGACTACGCGCTGGCCTGCGCCAGGGCGGCCCACGAGGCCGGCGCGCGCTGGGTGGTGCTGTGCGACACCAATGGCGGCACGCAGCCCTCCGAAATCCGCGATATCGTGGGCAAGGTCATCGCCGCCGGCATCCCCGGCGACCATCTCGGCATCCATGCCCATGACGATACCGGGCAGGCCGTCGCCAACAGTTTCGCGGCCATCGAGGCCGGCGTGCGCCAGGTGCAGGGCACGCTGAACGGCATCGGCGAGCGCTGCGGCAACGCCAACCTGATCTCGATCATCCCGACCCTGATGCTGAAGCCGTCTTTCGCCGACCGTTTCGAGACCGGCATTTCTGTGGATGCGCTGGCGGGCATCACCCGCCTGTCGCGCGCCTTCGACGAGCTGCTCAACCGCGCGCCCGAAACCCAGTCGCCCTATGTCGGCTCCTCCGCCTTCACCACCAAGGCGGGCATTCATGCCTCCGCGCTCATGAAGGAGCCGGAGACCTATGAGCACGTGCCGCCCGATACGGTCGGCAACGCGCGCCGCATGATGGTGTCGGATCAGGGCGGCAAGTCGAATTTCATCGCCGAGTTGAAGCGTCGCGGCATCCCTGTCGCCAGGGACGATCCGCGCCTCGACACGCTGGTTTCGCTGGTCAAGGAGCGCGAGGCCGAGGGCTATGCCTATGAGGGCGCGGACGCCAGTTTCGACCTTCTGGCGCGGCGCACGCTGGGCAAGGTTCCGACCTTCTTCGAGGTGGAATCGTTCCGTGTCATGGTCGAGCGCCGCCACAGCGCCATCGGCAAGCTGGTGACGGTCACCGAGGCGGTGGTCAAGGTCACGGTCGACGGCGAGACCCGCATGTCGGTCGCCGAGAGCGGCCACGGCCCGGTCAACGCGCTCGACATCGCCATCAGGAAGGATCTCGGCAAATATCAGGACGAGATCGCCGACATGGAGCTTGTCGACTTCAAGGTGCGTATCCTCAATGGCGGCACAGAGGCGATCACCCGCGTGCTGATCGAATCGCTTGACGCCACCGGCGCGCGCTGGTGGACGGTGGGCGTCTCGGACAACATCATCGACGCATCCTTCCAGGCGCTGATGGACGCCATCGTCTTCAAGCTGGTGAAGAACCGCGACGCCAATGTGATCGCGGCTGAGTAGTCGCCGGGCTGCTTACCAAGACTGGCCGCTCCGGCCTCATCACGCCAGCGTACCACGACCGGTGCGATCGGTCGTGTCCTGGTTTGAATATCGGCTGTAGATGGTAAGCGGACTGGCGGGTTTCCACAGGCTACGCGGCGAAAGCTGCTCTTCACTGGCCCAACGAGGCGCAGAAGTTGACCTCCTGACGCCATAGGCTTTCTGCAACAATCTCATTGCGCAAGGCGTTCAGGGTCGACTTTCAGAGTAACCACGAGTCCGGCTTTTCCCCAATCGTAGGCAATTGTGCCCCGCAGGTGCCCGGTGACACTGCGCTCCACCAGTTTGCTCCCGAAGCTCGGTACCCCCTTGGTAGGTGATTCGACGGAAGGTCCACCTCTCTCCGTCCATACGATGGTAACGGCATCATCGTGCGCCGGGCATGAAACGTCGAGCAAGCCCGTGTCGACGCTCAGAGCGCCGTATTTGAGAGAGTTCGTTGCAAGCTCGTGGACGACCAACGCCAGGATCGTGGTCGACGATTCGCCGACGCTGATCCTTGGCACCGACACTCGGATGCGACCACTAAAGGCTCCCAGATCGTCATAAGGTGCGAGTAGCAGCGTGAGCAGATCGCCAAGGAGCGCCGAAGCAGCCTCGGTCTGCCCGGGAACCGGCCGCACCAGATCATGTGCCCGCCCCAACGCGGTCAGTCGCTGTGTCAGTTCGCGGGCCATGTCGGTGGTGGTTGATGTCGACCGCGATGTGATAGCCGTTAGGCCGGAGGCGATTGCCAGCAGGTTCTTCACCCGATGGCTCATCTCCCCCGCGAGTAGCTCGCGGCCTTCTTCTGCCTGTTTGCGGCCGGTCACGTCGATGAAGATGCCGAACATGACCCGCCGAACCATCCCCTCGTCGTCCCCTTTTCCCCGGGCGGAAATCCATTTGAGTTCGTCGCCGATCATGATGCGGAAGTCGATCTCGTAAGCGCCGACGATCGCGCGTGTGGCATTGAAGGCCGCGCGAACTCTGTCTCGGTCGGCGGGGTGGATATGCGCGGACAGGTCTTCGAAGGTGACATTCTTGCTGTGTGGAATACCCCACAGATCATAGGCTGTGTCATCCATGGCCAAGGCGTCAGAGTCTACGTTCCACGCCCAGAGGGCAACTCCTGCCGCTTCGATCGCGCGAACGAGGTTTTTCGATTCCCACAGCATGGGTTTCAGGCGTTCTGATGTCATTGTCATCTGGTTCCTCAAGGGCACGCAGGAATGTGCCCGGACGTTTACGACTTGCCTTGGACCATTGTTGACAAGCAGTTTTCGTTTAGGCAACCCGCCAAGCGTTTCTTAATGCACCCCGATAACGAAAGGCGCGGCCTGTTTGTCGCCAAGGCCCCGCAGGGTCACTACGCCTTGATGATGTTTGCTACCAAAGGGCGGAGTCCTCTTCACCGGTCAGGCAGAAAACTGCCCACCCCTCGACATGTGGATGTGCCTAGAGCGGCGGCTTTTGGCAAGCCCAAAGCGGCCTGGGAATGACGGAGATGGGGGCGTGAGCCGAAATTCAGAACGAGACACCACCGTCCAGTTTCGTGGATAAATCCACCGACAATATCGCGTAACTTACTGATTCTGCTAACTATCTTTGTTCGACTGCGTGTTTCTATCCACGATCCCCAAACCTCTCCGACAATGCCCGCAGGTCAACGGCGAGGCGGACATGGATTGGAACCTGGCAATTAAACGCAACCGCGAGGCGCTGGAGCGTATCCTCGCTGCGCTATTCGCGCTGGTCGGGCTTGACGAAAGCGGGCCGTCGCCTGTCCTGCAATCCGCCATCCTGCCCCGCCATCTGCACAGCCATGCACTGCGGATCCTGCGCGTCGCCGAAGCCGCCATCCGGCGTCTCATCGTCATCGCCGCGCGGGAGGTCACGGTTCAGCCGCGCCCCGCCGGCGAAGCGTCGCGGCCGGACCTGGCCTTTCTCCGCAAGGGGAAAAGCGTGCAGCCGGCAGGGGCGCCAGCCGCCCTCCGCATTCCCGCCTTCCCGTTGCTCGACCCGCTGAAGAAATATCCCTTCGAACCTCCCCGGCGCGCCTCGAAGTTCTTTCCGCGTATCTGCGTGGTGGGGGTTTCGGAGCCGGCGCCGCTGCCCGAAAAGCCGATTCTCTCGCTCGACGATCCTGTCGATGCTGCCGCCCTTCACCGCCGGCTGCTTGCATCAAGGCGGGCGCTGGAGAACCTGCCGCGCGAGGCACGCCGTCTCGCCCGCTGGCAAGCGCGCCGCAGTCTGCGCCGCGGCCCGGGCCGCATCGTGCCGCTGCGACTTGGGCGCCCGCCCGGCGGCCGCAAACGCCCGCTTCACGCGGTGGACGATGTCTTGAAGGAGTGCCACGCGCTGGCGCTGGACATCCTGTCCCCTCCCGACACGTCGTGAAGAGCGACGCGAAGGAAAACAAACACATATGCGCTCAGGCATGGATCCTCGGGTCAAGCCCGAGGATGACGACCGTGATTTGCCGCCGCGCCCCACGGCCGAAGGCCGAGGCGGCGACCGCCGCCCGCGCCTTATGGCGCGCCCCCGCGGAGCCGGTGACCCCGGACTTGCTCCGGGGGAACTCGGCGTGAGCGCAAAGAAAACGTCCGATACTCAACCGGACTGAATGGTTGGATCATAATTATGCGCTGGTCTGACCGGGCGCGCTGGCCTACCTCACGCTCCTGATTGGAGACGATGATGCAGGAAAGGACCGCGCCGCCGGCCGAACGCGCCGCGCAGGCGGGCGAGGTGAGCGAGGCTGAAGCCAGGCGCGGCTTCTTCTTCGCGCTGTCGGCCTACGGCTTGTGGGGGTTCCTGCCGCTCTACATGAAGGCGGTGGCCCATATCCCGGCGCACGAAGTGCTGGCCCACCGCATCGTCTGGTCGGTCCCGGTGGCCGGTCTCGTGCTCTTCGCGCTTGGCCGCACCGCCGACATCAAGGCTGCCTTTCGCTCGCCGCGCACCTTGGCGATGGCGGCCGTCACCGCCGGCGTCATCTCCATAAACTGGGGTCTCTATGTCTGGGCGATCGCCGCCGACCGCACCGTGGAAACCGCGCTTGGCTACTACATCAACCCGCTGGTGACCGTGGCGCTGGGCGCTCTGCTGCTTGGCGAAAAGCTCAACCGGCTTCAAGTGATCGCGGTCGGGCTGGCCGTCATCGCGGTCGCCATCCTCACCGTCGCCGCCGGCGGCCTGCCCTGGGTTTCGCTGGTGCTGGCGTTCTCCTTCGCTGCCTACGGTTATCTGCGCAAGACGCTGCCGGTCGGCCCCAGCCAGGGCTTTTTCCTTGAAGTCCTGATCCTGCTGCCGCTCGCTTTGGGCTGGGTGATCTGGCTCCAGTCCACGGGCGAGGGGCACTTCAACATGGCGGACCCCGCCGGCATGTGGCTGTTGCTGTTCGCCGGCCCGGCGACGGCCGTGCCGCTTATCCTCTACGCCTTCGGCGCCAAGCTTTTGCGCATCTCCACCATCGGCATCATGCAATACACCGCGCCGACCATGATCGCGCTGATCGCGGTCTTCGTCTTCGGCGAGCCTTTCGGGATCGAGCGCATCATCGCCTTCGCGCTGATCTGGACGGCGCTGGCGCTCTACACATGGTCGATGTTCCGCAATTCCGGGCAAAAGGGATAGTCGATGTACGAACTGGTGATGGCCAACAAGAACTATTCATCCTGGTCGCTGAGGCCGTGGGTGCTGATGAAGGCGAGGGGCATAGCCTTCACCGAGCGGCTGATCCCGTTTCCGGGCGGTGACAGCTACGCGACCTACCGGCCGCACACGCCGTCGGGCAGGGTGCCGTGCCTGATCGATGATGGCCAGCCGGTCTGGGATTCGCTGGCGATCGTCGAATATCTGGCAGAGCGCCATCCGGGCGTGTGGCCGCAGGACGCCGCCGCCCGCGCATGGTCGCGCTCGGCGGCAGCCGAAATGCACACGGCGTTCCAGACGCTGCGCGACGTCTGCCCGATGAATTGCGGCGTGCGGGTGAAGCTGCGCGAGCGCCCGCCAATGCTCGAACGCGATATCGCCCGCATCGGCGAATTGTGGAACGAGGGTCTGAGCCGCTTCGGCGGGCCGTTTCTGGCCGGAGCCGAGTTCACCGGTGTTGACGCCTTCTTCGCGCCCGTGGTCTTCCGCGCCCAGAGCTTCGGACTGGATTTCGGCGGTGCCACGGCTGCCTATGTCGAGCGTATGCTGGCCGAGCCGTCTATGCGGGAATGGTACGAAGCAGCCCTTGCCGAACCCTGGCGCGAACCCGGTCACGAGGCGGAAGCCGTGCAATATGGCGACCTGACCGCAGATCACCGCACCGGCTGATCGCGTCAGAGCTTTTCGATCACCGCCTCGTCGCCGGCGTCCGAATCAGCAGCGGCGCCCGCGGCGATAATCGCCGGCACGATATCTTGCGCCCTGTCGACCACGAGCGGCCGCACGAGATGCGTGGAGTGCAGAAAGCCTTCCGCTTTCATGTGGTCGAGCAGCGCCAGAAACTGATCCCAGAACCCGTCTATGTTGGCGAGAACAATGGGTTTCTGGTGCCGGCCGAGCTGCGCCCAGGTCATGATTTCCACGATCTCTTCCAGCGTTCCGATGCCGCCCGGCATTGCCACGAATGAGTCCGATTTCTCGAACATGGTGTGTTTGCGGGTGTGCATGTTCTCTGTGACGATGAGTTCGCTGAAATGCGGCGGCTGGGCGCCGGCCGCCTCCTTGCGGATGAGGAATCGCGGAATGATGCCCGTGATTGTGGCGCCGGTCTCCGCCGCGCCTTGCGCGACCGCGCCCATGATGCCGAGGGTGCCGCCGCCGAAGACGAGGGTCATGCCGGCATCGCCGATGGCGCGGCCCAGCGTGCGGGCCGCCGACTGGTAGGTTTCGGAATGACCCGGCGAGGAGCCGCAATAGACGCAGACGGACTGGATGGTGCTCATGCGTTTTCATTGGCCGAAGCCTCTCAACCGGGTCAAGACGCGACGGGCGTTTTTCTTGTTAGCCCTCTGAAAACACGCTACACCTCGTAAGATACAGGGAAGGAAGCCGAAAAAATGATCGCCAGTTGGGTCAAGGTTGTCTGGATATTGATCGGTGGCACCGTCGCTGCCGCTGGCGCCGCCTATGTCGGCGGCGTGTTCGAGCCTTCGCCCGGCAGCGCCCGCGTCGAAGCGGCGCTCCAGCAGCCGCCGGCGGTACAGACCGGAACCGGCAAGGAAGCGGCTGCGACGGACGAGGCCAGCGCGGATATGCCGTCGGCCGGCGAGGACAAGGCAGCCGAAGCCGGGGAGCAGATTGCGTCGCTTCCGCCCGCCGGCGAGACGGCGGAGCCCGAAGCGCCCGCCGCCACAATGGCCGCGGAGCCTGAAATCGTCGTGCCTGCCTTCGATCTGGTCCGTGTCGAGCCCGACGGTTCGGTGGTCATCGCGGGCAGGGCGGCCCCCAACGCCACGGTCGAGGTCATCGCCGGAGCGACAGTTATCGGGACCGCCGAATCCGGCGCCAGCGGCGACTTCGCGGTTGTTCTGGAGGACCCGCTGAAGCCCGGCGATTACACCGTCGTTCTGCGCTCCACGACGAAAGACAACATTGTCGCCAGTTCGGCGCAGACTGCCATCATCGCTGTGCCCGAGACCGAAAGTGGCCAGGTTCTCGCGCTGGTCGAGGAGCCGGGCGCGCCGAGCCGCCTGATCACCGTGCCGACCGCGCCGCAACCGGCGGAAGAGGTCGCCGTAAAGGGCGACCGGCCGTCGACGGGTTCGTCGGAGGAAATGGCTTCCGCGCCGGAAGAAAAACCTGAGACGCAGGCCGCGGCCGGGGAGCCGGCATCGGATACTGAAAAGGCCGCGGAGGTTGCCGAAGCCGAGGATACCGCTTCTGCGGACGATCAGCAGATGGCAGCCGTGGAGGCGCCGAAAGCCGAAATGGCCAAGCCTGCCGCCGAAACGCCGGCCCCGCCGCGCGTGGCTGTCGAGGCTGTCGAGATCGAGGGCCGCAAGGTCTTCGTCGCCGGCCGCGCCGATAAGGGCGCGACGGTGCGCGTCTATGCCAACGACATTCTTCTGGGACAGGTCGTATCTTCCGAGGCTGGCCGGTTCCTGATCGAGGCCGAAAGGGACCTGCCGGTCGGCGACTACATCGTTCGCGCCGACATGCTGAGCGCCGGCAATGCTGATGTCGTAGCGCGCGCCGCCGTGCCCTTCGAGCGCGAGCCGGGTGAAAATCTGGCGGCCGTCGCATCGCAGGAGCCGGCGGCGTCGGACGCGGAGTCCAAGCCCGCCGGGACGGTGATGGTCGACCAGGATGGCGCGGATGCCGCCACGGAGGAAAAGGCCGGGCTCACCGGCGGCATGGCGGCAAAGGACACTGGCGGGGAAACCGCCAAGTCGCAGGAGACGGAAGTCGCCGCGCTCGACAATGACGGCCAGACCGCGATGACCGACACGAAGGTGGGCGATGGCGCGCCGCAGGCCGCCGCGCCGTCCGATACGCCCGCCGATTCCGATACGATGGAAGCCACCGCGCCCAAGCTGCAGAATGTCAGCGGCGCCGTCATCATCCGTCGCGGTGACACGCTGTGGCAGCTTTCACGGCGCGTCTATGGCCGGGGTGTCCGCTACACCACCATCTATCTCGCCAATCAGGGCCAGATCGCCGATCCCGACATGATCTGGCCGGGGCAGGTCTTCTCCGTGCCCGACGAAACGGACGAGGGCGAGGCTGCCGATATGTCGGCGGTTGCAGAGCAGGTGGCCGATCCCGAAGACGCTTCGGAAGATGTCGTCACCCGCTAGCTAACCGCACTTCACAGTCCCGGCTTTTTCGCGCTGGGGGTTGAAAGCGCCCATTTCATCGTTTATCGTCGATTTACGATGAATATTGAATGCCAACCCCACACAGACGATTATGGCGCGCTTGCGACGCGGCTCGGCGCGCTGTCGCACCCCGCGCGCCTGCGCATCCTCACCCATCTTGCGCAGCAGAATTGCTGCACTTGCTGCAAGGATGTGGTGAGCCGGCTCAACCTCGCGCAGTCCACCGTCTCCCAGCATCTGAAGGTGCTGGTGGAAGCTGGCCTCGTGCGTCTCACGCCCGACGGCACGCGGTCGCTTTACGAGATCGACCGCGACGCGTTTGCGTCGCTTTCGGAATCCGTCGGCGGCCTTCTCTCGGCCTGTTGCGCCGGCTCTTGCTCGCCCCAGGCCTGAACCCAGGAAAAGCACATTGGCGGAAAAGACAGTCTCAGCCGAATCCGGCTCCGTTTTCACGACCATCGGCAATCTGTGGCCGTACATCTGGCCATCGGGCAGGCCGGACCTGAAGCTGCGCGTCGCCTGGGCGACGGTCTTCCTGGTCACCGCCAAGCTGGTGCTCATCCTGGTTCCCTATTTCTTCAAATGGGCCACGGACGCGCTCGATGGCCAGCTCGAGGCGGCTGCGTGGATACCTGTCGCGCTGGTCGCGCCGGTCATGCTCGTCATGGCCTACAATGTCGTGCGCATCGTCCAACTCGGCTTCAACCAGCTCCGCGACGCGCTCTTTGCCCGCGTCGGACAACATGCCGTGCGCCAGGTCGCCCACCGAACCTTCGTTCACATGCACCGGCTGTCGCTGCGCTTTCATCTGGAACGGCGCACCGGCGGCCTGTCGCGCATCATCGAGCGCGGCGTGAAGGGCATCGAGACGATCGTGCGCTTCACCATTCTCAATACGGCGCCGACCATTCTGGAATTCGCGCTGGCCGCGATCATCTTTGCCGTCGCCTATGGCTGGATCTATGTCGCGATCATCGCCGGCACGGTGTGGCTCTACACCTGGTTCACTGTGCGGGCGAGCGATTGGCGCATCGTCATCCGGCGCCAGATGAACGATAGCGACACCGACGCCAACACCAAGGCGATCGACTCGCTGCTCAACTACGAAACGGTCAAATATTTCAACAACGAGGATATGGAAGCGAGCCGCTTCGACCGCTCCATGGCGCGCTATGAGGAAGCCGCGACCAAGACCTGGACTTCGCTCGGCTGGCTGAATTTCGGCCAGGGCGTGATCCTCGGCATCGGCATGGCGGCGGCCATGGGCATGTCGGCCTGGGAGGTGACGCGCGGCACCCAGACGCTGGGCGATTTCGTGTTCATCAACGCGATGCTGATCCAGCTTTCCATTCCGCTCAATTTCATCGGTTTCATCTATCGCGAGATCAGACAGGGGCTGACCGACATCGAGCAGATGTTCGACCTCCTCGACGTGCCCGAGGAAGTTGTGGACAAGCCCGGCGCACGACCGCTCGACGTTCGCGACGGCGCGGTCAGCTTTAACGACGTGCATTTCGCCTACGATTCCGCCCGGCCGATCCTGAAGGGCATCAGCTTCGAGGTGCCCGCCGGCAAGACGGTGGCCATCGTCGGCCCCTCCGGCGCCGGCAAGTCGACGATCTCGCGGCTTCTGTTCCGCTTCTACGACATCCAGTCCGGTTCCGTGACGATTGACGGGCAGGACATCCGTGACGTGACGCAGGAGAGCCTGCGCTCCGCGATCGGCATGGTTCCACAGGACACGGTGCTGTTCAACGACACCATCGTCTACAACATCCGCTACGGCCGCACCGACGCCACCGAAGAGGAAGTCAAGGAAGCCGCCAGGCTGGCGCAGATCGCCGGGTTCATCGAAACACTGCCGGATGGCTTCAAGTCGATGGTCGGCGAGCGCGGCCTGAAACTGTCGGGCGGCGAAAAGCAGCGCGTGGCGATTGCCCGCACCATCTTGAAGGCTCCGCCGATCCTCATACTCGACGAGGCGACCTCGGCGCTCGATACGCAGACCGAGCAGGAAATCCAGGCCGCGCTCGATGTAGTGAGCAAGGGCCGCACGACCCTGGTTATCGCGCACCGGCTTTCCACCGTGATATCGGCCGACGAGATCATCGTGCTCAAGGATGGCAGCATCGCCGAGCGCGGCACCCATCGCGCGCTGCTCGACCAGAAGGGCCTCTATCGCCAGATGTGGGACAGGCAGCGCGAAGCAACGGAAGCCGAAGAAAGGCTGCGGCGCGCGCGCGAAACCGACGAGATGGGCGTCATTGTGCGGCGCCGGACGTCGGAGGTCACAGACTGACGCACTATCCCTTTGTCGTGCGCGTTGCGGGGCCGCTTGCATTTCGGTATTGAAGCGCTGCCCTTGGTCATGAGTGTCGATATCGCAATGAGTGTCGTCGAATCCATCCGCAACAGCCTCGTGCCGGTCCGCCGTGAAGGCTATCCCTTCATCGCGGCCTTCGGTGGCGCGGCCATCATATTGGGTCTGGTGTGGGGTCCGTTCTTCTGGATCGGCCTCGCGCTCACCGGCTGGTGCGCCTATTTCTTCCGCGATCCGGAACGCGTTACGCCGGTTGACGACCGCTTCGTCATCAGCCCGGCCGACGGCATCGTGTCGGCAATCGGGCCGGCCGTTCCGCCGCGCGAGCTTGGTCTCGGCACCTCGGAGATGACGCGCGTTTCGGTGTTCATGAACGTCTTTTCCTGCCACGTGAACCGCTCGCCGGTGCGCGGGCGCATTGCCCGGATCGAGCATCGGCCAGGCAAGTTCGTCAACGCCGAACTCGACAAGGCAAGCACCGAAAACGAGCGCAATGGCCTCGTTATCGAAAGCCCCAACGGCACCATCGCCGTGGTGCAGGTCGCGGGTCTTGTCGCGCGCCGCATCATCTGCTGGGTCGATGCCGGCGCCAATATCGGCGTTGGCGACCGCTTCGGGCTGATTCGCTTCGGCTCGCGGCTTGATGTCTATCTGCCCGCCGATGCCGTGCCGCGCGTGGCGATCGGCCAGACGGCGGTTGCCGGAGAATCAATCATAGCCGAATTCGGCGGCGAGCAGTCCAGCCCCCTGGTGCGTGTCTCGTGAGGCAGCACTGATATGGAGAAGGGCAAACGCGACGCGGCGAAGCCCGGCTACAGCGGTCCGCGCATCCGCGAGATACCGCTGCGCGTGGTCATCCCCAACCTGATCACGGTGCTGGCCATCTGCGCCGGTCTTTCAGGCATCAGGCTGGCGTTCGAGGGACGGTTCGAACTGGCGGTCGTGATGGTGCTGCTGGCAGCCTTTCTGGACGCGCTCGACGGGCGCACAGCCCGCATGCTCAAGGGATCGTCCAAATTCGGCGCCCAGATGGATTCGCTCGCCGATATCGTCAATTTCGGCGTGGCGCCGGCACTGGTGTTGTTTGCGTTCCTGCTGCATCAACTGGGGTCGATCGGCTGGATCGCCGCCCTCATCTTCGCCATTGCCTGCGCGCTCAGGCTGGCCCGCTTCAATGTGATGGCCGAGGAACCCGACCGGCCGGCCTGGCAGACGGCCTATTTCGTCGGCATTCCCGCGCCAGCCGGTGCGATCGTGGTCATGCTGCCGATCTATCTTGGTTTTCTGGGCATGCCGCTCGACGAGGCGCCGGCTCTGGCCGCAAGCATCTATTCGGTGCTGATCGGCTTTCTGATGGTAAGCCGCATCCGAGTCTGGTCCGGCAAGGCGCCTGGGCAGCGCATTCAGCGCGACTACGTTCCGCTGTTCATTCTCGGCGCGGTTCTGCTGGTGATGCTGTTTGTTGCCTATACTTGGTACACCCTGACCGCGGCGGTCATCGCATATATTCTCTTCTTGCCGCTCAGCGCCTGGGCCTACCGCCGCCGCGAGCAGCGGGAAGCCGTATCGGAGAGTTCGCGGTAGAACCTATGCGCCATCGGCTTCGGCGACGCGATTGAACAGCGCCGCCGTGACTGTCGTCTTCTCCTGCCCGGAGCGGGCGATGAGCTCGGGGATCAGAAAGGGTTCCAGCGCGACGACCCCCAGCTTGGCGAACAGGCTGCGCCGCTGTTCGCCCGAAGGCGCGAATACGCTGTTGCGCGATCCATGCACCGAAATCGGCACCACCCGCGCCCCGGAACGTTGCGCTATCCGCGCCACCGCGCGGTAGATCCTGTATGGCTTGGAATCCGGTTTGATGCCGTCGGGAAAATACACCGCGAGCCGTCCGTTGCCCTTGAGGTGGCGTACCAGCCGCCGGCTGACGAACACATGCTCGGGGTTGAATGGAATGGTGCGCGCCATCGCACGCCATGGTTCGAGCCATGCCGAACGGGCGGACGCAGCGTCGAGGATATGCAGTGTATCCTCCGGCAGCAGCGCCAGCATCAGCGCCGGATCGAGCCGCGACTGGTGAAGTATGGCGTAAAGCGTCGGCGGGTCGCTGCGCAGATTGGCGCCTCCGCGGACCCCAAGCCTGTGCGCCAGCACGACCGGAACGAGCAGCAACGCCTGCCGAAGGCTGATGCGGCGCGCTCCCGCCAGAAGCATGGCGCCGGCGACCCAGGCAAACGCAACGGCGCCGATGACGACGAGTGCCAGGACCATCAGATTGGTTCCCTCATCCTGCTGCCCGCCCCGCCAGGGGTCTTGCCATCAGGCGCGCACAATAGACCGACATGGCGGCCCATTGGAACCGTCAAACGGCGTCGCCTGTGCGAATGCGAAATGCGGAAACGAAACCGCCTACCAGCGCTGTTTCGGAGCGAAGCCGCCCGAACCCGCGGGCGGGCCGTCCTGCCGCAGCGGGTCAGGCACCGGGAAGGGGTTGTAGCCGGAATTGCCGGCGGCTCCGTCGGACCGGTAGGTCCTCAGTGAGAATTTGCCGAAATTGCATTCCGTCATTGTGCCGGAATTGCCGAAGTCGCTGAAATTGCCGGAATAAAAGCGGCTGTCGCTGCAGTCGCCGCCGGCGGTCTGACCGCCGCCGCGGTTGAGCTGAACGCCAGGCAGACCTTCGAACTGAAGCTGTCCGGTTCCCTGGCCTTCCGGCGCATAAGTGGGCTGGCCGGACGAATTGGTGCCGAGATCGAGTTGCTCCCACGCAAAGGCCTGCAATGCTCCGGCGCCAAGCGCTCCAGCGACAATCATGACCAAAGATGCTGTCCGAACGGACATCGTCGAACCCCCGGCGGCTCACAAATCAAGCCAAAGATAAGCATGAAGTGCAAAGCGGGCAAGATTGTGGGCCGGATCGCTATCGGGCCGCTAGCCTCATCTGTGTCCGAAAAGTCACGTCTGGCGCAGTTCCGCTGGGCCCGCTTGTTGGCAGAGGCGCTGTTCGACATATTGCCGGCCTCAATTCCGGCCGCCGAAGGAGAGCGAAATGAAAGCGACCATGTCCATCCAGAAAGGAGACAACCGCAATCAGGACATGAAGCTTTATGGACCTCCGATTCTCCAAGGCGAGGACGCATGCAAACGCGCGCTGTAGCCATTCCCTAGACAAACTTCGCAACCGCCGGGCCACGTGGCTCGACAAGAATGCCGGCGCTGGCGCGCGCCCGCGCTTCCGCCGCGCGCGGAAATTCCTGTCGTACTATCGGCCTCATTTGCCGCTGCTGACTGCGGACCTCGCCTGCGCCCTGTTGGTTGCGGCAACGGCAGTCGCCCTGCCGCTATGCGCCAACTACGTCATCACCCGGCTGCTCAACCTGCCCGATACTCCCGAGGCGATCACGCAGATATTCGCCATTGGCGGCGTCATGGTCGGCATATTGGCCGTGCAGGTGCTGGCGGTCTTCTTCGTCGACTATCAGGGGCACATGATGGGCGCCCGTATCGAAGCCGCCGTTCGCAAGGAGCTGTTCGAGCACTGCCAGAAACTGTCCTTCAGCTACTACGACCGCCAGCGCACCGGTCAGCTGATGAGCCGCATCACCAACGACACGTTTTGGCTGGGCGAGCTGTTCCACCACGCGCCCGAAGATCTTTCGATCGCTGCGCTGAAATATGCTGGCGCGATGCTGGTACTGGCATTCATCGACCCGGTGCTTGCGGCCCTGATCGCGGCAATGACTCCATTCGCAATTGTTTACGCGCTGTATTTCAATCACCGTATGAGCATAGCGCTGCGCCGAAGCAAGGAGCAGATCGCCAGCGTCAACGAGCGGGTCGAGGACGCGCTGTCCGGCATCAGGGTGGTCCAGTCCTTCGCCAACGAGGCTTTGGAAACCAGGCGTTTCGATAGGGAGAACCACCTGTTTCTGGAGAGCCGGAAGGACGGCTATAGGAGCGAGGCCTGGTTCTCGGTTGGCGCCGAGACGTTCGCCCAGCTGGTGACCGTCATGGTGATCGTCGTCGGCGCGATCCGCATTCTGGTCGCCGGCCTGTCGGTGGCGGACATGCTTACCTTCCTGTTGTGTGTCGCGGTGCTGGTCGATCCCGTCAAGCGCATCGCCAACTTCGTGCGGCTCTGGCAGGAGGGCTACACCGGGTTCGTGCGGGCGATGGAACTTCTGGACGTCGCCCCCGATATCGAAGACCGTCCCGGCGCGCGGGAACTCAACTGCACGGCCGGCGCAATCAGCTTCCGCAACGTGGATTTCCGCTACGAGGAAAAAGGTCTTCCGGTGCTGACCGGTCTTTCGCTCGATATCGGACCGGGTGAATTCGTGGCTCTCGTTGGACCGTCCGGGGTCGGCAAGAGCACCTTGTGTTCGCTCATTCCCCGCTTTTACGAGTTGGATGGGGGGCAGGTCCTGATCGACGGCGTCGATATCCGCGACGTCACGCTGGCCTCGCTGCGACGCAGTGTCGGCGTCGTCCAACAGGACGTGTACCTGTTCAGCGGCACCGTGGCGGACAATCTCCGCTACGGAAAACCCGATGCCTCGGAAGACGAGATCGTCGCGGCCGCCAGATCGGCTAACGCGCATGATTTCATCGCAGCTCTTCCCGATGGCTATGAGACCGATATCGGCCAGCGTGGCGTCAAGCTGTCCGGCGGCCAGAAGCAGCGGCTGACGATTGCCCGGGCATTTCTCAAGAACCCGCCGATCCTCATCTTCGATGAGGCGACGAGCGCACTCGACAATGAAAGTGAGCGGGCGGTTCAGCAGGCTTTGCTTGAATTGACGAAGAGCAGGACCACGATCGTGATCGCCCACCGGCTGTCGACGGTGCGCAAGGCGGATCGGATCGTTGTGTTGACCGGGAATGGCGTCGGAGAGGAAGGCACCCACGACGCGCTCATGGCGGCGGATGGGCTCTATGCCGCGCTCCATCGGGTACAGGCCAGCATTTAGGCGAACAAGCGGGCGTGGCTCCGGTGCGCCCGCTGCTATCCCGGCATCTGGTATTCGACGAACCGGCCCTTCGGCACGTCGTAGATAAGCCCGGTTTCGGTAAGCTCGGGGCTGGCCAGCGGGATAATCGCGTCTGCCACTTCGGACGGGTGCGGCAGTGTTTCGGGGTCTTCGCCCGGCATCGCCTGCGCGCGCATTGCGGTGCGTGTTGCGCCGGGGTTCACGCTGTTGACGCGCAGCTTCGTGTTCCTCGTCTCGTCCGCCCAGGAACGGCCGAGCGCCTCGACCGCTGCCTTGGAAGCCGCATAGGGCCCCCAGAAGGCGCGCGCCGAGTGCGCAGCGCCCGACGACATCAGGATCGCACGGCCGGCGTCCGAGGCTCTCAACAACGGATCCACGGAGCGGATCAGCCGCCAGGTGGCGGTCACGTTGATCGCCATCACCTTCTCGAAGGTTTTCGCCTCGATATGGCCGATCGGCCCGACGACGCCCAGAATCGCGGCATTGGCGACGAGAATGTCGAGCTTGCCCCAGCGTTCGTGTATCGATCCGCCGATACGGTCGATGCCCTTCATGTCGGTCAGGTCGAGCGGCACGAGGGTCGCGCCCTCGTTTCCCGCCGCCTTGATCTCGTCGTCGAGTTCTTCCAGCCCGCCCACGGTGCGCGCCACCGCGATCACATGCGCGCCGGCCGCCGCCAGTCCCTTGGCGATGAAATAGCCGATGCCGCGCGAGGCGCCGGTGACAAGCGCGATGCGACCCGAAAGGTCGGGTGTCGGAAGCGTATCTGCCATGAAATCTACTGCCCGCCGGCCGCCAGCCAGGACAGCGTCCGCACATTGTCGGCGCCCTCGGTGTCGAGCAGGCGGGTCGGATACTGGTTGGAGAAGCAGGCATCGCAGAATTGCGGGCTGTCTCCGTCGCGCCCCGCCATGCCCACGGCGCGGTAGAGCCCGTCGAGCGACAGGAAGCCGAGCGAATCCACGCGGATGAACTCGGCCATCTCCTCTATCGACATGCGCGAGGCGAGCAGCTTGGCCTTCTCCGGCGTGTCGACGCCGTAGAAGCAGGACGCGCGCGTGGGCGGCGAAGCAATGCGCATGTGCACTTCCTTCGCGCCGGCGTCGCGCACCATCTGCACGATCTTCTGGCTGGTCGTGCCGCGCACGATGGAATCGTCCACCAGAACCACCTTCTTGCCCTCGATCGAGCGCCGGTTGGCATTGTGCTTCAGCTTCACGCCCATATGGCGAACCGCGTCGCCCGGCTGGATGAAGGTGCGTCCGACATAGTGGTTGCGGATGATGCCGAGCTCGAAGGGAATGCCGGCTTCCTGGCTGAAGCCGAGAGCCGCCGGCGTGCCGGAATCGGGCACCGGCACCACGACATCTGCGTCCACCGGCATTTCACGCGCCAGCTCCGCGCCGATCTGCTTGCGCACATGGTAGACATTGCGGCCCTCGACCTGCGAATCCGGCCGCGCGAAATAGACATATTCGAAAATGCAAAAGCGCGAGGGCTGCTTTTCGAACGGAAACAGGCTTTCCAGGCCGCCCTTGGTGACGACGATCATCTCGCCCGGCTCCACGTCGCGCACGAAGCGCGCGCCGATGATGTCCAGCGCGCAGGTCTCGGAGGCGAGGATCCATGAGCCGTCGAGATCGCCCAGCACCAGCGGCCGGATGCCGAGCGGATCGCGGCAGCCGATCAGCTTCTTGGAAGAGAGCGCCACCAGCGAGAACGCGCCTTCCAGCTGGCGGACCGCGTCGATGAAGCGCGAATTGGTGTCCCGTTCCTTGCTGGTCGCGATCAGGTGCATGATCGTTTCGGTGTCGGAGGTGGAGGAAAAGATCGCTCCATCCTTCTGCAGCCGGCGCTGCACGGTCAGCGCGTTGGTGATGTTGCCGTTGTGGGCGACCGCTATGCCGCCATCGGCGAGTTCCGCGAATAGCGGCTGCACATTGCGCAGTCCCGAGCCGCCGGTCGTGGCGTAGCGCGTGTGGCCGATGGCGCGGCTGCCGCCCAGCCGGTCGATGACGGATTGCTTGGTGAAGGTGTCGCCGATCAGCCCGACATGGCGCTCGACATGAAACTGGCTGCCGTCATAGGAGACGATGCCCGCCGCTTCCTGCCCGCGGTGCTGCAGGGCGTGGAGCCCCAGCGTGGCGATTGCCGCCGCGTCCTGGTGCCCGAATATTCCGAACACGCCGCATTCGTCGTGGAAATGATCGTCTGCTTCGTCCGCGAGTGGGTCGATTTCGACTGTGCTCATCGCGCGTTGCGCCTTGTTGTTCGCTGCGCGGGGCGGCCCGCGCGTTACTGGTCCGCGCCGCCTGTATTGCCGGTTTCCGGCGCTTCCGGGTCCAGGCCCTTCAGCTTGTTCAGGATCGAATCCTCAGGATCGTCCGGCAGGATGCCCTGCAGCCACGTGCCGATGCCTTCCAGCAGCGGCCGCGACTTGGCTTCCGTCACCCAGGCCGGTGGGTTGGAGCCGACCAGCCAGCCGAAGAACAGCAGCGCCACCGCCAGCACCAGCAGCCCGCGCGCCGCGCCATAGAGAAAGCCCAGCGTGCGGTCGAGCGCGCCGATCTTGGAATCGATGATGAAGTCGGCCAGCTTCATGGTGATGACCGTCACCACGATCAGCGCGATGAAGAACACGATCGCCGCCGCCACCGCCAGCGCAACCATCTGGTGGTCGATATAGGGCTGCACATAGGGCAGCAGAACCGGGTGGAAGAAATATGCCGCCGCAGCCGCGGCCACCCACGATGCGATCGACAGAACTTCACGCGAAAAGCCGCGCACCATGGCCAGCATCGCCGAAACGAGCGTGAAAGCTATGACGATACCGTCAAGCAGCGTGATCGGCATTAATGCGCTACTCCTGTGCTGGCGTCCTGCGCCCTGTCACGACCCGTTTCCGCCCGACGCGGCAATCCGCGCGACCAGCTCCGAAAGCGCCTCGGGCTGGAACGAACTGGCTGCCATGGATGCGGAAAGCTCTTCGGACAGGACGGGCATTACGGCCTTGCCAAACCCCAGTTTCTCCGCCTCTTTCAAGCGCTGTTGTGCGTGAGCCACGGCCCGCACGGCGCCCGACAGGCTGATTTCGCCGAAATAGACGCAATCAGCCGGGAGGGCAAGTCCGGTTAGCGAGGAAACAAGGGCCGCCGCGACCGCCAGGTCCGCGGCCGGCTCCGCGATGCGGTAGCCGCCGGCGACGTTGAGATAGACATCGTGCTGCGAGAAGCGCACGCCGCAATGCGCCTCGAGCACGGCAAGCACCATCGACAGCCGGGCCGTATCCCAGCCGACGACGGCGCGGCGCGGCGTTCCGAGCGGCGAGGGGGCGACCAGCGCCTGTATCTCCGCCAGCACCGGCCGGGTGCCTTCCATGCCGGCGAAAACCGCGGCTCCCGGGGCTTTTTCGCTGCGTTCGCCGAGGAACAGCTCGGAGGGGTTCGACACTTCGCGCAAGCCCTTGTCGCCCATTTCGAACACGCCAATCTCGTCGGTCGGCCCGAAGCGGTTCTTCACTGTTCTGAGGATGCGGTAGTGGTGGTTTCCCTCACCCTCGAAATAGAGTACGGCGTCGACCATATGCTCCAACACGCGCGGGCCTGCGATCTGCCCGTCCTTGGTGACGTGGCCAACCAGCACGACCGCGCAACCTGTGGATTTCGCAAAGCGGATCATCGCCTGGGCGGCGGCGCGCACCTGGGTAACGGTGCCGGGCGCCGAATCGGCGAGGTCGGTCCACAGCGTCTGTATGGAATCGAGAATCAGCAGATCGGGCCGCGGCCCTTCCTCGATCGTGGCCAGTATGTCCTCGACATTGGTTTCCGCGGCCAGTTCGACTGGCGACTGCGCCGCGCCAAGCCGCTGCGCCCTCAACCTGATCTGGGCCACCGCCTCCTCGCCCGAGACGTAGATGACGCGGTTGCCCCGGTCCGCGAGCGCCGCCGCCGCCTGGGTCAGCAAGGTGGACTTGCCGATGCCCGGATCGCCGCCGACCAGGACCGCGGAGCCGCGCACGAAGCCGCCGCCGGTCGCCCGGTCGAGCTCGCTGATCCCCGTACTGATGCGCGGCGCGTCCTCGATCTCGCCCGACAGCGTGGTGAGCGCGACGGGCCGGCCCTTGCGCGCGGACTTCTGACTTTGCGGGCCGGACCCGATGCCGCCCGCCGTGCCTTCCTCGACCAGCGTGTTCCACGCCCCGCAGGAATCGCACTTGCCCGCCCAGCGCGTATGCACCGAGCCGCAATTCTGGCAGATGAACTGGATGCGGGATTTAGCCATGACCGCCCGAATGTTCCTTTTATGTTCCGTTTCGCAGACTTGCAGCCGCCGGTCAACCGGCGGTGAATGGCTTCATGCCGGCGAGAATTGTTGCCCGTTCCGCGGCAGCGCGGTGGTCGATCCTCGCGAGGTATCGGTTTGCTCGTTCAAGGTTCGGTGAAAGGCGCGCTCTCGCCGGCAACGTAATGGCGGTGAAACCGCCGCCCCAGGCTGGTGAGAAGCTCGTATCCGATCGTGCCCGCGGCGTCGGCGGCCTCATCGACGGAGACGTTGGGACCAAACATCTCGATCCAGTCGCCCGGCGACACGCTATCCCCGCAATCGGTCACATCGAAAGCCGTCAGATCCATGGAAATGCGGCCGACAACCGGCACGCGTTTGCCGGCGACGAAGCCGTAGGCCCCGTGCGGAGCGACACTCCGCACAGGCACGCCTGACCCCGATCCCGCGCGGTGATAGCCGTCCGCGTAGCCGGTGGCGGCGATGGCGAGCGTGGTGTCGCGTTCCAGCGTCATCGTCGCGCCATAGCCGACGGTCGATCCCGCTGGCGCAACACGCACCTGCAGCACACGCGCCTGCGCCGTCACCACCGGCCGCATCGGGTTGCGGCCCTCGTTCGCGGCGCGCGCGCCATAGAGCGCGATGCCGGCGCGGGTGAGATCGGAGCGGAAATCGCCGCCCAGCAGGATGCCGGCCGAATTGGCGAGACTGGCGCGCGCTTCGGGAAACAGCGCCCTCACACGAGCGAAGGCGGCAAGCTGTTCGGCGTTGTGCGCATTGCCGGGATCGTCGGCGCAGGCCAGATGGCTCATCACCAGCACAACCGGTATCGCGCGCGCGTGCGCGTTCCTGGCCGCGAAGGCTTCGGCCTCGCTTGCCGTGAGACCCAGCCGGTTCATGCCGGTGTCGACATGCAGCGCGGCGGGCAGGGGCTCCGGTTCGCAGGCGCGCCGCCATGTTTCGATGTCATGCGCGGAGTTCAGCACCGGGATCAGCCGCTTCGTGCGGAACAAATTGGCGGCCTCGTCGCTGAGCGGACCCGACAGCACATATATGTCGGCGTCAGGCGCCGTGCGGCGCACGGCAACGCCTTCGGCGGGCAGCGCGACGAAGAAGCTGCGGCATCCCGCGTCGAGAAGGCAGGGAACGGCCTGCGCGATGCCAATGCCGTAGGCGTCCGCCTTGACCACGGCCGCGGTTTCCGCCGGCGCCGACATGCCAACAAGCGTCCGGTAGTTGGCGGCAAGCGCCGACAGGTCGATCGTCAGCCTGCCGCCGGCGATCGCCGCATGCGGATTTTCGGTCTCGGCTGCGGGGGTCGCCGCCACGGCGCTACTCGAAGCGCTCCGGCATGTGCGAATCCTCGGCGAGATCGAAGAAGCGTGTGAACTCGCCCTGGAAACCGAGCGGCACGGTTCCCGTCGGACCGTGGCGCTGCTTGGCGATGATGACCTCAGCCTTGCCACGCGACTCGTTCATGTCGGTTTCCCACTTGATGTATTCCTCGGTGCCGGGCTTGGGCTCCCGGTTCTTGAGGTAATACTCCTCGCGGTAGATGAAGATCACCACGTCCGCATCCTGCTCGATCGAGCCGGATTCGCGCAGGTCGGCAAGCTGCGGACGCTTGTCGTCGCGGTTCTCCACCTGTCGCGAAAGCTGCGACAGCGCGATGATCGGGACGTTCAGTTCCTTGGCCAGCGCCTTCAGCCCGGTGGTAATCTCGGTGACTTCCTGCACGCGGCTTTCGCCGGCGCGCTTCGAGGAGCCGGTCATCAGCTGGATATAGTCGATGACGATGAGGTCGAGGCCGCGCTGGCGTTTCAGCCGCCGTGCGCGGGCCGCGAGCTGGGCGATCGAGATGCCGCCGGTCTGGTCGATATAAAGCGGGATGCGCTGCATGGTCTGGGCGCAAGCCACCAGCTTGTCGAAATCGGGCTCGGTGATCTCGCCGCGCCTGATCTTGGAGGAGGGGATTTCCGTCTGCTCGGAAATGATGCGGGTGGCGAGCTGCTCCGATGACATTTCGAGCGAGAACAGGCCGACGACGCCGCCATTGGCCGCGGCGAAGGAGCCGTCGGCCTGCTGCGCCGGCTCGTAGGCATGGGCGATGTTGAAGGCGATGTTGGTGGCCAGCGCCGACTTGCCCATGCCGGGTCGGCCCGCGACGATGATCAGGTCCGACGGCTGCAGGCCGCCCATGCGGCGGTCGATGTCGCGAAAGCCGGACGCGATGCCCGACAGATGCCCGTCGCGCATATAGGCGGCGTTGGCCATGTCGATGGCGGTCTTGACGGCGTCGGTGAAGCTCTCGAACCCGCCATCGTAGCGGCCGGTCTCGGCCAGTTCGAACAGCCGCCGCTCCGCATCCTCGATCTGCTCCGACGGCGACATGTCGACCGGCGCGTCATAGGCGATGTTGACCATGTCCTCGCCGACCGTGATCAGCGCGCGGCGCGTGGCGAGTTCGTAGATGGCGCGGCCATAGTCGGCGGCGTTGATGACGGTGACGGCGTTGGCGGCCAGCCGCGCCAGATATTGCGAGACCGTCATCTCGCCGATCTTTTCGTCCGCCGGCAGGAAGGTCTTCAGCGTCACCGGGTTGGCGACCTTGCCCATGCGCACCAGCTCGCCCGCCACCTCGTAGACCTTGCGGTGGATCGGCTCGTGGAAATGTCCGGGCTTCAGGAAGTCCGAGACGCGGTAGAAGGCGTCATTGTTGACCATGATGGCGCCAAGCAGCGCCTGCTCGGCCTCAACATTGTTCGGTGCTTCACGATAAAGCGGCGTTTCCGCCGCGCCGATCTTGCGGACTGCGTCTGCCATGCCTTGTGCCCAATTGTATCTTCAATGCCCGACGGAAAACTGCGTCCCGGCCCGGCGCCCGGTCTTCTGATAAAGCTGCGATCGCCGAACCGACAGGACCGGGAGTTCACAATCTCCGGTTCGCCCCGCGATTCACATTCGTCCACAGTGCCGATCGAACCGGGTCCGAATTCCAGTTGACCCGAATCGCTTGATAAGCATAGCGCGCCCAACCGGAACAAAACAGGAAATCCGCCGGTCGATATAGGGCTGTACGCGGTCAAGTTGCCGCCGGGGAGGGAACAAAGCGCGCCATTGCGCCGTTCAACCGACTGTCCGATCAATGCTTTGGCCGCAAATTTTTTCGCGCGGTCCAGAAAGGTTGCAACGATGCCTATGCCGGAAGAGCGTGAACGCACCACCATTGTCACCACGGGCTCGCGCGGCGGAGCCGGCTGGTTCGTCGCCGGCGGACTGGCCGTCCTGGTTGTCGTGGCGCTATGGCTGTTTGGCGGCGCAATCAGCGACGGCATGCAGACGTCCGACGTCAATGTCGATCTGCCGGACAATGTCGATGTGCAGGTGGATAGCGCGGAGCCTGCCCCGGCCGAGCCGGCGCCCCAGACGCCAGCACCCGCGGAAGAGACGCCCCAGCCATCCGAATAGCTGGGCCTCAGGCTCCCCCGGTCGAGGCCTTCCTCGGTCTCGGCCTTGCGGGCCGCGCGGATTTCGGCTCGGCGGAGAGGCTGTTTTTCCGCGCCAGCCGCTTTTCAGTCTCGGCAATATAGCCCCGCGTGATCGGCAGCGTGTCGTTACGCTTGGTCATCTGGAGCTGGAACACGACCAGGTCCTGCCACCGGAAAGCCGCCTCCGCCCCGGCCAGGTAGAATTCCCACATGCGGGCGAAGCGCTCGTCATAGATGTCGACGGCCCGCTGGCGGTTGGCCATGAAGCGCTTGCGCCAGTGCTTCAGCGTTTCGGCATAATGCAGCCTGAGCACTTCCACATCCGACACATCCAGGCCCGACCGCTCGATCGCCGGGAGCATTTCGGAAAGGGCGGGGACGTAGCCGCCGGGGAAGATGTATTTGCGGATGAATGCGTTGGTGGCCGAAGGCGGCCAGCTGCGTCCGATGGTGTGCAGGAGCATCGTGCCATCCGGCTTCAGCAGCGTCGCCGCCCGATCGAAGAATTTGCGGTAATGGTTGACCCCGACATGCTCGAACATGCCGACCGAGACGATCCGGTCGAAGCGTTCCGATAGGTCGCGATAGTCCTTGAGTTCGAAATGGACGTGGTTTTCCAGCCCTTCCTGCCGCGCGCGCTCGTTGGATACCAGATGCTGTTCGGTCGACAGCGTCACTCCCAGCACCTCGGCGTCGAAATCGCGGGCCAGGTAGAGTCCCAGTCCGCCCCAGCCCGAACCGATGTCGAGTACGCTCAGGCCGGTTTTCATGTCGAGCTTGGCCGCGATATGGCGCTTCTTGGCCTCCTGCGCCTCTTCCAGCGTCATGTCCGGTCGCTCGAAATAGCCGCAGGAATATTGCATGTCGTCATCGAGGAAGAGCCGGTACATCTCGCCTGACAGATCGTAGTGGCGATGCACGTTCTCCCTGGCCCGCGCTGTGGTGTTGATTTGCTGGAAGCGGCGGAAAAGCTTTCGCCAGCCCTCGACCAGCCGCGTCAGGGCAGGGTCGTGGCCGCTGCGCCCCATGTTTTGAAACGTTATCCTGAGAAAGCCCAGAATATCGCCTTCCAATACCTGGAAGTCGCCATTCATGAAGGCTTCCGGCAGCGCCAGCATGGGGTCGAGCGCGATCGCCCGCCCCGCGGCCGGTGTGCGGATCACGACATGCACATGCTCGCCCGTTCCGTCGCCCACGCGTATAGTGGTTCCGTCGGGTAAGGTCAGTGACAGTGACCCGGTCCGGATGAGTTTGCTTGCGAATCTGGTCAACAGAGACATGGCAACACCATTGGCGTCATCACAGTTTTGCAGTCGCTGATTATGACTGATCTCGCGCAATAAGCAAAAGTACACCAGTTGGGCCAGGCTATGTCATTTTTGATACGCAACCTGCCCCCGCCCTGCTATTCCATCCTGTCGCCGGCATGAAGTGTGGCGATCTGGCGATGAGAGTTTGCTGCCCCGGCCAGTCTGGCTGAAGCTCACGCCTTTATGAGGAACAAGTGGAATGCACGCGGCAAATCTGTCTCGAGTAGCAATGACCTGTCGGCAATGCGGCGCGCTCAATGAGTTGATTGCTGCCGATGTGCCCGAAGGCCAGGATATTCATTGTTCCAGATGCGGCAACGCGCTGGGCACCTGGCACGAGCTTCGCGACGCGAAGAAGGCGGAAACGCCAGCGCCTCCCGAGGCCCATGGGCGGGTTGTCGATCAAGACCTGAAGCGGACGGGTTGAACGAAAAAAGGCCCGGACATTGTCCGGGCCTTCGCATTTGTATGTTCGGCAGCGAAGCTGGATCAGGACTTGTCTTCGTCCTCGTCCTCGGCCGGTTCGTCCGAAGCTTCCTCGGCCGCCGGCTCCTCTTCCGCTCCCTCTTCCGTCGCCTCGTCGAACTCGACATCGGCCTCCGGATCGAAGAAGTTTTCCGGCTGGGCGTTCTCGTTCACGTCGTCGCCATAGATCGCTTCCGCGCTGGTCAGCGTCTCGCCGCGCGACTGGCGCTCGGCCTCGTCGGAGGTGCGCGCGATGTTGAGCGTGATCGTGACTTCCACTTCCGGGTGCAGCGAAATGGCGATGTTGGTCAGGCCGATCGACTTGATCGGCTGGTTGAGCTCGACCTGGTTGCGGCCGACCGAGAAGCCCCCTTCGGTGAGGATATCGGAAATGTCGCGGGTCGACACCGAACCGTAGAGCTGGCCCGTTTCGCCGGCGGCGCGCACCACGATGAAGCTCTTGCCGTCGAGCTTGTCGGCGACGCCCTGGGCCTCGGTCTTGCGCTCCAGGTTGCGGGCCTCGAGCTGCGTGCGCTGACCCTCGTATTTCTTGCGGTTGGCCTCGTTGGCCCTGAGCGCCTTGCCCTGCGGAAGCAGGAAATTGCGCGCGAAACCGTCGCGCACCTTCACCTCTTCGCCCATCTGGCCGAGGCGGGCAACGCGTTCGAGAAGGATTACCTGCATCGTCGTCATCCTGTTCTGGCGCCGTGAATGACGGGCGCTGTTTCAATCTGGGCGGAACAGGAAGCGGCGCGCATGGTGCGCTGGATTTCGCTGTCCTGCCCGCCGGGCAGTTAGGGAAGGGCGGCTATCTCGCCCATTCCCAACTCGGTTTTCCGTGTCTGCCGGCCGCGCCGACCGCGGCAGGCGCCGGGGCGGCGAACCGCCCCGGTTTCATGGTCTGTTACCGAACCACGTAGGGCAGAAGGCCCAGGAAACGGGCGCGCTTGATCGCCCTGGCGAGTTCGCGCTGCTTCTTCTGGCTGACGGCGGTGATGCGCGACGGCACGATCTTGCCGCGCTCCGAAATGTAGCGCTGCAGGAGCTTGACGTCCTTGTAGTCGATCTTGGGCGCGTTGGCGCCGGAGAACGGGCAGGTCTTGCGGCGGCGGTGGAAAGGACGCCGCGTCGGGATCTGGTTGATGTCGACCATTATTCTGCGCTCCCCTCGGACTGCTCGCGCGGACGGCGCGGACGGTCCTCGCGCGGACCACGATCACCACGGTCTCCGCCGCGATCTCCCCGGTCGCCTCTGTCGCCGCGATCACGGTCGCCGAAGCGTCCGCCCCGCTCGGGCCGGTCGTCGCGCTTCTGCAGCATCGCCGACGGGCCTTCCTCATGCGCCTCGACCTTGATGGTCATGTAGCGCAGCACGTCTTCAGAAATGCCCATCTGGCGCTCGACTTCCTTCACCGCGGAGGGCGGCGCGTCGATGTCCATGAGCGTGAAATGGGCCTTCCGGTTCTTGTTGATCCGGTAGGTGAGGGACTTGATGCCCCAGTTTTCGACCCGGCCGATGGAACCGCCTTCGCCCTCGATCACGCCCTTGTATTGTTCAACAAGCGCGTCGATCTGCTGCTGCGACAGGTCCTGCCGGGCCAGAAACACATGTTCGTATAGAGCCAATGTTCTGCCTTTCTTCGTTCTCACCGGACCCGACGGCTAAAGCCTCCAGACCTTTCGCTATCCCGTATGTGGGAGAAGAAAGGCTGTTCGAGACGGTCGAGAGCGGAGACACGGGAGGCCGAAGCGCATTATTGCCTTCTGCGGAGATCACCCTGACGGGCAACCTCCGGCCCTCCGTTCAGCCCCCAATCGGACCGGCGAAGTGCGGGCGTATAGGGGAAAACGCTGGGGAGGGCAAGGGGCGACCTCTCGACATGTGGCTGCACCGGGTACCGTTCATCAGCTTTCGTGTTACGTTTTCGCGACGGGCAAAACCTGACCTGAAGGCGATCATGATGAACTTTGCATCCAGTGCCCGTTTTCGCCGGCTGATACGGCTTTCCTGCCTCGCGCTCGCCATGCCGCTGCTGGCGGCCCAGCCTGCGTTCGCCGAGCCCATCACCTTCACCCACAAGAACTTTTCCGATCTACGCGGCATCCTGAATGTCTTCGATGCGTTCAAACAAGCCTGTCTTGCACAGCCGGTGACGCAGGAACTACCCGAACAGCTGCTTCCCGACGACTACCAGATTGTCTCGTCGGGCTTGCATGCTCTGGGCTTTGAAACCGGCGGCGAGCCGAGGGCGGTGGTCCTGTCGAGGACAGGGGATGAGGAAAAGGATTTCGAGCAGGGAGAACCCTACATCGAACTCGGCTTCCCGACGGATGCCGCGCCCAGAGGCGAGTGCCAGGTCGCCTGGAGGCGGGCATGGGATTACCCGCAAGGCGTCCAGAACATCATGACCGGCACGGCCGCGACCTTTGATGCTTGGCTGTCATTTCACCTCAAGGCAGTTCGCGTTTCGCGGCCCGATGACGGCTTCGCCGTGGCGGAACAATACGGGATGGTCAGCGAGTGGGCCGCGCCGTGCTTTGGTGGCAATTGGTGCCGTGTAAGTCTCCTGCTCGATCTGCGCCTTGATGAGGGCATCTATCTCACGATCAGACACGGCGATCCGCCGTCGGTCCCGGGCGGCGACAATTAAGAAGAGTGCAGGCGAGCGTTCACCTGAACATCAGCACCGGTATCTTGCAGCGGCGCACCAGTTCGGTCGTGGTCGAGCCGATCACCAGCCGGCGGATGCGCGAGTGCCCGTAAGCGCCTATGACCAGAAGGCCGATGCCTGCCGTCTCGACATGGCGGCCGATGACTTCGTCAGGGTCGCCGCGCTCGAGGATGGATGTCACCTCGAAACCGGCTTCGCGCAGCCGCAAGGCCGGCGCTTCGAGCCGCGAGCGGTTTTCCGGCGTATCCTCACCCACTGACAGGATTGTGCATTTCAGCTCCTTCAGCAGCGGGCTCGATACGGCATGATCGATGGCGCGGCCGGCGCTCTTGCCGCCATCATAGGCGATCAGGAAATGGTCGAATGGCTGATAGGCGCGCGCCGCCACCAGAACCGGTTTGGTTGAAGCCCGCACCACGCGCTCCAGATTTGAGCCCAGATGCAGCTTGGCGAAATCGGCGGCCTCGCCGCGCTTGCCGATGACGACGATCTCTGCGTCGGCCTCGAGATCGCCGAGCGCGTCCAGCAAATCGCCATTGCGCAGCTTGGTTGAAACCTCCGCACCGGATGCCGCTGCGTCGGCCCGCGCACCTTCCAGGATGGCGCGGCCCTTTTGCTGGGCGAGCCTGCCATGCTGCTCGTCGAGGTCCGCCATTTCCTTCAACAGCGCGGTGCGCGCATTGGCGTCCAGCCGCCCGCTGAGGTCGAAATTGGTGGCAATGCGCCGCCCCAGCACATGCGCGATCTCGAGCGGCAGGCCGAGCCGTCCCGCCGCCCACGCGGCAATGCCGGTGACGCTTTTGGAGTAGATCGACCCGTCAATCAGGGCGAGTATCTTTGTCATTTCTCTCTCCCTAATGCCCCAGCAACTGGTCGGCGGCACCAGGCTTGTCGTGCAGCGCCAGTTTGTCGACGAGCGTGGTGCTTGCCTCGTTCATGCCGATCAGTTCCACCTCGGTCCCCTCGCGGCGGAATTTGAGCACAACGGTGTCGACCGCGCCAACGCCGGTCAGGTCCCAGATGTGCGAGCGGCTGATGTCGATGGTGATGCGCGCAACGGCTTCCTTGAAATCGAACGAGCGGATGAAGGCTTCGGCGGAGGCGAAGAATATCTGCCCGGTCACGACATAGGCGCGCTCGGTTTCGTCTTTCGACACCGTCGAGGACACGTGGAAGATTTGCGCCACCTTCGAGGCGAAGAACAGCCCTGACAGCAACACGCCGACAAGAACCCCGATCGCCAGATTATGCGTGGCCACCACCGCGATGACGGTTGCAACCATCACGGTCGAGGAGCGCCGCGGATGATCGCGCAGGTTTTTGATCGACGACCAGGAGAAGGTGCCGATCGACACCATGATCATGATCGCCACCAGCGCGGCCATGGGGATGATCGACACCCAGTCGCCGAGCACGACGATGAGGAACAGCAGGATCGCACCTGCGGCTAAGCACGACAGGCGCCCGCGTCCGCCCGATTTCACGTTGATCACCGATTGCCCGATCATCGCGCAGCCGGCCATGCCGCCCAGAAAGCCGGTCACCACATTGGCGGTGCCCTGGCCCACGCATTCGCGGTTGCGGTCGCTCGCCGTGTCGGTGAGTTCATCCACGATGGATGCCGTCATCAGCGATTCCAGCAGCCCCACCACCGCGACCGCCGCCGAATAGGGCAGCACGATCATCAGTGTTTCCAGCGTCAGCGGCACATTGGGCAGCAGGAACATCGGCAGCGTCGATGGCAGTTCGCCCATGTCGCCCACGGTGCGCAGATCGTCCATGCCGAACCACAGCGCGATGCCGGTCAACACCACGATGCAGACCAGCGGCGAGGGCACGGCCTTCGTCACATAGCGGAACAGGTAGATGATCCCCAATCCGGCGCTGACCATGACATAAGTCATCCACGGCACGCCGACGAGTTCGGGTATCTGCGCCATGAAGATGAGGATCGCCAGCGCGTTGACGAAGCCGGTGATGACGGAGCGCGAGACAAAGCGCATCAGATCGCCAAGCCGCAAAAGACCCGCCGCGATTTGCAGCACGCCGGCCAGAACCGTCGCCACCAGCAGATATTGCAGGCCGTGATCCTTGACCAGCGACACCATCAGCACCGCCGTAGCGGCGGTTGCGGCTGAAATCATGCCCGGCCTGCCGCCGGTGAACGCAATGATCACGGCGATGGAAAACGAGGCGTAGAGGCCGACCTTGGGGTCGACGCCGGCAATTATGGAAAAGGCGATGGCCTCGGGGATCAGCGCCAGCGCAACCACCGTGCCTGCCAGCAGATCGCCGCGAATATTGCCGAACCATTCCTCGCGGTAGGCGGAAAGTGAATGCATGAAATTCCAAATATGGAAGAAACCGCGGCGATCGGACGATCGGGCGATGGATGTCGCTGGTTGCGGTTTGATTGTCCGGCGGATCGGCGGCCGGAAAAGCCACCCGGAATCTCACCGGGTCCTGTCGAATGCGGGCTTCATAGGTCAGCCGATGCTGCAGCGCAACATAAAATCGCCGGCGAACTCCGCTCCCGGCGGCTAGCGTCCCAACTCCCCCACCAGGAAATCGAACACAATCCGCACCCTTCTGCTGGTATGCACCTCGCGGTGGGTGGTGAGCCAGACGGGGAATTCCATCGGCGCGAAGTCGGGCAGCACGCGTTTGACCAGCGGCTCCGCGTCGCCGAGCTTTTCCGGCACCACGCCGATGCCCGCGCCCTGCTTGCACAGTTCCCAGTGAACGAGGTGGCTTTCCGTCAGCACCGGGAAGTTGCTGTGCGTCAGTGACAGGCCCATGCCGTTCAGCCCGTTGATCATCGTGTCCGTGGTGTCGAAGCCGATGAAATCGGCGCGGCCGAGGTCCTCCGGCTTTCGCGGATTGCCGGCACGCTCGAGATAGTCGGGCGTGGCGTAGAAGCGCGCCCGGTCGTCGGCCAGCCGCCTGGCGATCAAATCCGGCTGGGTGGGGCGAAAATTGCGGATCGCGATGTCGGCCTCGCGCCGCTTCAGGTCGATCGCCGCGTTGGAGGCGACGATCTCGACGGTGATGCCGGAATGTTCGGCGCGCAGCTTCGCCACGATCGGCGCCAGCACGAAGGCCGAGTAGATTTCGCTGGCGGTGATGCAGATCGAGCCTTCGACGGTCTGCGTGTGGCCGGACGCCGCCAGCGACACGCGCCCTGCGGCGTCGCCCATCGCCCGCACATGGTCAAGCAGTTCCAGTCCCGACGGCGTCAGCACCAGTCCGCGCCCGGCGCGCTCGAACAGCACGACGCCGAGCTCTTCCTCCAGCGCGTCTACCTGCCGCCCCAGCGTCGGCTGCGCCATGCCGAGCGCGCGTGCGGCCGCCGATAGCGAGCCCTCCTCCGCCGTCACGAGGAAGGCGCGCGCCCGGTTCCAGTCGAACTTGATTGACCGCCAATCCATGCAAAAACGCATATCAGAGCAAGGGAATTGGTCAATTCCGATTACGGAAATGCATGGCTATATCCAACCCATCAGGGCTGCCAGCGCCCCGCAAGCCCGAAAGGAACGCACCGATGAAAGCTGCATATTATGAAAGATACGGCTCCGCCGACGTTCTGGAAATCCGCGATGTCGCGCGCCCCGAACCGAAGGACAACGAGATCCTGGTGCAGGTCTTCGCCACCACGGTGACGACCGCCGACTGGCGCTTCCGCGCCTCCGAGTTCCCGGGGATATTGTGGCCGGCGGGCAGGGCGATGGCCGGCCTGCTCCGCCCGAAGGTGAATGTGCTCGGCTCCGAATTCGCCGGCCGCGTGGTGGCCAAGGGCAAGGACGTGACGAAGTTCAAGGGCGGCGACGAGGTGTTCGGCTTTTCCATCGCGATGGGCGCCAACGCCGAATACATCGCCATAGCCGAGGATGCGCCGGTGGCGAGGAAGCCGGTCAATCTCGGCTATGACGAGGCCGCCGCGGTGCCATTCGGCGCGCAGTCGGCACTCTCCTTCCTGCGCGATTTCGCCAGGGTCGGGCCGGGGCAGAAGGTGCTGATTGCCGGCGCGTCCGGCGGCGTCGGCGTTTGGGCGGTGCAGATCGCCAGACATCTCGGCGCCGAAGTCACCGCCGTCACCAGTACGGGCAATATGGACCTGGTCCGTTCACTCGGCGCCGACCACATCATCGACTACAAAACGCAGGACTACGCCGCCACGGGCGAAACGTGGGACCTGATCCTCGACACCGCCGGCACCACCGATTTCCCGCACGCGCAGCGCGCGCTGAAGCCGAACTGCATCTTCCTGCCCGTCGAGTTCAATGGTCGTGAAATCCTGCAGGCGCTGCGCTCGGCGATATTTGGCGGAAAGCGCGTGAAGATCGGCATTTCCAGTGACAGTCAGGAAAGCCTGACCTGGCTCGCCGGCCTGCTGGAAAAGGGCGACATCCGCCCGGTGATCGACAGCCACTATTCGCTGGAGCGCATCGCCGACGCGCACCGCCGCGTCGAAAGCCGCCACAAGCGCGGCTCGGTCGTGGTCACCGTCAGCCCTCTGGCGCTATCGATGCACAAGGCTGAGTGACCGCTGGGCCGCCTGCCGTACCGGGGTCTACTCTTCTTCGGAGATCGCGCGAAGATGCGCGGTGGGAGCCGTGACGACCAGCGAAAAACCCTCCGCTTCGAAACGCTCAACAACGACCCTGGTCAGCTCTTCACCTTCCACCCGGTCTTGAAGATCCACCAAACGGCCGTCATGCACACCAGCAGGAAGAAACTGATCGCGCCAAGGCTGACGCCCACGCTGACGTCGGCGATCTCGTAGAAGCTCCAGCGGAAGCCGCTGACGAGGTACAGAACCGGATTGAAGTGGATGACCGTCTGCCAGACCTCCGGCAGCATGTCGACCGAATAGAAGGTGCCGCCAAGGAAGATGAGCGGCATCACGATCAGCATCGGAATGAGCTGCAATTTCTCGAAATTGTCGGCCCAGATGCCGATGATGAAGCCGAACAGGCTGAAGGTCACGCCGGTGAGGACGAGGAACGCCAGCATCCAGAACGGATGCGCGATCTGCAGCGGCACGAACAGCGTCGAGGTGGCCAGGATCAATAGCCCCAGCACCAGCGACTTGGTGGTCGCAGCACCCACATAGCCGAGCACGATCTCGACATAGGAGACGGGCGCCGACAGAATCTCGTAGATCGTGCCCATGAATTTCGGGAAATAGATGCCGAAGGCGCCGACCGAAATGCCCTGCGTGATCATGGTCAGCATGATCAGCCCCGGCACGATGAAGGAGCCGTAACTGATCCCGTTCACCTCCTCGATACGCGAGCCGATCGCGGTGCCGAAGACGACGAAATAGAGCGCGGTGGAGACGACCGGCGAGACGATGCTCTGCCAGATGGTGCGCCACCAGCGCGCCATCTCGAATTTGTAGATGGCCCTGATCGCGAACCAGTTCATTGTCCGTCCCTCACCAGGTTGACGAAGATGTCCTCGAGCGAGCTCTGCCTGGTGGAGAGGTCGCGAATGCCGATGCCGGCGCCCGAGAGTTCCGACAACAGCCGCCCGATGCCGGTGCGTTCCGCCGCCGTGTCGTAGCGGTAGACGATTTCCTCGCCGCCGTCGGCGAGCGTCAGGTTGAAGCCGTTCAGACCCTCCGGAAGTTCGGAAACCGGCTCGCGCAGGTTGAGCGTCAGCGTCTTTTCGCCCAGTTTGCGCATCAGCTCGTTCTTTTCCTCCACCAGCAGAAGTTGGCCTTTGTTGATGACGCCGACCCGGTCGGCGATGTGTTCGGCTTCTTCGATATAGTGCGTGGTCAGGATCACGGTGACGCCGTTTTCGCGCAGGCGGCCGATCAGCTCCCACATGCTCTTGCGCAGTTCCACGTCGACGCCCGCCGTCGGCTCGTCGAGAAACAGGATGCGCGGTTCGTGCGCCAGCGCCTTGGCGATCATCACGCGCCGTTTCATGCCGCCCGACAGCGTCATGATCTTCTCGTTCCTCTTGTCCCACAACGACAGGTCGTTGAGGATCTGTTCCAGCAGCGCGTCGTTGCGCGGTTTGCCGAACAGCCCGCGGCTGAACCGGACCGTTGCCAACACCGTCTCGAACGCCTCGACATGCATTTCCTGCGGCACCAGGCCGATCAGCTTACGCGCGCCGCGGAAGTCCGAAATGATGTCGTTGCCCGCCACTGTCACGGATCCCGAGCTCGGATTCACCAGCCCGCACACGATTGAAATCATCGTCGTCTTGCCGGCGCCGTTGGGGCCGAGCAGCGCGAGTATCTCGCCCTCGCTGACTTCCAGGCTGACGTTGTCGAGCGCCTTCAGCCCGCCCGGATAGGTCTTGGTGAGATTGGAAATGGAAATGACCGGCTGCATGGGCGAGGCCTGCAATTGGTTCGAAAAATGGATGTCTGTAGCGGCTGGGCGGTGAGTTGGGCCGATATAGTGACGTTGCGTATGGCTTACCACCTCAAACCGATTGGTCCAGCTAGCCATCCTGCCAGCATCGTGACAGGAGCGGTGGCGGACTTGACGCCAGCGCGCCTCTGCGCCACCACGCTTCGCAACAGCGAGGAGCACGGAATGAGCGTCGCATTCACCTTTCCGGGGCAGGGCAGTCAGGCGGTTGGCATGGGCAAGGCGCTGGCCGAGGCTTTTCCAGCCGCGCGCGATGTCTTCAGGGAGGTCGACGAGGCGCTTGCCCAGAACCTGTCGGGCCTGATGTGGGACGGTCCCGAGGACGAGCTGACGCTGACCGCCAACGCCCAGCCGGCGCTGATGGCGGTCTCGATGGCGGCACTCAGGGCACTGGAATCGCGCGGCTTCTCGCTGAAAGACAAGGTCACCTATGTCGCCGGCCATTCGCTGGGCGAATATTCCGCCCTTTGCGCCGCCGGCATGTTTTCGCTGGCCGACACCGCCAGGCTGTTGCGCATCCGCGGCAACGCCATGCAGGCCGCCGTGCCGGTGGGCGAGGGCGCCATGGCGGCGATCATCGGCCTTGAGCAGGACGCCGTGGAAGCCGCCTGCGCTGAAGCCGGTTGCCAGATCGCCAACGACAATGGCGGCGGCCAGCTGGTCATCTCGGGCGCCAAGGGCCCGGTGGAGGAAGCAGCCCGCATCTGCACTGAAAAGGGCGCCAAGCGTGCCTTGATGCTGTCGGTCTCGGCGCCCTTCCACTCCGCGCTCATGTCACCCGCTGCCGACGCCATGCGTGAGGCGCTGGCAAGCGTTGAGAAAAATGCGCCGGTCGTGCCGGTCGTCTCCAACGTGTCGGTTTCGCCATCGACCGATCCCGCCGACATCGCCGAAAAGCTCGTGCGGCAGGTCACCGGCCAGGTGCGCTGGCGCGAGACGGTGGACTGGTTCGCGTCCAACGGCGTGACGACGCTCTGCGAAGTGGGCGCCGGCAAGGTGCTGTCGGGCCTGGCGCGGCGCATCAACCGTGATCTCGCCACCGCCAATGTCGGCGCGCCGGAAGACGTGGACGCCGCGCTGGCGGCGCTCGGCTGAGCCGCCGCGCATATTCAGGGCAACGAGGAGAACTCATCATGCTTGACCTTAACGGCCGCAAGGCCCTGATCACCGGCGCGTCGGGCGGCATCGGCGACGCGATTGCCCGCACGCTGCATGCCCAGGGCGCGACAGTCGGCCTGCACGGCACGCGTGTGGAGCGGCTCGAGGCGCTGGCCGGTGAACTGGGCGACCGGGTCAAGCTGTTTCCGGCCGACTTGTCCGACCGCGACGCGGTCAAGGCGATGGCGCAGAAGGCCGAAGCCGAACTCGAAGGCGTCGACATTCTGGTCAACAATGCCGGCATCACCAAGGACGGGCTGTTCGTGCGCATGTCCGACGCCGACTGGGATGCCGTTCTGGAGGTCAACCTGACGGCGGTTTTCCGCCTGACACGCGAATTGACCCACCCGATGATGAAGCGCCGCCACGGCCGCATCATCAACATCACCTCCGTCGTCGGCGTGACCGGCAATCCGGGACAGGCGAACTACTGCGCCTCCAAGGCCGGCATGATCGGCTTTTCCAAGTCGCTGGCGCAGGAAATCGCGTCCCGCAACATCACCGTGAACTGCGTTGCGCCGGGCTTCATCGAATCGGCGATGACGGAAAAGCTCAACGAGAAACAGTCCGACGCCATCATGGGCGCCATCCCGATGAAGCGCATGGGAACCGGCGCGGAAGTGGCCTCGGCGGTCGCCTATCTGGCCTCCGACGAGGCCGCCTACATGACCGGCCAGACGCTGCATGTGAATGGCGGCATGGCGATGATCTGAACCTGTGCAATAGTGCTGCGTCCGGACTTGGACACGACCGAGTTTTTCGTGTAATCCGGCCCCGGAACGGCGCGGCCTTGGGCGGAATTCACCCAACGGAAGCGTAATATGACAATCCGTCGGACGGGTAGGGCGCGAATAGTCTAGGCTGGAAGCGCCGGCCATCTTTCAGCTTGATAAGCGGCAACAGTGCCGCTAACGAACATCGAAAACCGGAGTCGAGGTCCATAAAATGAGCGATACCGCAGAGCGCGTTAAGAAAATTGTTGTCGAACATCTCGGCGTTGACGCCGAAAAGGTCACCGAACAGGCGAGCTTTATCGACGACCTCGGCGCGGACAGTCTCGACACGGTCGAACTGGTCATGGCCTTCGAGGAGGAATTCGGTGTCGAAATCCCCGATGACGCGGCCGAAACCATCCTCACCGTCGGTGACGCGGTCAAGTACATCGACAAGTCCACTTCGTAAGGCGGGTCTTTCCGCGCCAAACATCATGGCACCAGCGGAAGTCGAGCGATGAGACGTGTTGTCGTAACAGGCATGGGGTTGCTGTCGCCATTCGGCGTCGGCTTCGAGCATGCGTGGAAACAGCTTCTTGCAGGCAAGAGTTCGACGCGGCGTATCGAAGCCTTCGACGTCGAGGATCTGCCCTGCAAGATAGCCAGTTCCGTTCAGCGCGAAGGCGAAGCCGCATTCAATCCGGACGATTATCTGGAGCCCAAGGAGCAGCGCAAGGTCGCTGACTTCATCACCTACGGTATCGCGGCGGCCGACATGGCCCTTGCCGACTCCGGCTGGGAACCCAGGACGGACGACGAGCGTTACGCCACCGGCGTGATGATCGGGTCGGGTATCGGCGGCATCGACGGCATCGCGGAAAATGCGATTCTTCTCGCCGAGCGCGGCCCGCGCCGCATCAGCCCGTTCTTTATCCCCGGCAACATCATCAATCTCGCTTCCGGGCAGGTGTCGATCCGCCACGGCCTCAAAGGTCCGAACCATGCGGTGGTGACGGCGTGTTCCACTGGCGCCCATGCGATCGGTGACGCCGCGCGGCTCGTCGCGCTGGGCGATGCGGACGTGATGCTTGCCGGCGGAACGGAGTCTCCGATCACCCGGCTTTCGATCGCCGGCTTCTGCGCTTGCCGCGCGCTGGCGACGGCGTTCAACGACACGCCCGAGAAGGCCTCGCGCCCTTATGACAAGGACCGCGACGGCTTCGTCATGGGCGAAGGCGCCGGCGTGGTCGTTCTGGAAGAGCTGGAACACGCCAAGGCGCGGGGCGCCAGGATCTATGGCGAGGTGATCGGCTACGGCATGTCCGGCGACGCCTTTCACATCACCGCCCCGTCGGCGGATGGCGACGGCGCCTATCGCTGCATGAATTCCGCGATTCGCCGGGCTGGAATCATGCCGTCCGACATCGACTACATCAACGCGCACGGCACCTCGACCATGGCCGACACGATCGAGCTCGGCGCGGTCGAGCGCGTGGTCGGCAACGCGGCCTCGAAGATTTCCATGTCCTCCACGAAATCCTCGGTCGGTCACTTGCTGGGCGCGGCTGGTGCTGCCGAGGCGATCTTCTCGCTGCTGGCAATTCGTGACAATACCGCGCCGCCAACCATCAATCTGGACAATCCTTCGGTCGAAACGGAAATCGATCTGGTGCCCAACAAGCCGCGCGAGCGGCAGATTGATGTCGCCTTGTCCAATTCCTTCGGCTTTGGCGGCACCAACGCGTCACTGATCTTCCGTCGGTATGATGCTTGAGACGACGCGACGATTCACCCGCTGCGCCGTCAATTTCGCCACATTCGAAACTAACCTCCGGGCTGATCAAGCCTGTTGAAGTGATGGAGCGCACAAGGCGCAATGAGCGATAGCAACGGCAACGCGAGCGCAGTTCCGGGCAGACCCGAAGCGCCGTCTCTCATTGTCCCGAAGTCGGCCAGCGAATCGCTGCGCCCGGAAGCCGGCACGCCGCCTCCGCGCCGTTCGCGGCGCGCCCGAAACCAGTTCGTCGTATTTCTCAATTTCGTCCTGTCGGTCGTCATCTTCCTGACGCTTGCCGGCGGTGCGGCCATCTATTTCGGCGCCCGGGAATTCGAGGACGCGGGGCCGCTCGCGGCGACCGACACGGTTCTCGTCAGGCCCAACACCACCGTCGCCGATATCGCCACCCAGCTCGAGCGGCTGGGCATGATCAGCGACGCGCGTATCTTCCGCATCGGCGTGCGCGCCTTCGGCCACGATTCCTCGCTCAAGGCGGGTGAGTTCGAGGTCCGGGCCCATGCCTCCATGCGCGACATCATGGAACTGATGCAGAGCGGCAAGTCGGTGCGGCATTCAGTGACCATCCCTGAAGGCATGACGGTCTGGCAGGCGTTCAAGCGCATTGCGGCCACCGAGGAACTGCAGGGCGAACTTCCAGCGGAGCTGCCGCCCGAAGGCAGCATCGCGGCCGACACGCTGCGCTTCACCCGCGGAATGGAGCGCCAGGCGATCGTCGACAAGCTGATGGCCGACCAGCGCCAGCTGGTTCAGGATATCTGGGAGCGGCGTGACCCCGACCTGCCGCTGAATGACATCAACGAATTCGTCACTCTGGCCTCCATCGTGGAGAAGGAAACCGGCCGCGCCGACGAGCGCCCGCGCGTCGCCGCCGTATTCGTCAATCGGCTGCGCAAGGGCATGCGGCTCCAGTCCGACCCGACAATCCTCTATGGCCTGTTTGGCGGCCAGGGCCGACCGGGTGACCGGCCGATCTACCGGTCGGATATCGAAAAGCCGACCCCCTACAACACCTACACGATCGACGCCCTGCCGCCCGGACCGATCGCCAATCCGGGTCGCGCCGCGCTTGAGGCGGTTGCCAACCCGTCGGAGACCGATGATCTCTATTTCGTAGCCGACGGCACCGGCGGGCATGTGTTTGCCACCACGCTTGAGGAACACAACGCCAATGTGGCCCGCTACCGCGCCTTTCAGCGGCAGCAGGAAGAGGAAGCCGCCAAGGCGGCTGAGGAAGCAGCGGACGGGCAAGTCTCCGACGACTGATTGGCAAGGACGCCGCGAAGGGCAGAATTTCTGCCTGGAATCAGATAGTCTGAGTGCTGCTTGGGGGACGGGCGCAAATGGCTCTGCAGAGCATGACGGGATTCGCCCGCGCGGCGGGCGAATTCCTCGACACGGCAATCGTCTGGGAATTGCGGTCGGTCAACGGTCGTGGCCTCGACGCGCGCCTGCGCCTGCCGCAGGGAAATGAGCGGCTGGAGCCGCCGGCGCGCCAGGCAGTCCAGCAGCGCTTTTCGCGCGGCAACATCCAGGCCGCGCTTTCGCTCTCCGCATCCGCCGGCGCTCTCAGGCCTGTCATCAACGAGGCCCTGCTTTCCGACCTCGCCGCCCACGCGAAGGACATCCAACAAAAACACGGCTTCGCGCCGCCAAGCGCCGACGGTCTGCTGGCGCTGCGCGGGGTCATCGAATTTCCCGAGACCGTCGGCACGGCCGAAGAGCGCGAGGCGCTGGACGCTGCTGTCCTAGCCCTTCTGGACGAGGCGCTGGCCGCGCTGGAGGCGGCGCGGACGGACGAGGGCAAGGCGCTTGGCGATCTGCTCGGACAGCACATCGATGCCATCGAGGCGCTGACGCGCAAGGCCGAGGCCGACAAATCGCGCGAGCCTGCCGCCATTCGCGAAAGGCTCGCCGAACAGGTGGCGCAACTGCTTGGCGCCTCCACCCAGTTCGACGAGGCGCGACTTCACACCGAAGCGGCCTTTCTGGCGACGAAGGCCGACATCCGCGAGGAGATCGACCGGTTGTTCACGCATGTCGCTTCCGGGCGCTCGCTGCTGGCGGCCGGCGGGGCGGTGGGCCGCAAGCTCGAATTCCTGGCGCAGGAGTTTAACCGGGAAGCAAACACCTTGTGTTCAAAGTCGAACGCATCGTCGGTGACTGCGATCGGTCTTGAGCTGAAAGCGGTTGTCGACCAGTTCCGCGAGCAGGTGCAGAATCTGGAATGATGAAGAATCCCGAGCCGCCTTCAGCCAGCATACGCCGCCGCGGCCTGATGCTGGTCCTTTCGTCCCCGTCCGGCGCCGGGAAATCGACCATTGCCCGCAATCTGCTCGAGGACGATGACGGTTTCGAACTGTCGATCAGTTACACCACGCGCCAGCGGCGCGGCAGCGAGATCGACGGCGTGCACTACCATTTCGTCAACCAGCGCGATTTCGAACGCCTGCGTGATGGCGACGCGCTGCTGGAGTGGGCGGAGGTGCACGGCAATTTCTACGCCACGCCGCGCGAGCCGGCCGAGCTCGCGCTGGCCGAGGGCCGCGACATGCTCTTCGACATTGACTGGCAGGGCGCTGACCAGCTTCGAGACAAGATGCCCGCCGATGTCGTCTCGGTCTTCATCCTTCCGCCATCCATGGCCGAGCTGAAGGCGCGTCTGATGCGCCGCGCCGAGGATCAGGAAAAGGTCATCGAGCAGCGGCTGAAGAATGCTCGCGCCGAGATCGAGCACTGGCGCAAATACGACTATGTCGTCGTCAACGACGATCTGGACCGCGCCTTCCACGCCGTCCAGTGCATCGTCCAGGCGGAACGCCTGCGCCGCGACCGCCGTTCCGGCCTGTTCGACTTCGTCAACAACTTGTTGGCCGAGAATACCGGCTAGACAACCGCATTCGCCAGCGCGGCGAATTCCTCCACCGACAGCGTCTCCGCCCGCCGGGTCGGGTCGATGCCGGCTTGACCGAGCAATGCCTCGCCGCCCAGTGATTTCAGGCTCTGGCGCAGCATCTTTCGCCGCTGGCCGAAGGCGGCCTGCGTCAGCTTCTCCAACTGCTTTAAGTCGACGGGGATCGGCGTTTCGCGGGGCTCCAGCCGCACCACGGCTGAGGTCACGTTCGGCGGCGGCGTAAAGGCCTGGCGCGGCACCTCGAACAGGATGTGCGCGTCCGTTCGCCAGCCGGCAAGGACGCCGAGCCGGCCATAGGCTGAGTTGCCGGGCGCTGCGACGATGCGTTCGGCCACTTCCTTCTGGAACATCAGCGTCATCGAGGTCCAGAAAGGCGGCCATTGCGGCGTTGCGATCCAGCGCACCAGGAGCTCGGTTCCGATATTGTAGGGCAGATTGGCGGCGATGCGAACATTATCGTCACCCGCGGCAAGCGCCCCGAAATCCGTCTTCAGCGCGTCGCCTTCCACGATTTCCAGCCGGCCCGGATAATGCGCCGCGATTTCCTCCAGCGCCGCGATGCAGCGGCGGTCGCGCTCGATCGCAATGACCCGCCGCGCGCCTTGCGCCAGCAGCCCTCGCGTCAGACCGCCGGGACCGGGTCCAACCTCGATTACCGTGGCGTCCTCCAGCGGGCCGGCAGCGCGGGCGATCTTGCCGGTGAGATTGAGGTCGAGCAGGAAGTTTTGTCCGAGCTCCTTGCGGGCTCTCAGTTCGTGGCGCGCAATGACCTCCCGCAGCGGCGGGAGCCCGTCGACGCTCATGCCGGCAAGGCCCGTTGCGCCGCCATCGCGTCCGCCATCCGCAGCGCGGCGGTCAGGCTGGTGGCCTTGGCGACGCCCTTGCCGGCTATGTCGAAGGCGGTGCCGTGGTCGGGCGAGGTGCGGATGAACGGCAGCCCGAGCGTCACGTTCACCGCCTCGTCGAAACCGAGCATCTTGGCCGGGATCAGCGCCTGGTCGTGGTACATGCAGATCGCCACGTCGTAGCGGGCGCGAGCCTCGGCGTGGAACATCGTATCGGCGGGCAGGGGGCCTCGCGCGTCGATGCCTTCGGCGCGCAGCGTCGCGACCGCGGGCGCGACAATCGCGTCATCCTCTTCGCCGAGCGCGCCGCCTTCGCCGGCATGAGGATTGATGGCGGATATCGCAAGCCGTGGCGCCGCGATCCCGAAATCACGCTCCAGCGCTTCATGAACGGTGCGCCCGGTTTCCACGATCGCTTCCGTGGTCAACGACGCGGCCACTTCCCGCAACGGAATGTGGATGGTCACCGGCACGGTGCGAAGTCCCGGACCCGCGATCATCATCACCGGTGTGGCCTGCGCACCAAACACCGTCAGGGCCAGATGGCCCAGATATTCGGTGTGACCCGGATAGGCGAAACCCGCCTCGTAGAGTGACTTCTTGGAAATCGGGTTGGTGACGACAGCCGCGGCCACGCCCGCCTTCACCAGGCCGACCGCCCGGTCGATGGATTCGATCACGCCCGCGGCGTTCTGCGCCGACGGCTTCCCCGGAGTGTCTGCGAAGTTGTTCCCCAGCGGAACGACCGGCAGGGCGCGGGTGAATTCCCTGGCCGCAGCGGCGGGATCGCATTCGGCGATCGGCACATCGATGCCGACGGCCTGTGCGCGCGCCGCAGTGAGCGAGGGATCGCCGACCAGGAAGAAAGCCGCCGCGCCGGTCTCCTTTCGCCGCAGCCAGGCGCGCGCGGTGATTTCAGGACCGATGCCGGAGGGATCGCCGCAGGTAAGCGCCAGTGGGCGGCTGTCGACCCGCTTTCCGTCTTGCCTTGCCGTCTTGTTCAGCGTGTTACGATCTGCGCCCTTTTGCGCAGCTCCGCCGTATAGGTCTTGCTCAACTCATCCTGCTCGTTGGTGCCGCTTGCGGCCTGCTCCTTCTGGTAGAGCAGCTGCGCGACACGGTCATCTGAGGCTCGCCGCGTGCTGCAAATCAGCAGGAATTCGACGCCGCGCTCCGTTTCGCGCGGGGCGGTGGCGCCGCTCCCCTGGGTCGCCTTGACTGACTTCTCCCATTCGGGCGGCAGTTCGGGTTCGAGCACGCGGCCGAGGTCTCGCACGGTCACGTCCAGCATCGACTTGGCGACATCGCGCGAATTCTCGCAGCCGCTCATCTGACCGCGCAATGTCTGGGCCTCGCGCTTTCGCCGGCCCATGATCGAGCCCCGCTCGCTCTGCGGCACGACAAGAATGACCTGCTGAAGAATGTATTCGGTTGCGGACGGCTTTTCACCGTCCTTCATCATCCCGCGTATGGCGTCTTCGACATTCTGCCCTTCGCTGGCGCCGCGGCGGGAAACCGCCTGGCCCCATCCCATCTGCGAACGAATGAAGCCCTTGAAGTGCTCCTTGGTGACGCCGGTCTGCGCCAGGATGCCGTCCATCTGGCGAACGTTCATATTGTTGGATTGGGCAAAGCGTTCGTAGGCCTGCTCGACCTGCTGGGTCGTGATGTTGATACGCTGTCTGGTCACTTCCTGCTCGCGCAACACCTGCTCGATCATCTCGTCCGCCGCGATCTGGTTGAGGTTGCCGCTCCGCTGCATCAGCCGCAGCATGGCGGCGCGCCTCTGGACGTCGATGGTGGTGATGGGGTGCTTGTTGACGATGTATTTGACCTCCGCGGCTTTCGCGGGTGCCGTGACGATCGTCAGCGCGGCCATGATGGCGAGCCCGGCCATCAGTGCTGTGGAGAGCATCCTGCGGATGGTGGTCATGCGTCTCGTCCCGTTTTCTTTTTATGCTGGCAGAAAGCCAAGTCTTCGTCCATGGATCACATATAGGGCGAAAATTGGCCGTATCGGGCTGTTTGGCAAACATTGCCGGTTAATTCGCGCTCAGGGAGCCGGGGCTGAAGTCACCGATCGTGCGGAACGAGAACTGCAGCCCGAACGAGTTGCTCACCGCGCCCGTAGTGGCATTTCGGTTCTGCTCCGCCGAGAACACGAATGTAAAGCACTCGTCGTCATAGGCGAAGCCGATCGAGTTCCTCAAAAGCCTGTTGGCCACGAAGTCGTAGGTCGCGGAGCCGAATACGCGCCAGTATTCGTGCACGCGCGCCGATGCGCTCGCGGTCAACTGGTGGCGGTTCGTCGCATAGCCGTAAAGCGGCTGCGCCTGGATGAACGAGTAGCTGCCGCTGACCGATACATCGGAGATGTTCGCGCCCGCGCGCACATCGATGCGGCGCAGGTCGAACGTCGTTTCGTCGAGACGCGCGCCCACGGATGCCATGGTGCCGTTCGGCGCCACCACCCCGACCATGCCGACATAGTCCGATCGCGCGGTCTCAAGCCCCGAAAATGCGCCGGCATTCACGAGATCCGGCGTGCCGTACGAATTGAGTCCTGCCAGATGGAAGGATTGGCCGATGACGGCGTTTGCGGTCCATCCGTTCGAGAAGATGCCGGAATAGCGCAGCCCGACATTGGCGCGTATGCCGCCCTCCATGCGATCGCGGCCCGAGAACTTGTCGCGCTCGAACAGCGTGGTCGCGTCGAACACCATGCTTTGCGCGTCTTCGTTGGGAATGCCCAGCGTTGTCGCGAACTGCTCGTCGGGCCTGGCGAATATCTGGCCGACCGGCTCGAACACATGGGACGAATTCTGTGTGGCGAACACGAACGGCCAGCGCGCTTCCAGCCCGGCCGTCGCCATGTAGCGCCAGTAGGTCGACCGCAGATCGACCGGCACCGCCGCGCCATCGACCGTGAACCCGTTGATTGCGGCCCGCGTGGCGGCGGAAAGGTTCTGGAAGATCGCGTCGCCGCGCACATGCAGGATCGGCGTCAGTACCAGCCCTCCCGGCACGATGACGTTGCGCTTCCATTCGGCCTCGGCCGTCAGCCGCGTCATGCTGCCTTGCACGCCCGGAATGTTGGCGTCGATGACGCCGGGCGTCACCGGAGCGGTGGGCGTCGTGGATAGCGCCCCGCGCCTCAGGCTCTGCGCGTTGATGTCGATATTGAGTTCACCGCCCGCGATTGATCGGTCGGGCGTGTAGGAATAGTCCAGGAGCGGCAGCACCCAGGGCTGGACCTCGTTGCGCCCGGTCGGCGCCGATTCCTGCACCTGAAAGCGCATTGTCCTGAGGTCGAAATAGTTCCGGCCGCTCAGGCCGGTGAGATAGATCTCGTCGCGCTTTACGCCCTCATTGAATCCGGTGATGTTGTAGGTGGCCGCGAAATCCTTGTCGCTCTGGACAAGCACGTCCCAGCCGAACACCCAGCGCGGATTGATTTCGAAGCGTCCCTTGGTGCCGACCATGCCGCGCAGCCGGTTGGCCGCATCGACCGTGCCTGCGCCGAAGGCGCTTGGCTGGAGCTGATAGATGCCCGCGGCCTTGATGCTGTAGTGGCCGTTGTTGAAGCGCTGGCGCCATTCCGCTTCAGCCACAAAGCCCTGCTTCGTGTAGCCCGTCAGCGTCGTCGTCAGGTCATGGGTGGGCGACAGCGCCCAGTAATAGGGGACGCCCACGCCGAACCCGAGGCCGGTTTTCCAGTTGAAGGTCGGGAACAGGAAGCCGGACTTGCGCTTGACCGTATGGTCCGGAATTTCGAATGCCGGGAAGAAGGCGATCGGCAGGCCGAACAGCTCCATCTTGGGCCGGATGAAGCGAATCGTCTTTTTCTGCTTGTTCCAGATGATCGTCGTTGAGCGGATACGCCACAGCGGAGGTTTTTCGGGGTTTTCCTCGCAGGGCTCGCAGGCGGTGTAGACGCCGTTGTTGAATGTGGTGATGTCGCCATCGCGCCGCTCCGCGCTTTCCGACGCGAAATAGGTCTTGTCGGTGGTCTCGATCCTCAGCGCGTTGACAAAGCCGTTGCGCATGTCGTCGGTGACGTCGATCTCGTCGGCGAAGCTCTTGTTGCCTTCTCGGTCGACGATCTCGACATTGCCAAAGGCAACCAGCCTGCGCGTGGCGCGGAAGAAGCTGACCCGCTGGGCCACCAGCCGGATGCCGTTATAGTCGATGCGCACATTTCCTGCCGCCGTGACGATGCCGGCGTCGTTGTCATAGGTCAGCGTGTCCGCTTCGAGCAGCATCTGGCCGTCCGACTCGACCTGATCGGAGAGGTCCTGGGCCGCGGCATTGCCGGGAACGACGAATGCGCCCGCCGCGCAGCCAAACGCGGACGCGACCAGCACGCGCAAGGCGCCGGCGATCACCCTTCGTCCGGCGGACGCGATCCCCACTACCCGTCCTCCGTGTACAGCAGGAACGTCACCCCAAAGAACAGCGCTACCACCACCGGTACCCAAGCCGCCAATACCGGCGCTACAAACCCGACATTACCAAAGGCCGTAAACACGACCAGAGCGACATAAAGCAGAAAGCCCGCCACGATGCCACCCAGAATCATGGAGGTGAGCTGCCCCATCCGGCTGTAGCGGAGCGTCACTGTCGCCGCGATCAGGGTCATCGCCACCATCAGCGCTGGGAGAGCGATAAGGGAATGAAAATGCATGGCAAACCGGTATGCCGGTATGCCCAGCGCATGCGCGACGGCGATCTTCCGGGGTAGTTCGTAGACCGGGATCGTCAGGTGATCGGCGAAACGTTCCTCGACATATTCGGGAAGCAGCCCCGATTTGATCTCGACCGAAGCGATTTTCCTGGTTTGCTGGTCGACGCTGGTCTCGCGCACATTCTCCAGATGCCATGCGCCGTCGGTCAATGTCGCCGATCTGGCGTCGTAGCGCGCAAACAGCGTTCCTTCATTGTCGAAGCGCAGGAAAACGGCATCGCCGAGAAGCATCCCGCGATTGGCTGTCTGGCTGGCGCCGATGATGGTGACGCCTTCATCGGTGGTCTGGCTCAGCCATGGGCGTTCGGGCGCCTCATTGGCCTTGGAGGCGTCATAGCCGCGGAATGTGGTTTCGAGGATTTTCACCTGCTCGAGACAATAGGCGGAGAGCGGATTGATGATCATCACCGCGAACAGCCCCACAGCGAAACTGGCTATGCAGATCGGCGCCAGAAACTGCCAGGCCGAAAGCCCGCTTGCCCTGGCGATCACCAGTTCGGAGCGCCTGTTGAGCCCGTAGAGCGCCGCCATCGCGGCGAACAGCGCCACCATCGGCCACACCAGCATGATGATGAAGGGCAGCCGCATCGCGGAAAAATACAGTCCGGTCAGCGTCGTGTAGCCCTCGAAGCCCCCCGCGCGCCGCGCATATTCCGTAAAGTCCACGAGGAACACCACGACCATGATGCCCAGGAGAACCTGGGCCAGCGTCGCCAGGTACCGGCGGGTGAGATAGCCCCACAGCGTCGCGCCCGTCATTGGCCGCTCTCCTGGCGCCCGGCCGGAACGCGCGCCGCGAGACCGAGCACGCGGCCGATCCAGGACATCAGCGCCGCCATGCGCGCGAGGATATCGATGATGAATTTCGGGAACCGCAGTGAGTGTCCGGTAAACACCAGCAGGAAGAACAGCGCGATCGCCGAAAACGGTACGACATAGGTCGCGGCGGCGAATGCCGGATCGATCCCCGCGCGGCTGACGGCGACAAATCCGGCGACGCGAAACAGGATGGCAACGAGCGCGCCCAGCGCTATTTGCGCTGGCTGCTCCTGGCGTTGCGTCCGCGCGCTGCCTGCGAAGAAAACGGCGACCAGTCCGAACAGCAGCGGGTAGAGCCAGTCCGTGTTGCGGCGATGAAGCTCGGCGCGCAGTTTCTGCCCCCGCTTCGCTTCGAGATCAGGCGCGCCGAGAGCATCGATCAGGCCGGTGGTCGAAAGTTCCTCGGGCTGGTTGCCCGTGCTGGCGCCTGAAGCCGTGAACTCCGCCAGGTCGAGAACTGTCGACCCGTACGAGATGATGGACACCTCGCCGCCGGTGCGGTCGCGCCGGTGTAGCTCGCCCTCGATCAGGGCCAGCAGCACCGACCCTTCGTGGTTCACCAGCCTGCCGCGCTTGGCGTAATAGATCAGTTCGGTTTTCGGATCGCGGGAATCAATAATCAGTACCTTGCCGAAATCGCCGCCGGGCAATTCCTCCGACACCTGAATCCAGGTGTTCTCCTGGATTTTGGAGAAGGTGCGGGATTGCACCGCGCGCCCGACCAGGTCGGCCTGCGCGCCGATCAGCGTGTTTCTGAACTGGCGTGTCGACCAGGGTTCGATCGTGTGCAGCACGACCAGCGTCGCCAGTGACGCCATGACCGAAAGCCAGATGATCGGACGCACCGTGCTGTAGGGCGAGCGCCCCGCCGCCTCCAGCACCACCAGCTCGGAATCGGAATTCATCTGGTTCAGCGTGCGCAGGGCCGCTAGCAGCAGCGCGAACGGGGTCACCAGGATCGCCATCGTCGGAATGAGCAGCAGGCCGACCTTGAAAAAGCTGGACAGCGCGTCGCGCGACCGCGTGACCATGTCGATCAGCGGCAGCACCTGCGTAATGAGCACAAGCGCGGTGGTGACGGTGAGCGTGATCAGCGCCGTCCAGAACACCCTGCCGAAGATATAGCGCGCGGCCAGCTTCATCAGGCCAGCGCCCGCCTCGGCGGGACGTTCGGCGCGCCGCTCCCAGAACCCAAAACAACCGTCCCTTTCCTGGCCAAGCCGGCCCTTCGCGAGCCGACTATAACTCACAATTACCTAATGATCACCGAATGTTGCGGCCTGGCCAAGGCGTATTCCCGCATTATGATCGACTGTTGCAGATTCGGGTCACCGGCGTCGATTTCGAATTGCGATTTCAGTCGCCCGATCAATCGCAAGGCGAATTTGACGGGGTTTCTCGCGCCGGGCCTTGCCATCGCGGTCGAAAACACCAAGATCACGCCCATCCCTCCGTACGCGCGGCATTCTCACAGCTTTTCTGGAGCATACATGACGAAATCGGTCGAAATCACGTTCACGCAGTCTGCAAAGCCCGCCGGCGGCGTGGCCGTGCTGCTCGCCGCGGAAGGGGCCGCGCCCGGCCCGGCGGCGGATGTCGACCCGGGCGGCGTGCTCGACAAGGCGCTGCGTGTATCTGAATTCAAGGGCAAGGCGCGGGCTGCGGTGGACATTCTCGCGCCCGCGGCATCGCCCGCCGATCGGATCGTTGTCATCGGACTTGGCGATCCCGCCAAACCGGACCCCGATTCGTGGACGCGCCTGGGCGGCGCCATCGCCGGTCGATTCGGCAAGGCGAAGAAGGCGACCGTGTATCTCGATGTACCCGACCTGGAGATCGGCGGCGATGCCGCGGCAAGCGTTGCCATGGGCATGCTGCTGCGCGCCTACCGCTTCGATCGCTACAAGACGAAGAAATCCGACGACAAGAACGGCGAGGGTCCCGACAAGGTCAAGGTGACCATTGTCACATCCGCCGCTTCGGCCGCCAAAAAGCTGTGGTCCGAATATCAGGGCATAGCCGCCGGGGTGGTGTTGGCGCGCGATCTGGTCAACGAGCCGGCGAACATTCTGGGCCCGCTCGAATTCGCCGCCAGGGCGAAGGAACTCGAGACGCTCGGCGTCGAGATCGACACGCTGACCGAGAAGGAAATGAAGAAGCTCGGCATGGGCGCGCTTCTGGGCGTGGCGCAGGGCTCCGTGCGTCCTCCGCGCATGGTGATCATGCGCTGGAACGGCGGCAAGGCGAAGCAGAAGCCCGTCGCCTTCGTCGGCAAGGGAGTGGTCTTCGACACCGGCGGCAATTCCATCAAGCCGGCCGGCGGCATGGAGGACATGAAGGGCGACATGGGCGGCGCAGCCGCCGTCACCGGCCTCATGCACGCGCTCGCAGCCCGCAAGGCGAAGGTCAACGCCATCGGCATCATCGGCCTGGTCGAGAACATGGTCGACGGCAACGCGCAGCGGCCGGGCGACATCGTCACCTCCATGTCGGGCCAGACCGTCGAGGTGCTCAACACCGACGCCGAGGGCCGCCTCGTTCTGGCCGACGCGCTGACCTACTGCATCGACAAGTACGAGCCTGAATTCGTTGTGAATTTGGCGACGCTGACCGGAGCCGTCCTCGTCGCGCTGGGCCAATACCACGCAGGCCTGTTCTCCAACGACGACGAGCTGTCCGAGCGCCTCACCGCCGCCGGGCTGGTCACCCATGAACGCGTGTGGCGCCTGCCGATGGGCGCCGACTACGACAAGCTGATCGATTCCAAGAACGCCGACATGAAGAACATCGGCGGCCGCTATGGCGGCTCGATCACCGCCGCCCAGTTCCTGAAGCGTTTCGTGGGCGACACGCCCTGGGCGCATCTGGACGTGGCCGGCACGGCGATGGCCACGCCGGCCAGCGACATCTCGCAGTCATGGGCGTCCGGCTACGGCGTGCGGCTGCTCGACCGGCTGGTGCGCGACAATTACGAGAAATAGGCGGCAAGCATCGTGAGCGAGGTGCTGTTCTACCATCTGATGGAATCGACGCTTTACGACGCCCTGCCGGCGTTGGTCGAGCGCTCGATCGCGCGCGGCTGGAAGGTGGTGGTGCAGACCGCCAGCGACGAGCGCCGTGACGCGCTCGACGCGCATTTCTGGACCTTTCGCGACGACAGTTTCCTCGCCCATGCCACCGACCGCGAACCGCATGCCGCGGAGCAGCCGGTCATCCTGACCACGGGCGAGGGCAATCTCAACGATGCCGCGGTGCGCTTCGTCGTCGACGGTGCCGAGCCGCCCGCGCCGGACGGCTACGAGCGGCTGGTGCTGATGTTCGACGGCCATGACCAGCAACAGGTCGAGGCGGCGCGCGAACACTGGAAGGCCTTCAAGGCGACCGGCGCGGCGCTCACCTACTGGCAGCAGACGCCGGAGGGAAGGTGGGAGAAGAAGGCCTAGCTCTACCCTCCCGCAATCTCCTCCAGCTTCGCCAGGATGCGCGGCCAGCCGCCGCCCATGCCTTTGTAGCCGCTCTCGTCCTGCGGCCGGAAACCGGCATGCTCCATCTTGACCCGCGTGCCTGACCCTTCCGGCATCAGCGTCCAGGTCACCACCGTTTTTAACCCGCTGTCGGACTCCGTACCATCGCCCCAACTATAGGCGAGCCTGCGCGGCTGATCGACCGTCAGCACCTCGCAATTGGTCACGCCGGACCAGCCGGGCACGGGCGTGGCGCGGAAGGTGAATTTGTGGCCTTCCACCGGCTCGAAGTCGTTCTTCATCAGCCAGTCGGCGATGAGGTGGCTCTGCGTCAGTGCGCGCCAGATTTTGTCCGCCGGATGCGGCATGACGCGCTCAACGACGATTGCTTTGGTCTCGGTCATGGAGTTTCCTCCTTCGGAAAAATTATTGAAAACAATGAATTGCGGTGGGTTACGGAATCCATCCGGGAAGGGCCGCGGCCTGTTTCACCCAATCGATGAACTGCGCCTCGTCGAACGCGCCATCCTCATGGATGTGCAGGTAGCGGACATTTTTGTCCTTGGATTCCTCGGGCGGGACAGGGGTCAGCGACGTACCCTTGAAGAAGGTCACCTTCACGTATCTGGTGAAGCAGTGATAGCTGAGGAACCAGCCCTGGCCTTCGATGCCGTAGAAGGGTGAGTTCCATTTGACCGCCTTGCGCACCTCGGGAACGGCTTCCGCAATCAGCGCGTCGAGGCGGCGGCCGACCTCGCGTTTCCAGCCCGGCATTGCGGCGATATAGGCTTTGACCGGCGCATCGCCGTCGGCCTTCGCGATCTTCGGGTTGCCACCCGCAAGCAGGACCGGCTTGCCAGCCATGACGCTCACTCCTGTCCGACTGCGCGACCACCGCTGCGCCGCTTGCCGGCATAGGGCAGGGCGAACATGTAGAGGCCGGAAAGCAGCATCAGAAACAGCGGCGGCAGCGGCGAGTAGACGACCCAGGCCGGCGGTTCGCCGAGGCTCATGGCGACGAAGTTGGCGATGACGGTCAGCGTGAAGATGATCGACAGCCAGCGATGTATCTGCCGTATCCATTTGTTCCAGTTCAAGAAAACCTCCTTCGGGGTGCGGCGGGCGCGATCGGCTACCCGTCCTGCGGTCACTGGGCGTTCAGTCCAATGGCGGCGCGGAAAAGTGCCGTGAACGCCTTTTCATTGATCTCGCCGCCCTCGAAAATGTCGATGGACCGCCGCGTCGCGCCGGTGTCATTCCCGTTGAACAAGCCCGAAGGGTCGTCCAGCGCCGCGCCCTTGGCGAAGGTCAGCTTCACCTTGTCCTTGTAGGTCTCGCCGGTGCAGATGATGCCGTCATGCTCCCATACGGGGACGCCGTGCGGGTTCGTCGGCTTGCGCCATCTCACCGTCTCGACCACCTCGGGGTCGGCCTTGTGGATCAGGGCGCGGACCCGCGACAGCGTCTCGCCGCGCCAGTCCTCCAGTTTGGCGATCTTCTCGTCGATCAGCCGGGAAGGAGACTGTTCCATCTGAACCTCGTTCTTGCTCATGCTGGTTTTCCGTTTCTTGCGCCGGCGGACCTCAATCGAGCCGCTGAAGCACATCTTCCAGAGCGTCGAGAAACCGCGGCCAGCCGGCGGTGGCGCCGCGGAAATAGGGCTCCTGGTCGGGCTTGAAGCCGGTCTGCTCCATGCGCAGCAGGGTGCCAGTGGCGGTTGGGGTCAGCGTCCACGTGATGACGCTTTCGAGGTCCTTGGTGTCCCACGTATACGACAACGACTTGTCGGGCTCGGCAGCCAGCACCTTGCCCTCCACCGAGCCCCAGTTGGCGCTGAAATTGAACCGGCTGCCCTCGTCTGGCTTGAAGTCGCTTGTCATCAGCCACTCCTCGATGAGATGGGACTGCGTGAGCGCGCGCCAGATCTTTTCCGGCGGGTGCCTGATCAGCCGTTCGACAACAACGGAGAGCGTTTCGGTCGGGTTTTCGTTCACTGGTCCATCCTGTTGAGCAGGTCTTCGAGGCCATCGAACCGGTCCTCCCAGAACGCGCCATACTTGCCCATCCAGCCGGCCAGCGGCTTCAGCGCCTGCTGGTTGGCGCTGTAATGTGTCCGGCGTCCGTCAGGCCGGTCGCGCACCAGCCCCGATGCCTTGAGCACGGCGAGGTGCTTTGACACGGCCGGCTGCGAGATGCCCGCATGGTCGGTCAGCACGCGTACGGTCTGTTCGCCGCCCGACGCCAGACGCTCATAGATCGCGCGCCGCGTCGGGTCGGCGAGTGATCGGAACAGCATGTCGGTTCTGGCTTCCATTCAGTTTCATAACCTGTTGGCTATTGATTGCGTTCCATAGCTCACCAGTTATGAATTGGTCAACCCGGCCGGCGCGGCAATTCCGCTGGCACACCCGAAGCCCCTTGCGTTCCATTCGGCGCTCGGCCAATAACCCGCGCCATGCTGACCATTTCAGACCTTTCGCTGCGCATCGCCGGGCGCCTTTTGATCGAGAGCGCCAATCTTGCGCTGCCCGCCGGCGCCAAAGCCGGGCTTGTCGGGCGCAACGGCACCGGCAAGACGACGCTGTTTCGTGCCATCACCGGCGAGTTGGCGCCCGAAAAGGGCGGCGTCAGCTTTCCCAAAAACACCCGCATCGGCCAGGTTGCGCAGGAAGCGCCCGGCACCGAGGAGGCGCTGATCGACATCGTGCTTGCAGCCGATGCCGAGCGCGCCGCGCTTCTGGCCGAATCGGAAACCGCGACCGACCCGCACCGCATCGCCGAGATACAGACGCGGCTGACCGACATCGACGCCCATTCGGCCGAAGCCCGCGCCGCGACCATCCTTGCCGGCCTCGGTTTCGATCAGGATGCGCAAAAGCGTCCCGCCTCCAGTTTCTCGGGCGGCTGGCGCATGCGGGTGGCGCTGGCGTCGGTGCTGTTTGCCCAGCCGGACCTGTTGCTGCTCGACGAGCCGACCAACTATCTCGATCTGGAAGGCACGCTGTGGCTGGAGAACTATCTCGGAACCTATCCGTACACCGTGCTCTTGATTAGCCATGACCGCGACCTGTTGAACCGCGCGGTGTCTTCCATCGTCCACCTCGACCGCAAGAAGCTGACGCTGTGGCGCGGCGGCTACGACCAGTTCGAGCGCCAGCGCGCGGAGAAGATGGAGCTTCTGGAAAAGTCCCGCGTCAAGCAGGAAGCCGCCCGCAAGCACATGGAGTCCTTCGTCGAACGGTTTCGCTACAAGGCCTCCAAGGCGCGCCAGGCGCAGTCGCGGCTGAAGGCGCTGGAAAAGCTGAAGCCGATCGAGGCCATGGGCGACGACACGGTGATGCCGTTCCGCTTTCCCAGGCCGGAAAAAACCGTTGCCTCGCCGATCATCGCGATCGAGGGAGGCGCCGTCGGCTATACGCCGGGCGATCCGATCCTGTCGCGGCTCACGCTGCGCATCGACGACGACGACCGCATCGCGCTGATGGGCGCCAACGGCAACGGCAAGTCGACATTCGCCAAGCTGCTGTCTGGCCGGCTGACGCTCGACAAGGGCTCAATGACGATCGCGCCCGGCCTCAAGGTCGCGATGTTCGCGCAGCACCAGCTCGACGATCTGCGACCGGAGGAAAACGCCTACGAACATGTGCGCCGCCTGATGCCCAACGCGGCGGAAGCAAAGGTGCGCGCCCGCGTCGCCCAGTTCGGCCTGTCGACGGAAAAGATGGCGACGCCGGCCAAGGATTTGTCCGGCGGCGAGAAGGCGCGGCTGCTGATGGGGCTGGCGGTGTTCGAGGGTCCGAACCTGTTCATCCTCGATGAGCCGACCAACCATCTCGACATCGATTCGCGCGCCGCTCTCATCCATGCGCTCAACGAATTTCCGGGCGCCGTCATCCTGATTTCGCACGACCGTCACCTGATCGAGGCAACGGTCGATCGCCTCTGGCTGGTCAAGGATGGCGAAGTCGCGCCCTTCGATGGCGATCTGGGCGACTATCGCCGCATCGTCACCGGCCAGTCGGTCGACCGGCGTGAGAAGCGCGCGGCCGAAAAGGCGTCGAAGGCCGACCGCCGCCGTGAGGCGGCCCAGCGTCGTGCCGCGATGGAGCCGGTCGCCAGGGAGATCAAGGCGACGGAAGGCCTGATGGAGCGCACCCGCCAGCGTTTGGACGCAATCGAGGACCAGCTTGCCGATCCGGCGCTCTACGACAGGGATCCCAAGGCGGTGACGCAATTGTCGAAGGAGCGCGCCGAGCTTGCCGTAACCCTGTCCCGTCACGAGGAGCGCTGGCTCGTCCTGTCGGCGCAATATGAGGAGGCGATGGCCGAATGAGCATCCGTGTCGAGCAAGAGGGCGAGATCACAGTCGTCACCATCGACAGGCTGGAAGCCCGCAACGCCGTCAATCCCGAGATGGCCGACGCGTTGTTCCGCGCCTTCGTCGATTTCGACCGCGACGACACAAGCAAGGTGGCCATCCTCACCGGTGTCACCGGTGCATTCTCCGCCGGCTTCGATCTCAAGGCCGCGGCCTCGGGCAATCTCGGCGCCGAGTGGTATGCCGAGCACGCTCTGGGCGAGGATTTCGACGGCCATGACGACCGCCCGCGCAAGGGCCCGATGGGACCGACGCGGCTGACGCTTTCCAAGCCGGTCATCGGCGCGATCTCCGGCCCCGCGGTCGCCGGCGGCATGGAGCTCGCCCTGTGGTGCGACCTGCGGGTGATGGAGCGTTCGGCCTATATGGGCGTCTATTGCCGGCGCTGGGGCGTGCCGCTGATTGACGGCGGCACGGTGCGCCTGCCGCGCATCGTCGGCCATGGCCGGGCGATGGACCTCATCCTCACCGGCCGCAAGGCCGATGCGCAGGAGTGCCTGGCGATCGGGCTGGCCAATCGGCTCTGCGAGGACGGCAAGGCCTTGGAAGCAGCACTCGAACTCGCCGGGGAACTGACGCGCTTTCCGCAGCGCTGCATGCGCGCCGATCGTATCTCGGCGATGCGCCAATGGCCGCTCGACATCGAGCCGGCGCTCGTCGGCGAATGGCAAAGCGCCGGGGTTTTCAACGAGGAAGGCGTGGCGGGCGCTGCCCGCTTCAGCGCCGGCAAAGGCCGGAGCGGGGACTTCGAAGAAATCTAGCGCCGGACCCTACTTGCCGCGGCCCCAGCGCGGCGGCGGTTTGGAATTGGGGTTTTCGCGCCGCCGCCTGAACAGGCTTGCGGCGAACCCGACCAGACCCACGGCCATCATGATGAAGCCGGCGGGAATCGCGCGCTGGTCGAGGTCGAAAGCCCCCGCATTGAGGGTGAGATCGACGCTGACCAGCCGGCCCTGCATGTCGAAGGGCCGGTGCGTTGTGGCCGCTATTCCAACGGTGGCCGGCCATCAGCCGCGACCGTTGGCTCAGGCGCAATGATCTATGACACGACGTTGTCCAAACCGGTGTGGAGCGACGGCGCGGTCTGGCGCGACGCTGCAGGGACAGCGTTGTGCGGGAGGCATCTGCTGAAGCAGGGTAGAGGCCTATCCGGGAGGGTTCATCGTGACGCTGGAGTCCGAACAACGGCAAAGCGTGCCTGGGAGATCTGCAAAAAAAGATAAAATCCTTCCAAATATAAATAAACATTTCTTTATAGTTGATGAATGTGATATTGGAATTATTCTGTAGGAGAAAAAGTGATGCAAAGCTCTATTCAGTGGCCAACAAACGCCGAGATTGGTTATGGCATCAATTCTGCTGCGTTTTCTGCTATGGGTGTGCCATTCAAAGGCAGTACGGTGCCATCGAACATGGAGCTTATGCAGTCAAATTCCTCGCCCGGCGGCATGAGTTCTTCGCTTTCCATGGAATTGATTGAAGACACGAGCACACTTGCACGGAGCCTTGATCTGACGATTTCGGGCGCCATGAAAGCTGGCGCGGCTAACGTCGAAGGAAGTGCGCGATTTGTCTATAACAACATCTCCAATTCCAATTCCGTATACCTTCTCGTCCGCTATAGTGCGCTCGCCGCCAGCCGACAAATGTCTGCGGAAGCAATCACAAAGCTTGAATTCAATGAGGACGTGCTGAAGAAATTAAAGGACGATCCTTTGGAATTTCTTCGCAGTTACGGGGATTCATTCGTCAGTGGATACAGGAATGGCGGTGAAATCGCGGTCCTCTTCGCGATGCAAACCCGCTCCGAAACCGAGAAAATCGAGCTTAGTGTAAAGGCCAAGGGCACAGCTCAGAGCTATAGCGCAGCTGCCGATCTTCAGGGCAAACTCAACTCCCTGACCGAGAACAGGGAGGTGTCCATGGATGTATATCAGCAGGGCGGACCTCCTCTGGACTGGTCGGACCTGACGGTCGAAAACATCTTCTCCAACATCACAGCATTCGATAAGGCTATCCGGGACAACAGGCATCAAACTCGCTACAGGGCCCAGCTGACGCCTTACCGAAGCATCCAAGACCTGGCTCCGGTTGATTTTGGAAAGATCGACGATATCCAGCGAGAGCTTGAGGCCTACTCACTGGTCAAGCTCCGCGTTATGGAGAGATTGAATTTCGTCGACTATGTTGACGCTCACAAAACGCAATTCCTGCCGAACTTCTCGGACAAGTCGATCCGTGAACTGAAGACAGAGCTCGAGCGGAGCGTCGTGTGGATCTCGAACCAGGAGTATGAGCTCGAGGAAACAAAAGCTTCAGACTACAAACGCCGCCCCCTCACAGAGACTGAAATCGAAGGTAATGAAGGCCTCGAGGTTCTCAAGAAAATTGAAAGCATGTTCCCCAAGCGGTATAACCGACTTCCGGAAACCGCTGGGGACGTCCTCGAGATGGCCCACGACGCCGGTGTGCAGATCACGGATGGTTTCTTTGATATCTACATGGTCTCAGGCAGCGAGAAAGTTCCCGTTCGGCTTTTCCTGACTTTCGGCTCCGGCCCGAAAGCGTATCTGGACCTCGGGCTGGATGGGGATCCCAATGCCAATGTCTCTGTTTGGCCAAAAAGCCCCGCCGGAGAGTGGAGACAAGGTGATACCCTGACAACGAAATACAGACGGGTCCGGCTCGACCCCAAGACGAAGCTTGTTACCCCCGATGACACTACTTTCGCGGAGACGAACGGGAAGACACTGCACGACCATTCCGCCCATGGAAAGGAGGTCGCCACCTACCATCACGCTGATTTTGGCGTTGCTTCCGCAAGCAACCATCCCAAAGGAAGCGGCAGCTATGGCACAGCGACGATAGACATTACCAACACAACTTTCTGCCTTGATCCAGATTACCCATGGAAACTTAGAGGCTTCTGGGCGGCGCACGATAAAACGGTGCAGCTACCATCCAAGGAAAACGGCTACCGGAAGTGTCGGGTTACCGCAAATGGCGCTACTGGGATGTACTATCCAGAGCATGGCATCAAGCTGAAATTCTTGGCAGAGATGGATAACTGAGGCGCTAGGTGCATGACTAAGAGATTCTCCGCATTTGACCAAAACGACCAAGGTATCATCGCCGCAGCGTTTTTTGGGCGGCCCTCAATCGAGTTCGTGCGCAAAAATTTGCGGAACTCCGCTGTTCAAGCAGATGCCCATCGTTGGCAGAACTTGGCTAACCGTTTCATGACCATAATAACTCGTTGCAATTCGGACAGCTCGGAAGCAGCTCGTCGAATAGCCATCGACCTTTTTGTGGTTGAGGCACTCACGGACAGCAGGCACGGAATATTGACCGCCGAGAGATCCTTTCCGATAGACGCAACTAAGATTGCTAATGGATCACTCGACTACCTAATCTCCTCCATAGAGTACGAGGGGGATATCATCCTCTTTCCTTCAATCGTCATCGAGGCGAAGAAGAAGAATGGGCAAATGGCGAGAGCGTTGTGGCAACTCCTCGCTGAACTGGCCAGAATGTACCAAGATTACGGTACCGCGTATCAATCGATGCCTCAATTCCTGAGAGGGATCGTCACCGACGGAAGATTCTGGCAATTCATCGAAGTCGATACAGTTGGGGGCGTCGTATACCAAACCGACGACCTGGACATCATGAATGGCACTGGAAACGACATCAATCCGTCCGAGCATTTCCCAAAGGTAGCAGCTGAACTATGCCATTGGTTCGGGAATTACTCACAGACGACGACTTCGATCTTCCGGACCTAATGTCAGATGCCGCGCCCCGGGTGTTCGTGGGCAGGAAACGAACCATCTGTAATCTCTATTCGCTATCGAAAGGTCCGGCGCGATGATCGAGTTGGCCGGCGCGATGACCAACCACGCCGACAATCTCGAGCGGCGACCTGGACTTGCCCGGATTTAGTGGAGAGGCTGCACTCTGGGATGGCCATTTCGGCCTCGAATGATACCGTCGATTTGTATCCCAGAGCGTGTCGCCAGCGTGAATTGTAGAAGCGGTCGATGTTGTCGGCCAAGGGCCAATTCGGCGGCGGCGCGGGGCTGGAAGATCGTTCTCCACACAAACTCGTTCTTGATCGTCTTGAACACCGTTTCCACCATCGCATTATCGAAGCAATTGCCCTTGCCGCCGATCGGAGGGACGATCCCATGCGTCTTCAGAAGCCGCTGATAATCATGCGAACAATATTGGCTGCGTCAAGAATTCCGACTGGCGACGCTTTGGCCACCCGTCTTCCCACCTTTCAACAGCCAGACGGCGACCCGGGCGTGGCGGCGATGAAGCGCGCGTGCGGCGGCCAACCGCAATTCCGCAGGAGAGACCGATGCCGAAAAAGCCCGCAAAACGCCCGCTCACCCAGATGGCCAATCCCTATCCGCCGGGGCTGGAGCCGGCCGTCATCGACATGACGCCGCTGCCCGCTTCAGCGCCGGCAAGGGCCGGAGCGGCGACTTCGAAGAAATCTAGCGCCGAACGCTACTTGCCGCGGCCCCAGCGCGGCGGTGGTTTGGAATTGGGGTTTTCGCGCCGCCGCCGGAACAGGCTCGCGGCGAACCCGACGACACCCACCGCAATCAAGATGAAGCCGGCGGGGATTGCGCGCGGGTCGAGGTTGAGCGCCCCCGCATTGAGGATGAGATCGACACTGACCAGCTTCGCCGCAATGCCGTCGGCCGGGCGGAATACGAACCGGTAGCGGTCGCGGTCGACAATCGCCAGATTGGCGGCGACTTCACGATAGGCCGTCTCGCCGCTTTGCGGATTGATGGTTCGGGCTTCGGCCTCCGCGAAGTCGAGCGCGGCCGAGACGACCGGCGTTCCGTCTTCGCCGGTAGCCTCCATGAAAAGAATAGGCTCGCCAGCTGCGCGGTCCAGAGCGCCGGTGGCTCGCAGGTCGACGGTGATCGACACCGGCGCTTCCGATGGCGTGATGTTGGCCTCGACCGGAGAGAAGCCGGCATCGCGCTCGAACACCCGCCACGTGCCGATCTCGTATCCGGCGACGTTCGATGCCGCCCACGGATAGCCGATGCCGACCGCCGCGCCGGCCAGGATCAGCAACAGGAAGAAAAATCGCAGCAACGCCCCGCCCCTCAGGAGTGGTCACGGTGTCTGCCACGGGCTCCCGCTGCTGTCCAGAACGTGCACCGGTTTCGCCGCGCGAGCCTGGCCCGGAGGTCTTACGCGAACGCGCGTCCAGTCTCGGTGCGCTGGAAATAGATCATGTCGAGCTGGAGCGAGGGCTTGCCCAGCGCCGTCAGGATCATGTGCACCTGGCCGCGGTGATGCGTCTGGTGGTTGAAGAAATGCGACAGCGCCGGCGCCAGGCGCTGTGAGACGGTGCGCATATCGGTCACCGTCACATAGGTGAATCGGCCTGCCAGCGCCTCCTCGTCCAGCCCGTCGATCCAGTCATTGATGCGCTTGTCCTCGGCCTGCCGGGCAATCCTCAGCGCACCGAACGCCGGAAACAGGATCGTGTCGAGCTTGCCAGGCGCGTCGCCTTCGCCGGTGAAGCGCTTGAGCCAGATGCGGTCGGCGACAAGCACATGGTTCAGCGTGCCGTTCATGGAGCGGAAGAAGGCGCCCATATCGCGGTTGTATTCGTCTTCACTCAGTTCGGCTGCCGCATCGTAAAGGCGCTGATTGGCCCACGCATTGTAGGCGGCCATCATTGCAAAATGCTGTTTCATCGGTTCTCCTGCGGACGGCTTGGCTGCGGGCTGGTTATCATGCGGGAGTTGGACGGCCAATGGCGATAAAGCTCTATGAACTTGTCGGCGCCGACGCCGAGCGCCCCTTCAGTCCGCACTGCTGGAAAACGGCCTGGTCGCTGGGGCACAAGGGCCTCGAATTCGAGACTGCGCCGACGCCGTTCACCGCCGTGCCCTCTGTCGAGGGCGGCGTGTCGAAGACCGTGCCGGTGATCCGCGACGGCGACAAGGTGGTGGCGGATTCCTTTCAGATCGCGCTCTATCTCGAGGAAGCCTATCCCGACGGGCCGACGCTGTTTGGCGGTGAGGGCGGCAAGGCGCTGTCGCGTTTCATCGAGCGCTGGTCGCAACTCACATTGCATCCCTATATCGGCAAGGCGGTTCTGATGGACATTCACGGCTGCCTTGCGCAGTCGGACCAGGAATATTTCCGCGCCGACCGCGAGGTTCGCTTCGGCCGCACGCTGGAGGAGGTGCCGCGGGGCAGGGACGAACAGCTCGACCGTTTCCGCAAATCGCTGGCGCCGCTGCGCTCCATGCTGGAGTTTCAGCCCTTCATCGGCGGCGCGGGTCCGCTTTTCGCCGATTACATCGTCGCCGGCGCGCTCCAGTGGCCGAGGGTCGTCTCCAGTTACGCGCTGCTGGAGGCAGACGATCCGGTTGCCGAATGGTTCGGGCGGATTCTCGATCTTCATGACGGCCTCGGCCGCCGCGTCGCCGCTGCGGCATAGACGACGGTTCGGCCCCCTTCACATCGCGACCGGCGCCGTCTATAGACCGCGCCGATCCCAGCAATCATGAAAAATGAAGGAATTCAGATGGCCGTCGAGCGTACCTTTTCGATGATCAAGCCGGATGCGACCCGGCGCAATCTCACCGGCGCGATCACCAGGATGCTCGAGGATGCCGGCCTGCGCGTCGTCGCCTCCAAGCGGGTGTGGATGAGCCGCCGCGAGGCCGAAGGCTTCTACGCCGTTCACCGCGAGCGTCCGTTCTTCGACGAGCTCTGCGATTTCATGTCGTCGGGCCCGACGGTCGTGCAGGTGCTCGAGGGTGAAAACGCCATCGCCAAGAACCGCGAAGTGATGGGCGCCACCAATCCGGCCGATGCGGCGGAAGGCACCATCCGCAAGGCCCATGCGCAGTCGATCGGCGAGAATTCCGTCCACGGTTCGGATGCGCCGGAAACGGCCGCCCAGGAAATCCGCTACTGGTTTTCCGAGACCGAAATCGTCGGCTAAGACGCTATTTTGACGACGCCGGCCCGGGCATCAGCTCGGGCCGGTATTCGAAATGCATGGTGTCGTAGTGATACCATCGCCCGCCCCAGATGAAGCCGTTTCGCTCGAATACCTCCACGATTTCGGCCGGAATGCTGTTTTTCCAGACATGGTTTCCGTTGCCGTCCGGCTTGCTCCAGCGCCAGTAATTGGCGTGCTTGACGTTAAGGTCGATCGCCGCGCCGTAGGCATGCACCGACTTCCGGTTGGTGCCGGCAATCGTCCGGCAATTATAGGTGCCGGCCGTCGGAACGAGATATTTCGAATATGCGGCCGGCAGTCGGTCCAGTTCCCGCGATACCTTCTCTAGCGCCTTGTCAGCGCCGTTGCGCGTGGTGATGCGCACGGTGCCGCCGCCATGGGCCGGCACCCATGCGATTGTCCGCAGATTGCCGTTCACCTCGCCGCGCTTGCAGTCGCCGTAAAGTGCATCGAACAGCCCTTCATGCCGGACCCGTCCCGGGTCCATGTTGAGTGCCGGCGCCTCCGGCTTTGTCTGGGCCGGATAGGCCTGCGCGAACATGTCGTCGATGTCCGGATCGTTGAGAAACGTCTCGAAATCCTTGTCGGTTCGTCCGTCCGACAGCGGCAGACGCGTTCCGTCGCGCAGGATGAGATGGGTGGAATCGAACCCCGAAATCGCACCGGGATAGCTATCGGCCAGCCTCTGCAGCCAGACCCCGAAATCGGGCGGCGGCGCGCCGTATCCGGTGGTCGTCTGGCTGGATGCGGGGAGGGACAATGCCGCCAGGATGAGGGCGGCAATCACGAATGGTGTTTTCAAGCGCTATTCGAACCTGCGGATCAGATCGACGTTCTTCTGTTCCACATATGTCAGCTCAACTTCGCCGAATTGTGGCCGGTACCAGCCAAAACGGCTGAAATATTCGCGCAGGTCCTGGCTCACGAACTTGCGTCCCCGCCGCGCGTAGATTTCGTTGCGGGCAAGCCGAAGCGTCGCCGCGTTGAGCCCCGCCACCTCTTCGCGTTCGAGCCGCCGCCTGTCCGAATCGGTGAACACGAACCCTTCGGTCGGCGCGGAGCCGCGCAGTTCGAACGCGCGGATCAGCTCCACATTGGCGAGTTCGGTTTCCCCGAGCCTGGGCTCCGATGTGGTCGGCCTGTACCAGTCGAATTGCGCGAAATGTTCGGCCAGTTTCTGATCACGGAAAATGTAGCCACGCCGTGCGAATATCTCGTTGCGCGCAAGCCGCAGCGATCCCGCGTCGAGCCCGGTGAGGTCCGCTGCCGTGAGGCGAACATCGGACGACATGGCGAAAATCTCGCCCGTGCCCCGTTTCGGTTCCGGCGGCGTGACCGCCTCGATGAAACCAGTCGGCTGCCCGATGCTTGCAAGCGAGAAAGACCTGCTGAGCGAGTGCTCGATCCACACCGTCTGGCGCCCGTCGGTCTGCTCGCGCACATGCGTCGCGACCCGCTGCATGAAATCGGTGATATCGGTCTCGGGCGTGCCGAGTTCGCCCAGCACGCCCTGGGCAAACGGGCTGTGATCGCCCGCGCCGTCAAGCGCTACCGCGCCTTGCGCGGTGGAAAAGGCGATCAGCATGTTTTCGCTGCGTACCGGGGCTTCCTCCGCCGGTTGCTGAAGCGACATGGCGCCCCGGCTCTCCAGCGGGTTGTTCCGGCAGGCGTCGAAGAGGAGAATCTTCAGCCCGGCATGCGTGCTCGACAGCGCCTGCATCAGCCGTTCGGTATCGAGCGCCTCGCGGTCCACATCGTCGAAGCTCGCCATCGCAAAGTCGACCGGCAGGGCGAAGCTTCGTCCGTTGATCGTCGCGCCGTGTCCCGCGTAGAAGATCACCGCGACCTCCGCGCCGATCGCCGCCGGCACGAAACGGTCCAGCGCCCGCTGGGCGGTCGCAAGATCGCCGTCCTGGACCAGCGTCACGGAAAAGCCGAGCTCGGAAAACCGCCGTGCGATGGCGCGCGCGTCCGCGACCGGGTTTTTCAGTTCGAAGCCGGGCCGGTAGGAGCTGTTGCCGATAACCAGGGCAGAACGCTCGGCGAGGGATGGAAACGCGAGCAGTGACGCCCAAAAGACGAGCGCGACGAAGGATACAGCTTTCTTTGACATGGCCCGGTGTTTCCCCTCAGGCCAATAGATCGGCCCCCGCGAAACCGGTCAAGTGGGCAACTCGCTCAGGCCGGACGTCGCAGTTCGCTGATCGCCGCGACCGCCGGCCTGGGGTTCATCTTCCTGACATGGGCTGCGAACGCATCCCGCGGCATCGCCTTTGCGTACAGCCAGCCCTGGAACCTGTCACAGCCATGTTCCCTCAGGAAATACTGCTGGGCCGCAGTCTCGACATGCTCGGCCACCGCTGCCAGGCCCAGCGTTTGAGCCATGGCCAGGATCGTGCGCACCAGCGCCCGGTCGCTCTCGGTCGTCTCGATATCGGCAATGAAGCTGCCGTCGATCTTCACCTCGTCGAACGGCAGTTTCTTGAGATAGGTGAGCGAGGAATAGCCGGTCCCGAAATCGTCCAGCGACAGCCGCACGCCCTGCGCTTTCAACTCGTGCATCCGTCGGGCGACAATACGCTCGTCATGTATCGTGACATGTTCGGTGATCTCGATCGTCAGCCTTGATCCGCTGACGCCGTAGGTGTCCAGCAGTCTCTTCAGCGCCGGCGCGAATTCTTCATTCGTGAAGGAATTGGCGCTGACATTGATTGACATGCCGATTCCGCCAAGCATGCCGTCGGTGCTCCAGCGCGCCAGCGTCGAGATGCCCTTTTCGAGCACGATGAAGCCGAGATCGTTGGCCAGTCCGAACTGGTCGGCCAGCGAAATGAAGCGGTCGGGATAGACCATGCCCAGCTCGGGATGATGCCACCGCAGCAGCGCTTCCGCCGCCGTGACATGGCCGTTGCCGTCAACCAGCGGCTGAAAATGGAGTTCCAGTTCGTCGCCGCCGTTTCCGATCGTCTCGCGCAGGTCGGCAAGCAGCCGATAGCGCTCCGATGCGTGCCCGAGCGATGCCGGATCAAACAGCACCATGCTGTCGCGTCCCGAATTCTTGACCTCGTACATGGCGATATCGGCGCGTTTGAGGATTTCGTCGGCCTGATCCTCCTGGCCGTCGAACACGACGATGCCGATGCTGGCCGAGGCGCGGTGGTAAGTCTCGCCCAGATCGAACCGCTGGCGCATTGCCACGTTGATGCGGTTCGCGATGTTGATTGCGTGGCGCGATGCGTTGGCGTCGTCATCGCCGATGGATTCCAGAAGCACGACGAACTCGTCGCCCCCGATACGCGCCACGGTGTCCGCTTCGCCCACGCAATCCAGCAGCCGTGCCGCCACCTGGACGAGATAGCGGTCGCCGACATCGTGTCCTTGGGTGTCGTTCAGCGTCTTGAAATTGTCGAGATCGACGAACAGCACCGCCCCGCGGTCGGCCTTGTCCCTGCAGGCCGTGATCGCCGTGTTCATCCGGTCGAGGAAGAGCCTGCGGTTCGGCAGTTCCGTCAGCGTATCGAAATAGGCAAGGTTGCTGATTTCCAGCTCATTCCTCTTACGCAGGGAGATATCGGAGATATGGCCGTGCCAGACCACCTCGCTGCCCTTGAATTCCGGCGTTGCTGAGATGCGAAGCCATTTGGTTTGGCCGCCGGGCGTTGTGAAGCGGTGCTCCACGTCCCATGCTTCCTGCCGTCCCCACGCATCGCGCAGCGAGCGGCCATAGAGCGCCCGGTCTTCCTCGGTTAGGTATTTGAGGAACACCGTCGGGTCGTTCATCACCTCTCTGATCGGGATGCCTGTCAGCCGCTCATATCCGGGGCTGAGGTAGACCATTTCCACCGAATTGTCGGGCTTCATGCTGAACTGGAACAGCGCCCCCGGGACTTCGCGCATCAGTTTGCTGAACTGCTCTCCCAGCTTCAGCCGTTCCACCGTTTCGGTGACTTCGCGCACCGATCCCTCATAGTAGAGAGCTGCGCCTGTGCGTTTGTCGCGCACAAGCCGGGCCGATTCGGTGATCCAGATGCGTTCGCGGCTCTTGTGGCGGTAGATTTCGGAAACGAAATCCCTGACTACGCCGTCACGCTCCAGAATTGTGCGGAAATCATCGCGTCGCGTAGGGTCGACATACCACTCGGCGGCGATGTCGTTCACCGAGGCAAGCAATTCTTCCTCGGTCTGGTAGCCGTTCAGGCGAACCAGCGCCTGGTTCGCCTTGATCTGCTTGCCGTCCGGGCTTGATCGATAAACGCCTTCCGACAGCGTATCGATCGTTTCCTCGATCCTTTCCTGTTCGATGCGCGTGGAACGATAGAGATGTCGATAACGCAGCATCCACAGGCCGAGCAGCGCCGACAGAATAAAGTTCGCGGTGACCAGCCACTGATGGCTGGCGGCCATATCAAGGATGGAACTGACGGTGATATTCATTGCCCCGACGCTGCAATTGCATCGCCGAAGCTATCTTTGCGCGCTTGCCAATTCTCTAATGCTGGATGCTAACCGCCCCTATGATTAACGGCAGGTTACGCTGCGTCACCCGATTGCCGTCTCAGCTGGTTGCTGCAAGCCGGACGAGCAGCGCACCGGCGCGGTCGAGCAGTAGCAGGCCGCCGGCATTGACCTCGAATTGCGTAGTGAGTCCAAGCGCTTGAAGGAATGCGCGCTCTTGGTCCATGATGGCATCGTCGCACGCGATATATGTCGAGCCGATCGCGGAAAAGCTGATTGACGCGCCGTCGACCGTTGCAGTCGCGAAATACACATTGCATCCCGTATTGCCGCCGGCGCTGCCTGCCAGATTGATGGTGAGTGTCGGCACATGGGCCGCTATGGGGTCGGCGCCCGCCAGTTCCGTCACCTGCCACACGATATCGAACAGGTCGCCGGACGGCCCTTCATCTGGCATCTCTTCCGCCGGCGCCAGGCCTTGCGTTGCCGCTATCGCGGCGATCAGGCCGGCTCTGGCGATGGCGCGGCGTGAAACGATGAGCGGCATTTCGGATTTTCCTGCGGTTCACGAATTAGCGCAGGAAACACGCAATTGGGGCCGGATTCGGTCACTCCCAGCGCGTCAAAGCCTTCTCGTCGGTCTCCTTGGCGTCGACCCATTCTCCGGAGCTGCCGTCCACCCGGTGCTCCTTTTTCCAGAACGGCGCGCGCGATTTCAGGAAATCCATCATGAACTCCGCCGCCGCGAACGCGGCCTGCCGATGCTCCGAGACGGTCATGACCAGCACGATGGGATCGCCGGTGACGATCCGGCCGTGGCGGTGGATCACCGTGATGGCGGTGACGGGCCAGCGCTCCGCCGCCTCGGCGGCGATGCGGGAAATCTCGGCTTCGGCCATGCCCGGATAATGCTCGATCTCAAGTGCTGCAAGCGTTCCGGCCTCGTCGCGGCAGATGCCGGAAAAGGTGACGAGGGCGCCATTATCGCGCCGCCCGGAAGAGAGCGAGGCGATCTCCGCGCCGGTGTCGAACGGTTCGCTCTGGATGCGCACGTCGGCCGTGATGGCCATCGCGTCAGCCTCCGGTCATGGGCGGAAACAGGCCGATTTCGCGTGCCCCGGCTATTCGTTCGTCATGCCCGGCATGCTCCTGGTTGATCGCGACGCGGATGGCATCGGGAAACTTCAGCGCCTCGGCATATTGTTCGCCGCGCGACCTCAGCCATTCCAGCAGGTCGCGCACCGTGGTCACGCTCTCCGGTGGCGTCACCTCTTCCTGCGCAACGCCGATACGCTCGCGAACCCAGGCGAAATAGACGAGTTTCAAGGTCTCATTCCATGATGTGTTTGAGGCCGGCCCGGAAATAGTCATAGCCGGTATAAAGCGTGATGAGTGCGGAAATCCAAAGCAGTGTGATGCCGGTCTCCGTCGCGTAGCCGATCACCCTGTCGCCGGCCGGCCCGGCGATCAGAAAGGCGATCGCGATGAGCTGCACCGTCGTCTTCCACTTGGCGAGCCGCGTCACCGGCACCGACACTTTGAGAACGGCCAGGTATTCGCGCAGGCCCGACACGAGTATTTCCCTGCACAGGATGATGATCGCCGCCCACAGCGTCCATCCGGCGATGGTGCCGTCCGCGGCCATCAAGAGCAGCGCCGCCGCCACCAGAAGCTTGTCGGCGATCGGATCGAGCATCTTTCCGATATTCGATGTCTGTTTCCAGATGCGCGCCAGATAGCCGTCTAAAAAATCGGTAATGCTCGCAATCGCGAAAATGGCGAGCGCGGCCCAGCGGGCGGGATCGCTGCTCTGCAGCCGTCCTTCGAGGAAAAAGCACAGCACGATCAGCGGCACCGCCAGAATCCGGGCGTAGGTCAGCAGATTGGGAATGCTGAAGGCGGGTGGCAGCTTTCCGGTCTCGGTCGCCGGTGAAGTCAAATGGAATTCTCCTTGTGCTCAGCCATGTGTGCACACTTGCATGCTTTGCGAGCAATCGTGCGGATTGTCGCCGGGCAATACTGTCGCATCAAGCCCCCTGTTCATGGAAATGGTTGTATATCTGCCGCGCCATCGTTTCGGAAATGCCCTCAACCTCGGCCAGATCCTCGACCGCGGCGCGGCTTACCGCCTTGGCGGTGCCGAAATGGTGCAGCAGCGCGCGCTTGCGGCCCGGCCCGATGCCGCCGATCTCGTCGAGCGGATTTCGGATCATCTCCTTCTTGCGCCGCGCGCGGTGTGAGCCGATTGCGAAGCGGTGCGCCTCGTCGCGCAGCCGCTGGATGAAATAGAGCAGGGGATCGCGCACCGGCAGCGTGAACGAGTCCCGGCCATCCATGAAGAAGCGCTCGCGCCCCGCCTCGCGGTCGGCGCCCTTGGCAACGCCGATTGCCGTCACCTTGTCGGCGATCCCCAGTTCGGACAGCACGGCCCGCACCGACGACATCTGCCCCTGGCCGCCGTCGATGAGGATCAGGTCCGGCCACACCGGCGCGTCGCCGGGCTCCGTCTCCTCCTCATCGTCGGTCGATGGCGGCGCTTCGTCGGGAACGCCGTGCTCCTTGATCAGCCGCGAGAAGCGCCGCTGCATGACCTCGCCCATCATGCCGACATCGTCGCCGGGCGTGATGTCGGTCGAGCGGATGTTGAACTTGCGGTACTGGCCTTTCATGAAGCCGTCCGGCCCCGCAACGATCATCGCGCCGACGGCGTTGGTGCCCATGATGTGCGAATTGTCGTAGACCTCGATGCGGCGCGGCGCCCGCTCCAGTCCGAAGGTTTCGGCCAGTCCCTTCAGCAGACGCGCCTGCGAAGAGGTTTCCGCCAGCCGGCGGCCAAGCGCCTCGCGCGCGTTCTGAAGCGCGTTGTCGGCGAGATCCTTCTTTTCGCCGCGCTGCGGCACGGTGACAATGACCTTGCGTCCGGCGCGGGTGGACAGCGCCTCGGCCAACAACGACTGGTCGTCGACCGGATGCGACAGCAGGATCATGCGCGGGCAGGGTTTGTCGTCGTAGAACTGCGCCAGAAACGCGCCCAGCACTTCCCGGGCTTCCAGCGCGGCATCCGCCTTGGGAAAATAGGCGCGGTTGCCCCAGTTCTGGCCGGTGCGGAAGAAGAACACCTCCACGCATGTCTGCCCGCCCTCCTGATGGATGGCGAAGACGTCGGCCTCTTCCACCGATTGCGGGTTGATGCCCTGATGGCTCTGCACGTGGCTGAGCGCGGCCAACCGGTCACGGTAGACCGCGGCGCGCTCGAAATCGAGCGCCTCGGACGCCTCCTGCATGGCGCCGGAAATCTGCGCCTTGATGGAGGACGACCGGCCGGACAGGAAATCCTTCGCTTCCGACACCAGCTCGACGTAATCGGCTTGGCTCACCTCGCCGGTGCACGGGCCCGAGCAGCGCTTGATCTGGAACAGCAGGCAGGGCCGCGTCCGGCTTTCGAACACCGAGTCGGTACAGGTGCGCAGCAGGAATGCGCGCTGCAGCGAATTGATGGTGCGCCCCACCGCGCCGGCGGATGCGAACGGGCCGAAATAATCGCCCTCGCGGCTGCGCGCGCCGCGATGCTTGAAGATGCCCGGCGCCGAATGGTCGCCGGTGAGCAGGATGTAGGGGAACGACTTGTCGTCGCGCATCAGCACATTGAAGCGCGGCCGGAAGCGCTTGATGAGGTTCGCTTCCAGCAGCAGCGCTTCGGTTTCAGTGCGGGTGACGACGAATTCCATGCCGGCCGTCTCACCCACCATGCGCCCGATACGGTCGGTGTGGAACCGGCCCTGCGCGTAGGCCGTGACGCGCTTCTTCAGGCTGCGCGCCTTGCCGACATAAAGCACGTCCCCGGCCGCGCTCAGCATGCGGTACACGCCGGGCTGGTTGGGCAGCCGCTTGACCAGCGCCTGGATGACTTCCGGCCCGGCTGCGAGCTGCTTGCCTTCCACGCTGATGCCCGACCAGTCGATCGAGGCCAGCAATGCCTGCACCGCGGCGGCGCCGTTTTCGGCTTCGCCTTCGTCGTCCTCGACATCATGGCCCGGCATGTAGCCTGCAACATCGCTGGCGGCGCGGCCGCCGCGCTTCGGCACCGGGGGCTTGGTTGTCTCGGCCGTCATTCTGTTCCGGTCACGTCCCTGGTCTCCCAGGCCAGATGCTGGCCTCCGTCGATCGCGATCATCTGGCCGGTCACTGACTTCGCTTCCCACAGATAGAGGATCGTCCGCACAAATTCCTCCAGTGTCGGACCGTGGCCCAGCATGACCGATTCCGTCTGCCGGCGGAAATCCGCCTCCGACTGGCGGTCATTCTTCATCGTCGGCCCCGGGCCGAGCGCGTTGACGCGGACGCGCGGCGCCAGCGCCTGCGCCATTGTCTGGGTCGCCGTCCACAGCGCGCTTTTCGACAGCGTGTATGAAAAGAATCGCGGATTGAGCCGCCATATCCGCTGGTCGATGATGTTCACCACCAGCCCGTCGAGATTGCCGGGCAGTGCGGTGGCGAAGCGGCCGGCGAGCGCGACCGGGGCTTTCAGGTGGATCGCGAAATGATGGTCCCATTTTGCCCAGTCCAGCTCCGTCGGGCCGTCGGGCTCAAACGCCGAGGCGTTGTTGACCAGAAGCCGGATCGGGCCGAGCGCGGTGGCGGCCTCGTCGATCAGCGTCTCGCAGGCTTCCGGCGCACTCAGATCGGCGGCGAAGACCTCGGCGCGGCCGCCGTCCCGCCTGATCTCTTCAGCCAGATCGTTCGCCGCGTCCCGCGAACTGCGGCAGTGGATCGCCACCGCGAAGCCGGCATTGGCAAGCCCGCGCACGATTTCGGCGCCGATGCGCCTGGCGCCACCGGTAACCAGCGCTGCTTTTTCGATTTCGGCCATCGTCCTCCGCCCGTCAGACCAGCGTCACGATATATATGGCATAGGCCGCCAACATGGCGATGCCGACCGGTTTGCCAGCCGGGTAGCGAGTAAAGCCAAGCGCGGCGACGGTGATTGCCGCCCCCAGCATCACCCACATGTCGACTGCAATCACGCGCGGATCCACGGCCACCGGCGTGATCAGCGCTGTCAGACCCATGATGCCCACGATGTTGAAGATGTTCGACCCGACGACATTGCCGATGGCGATCCCCGAGTTTTTGCGGACGGCCGCCATCATCGTCGTGGCGAGTTCGGGCAGCGAAGTGCCGATCGCGATCACTGTCAGGCCGATCACAGCATCCGAAATGTTGAAGCTCTCGGCCAGGCCGACGCCGCCGTGAATGGTGATCTGCGCGGCGATGGGCAGCCCGATCGCACCCCCGACCAAGAAAGCGGCGACGCGCTTCGGATCATGGTGTGCCGGCGGCTCCGTTTCGCCGTTCGCGAAGGCCCGTCGCGCCGTCCACACCTGCCACGCCACGAAGCCGCAGAGCGACAGGAAGAGCAACACCCCCTCCGCGCGTCCCACCAGCCCGGTGGAAAGGATCATCATGAATATCCCTGTCACCGCCAACATGACCGTGATGTTGCGGCGCATGCCGGTTCCGCCCGAGTGGATGGGGTACAGCAGCGCCGGCAGGCCAATAACCAGGAACACATTGGCGATATTGGACCCGACCACGTTGCCGATGGCGATGCCGGGTGATCCGGAGAGCGCAGCCTGCACCGAAATCAGCAATTCGGGCAGCGATGTGCCCGCCGACACCACGGTCAGTCCGATAACGAGCGGCGAAATGCCCAGATTCTCGGCCGCCTGCGTGGCCCCGCGCACCAGATAGTCGCCGGAAACAATGAGCAGAGCCAGACCGGCCGCAAGCAGGAAGAGGTTGAGAATCATGGATATCCGGGGTCGATGCGCAGTTTCTATATAGAGACCGCGCACCACATATCCAACGCCGCGGCCCAAGCGTCCTGACGCCGCTGTCAGCAGCGTAGTTGCTGAAATACAACGTCAACATTCCGCCACATCTCCGCCTGCGAAACTCCCGATTTCAGATGCTGATCCGCCGCATTCCCGCACGACATTCGCCGCAGGTTGATTGTCCGATGCATCACATATTTTTGCCAACGCACGGAACAATCACATGGACCGGGGGTTTGTATGTCGTACCAAGTTCAAGGAGAAGGACAGATGAAAGCCAGGATTACCAACCGCCGCCTCGCGGCGCTGGCAACCGGCGTTGCGGTGCTTATGGGGACCGTGCCTGTGTATGCGGCAGATGTTGTTTACGAAGAGCCGCCGGCACCTTCGGCGCAGCCGCTTAACCCGGCGCCTGTCGCAAGCTGGGCGGGACCCTATCTCGGTCTCTACGGCGGCTACGGTTTTGCCGGACGGACATTCGGCTCCAACGGCGGGCCGATCACGACGAGCGGTTGGCTGTTTGGCGGCTTCGGCGGCTATAATTTCCAGACCGGCTCGTTCGTATATGGCGTCGAAGGCGACTTCGGCTACAGCGGCATCAACGGTGGCAACGGAACGACCTATTCGCGCAATGGCCTTGAAGGCTCTCTGCGTGCCCGTTTCGGCTATGCGGCGACCGATTCGATCCTGCTCTATGCCACCGCCGGTGGCGCGGGTACGCAACAGCGCATCTATGATGCGGCGGGCAGCGCAACCGGAACCGTTTTCGGCTGGACCGCCGGTGCGGGTATGGACGCCAAGCTGACCGACAACCTGTTTGGCCGCGTCGAATACCGCTACACCGATTTCGGAAACGCTACGCTGAACACCGGCTCCGGCGCTCAGACCGTTTCGCCCCAGAACCATCGTGTTCTGCTCGGCGTCGGCATGAAGTTCTGATCGCCAGTCAAACGGAACTGAAAAAGCCGGCCTTCGGGCCGGCTTTTTTGCGCGCCGGATCCTATGACGGCGCGCGCGGCGTCAGCGCGGCCAGTTCCGGGAACTTGTCGTCGAAGCGTGTGGTCCAGCGCACCAGCTTCGAGCGTCCTTTCTCCCATTGTCCGGGAAAGCGCAGCGCCAGATAGCCCAGGCAGGCGCGCACCGCGACCTGTCCCGCCGTGATCTTCTTGGGCAGCTTTGGCGGAGAAGCATTCAGCGCGTCCAGCGCCTGGACGACCTTGCTCCACTGCTTGTCCAGCCAGTCCTGGTGGACCTTTTCCTCGGGCCGGAACCGGCGCTCATAGACATGCGCCAGAAGGCAGTCGCAAATGCCGTCGGCGAGAGCCTCCAGCGTCTCGGCCTCGGCACGCTTGGCCGCATTGCGCGGAAAGAGGGCATTGCGCGACACCCGGTTGAGATATTGCGTAATGGCGCGGCTGTCATAGACGCTGCTGCCGTCATCCGTCACGAAAACGGGAATCTTGCCGAGCGGATTGGCGGCGAGGAAATCCGCCGACGGATTGTTGGTATCCGTAAGCACAGATTCGAATTCCACCCCGGCATAGGTTGCCGCCATGCGCACCTTGGCGCTGTAGGGGGAAGCGGGCGCGTAGAGTATCTTGGGCATGATGAGTATCCTGCGGCTGTTGTCATTTCGTCGGTGGCGCGATGGATGGTGCTAAGGCGCTTGCGGGACGGCCAGACTGGTGGCGCGGCAGCCGCGCGCGTCGACTTCCCCGCATTCGCGGAACGAGAGTTCCTTGGTCAGGCATATCCGCACTTCCGCCAGCCGTCCCGACTTGCAACTCACCGCGATGCCGTCCGCCTCGAGCCCCGGATTGGCGGCGATGAAGGCAGCCTCGGCTGCCTGAGCCGACGTTTCGGCGGGCTCGACCGCATCGGAAAACGCGGATGGAATCGTTATCCGCTCGAACGCTTCGCGCGTCGCTTCCAGATAGGCCGCTTGCGACAGTCCCGTGCAGCTTCCGTGCTTGCGCCACTGATGGCCGATGAGACCGGCGGAAGGCATGATGTCGATGATCGTGTCGACCAGCCCGTCCGGCACCCGGTCCGGTTCGCCGGTCTGGCAATACTCTGGATAGCCGCTCGAAAATTGCGGCCACAGCCCGTGCGCGATGAAGCCGTAGTCGCGTTCCGCGCCGCATTGCCGGCGGTTTGCGGTCTCCCCCTCCGCCGCGCAATAGCTGGGCGACCAGGACAGCGACATGACGTAGAAATCGAAGCCTGTCCCCCGCGCGGCGGCCGAGCTGTCTGGTTGCCCGTTCGCGGCCGTCGCGTGCAAGCCCGCAAGCAACAGGCCGGCAAGAACCGGTGCCGCTATGGCGCAATGGCGCGTGAAGCCGGTCGGCACGGCCTATTGCAGCACGCGGCAGTGGCCGCCATAGACCAGCCAGCGGTCGAAGCCGGATATGCAGAATTCGACATTGGAGCCGATGCCCGCGAAGCCCATCGGGCGCTCGATCAGGTACCACATCGAGCGCCGCTGCCCGTCCGAGAGATCGACGGAACCATGGCAATAACGCCGCGAGATCGGGTGCCGCTCGCTTTTTGGCAGATAGCGGTTCTCACCGAGCCGGGCATAGCCGATGATCTCGACGTCAGGCAGGTTGGGAACGTGCCGCACCTGGTACCGGAATCGCTGCGAAATCCGCGCCAGTACCCGCTGGTCGGCGCAGGCGCCGGGGTCCGATACATCCACCCCGTAGACCAGATCGGCCGCCTGCGCGCCCGTCGTCGCAGCGCTGATCCCCGCGAGTGCGGCGACGATCAGGGCAGCATGCAGATGTCTCATCGGGGTCTCCAGGGCACGGGCCGGCAGTCTTTGAACGAGGTGGCAGTCTGGTCAATGGGTGACCCTCGGTCAAGCACGCTTGCGCGAGCCCACAACGTTCATTGCACGCGCCGTTCGTATGTCATTTCTTGCAGCTTTGGCTCAAATGCCGATCTGCTGATTAATCCGCTCCCAACGCAAACCCGTTACCGTGGCGTTGCATGGTCTGGTGGGAAGCCGAATGAATCTCGACGAACCGGAAAAGATCGGACGCTGTCGAATCCGCGTTCGCATCCGCGCGCGGGGCCGCGAATTCAGCGGCTACGTCGTCCAGCTCTTCGAGGATGGCGTCGAATTGCTCACCGACCAGGTCGAAGGCATCTGGACCGGCGATCAGGTTGAGGTGATCGGAGACCGGTTCGGTCCAATCGCGGGCACCGCGCGCTGGCGCATTCCGCGGCGGCTGGGCGTCAAATACCGCGACCTTGCGGAATCGGAGGCCAGCCTGCGCGATCTCTGGCGTTTTTCGCCCGCGCCCGGGCGGGCGCAACGCTGAGCCCGTCCATCACATCTGATGCTGGCAGGGCCCGCCCGCGTTAACCGGCTGCCAATCCATCGATGATATCTGCGTCGTGATCTGTGAGGGACGGTCATGGCCGGGAACATGAGGCGGGCAGACAGGCACCGGTGCAAGATGCGTGTGCGCATCCACGCGCGCGGTCGCGTGTATACCGGATTTGTACTCAACATCTCCAGGGGCGGCATGCGCCTGACGACGGACGTGATCGCGGAGATCTGGACCGGCGACGATATCGAGGTGGTAAGCTCCGAACTGGGCGCGATGACTGGCGTTGCGCGTTGGCGCGCGCCGGGCGAGCTCGGTATCCGCTTCCACAATTCGGCATACAACGAGGGCAACTTCCAGGTGTTGTGGCGGCGCCTGCAGCAACAGGGATGAAGCTGGCGAGCGACGCCCTGCACTCGTGTTATCCGGATCGCTGACCCTATTGCCGGCTCCTGGCTTCGGCTAAAACCGGCGCATGAACACCCACGCCAATATCCGCATCGGCCATTCGGCCTGCCCGCATGACTGCCCGTCCACCTGCGCGCTCGACGTCGAGGTGCTGGACGGCGGCCGCATCGGCCGCCTCCACGGCGCCAAGGACAACAGCTACACGGCCGGCGTTATCTGCGCCAAGGTCGCGCGCTACGCCGAGCGCATCCACCATCCCGACCGTCTGCTGAAGCCGCTGGTCCGTTCCGGCGCCAAGGGCGAGGGGCAGTGGAAGGAGGCGAGCTGGGACGCCGCGCTCGATCTGGTGGCTGAAAAGTTCATCGCCGCGGAGGAAAAGCACGGCTCCGAATCCGTCTGGCCTTATTTCTACGCCGGCACGATGGGGTTGGTGCAGCGCGATTCGATAGAACGGCTGCGCCACGCCAAAAAATATTCGGGGTTCTTCGACACTATTTGCACCAATCTCGCCTGGACAGGTTGGATGATGGGCGCCGGCAAGCTGGCTGGCGCCGATCCGCGCGAGATGGCGAAGTCGGACTGCGTCGTCATCTGGGGCACCAACGCCGTCGTCACCCAGGTCAATGTGATGACCCACGCGGTCAAGGCCCGCAAGGAACGCGGAGCCAGGATCGTCGTCATCGACATCTATGACAACGCAACGGTCAAGCAGGCCGACATGGGCCTTGTGCTGAAGCCCGGCACCGACGGCGCGCTCGCCTGCGCGGCAATGCATGTGCTGTTCCGCGACGGTCTCGCCGACCGCGCCTGGCTGGCAAAATACACCGACGACCCGAAGGGGCTCGAAGCACACCTCGCCACCCGCACGCCGGAATGGGCTTCCGCCATCACCGGGCTTTCCGTCGAAGAGATCGAGGCCTTCGCCCGCCTCGTCGGCACGACGAAAAAGACCTATTTCCGCCTCGGCTACGGTTTCGCGCGCCAGCGCAACGGCGCGGCCAACATGCACGCCGCGCTGTCGCTCGCCGCCGTCACCGGCTGCTGGCAGCATGAGGGCGGCGGCGCTTTCCACTCCAATTCAGGCATACTGAAACTGGACAACGAGTTGCTGAAGGGCGCGCGACTGCGCGACCCGAAAATCCGCTTTCTCGACCAGTCGCGCATCGGCCCGGTGCTGACCGGCGCGCCCGACGCGCTCTATGGCGGCCCGCCGGTGACGGCGATGCTGATCCAGAACACCAACCCGGCCAATGTCGCTCCCGAGCAGCGGCTGGTGAGAAGGGGCTTCCAGCGCGAGGACCTGTTCACCTGCGTGCACGAGCAGTTCATGACCGACACGGCCAGGCTTGCCGATGTGGTGCTGCCGGCCACGATGTTTCTGGAGCATGATGATATCTACAAGGGCGGCGGCAACCAGCACATTACGCTTGGACCGAAGCTCGTCGATCCGCCGGAGGGGCCGCGCACCAACCTCTACGTCATCGAGGAACTGGCGAGGCGTCTCGGCGTCTCCGACAAACCCGGCTTCGGCATGAGCGAGCGCGAGCATATCGACATCATGCTGGCGAGCCGCGATCTCGGCACCTTCGACACCTTCCGCGAGGAACGCTGGGCCGATCTGCAGCCGCCATTCGAGGAGGCGCATTTCGTCAACGGTTTCGGCCATCCGGACGGCAAATATCGCTTCCGGCCGGACTGGACGGGCACGCCGGCGCCCGGCAAACCGCCGATGTCGATGGGCGCGCAGGGCAATTGGTCAGCACTTCCCGAATTCCCGGATCATGTCGAGCTGATCGAGGTCGCCGACGCCGCGCATCCGTTCCGCCTCGCCACATCGCCGGCGCGAAACTTCCTCAATTCCAGCTTCACAGAGACGCCCGGCTCGCAAAAGCGCGAGGGCCGGCCGGAACTGCGGATACATCCCGACGACGCGGCCACGATCGGCATCGCCGAAGGCGACCGCGTCGAGATCGGCAATGCGCGGGGTGAAGTGGTCCTCCACGCGAGACTGTTCGACGGATTGCGCCGCGGCGTGGTCATCGCCGAGGGCATCTGGCCGAATTCGGCGCATGAGCGCGGCGAGGGCATCAACGTTCTCACCGGCTCCGACGCCGCCGCGCCCTACGGCGGCGCAGCCTTCCACGACACCAAGGTTTGGATGCGGGTACCCGCTGGATGATCCGACTGCTTGGTTCGGACGATGTTGAGGTCTTCAGGCGCATCCGGCTCGAGGCGCTTCGCGCCGAGCCGGCGGCCTTTGCCAGCAGCGCCGAAGATTGGGAGCAGCTTGCGGATGAGGAATGGCTCCGCCGCCTGACCGACAATCCGGTCTTTGTCGCTTTCCATGACGGCGAGCCGGTCGGCATCATGGGTCTGATGCGGGAGCGTTCCAGCAGGATGGCTCACCGTGCGACAATCATCATGGTCTATCTGCGCGCAAACCTGCGCGGCGGCGGCCTCGCCAAAGCGCTCCTGGAAGCGCTTGCCGACCATGCCCGCGGTAACGGCATCCTGCAGCTGGAGCTGTCGGCCAACGCCGACAACCCGGCGGCCCTGCGCTTCTACCGGCGCGATGGTTTCGTAGAGATCGGCCGCATCCCCGCCGGGTTTCTCCACCAGGGCAAGGAGATCGACGAGATCATGATGGCGCGCCGTATCGACAGGTGAGCCTCGGATCGGAAGGGCTCGCAGCGCTACGGCGTCGTCGCCCTATCGCGCGGCGGCGCGGTCGAGCCTCTGACGACGAGTTCCACGTCCAGCGTTTCGCGCACCGTCTCGCCCCGGTTGTCGAGGATCGCGCGCACCGCCCGGCGGCCGATCTCGGCGATCGGTTGCTGGACCGTGGTCAGCGGCGGTTTCGTTTTTGCGCTCTCCGGCACGCCGTCGAAACCGACGATCGAGACGTCCCCGGGCACGGCCAGCGCGTGCTGGCGCAGCCAGTCCATCGCCAGGAAGGCGATCACGTCGGATTGAGCCAGGATCGCGGTCGGCGGGGAGGGCGCGGCGTAAATCTCGTCGAGCGCCGCATAAACAGTTTCCCGGTCGCTCCACGTCTCGAAAACCGGCGCGGAATTGGGGTCGATCCCGTGCTCCTTCAGCGCCTGCCGGTAACCGGTCACGCGATCGCGCGTATCCAGATAGGTCGTTTCCTCGATGCGTTCCGGCGTCGCCAGTCCGAAACCGTCTTCGGAGAACTCCATCGCCAGGATTGCAAACTGGCGGTGGCCGAGTTCGGCCAGATGCGCCGCCGCTGCCCGCGCTCCGGCTATGTTGTCGATGTCGATGGAGGGGATCGATTTATCGTCGCCATGGTCGAGCGCAACGAACGGCAATTGCCGTTGCAGCGATTGGGCGATCAGCGGCTCGGCCCCGTGCAGGCAAAACAGGATGAAGCCATCGACGACGGCGCTCCGCATGTTCCAGGCGAGCTGTTCCCCGCTCGCCGCGCAAATCAGCGATACGCCGATGCCGTTGGCGTCGCATTCCTCGGCGATGCTGGTCATGAGGACCCGCTCATAGGGATCGGTGAAGAAGGTGGCGAGCGGCTGCATCGTCGCCACGCCGATGGCGTTGACCTTGCCTGCGCTGAGCAGCCGTCCCTTCGGGTCTGGGCCGTGATAGCCGATCGTTGCCGCCGCTTTCAGCACGCGTTCGCGCACTTCCTCGCGCACGATGCCGGGCCGGTTGAACACGTTCGATGCCGTACCCTTCGACACGCCTGCTACGCGGGCCACATCCGCCAGCGTGGCGGACTTTTCAGTTTTGATGCTCGCCATGTTGCCTCATCGCCGATCGCCTGGACTCCGAAATAACATACTTGTTGAACCGGTTCAAATTTTCCTTGACTCTGCCGCCGGTGGCCATATGATTGAACCGGTTCAATACTAGCGAATGGCGTGATTGAACCGGTAAAAATCGTTGCATGAAGGAGATACCCGATGACTGCGATCGAGCTTTCAAGGGAATTCGAGACGAAGCGTATCCGCTACGATTTTTTCGGCGCGCTGCAGGCCGGTTGGCGGGCCTTCGTCGCTCACCGCAGGGAGCGCAGCACCGTCATCGCGCTTGCCCGTTTGTCTCCGCGCATGCTCCGCGACATGGGGATTGATCCCGAACGGGTCTATGAAGCGGTTGATGGAAGCTGGGACGAGATCGACCCTCACCGGCTTGTTCGCATCCTACCGAACCACGAACGCGTCTGACATGTGGTCTCGGCCTGGGCGGTAAGCGCCTACCGCTTCCTTGCGTGGTACGTCAAAGCCATGCCGATACAGTGCCTTAGCGCATCGGCATGAATCGGTTTGTCAGCCCTGAACAGCAGCGCGCGCGTGCCCTCGAAATCGAACACGCCCGGATAATGTGTCTCGAATTGCCGCGTCAGGTCGGTCTGGCAATGGACGAACAGCGCGTAGTCGTGATGAGGCGACCTCGGCACGCCGAGCCTGATCGTGCTGCCGCTCTTTGTCTCCGGCGTCAGATAGGACGGCTGTCCCCATTTCAGCGTTTCCTCGATTCGCCCCACGGCTTGGTGGGTCGCCGCCGCCTCGAAGATCAGTGAACGCAATGCCAGCAATCCGTCGCGCGCCGCCACCGGCAGGGCGTCGAAAGCCTGCTCGACGTTGGGGTCTGCAAACCGGAGTTTCACCATGAGATTGTCCCGCCAATCGCCGGGGATGTTGCGGGAGAGGGCACTGATGCGTCAACGCGCGCCGCGCACGTTCCTGCCATCAGGTGTCAGGGCGTGAACCGCGCCAGCGATTCAATGTCCACGATGCCGGTGTCCGGCGCCGGCGACAGCAGCCAGTTGTCGGTGCTGGCCCTGTCGACGCGCAGCCCGTCGAAAACGGCCCGGTCGCCATGCATCGTGACCTTGCCTTCCGCGATCATGCGCAGGGCGATCGGATAAAGATGGTGTTCGGCGTTCAGCACCCGCGCGGCCAGCGTCTCCTCGCTGTCGTCGGGCAGCACCGGCACGGCCGTCTGCGCGATCACCGGGCCGGCGTCGATCGCCGGCGTGACGAAATGCACCGTGCAGCCGTGGACGCGCACGCCGGCTTCCAGCGCCTGGCGATGCGTATTGAGCCCCCGGAACAGCGGCAGCAGCGACGGATGGATGTTGATGACCCGCCCGCTCCACTTGCGCACGAAGCCGGGCGTGAGACGGCGCATGTAGCCGGCAAGGCAGACCAGCTCCGCGCCAAGCTCCTCCAGCGCGTCGTCGATCGCGCCGTCATGCAGGTCGCTGGAGGCATGGTCGGAGCGCGCCACGACGCGCGTTGCAATGCCGGCGCGCGCCGCGAATTCCAGCCCCGGCGCATCCGCCTTGTCGGACAGAACGCCTTCGATCTTTGCGGGAAAACCGGTGTCGCGCGAGGCCTCGACAAGGGCTGCCATGTTGGAGCCGCGGCCCGAGATCATGATGACGGTGCGTTTCGGCTCCATGACTGCTACCCAAACCGGCTTCTAGATTTCCAGTGTTCCGCTATAGACCACGCCGGGTCCGCGCCTGGCAACGACTTGTCCGATCGAAGTCACGGTCTCGCCCGCCTTCTGCAGCACCGCCGCCACCTGGGCAGCCTGTCCGGCCGCGACGATGGCCACCATGCCGATCCCGCAATTGAACGTGCGCAGCATTTCTTCAGCATCCACCCCGCCGGTCTTCGCCAGCCAGGAAAAGACCGGCGGCACGTCGATCGCGCCGAGCGCGATTTCCGCCGCGAACACGTCGGGCAGAATGCGCGGGACATTTTCCGGAAATCCGCCGCCGGTGATGTGCGCCAGCGCCTTGATGCCATGTGTGCCGCGCTCCGCGCTGAGCAGCGAGCGCACATAGATGCGCGTCGGCTCCAGCAGGGCCTCGCCCAGCGTCTTGTCCTGCGCGAAGGGAGCGGCGGCGTCCCAGCCAAGCCCGCTCATCTCCACGATGCGGCGCACCAGCGAATAGCCGTTTGAGTGCACGCCGGACGAGCCGAGGCCGAGAATGACGTCGCCTTCCACGATGTCGTCGGTTGGCAGCAGTTCGCCGCGTTCCGCCGCGCCCACCGCGAAGCCGGCGAGATCGTAATCGCCCTCCGAATAAAGCCCCGGCATCTCCGCCGTCTCGCCGCCGATCAGCGCGCAGCCGGCCTGGCGGCAGCCCTCGGCAATGCCGGAAACGATCGCCGCGCCCTGGTCGGGATCGAGTTTTCCGGCCGCGAAATAGTCGAGGAAGAACAGCGGCTCCGCGCCCTGCACGACGATGTCGTTGACGCACATCGCAACCAGATCGATGCCGATCGTGTCGTGGATGCCGGTCTCGATGGCGATCTTGAGCTTGGTGCCGACGCCGTCATTGGCGGCCACCAGCACCGGATCCTTGAAGCCCGCCGCCTTGAGGTCGAACAGCCCGCCGAAGCCGCCGATCTCGCCATCCGCGCCGGGGCGCCTGGTGGAACGCACCAGCGGCTTGATCTTGTCCACCATCGCCGCGCCGGCATCGATATCGACGCCCGCCTGACGGTAGGTGAGGCCGTTCTTGCCCTCGGTCATTGCCGCGCTGTCAGGGTCGGTTGGAACATGGCGCGCTATTGGCATGAAGCCGCCCGACCCGCAAGCGCGCGGGCCAGTTTCGGGTGCGATTTCCCGGGCATTCCGCTCTCGTTTGGCCCATGCATGGCGATGCCCATGCCTCTTGAATAGGCAGCGCCGTGCCGCCATGTTGGACGCGCGGGATGGGGGACCATTCCTCATTGCGCGAATGTTCACGGTGCGGCCTTGACCATCCCGAATTTCATAACGCTGCTGCGTTTCCTGCTCGTTCCGGCAATCGTCTATGCGCTGCTGCTCGGCGCCATGGACTGGGCGTTGGCCGGTTTCGTGATCGCCGGTGTTTCCGATGCCATCGACGGCTTCATCGCCCGCCAGTTCAACCAGCGCTCCGAACTCGGCGCCTATCTCGACCCGGTTGCCGACAAGCTGTTGCTGGTTTCCGTCTTCGTCGTTCTCGGTCTGATGAGCGAACTGCCGTTGTGGCTGGTGATTGCCGCGGTTTCCCGCGACCTGCTCATCGTCGGCGGAGTCATGATCTCCAGCCTGCTCGGCAATCCGGTCGAGATGAAACCGCTGATGGTTTCGAAGGCCAACACCGCCATGCAGATCGTTCTGGCCGCCTTTGTGCTCTTCGAACTGGCGCTGGGCGACACGTTTGGCAACGTCCGTCTGTGGCTTGTCGTGCTGTCGGGTGCCTTGACCGGCGTATCCGCCGCGGCCTATCTCGTGGCCTGGCTCAGGCACATGAACGGTCATGGCGAAACCGACAACCCGTCCACCTAGCAAGACAGCATCGAAGGGCGCGCCGCGCCCCAGGACCGTCGTTGAGCTCGGGCCATCCGTCGCTGCGGCGATCGACATTCGCCGCCAGGTAGCCTTCTGGCTGCTGACGGCGGCGATTTTCATCGGCTTTCTCTACATATTCAGCTCGATCCTGCTGCCGTTTCTGGCCGGCATAATCCTCGCCTACTTCCTTGACCCGGTGGCCGACTGGTTCGAGCGTCTCGGTCTGTCGCGCCTGGCGGCCACTATCGTCATCCTGGTCGGAATTCTGCTCGCCTTCATTGTCGGCATGATGATCGTGGTACCGGTTCTGGCCTCGCAGCTTGCCGACTTCATCAGCCGGCTGCCGGACTATTTCTCGCGACTTCAGACGCTGATTACACAGTTCGATCCGGGCTGGCTGGAAGAGAATATCGGCGTCGATCCGGCCTCCCTGCGTGAAAGCCTGAACTCGCTGCTCAGCCAGGGTACCACCTTCCTTGCCTCGCTGTTTCAGTCGATCTGGAGTTCCGGCAAGACGTTGATCGACATTGCCGGCCTGTTTGTGGTCACGCCGGTCGTCGCCTTCTACATGCTGCTGGACTGGGACCGCATGGTCGCCAGGATCGACAGCTGGGTGCCGCGCGACCATGTGCCGACGGTGCGGCGCCTCGCCACGGACATCAACCGCTCGACCGCCGGCTTCGTGCGCGGGCAAGGCACGGTCTGCCTGCTTCTGGGCGTGAGCTACGCGATCGCGCTGACCTTGGTCGGACTTAATTTCGGCCTGCTGATCGGGCTGTTCGCCGGGCTTATCGGCTTCATCCCCTATGTCGGCTCGCTGGTGGGGCTGGTGCTGTCGGTCGGCGTCGCCCTTGTCCAGTTCTGGCCCGAATGGCAGTGGGTCGCCGTGGTGGCTGGCATCTTTTTTGCCGGACAGATGATCGAGGGCAACTTCCTCCAGCCCAAGCTGGTCGGCGGCAGCGTCGGCCTGCATCCCGTCTGGCTCATGTTCTCCCTGTTCGCTTTCGGCTACTTGTTCGGCTTTGTCGGTCTGCTGATCGCCGTACCGGCGGCTGCGGCCTTTGCCGTGCTGGTGCGGTTCGCGCTCGAGCGCTACTTGGCGTCGCCCGTCTATCGCGGCAACGGCGGCAAAGAAGGCAGCGCCTGACGGCCATGGCTGCCGACGACCGCGCTCCCCGCCAGATTCCGCTGGAGTTTTCCCGCCCGCCCGGCCACAGCCGCGAGGATCTGGTTGTCAGCGCCGCCAACGCCGAGGCGGTCGCGCTCATCGACGCCTGGCCGAACTGGCCTTCAAGCGTCGTCGTGATCGCCGGACCGGTCGGGTCCGGAAAATCGCACCTGGCCTCGATCTGGCGCGAGGATGCCGGCGCGCTCGCTGCCGACCGCATGGCGCTCGGCCCGGATGTCCTTCACGCCGCCGAGGACGGAGCCGTGCTGATCGACGATGCCGACGCCGGCGGGCTGGACGAGAACGGCCTGTTCCATCTGATCAACGCTGCCCGTGGCGGCAACGGCCACCTGCTTCTTACCGCGCGCCGCTTTCCCGCCGGCTGGGGGGTCGCGCTGCCTGATCTGAAATCCCGGCTGGCGGCGGCTTCCACCGTCGAGATTCGCGAGCCCGACGATCTGCTCCTGGCCGGCGTCATCACCAAGCTCTTCGCCGACCGCCAGGTCGAGATCGATCCGCTGGTCGTGCAGTTTCTCGTCAAGCGCATCGAGCGTTCGCTGGCGACCGCGATTCACGTCGTCGACCGGCTCGACCGGCTGGCGCTGGAGACCAAGAGCCGCATCACCCGCCAGCTTGCCGCCACCATGCTGAGCGCGATAGATGCCGGGCAAGGTGCACTGAATTTCGGGACCGGTGACGAGGCCGGCAGGGAAGGCGAGCGATGACGCAGGAGACTGATCCCGACGACAGGCCGGTCGAGGTCCTGTTTCGAAACGGCAACGTTACGGTCATGGGCATCATCATCGCCTTCTCGCTGGGCTTCGTCAGCCAGTGGGCGGCCAACCCCGTGCCGTGGGTCCCGATCGACACCTTCGCCATGGTGCCGATGGTGATCGGCATCGTGCTGCAACTGGTCGCGCTGTGGTCGATGTTGCGACTGACCTCGCTCGAGCGCCCGAGGTTCAGGCGCGCCAATGTGACTTTCATGGTCGGTCTGGTGCTGACGTCGTTTGGCGTGATGCTGGCCATCGCATTCGACGTGATGGTTGTCAGCGGCGGTCTCGTTCCGGCCTGAACACCCGTCATCTCGCGTTAACCGAAAAGCCGCCAAAGCGCCCAGATTGGGTCCAATTCCCGCCCGCTGCAGCCGCTACACCGTCCCCGACATCGAGAGAGGGACGAAATTCATGCGCGACTGGGAAGCCGATATCGCCTGGTATGTGTTGGCCGCCTTCGTGGCCACGGCCATGATGCTTGTTTTGTCGCGATACGGCCATGCCTCGTTTCTCTGACGCGGGGCCGCACGCGCCACAGCGAGTACCTAAAGGCCGCTTTGCCACCGGATTCCGCGATCCCGGCCTTGACGGCTGGCGCATCTACCCGCATTTGGCTTTCGGCCCGGAGCGGGGGAGAGCGGCGCGTGTTGGAGCAATTCGGAAAGACGCCTGATGGCGAAACGGTCCATCGCGTCCGCATAACAGGCGGCGGGATTACCGCCGCGCTCATCACATGGGGCGCCGCAATCCAGGATTTGCGCCTTGATGGCCACGCCGCGCCGCTGGTGCTCGGCTTCCCGGATTTCCGGACCTATCTCGACTATCCGCGCTATTTCGGCGCCATTGTCGGTCGCTTCGCCAACCGTATCGCCAATGGCCGCTTCACCATCGACGGCCGCACCTTCCAGGCCGATACCGATTTTCTGGGGCTACACACGCTGCATGGCGGGTCGGAGGGCTTCGCCAAACGCAATTGGACAATCGAGGACAGCGGGCGCGATTTCGTCCGCCTGTCATACGTCTCGCCCGACGGCGAGATGGGCTTTCCCGGCACGCTCAAGGCAGTGTGCACCTATCGCATGACGGGCGAGGGGCGCATGACGGTGGAGATGGAAGCGACCACCGATGCGCCGACGCTGTGCAACCTCTCGCAGCATTCCTATTTCAATCTCGACGATGGCGGCGCCTCGCCGGTGACCGATCATTCGTTCCGCATCGCCGCCGACCATTATTTGCCGGTCGACGCCGAGATGATACCGACCGGCGAGATCGCCGATGTCACAGGCACCCGCTTCGACTTCCGCGACATGCACCCGATCCGCAATCAGGCCGACAATGGCGGCCACGCCTTCTACGACCACAATTATTGCCCGGGGCGGGAAAAGACGCCGCTGCGCCCCGTGCTTGAGCTGAAAGGCGCGCGCTCGGGCGTGACGCTTGCGATGAGCACCACGGAACCCGGCCTGCAATTCTATGACGGCGTGGGCATCCCCGATAACCTTCCGGGCCTCGACGGCATCACCTACCGCCCGTACGCGGCGCTCTGCCTCGAGCCGCAGGCATGGCCCGACGCCCCCAATCAGCCGGATTTCCCGCCAGCATGGCTGAGGCCGGGGGAGACGTACCGGAATGTGATTGAGTATCGGTTTGGGATGGAAGCCAGTTGAATGATGCCTATTTGCTGGTTTGGACTTCCACAATTGGCAAAAGGCATCGCTCGATATCGTCAAGGATGTGACACACTATCTTCCGGCCTTCTTCGGTCACCCTTGTCTGCTGCACTATCGTGCCCAGCAAGGTTCTCGAGATTTTTTGCGGTGGGTCGCCTTCGGGCCAAGTCAGCATCCAGAAACCCCCTCCGCTCATGCCGCCATAGCTGAATGGTGGAGGCTGGTGCGGACCGAAGGTGACGATCTGTTCCGACAGAACGAACCCCTGTTTCTCCACAATGCTGTAGTTCTGACTTTCACCAAAAAGCAACGAGTGCCCCGTGATCGTTTGTCCTGTTGATACGTCCTGTCGACGAGTGAAGGATTGACCAACTACACCTACAACAAAATTCTGTTGCCTCCCTGATTTTGCGTCTTCGCTCGCGGCTTGCAAACGCTGTCTCTCCAAATTGTAGAATACGCATCCGTATGCCTGTAGATCGTATATTCTTGGTTCATGTATTCTGAGGAAACCTAAATCAGGCAGGGCGTCTTCGCTCGCACGATCAGGAGGGACGACACAGTCGCCAGGTTCGAACTCAAGCTTGAATTGATGGCGATTATCTTGGCGCAAGAACAGATGCAGCCCAACGGGGGTATTTCGCTTCACAAGCTCCAACACATGTGCAGCAGTCAATATCCCGTATGTCCCACTTGGAAGTCTGACCAGTGTGCCTGATCCAAGCAATCTGGGGTCTTCTGTGATCTCCCCCTTCGATCGAATTTGAACAAACCCAACTGTCTGAAGCCCAAGTAGGCGATGGATTTCCACATCGGCTGAGGGAAGTTCGTAAGGCTGATCAACCAACTTTTAGGTCCTACGCCGCCGTCAGCGTCGGAATAGCACTCGTGTCCACGTCCCGCTCGGCATGCCAAGCATCGTGGGCCGCCTGCATGCGCAGCCAGATCGCGGCGCCATCTCCGAACAGCTTTCCGAGCCGTGCCGCGACAGCTGGCGAAACGGGCTTCCTCTCGCGAAGGATATCGTAGAGCTGCTGGCGCGAAATGCCGAGCAGGTTTGCGATCTCTGTCTTTGACTTTCCGGTGGCCGGAATGACTTCCTCAAGCAACGCTCCCGGGTGCGAAGGGCACCGCGCCAAGGGTCTCATCGGCCTATGTTCGCGCATCAACTGACTCCTCCAATCTGCGCCTGCCCTCAGTGATCGCTTCACCTGAGCACGCTATCCAAACCCGCATGGTTCGCAAGCCCGACCGGGCGTCGCGCGGTCAGCGCGCCCCGTCGGAGCCGTGAGCGAAGCAAACTGGCGTGAGATAGGAAAACATGGCGATCCCGGCAGGACTCGAACCTGCGACCATCGGCTTAGAAGGCCGGTGCTCTATCCAGCTGAGCTACGGGACCGCTCGCGCCCCCAAAGCGGCGCTGAAATCGGCGCGAATGCGCGCGTCAGTGCGTCCAGGGCGTCTTGCGGTCATAGCGGAAATTTTCCGCGTATGAAATCTGCCGCCGGCGCGGCTCGTTGGGCTCTTCCACGCGCGCCGCGATCCCGTTCGCCTCGGCGTAGGCCGTCGCTTCCTCGCGCGTATCGAACACGAGCTTCACCTGGCTCTTCATGTCCGACGAGGTCGTGTAGCCCATCAGCGGGTCTATTCTACGCGGGCTCTCGGGCTCGAACTCAAGCACCCAGCGGCCGACCTTGGCCTTGCCGGATTGCATGGCGGTGCGGGCGGGGCTGTAGATACGTGCCGACATGAGTTGGCCTCAAAACGCTTGTGATGTTCATGCGCTGCCTAGTCCAAAAATACGGGCTTTGCAAAGGAGGGGATGCAGGAAGCGCATTTGTTCCGGGGTCCCGGGATTGGTCGGAGCGGCAGGATTCGAACCTGCGACCCTCTGGTCCCAAACCAGATGCGCTACCAGGCTGCGCTACGCTCCGTGCCTTGCGGCCGCGGTTCACTTAGGTTTGTCGCCCCCGCGAAGCAAGCGAAAACTCGGCATGGCTAGACTTTCGCCGCCGCGGCCAGTCCGCGTTCGAGGTCGGATTTCAGGTCCTCGACGTCTTCCAGCCCGATCTGCAAGCGTATCACGGCTCCCTCATAGGGACCCTTCGCTACGGTGCGGGCATCGAGATTTGTTTTTTGCGCCAGGCTCTCGTAGCCGCCCCAGGACGAGCCGAGGCCGAAAATCTGCAGCGCGTTGAGAAAGGCGCGTGCCTTCTCCGTCCCGCCGCCGTCGAGCACGATCGCGAACAGGCCGCTCGCGCCCGTAAAGTCGCGTTTCCACAATGTGTGACCCGGAAAACTCTCCAGCGCAGGGTGAAGTACGCGCGAAACGCCGTTCTGCCGTTCCAGCCAGCGCGCGATGTCGAGACCGCTGTTTTGCTGGTGGTCGAGCCTCACCCCCAGTGTACGCAGACCTCGCAGCACCTGATACGTATCGTCGGGCGAGGGACAGGCGCCGAGCGTCTGAAATGCCTCGAGCAGCTTCGGCCACGCTGCTTTGTTGGCCGACATTGTGCCGAAAAGCACGTCCGAATGACCGCTCATATATTTGGTCGCGGCATGGATCACCACGTCCACACCGTGGTCGAGTGCGCGGAAGTAGAGCGGCGTTGCCCATGTATTGTCCATCATGACAATCGCGCCGTGCTTGTGGGCGGCATTCGCAATTGCGGGAATGTCCTGAATCTCGAACGTGCTGGACCCCGGCGATTCGGTGAAGACGACCGACGTGTTCGCCTTGATCAACGTCTCGATGCCTGAACCGATCAGCGGATCGTAATACTCGACCTCGACACCCAGCCGCTTGAGCATCGTGTCCGCAAATCTGCGGGTCGGAAAATAGACCGAATCGACGATCAGCACATGGTCCCCGGCCGCCACGAAGCCGAGCAGCGGCACGGTGATCGCAGCCAGGCCGGAGGGAGCGAGAACAGTTCCGGCGGAGCCCTCGAGCTCATTCAACGCTCCGGCCAGCGCGTCCGTCGTGGGGGTTCCGTGCGTACCGTAGACGTATCGCTGGTTGCGGGCCGCATAGGTGTCATAGTCCGGAAACAGCACGGTCGAGGCGTGCACCACCGGCGGATTGACGAAACCATGGAAGTCGCGCGGGTTGTGGCCCGAATGCGTCAGCAGCGTGTTGACGCCGCGCTTGCCGCCTGATCCTGATGCCATGAGAACTCCAGCCCGTGATGCCTGCAATGTTTGGCGGAGCATTATGCGCGCCCGATGAAGCGTGCAACCGCCAGCGGCGGCGATTTCGTCTGCCAGGCTGCGCGGGGCATTTGGCGCCCGCCAGCGCGGGCCGGTCCAAATATTTGGCAATCCAGCCGTTTTTCTGCTCGTTTCGCGAGCCTCGTGCTCAATCCGCGACCGAATTCACCCAAATTCCCGTCCCCACTTGACCGGCGAATGTTTATCGCATTCGATGGCCCTTCGTGAATGGGAGGTGGCAACGCCCGGCCTCCGGGCGGAGTATCGGTGCGAGCCGGCGCTTCAGGTTGCTTCCGTTCGGGAAACAGGGGTGTGTCCCCATAAGAACACCACAAAAGGGCAATGCCCTGACAATCAAGAAGAGGTGCTTGGGTTATGAAAACTGTTTTAAAGGGTCTGCTGGGCGTTTCCGTCCTGGCGCTTGCGGGGGGCGCGGCGTCCGCCGCGACGCTCGACGACGTCAAGGGACACGGCTCGCTGAAGTGTGGTGTGAGCCAGGGTCTGCCCGGCTTCTCCAATCCTGATGCCAGCGGCAACTGGTCGGGCCTCGATGTCGATTTCTGCAAGGCCGTCGCCTCTGCCATCTTCGACGATCCGTCGAAGGTTGAATTCGTGCCGCTCTCGGCCAAGGAGCGCTTCACCGCGCTGCAGTCGGGCGAGGTCGATCTTCTGTCGCGCAACACCACCTGGACCATGAGCCGCGACACTCAGCTCGGCCTGAACTTCTCCGTCGTGAATTACTATGACGGCCAGGGCTTCATGGTGCGCAACGACATGGGCATCACCTCCGCGCTTCAGCTTTCTGGCGCGGCGATCTGCACCAATACCGGCACCACGACAGAGCTCAACGTCGCGGACTATTTCCGCGCCAACAACATGGACTACGAGCTGGTCGCCTTCGAGAAGGCCGACGAGGTTGTGGCCGCCTATGACGCCGGCCGTTGCGACGTCTACACGACCGACCAGTCGGGCATCTACGCTCAGCGCCTGAAGCTGACCAACCCCGACGATCACAAGGTTCTGCCGGAGGTCATCTCCAAGGAGCCGCTCGGACCGGCCGTCCGCCAGGGCGACGACCAGTGGGCGAACGTCATCAAGTGGACGCACTTTGCCATGCTCGAGGCCGAGGAATTCGGCGTGACCCAGGCCAATGTCGACGAGATGGCCAGTTCCGACAATCCGGGCATCAAGCGTCTGCTCGGCTCGGAAGGCGAGTTCGGCACGGCGATCGGGCTTGAGAACGACTGGGCCCACCAGATCATCAAGCATGTCGGCAATTACGGCGAGGCGTTTGCCCGCAATGTCGGCCCCGACACCCCGCTGAAGATCTCGCGCGGCCAGAACGCGCTGTGGACCAACGGCGGCCTGCAATACGCACCGCCTGTCCGCTAACAACTGAACCTGCGGCCGCCCGGGGCGTTTCCGGGCGGCCGTGACTTATCGGACTACGTCGCGCCTAAAACACCGGCCGCCGGAAACGGATGGCAATCAAACACAATCGGTGCGGACGAGGGGAACAGGCATGGCTGTTACTACCGCCGGGGGCGATTCCGCGCCCAGGGTCGCGTTGCTCAACGACCCGAAGGTGCGCGCATGGATCGTTCAGATCGTCCTTTTGGTCGCATTGATCTGGCTGGCCTGGCTGGGCATCCAGAACATGTTCGCCAATCTGCGTGCGGCGAACATCTCGTCAGGCTTCGGCTTCCTGTCCAACAATGCCGGTTTCGCCATCAGCCAGTCGCTGATCGAGTATGAGCAGGGCGGCTCCACCTATGGCCGCGTTTTCATCGTCGGCTTGCTCAACACGCTGCTCGTCGCCGTCGTCGGCGTCATCGTCGCCACGATCATCGGTTTTGTCGTCGGTATCGCCCGTCTTTCCCAGAACTGGGTGATCGCGAAGCTGGCCACCGTCTACATCGAGGCGCTGCGCAACGTCCCGCTATTGCTGCAGATTTTCGTCTGGTACTTCGCCGTCTTGCGTCTCCTGCCGAGCCGGCGCGACGCGTTGGACCTCGGCCTGTTCGGCCAGTTGAACATTTCCGGCTGGTACGTGCCGAAGCCCATCTACACCGACGGCATCTACATCGTGCTCGCTGCAATCGCGATCGCAATCATTGGCATCGTCATTCTCGTCCGCTGGGCGAGAAAGCGGCAGGAAGCCACCGGCGAGCGCTTCCCGGTGTTTCGCGCCTCGCTTGCGGCAATCATCCTGCTGCCGCTGATTGCCTATTTCATCGGCGGCATGCCGCTGTCCTTCGAATACCCGACCCAGGGCAATTTCGGCCCGCGCGGCGGTTCACGACTCTATCCCGAATTCCTTGGTCTGCTTCTGGCGCTGTCGACCTATACGGGCGCGTTCATCGCCGAGATTGTCCGCGCCGGCATCCTCGGCATCAACAAGGGCCAGACCGAGGCTTCATATGCGTTGGGGCTCAAGCCCAGCCACACGCTGCGCCTTGTGATCGTTCCCCAGGCGCTGCGCATCATCATTCCGCCGCTGACGAGCCAGTATCTCAACCTGACCAAGAACTCGTCGCTGGCGGTCGCCATCGCCTTTCCTGATCTCGTTTCGGTCTTCGCAGGCACCGCGCTCAACCAGACCGGGCAGGCCGTTGAAATATTGATGATGACCATGCTGACCTATCTTGCCCTGTCGCTGCTGATCTCGGCTTTCATGAACTGGTACAACGCCAGAATGGCGCTGGTGGAGCGCTGACATGGCCAAGGACACCAGGAAACCATCGGGAAAATCGGGCGTCCCTGGCGTCAAGGGCAAGGCGGTCGACGCGGCAGCGCCCGAAGGCACGCCGGTCGCCTATCCGCATACCGCGGACTCCCTGGCGCCAGTGCCGCATGGCGGCGGCAACCTCTCCTACGTTCGCACGGAGATGGTGTCTTCGGTGCCACCGCCTTTGCTGGCCAGCGGCGCGGTGGCGTGGGTGCGCGGGAACCTGTTTTCGAGCGTATCCAACTCGATCCTGACGCTGTTTGCGCTGTTTTTGCTCTACATCATCATTCCGCCGCTGGTCAGCTTCGTGTTCCTTGAGAGCGTGTGGACCGGGGCCGACCGATCTGTCTGCGCCACCGAGCAGCAGGGCGGCATCCAGCCCAATGGCTGGTTCGGCGCCTGCTGGGCCTATGTCGGGGCATATGGGGAGCAGTTCATATACGGCCGCTATCCCGACGGCGAAATCTGGCGCGTCAACATCGTCGGCATACTGTTCTTCGGCGGCTTGGTGCCGCTGCTGATTCCGTCCGCGCCGTTCAAGCGCGAAAACATCATCTTCGTCGGCCTGATTTTCCCGATTGCCGCGCTCATCCTTCTGACGGGCGGCAATTTTAACCTGAACGGCTTTCTGCCCACCGGATTTCTGCTTCGCGAGAGCCTTCTCAAATTCTGGGTGGACTACGCGATCCTGAGCGCGGTCGTCATCGGCATCGCCGCCGCGATTGCCCGCCTCTCCGACAAGGATCCGATGCCCAGCATCCGGGGCGCGGCGATCGTCATGGGCGGCATCGCCGTCGTCATGGCGCTGCTGGCGACCGATTTCGGCCTCAGGACGGTTCCCACCGACCGCTGGGGCGGGCTGCTGGTGACGCTGGTGATCGCCGTCACCGGCATCGCGGCGTCACTGCCGATCGGCATCGTGCTGGCGCTCGGCCGCCGCTCGAAAATGCCCATCGTGCGCATGTTCTCGATCATCTTCATCGAGTTCTGGCGCGGTGTGCCGCTGATTACCGTGCTGTTCATGTCGTCGGTTCTGCTGCCGCTGTTCCTCCCCGAAGGCGTCACCTTCGACAAGCTGCTGAGGGCGCTGGTCGGCGTGGCGATGTTCGCCTCCGCCTACATGGCCGAAGTCGTGCGCGGCGGGCTTCAGGCGATCCCGAAGGGGCAGTTCGAAGGCGCCATGGCGCTCGGCCTCAACTACAACCAGATGATGCGCATGATCGTCATGCCGCAGGCCCTGAAGCTGGTCATACCGGGCATCGTGAACACCTTCATCGGTCTGTTCAAGGACACCACGCTGGTGCTCATCATCGGACTGTTCGACTTCCTGGGCCAGATCCAGTCGTCCTTCACCGATCCGACATGGGCGACGCCCGTGCAGTCGCTTTCGGCCTACCTGTTTGCGGCCTTCGTCTACTTCGTCTTCTGCTTCGGTATGTCGAGATACTCGATCTTCATGGAGCGCCGGCTCGACACCGGCCACCGGTAACCGCCCGGACGCAACGCGCCTGGTACGACAAGGGAAAAGGAACCATCGATGACACGCGAAAACGCCGTTAGCCTGGACGATATCGCCGTCGATCGTTCGCGCATGCAGATATCCGATACCGATGTGGCGATCGAAATTGTCGACATGCACAAATGGTACGGCGATTTTCATGTGCTGATGGACATCAATCTGAAGGTCATGCGCGGCGAGCGCATCGTCGTCTGCGGTCCCTCGGGGTCGGGCAAGTCGACGATGATCCGCTGCGTCAACCGGCTGGAGGAGCACCAGAAGGGCAAGATCGTCGTCGACGGCATCGAGCTTACCAACGATCTGAAGAAGATCGACGAGGTGCGCCGCGAGGTCGGCATGGTGTTCCAGCACTTCAACCTCTTCCCGCATCTGACCATCCTGGAAAACTGCACACTGGCGCCGATCTGGGTGCGCAAGACTCCCAAGCGGGAAGCCGAGAAAGCGGCCATGCACTTCCTCGAGCGCGTCAAGATTCCGGAGCAGGCGCACAAATATCCGGGCCAGCTCTCGGGCGGCCAGCAGCAGCGTGTGGCGATCGCCCGCTCGCTATGCATGAACCCGCGCATCATGCTGTTCGACGAGCCGACCTCCGCGCTTGATCCCGAGATGATCAAGGAAGTGCTGGAGACCATGGTCAGCCTGGCCGAGGAGGGCATGACCATGATCGTTGTGACCCACGAGATGGGCTTTGCCCGTCAGGTCGCCAACAGGGTGATCTTCATGGACCAGGGCCAGATCGTCGAGCAGAACGAGCCGGCCCAGTTCTTCGACCACCCGCAGCACGAACGCACCAAGCTGTTCCTGAGCCAGATCCTGCACTAGCAGGATCGGTTCCTGAACCGCTCTAGCTCTCGCCGCGCTTCTTCTTTTTCTCCGGCGCCGGGGCCGTCGTGGCGTCGAAACCGTAAAGCCAGTCCAGTTCGGCGGCGAGTTGCCGGCCCGAACGCGCGCGCAGCACAATGTTGCGCGCCAGCGCCATCGGGCCCCACGCATGCCAGGCGAAATGGTTGAAGCGCCCGCGCGCCTCGACGCGCTGGATGCGGGGACGCCGCATCGCCTCATAGCGCGCCAGTGTTCCGGTCAGATCGTCGGGCGTCGCGGCGACGAGATTGGCCAGAATGATCGCGTCCTCGATCGCCATCGCCGCGCCTTGCGCCGCAAACGGCGTCAGCGCATGCGCCGCATCGCCGATCAGCGCCACGCCCGCGCCTCCCGTCCACGGATGATCCGGCGGCACTTCGCGGATCGGCCACAGCGTCCACGGTTCGCAGCCATGCGCCAGACCGGCGAGCGGTCTGGCCGTCCCGCGCATCGCGCGCGCCAGTATCGCCGGGTCGCCGCGATCGCCGGGTCGCGCCTCCTCCGAACGGCTGTTCACGACCACCACCAGATTGATCGCCGTGCCTCCCCGGATCGGATAGCCGACGAGGTGGAAGCGCCGATGCGCGAAGACGGTGACGCAATCGGCCGGCATCACGGTGGCGAGCGCTTCGCCCATGTCGCTGTCGCGCCGCACGGTGCTGCGCCATGCGGCATGGCCGCTGTAGCGGGGCGCCGCGCCGCGCGTGCCGAGATTGCGCACCGTGGAGCCGACGCCGTCCGCCCCGATCAAGAGCAGGCACGCGGCTTCCTTGACGTCGCCCGCGACATCGAGCGAGACCGTGACCCCGCGCGCGTGGAAAGCCGCGTCGGCCAGCCGCGCCCCGGTCACCAGCCTGATGTCGGGCTCGCGCTTGGCCCTCGCCAGCAATGCCGTCTGCAAATCGGCGCGGTGGACCACCAGATAAGGCGCGCCCCATCGGTCTTCCGCCTTGCCGCCCAGCGGAACCTCGGCGAGTTTGCGCAGCCTGCGGGCTTCGCGCACCACCACGGCCCTTGGCTCCACGCTCGCCGTCAGTAGATTGTCGAGCACGCCCAGATGCGCGAGCACGCGCGTGGCGTTGGGCGAAAGCTGAATGCCCGAGCCGGCATCTTCGAACTTGCTGGCCTGTTCGTAGAGCTGGACCGAGAATCCGTTCTTGGCGAATGCGATCGCGGCCGTCAGCCCGGCAATGCCCGCGCCGGCGATGACGATCTGCCGCGAGCGCTGCGCTTCCATTCAGCCGCCTATCCTGTCCGGACTACGCCGCTTTGTTCTGGAACAGGCAGTCATCCGGCCTTGTCTGGTCGGCCCGCAGGGCTGAATTGTAGCTGTAGAGAGTCGAGCAATAGGGACAGACGATCTCGTTGCCGTCGCCCATGTCGAGAAAGACATGGGGATGATCGAAGGGCGGATTGGCGCCGACGCATTTGAATTCCCTGACGCCGATTTCGATCTTGCGGTGGCCGGCGTCGTTCTGGAAATACGAAATGTGGTGGCCTGCCATGGTGTGCTCCCCGGATGTCAAACCGGCACCGGTAGACGTTGCCGGGCCGCATTCCGTTTGGAACATCTGACCGGCCAATGCAAGCGAGCGCGCAAGAATCTGCCGCGTCTGTGATGCGTTCGCCGCGAAGTCGAATTAGGATGGGCTCCGGGCCGCGGTGCGCCGGGCAGTGGAGAATGCGATGACGGAGTTGAGGCCGGTCAAGGCCGAATTTGCGGAGGGAACGAAAGGACTGCCCGGCAGCGCCGATCCCAGCCCCGACCGTTTCGTCAATCGCGAGTTTTCCTGGCTTCAGTTCAACCGCCGCGTGCTGGCGGCGTCGCAGAACTCCAATCATCCGCTGCTGGAACGCCTGCGTTTCCTGACGATTTCGGCCACCAATCTCGACGAGTTCTTCATGGTCCGGGTGGCCGGCCTTGCCGGCCAGGTGCGCGAAGGAATAACGACCCGCAGCGCTGACGGCCGCACCCCGCAGGAACAGCTCGACAATATCCTCGTCGAGGTCGAACGGCTGCAGAGCGAGCAGCATGAATCGCTCGGCCAGCTCGTCGATTTGCTGGCCGCGGAAGGTGTCCACATCGTTCGCCCGGACCAGTTGACCGCCGCCGACACGGAATGGCTGCGCGGCCATTTCGAGGAAGCGATTTTTCCGGTCATGACCCCGCTGTCGATCGACCCGGCGCACCCGTTCCCGTTCATTCCCAATCTCGGCTTCTCGCTCGCGCTGAGGCTCAGGCAGCGCCGCACCGGCGAGGAGATGACGGCGCTGCTGCGCGTGCCGGTGTCGGTGGTGCGCTACGTGCGCATGCCCGATGATGGCTCGGACGTGCGCTTTCTCGCGCTCGAAGACGTCATCGCCCTGCACATCGACCGTCTGTTCCCCGGCTATGACGTGGAGGGGCTCGGCACATTCCGCATCATCCGCGACAGCGACATCGAGGTCGAGGAAGAGGCGGAAGACCTGGTGCGCCTGTTCGAGACGGCGCTGAAGCGCCGTCGCCGCGGCCAGGTGATCCGCATCGAGTTTTCAGGCGAAATGCCTGAAATGCTTAGGGAGTTCGTTTCCGGCGAACTGGGCGTGGCGCCCAGTCGCATCTCGACCCTCCACGGCCCGCTGGCCATCAACCAGCTCTCCGACATCGTCGCCCTGCCGCGCGACGATCTGAAGTTCCCGCCCTACAATCCGCGCTTTCCCGAGCGTGTCCGCGACCGTGGCGGCGACTGTTTCGCCGCCATCCGCGAGAAGGACATCGTCGTCCACCATCCCTATGAGAGCTTCGACGTGGTGGTCCAGTTCCTGCGTCAGGCGGCGATGGATCCGGATGTCGTCGCCATCAAGCAGACGCTTTATCGCACCTCCAACGACAGCCCGATTGTCAGGGCGCTGATCGACGCCGCCGAGACCGGCAAGTCGGTAACCGCCCTGGTCGAGCTCAAGGCGCGTTTCGACGAGGAGGCGAACATCCGTTGGGCGCGCGATCTGGAGCGCGCCGGCGTGCAGGTCGTCTTCGGCTTCATCGAACTCAAGACCCACGCCAAGATGTCGCTGGTCGTGCGCCGCGAGGATGGCCGGCTGCGCAACTATGTCCATCTCGGCACCGGCAACTATCACCCGATCACCGCGCGCATCTATACCGACCTCTCCTTCTTCACCAGCGACCCGGTGATCGCCCGCGATGTGGCGCAGGTGTTCAACTACATCACCGGCTACGCCGAACCGGCCGAGGAGATGCGCATCGCCATTTCGCCGTTTTCGCTGCGCACGCGCATCCTCGGACACATCGACCGGGAGATCGCCCACGCGAAGGCGGGCCGCCCGGCGCAGATCTGGATGAAGATGAATGCCCTCGTCGATCCTGAGATTATCGACGCTCTCTATGAGGCAAGCCGCGCCGGCGTCGATGTCGACCTGGTGGTGCGCGGTATCTGTTGCCTGCGCCCGCAAGTGCCGGGACTGTCCGACAACATTCGCGTCAAGTCGATCATCGGCCGGTTCCTGGAGCACAGCCGCATCTATTGCTTCGGCAACGGCCACGGCCTGCCGTCGGACGAAGCCATTGTCTATTTCAGCTCCGCCGACCTGATGCCGCGCAATCTCGACCGGCGCGTCGAGACGCTCGTTCCCATCACCAACGCAACTGTGCATGAGCAGGTGCTGGGCCAGATCATGCTCGGCAACATCATGGACAACCGCCAGAGTTTCGAAGTATTGCCGGACGGAACCTCGCGGCGCATGTCGCCGGACGAGGCGGAGGAGCCGTTCAACGCCCAGGAATATTTCATGACGAATCCGAGCCTGTCCGGCCGTGGCGACGCGCTCAAGTCGCATGCGCCCAAGCGCATCGCGCGCTACCGCAAAAACAAGAAGCAGGCCTAGAGCTTCTAATGATTTCTGTCTCCCAGGGCAGGTTGCAGGATCGCCACCCGCTGTCGGTCATCGACATCGGATCGAACTCGATCCGCCTGGTCATCTATGAGGGCATCGCGCGCTCGCCCACCGTGCTCTTCAACGAGAAGATGCTGGCCGGTCTTGGCCGCGGCATCGTCACGACAGGCAAGCTCGACCCCAAGGGCGTGTCGCGCGCGATTGAGGAATTCCGGCGCTTCCGCGCGCTCTCCGAACAGGCGGGGTCCGAAGGCTTGCATGTCATCGCCACGGCCGCCGCCCGCGAGGCCGAAAACGGGCATGACTTCATCGAGCGCGCCGAGGCCATTCTGGGCACCGAGATCCAGGTGCTGTCGGGCCGCGAGGAGGCCCGTTATTCGGCGCTCGGCGTCATATGCGGATTTCACGACCCCGATGGCATAGCCGGTGATCTCGGCGGCGGCAGCCTCGAGCTGGTCGACGTCAGGGGCGACGTGATCGGCGACGGCATCACGCTGCCGCTCGGCGGCCTGCGTTTGCAGGATTCGGCCGCCAACTCGCCGGCCGAGGCCGCCCGCATCGCCCGCAAGGAGTTGAAGCGCGCCGAACTGCTATCGGGCGGGGAGGGGCGCGTCTTCTATGCCGTGGGCGGCACCTGGCGCAATCTCGCCCGCCTGCACATGATGGCCACCGGCTATCCGCTCCATGTGATGCATCACTACGAATTCGGCATCGACAGCTCGGCCGATTTCCTCACCCAGGTCGCCAAAGGCGACATCGACAGGATCAAGGGCATCGACCGCATATCCAAGACCCGCCGCGCGCTGCTGCCCTACGGCGCGGCCGTGCTTCAGGAAATCATCAGGGCCATGAAGCCGTCGAAGATTGTCGTTTCGGCGCTCGGCGTGCGCGAGGGCTATCTTTTCTCCCTGCTCGACGAGCAGAAACGCGCGACCGACCCGCTGATTTCGGCGGCCGAGGAACTGGCGGTGCTGCGCGCCCGTTCCGTCACCCACGCGCGCGAACTGGCCGCGTGGACCGGCGAGACGCTCGCTACCTTCGGCCTCAGCGAGGAGCCGCAGGAAGCGCGCTACCGCCAAGCAGCCTGCCTGCTGGCCGACATAGGCTGGCGCGCGCATCCCGAATATCGCGGCACCCAGTCGCTCAACATCATCTCCCACGCGTCATTCATTGGTATCGACCATCCGGGCCGCGCTTTCATCGCGCTCACCATCATGTTCCGCTACGAGGGGGTCTACGACGACGACGTCAGCCCCGAATTGCGCAAGCTCGCCGGCGCGCGTCTGGTCGAGCGCGCCCGTCTGCTTGGCGCCATGATGCGTGTCGTCTACCTGCTGTCGGCCGCGATGCCGGGCGTCATGCCGTCGCTGAAATGGCTGAAGCGCGACGATGGCGGCTTCACGCTGACGGTGCCCAGGCAGCACGCCGCGCTGATGGGCGAGCGCCCCGAAGCCCGGCTGGCGCAACTCGCCAAGGTCAGCGGGCTGGACCTGAAGCTGGCCATGGCGGCGGAATGAGCCGGGCCGTCCGAGGATCGCCGGCCGGAACGCTGTTCAGGGCCACGGTTCGCCGAGTGTTGCGATGACAATGGTGCGGCCGATCCATTGCTCCGAAAGCGGCGACCGCAATCAGAGTGGTCGCGGCCAACCGCGCTGCCACCGGTGCGAATTCCCCTAATGATCTTCATCCTGGTTCCTCGTCTTCTCACGTGATGCCGTCCAGAAATTCCAGGACGGCCTTGTCGAACGCCGCCGCGTTGTCTTCGTGAATGATGTGGGAGGCACCGGGGATATCGGCGCGCCGCGCGGCAGGTAGGAGCTCCGCGAGCCGTGCCGTGAGCCGGTGAAAGAGCGCCGGACTGTGCGAACCCACTGGCAGCAGCACCGGGCAGCGGACCTCACGAACCCGGTCCTCCGGCAGGTCTGCCAAACCGGATCCGAGAAACTCGGCGGCGATGAGATTGTCGCGCACCTGTTTCATGCGCTCGGATGGCAGAGCCGCGTATGCTTCGGCGCCCAGGACGGCTTTTCCGAAGATCGCTATGGCTCTTTCGGCATCGCCCGCCTCAATGGCTTTCGTTGCGGGGGCCAGCCCGCGCATGCCGAACGTCAGGATTGCCATCGCGGTGCGTGGCCGGCTGAGGAACAGGGTCAGCAATTCTCCGGATTTCGGAGGATTGCTGACGAACAGCGGCACGACCGGTGGTTCGCTTAACACCAGCGAGCGCACGAGGTCGGGTCGCTTCATCGCGACAAGCAGGCACAGGAAGGCTCCGTAGGAATGGCCGATGAGATGCGCGGGCGCGGCCGCGACGACCTCGATCATCGCCGCTAGGTCGTCCGCCTGCTGATCCATGGCGTAGTCGGCCCCCTCGGGGATCGGCCGGTTCGGCCAGTGATGCCGGCGGCTGTAGGCGACGGCGCGATAGCGTGTCGCAAAGCTCTCCAACTGCTCGCTCCAGGTGCGGTAGTCGCTCACCGATCCGTGGACGAAGATCACAGGTGCGCCGTCGCCGCGTTCGACGAACGCGAATTCGTATCCGTGTGCCTTGAGCGTTGTAGTGATCGTCTTCATGGGGCAAGCACTGGTGCCGGAATGTTGATGCGGTCCAGACCCTACTGCCCGTCGGTTCGCCGGAGTTTGCCGGAAAGCTCGTTTTCTTTGCAGAGTTGCCCTTGCTTGCCGATTATACGACGCTGGGGATCATGGACGCCCTTTCCCAAGCCTTGGCGGCTGTCCGCGCGACCGCTGCCATCTTCTTTCGCGTCGAGTGCGAGGCCCCTTGGGGGTTTTCGGTGCCGAGCATCGATAAGGCAGCCGACCTTCTGTCCCCCGGCACCGCGCGGATCGTGAATTTTCATCTGGTCACCGACGGTCGCGCGCAGGTTCGAATGGAGGACGGCGAGGAACTCTGGGCCGAGTCCGGCGATATCGTGATCCTCCCGTACGGCCACGCGCACACCGTTTCGAACGGCGGGCCGAATAAGCTTGTTGACGCCGCGGCTCCGCTGAGAGACGCATTCACGAACCGCCCTGCGACGATCAGGCTCGGAAGCGGGCATGGCGACGCCACGCGGATTATCTGCGGTTTCATCGGCTGTGAGCGTTCCGCGGATCGGCTTTTCCTTTCCGGCCTGCCCAACAGCTTACGCATCGGCTTGCACGGCGTCCGAAGCCGGAACTGGTTTGCCGCATCGTTGCAGCACCTCGTTTCGGAGGCCGAATCCGGGAGCCCCGGTTCCGCGATCTTGCTATCAAGGGCCGCAGAGGCCTTGTTCGTTGAGGCTCTTCGCCTTTACATGCAGCGCCTCCCCGCCGAGCAAACAGGTTGGCTTGCGGGAGCCCGCGATCCTGTTGTCGGCGCTGTGCTGGCCGTGCTCCATGAGAACCCCCGGCATGGCTGGACGCTTGCTGAACTGGCGCGAGAGGCGGGTGCCTCGCGTTCCGTTCTGGCCAGGCGGTTTTCGCAACTGATCGGAGAAACGCCGGTCAGCTATCTGCGCCGGTGGCGACTCTGTCTTGCCGCCGGGAGGCTGGCGACTTCGCGCGAAACGATACTGCATATCGCGGCCGATGTCGGCTATCAGTCGGAGGCGGCGTTCAATCGTGCATTCAGGCTGGAATTCGGCGTGCCGCCGGCACGATATCGCCGTCGAATTCAGGCGGGCGACCCTTGATCCGGCTGCAGGGCGCGCCAATACGCCACTATTGCGGGGTTACGCCACGCCGCGCCGGGCAGCAGATTTTCCTCTCAAGCTTGCCCGCACCGCCTCGCCGAACGCCTCGAACAGCGCCCGGTTGATCGGGTTGGTCTGCGGGTCGTACTCGGCGTGCCACTGGACGCCGAGCGCGAAGCCCTTCGCGCCCTCGATGCGGATCGCCTCGATCGTTGAGTCCTCAGCCGTTCCTTCGATCAGAACGCGCTTGCCCGGCTCCATGATGCCCTGTCCGTGCAGCGAGTTCACCTTGATCCTGTCGCGCCCGAAAATGCCGGCGAACACCCCGTCGGGCGTCAAGGTCACCTCATGCCGGTCGGCGAAGATGACCTCGACGTCGGGATGAATTTCGCCATTTTCGAGCCGCGGCATGCGATGGTTCATGCGCCCCGGCAATTCCCGGATTTCAGGGTGAAGCGTGCCGCCATAGGCGACGTTCATTTCCTGGAAACCCCGGCAGATGCCGAAGATCGGAACGCCTTCCGCCACGCACGCCTCCACCAGCGGCAGCGCAAGCGCGTCGCGGTCTTCATCATACGGTTCATGCTTGGGGTCGGGGTCGGTGCCGAACCGGCTGGGATGCACATTGGCCCGCGCCCCCGTCAGCACCACGCCGTCGACCACATCCAGAAGATCGCGGATGTCGGTGAGCTTCGGATTGCCGGAAAAGATGAGGGGCAGGGCGCCGGCGACCTCCGCCGCTGCCGACATGTTCCGTTCTCCGGCCGACTGGACGAGAAACCTGTTCTCGATCTGGTAGCTGTTGCCGATAATGCCGACGACGGGTCGCGTCATCTCAGGTTCACCCTCGTTTCCCGATCAATGCCGGCCGCATACACCTATTCCGCCGCTTGCTGCAGGTCGAAGACTGCGATCCTGCGGTCCTCGAACTTGATCGCGATCTCGCCGCGCACCAGCTGCAGCGCCTTTTCGCCGAACACTTCGCGCCGCCAGCCATGCAGCGCCGCGACGTCGGCTTCCTCGCCATTGGAGGCGATGCGGTCGATGTCGTCCGAGGAAGCCAGCACCTTGGGCGCCACGCCTTCCCGTTCAGCCACCAGCTTCAGCAGCACCTTCAGCAATTCGGCCGCCGCGTTCGCGCCATCCGAAGGCTGTGCGTGGCGAATTGGGCGCGGCAGATCCTCCTTGGGGATGGCCAGGGCCGCCGCCACCGCCTCCATCAGCCCGGTGGCGGTCGACGAGCGCTCCCAGCCGCGCGGCACGGCGCGCAGCCGTCCGAGTGCTGCGATATCGGCCGGCATCTGCTGGGCGATCTCCACCATCGCGTCGTCCTTGAGAATGCGCCCGCGCGGCACGTTGCGCTCGCGCGCTTCCAGTTCGCGCCACGCGGCGATCGACTTGGCGATGGCGAGCTGCTGCGGCTTGGCGTTGCGTATCTTGAGCCGTTTCCAGGCATCGTCCGGGTTCGGGTCGTAGGTCTCGCGCGCCGTCAGCACCTCCATCTCCTCGTTCAGCCAGTGGGCGCGCTTTTCGCGCTCCAGTTCGGTGGCGAGGTGGCGGTAGACGTCGACCAGATGCGTCACATCGGCGAGCGCGTATTCGAGCTGTTTGTCGGACAGCGGCCTGCGCCGCCAGTCGGTGAACCGCGACGACTTGTCGATCCTGACCCCGGTGATCTTGTCGACCAGCTGGTCGTAGGAAACGCTGTCGCCGAAGCCGCAGACCATCGCCGCCACCTGGGTGTCGAACACCGGATGCGGGATCAGTCCGCCGAGATGGAAAACGATCTCGATATCCTGGCGCGCGGCGTGGAAGACCTTCACCACGCCCTCGTCGGCCATCAGCTCGAAGAACGGCTTAAGCTCGACGCCCTTGGCCAGAGGATCGATCAGGAACGCCGCGTCCGGCGATGCCATCTGGATCAGGCAGAGCTCCGGCCAGAAGGTCGTCTCGCGAATGAATTCGGTATCGACTGTGACGAAGTCGGAGGAACGGAGGGTTTCGACGGCCGCATCGAGTTCGGCCTGGGTGGCTATCAGGTTCATGCATCCTGTTTAGTGTCATTTCTCCGGCTGTTGAAGCGTCTCTTCACCGGTTTTTCGCTTGCGTTGCGCGCGGCCCACAACCACGTCAAGTCCATGCGGGCAGAGTTTCGCTGCTCATGCATCCGCTGCGCCATCAAATTGGAGGTGTCGTGCCGTGCCCCGGGGCAGAATGCCGACGCACGTTTGTACCGCATTTTTGGGTCTCAAAGAGGTTGGAAAGCATTAGTATTGCGGGTATTTAGGAGCGTTGATAAACAGTAAATTGAGCGCCCGGGAGACCGAAATGTCGATCAGAGATTTTCTTGAAGCACATCCGCTATCGATATTGCTGGGAGTAGTCGTGGCAGCTGGTTCGACGACTGCTGGCGTCGTTTCGTTTGTGGACTCTTCCCGGTACAATCTGGAAAAGAAACAGATCGAGATATCCCACGAACGCGAAGTCTCCACCTTGAAGGATCGCCTCGTATCGATTGAGCGCCGCATCGGCGACGACGATCTGAATTTTTTCGACGTTTCGAAATTGGTTATTACGAAAGACAAAGTGAAGGCATTGGATGGATCATATAATACTGCAGAAGGAGCCAAGTTTTACTATACCGTGCCGAATGGAAATCTTTGGAAATACTCCTTCATTTCGGAAGGAGAATATTTTATGATGAAGATTCAAGAGGATAGGTTTACTTCACAAATGTCCCAGGCGCTGAAACACAAGAATTTTCACCTTTGGGCGCGGGAGGAAAAGGTAAAAATATATCCCCATGTCAAGGATGGTAAGAGTGGGTTCGTCCCCGATGCAATAATATTTTTCCCGATGGTTGCTGTACAGGTTCTTGAAGAAGACGATTTTGTTTCAGGTGTAACCTCGCTAGACAGAATGCTTGAAGATAACAACATTGATCAGATCACGAAAACTGGTGGTGGTTCAGAAATAGCAGAAGAAATCGCAACACTTATCGAAGGTGAAGAAATATTAGCTGATTCGTCAAGAGATGTAGATCGCAAGATCGAATTGGAGGAAAAGCTTTCTCAGTATTACCGAGGTGATTTGGTTCTAAGAATGCTGAGTGCGGTGATAACGGCGTCGGTCGCGATAGAAGATACATATGAGGATACGAGAGTTGAGATAAATACAATACAAAAGAAGGGAAATGTCCTTTATATTCAAATGAATATAGAATTTGAATCGGCAGGAAGTAGCAAAGGGAAATCAGATATAAGATTAACGGTGGAACGAGAAATATTTATGGTCGCCAATTCGGAAAATTTCTATTTGGTTCAAGTCGAAGTGCCATCTGCTGACGGGCGATCGGACGCATATTCGTGGGTCGGGCAATGGCTGAGCGGAATACGTATTCCGATCTAATGCTCCCGCCTCTGCGGCGCTGACGGGGCTGCAGCTTGGTTTGCTGGTTTTGGCGGGTTTGGTTCCCGATCGGCCCCGGTGGTCGAAACGGACTTGGTCAGTCGGCCGAAAATCAGCGACGTTCTGAGCAGCGCCGCGAACCGTCCGCGCTCGGCCGCCGGCACCGAGGAGCGCACCCGCATGCGGTAGAGGATGATCAGGATGAAGACCGCATAGACCGCCGCGATGAAGACGAAAAGCGCGTGCGGACCGTAGAATTCCATCACGAATGCCGCCGCGAACGGTCCGCCGATCGCCCCGATCGAGTAAAACAGCATCAGCGCCGCGTTGAGCATCACATATTCCCCGGGTTCGGCCCGGTCGTTGGCGTGTGCCGCCGACAGCGAAAACAGCGGCATGGCGAATGCGCCGAAGATGAACACGATGGCGAAATTGGCGAACCGGTCGCCGCCGGTGAAAAGCGCCAGTCCGAGCGCCGACGCCAGCGCCAGCGCCGATGTCGCGATCAGCACCATGCGCCGGTCCCATTTGTCGGAAATGTAGCCGAGCGGATACTGGATCAGCGCGCCGCCGATGATCGACATCGACACGAATGCCGCCACATCGGTAACCGTCAGGCCGATCTGCTGCGCATAGACCGGCGACAGCGTGCGAAACGCGCTGTTGGTCACCCCGACCGAGATGCAGCCGATGGCGCCCAGCGGCGAGATCGTCCAGGCGCGGCGCAGATCGAATTTCACGTTCTCGGGCGGTTTCGGGTTGGAGCGGTCGCCCAGCGACACCGGCACCAGCGAGCATGTGATCATGATCGACATCACGGCGAAGATGACGAAGCCGTCGACCCCGATCACCGGGATCAGGAACTGCGAGCCCGTCACCGCGCAAAGATCGACGATGCGGTAGATCGACAGGACCCGCGCCCGGTCCTGATTGGCGACGCCCGAATTGATCCAGCTTTCGATGACGGTGAACAACCCGGCGAAGCAGAATCCCGACACGAAGCGGATAATCGTCCACGCCGTCGGGTCGATCATGATCGCCAAAAGCAGCGTGCCCGACGCCGCCAGGGCGGCAAGTGCGGAGAATGCGCGGATATGGCCGACCGCGCGCAGCATGCGCACCACCGCCACGCAGCCGATCAGGAAGCCGGCGAAATAGGCGGTGCCCATCAGGCCGATCACCGTCGCCGGAAATCCCTCCTGCGCCCCGCGCAGCGCGATCAGCGTGCCCTGCAGCCCGTTGCCGCCGAGCAGGATGGCGGCGGCGATCAGAAGCGGGATGAGCGGGCGGAGTGAGGCCATGGAGGGTCCGGCGCGGTGGGCGGTTCCTCCTTAGGCCTGTATGGCGGCGCGCGCCATATGCCAGTTCGGCCAACCTGTCTGGTGATGAGGGCGGGGCGCTCTCCGGCCGCTTCTTGACAAAACCGCCCCTCCATGCGCTTTTCGCGCCGATTTTCAGGCGCTCCGCAGCGCCCTCCAAGCATCAAAAATCTGGACACATATCCATGCACCGCTACCGCAGCCATTCCTGCGTTCAACTGAGAGAAGCCGATGTCGGCGCCACCGTCCGCCTGTCGGGCTGGGTTCACCGCGTGCGCGACCATGGCGGCCTGCTCTTCATCGACCTGCGCGACCATTACGGCCTGACCCAGATCGTCGCCGACCCGGATTCGCCCTGCTTCAAGACGGCCGAGACCGTGCGCGGCGAATGGGTCATCCGCGTCGACGGCGAGGTCAAGGCGCGTTCGCCCGAGACGGTCAACGCCAGTCTGCCGACCGGCGCGGTCGAGGTGTTCGCCCGAGAGATGGAAGTGCTGAGCCAGGCGAAGGAACTGCCGCTGCCGGTCTTCGGCGAGCCGGACTATCCCGAGGACATCCGCCTCAGATACCGCTTCCTCGATTTGCGCCGCGAGACGCTGCACAAGAACATCGTCCGGCGCACCAGGGTCATCGCCGAGATGCGCAAGCAGATGGGCGAGGCCGGCTTCACCGAATATTCCACCCCGATCCTCACCGCCTCATCGCCGGAAGGCGCGCGCGACTTTCTGGTGCCGTCGCGCATTCACGAAGGCCAGTTCTACGCGCTGCCGCAGGCCCCGCAGATATACAAGCAGCTCATCATGGTGTCGGGCTTCGACCGCTATTTCCAGATCGCGCCCTGCTTCAGAGATGAAGACCCGCGCGCCGACCGCCTGCCGGGCGAGTTCTATCAGCTCGATCTCGAAATGAGCTTTGTCGAGCAGGAAGACGTGTTCCAGACAATGGAGCCGGTCATGCGCTCCGTGTTCGAGACCTTCGCCAACGGCAAGCCGGTGACGCAGTCCTTCCCGCGCATCGCCTATGACGAGGCGATCCGCAAATACGGCACCGACAAGCCGGACCTGCGCAACCCGATCGAGATGCAGGACGTGTCGGAGCATTTCCGCGATTCCGGCTTCAAGGTGTTCGCCAATATTCTCGCCAATGACGACAAGGCGCGGGTTTGGGCCATTCCGGCCAAGACCGGCGGCTCGCGCGCCTTTTGCGACCGCATGAATTCATGGGCGCAAGGCGAGGGCCAGCCGGGGCTGGGCTACATCTTCTGGCGCAAGGAAAGCGACAAGCTCGAAGGCGCCGGTCCACTCGCCAAGAACATCGGCCCCGAGCGCACCGAGGCTGTCCGCACCCAGTTGGGCCTCGACGACGGCGACGCCTGCTTCTTTGTCGCCGGCGATCCGAAGAAATTCTATTCCTTCGCCGGCGACGCCCGCACCCGCGCCGGCGAGGAACTGAACCTCGTCGACCGCGACCGCTTCGACCTCGCCTGGATCGTCGACTTTCCCTTCTATGAGTGGGACGAGGACGCGAAAAAGGTCGAATTCGGCCACAACCCCTTCACCATGCCCCAGGGTGGGCTGGACGCGCTTGAGAAGGAAGAGCCGCTGTCGATCAAGGCGTATCAGTACGACCTCGTCTGCAACGGCTTCGAGATCGCGTCGGGCGGCATCCGCAACCATCTGCCCGAAGTGATGGTCAAGGCGTTCGGCATCGCCGGCTTCGACCAGGCCACCGTCGAGGAGCGTTTCGGCGGCCTCTACCGCGCCTTCCAGTACGGCGCGCCGCCGCATGGCGGCATGGCGGCCGGCGTCGATCGCATCGTCATGCTGCTGGTCGGCGCCAGGAACCTGCGCGAGATCACCATGTTCCCGATGAACCAGCAGGCGCAGGATCTGCTCATGGGCGCGCCGTCGGAAGCCTCGCCGCAGCAACTGCGCGAGCTCAACCTGCGCCTGGCGCCGTCGGCGAAGAAAGACGGCTGAAGGGCTTCTGTCTCTGCCGACGTGCTGGCCCAAGAGAACCAGTGGCGGCGGCAAGCATATGTGATATGCTTCTGTCTTGAGCTAATGGGCATCCAGTTGCATGTTTTGCCGCTTTTGGATCGCAGTATTTGCACTTGGGGCAATGCCGTCGGCGCTTGCCCAACAACAAGGCGATGCGGCAGGGCCAGCAGAAGTTTGGTGGCAGGGATGGCTGACAATCGTCACGCCGGCCGCCAGTGTTGTCATCGCAATCATCGCCCTCGTGTTCACGGTTAAGAGCAATCGCCGCTCGGAACGTATCGCCAAGTCGCAAACACGCGCTTACTTGGAGTTTGGAGCGCCGCTAATCCCTCCGACGGACTCCTTGAGGGAAGATTTCAAATTCACGCTTTCCGCTGTGAATAGAGGCAACACCCCGGCCCTCAACGTCAATATCAGCGCTCAGACGTTCGTCGGCGAGTTCCCGCTTCCAGCGACGCATGAACTACCAAATAACTGGGAGGAGGTCGGAAGTGGAATCGTGGTCCATCCGAGCGGCGATGGCGAACCTGCGACATTTCCTGCAAGCGGGCCAAGGATGATTCAAGCCGACATCGATACCGTTACCTCGGCTGGCTCCGGTCGGCGCCTCTACGCGGTGGTTAAGGCGACCTACAACGACGTTTTCGGTGACAGTATCCTTGAGGTGTATTGTATTAGCGCCAGCTTTGGCGATAGCCCCCGCGCGGAGCTGGCAACGAAGCACAATACCTATGAGGTAACCAAGCCTTCATAGGGCCGTTCACTGATAGGCAACCCGGCCTAACTCAATGAGTCCCGCCTTGCCCCCTCCGTCACACCCTGATACTAAACCAGTTAGTTAACTATTGGGAGGACGTCATGGCACCCCCGCAAGGAATGGTTCACCGAAGGCGATCAATGGACAACGAATTGTCGATTGAAGGGACCAACACGCGAGGATCTAGGCCCGAACGCGCCGCCGTCGAGCGCGGGCCATTGTCACCGCACCCTTCGCGCCCCACAATCACTCCATGAGACAGCCCCGCATCCTCATCACCGGTTTCGGCCCGTTTCCGGGCGAGCCGGTGAACCCGACTGAAAACCTCATCAAGGCCTTGCGCGACTTCCCCGATATCGTCGCCGGGTGCGGCGTGGTCCGCACTGAAATCCTCGACGTCGAATATGGCGCGGTGCCGGCCCGCCTCGCGGCGATTGGCGCGGAGTTCATTCCCGATATCGCCCTCCATTTCGGCCTGAGCGCAAAGGCCGAAGGCTTTACGCTGGAGCGCCTGGCGCGCAACGAGATTGCCGCCGACCGGCCGGACAATGCCGGCGGACAGCCGCGGGCAGCCGGCATCGTCGAAGGCGGGGCAGCATATCCGTCCACACTGCCGCTTGAGGCGATCGCGGCGGCACTTTCAAAGGCCGGCCTGCCGTTTTCATGGTCGAACGACGCCGGCGGCTATCTCTGCAACTATGTCTTCTACCTGTCGCGTAGCCCGCATTTCACGGATTTTTCGCCGCAAATCAGCGGCTTCATCCATGTCCCGCCTCTTGCCGGCGAGGACACGCCGGCCCATGCGATGGCGCTGGACGATCTGGTCGCCGGCGCAGCTGTCGTCGCCGCCGCCTGCGCCGATGAGTGGCAAAAGGCGAGGGCGGTGGCCTAGAGACGCGCTCCAACCGCCCGTCATCCTGCGGCGCTTCGCCAGGCAAAGCCTCAAACGACGCACAGCCGCGCACCTTCAGCCATCCCGTTTTGGCACAACAGCGCTTTCCTCTGCACATCGCCAAACCCGAGCCCATGAACCGGATGCTAAGAATTGTTCGCCATAACGCGCCTTCAGGAAACGGGAATTGGCGAATTGATAAGACGCTTCACTTCCATCTTGAGCGCATGCCTGCAAAGCCGCGCCGGCAATGTGGCTATGATGACGGCGATCCTGGCGGTGCCCCTGCTGCTCGCCGTGGGAACGGCCGTGGATGTGGCGCGGCTTATAGAATACCGGACATCGCTGCAGAACGCCGCGGATGCTGCGGTCCTGGCCGCGATTTCCGAAGGGTCGCCAGGCAGGGATTATGCCTACTCCCTCACCTCCGATGGAGAGATACCGCCGGGTGAACGCGACGCCGAGCTTTTCTTCCAGGCAAACTTTATCGAGGACGGCGAGGTCGTGTTCGACCGGGTCGACGCCGACGTTCGCAGGGAATCCAGGCGCATCGTCTCGACCCTCAGTTACGACGTTCGCGTTCCGATCGTCTTCGGCGGCCTTCTGGGCATCAGCTATATATCTTTGAAAGGGCACGCGACGGCCGAGATACCGACCGACGCGGCAATCGATTTTTATCTTCTGCTCGACAACACGCCGTCGATGGGCGTGGGCGCGACACCAGGTGACATCAGCAAGATGGTGTCCAACACGCCGGACAAATGCGCGTTCGCGTGTCACTCGCTCGACGACTCGGACAACTATTACAATCTTGCAAAGTCGCTTGGCGTGGCGATGCGCATTGACGTGGTCCGGCAGGCCACGCAGAAACTGACCGAGACGGCGGAGTCCGTCAGGCAGTTCAAGAAACAGTACCGTATGGCCGTCTATTCGTTCGGCGCGGCCGCGACCAGCATCGGGCTGACGGAGGTCGCCAAGCTTTCCTGGAACATGAAGCAGGTGAAAAAGAAGACCGATGGGCTCGACCTTATGACGATCCCTCACCAGAACTACGACAACGATCAGCAGACAAGCTTCGACAAGACCCTTTCCGCGATCAACAAGATCATACCCGATCCTGGCTCGGGACTCGGGAGCTCCGCGCCGCAAAAAATACTGTTTTTCGTGTCGGACGGTGTCGGCGACAGCTACAAGCCCTACGACTGCACCAAGAATACCACCGGCGGCCGCTGTCAGGAGCCGATCGACACCAGCCTTTGCGAGGCGATCAAGGCGCGGGGCATCAAGATCGCGGTGCTGTACACGACCTATCTGCCGCTGCCGACCAATGGTTGGTACAACACCTGGATCAAGCCATTCCAGGACGAGATCGGTCCGCGCATGGAAAGCTGCGCCTCGCAGGGACTGTTCTTCGAGGTCAGCCCCAGCGAGGGTATCCCCGAGGCGATGGACGCGCTGTTCCTCAAGGCCCTCTCGGTGCTCAGGCTGAGCAGCTAGCTGAATTCCGCCGCCGGCCAGCCGCGTCCGCGTTGACGCTTTAGCAGGTCGTTGATGCCGGCTGGCACTCGTTGGCGGTAATCGCCACGCCCAGCGTCTGCGGCAGCGATTGCGGCGCGCTCATCGCGCCGGCCATGATCAGCGCGAACGGCACCGGCGAGGCCGGCTGCGCGGCGATCACCAGGTTGCCCGGATTGTCGAGAAACGCCGACACGGCCATCGCCGTCTGCGCCGTCAGCTGCTGGTCGCCGAGCTGCATCATCATGAACGGCACCATCGCCTTGGCCTGGTTGGCGACGTCCTTCGAGCGCGCGCCCTGCTGCTGCGCCACGAACTCCAGCACCTTCTCCGTCAGCGTGTCGTCCTGGAAGTGGATGCGCGCGGACCGGAAGGTGAGCTGCTGCATCAGTCCCATCATGGCGAGCCCCCTGGCCGAATCGTCGGCGCCGGGATTGGCCATCATCGAGGCCTGCATTTCGCGCATCGACCTGATGAAGTCCGGCGTATAGCCGCCGATTTCGAGGCTGATGCCGAACGTGCCGAGTTCGTCCACGGTGATGTCGTAGCGCGACAGGCTCGCCCGTCCCTCGGCCGGGTCCCAGTCGCCCTCGATGACGAAATGGCCGGCGACCTCTTCATAGCCGAGCGCGGCGAAAACCGCCTTCGACTTGGGATCGTCGGTGGCGCCCGGCTTGGCGGTGAAGGCATCCGCCGCGCCGCTGAAGCGCATCGGCCCGCCGCTGTCCGGCAACTCGAGCGCGATGGCGAGGCCCTCCATGGTGAAGACCTCCTCGCCCTTCACCGTCACCGTCATCTCGCCGAGGCTCGCCGCATCGTAGAACACGACGCCGCCATAGGCGTTTTCGGCGCCCTCCGGCTCCAGGATGATGCCGTCCATCGTGATCTCGCTCAGATGGATGGCGTCCTCGCCGTCCTGCCGGGCATATTCGGGCACATACAGCGTGCCGATGCGCCAGCCGTCGCCTTCCTCGCTCACGTCGATCAGCTCGACCAGGTCGATCGTCGCGTCTTCGCCGCCGGCCGCGACGCGGACGTCCTTCAGCGCGATCACCGGATCGCCGTCGGCATTGTCGTATTCTTCCATGCCGGCCCATTCCACGCTGGCGCCCTGTTCGGTCATCACCGCCTGGAAGCGGTCGAGAAAGGCGTCGACATCCTGCGCCGCCGCCGGTCCCGAAACCGTCAGAAGCGTTGAAAGCGCCAGCAGCGCGCCGCATGACGCCGAATCCGCGAGGCTGGTCCTGTTACCGATCGTGCGCATTGGGTGTTCCCTGAAATGGTGTTGCCTGTTGCTTCGCCGGCCGACGCTAGGGGCACAAAACGACCGGATGGCGGCGCTCGCGCCCCAATGTGCGCATTTCCGGCCCCAAGGCAAGAAACACAAGGCAAGACTGGTGAATGCGGCGTTGCGCGCCATGCGCGCCCCTTGCTCCGAATCACCCCTTTCGCTAACCGGATTTCATGGGACAAAGCCTCATCCCGCCCGGCAAGGGCAGCGGCGATCACATCGAACCGGTCGATCTGAAGAAGGCGCTCGAGGAGCGCTATCTCGCCTATGCGCTGTCGACCATCATGCACCGCGCGCTGCCCGACGTGCGCGACGGGCTGAAACCCGTCCACCGCCGCATCCTGCACGCCATGCGGCTGGCCCGGCTCGAGCCCGGCACCCGCTTTTCCAAATGCGCGGCCATTATCGGCGACGTGATGGGCAAGTTCCACCCGCATGGCGACCAGTCGATCTACGACGCGCTGGTGCGCCTCGCGCAGTCCTTCGCCATGCGCTATCCGCTGGTCGACGGGCAGGGCAATTTCGGCAATATCGACGGCGATAGCGCCGCCGCCATGCGCTACACCGAGGCGCGCATGACCGAGGCGGCAGCTGCCATCCTCGAGGGCATCACCGAGGACGCGGTCGATTTCCGCCTCACCTACAATGAGGAGGACAAGGAGCCGGTGGTGCTGCCCGGCGCCTTCCCCAACCTGTTGGCCAACGGCTCGTCGGGCATCGCCGTCGGCATGGCGACCTCGATCCCGCCGCACAACGCCGCCGAGCTGTGCGCCGCCGCCATAGACCTCATCGACAACCCGGCCGTCACCGTCGCCGACCTCATGCGCCATGTCGAAGGCCCGGATTTCCCCACCGGCGGCATCGTCGTCGAGGACCGCGCCGCGATGCTTGAGGCCTACGAGACCGGCCGCGGCTCGTTCCGGGTGCGCTCGCGCTGGGAGACCGAGGATCAGGGCCGCGGCGCCTGGGTCGCCGTCGTCACCGAAATCCCCTACGGCGTGCAGAAATCGCGCCTGATCGAGAAGATCGCCGAGCTGGTCATCGCCAGAAAGCTGCCGCTGCTGGAGGACGTGCGCGACGAGAGCGCCGAGGACATCCGCCTCGTGCTGGTGCCCAAATCCCGCGCCGTCGACCCCGCGTTGATGATGGAATCGCTGTTCCGGCTGACCGAGCTGGAATCGCGCTTCCCCTTGAACCTCAACGTGCTGTCGCGCGGCAAGGTGCCCGGTGTGCTGTCGCTCAAGCAGGTGCTGGCCGAGTGGCTCGCCCACCGCCGCGAGGTGCTTCTGCGCCGTTCGCGCCATCGCCTGGCCGAGATCGAGCGCCGGCTCGAAATCCTCGCCGGCTACCTCGTCGCCTATCTCAACATCGACGAGGTCATCCGCATCATCCGCCAGGAGGACGAGCCCAAGCAGGTCATGATGGCCCGCTGGGAGCTCAGCGATGTCCAGGCCGAGGCGATCCTCAACATGCGCCTGCGCGCCTTGCGCAAGCTGGAAGAGTTCGAAATCCGCAAGGAGTTCGACGGTCTCTCCGGCGAGAAATCGGAGATCGAGGCGCTGCTGGCTTCTGAATCGAAGCAATGGGCCACCGTCCGCTGGCAGGTGGCCGAGACGGGCAAGAAATACGGCAAGGACACCGAGCTTGGCGCGCGCCGCACCACCTTTTCCGTCGCCCCCGAGCATGATCTGGGCGACATCCACCACGCCATGGTGGAGCGCGAGCCGGTCACCGTCGTGGTCAGCCAGAAGGGCTGGCTGCGCGCCATGAAGGGCCATCTGGCCGACCTCGCCGCGCTCACCTTCAAGGAGGGCGACTCGCTCAAGCTCGCCTTCCACGCCCAGACCACCGACAAGGTGCTGGTCTTCACCACCGGCGGCAAGTTCTTCACCATCGGCGCCGACCGGCTGCCCGGCGGCCGCGGCCATGGCGAGCCGATCCGCATCATGGTCGACATGGAAAACGACCAGGCGATCGTCACCGCCTTCGCGCATGATCCATCGCGAAAATTGCTGTTGGTGTCTCATCAGGGCAACGGCTTCGTCGCGCCCGAGGCCGAAATGGTCGCCAACACGCGCAAGGGCCGGCAGGTGATGAATGTGAAATCGCCCGACGAGGCGGCGCTCTGCCTCCATGTCGACCCGTCGGCCGATCAGGTCGCAATCGTCGGCGAAAACCGCAAGCTTCTCATCTTCCCGCTGGCCGACATTCCCGAAATGACGCGCGGCAAGGGCGTCCGCCTGCAGAAATACAAGGACGGCGGCGTCAAGGACGCCAAGACCTTTACGCTGGCCTCCGGCCTGTCATGGACCGACTCCGCCGAGCGCACCTTCGTCAAGCCGAGCGACGAACTGACGGAGTGGCAGGGCGCGCGGGCATCAGCGGGGCGGCTGGTTCCGAAGGGGTTCCCACGGACGGGGAAGTTCGGGTGACATATGCCGACGATGGTACTATGGATTTGATTGTTATATCTAATCGCTAACAAGATCGCTGCCGCAGGTTCGGCTATGTCAAAATCTTACGGGACAATATTTCTATCACACGCCAGCGCGGACAAACCGCTCGTCGAGTCCATTTATCGACGACTTGATGCGGCAAACACATTCTACGATATCAAGACGATTGATCCGGGAGAGGCATTCATCGATGCTATGCGCCGCGGAGTCGCTGGACAGAATATTTTTGTTCTCTTCCATTCGCCAAATACCATCAATACTTGGGTCGAATTTGAGAAACGTCTTGAAGAAGTCAATCATGCGGCCAACGGCGGCGCCCTGTTCGTTATTCCAATAGGGGGTGAGACGTATCAAAGCCTTCCTGGTTGGATGAAAGGATTTATGACTGCAACGGAGCATTACAATGCTTCAGACGTGGCGCGAACCATTATTTACCTACAAAACAAAATAGTCAAGCTTCAGGAAAACAATAGAGATGTAATTGTCGGCCGGGAAGATTTATGTCGTCGTATACATCTAACTGTACTACAGAATGTTCCGAAGTACGGAATCCCATTGCAGCATGTTGTTCTGACTGGCCTACCTGGGATGGGCCGTAACACCGTCGCTGGCGAGGTCATTCGAAATAGCTTTGGCATGATGCGTTCTGCGGGTCCGGTTTTCGACCTTCCGGACATGGCAGAGGCAGTCAATTTCTATTTGACATTTAAGCAAGACATAGATGGACTGATGTCTAAAGAGGAGATTGAAAAGCAAATAGTTGCATTTGGAAAACTGTCGCCAGAAGCGCAAGCTAAGGCGATTCACGCGCAGGCCAAGCATTGGGCTGATTTGAATCAGCCGATTGTAGTAAAGACGCGCTGGGGTCTTCGAGATCGTTCCCGGCACTTGAAGCCATGGTTCGATGCGTTCTTGAGGTTGTCTGAGGGTACTCCCAGCCTGAGAATAATTTATGTATCTGAGCGTCGGCTTCCCGAAGAGGAAATATTTGGAAGGAAGAATATTTCTCAGTTTCCCATTGGGCAGCTGAACGATGTTGATATCCAAATAATTTTAAGCAAATTGATAGAGCCTAGACATTTTGATGCATCAAAATCTGAAGAATTTTCCCAATTGATCTTGGGTCATCCCGCGACAGCTCACTATATGGCACTGTTGGTAAACGCCGGTCGGAATTTGGATACACTCAAAGCCAATCCTGAACCAGTAGTTGCTTTCCAGAATCGCGCGCTAGATACAATATTTTCATCCGATGCGATTGGCGAAAATCAGAAGAAGATCATTGCATTGCTAGGTCTTTTCCCGCGACTTTCGCTAAACATGATGGCGCGCGTTTTGCATGCAAGTCCAGCGGACGTTGCAACGGAATTGTGGGAAATTATCGACTATTCGCTCGTCGTTGCAACAGGCGCCGATTATTACAGCTGCCCGGACGTTGTCGCTTCCCGATCGCGCAGAGAATTAGGTGAACTTAGTGCTCCTTTGTTGACAGATGTCAAAGCGCAGATTGAAGCCGACATCGATGCGGGAAAGCTCGACACCAACCTCATCGAAGCCTTGATGGTGTCAACGGTAGAGCTCGCAGGTGGTATTCCTACCGAATTGCGAGGCTTGGTTACTAGCTCTACACTCCTAACCATTGTTACTGACCGGTTCCATCGAGCCAGGGCGATGTCGAAGGGGAATAAGGCGGCATTCGAAAGCACATACAATCTGTCGCGAATTGCTCTCGACATGAAAGTGTCTGACGATGCGGTGGAACAGATACTTTTTACGGGTGGGGACAGCGCCATTCGCGCGGGACTTTTCCCTGGCGACATTATCGATCGCATGGAGCAGGCTGCACTACCATCTGTCTACTATCTGCGAGGAAGCTATGCATTCCACGTGGAGAAAGATTTGAGCAAGGCAATTAAAAATCTTCGTATTGCGCTGTCTTTGAAACATTTCAAGCTTCGCAATACACGTTTACTCGCAAGGGCGCTAATTCGTAACCAGAATTTTTCTGACGCGCTGTCGGCGCTTAACGATCTGACTGCGAACCAACTAGAGCGCGAAACTGGCTTGCTGATATTGAAAATTCGGGCTCTTCGAGGGATGAGGTTGCACAAGGAAGCAGATGACTTGGAGAAGAAGTTATCTGGAGCGGATGATGAGTATGGTGATGTCGCACTGTTTAATGCGGCAAAACTGCTTCGAGAGATGAAGCTACCGGAAGCGGTAGAACAACTGGAAATAGCTAATAGGGCGCCGCGAGTTAACCAGTTTACTCGTCAGCTTTTGGAATGTGCTGTGAGGATCGAGGCTGGCGACCCGTCTCTCCTTCCGCTTGTTGCGGAGACCGCAATTTCTGTTAACCGCCATTTTGATGCGTGGCAATTGCAGGCTCGACACGCGGTTGTGGAAGGAAAGTGGCAGGAGGCCGAGGCTTTGCTCGCTAAGATCGAGCGAAAAGACTACTATGATCTTCAGATTGAAAGGCGTTGTTTGGAACTTAAGATGCGCGATCCAGATGTGTCCAGGGACGTGGCTTTAGTGCGAGACTGTGAGCTGAGATTGGAAGAGGTAGCTCGCTTGAGTGTTAACTCTCCAGAAGGTTTCAGGGACGCGTAAGAGAAGAGTTAGGGCCAACATCCTACTGCTCTTCACAATCCATCGACTACAGGGACAGATTCGCCTCTGAAAATTTCCTTTCCCACCAACCCCTTGTCTTCACGGACTATTCGCTATTCGCCACTCACTTTTCTATCCCCACCCTTTCAATTTCCCTTACCATCCCCGTTGCAAATACCGCTGCGCGGGGGGCCGCGGACGATGTGCACTCCAAGCGTGAAGCGCCGACGGTCGGTGGCGCGCCACTACCCGCCCCGGCGCATCTTCACCACCGCGCCCACCAGCCCAAGCAGACAGGCGGCGACCGCCACATATTGTATGGTCGCCAGCGCGGTGCTCGGCGCCTCGTCGGCCGAAAGGATCAGCCAGCCCATCAGGACCAGCCCGACCGCGCTGACGATCGCGGATGTCTTTGGGGTCACCGGCGCTTCCTCCCTTGCCGCAAGACGGAACAGGGCGGAAAGTGGAGCGGCGTTCCCCCGCGCTGTCAAGCAGTGAGCAGCCGGTTCGCGTAGCGAATTCATCGTGCCGGTGGCACGATGAAAGGCCGGCGAACGCCGGGACGCTGCGAAGCAGCGGGGACCCGGCCTGCGGCCGCCAACCTCTCCGCGCGTCATCCCGGAAGCCGGAGCGATAGCGCAGGCTGTCCGGGACCCATTCCGTGACTCGGCGGCCGGGCGCATCCGTTCCGGAATGGATCCCGGCTCTGCGCGGCTTCGCCGCTTGGCCGGGATGACGGCGGAAGTGGTGCGCCCGCGTGGATAAATTTCCGGCGTCGCATCTCCCAACCCTTGGCCCCTACTCGCTATTTCCTATTCGCTACTCGCCTCTTTATCCCCGCCCTTTCCATCTCCCTTATCCTCGCCGGTGCAAATACCGCTGCGCGGGAAACGGGTGTGCACTCCGAGCATCCGGGCGGCGGTCGGTGCCGAGCGGGCGGCGTTTCGAGAACGCTGCTGGGCGATGAGCCCCCACGCACGGGCCCACGGGTAGTCCGCGTCTTGTCCCGTTAGTTCGGGGTCAGCCGGAGGCCTTCAGAAGACCGAAGACCTCCCGAGCGGGTAGCCTCCCAGACCACCGGGTGAGCTCTTCCGAATAGGAGGTACTCAGGGCAAGAACACCGGCGGGCGCGTGACAGGCGTCACAAAAATAATAAGCAGAGACGGCTGTCATGCGTCCGCTTCCCACTTTCGGCCCTCATGGTGAGCTTGCCGAAGGATCAATGGCCAGACCGGAAACGGGGCGTGGTAACGGAGATGCTTGTGCGAATGAAGATACCCCCCTCTGTCCTGCCGGACATCTCCCCCACAAGGAGGGAGATTGGCAGCTTCGGCGCTGGCTCTTCTCCTGAGACGTTGGCGAAAGCCGTCGCGATGGCTGATCTCCCTCCTTGTGGCGGGGTGAGGAGCGGTCGCCTGAGGCGATCGATCGACAACGATTTGTCGATCGAAGCGAACGAACGTCCGGCAGGACAGAGGGGGGCGCGAAGGGGCACAGCCACCTCCAACCGCGTCATCCCGGAAGGCGGAGCCATAGCGAAGCTCGTCCGGCCGCAGGCCGAGGCGGCGACTGCCGCCCGCCGGTCGTCCGGCGCCCCCGCGGAGGGCCAGCGAACGAAGTGAGCGATACGGCCCGTGAGCGAAATCAACAGAAAGGAAACACCAATGCCCAAACCCGCAACCGCCACCCTGCCGCCCGTCATCCTCGACGCGCTCAACGAGGCCGTCCGCATCGCCGCGCGCACCGACGGCGCGCCGGGCCGCTGCGCCCGCAAGACCTGCCGCCGTTCCGGCCGCTGCCACTCCAGGCTGGACCATGAACGCAATCCCGATTGCGCCGGACATCTCACCGCCCGCGCGGAGGACAGCGCCGTCGACATGCTGGTGTTCCTGTACAAGCTGAGACGGGACGCGGAACGCGCGCCGGCGTGAGGGCGCGCGCGCCTACCCCGGCCCGATGATCTCGGCGACCGTGCCGTCCGGGCAGTGGAAATGCTGCCATTTCCTGCCCCCGGCCGCCTGGACCTCGCCGATGAAGCTGACGCCCGCCGCCGCCATCGCCGCGCGCGTGGCGTCGAAATCGTCGACCGCGAAGCCGACGACCGGGCCGGTGGTGAAGAACGCATGAAAATCGTCCTCCGGCCCGTAGAGCTCGAAGATGGTGCCGTCGGCCAGTTCGAAGCCGGCCAGGCCCGTCTCCTGCCGCGCCATGTCGGCGCCGATGACGTCCCGGAAAAGCCTCACCGTTTCATCGAGGCGCATGGTGCGCATCCCCACGAAACCAATCCCGTTCACCGCCATTCGCCGCGCCCGCCTGTTGAAGTCGTCAATGCGGGTCGAGCGCCAGCCGCCGCCATCCGCGCCTTACGCCGCGTTAAACCGCTCCCAGCCCTTGGGGCCGAGATGTTCCTGCGGCTGGAAGCGCACCTTGTAGGCCATCTTGCGCGAGCCGTTCACCCAGTAGCCGAGATAGACATGCGGCAGGCCGGCCGTGCGCGCGCGCTCGATATGGTCGAGGATCATGTAGGTGCCCAGCGAGCGGTCGCCGGCTTCCGGATCGAAGAAGGAATAGACCATCGACAGCCCGTCGCCCATGTGGTCGGTCAGCGCCACCGCCACCAGCGGGCCTTCGCCCTTGCCGGTGATGAAGCTGTCGGGCCCGCGCCGCCGGTATTCCACCACCCTGGTCTCGACATGGCTGTCTTCCACCATCATCGCGTAGTCCAGCACCGTCATGTCCGACATGCCGCCCCGGCGGTGGCGCGAATCCAGATAGGCGCGAAACAGCGAATATTGCTCGGTGGTGGGTTCGGCGCGGTGTTGCGCGCCGATCAAATCGTCATTGCGCAGCCTCACCCGGCGCATGTTCTTCGTCGGCTCGAACTCATGCGCCAGGATGCGCACCGACACGCAGGCCCGGCAGGTCTCGCAGGCCGGCCGGTAGGCGATGTTCTGCGAGCGGCGGAAGCCGCCCTGGGTCAAAAGGTCGTTGAGCTCCGGCGCCTTGTTGCCGACCAGATGCGTGAACACCTTCCGCTCGAACTGCCCGTCAATATACGGGCATGGCGACGGCGCGGTCAGGAAGAACTGCGGTGTCTGTGTCGAATGATGCGTCATTTGGCCGGAATTGTAGACCGTACTCGGTTAAGAGCAAGCTTGGCCGTGGCGCGCCAAAAATCAACAGAAGAATGCCGCCAAATGCGGCGTCAACGATCAATAATACTGGAGGTGGCTGCTCTTGAGCACCGGTTTCGTGCTGAAGGCCGCCTGTTTCAGCCCAGCCGGTCGCTGCGCGCCACCACGGTGCCCAGCAGAAGGTCGTGCAGCGCGCGCTTGCGGTCGGTGAAAAGCGTCACCAGAAGCACCAGCGGCGTCAGCACCGCGTTGGCGGCCCAGAACAGCACCGAATGCATCACCGCCAGCATCCCGTCGACCGGCCGTCCGTCGAGGCGTTCCAGCTTGATGTCCATCATCCGCATGCCCACGGTCGCCTGTTCGGGCCCGCCCAGCGTGTTCCAGATGTACAGGATGGCGACGATCGGAAACAGGATGCCGAACAGCATCCAGCCCAGCCCGAAGGTCAGCAGGCCGAGCAGCAGCACCACCACCGCGAACGGGATCATCAACAGCCCCACGATCACATAGTCGAGGAGGAAGGCGAAGATCCGGCGCGTGCGCACGCCGTCATAGGCCCGCACATCGTCGAGCCGGTCGGTAATGATCTCGCCGTCGAGAACCTTGGTGTTCATCGTTGCTCCCTTTTGCCTGTCACAATCAGATGGGGATTGGCGCCGCGACTTCAAGCTTGCCCTCAGGCGGCGGCCGGAAAGCTCACCACGAACACCGACCCGCCATCGTCCGGCGCTTCGTAGCGCACCTCGCCGCCGTGATGCTTCGCGATCTGGCGCACCAGCGACAGGCCGAGCCCCCATCCGCCGGCATGTTCGCCGCGTCCCGCCGGGCGGTAGAAGGCCTCGAATATGCGCTCGCGCTCGGCCGCCGTGATGCCGGCGCCTCTGTCGGCGACGCGCAGCACCGGTTGGCCGCCTTCCTTCGCAACCGATACGGCAATCGGCGGCGCGCCATGCCGCTGGGCGTTCAGGATCAGGTTGCGGATGAGCCGCGTCACCAGCTTCGGATCGCCGCGCATGACCGCCTCGTCGCCGGTGACGCTCACCCCGTTGCGCGCGCCTTCCTCGCTCGCCAGCGCAAGCAGATCGAACGCCTCCATCTGGTCCGGTTCCTCGACATGGTTCAGCCGGCTGGCCAGCAGGATCTCCCCGACCAGTTCGTCGAGTTCGCTGAGGTTCAGCACGATCTCGTCCTTGGTCGCCTCGTTCGGCGCCCTCTCATAGAGGTCGATCGCCATGCGCAGCCTCGCCAGCGGCGAGCGCAGTTCGTGGCTGGCATTGGCCAACAGCGCGCGGTGCGAGGCGATCAGCGCCTCGATCCGGTCGGCGGCGGCGTTGAAGCTCGTGGCGACGGCCGCCACCTCGTCATTGCCGGCCAGGCTCACGCGGGCAAGCTTGTCGCTCTCGCCCCATGTCTCGACGCCGCGGCGCAATGTCTCCAGCCGCCGCGTCAGGTGACGCACCACCGGGTAGGAGGCAATCCCGATGAGCGCCGCGATCAGCGCCAGATAGGCCAGCGGGTTGCCCCCGAAGGGTCCGACCGGGTGTGCGATCCGCGCGGTCACGATGCGCCCGTCCGAGAGCTTGAAGGCAAACCCGTGATGGTCTCCCCGGTGCCGCCGCCCGCGCCAGAACGGCGTGTTGTCGGGCCGCGGAGGCCGCCCCACGACCACGATTGGCCGGCCATCGGCGTGATAGAGGCCGATTTCGGTGTCGAAGGCGTCGGCGAGCCTTGTGAGCAACACCCGTGTCTCGTCCGGGCTGGCGGTTCTCGGCAGCATCGCGACCATGAATGTGTCGAACCGGCCCTGCCAGCCGCGATCCTCCTCGTTCTGTCCAACACGCACGAAAATCCCGCTGACGATCGCCACCACGGCGAGGCTGACCAGCAGGGTAAGGTAGATCTTGAGAAACAGGCTTGCGCGCAGGCGTCGAAGCATCGCGTCAGCCTCCGTCCTGGTAGCGGGCGAAGACATAGCCGGTGCCGCGCACCGTGACGATGCGCTTGGGGTGTTTGGGATCGACTTCGATGGCGGCGCGGATGCGTGAGATGTGAACGTCGATCGAGCGATCGAAGGCTTCGAGCTCTGCGCCCTTCACCTTGTGCATCAGCTGCTCGCGCGACAGCGTGCGCCCGGCATTCTCGGCCAGCGCAACCAGCAGATCGAACTGGTGGCTGGTGAGCGGGCAGGCGTTTCCGTCGAGCCTGGCCACGCGCGAGGCCGGGTCGATCTCCAGCCGGCCGAAGCGCAGCATGCGGCCGGTTTTTCCCGCCGCGCCGCCGCGCCGCCGCAGGATGGCTTTCAGTCGCGCAAGAAGTTCGCGCGGATTGAAAGGTTTGGGGAGGTAGTCGTCGGCGCCGATTTCAAGGCCCACGATCCTGTCCATCTCGTCGCCCTTGGCCGTCAGCATCAGCACCGGCACGTCGGAGATTGCGCGAATGCGCCGGCAGGTTTCGAATCCGTCAAGATCGGGAAGCATGATGTCGAGGATGACTGCATCCGGCTCGCGCCGGTTGAGCTCTGCCAGGCCGTCAGTGGCCGTTGCGGCAGTGTGAACTGTGAACCCGTTTTCGCTCAGATAGTCACGGACCATGGCGGACAGGCGCGTGTCGTCGTCGACGATCAGAACCTCATCCGCCATGGCTGCACTCCGGACTTGTTGTGTCAGGCCGTCTTACCAGCGCCCGCGCCCGCCGCGCATCCCATGTTCCTCGAAAAGTTTGACGAGTTCGGTGCGCTGTTCGGGCGTGAGGACATCCGCCGCGTTCAGCAATGCTTCCGTCATCTTCTTCGAGGCGTCGTCGAGAGCGGCGACCCGCTCGGTGCGCAGGGTCTCCAGCGCCTGCCGGTCGATGGTCTCCGCCGAAAGTATCTCGACGAGGTTCTCATGCGTATCGCGGAATTCGCGCATCAGCGGGCGCACTTCTCCGCGGGCGCCGTCCATGATCTCGTAGATCTTGTCGGACTGTTCGTCGGTTGCGTCGATCGCGTCGAGCGCACGCTCGATGCCGTGGCCGGCAAAGCCCATATGCGCCCGCATGAAGCCGCCGCCATGGCGCGGTCCCATCTCGCCCTGCTGGAATCCGTGTCGCATGAAGTTGCGACCGCCTTCGTCGCTGATCGCGGAGGCGACGCCTGCGCCGCCGACAAGCATGGCGGCAACCGCGCCGACTGCGACCCACTTGCCCCATCCGCCGCTCGCAGCAGGCTTGGCTTCATTGGCCGCTTCGGTCTGGGGAGATTCGTTGTTCTCGGTGGTCATGCCCTGGTTCCTTCGTCTCGGCAGCTTGATTGCTGCGATGAGTGGAAGGTAGTGACGCAACGTTTCCCCCCTACGGGACGAATGTAAAGTTATGTAAAGCCGAGAGGCGGGTTAGCCTTTGAGCAACCGAGCGACCTCGGGCGCGAAATAGGTCAGCACGCCGTCGCAGCCGGCCCGCTTGAAGGCGAGCAACGATTCAAGCATCGCCCGTTCTCCGTCGATCCAGCCATTGGCGGCGGCCGCTTTGATCATCGAGAATTCGCCCGACACCTGATAGGCGAAGGTCGGCAGCTGAAACTCGTCCTTGAGCCGCCGCACGATGTCGAGATAGGGCAGGCCGGGCTTGACCATCACCATGTCGGCGCCCTCGGCGATGTCCTGTTCGGTCTCGCGCACCGCCTCGTCGGCGTTGGCGGGGTCGAGGTAGTAGGTCTTTTTGTCGCCCTTAAGCAGGCCCTGCGTGCCGATGGCTTCCCGGTAGGGGCCATAGAAGGCGGAGGCGAATTTGGTTGCGTAAGACATGATCGCCACGTCGGCGAAGCCGTTGGCGTCGAGTGCGTCGCGGATCGCGCCTATGCGCCCGTCCATCATGTCGGACGGCGCAATGATGTCGGCGCCCGCGGCGGCCTGATAGACTGCGCCGGCCGCGATCTGCTCCACCGTCTCGTCATTGACGATGACGCCATCGCGCAGGATGCCGTCATGGCCGTGGCTCGTGAAAGGGTCGAGCGCGACATCAGTGATGATGCCGATTTCGGGAACCTCGGCCTTTACCGCCCGCGTTGCCCGGTTGATCAGATTGTCGGGATCGAGGATCGCCGAGCCGGTCTCGTCGCGAAGCGACATGTCGACATTCGGGAATGTAGCGATCGCCGGTATGCCGAGCTTCGCGGCACGCTCGGCCTCGCGCACGAGCATATCGATGGAGAGCCGCTGCACGCCCGGCATCGCCGGAATGTCCTCGCGCCGGTTCTCGCCGTCGATGATGAAGACCGGCCAGATCAGGTCGTCGACGGTGAGATGGTTCTCCTGCACCAGCCGGCGCGACCAGTCGGCCTTGCGCATGCGCCGCAGCCGCCGGCCGCCGGTGATTTCGTCGACGTCGCGGCCTCCCGCTATCAGTTTGCCTGCCGATGTCTTCATTCCATCGCTCTCCTTGAGGTCGCTCAATATCACGCAAAGCCATTCTTCGTCACGCATGCGGCGTTTGTCCGCAATGGGCAATTGACGCACCATGCATCCCTTCGTAAGCCCGATTCGGGAAACGGCGGGAGGTTGGCAGGCGTGGGTGAGGATTTCGGCGGCGGCGAGGACATCCGCTTCGCGCGGCAAGGCAGGGCCGGCGTCGTCACGTTGACCCGCGCCAAGGCGCTCAACGCGCTGACCCGCGACATGGTCAACGCGCTGGCGCGCGCGCTGGCCGCCTGGCGTGATGATCGGGGCATCGAACTGGTCATTGTCAAGGCCGAGGGCAGGGCCTTCTGCGCCGGCGGCGATATCGTCGATGTCTACAGGGCGGGGAGGGAAGGCCGGTTGCTGGTCGACTTCTTCGCCGACGAGTACCGGATGAATGCCGCCATCGAGGCATTTCCCAAACCTTATATCTCGCTCATCGACGGCATCGTGATGGGCGGCGGTGTGGGAATCTCCGCGCATGGCTCGCATCGCGTCGTTACCGAAAACACCGTTTTCGCCATGCCCGAAGTCGGCATCGGCTTCTTTCCCGATGTCGGCGGGTCGCATTTGCTGCCGCGTCTGCGCGGCGCGTCGGGCATGTATCTCGCGCTGACCGGAAATCGGATACGCTGGGGCGATCAGCTCCATGTCGGCTTCGCGACGCATGCCGTGAAGTCGGAGGCGCTGGAGGCGCTCGGGAACAGTCTGGCTGACGGTGGCGACGTCGATGCGATCCTCGCCGGGTTTGCGCAAAGCCCGCAGCCAGAGACGGTCGACGAGGTCTGGCGATCGATCGACCGCCACTTCTCGGGGAATTCATTGGAAGAGATTCACGCCGGTCTCTCATCCGCGAACGGCGCGTTCGAGGCGGGCGTGGTTGAGACGATCGGCCGGCGCTCGCCGACCAGCCTCAAGGTCGCCTTCCGCCAGGTCGTCGAGGGCAGGGGGCGGCCGATGGCGGAATGCATGAACATGGAATTCCGAATCCTCAACCGGATGCTGGCCGGTCACGACTTCTATGAAGGCATTCGCGCCGTGGTCATCGACAAGGACAACCGGCCCGCATGGCAGCCGGCGACGCTCGAAGAGGTGAGCGCCGAGGCGGTCGATGCCTATTTCGCGCCGCTGGGAAACAGGGAGCTTGGATTGTGAGCGAAGAAGCGCACACCAGGCTGCCCCGCGTCACCGGCACCGAATTCGCCTTTGAATGGTTCTGCCGCGGTTTGGCCGTCTGCTGCACGATCTTCGGGCTTCTCTACTGGGTCCGGCTGATCGGCCTCTACGACGGCGCGCTCTGGCGCTTTGATTTGATGCCGCTTCACTGGCAGGTGGCCGCTGTCGTGTTGTCGGTCTTGTTCCCGATTGCCGCGACCGGGCTGTGGATGACGGTTTCCTGGGGGCCGGTCATCTGGCTTGCCGCAGCAGCCACGGAGATCGGCATGTATGCGGGCTTCCGGGATCTATATGGCTTGCGCCCGGCATTGGTGGCGTTCCATGTGATGACGGGCATCATATTCGTTGCCCTTCGCCTCCTGCTGTTTTTCGAGCAACGCAGGCGCAACGAAAGTCACTAGAATTTTTTCAAATCGGACCGTTCCTGTTTACCGGGGATTCACCTCCTTTCATGGTGTTTGCCCATAACCTCCCGTTAAGCCTGCGGTTTAAGTCGAATTTTAGAGGCCTCAGCTATGGTGGCTGCCAAGGTGAAGAACAAAAAACAATTCACCGGGCGTCAAACGAGAGGCAGGACAATGATGACTTCGCGTCAGCCGGCAGTGCATGCCGAAACCGGGAAAGAAGATCAGCGCGACCAGATCCGTTCGCTGTATCTGGAATCACTTCAACTGGTCGAGCGGCTGCATCGTCGTCTGCTCGATGTGATCAAGGACGAGTTCGATCGCAACGGTCGCAGCGACATCAACGCCATTCAGGCGCTGTTGCTGTTCAACATCGGCAATGCTGAGCTGACGGCGGGCGAGCTGCGTACCCGTGGCTACTATCTCGGCTCGAACGTATCCTACAATCTGAAGAAGCTGGTGGAGCTGGGCTTCATCAACCACCAGCGCTCGCGGGTTGACCGCCGTTCGGTGCGCATCAGCCTGACCGAAAAGGGCCAGGAAGTGGCCGAGGTGGTCGCCGGGCTCTACGAGCGCCACGTCGGCTCGATCGAACAGGTCGGCGGCATCAACAGCGACGAGTTCCAGCAGATGAACCGCGCTCTGCAACGCCTCGACCGATTCTGGAACGACACCATCGCCTATCGCATGTAGACGATCACTTTTCCGCCGCCGCCCGTTAGTGGGACCTGGCGGGACGGGCACATTTTGCGGAACCGGCGCCGAAAGGCGCCGGTTTTTCCGTTTTCACGCACTTGTGTCAAAACCGGTCATGGTGCGGCCATATTCCGGTGGCTTGGGCTTTGTACTGCGCTATCGCGCTGGCAATCCGGGGATGCGGGTTTTTCACCTTTCCGGTTCTAGGACGATATCCTTCTGGCGGACACGCCGTAAGCGGGAATGTCGCTCCTACGTATTGTCGGCGTTGACCGCATTTCATCGGGAGTCGATTATCCGGTTCCCCCAGAACGACAAACCGGAGGTCGCAATGACGTTCAAACGCCGCACTTTCCTCAGGGGAGCGGGTGCGCTCGCCGCGACCGCCCTAGCCTCCGGGGCCTATGCTCAAACGGTGTTGGACGAGATTCTGAACGCACCGAAACGCGGCTCCTGGAACAACGGGTTCGACACCAAGGCAAGTGGGGGAGCCACCGTCGCGTCCAACCTGCCGATCTTCAGCCCGGAGACGGGTTCCTTCGTCGAGCAGGCGATGGCCCAGTATAACGGCCTCGTGCAAAACGGCGGCTGGCCGGTCGTGCCCGCCACGAAGAAACTCAAGATCGGCGTGATCGAGCCCGAAGTCGAGATTTTGCGCCGGCGTCTGATGATCTCGGGCGACCTGTCGACCAGCGCTGGCATCAGCCCGGCATTCGATTCCTACGTCGATACGGCGGTGAAGCGTTTCCAGGCCCGCCACGGTCTTCCCAGTGACGGCGTCATGGGCCAGCACACCTATGCGGCAATGAACGTTTCGGCGCCGATACGCCTGGCGCAGCTCGAGACAAACCTCGTGCGGCTGCAGTCCATGGCAGGTTTCCTCGGCGACCGCTTCGTGATGGTCAATATTCCGGCCGCGGAGATCGAGGCTGTCGAAAACGGTCGTGTTATCCTGCGCCACACAGCAGTCGTCGGCAAGATCGACCGCCAGACGCCGATCCTCAATTCCAAGATCAACGAGATCATCGTCAATCCGTACTGGAACGCGCCGGAATCGATTGTCCGCAAGGACATCATACCGCTGATGCGCGAGAACCCGAACTATCTGACAGAAAACAACATCCGGCTGCTCGCCCCCAACGGCGACGAGGTCGATCCGTTGACCATCGACTGGTCGACCGAGGAAGCCGCCAAGCTTCGCTTCCGCCAGGATCCTGGCAAGATCAACGCCATGGCGTCGGTGAAGATCAACTTCCCGAACTCGCATGCGGTCTACATGCACGACACGCCGCAGCAGAGCCTGTTCAACGACCTCGACCGGTTCTTCTCGTCGGGCTGTGTCCGCGTACAGAACGTGCGCGATCTGGTGACCTGGCTGCTGCGTGACACCGAAGGCTGGAGCCGGCAGCGCTTCGAGCAGGCCATCAAGACGGGCGAGAGCACGCCGGTTGCGCTGGCTGATCCGGTACCCGTCTACTTCACCTATGTCTCGGCCTGGTCGACAGGTGACGGCGTGGTTCATTTCCGCGACGACATCTATGCGCGCGACGGCATCGAGGAACTGCAGCTTTCCAGCACACTCTGAGTTTGGCAGCCTGATTGGCAAAGGCCGCCTCCGGGCGGCCTTTTCGTTGCTGTCGTGGACAGGACGGCGAATTTCGCATGGCACAAGTGGAAGCCCTCCCGGTTTCGTGTTAAGCGCGCGGCTCAAATTCCGCGACAATGCAACGAAAGGGGTCATTCGCAATGGCAACGGCCACAGCTCATTCCGCGCAGACCGACGGCTTTTTCACCGCCGCGCTAGAGGATGCCGATCCGGACATCTTCCGCGCCATCCGTTCCGAACTCGGTCGCCAGCGCCACGAGATCGAGCTGATCGCGTCCGAGAACATCGTGAGCCGCGCCGTCATGGAGGCGCAGGGCTCGGTGATGACCAACAAATACGCCGAAGGTTATCCCGGCAAGCGCTACTATGGCGGCTGCCAGTTCGTCGATATCGCGGAGGAACTGGCGATCGAACGGGCAAAGAAGCTGTTCGATTGCGACTTCGCCAACGTGCAACCCAACTCAGGCAGCCAGATGAACCAGGCCGTGTTCCTGGCGTTGCTGCAGCCGGGCGACACCTTCATGGGTCTCGACCTGAATTCCGGCGGACACCTGACTCACGGCTCACCAGTCAATATGTCGGGCAAGTGGTTCAACGTCGTATCCTATGGCGTGCGCAAGGACGACAATCTGCTCGATATGGATGAAGTGCGGCGGTTGGCGCATGAAAAGAAGCCGAAGCTGATCCTGGCTGGCGGCACGGCCTATTCGCGCATCTGGGACTGGAAGCGCTTCCGCGAGATCGCCGACGAAATCGGCGCATGGCTGATGGTCGACATGGCCCACATCGCCGGTCTCGTTGCCGGCGGCATGCACCCGTCGCCGCTTCCGCATGCCCATGTCGTCACCACGACAAACCACAAGTCGCTTCGCGGTCCGCGCGGCGGCATGATTCTCACCAACGATCCGGATGTCGCCAAAAAGATCAATTCGGCCGTGTTCCCCGGCCTGCAGGGCGGCCCGCTCATGCACGTCATCGCGGCGAAGGCAGTGGCTCTGGGCGAGGCGCTCAAGCCCTCGTTCAAGGCTTATGCGCAGGATGTGGTGGCCAACGCCAAGGTCCTCGCCGCCAGCCTGGAAGAGACCGGGCTGGATATTGTCTCTGGCGGCACCGACAATCACCTGATGCTTGTCGATCTCAGGCCCAAGAACGCGACTGGCAAGCGTGCCGAAGCAGCGCTTGGACGCGCCAACATCACCTGCAACAAGAACGGCATTCCATTCGACCCGGAGAAGCCCTTCGTCACCTCGGGCATCCGGCTGGGGTCGCCGGCGGGTACGACCCGCGGCTTCGGACAGGCCGAGTTCCGCGAAATCGGCAAGCTGATCGCCGAGGTTCTGGACGGGCTGAAGTCCGCCAATTCGGACGAGGGCAACGCCGAGGTCGAGGCAGCGGTGAAGAACAGGGTCGTTGCTCTCTGCGAGCGATTCCCTCTCTATGACTATCTCGGCTGAGGGGAGGCAGGCGGCTGCGGGCACTTCGGCGTCAGGCGGGTTGTGAACCGCCCTTGGCGCGCGCCGGGCTTTGAATCGGCTCCGAAAACCTCTAATTCCGTCAGCGCTAAAGACTCACTCGTTCCGGATTCGCCATGCGCTGCCCCTACTGCCAGTCGCTCGACACACAGGTGAAGGATTCCCGTCCCGCAGAGGATGGGGCCTCGATTCGCCGCCGCCGCGTCTGTCCCGACTGCGGCGGGCGTTTCACGACCTTCGAACGTGTGCAGCTTCGCGACCTCGTCGTGATGAAGAAGTCGGGCCGCAAGGTGCCTTTCGACCGCGACAAGCTGATGCGCTCCTTCGACATCGCGCTGAGAAAACGCAATGTGGAGCCAGAGCGTATCGAGCGCGCGGTGTCCGGCATAGTACGGCAGCTTGAAAGCTCCGGTGAGACAGAGATTGCCTCCGACAGCATCGGCGAACTCGTGATGGAGGCGCTGAAGTCGCTGGACGACGTCGCTTATGTCCGTTTCGCGTCCGTTTACCGCAACTTTCGCGAGGCGCGGGATTTCCATGAACTCCTCGGTCAATTGAAAGACGAGGAAAAGGATGAGGAAGAAGCGGGCTGAGCCATGGCCGCGCGCGCGCTCCCCTCTCACTCGGCGGACGATACCGACCGCCGTTTCATGGCGGCGGCGATCCGGCTCTCGCGCCATCATCTGGGACTGACGGCCACCAACCCGTCCGTGGGCACGCTGATCGTTCGCGACGACGGCAACGGCCCGCGCATCGTCGGGCGCGGGGTGACGGCCGTCGGCGGCAGGCCGCATGCCGAGCCCCAGGCGCTCGCCGAGGCGGGTGATCTGGCGCGCGGCGCAACGGCTTATGTAACGCTCGAACCCTGCGCGCATCACGGGCACACGCCGCCTTGCGCCGAGACGCTGATTACTGCCGGCGTAGCGCGCGTCGTTGGCGCCACGACCGATCCCGACCCGCGTGTCTCCGGTCGCGGCTATGCCATGCTGCGCGAGGCCGGCATCGCGGTGGTCGAGCCGGTGCTTGCCGATGAAGCGGCCGACCTGATGGCCGGCTATTTGATTCGATCAGTCAGAAAACGCCCTGAAGTGACTCTGAAACTTGCGGTTTCCGCCGACGGCATGGTCGGACGGAAGGGCGAGGGCCATGTGGCGATCACCGGCGATGTGGCGCGGGCCCAGGTGCATGCCATGCGCGCCGAGGCGGATGCCATTCTTGTTGGTATCGGAACGGTGCTTGCCGACAATCCGCAGTTGACCTGCCGCCTGCCGGGAATGGAAAGCCGCTCGCCTGTCCGTATCGTGCTTGATCGCGAGATACGACTGCCGACCGGGTCGCGGCTGGCCTTGTCGGCGGGTGACACGTCCGTTCTGGTCGCATCGTCGTTCGACGCCGACCCTGCCCGCAGGCGCGCTTTGACGGCGGCGGGCGTCGAATTCATCGGTGCGGATCTGATCGATGGTCTCGTTGCGCTGCCTGAACTGCTCGACGATCTCGCCGGGCGTGGTATTGCCACGCTCATGGTGGAGGGTGGCGCAAAAGTCGCGGCGCAATTCCTGGCAGATGGTCTGGTCGACCGCATCGCGCTGTTTTCCGGGTCTGCCGATATCGGCAGCGACGGTATTGCCTCTCCCATCACTCGGGGGGACGAGATGATCGAGTTCCGTATGGTCCGCGAAGCGGTATTCGGCGATGATCGCTACGGCGAATGGACGAGGGACATCTGATGTTCACCGGCATCGTTACTGACATAGGCACCGTCGCCTCTTCGAAGCCCTTGCCGGAAGGTGCGCGGCTGCGCATCGAAACCGCGTACGATCCCGACACGATCGCCATCGGCGCGTCCATTTCCTGCGGCGGTGTCTGCCTGACCGTTGTTGCGCTTCCCGAGGCCGGCTCGAATGCCCGCTGGTTCGAGGTCGAGGCGTGGGAGGAGGCTCTGCGCCTGACGACGGCGGGCGAATGGGCAACGGGCACACGCATTAACCTCGAACGCGCCCTGAAGATCGGCGACGAGCTTGGCGGCCACATCGTGTCTGGCCACGTCGATGGAATGGCGAGGATCGTGGCGCGCAAGGACGAGGGTGACGCCGTTCGCTTCACGCTGGAGGCCCCGAAGGAACTGGCCAGGTTCATCGCGTCCAAGGGTTCTGTTGCGCTCGACGGCACGTCGCTGACCGTCAACGGTGTGGACGGCGCCCGGTTCGACGTCCTCCTGATCCACCATTCGATTTCGGTCACGACCTGGGCGGACCGACAGGCCGGGGACGGCGTCAATCTAGAAGTCGACACCATGGCGCGCTACGCCGCGCGGCTCATGGAGGCGGGCAGGGAAGTCACCTAGGCACCGCTGGCCCAAACACTTCCCTGTGTCGGGGAGACGAACCGCTTGCCGTCTGTTTCCGATCGGCCTAAGTGACCGGCATTCCATCGAGCCCGAAAGATCATTCCCTCATGCCGCATCTCCTCATCGTGGAAGCCCGCTTTTACGACGATCTGGCCGACGCGCTTCTGGATGGGGCGAAATCGGCGCTCGACGGTGCCGGTGCGACATACGATGTGGTTACGGTGCCGGGAGCGCTGGAGATTCCGGCTGTGGTCGCGTTCGCCGAGACGGGCGTTTCGCGCTACAATGGTTATGTCGCGCTCGGCTGTGTCATTCGCGGCGAAACCTATCATTTCGATATCGTGGCCAATGAATCGAGCCGCGCGCTCATGGACCTGTCGGTCGACCGCGCGCTTGCTATCGGCAATGGCATCCTGACCGTCGAGAACGATGACCAGGCTTGGGCGCGCGCGCGAAAGGCCGAAGGCGACAAGGGCGGGTTCGCGGCGCGGGCCGCGCTCACCATGATCGAGATGCGGGACAAGCTCGGATCATGACCAGCCGCAAGCCCGATCTATCCGATGCCGCCGTCAGGCCGGCCAACAAGCGTGGCGCGGCGCGGCTGGCCGCAGTGCAGGCTCTTTACCAGATGGATGTCGCCGGCAGCGGCGTGCTGGAGACGGCGGCCGAATATGAAACCTACCGGCTCGGCAAGGAACTTGATGGTTCCACCTACCTGGAGGCCGACCCGCAATGGTTCCGCGCAATCCTGTCCGGCGTGGTCGAAGGCCAGAAGTCCATCGATCCCATCATCCGCGGCGCGCTGACCGACGACTGGCCGCTGTCGCGTCTGGATTCCACGTTGCGCGCCATCCTGCGTGCCGGCGTCTACGAACTGATGGAACGCCGCGACGTACCGGTTGCCGTCATCGTCTCCGAATATGTCGACATCGCCAACGCGTTCTACGAGGAAGAAGAGCCGCGCATCGTCAACGCCGTGCTCGACCGGGTGGCGCGCGGCCAGCGCGGCGAGGGCAGGGGGCGGGATCCGGCATGACTGCATCCCAACGGGCCAGTGAAGCGAAGCGGACAACGCTGATTCTTGCCGCGTCACAGGCGATCGTCGGTTCGGCCGCGCCGATATGCATCTCGCTCGGCGGACTTGCCGGCATTTATCTGCTCGGCGCGGACAAGTCGCTGGCAACGGCGCCCGTCACGGCATTCACCGTTGGCGTCGCGGCGGGCGCCATTCCCGCCGCTTTCATCATTCGCGGGCTGGGGCTGCGCGGCGGCTTCATGACCGGTTCGCTTGTCACGGGGATCGGCGGCGGCGTCGCCGCCATCGCCCTTTTTCAGGCGAGTTTCTGGCTGTTCGTGGCCGGGCTCCTGATCATCGGCGCCGGCGGTGCCTTCGTTCAGCAGTTCCGCTTCGCCGCCGCCGACAACGCACCGCCGGAGTTCAAGGCCCGCGCCATTTCCTGGGTGCTGGCGGGCGGCATCGTGACCGCCATTCTGGGACCGCAGATCGTCATCTTCACGCGCGAAATGCTGGCCCCGGTCATGTTCGCGGGTTCCTTCGTCTCCGTCATCGGCCTGGCGCTGGTCGGCCTCGCCATCCTGTCGTTCCTGCGGCTGCGCAAGGACCAGCCGGTGCACGCGGACGCCGATGCCGGACCGGCGCGGCCGCTGAAGGAGATCATTGCGAACCCGCGCTTTGCCGTTGCTCTCTTGTGCGCGGTCGGCAGCTACGCCCTGATGAGCTTTGTCATGACCGGCGCGCCGATTGCCATGGTCGGCTGCGGGTTCAGCCCCGACGAGGCGACGCTTGGCATTTCATGGCATGTCATGGCCATGTTCGGCCCCAGCTTCTTCACGGGACAGCTGATAGCGCGCTTCGGCAAGGAAAAGATTGTCGCGGCCGGTCTGGTTCTGCTGGTCGGCTGCGGCGTTATCGCCCTTTCCGGTATTCAGCTATGGCAGTTCTGGACCTCTCTGATCCTGCTCGGCCTCGGCTGGAATTTCGGCTTCATCGGGGCGACTGCCATGGTTGCCGAAACCTACCGGCCGTCGGAAAAGAACAAGGTTCAGGGCTTCCACGATTTCGTGCTGTTTTCCAGCGTCGCTTTCGCTTCCCTGATGTCCGGTCAGGTCTACAATGCATGGGGCTGGGAGATGCTCAACTGGGTCATTTTCCCCGTCACGCTGCTATGCCTCTTCGCGCTTGGAGCGCTGGCGGTGGTCGCGCGCTCGCCGCGGACGGCTTGAAGGCCGAACGGGCCTAAATCCATTCAATATGGCCCCCATAAGGGCATTGGCGGCGATTTCGGGGCAAAATTCGGACAACAGCTTGACGTTGACCGGCCGCTTGCGCATAAGCCGCCGCGAAAGGACGGTCCGTCAGGGCAGGTCCTGCTCGAACGGTCCGCGGAGGGGTTCTTTCGGACCAAACCCAAAGGAAAAATCTGGCAATGACTATGCTTTATGTCGTCATCGCCTGCGGCTTGCTTTCTGTCCTCTACGCCATCTGGGCGACGCAATCGGTCCTCGCAGCCGATCAGGGCAATGCTCGCATGCAGGAAATCGCCGGCGCCATCCGCGAAGGCGCGCAGGCCTACCTTTCCCGCCAATACACGACCATCGCCATCGTCGGCGTGGTCGTGTTCCTGCTTGCCTGGTGGCTTCTGTCCGTGGCGGCCGCGATCGGCTTCCTGATCGGCGCGGTGCTGTCCGGCGCTGCTGGTTTCATCGGCATGCATGTGTCGGTTCGCGCCAATGTGCGCACCGCGCAGGCTGCTTCCAAAAGCCTGGCGGCCGGTCTCGACATTGCATTCAAGTCAGGCGCGATCACCGGCATGCTGGTTGCCGGTCTCGCGCTGCTCGGTGTGTCTGTCTACTACTGGATCCTGATCGGTCCGATGGGCTATGCCCCTGCCGACCGCGCCGTCATCGACGCGCTCGTCTCTCTTGGCTTCGGCGCTTCGCTGATCTCGATCTTCGCCCGTCTCGGCGGCGGCATCTTCACCAAGGGCGCCGACGTTGGCGGCGACTTGGTCGGCAAGGTGGAAGCCGGCATTCCGGAGGACGATCCACGCAATCCCGCGACGATCGCGGACAATGTGGGCGACAATGTCGGCGACTGCGCCGGCATGGCCGCAGACTTGTTCGAGACCTATGCGGTGACCGTTGTCGCCACCATGGTGCTCGCCGCGATCTTCTTCGCCGGAACCGACGTTCTCGCCTCGGTGATGCTCTACCCGCTGCTGATCTGCGGCGCCTGCATCATCACGTCGATCATCGGTACATTCTTTGTCCGTCTGGGCTCCAATGGCTCGATCATGGGCGCTCTCTATAAGGGGCTCATTGTCACCGGCCTGCTCACCATTGTCGGCGTTGGCGCTGCAACGTCGCTGACCATCGGCTGGGGTTCGATCGGCACCGTAGACGGCATGGACATCACTGGAACGAACCTGTTCATCTGCGGCCTTGTCGGCCTGGCGGTGACGGGCCTGATCGTGGTGATCACCGAGTACTACACGGGCACTGGCAAGCGTCCGGTGAACTCGATCGCCCAGGCTTCGGTCACCGGTCACGGCACCAATGTCATCCAGGGCCTTGCGATTTCGCTGGAATCAACGGCTCTGCCGGCGATCGTCATCGTGGCCGGCATCATCAGCACGTTCCAGCTCGCCGGTCTGTTCGGCACTGCGATCGCTGTCACCACCATGCTCGGCCTTGCCGGCATGATCGTGGCGCTTGATGCTTTCGGTCCGGTGACCGACAATGCCGGCGGCATCGCCGAAATGTCGGGCCTGCCTCCGGAAGTGCGCCAGGCCACCGACGCGCTCGACGCGGTCGGCAACACCACGAAGGCCGTCACCAAGGGTTACGCCATCGGTTCGGCCGGTCTTGGCGCACTGGTCCTGTTTGCGGCCTACTCCTACGATCTGGAGTTCTTCGCGGCGAACAGCGACCAGTTCCCGTACTTCGCCGACATGGGCGACATCTCCTTCTCGCTCGCCAACCCCTATGTGGTTGCGGGTCTGATCTTCGGCGGGCTGATTCCGTACCTGTTCGGCGGCATCGCGATGACCGCTGTCGGCCGCGCGGCCGGCGCGATCGTGGAAGAGGTGCGCAAGCAGTTCCGTGAGGATCCGGGCATCATGGCCGGCACATCCAAGCCGAACTACGCGCGTGCTGTCGACCTGCTCACCAAGGCCGCGATCAAGGAGATGATCATCCCGTCGCTGCTGCCGGTGCTGGCGCCGCTCGTCGTGTATTTCGGCGTGCTGCTGATTTCGGGCTCCAAGGCGTCGGCCTTCGCCGCGCTCGGCGCTTCGTTGCTCGGCGTGATCGTCAACGGCCTGTTCGTCGCGATCTCCATGACCTCGGGCGGCGGCGCCTGGGACAATGCCAAGAAGAGCTTCGAGGACGGCTTCACCGACAAGGACGGCGTGAAGCACGAAAAGGGCTCGGAAGCGCACAAGGCCTCCGTGACAGGTGATACCGTCGGCGATCCCTATAAGGACACGGCCGGCCCGGCCGTGAACCCGGCCATCAAGATCACCAACATCATGGCCCTGCTGCTTCTGGCCGTGCTCGCGCACTGACGGGACGCAATGCCTGAAAACAGAAACCCGCGGGGGCGACCCCGCGGGTTTTTCTTTGGATGCGATCTGTGAAGTCGGGTTCTACAGCCCCGGAATCCTCGTCGGCGTTCCGGAGTTGCCGCCCGCGACGCCGCTGATCAGCTGGACCAGGAAGTTCTGGTCCTTGCCGGCGGTCGGGGTGGTGCGCGAGATGAAGTCGAACAGTCTGCCGTCCTGCAGGCCGTAATTGGCGATGTTGGACACACGTCCGTCGTCGCCGAAATAGACGGCCAGAACTTTTTGATCCACCACTTTCGCATTCATGAATGCGGCGTTGCGGACCCTGGTCTGGGAGATGTAGTAGAACACTTCGTTGTCGAAAGTGGCCGTTGTGGATGGCGTGCCGAGTGTGAGCAAGACCTGCTCGCGGCTCGAGCCGACCGGAACCAGATCAAGCGAATCCTGATCGATCACATAGCCTTTGGAGATTGTCTGGGTCGGGGAAAGTCCGTCGGTGGCATTGCAGCCGGCCGCAAGCGCGCCAAACGCCAGAATGCCGGCAAGGCGCGCCAGTTGCGGCAACTTGAAACTGATGGCCCGAGACAACAATTCTACCTCACTATGTTGCGGCGATCGCCGCGCCAGCCGCCGTTTGCAGCAGCGGCGAAAAGCGGTAAACCAGCTTCGCCAGCGATGCAACCTGACCCCATCATACCGTCCGAAATCGGAGTATTTTCTTAATGTTCAAACGGTTGCTCGGAATTGGTTCGAATCCCAACCAGATTGTGGTCGACGAGCTGTATGGGCAAATCGTGGCGGCCGCGCGGCAACCGGTCTTTTATTCCGACTGGGGGGCTCCCGACACCCCGCTTGGTCATTTCGAGATGATTTCGCTCACCCTTTTCCTCACCCTGCGGCGGCTGCGCGGGGAGAAGGGGGTATCCGCCGAGATCGCGCAGGATCTGGTCGATACCTTCTTCAAGGAGCTCGACCACTCCATTCGCGAATTGGGTATCGGCGACATGGGTGTGCCCAAGCGCATGAAGAAGCTGGCCAAGATGTTCTATGGGCGCGCAGGCTCCTACGGAAAGGCGCTGGACGACGCCGACGAGGCGGCGCTCGCGGAGGCGCTCCGCCGGAACATCCAGCCCACGGCGGCCGAATGGCCCGGCGCACGACATCTGGCGGGTTACACCCTTGCCGCGGCCGATGCGCTGGCCAGCCAGCCGCTGCAGAAAATCCTTGCCGGAACCGTCTCATTCCCGTCACCTGCAAATGTGCCGTCGGGGGAGCCTGCATGAAGCCCGCGGCAAGCCCGGTATCGCTGAAGGTGGATGTATCGCGCCTGCCAGCGAAAGGTGTGGTGGTGAAGCTTGAGGCAGACGCTGCTCAGCGGGCCGCGCTTGCCGGCAAGCATGGGCTGGCAGCGGTGCGCGCATTCAGCCTCGAACTGTGTTTTTCTCCCTGGAAACGCGACGGTGTGCGGGTGGAAGGCAGCGTGAAGGCCAACATAACTCAGAGCTGCATCGTTTCGCTCGATCCGGTCGACGCGGCGATCGACGAAGCCGTTTCGGCTATCCTCGTGCCGGAAAACTCGCGTCTGGATCCGCAGATCGAGGATGGCGAGATTCTGCTCGATGCGGAGGGTGAGGACGCGCCGGATACTTTTTCCGGAAACCGCATCGACGCAGGCACCTTGGCGGAAGAATTCTTTGCCCTTGCGATCGATCCATATCCCCGCCGAAAGGATGCCGAACTGCCTGAAAACGCAGGAAATAACGACCCCGAAGAGACGGCCGAGGCACCTTTTGCGAAGCTCGGTGCGCTTGTGCGCAAGTCCTGAATTACCCATCCGAGCGGCCGAATTGAGGTTGTGCCACGTGCCAAAACCGCTATTTTCGCCGCACTTTGGCCCACGCCCCGCCCAGGGGCCGGAAGAGAACATTTTCGCTTGATACGCATATCCATTGACGCCATGGGTGGAGATCACGGACCGTCGGTCGTATTGCCGGGCCTTGTGAAAGTGATCGAGCGCCGTCCGGATGTGCGGTTCCTTCTTTATGGCCGCGCGGAGGAGGTTGAGCCGGTGCTGGCGAAGCTGCCCAGGCTGGCTTCGCTCAGCGAGTTTCATCATTGCGATGTCGCGGTACGCATGGACGACAAGCCGAGCCAGGCGCTCCGCCATGGGCGCTGGAAATCCTCCATGTGGCGGGCGATCGAGGCCGTGAAGAACGGTGATGCAGATGTATGTATTTCGGCCGGTAACACCGGGGCGCTGATGGCGATGTCGAAGTTCTGCCTGCGCCCGATGCCCAATATCGAACGGCCCGCGATTGCGGCGCTGTGGCCGACGCTGCGCAGTGAGTGCGTTGTTCTCGATGTCGGCGCAAATATCGGCGCCGAGGCCAAGCAGCTTGTCGACTACGCCATTCTGGGCGCCGCGATGGCTCACTCGATCTTCCAGATCGAGCGGCCGAGCGTCGGTCTGCTCAATGTGGGAGTCGAGGAGATAAAGGGTCAGGAGGACGTCAAGGAAGCCGGCCGCATGCTGCGCGAGGCAGCGCTTCCGTCGATGGACTATCGGGGCTTTGTCGAGGGCGACGATATCGCCAAGGGAACCGTCGATGTGGTGGTGACGGAAGGGTTTTCGGGAAACATCGCCCTGAAGACAGCCGAAGGAACCGCCCGTCAGATCGCGGAATATCTTCGTGCCGCCATGAGCCGCACCCTGCTGGCCCGCATCGGCTATTTCTTTGCCCAGAGCGCCTTCAGGCGCTTGCGCGAGAAACTGGATATCCGCAAGACGAATGGCGGGGTCTTCCTGGGGCTCAACGGGATCGTCGTGAAAAGCCATGGCGGCGCCGACGAGGAGGGGTTCGCTGCTGCCGTCGATCTTGGCTACGATATGGCGCGGCGCAAGCTCATAGACACGATCCGCAACCAGCTTGAACAGTTCCATGAACGCCTGCCGGCGCACGAAACGGCGGTTGAGGGTAACAGCACCAATGCCGGCTGACGAAGGAAGCCGCTGAATGATCCGATCCGTCGTACGGGGAGTAGGCGCCGCGACACCGCGCCGTATCATGCACAATGATGACTTTGTCGGCCTCATCGACACGTCGGATGAATGGATAACGCAGCGCACCGGCATTCGTCAGCGCCACATTGCCTCGGACGACGAAACCACTGCCTCGCTCGGCGAAGAAGCCGCGCGCAAGGCGCTGGCCGCCGCCGGTTTGGTGCCAGCCGACATCGACCTGATCGTTCTTGCGACTTCGACCCCTAACAACACATTTCCGGCGACGGCGGTCGAAATTCAGCAGCGGCTGGGCATGTCGCACGGGTTTGCCTTCGACCTGCAGGCGGTTTGCACCGGCTTCCTTTACGCATTGACGACTGCCGATCTCTACATCCGCGGCGGCATGGCAAAACGGGCCCTGGTTATCGGGTCCGAGACATTCTCGCGCATTCTAGACTGGACCGACCGGACCACCTGCGTGCTGTTCGGCGACGGCGCGGGCGCATTGGTGCTGGAGGCGCAGGAGGGCGAAGGGACCATTGCGGATAGAGGCATACTGACCGCGAGCCTGCGCTCGGACGGAGCGCACAAGGAAAAGCTCTATGTCGATGGCGGAGTTTCCACCACCGGCACGATCGGTCATGTTCGCATGGAAGGCCGCGAAGTTTTCAAGCACGCGGTGGGAATGATCGCCGACGTTGTGGAGTCTGCTCTCGGTCAGGCCGGCCTGACCGCCGATGACCTGGACTGGTTCGTGCCGCACCAGGCCAACAAGCGCATCATCGACGCCTCGGCGCGCAAACTGGGCATCGCGGAAGAGAAGGTGGTCATCACTGTCGACCGCCACGGCAACACGTCGGCGGCCTCGGTGCCGCTCGCGCTGGCGACGGCGGTGGCCGACGGCCGAATCAAGACCGGCGACCTTGTATTGCTGGAGGCGATGGGCGGCGGATTTACCTGGGGCGCGGCGCTCGTGCGCTGGTAACGATTGATTCGCCAATCCGACAGGATCGGTCCTTGACCTGCCGGGGCCAATTTCCTAACGTTTCCACATATCTATTCAAAAACAATTTTTGGAACATTGGACCGGCGATGGGGGGGAAGACAGTCACGCGCGCCGACCTCGCCGAGGCGGTTTACCGAAAGGTAGGCCTTTCCCGGACCGAATCCGCACAACTCGTCGAAATGGTGCTCGACGAGATCTGCAGTGCCATTGTCCGCGGCGAGACCGTAAAGCTGTCATCCTTCGCCACTTTTCACGTCCGCTCCAAGAACGAGCGGATCGGCCGCAACCCGAAGACGGGTGAGGAAGTGCCGATCCTTCCGCGCCGGGTGATGACGTTCAAGGCCTCGAACGTGTTGAAGAACCGCATCCTGAAGTCGCACAAGGATGTTACCGGCAAACCGGACGACAATTGACACGTTGGGGTGTGTCAGGGCCGCGGCTTTCTTAAGCCAATACTTGAATTTCCTCGTATAACAGGCTGCAATCGATAACGATTCGTAGCGTTCTTGCCGAGGTAATGCTTATGGACAAAAGCCCCGACGCCTTTCGTACAATCAGCGAGGTGGCTGACGATCTGGATCTGCCACAGCATGTGTTGCGGTTCTGGGAAACGCGCTTTTCGCAGATAAAGCCGATGAAGCGTGGCGGCGGCCGCCGCTATTATCGGCCGCAGGATGTCGAGCTGATCAAGGGCATCCGTTTCATGCTCTACGATCAGGGCTACACCATCAAGGGCGTGCAGAAGCTGCTCAAGGAGAATGGGGTTCAGTTCGTTGTGGCGATCGGCGCCGGCGACATGGCTGCCGTCGAGGCGATCACTCAGCGCAAGCAGGCCGAGGCGGAAGCCGCCGCGGCGGCGCAGAAGCCGCGTGGCAAGAAGCCCGATGACGGCATGCTCGTCGGCGAGGCCAAGGCCAAGCCCAGCCGCCGCTTCTTCAGCATCGGCAAGGGAGAAGAAGACGGCCCCGTGCAGTCCGGTGACGGCAAGCTGACGCGCGACAACCGCGCCCTTTTGCAGGAAGCCCTGTTTGACCTCCTGGAGTGCAAGCGCCTGCTCGATCAGGTGCGCTGAACGATCACAAGGACCGAAAGATGGCCGCCTTCATCATCGCCGACACCAGAATCGAAAACGCCGACGCGTATGAGGAGTACAAGAAGCAGGCGAAGGCTATCGCTGAGTCCTATGGCGGCACTTATCGCGCAAGGGGCGGCGAACTCGAGGTGGTGGATGCCGAATTGTGGTCCCCGACCCGTGTCGTCATCATCGAATTTCCCGATTTTGAAAGCGCCCGCGCCTTCGCGCACTCGGAGGAATACGCTCCGGTGGCGAAGCTGCGCCATGCCAACGCCAAGAGCACCGTACTCATCGTGGACGGCGCCTGAACGTAGCGCATGGCTTCAACAGGGCCGGCGAATACCCGCCCCGTTGTTATCACTTTGCCTCAAACGGTAAGGTTCGGAAGTCAGGTCATCCCGAAATACAGCGCCAGGAGAACCACCACCGCCGCCGCGATCGTGCCGATCTGCCAGGGTTTCATCCGGCGCCACGAGAAGGATTCGCGGGCAAAGTGGGGATCGTTGTCCCGATTGGTCATCGTCATTTCTCCTCTTGGTCGAAATGAGTCGCATGCTTCCTTTGCGTGCGACCTATCAAGGACGAACGGGCGAGGCGCCGTGATTGTTCCGGAAGGGTCGAGGAGGACGACCGCCCCGACCGTTGCTCGCGGGCCGGCATCAAGGAAGTCGACAAAGCCTGCCCGACCTGAGCCAGCACCGTCTGGCTCGTCAATTTCGCGGACCACGATCCGAATAACAGGAACGTTGCCGGGTACAGGCAACCCGCTCGGCGCGAGGTTGCCACCCGTGGCTCGGGCAGGACAGGAGAGAAAATGGTCGGAGCGGCGGGATTCGAACCCACGACCCCTTGACCCCCAGTCAAGTGCGCTACCGGGCTGCGCTACGCTCCGAACCGCCCAAATCCCTAGAGAAGCAAGGCGTTGGGTGCAAGCGAAAAGGCAACCCCGTTGTGGCGAATGTGAACAAAAAAGGGGTTCCGGAGTGCATTTGGTGGTCGAAAGTCACACCGCAATCCACACCGGATGATCATGATCCGTGCACAAAGAGCAGTCGTCACGGTATCAGAGTGGGCTCGCCCATAGTGATCAATGGTGTGCTCACGAAACGGTCGCTCGGCAATCCGCTGTTCGCAGCACTGGTTGGCGCAAGCGTCGCCCAGCTGCCCGTTCATTCCGGTGCCTAGTCGGTTCGTTACAGCATCGCCTTCATCGCTGCTATCGCCGCGGGATAGCCGCGGGGGCCCAGTCCCGCGATCACGGCGGTTGCGACTTTGGACACAAGCGAGCGATGGTAGATCTCCTCGCGCCGGTGGATGTTGGAGATATGCAGCTCGATGATCGGGCTCGGGAACATCTTCAGGGCGTCGAGGATGGCGATCGAGGTGAAGGTGAAAGCGGCCGGATTGATGACGATGCCGGCGGCCGGCAGGTCGATCGCCTCGTGGACCCAGTCGATGATCTCGTATTCGCGATTGGACTGGCGGAACTCCACCGGCGTGTCTCCGGCGGCTTCCCGGCACATCGCCTCCACTTCCCCCAGTGTCGTGCTGCCGTAGATCTCCGGCTCGCGCGTGCCGAGGCGGTTCAGGTTGGGCCCGTTGAGGATGTAGATCGGTGCGGTCATTGAAGGTCAGCCTTGATAGCCCAATAGGCGGGGCAGGAAGAGGACGAGGTCCGGAAAGAACGTGATGAGCGCCAGCGACACGAGCATCGCGTAGAGGAAGGGCGTGATGTCGTGTACCAGGGCGCGCAGCGAGACCTGGCCGATGTTGGTCATGATGAATAGCAGCAGGCCGTAGGGCGGCGTTATCAGCCCGATCATGATGTTGACCACGCATACGATGCCGAAGTGAACGAGGTCGACGCCGAGCACCTGCGCGGTGGGAATGAGGACGGGGATGACGATAAGGATGATCGTGGTGCCTTCGAGCAGGCAACCCAGGGCGAGCAGCAGTATGTTGACGATGATGAGGAACATCACCGGCGTCAACTCATATCCCTGCAGGAAGACGCTCAGGGTGCGCGGGATGTTCTCGACGGTCACGACGTAGTTGAAGACCAGGGCGCCGGCGATCAGCATGCCGATCGACGCGGTGGTGCGCGCGCTCGACAGCAGCGTGGCGTAGGTGCTCCGCAACGTGACGGTCCGATAGAGCAGGGCCGAGATCAGGAAAGCGTAGGCAGCCGCTATCGCCGCGGCCTCGGTCGGCGTTGTTATGCCGGAGTAGATGCCGCCGAGCAGAACCACGGGCATCATCAGGGCGGGAATTGCGCGTATCGTGATGCCGGGAATTTGCCGCAGCGGCACCGGATCCTCGACCGGGAAACCCCTGCGCCTCGCCGTCCATACGACCAGCACCATCTGGAGCAGGCCCATCAGCAGGCCGGGTACCATGCCGCCCAGGAAGAGGTAGCCGATCGAGGCGTCCGAAACGAGCGCGTAGAGCACGACGGGAATGGACGGCGGGATGATCGGGCCGATGACGGCGGTGGCGGCCGTGAGCGCAGCAGCGAAGCTCGCCGGATATCGGCCGCCGGCGGTCATCATCTTCTGCATCATCTTGCCGACTCCGGCGGCATCGGCGATGGCCGAGCCCGACATTCCGGCGAAGATGATCGACTGCACGACGTTGACCAGCGCCAGTCCGCCGCGAAAGCGCCCGACCAGCGCGTTGCAGAAGCGCAGCAGGCGCTCCGTCATGGAGCCCGAGTTCATGATCTCGGCCGACAGGATGAACAGCGGCACCGCGAGCAGGATGTAGCTGGTATACATGCCGTTGAGCAACTGCTCGGCGGCTGTGCCCATGTCCAGGCCGGCCAAGTAGAGATAGACAATGGAGCCCGCGATCATGGCGTGGCCGATCGGCAGGCCCAGGAGGCTGAGCCCGATGATCGAGACGAGGCAGAGCGTGAATGGATCGGTCAGGCTCATAGGCCGGAGCCTGCTTGTTCCGGATCATGTTCGCCGGCGTCGCGGCCCCGGATCGCACCCCGCAGCAGCCAGGCGTAACGGACGATAGCCGCTACGGAGAACAACAGATAAATCGAATACAGCAGGTCAAACCGGATCTTCATGTAGGCAGTCGCCTGAACCTTCATGAAGGTTACGTAGTCGTAGACGGCCGGGAAGGAGAAGACATAGATCACCAGCAGGGCAACGGCGAAAACGATTGTCATCACCCGCCGCACGCCGGCGCGAACCGACCCGTAGAGGAGGTCGAAACGGATTTCTTCGTCTTCACGCAGGACGAAAGCCGCACCCCACAGCACCAGCCAAAGCCATGTGATGACGGTGAGTTCGGACGTCCATCCGATGGGAAAGCTGAGAAAATAGCGGAAGATGATTTGCCCAATGAAGGCGAGGAACATCACGACCAAGAGCAGCGCGAGCAGGTTCTCGGCGCGTCGATAGAGAAATTGCCCGATGCGTGCGAGCCGCATGGCGACCTCCGAGCCGGATGCCGCGCGGCGTTAACCGCGCTTCAGATGGAAGCGGCCCGCCCTGCCGAGGCGGACCGCTAGTCATTCAGGCGGAGGTCAGAGCGCGTTGATGCGGTCGACCATGCCTTCCGGCCAGTCCTTGGCCAGGTCGGACTCAAGATACAGCTTTTGTGCATGCTCACGGAAGGCGTCGACGTCCGGCTTGTAGAGTTCCAGACCCTGCTCTCGCATGAACGAGGCCAGTTCTTCCTCACGTTTGATGTGCTCGGCCGTGCTCCACTCGATAGCCGAGTCGGCAGCCGCCTGAACCCTTTCCTGCTGCTCGGGCGAAAGGCTGTTCCAGGCATCGAGCGAAATGGTCAGCAGGTCGTAGCCGACGAGATGCGACGTCAGGACGATCTGCTTCATCACTTCGTAGAACTTCATGTTCTGAACGTTCGGCAGAGGGTTGTCCTGGCCGTCGATCGCACCCGTCTGCAGACCGGTATAGACCTCCGCATACGCCATCGGCACGGGATTGGCGCCCAGCGCCTGGCCGAGGAACTGCCAGGCGTCACCGCCAGGCATCCTGAGCTTGACGCCGGCCATGTCGGCGGGGGTGTTGATCTTCTTGTCGAGGTTCAAGCCGACCTGACGCGAGCCGAAATAGGTCGGCCCCAGGATTTTCACGCTGAGCTGGTCCTCGACCATCTGGGTCATTTCCTGACCCGGCTCGCTCTCGAAGAACGCGCGCAGGTGTTCGGCGTCGCGGAACAGATAGGCTGAAGTCAGCACGGACCAGGCCGGGATCTGGTTGGAAATGTCCTGCGGTGCGATGTTACCCATCTCCAGATTGCCGCGCTGCAGCGCGACCAGCTCGGTGCCCTGCTTGAACAGCGTTCCGCCGTAATATCCCTGATAGTCGAATTCCTCGCCGATTGCCTCGGCGAACTTCTTCATCATCTCGGCGCGGATGTCCTGCTCGGAAAACACGGCCGAAAACCGCAGTTGAACCTTGTCCTGCGCCGTGGCGGCTGTCGCAAAAGCGGTCAGCGCCAAGGCGGCGCCCGCCGCTACCAGCGTCCGTCTCGTCAATTCGATCATGGCTAATCCTCCCTGGCCATTCATTGGCAGCGGCCTCCCGCAGGCGACCGCCGTGAAGCGACTCTTGCCACTAGACAGAACGTCAATCAATAGGCGTTACAAAAAATCTCAGATATTATTGATTATGTCATGCATATTGACGGCAAGGCGCTTCCTCTTGCCGGGCGACATGGAAGCTGCGATGAACGCGGCAGTCAGGAAGTCGACGATGAGACCAATGGTTCTCGCAGAGGACACAGCCGGCGAAGCTGCATACCGGCACATCCGCCACGACATTATTTTCGGGAAGCTGTTGCCGGGCGCGCGCCTGAAGCTCGAGCAGCTCCGTGAACCCTATCATGCCAGCGTCAGCACGTTGCGCGAGATCTTGAACCGGCTGGCTTCCGAGCGTCTTGTCCTCGCCGAAGGCCAGCGCGGATTCGAGGTCGCGCCGGTGTCTCAACAGCATTTCCGGGAGGTCGCAGCGATGCGCGAGCTGTTGGAAGGGCACGCGATGAAGGAGTCCTTCCAGCGAGGCGATGTCGAGTGGGAAAGCCGCATCCTTGCAGCCCACCACAAGCTGGCGCGTATGGAGAAACGGATGAGCTCAGGCGATCGCAACGCCACCGAGGAATGGAAGCGATACGACCGGGAGTTTCATGCTGCTCTCATTGCGGCCTGCGGCTCGACAGAGCTGATGGCGGCTCACCGGCAGATCTTCGACCATTATCTGCGTTACCAGATCATTGCGGTGATCTATCGTGGCGACGAGGCTGCCCAGGAGCACCGGCAGTTGCTCGATTATGCACTCGGCCGCGATCACGATGCAGCTGCAGGGGTCCTCGGACAGCATATCCGGGCGTGTGTGGAGCACACCGTGCGCAACGGGCTTCTCGCTGCCTGAACTGACAGGCGCCATTGCGCGCCCGCTCATCCGACATTATCAAGATCGTATGAACCAAACCGCATCCCAGCTTCAGGGCGAGCCGATCCCCACTGTCGGAGAAAACGCCTACCGTCGGATCAGGTCGGACATCATCTTCGGTCGTCTGGAACCCGGTCAGAAGTTGAAACTGGAGCGCCTGCGCGACGCTTATGGCGCCAGCATCAGCACCTTGCGCGAGATCCTCAACCGGCTGTCTTCGGAAAGTCTTGTAGTTGCGGAAGGCCAGCGGGGCTTCGAAGTTGCACCGGTTTCAGTCGAGAACCTGCGCGAGATCGCCGCGCTTCGGCTGCTTCTGGAAGTGCACGCGCTGGAGCAGTCCTTCGCCGCCGGTGACATGGAATGGGAAGGTCGCGTTGTCGCGGCCTACCACAAGTTGGCGACGCTGGAGCGGCGCATGAGCGACGGTGATCGCAGCGAAACCGAGCTCTGGAAACGCTACGATTGGGAATTTCACCAGTCGCTGATATCCGCCTGCGGATCGACCGTCCTGATGGAGACCCATGCCGGCGTCTTCGACAAATACCTCCGTTACCAGATGATCGCCCTGTCGTTCCGCGGCGACATAGCAGCCGAAGAGCACAGGATCATGCACGAATGCGCGCTCGATCGTGACGCCAGGCGCGCAAGGGAAGTGCTGGTCAGGCACGTTGAAGGCGGCGTGGAGCATGCTCTCGCCACCGGCACGATCCGCTGATCCAGCGTCAGATAAAACCCAAAATATCAGACGAAATGACTTTTGTGTGTTGCCGAATCTGCGTCGGGCAATTACGTTTCAGGCACTGATCGACCCGAAACGCCAGAGAATGAACCATGGCCGCCATCAGGCTGGGCCTCATCGGTGACAATATCGCCCGGTCGCAATCCCCTAGGCTTCACGTGGAAGCGGGAAGGCTTTGCGGCCTCGATGTCAGTTACGAGCGGCTGATACCGCGTGATCTCGGCCTTGATTTCGCGGCGGTCTTCGACCGCTGCGCGTCGAACGGCTTCCGCGGCATCAACGTTACCTATCCATATAAGGAGGAGGTCGTGGCGCATGTCGCCATTCCGGACCCGATGACCGCCCGGATCGGCGCCTGCAACACCGTCCTGTTCGCCAATGGCCAGCCCGAAGGCCACAACACCGACTATTCCGGGTTCGTCGCCGCATTCCGTTCGACGCTGGGAACCTCCCCCGGGGTGGTCGCCCTGGCCGGCGCTGGCGGCGTGGGCAAGGCTGTCGCGTTCGCGCTCGCCCGCCTTGGCGCAAGCCAGTTGCGTATCTACGACACCGATGCCGGCAGGGCGGGTCGCCTGGCGGCGACCTTGGCCGGTGCGGAGACGGGGCTGTCCATTGTGAAGGCCGGTTCCGTCGAGGAAGCGGCCGCGGGAGCGAACGGCCTTGTCAACTGCACGCCGCTCGGCATGAGCGGCCATGCGGGAACGGCAATGAGCCCGCAGCATATGCGTGGCGCTTCCTGGGCGTTTGACGCTGTCTATACGCCGGTTGACACCGAGTTCCTGCGCATTGCCACCGATGCCGGTCTGGCGGTCTTGAACGGATGGGAGCTTTTCTTCCACCAGGGTGTCGGTGCTTTCCGCCATTTCACCGGGGCCGATGTCGACGCGAATGCCCTTCGCCTCGTCCTTAACGCCGGCGACCGGCGGGCGCTCCACGCATGAAAACCTCGATCGCAACCGTCTCGATCAGCGGCGACCTGCGCGAGAAGCTGACAGCTATCGCGGCTGCCGGCTTCGACGGCGTCGAGATCTTCGAAAACGACTTCCTCGCCTTTGACGGTCCGCCCTCCGAAGTTGGACGCATGATCCGTGACCACGGGTTGGAGATCACGCTCTTCCAGCCGTTCCGCGACTTTGAAGGCCTGCCGGAGCCGCAGCGCGAGCGCGCTTTCGATCGGGCGGAACACAAGTTCGACCTGATGCAGGAGCTGGGCACCGACCTGATGCTCATCTGCTCCAACGTGTCGGCCGCGGCGCTTGGGGGCGTCGACCGAGCCGCCCCGGACCTACGCGAATTGGGCGAGCGGGCCACGAAGCGAGGACTGCGCGTCGGCTACGAGGCGCTTGCATGGGGTCGCCACGTCAACGACCACCGCGATGCCTGGGAGATCGTGCGCCGGGCCGATCATCCGGCGATCGGCCTGATTCTGGATTCCTTCCACACGCTGGCACGCGGCATCGATGTGGACTCGATCCGTGCAATCCCCGGCGATCGGATATTCATCGTCCAGCTTGCCGATGCGCCACGAATGGAGATGGACCTGCTGCAATGGAGCCGGCACTACCGCAACATGCCCGGCGAGGGCGACCTCGACGTCGCGGGGTTCATGCGTGCGGTGGCCGCGACCGGCTATGACGGTCCGCTTTCGCTGGAGATCTTCAACGACCAGTTCAGGGGCGGCTCGCCGCGCACTATCGCCGTCGATGGCCGCCGCTCGCTGCTGAACCTGATGGACCATGTGCGGCGCACCGAGCCGACCGTGGCGCTGTCGGTGCCGGACATGCCCGACCGCGTGCATGTAGAGGGGGTCGAGTTCGTCGAATTCGCCGCCAATGAGGAGGAGGCGAGCGAACTGGGCCTGATGCTGACAGCCATGGGCTTTGCGCCCTGCGCGCGCCACCGCAACAAGGATGTCGTGCTGTGGCGCCAGGGGCCGGAGAGCGGCGGTATCAACATCGTCATCAACACGGAGCGCGAAGGGCTCGCGCACTCCTCCTACCTGGTGCATGGCGCGAATGCCTATGCGATCGGTCTGCGGGTGGAGGATGCCGCGGCCACGGTGGCGCGGGCGCGGGCGCTCGGCGCTGAGCCGTTCGAGCAGAAGCGGGGGCCGGGCGAACTTGCCATACCAGCGATCCGTGGCGTTGGCGGCGGCGTGATCTATTTCGTCGACGGCGGAGACCTGTCGCGCGTCTGGGACGTGGAATTCGAGCCGATTGGCGCTACCGACACTCCGAGTGCCGGTCTGGTGTCGATCGATCACATCGCCCAGACCATGAACTACGAGGAAATGCTCACCTGGGTGCTTTTCTACACCTCGATCCTGAAGACCCGGAAACTGCCCATGGTCGACGTGGTCGACCCGGGCGGTCTCGTGCGCAGCCAGGTGATCGAGAATGATGGCGGAGCGCTCCGCCTCACGCTCAACGGAGCGGAGAACCGGAAGACATTGGCCGGCCGCTTCCTGGCCGAGAGCTTTGGGTCGACGGTTCAGCACCTGGCCTTCGCAAGTGCCGACATCTTCGCTTCCGCCGACCGTATGCGCACCCTCGGCTTCCGTCCGCTGGACATATCGCCCAATTATTATGACGATCTGGAGGCCCGTCTCGGCCTCGAGCCGGACCTGACCGCGCGTCTGCGCGCCGGCAACATTCTCTATGATCGCGACGACGCGGGCGAGTATTTCCAGTTCTACAGCACCAATTACGGCGAAGGCTTCTTCTTCGAGATCGTTGAACGACGCGGCGGCTACAAGGGCTACGGCGCTGTCAACGCGCCGTTCCGGATCGCGGCGCAGAAACGCGCGATCAGGCCCAAAGGGCTGCCGAAGGTGTAGTGATGCTCCGATGATGCGACGTGCGTATTGTCGCCCTTGCTACCATCTGAAAATCATGCGCTCAGGCCTAGCTTCTGGCTGCCTGCGGCGCGCAAGGACAAACGACCGCCTGCGTCCTGTGCGGCGAGGTTGCGCTGCCAACGCACCTCGAGCGCCATAGCGCCCCACACCATGCCCAGCAGCAGGTAGAAATGGCGCCAGTGATTGGTGTCGATCACAGCGCCAAGCACCACGTGACCGACGAACACGACATAGGCAGCCATCAGAAATGGCTGCCAGGGCCGGTTGCGAAACAGGATGCGAAAACCGCCGGCCAGCGTCAGGACAATCAGCGTGAGATAGCTGGCGAAACCCAGCCACGAATAGTCGAGCAGCGCCTTCAGCCAGATATTGTGCGTGTCCTCGCCGAGTATCTGTCCGAATTCCAGCGGGCCGATGCCCAGCGGATGCTCCATCGCCATCTGGAACCCGATGCCGAACCGTGCGAAGCGGCCCAGCCGCGAGCTGTCGTATTCCTGCACGATCTGGGCACGGTCCTCCAACAGGTCGGCGACGCCGGGAAGCTGGATCGCCACCATCAGGGCGATGGCGATCAATGCCACGGCGACCACGCTCATCATGATGATGCGCAGCCGGAACAGGTTGCTGGCGCCGTGCAGGTAGAGCGCGCCGACGATGAGGATCGCCGACAGGACGAACAGGCCCCACGCGCCGCGCGAAAAGGAAAGGAAGATGCCGGCCGTGAGATAGATCAGGATCACGGCGTAGAGCGGCATGGCCGCCGAGCGCCCGGCCAGAATTTTCTGCAACATGAAGATGGCCGGCAGCACAAGAAATGGGCCGAACACGTTCGGGTCCTTGAAGGCGCCGGCGGCGCGGCCATAGAGCGTGAAGGCATCGCCGGGGATGATGCCGAAATATCCGAGAATGCCCAGCGTCGCGGTGGCGACGGCCGCCCATGTCCACGACCAGAACATCAGATTGTAAAGGTCGGGCCGGCTCTCCAGAACGGCGGCGTAGAAAATACCTGAGACGGCAAGGAACAGCGTGACCGAGAGATAGAGCGGGGTTTCGCGTAGCTCCGCCATCTGCGTCATCGAGATCATGCCGCCAATGACGAACAGCACCAGCAGCAGGGCCATTGGCGCCACCGTGCGTGAAATGCGCAGGCCGAACACCGCCCAGACCGGAATCAGCAGCGCCATGAAGAGTTCGTAAGGCGCGGGTTCGTTGACCACGAAACCGGTCAGGAACACGCCGATGGCGATGGCCGTCGATGTGATGAGGGCGATCAGCTTGGCGTTGACCGCCGCCGGAGAAAGCTCCGGCGCTGTCACCGCGGCGCTCAATATGCATTCTCCGAACTGAGCAGCCGGATCGGCGTCAAAAACAGGATTTTCAGATCGAACAGCAGCGACCAGTTCTCGATGTAATAGAGGTCGAACTCAGTGCGCTTGCGGATCTTCTCATCGGTGTCCATTTCGCCGCGCCATCCGTTGATCTGCGCCCAGCCCGTAACGCCCGGCTTCACCCGGTGGCGGGCGAAGTAGCCGGCCACCACTTCGGTGTAGAGACGGCTATGCGTCTTGGCGGCGACCGCGTGCGGGCGCGGCCCGACCAGCGACAGCGAGCCGCGCAACGAATTGAAGAATTGTGGTAGCTCGTCGATCGATGTCTTGCGGATGAAGCGCCCGACGCGGGTGACGCGCGGGTCGCTCCTGGTTACGGCCTGCACCGCCGTGGGGTCGCACTGATCCGCGTACATGGAGCGGAACTTGTAGACGTCGATTTCCTCGTTGTTGAAGCCGTGCCGCTTCTGTTTGAAGAAAACCGGTCCCTTGCTGTCGAGCTTGATGGCGATTGCCGTCGCGATCATGACCGGCGAAAACACGGCGATGCCCAGAAGTGAGAAGACGATGTCGAAGGCCCGCTTGGCGACGGAATCCCAGTCATTGATGGGCTTGTCGAATACGTCCAGCATCGGCACGGCGCCGATGAAGGAATATGAGCGCGGCCTGAACTGCAGTTCGTGCGCGTGGGCGGAAAGCCGCACATCCACCGGCAGCACCCACAGCTTCTTCAGCATCGACAGAACGCGCTTTTCCGCCGTGATCGGCAGGGACACGATCAGCATGTCGATGCGTGCAATGCGGGCAAAGGTAATCAGTTCGTCGATCGTGCCGAGCTTCGGATAGCCGGCCACGATAGGCGGCGAGCGGCTGTTGTCGCGGTCATCGAAGATGCCGCAGATGCGGATATCGTTATAGGGTTGCTTTTCGATCGAACGGATCAGTGTTTCAGCGTTCGATCCGCCGCCGACGATGACGGCGCGGCGCTCCATGCGCCCATTGCGCGCCCAGCGGCGCACCAGACGGGCCAGCGCGAAACGCCCTGAAAGCAGCAGCACCAGCCCCGCCACGAACCAGCTGCCGAACCAAACGCGCGAGAATTCTTCCGAAACTTTGAGCAGGAAACCCGTCAGCGCCATCAGCGCGAACGTGCCCGACCACACTATGACGAACGTGCGCAGGTAGTGCGATGGACGGCGCAATGCCGCGATCTGATAAAGGTCGGTCATTTCGAGCAGGATGACGGCCAGGACCGAGCCTGAAAGGATCGCGGCCGGATACTCCCAGGCCAAATGGGTGCCGAAGCCGACATAATAGCCGTAGATGACGATGCCGGAGAGCGCGAAGAGCACGAGTTCGGCGAGGCGCAGGTAACCGCTCACCATGACCGGCGACATCGCATCGTCGCGATACTGGGACGCTACCTGGGAGGCGATCGCGCTCAGTTCCGCCTGACGCGGTGTGGAAGGCGCGTCCTCGGACTTGCGGACGGATTCAAGCGTGTATGGATGAGACGCGTTCACTTCACTCAGACTCGGCACCCGGATACTCGTGAGACATGCTAGCGCTCAGCCACTAAGAAACCCTTGCGTGCGTGAATCAAATGGCGCGCTGTCGAACACGGCCCCGTGATCAGGGTCGTCCGATCCGTTCGAGCGCGGCCATGTAGGCGGCCTCGATCGTTTTTGCCATTACAGCCGCATTGAAACGGGTCTTGAGGTCTTTTTGCGATGGCATGGCGGCTTTGTATGCCTTCTCATCCTTCATTGCGGTGACCATGCGTTTGGCGAGATCGCCGGTCTCCGGCCGCACGAGGGCCACCGAATCCGGCCCGAATACTTCCGGGATGCCACCGACAGCGCTGGCGATCATCGGTTTTCCGGCCGCCAATGCCTCAAGCACGATGTATGGCATCGCCTCGGCGCGCGAAGGGACGACCATGATGCGGCCGAGACCGAAAGCCGCGCGCGCCGGCATGGCCGGCATGAAGCGCACCTTGATCCGCTCGCCGAGCGACTTCGACTGAGCCTCGTAGGCGGGCTTGTCATTGCCGTCACCGACCATGGTGGCGGAAAGCTGCTTGCCCAGCATGTCTGCCGCATCGGCCAGCGCACTCAGAAAGAGGTCCGGTCCTTTCAGGTCGCGCATCATTCCGACAAACAGGAAATCAGTCGCGTCCACGGCATTCCGCACGGCCTTGAATTCCTCGGCCCGCAGCCCGTTGTGAACGAGCAGCGACGGCGCGCGGGGCTGGCCGACCTTGGTTTCATAGGTGCGCTGCTCGTAGCCGGACACGAACAGGAACTGGTCGGTCATCCGCCCGAGCAGCCTTTCGGCGGCGAAGAACGCTTTGCCCATGGGGGTGTTGGCGTCGTAGTGCAGGCTTCCGCCATGCGGAGAATAGATTCGGGCTACGCGAGACCTGGATGCCCGAAAGAGTGAACCGAACAGGCGCGCATAGGCGCCGCCTTTGGCGCCGTGGCCGTGGAGAATGTCCGGCTGAAGGTGTGAAACGATGCGGTAGGTGCGCCATGCGGCGCTGATGTCGCCGGGGCCGATATGACGCTGCATGGGAGTGCGTCTGACGCCAAGCGTGAGTTTTTCCTCAATCTCGGCGAACAGCCGTTCCTCGTGTTCGCCGCCGGTCGTGGAATCGCAGACGATGCCAACGTCATGGCCGGCCGCGAGTTGCGCGTCGGCAAGGTCGCGCACATGGCGGAATATTCCGCCCACGGGTGAGCGGAAGCAGTGAACGATGCGCAGCTTTCTGCTCAAGGGGAACCTGCCATAGCAAAGGACGGGCCTCCTGAAGCCGCGCCCTCAATCAAGGATCAAAACAGTCTCTCGCGGACATAGATCGTGTCGCCGGGCAGGAGCGGATCCGAGGTGACGACGCGCCCGGTCAGCACCTTGCCGTTGACGATGCGGGTAATGTCCACATTCCCTTGCTGGGCGCGGGCAGAGAACCCGCCGGCCGTGGCGATGGCTTTCTGGACTGTCATTCCCGGCACGTAGGAATACTGGCCGGCGCTGCCAACTTCACCCATCACGAAAATTGGCCTGTAGCGGTCGACTTCGACTGATACGTCGGGATCGCGAAGATAGCCGGCGCGCAGGCTCTGCGCGATTGTTGCCTCGAGTTGGCCCGTGGTGTGACCGCGGGCGGGAACCGCGCCAACCAGCGGGAACGAGACGTATCCCGCCTGGTCCACGCTGTAGACATTGGTCAGTTCATCCTGCTCGTAGACGGTGATCCGCAACCGGTCGCCGGAATCCAGCACATACGGGCGCATGACCGCCTCGTGGAAAGCCTGCGGTGCGGAACGGTAGCCCGAACAGCCCGAAACGATCGCCAGGGCGAGAAGGGCGGACGCTGCGACAAAGTTCTTGTTCACGGCACAGATACCTTTTGTGGCTCGCCGGGAAGGCGTGCCCGTAACCATGGCTACGTTATCGGTCCGTTAGGGTTAATGCCGGGTAAAGCCGGAATAACAGTCGGGTCGGCGCCGAGTGCAAACTTGAGCGCGAGCTTTAACCTCGCGGTTACCATGACTGTTTAGGATCGCTTTGTAATTTGCACGCGGAGTCGCACGAATGCCGCCGATCCACAACAATGCGAATGACGTCGATGTCGACCTGGGAAGGCTGTTTGCCAGTATCGCCCGCGACTGGCGCCGCATACTGGTTATCGCCCTTGTTGTCGCCGGACTGGCTTTCGCCATCGCCTCCGTGGTCACGCCAAAATATATGGGTGAGACGCGCATCCTGATCGAAACGCGCGAATCCGAATTCACCCGCGTCGACACCAATAGCGACCGCTCCGCGCCGATCCTCGACGTGGAAGGCGTGGCGAGCCAGGTCGAAGTGATCACGTCGACGGATATCATTGCCAAGGTTGCGCGCGATCTCGATCTCGCGAGCCGCGAGGAATTCGACGCCGAGCCTTCCGTATTCTCCAATTTGCTGGCGATGACGGGGCTGGCGCCCGACGCGAGCAGTCTCGGGCCGGCGGAGAGGGTACTGAAGGCATTCCGTTCCAAGCTCGATGTCTATCGTGTCGAGAATTCCCGCGTCATCGTGATCGAATTCTCATCGGAGGATCCCGAACTCGCCGCGGCGATCCCCAACGCTATGGCCGACGCATATATCGCGGTGCAGCGCGCAGCGAAGCTTGAGTCCAATTCCGATGCGACGCAGTGGCTTGAGCCGGAAATTGCCGAGCTCGGCGAAAAGGTTAAAGAGGCCGAGCAGCGCGTTGCCGAATTCCGCGGCAAGTCGGACTTGTTCATCGGCGAAAACAACTCGGTGCTTGCCACCCAGCAGCTCTCGCAACTGGCGACTGAACTGTCGCGCGTGCGCGCCAACCGGTCGGCCGCCGAAGCGAAGATCGACACGATGCAGGCCGCACTTGACGGTGGGGCGTCGCTCGACACGATCCCGGACGTTCTGGCTTCACAGCTGGTTCAGCGCCTGCGCGAGAACGAACTGGAGCGGCGCGCCGAGATAGCGGAACTGTCCACGACGCTGCTGCCCAACCACCCGCGTATCCGCGCGCTCAATTCACAACTCGCCGACCTCCGCCAACAAATACGCGGGGAGGCGCAGAAGGTGCTTGCCGGGCTGCAGAACGAGGCGCGCACCGCGAGGGCGCGTGAGGAAGCGCTGACTGCTGACGTGAACAGACTCAAGGCCGAATCGGCAAGGGCCGACGGTGAAGGCGTGGAACTGCGTGCGCTGGAACGCGAAGCGGTTGCGCAACGGGAGCTTTTGGAATCATACCTTGCCCGTTATCGCGAGGCTTCGTCGCGTGGCGACCGCAACTATCTGCCAGCCGATGCCCGCATCTTCTCCCGTGCGATCGAGCCAGCCGAACCCTATTTCCCGAAGAAGTTGCCAATCCTTGGCGCGGCTTTCGCGGCCTCGCTTCTGATCATGGCGATCGTGACGCTGCTGCGTGAACTGTTCAGCGGCCGTGCGATGCGTCCGGCGGGGCAATACGGCATGTCGGTGGTCGAAGACGTCGAGATGCCGCACCGCCGCGAGGAACCTCCGCTGACGCCTGCCGAGGCCGCCAGGGCAGCCGCGCGCTCGCACGAGGTCGCCGAGACGCCCACGCCGGAGGAGCCGGAAGAAGAGCTGATCGAGGCCAGGCCCGAGCCGCAGTTCGCACCCGAGCCGGTCGCAGCCAGGCGCCGCGCGGCGCCGATGCCCGAGAGCAGGTTCGGGGAGATCGACGTGGACGAAGCCGCCAGCGACCTGATCGCAAGCGGGGCTGCGCGCGTCATCTTCGTTTCCACCGGCATAGACGACGGCGCGGCGGCGGCCGTGCTGGTGGCACGCGAGATAGCCGATGCCGGCCTTCGCGTGCTGCTGCTTGATCTCACCGCGTCGGGTGCGGCTTCGCGGGCCACGGTGGAGAGCCGCTTCCTGAGCGGCGTCACCGACCTGCTGGTCGGAGAAGCGCAGTTTGCGGACGTAATCCATCCGGATCATTTCTCGTCGCTGCATGTCATGCCGATCGGCACCGCCAATATGCCGCGCGCCATGCGGTCCGTTGAACGCCTGCCGATCGTGCTGGATTCGCTCAACACGGCCTATGATCTGGTGCTCATCGACGGCGGACCGAGCAATGCCGAAGCCGTCAGCCGGCTCATCGGCGAGGATACGCGGATCGTGGTTTCGGCGACGCGTCCGGTGCGCGAAGTGGGCGAAGTCGCGGAACAACTGGCGAGCGCGGGCCTCGGCGATCCGATGATCGTGATCCCGTCGGCGCTGGTCGACGCGCAACCTGGCCGTACGGCGGCAGCCTAGAGGGCAGGGTGCATTCCGCCTGCCAGACCTAACTGTCGCTGTCGGGCGCCGGCTTGCCCGCGCCCGATTTGCGCAGCGTCTTCAGCATTGACCAGATGAACTGGTTCTCCTTGACCGCGCGCTTGACCGCGGCGGTGGTCCGCCGTGCCGCCGAGACGGCATATCCGCGCGCCGTCAGCGGGAGATGGAAATCGAAATGGCGGCTTTCGATATTGCACCACTGCCGCTTGTAGGTTTCGTCTCCGACCCCGAAATCGTAGATTGACAGGCCGTCTTCGCAGGCTTCCCGGATATTTTCGTAGAACAGGAAATCGCCCGGGCTGGCGGATGCCAGATCGTCGACCCTGAACGATGAGAACTCGCAGGTGATCCTGCCGCCCGAGATGCTGGAGCCGGTCACGGCGCGGAGCACTCCACCCACCTCAAGGCCGTGCAGAACGAAATCCGGAGGCGCCCTGTCGAGCGCGCCGACGAACAAGCGCCGGAAGGCGTTTCGGACTGAAGCCGGTGCGAACACATCGGTGATGCCCATGTGCCTGAAACGCTCCGCCTTCATGTCGTAGAAGGCCGAAAGGAGTGCGTCCACTTCCGCTGGCGTGGTCGCCGCGAAGCGGCTGTATGCGCCGACCGCCTCGAATTTGCGGGTCTGGGACCGGTGCTTCTTGCGTTTGCGTTTTCCGCCCGCGCCCTCGAACATCGCGTCGAAACCGCCTTCCAGATCGACCGAAAGGGCGATGTTAGGGCTGCGAGCGCATCCGGCGCCGTGGAGCGGGTTGGCCCGCCCGCCGCGCTCGATTTCGTTGCGTTCCAACAGCACCAGATCGATATCCGGCCGCGCGTTCCGCAGCGCTCCGGCGAGGATTTCACGAATGCCGCTGGGTTCATGGCCCGAAAAAACGGGGAAGCTGCCATTGGCGTGACGTCCGCCGGGGTGACGCGCGACGGTTGCAGGCCCGTTGCGCTCGATTTCCAGAACGAGCATCAGGCAGGTTCGCCCGTTTCTGCTCGCCGTCGCCAGGACCATGTCGGCGCCGGGATTGTCGGCCCATGCCTCGACAAAAGACGGATTTTGAGGCGCGGAGTGCGCGGCGGACTCACAAAAGGCGGCGTAGGCTGAGCGCGCGTCCGCATCGAAGGGCCGGATGGCACAGGCCAGCATTGCCTGAGCCGACCTTGCCCGCGGTCCCGATTTGGCGCCAGTTCGACGAGCGTCGATTATCTCTGCCGCGTCAACCATAACTCAATCCTTGTCGTCTAGTCGTGTCGCTTCGGCCTTCTGGTCGGAGGCGCAAAGGGTAGCGGTAAATGGTGAACGAATGATCGACTTTGGTGATGTCGTCCGCAGGCTGGTCCTGAACGGCGTGCACTATAGCGGTCTCGCGCCGCTGTTGCGTTCGCGCTATGGCGGCATTGGCGCCATTCTCATGCTGCATCGGGTGACCGACGCGCCGCGCAAGGAACTCGGCATCAACCGCCATCTCGCCATCGCACCGGCCTTTCTCGACAAGGTGCTGACCGAACTTCGCGCCATGGGCTACCGGTTCGTTTCGATGGACGAGGCGGTCGATCGCATTGTGACGCCCAATCAGGCGGAGCGGTTCATCACGATCACCGCCGACGACGCCTATCGCGACAATCTGCTCGAAGCGCTGCCCGTGCTGGAAAAGCACGAGGCGCCGATCGCCATCCATGTCTCGCCCGGCCTGATCAGCCGCGATGTCGATCTGTGGTGGGATCTGCTCGAAGACCTGGTGACCGCGCGCGACGAAATCTACCTGACGACCCCCGATGGCCGCATGTTTCTCGATTGCTCGACGCCGGCGCGCAAGGCGACCGCCAACCGCCGGATCCACGACTATCTGACCACCGAGGTCCGCGAGGAGGAGAGACAGCCGATCCTGCGCGACATGGCTCGCCTTGCCGGTATCGATCATGGCAGGCCGAACCGCGAAACGCTCATGACCTGGGACGAAGTCAGGCAGGCTGCAGCGCATCCGCTGATCACCATCGGCGCCCACACCGTCAACCACTACAATCTCCGGCGGCTCGGTCAGGACAAGGCGTGGACCGAGATTGTCGACGCCTCGCGCATCATCGAGTTGGAAACTGGGGAAAAGCCACGCCACATGGCTTATCCCTATGGCTATGAAGCCGCGGTGGGCGACCGCGAAGTGTCGCTGGCCGCGGCTGCGGGCTTTGTCTCGGCCGTCACCACCAGGCATGGCGTTCTGCAGCCCGAACACGCGAAACACCTGCATGCGCTTCCGCGCGTCTCCGTCAACGGCCGTTACCAGCGCGTTGCCCACATGCGCACAATGCTGTCGGGAGTGACGACGCCGCTCGCCAACCAGGGCAAGACGCTGGTGACGACGTAGTTTCTCGCTCACGCCCGAGCGCTTGCCGCCTCGGTCTTCGGCTGCCAGATTCTCTTCCCGTGACGGTGCCAATGTCGTCCCCGTTCCGGAATGACGGCGGGGTGGTCTTCGCTCATGCTTCATCATCGCCACGCCCCGTCGCCGGTCTGGCCATTGATCCTTCGACAGGCTCAGGATGAGGGCCGAAGGTGGGAAGCGGGGCGCGGGTTCCGTGCCTAGCTTAAATTTTATGTGGCGCGTCTCCCGCGCCCCGCCGGTGTTCTTGCCCTGAGTACCTCCTATTCGGAAGAGCTCTCCCGGTGGTCTGGGAGGCTACCCGCTCGGGAGGTTGCCGATATTCTGGCTTCCTCCGGCTCGCCACCAATCAAGAGGCGAAGACGCGGACTACAAGTGGGCCCGGAGCTGGGGGCTCATCGCCCAGCAGCGCTCTCGCTGCGCTGCCGATCCGGCACCGACCGCTGCCCGGATGCTCGGAGTGCACACCCGTTTCCCGCGCAGCGGTATTTGCACCGGCGAGGATAGGCGAAGCGGACAGGGTGGGGATAAAGAGGTGGGAGAAAAATCGCGAAAGGCATGCGAGGCAAGGGGTTGGCGGGAATGGCGCGGGTCATTTATCCACGCAGGCGCGGCATTTCCACCGCCGTCTTCCCGCCCAAGCGGCTGCCCACCCTTACCGAAGAAGGGATCAGGCGCGCGTGTTCATCACGCCTGTTTCGTTTGCACCGACAGTCCTATCAGCTTCCAGCCGGTCCCCTCGTAGATATATTTAAGCGTGAAATGAATGCGCGCGGCATCGACGGGATAATGGAAGTTGATCTCCATGATGCCCTGGTCGTTAAGCGTTGCCGGGCCCTCATACACCGGCGCCGCTTTTTTGATGACCTGCAGACGCGAGCCGCCTTGGTAGAGAGGCCTGTATGTCTCGTTCAGCTTCGCAACGTCGAATTGCTGGCCCCAAAGATGCGAGATATGGCTGTGAAACCCGGCCATGTCGCCCGCCGCAACCGCATCGGCAAAGGTCGCGGTCGACTTGGCGATCAGCGCCAGCTGGTGTCTTTCGTCAGGCAGCCCCTTGGGTCCGTAACCCAGCCCCGGCTGTCCGACGGGGTTGCGGATGGCATAGATCTTCCACAGGCCGTCTTCCTTGATCAGCTCGACTTCGATCGGGATCTCGTCGCCCTCCATGGTGACGAGCGTACCGGCGAGGCTGCCCCGGCCACCGCTGACCGACCGGCTGTTCCAGCTTGCGTCGCTCACCTTGTCGATGCCGTTGGCGGACAGAAAGGCCGCAAGCTCTTCCTCGGACGTGTTTGCGCGAAACGCGCTCGACAGCGTGGCGTAGGCCTTCTCCTTTTCGCCGGAACCAATGGCTGCGAAGAACTCGTCGCCCGTTTTGGTCACGCCGGAAGTGAAATAGAAGCCTCCGGCGACGGCAAGCGCGATCACCACAACGACGCCGAGCAGCACCTTGACCCAAGTCTTCATCCGTCTTCCCCCTCTTCGCAGTGCGATGATATCACATCACGCTCCGATCTCCCGCGTGAGAGGCCCAGCCCCGCGAACCGGCTGCTCACCCCTTGTGCCGGCTGCCTCTGGCCATCCAGCTCACGATGAACATGGCCGGGATCACCCACAGCAGGCCCGACAGGAAGAAGAATGCGAGATGGACAGGCCAGCTCGAATCCTGCAGCCGCGCGACGGCGACCGTTGTCGCGACCAGCGCATAGACGATCACCAGCGTGACTAGCAGCAGCATTCCGATCAGTTTTCTGAGGCGTGGCGGCATGGCGGAACCTTTCGGCCGCTGACCTAGCCGCGATGGCGCGACCCGGCAAGCCATTCCTGAGCGTTGCGCGACGGCATGTCACGCAGCCCGATGGCTTGCCTCGGCACCGCCGTTGGGCCACCTATCCCCGCGACCCTGGCAGGATCGGCATTGATGTTTCGGCGACCAGACAGCAGCGTGATCATCTCCCGCATCGAGCGGGAAAAGCGCTATCGCGCGCAGGTCCGCTGGTGGCTTTATGTCGTCGCGCTGGTGCTTTTCGCGCTGTTCGTGGTCGGCGGCGCAACGCGGCTGACCGAATCCGGTCTTTCGATCACCGAATGGAAGCCGATCCACGGCGTTATCCCGCCGCTTTCGGATGCCGATTGGGAGGAGGAATTCGCCAAGTACCGGCAAATTCCCCAGTTCGAACAGCTCAACTCCGACATGACGCTGGCGGAATTCAAGACAATCTTCTGGTGGGAATGGGCGCACCGCTTCATTGCCCGCGGCGTCGGCTTCCTCGTCGCGCTGCCGCTCGCCTTCTTCTGGCTGACGGAGCGGCTGGAAAGCCATCTCAAGCCGAAACTCGTCGGACTTTTCATGCTCGGAGCGCTGCAAGGCGCGATCGGCTGGTGGATGGTGGCGTCGGGCCTGTCGGAGCGCGTCAGCGTCAGCCAGTACCGGCTTGCCGTCCATCTGCTGATGGCCTGCCTGATCTTCACCGCGACGCTGGCGATCGCGCGCGGGCTTGCACCGCATTCGGCCGGACCTTCCGATGCGCGCAACCGCCGCTTCGCCGGCTGGCTGGTCGTCGCGGTGCTGGCGCAGATATTCCTCGGCGCGCTGGTTGCCGGGCTCGACGCCGGCATGACCTACAACACCTGGCCGCAGATGGACGGGCGCCTGTTGCCAGACGGCCTGCTGGTCATGGAGCCGGCCTGGGTGAACCTCTTCGAGAACCCGAAGACGGTGCAATTCATCCATCGTCTTGGCGCCTATGCGCTGCTGGTTCTGGCGATCTGGCACGCGGTAACGGCCTGGCGGGCCGAGTGGGACTCGACCCATGCACGCCGGGCGCTGGTGCTGCTGGCGCTTGTGGTGGCGCAAGCTGCGATCGGCATCACAACGCTGCTGCTCGTCGTGCCGCTCGGCTGGGCGCTGGCGCATCACGCTTTCGCCATTGTCTTACTCGGCTTCGCCGCAGCTCACTGGCGCGCGACGAAGGGCGCTTATCCGATGCCGGACGCGGTCGAAATCAGGACCTGACCTGATCGAGCGCCGAATTCACCGCCCGGCCGATCTCCAGCGTGGACAGGGCGGCTTGTTCGTTGCCCATTTCCAGCCACCAGAACGCCGAAAGGCCGGAATAGGCCACCGCCCAGGAAAGCAGCGCCTCCACATCGCGTTCCACGGCATGTGACAGCGTTTCCGCCATCGCAAGGATGCGCGCAGGGTCCGTGCGCTCCGGCGCGTGGGGCGGATTGTGGAACATGTTGGCGGCATCGTAGGCGGGGTCGCCGATCAGGCCCTTGGGATCGATCGCCAGCCAGCCGCGCGGCGAAAGCAGAATGTTCTCGTGGTGGATGTCGCCGTGCAGCGGGCGGACGGCATGCTGGTCGTCCAGCAACCGGTCTGCGAAGGCCGCATAGGCGGCGAACTCACCCGGCTTGCCGTTGACCCGTTCACTTTCAGCGATCGAGAACAGGCTGGCGAAATGTTTGCGCAGCGGTGTCTGCGACGCCGGCGGCGCGGCCGGTGAGGGCGCGTGGAGTTGGCGCACGACCTCCTCTGCGATGTCGGTCGCGGCTGCCTCGCCGTGCTGTGCGCGATGGTCGATCAATCGCCTGTCGCCCGCATATTCGAGCAGGTGAATATCACCATGGGCGGCAAGCAGGCGGATCGCGCCGTGGCCATCGCGCCAGCGCAGAAAGTCGGCTGCGCGCCGCGCGTCCGGACGTGCGGCGTCGCTGGGCTGTTTGACGATTGCCGGGCTGCCATCGTCGCGCTCGGCCCGCCAGACCCTGCCGCCGATGCCTTCCGCCAGCGGGGTGAGGCGACTGATCGCCCACCCGGCCGGCAGAGACGGATGCTCAGTGTCGGGCGCCAAGCATCAGGTCCATGTTCTGGACTGCGGCGCCCGAGGCGCCCTTGCCGAGATTGTCGAGCAGCGCGGCGAGATTGACCAGACCGGTTTTCGGATTGGCGAAGACGTGGAGCTTCATCGTGTCCTCGCCGTTGAGCTCGGTCGGATCGAGCCGCTTCAGCGCCGCGCTGTCGGCCATCGGCACGACGGTGACGATCTCCTGCCCTGCGAAATGGGCGGCGAGGGCGCCGTGGATGTCCTCCGGCGTCGGCGAACCGGCGAGATCGGCCAGATGCAACGGCACCTGCGCGATCATGCCCTGCGCGTAGCGTCCGACCGAGGGAGAAAACAGCGGCGCACGGTCGAGCAGCCCGTGAAGCTGCATCTCCGGCACGTGCTTGTGGGTCAGCGTCAGCCCGTAGAGAAAGTGCGGCGCGGTGATGGGGTCCGGGTCGTCCGGGTTCTCCATCTGCGCGATCATCGCCTTGCCGCCGCCGGTGTAGCCCGAGACCGCGTTGACGGTGACCGGATAGTCGGCGGGAAGGATGCCGGCCTCGACCAGCGGCCTGATCAGCGCGATCGCCCCGGTCGGGTAGCAGCCGGGATTGGCGACCAGCCGCGCTTCGGCGATCTTCCCGGACTGCCCGGCGGTCATCTCGGCGAAGCCATAGGCCCATTCGGGATTGATCCGGTTGGCGGTCGAGGTGTCGATCACCCGGGTCGAGTTGGAGCCGTCGAGCAACTCCATCGCCTGTCTGGCGCCGTCGTCGGGCAGGCACAGGATGGCGATGTCGGCTTGCGTCAGCCGCTCGGTCCGCATGGCGTTGTTGCGCCGCTCGGCCTCGGGAATGGACAGGATGTCGAGGTCGGCCCGGTTGGCGAGCCGCTGTCTGATCTGGAGCCCGGTGGTGCCGTGCTCGCCATCTATGAAAATCTTCGGTTTCATCGGTTCAGTCTTTCGCAGTGAATTCAGGTGCTTGAGAAGCCGGCCGGAATCGATCCGGCAAGGCGTTGAATCAATGTCTCAACCCTGTCGTCGCATGCGCCGTTCCGATAAAAGCCCGAGATAGTGCATTGCCACAGTCGCTCCCGCGATTGCCGTGATGTCGGCGTGGTCATAGGGCGGAGCAACCTCCACCACATCGGCGCCCACTATATCGACTGAGCCGAGCGCGCGCAAAACGGCCAGCATCTTAGCACTCGATGGTCCACCCGCGACCGGCGTGCCGGTGCCGGGCGCGAAGGCCGGGTCGAGGCAGTCGATGTCGAAGGTGATGTAGGACTTCGCGCCCGCAGTGCGCTCAGCGATTGCCGCGGCGATCTCGGACGCCTTCATTTCCTCGATCTCGTGCCCGAACAGCATCGCAATGCCGCAGTCGCGCGGCGCATGCGTGCGGATGCCGATCTGGATCGACTTCGCGGCGTCGATGACGCCTTCGTCCGCCGCCCGGCCGACGAAGGAACCGTGGTCGATGCGGCCCCTTTCGTAGGGCCAGGTGTCCTGATGTGCGTCGAACTGGACCAGCGCTAGCGGCCCGTGGCGCTCGGCATGCGCCTTCAGCAGCGGCCAGGTGACCGAGTGGTCGCCGCCGAGCGAGACCAGGAACGCGCCGGATTTCAGGATTTTCTTCGCTTCGCGCTCGATCAGCCCCGGCGTCTTCTGGTGGTTGCCGTAGTCGAGCAGGCAGTCGCCATAGTCGACCACCGAAAGCTGATCGAAAAGGTCGGCGTCGAACGGATATTGCGGGTCGTTGTCGAAGATGGCCGAAGCCCGCCGGATCGCCTGCGGACCGAACCGCGCGCCCGGCCGGTTGGAGACCGCCGCGTCGAACGGAATGCCCCACACCACGGCGTCCGCGGCCTTCTTGGAAAACCGCCGCCGCATGAACGACAGCGCGCCCGCATAGGTCGGGTCGCTGGCCGCACCGAGTGTCTGCCGGGCGGTGAAGGCGTGGTCTATTGCTTTCGATGGCATCTGTTACGGGTCCTCTCGCGTATGCCAAAGGCGCAGGATGTAAATCGTCGTTTCCCGAATTTCGTAGCGCATTTCATATTTCCCCACGAGGATGCGCCTGACTTCGCGGGCCTCGAACTCATCCAGCCTCTCGCCAATGCGCGGCTGTTCGACCAGACGCATCGGCGATGCCGTTAGAGCCTGTACGGTCTGTGCTGCGGCGCGCGGATTTACAGAGGCAAGGAAATCATGAAGCCGAACCAGATCCGATAGCGCCGCGCCGGTCCATTCAACCTTTGTCACCTGGACGGAATGCGGGGTGGCGCCAGGGGATTGTCGCTGTCAAGACTGTCCGCCCATGCCTGAACCGCCTCATGCGGGATCACACGCCCGGCGTCGACATCCGCCAGTGCTTCAAGCGTCAGGCGGCGACGTTCCTCCTCCTGTTCAACCCAAGCCGACAATGCCTGCTTGACGATCCAGCCACGTGAGCGTTCCAGGCGGGTCGCCATCTGGTCGACTTTTTCCGCGAGCGGCAGTGGGACGTGCGCAGTCAAGACCTTGGTTTCCATGCGGCACTCCTTTCAATCGTTTTCAATCATACTGATTAAGAATGATTGGGTCCAGACTAGGTCACAACAAAAAAGCGGGCCCGAAGGCCCGCTTTCCGCGTGTCCGCAGTGTCGAAGCCTAGCGCTTCGAGAACTGGAACGACCGGCGGGCCTTTGCCTTGCCGTACTTCTTTCGCTCGACCACGCGGCTGTCGCGGGTCAGGAAGCCGCCCTTCTTGAGCACGCCGCGCAATTCCGGCTCGTAATAGGTGAGCGCCTTGGAAATGCCATGCCGGACAGCACCCGCCTGGCCGGAAAGGCCGCCGCCGGTGACGGTCGCGACGATGTCGTACTGGCTGTTGCGGTTTGCCGCCACGATCGGCTGCTGCAGGACCATCTGCAGGACCGGCCGGGCGAAGTAGGCTTTGAATTCCTTCTTGTTCACGGTGATGCGGCCGCTCCCGGGCTTGATCCAGACGCGGGCGATGGCGTCCTTGCGCTTGCCGGTCGCGTAGGCGCGGCCCTGGGGGTCAAGCTTCTGGACGTGAACCGGCCGCTGTTCCGTCTCGGCGACGGTCGCGACGGTGCCCAATTCGGCGAGGGCTTCGAGATCAGCCATATTTCTGGACCCTTACATTCTTCTTGTTCATGGAGGCGACATCGAGCGTCTCGGGTTGCTGCGCCTCGTGCGGATGTTCGGCGCCGGCATAGACGCGCAGATTCTTCATCTGGCGCCGGCCGAGCGGACCGCGCGGGATCATGCGCTCGACGGCCTTTTCGACCACCCGCTCCGGGAACCGGCCCTCGAGGATCTGACGCGCTGTGCGTTCCTTGATGCCGCCGGGGTGGCCGGTGTGCCAGTAATATTTCTTGTCGGTGAACTTCTTGCCGGTCAGTCGCGCCTTGTCGGCATTGATGACAATGACGTTGTCGCCGTCATCGACATGCGGCGTGAAAGTCGGCTTGTGCTTGCCGCGCAGACGGTTGGCGATAATGGTTGCGAGACGCCCGACGACCACGTTCTCGGCGTCGATCAGCACCCATTTCTTCACCACCTCCGCAGGCTTCTGCGAGAAGGTTTTCATTGGACTTGTCTTCCGTTCAGGACCTTCCGACCGCAGGGGACAGGAAGGCGTTTCTTGTTGCTTGAATTGCGGGATGACCCGCAAAAAAGAACGGCGACCCGCAAAGGCCGCTGTTCGTGTCGGGGCTTATAGGGGAGGGCGGCGCCACCGTCAATATCGATTATCCGGCCGCAGAAGAAATAAAGGTAAATAAATCAGCAGGTTGGCAATGTGGTATAAAATTACCACATCGCCTGTCGCCCTGCAGGTCAATTCCAGGCTTGTCCTGCCATCTGCCGGACAGCCGCGTTGAGCCGGTTCCAGACATTGATCTGCGCGATCTGAAGCAGCAGCGCCGCCAGAGCGGCCTCGTCATAATGTTTTGCGGCTTCCGTCCAGACAGCATCGGAGACGGCTTCCGGCTTGTCGGCAAGACGCGTCATTTCCTCCGTGAGCGCAAGTGCGGCGCGTTCGGCTTCGGTGAACCACGGCGTCTCGCGCCATGCCGCCACAGCGAAGATGCGCCTGTCCTCCTCGCTGGCATTCTTCAGCTCCCGCGCGTGCATGTCCACGCATACGCTGCAGCCGTTGATCTGGCTGGCCCGCAGGTGAACCAGATAGCAGGTGACGTCGGGCAGACCGACGTCGATGGCGGCCTTGCCGAGCGCCTGCAGCGCCTTCATCGCATCTGGGATAACGAATACGGGATGTTTCATTCGGGCTTGCATCGTTCCAGTCCTCTTTCGTTTGTCCGGGCTTTCGCCCATTTTCGGCCGAAAGGCTCGCCCGTTGTCACATCGGGCACGAACCGTTCGTCAGGGGCATGACGGAACGCGAGGAAGGAATGTGACGGTGACGGAGAAGAATCTTCTTATCGAGCAGTTCGAGGCCAACCGGCCGCGGCTGAAATCGGTGGCCTATCGCATGCTGGGTTCGCGCAGCGAGGCGGAGGACGCGGTTCAGGAAGTCTGGCTGCGGCTCACCCGCACCGACGCTGACAGCATCGACAATGTCGGCGGCTGGCTGACGACCGTGGTGGCGCGGCTTTGCCTGGACATGCTGCGCGCCCGCAAGGCGCGCCGCGAGGATTTTCTCGACGACTTCCACGAGAGTGCCGGGATGCCGGAACCTTCCATCACTGCTGCGAACGCCAGTCCGGAGGACGAGATCGTGATGGCGGACTCGGTCGGGCTGGCCATGCTGACGGTGCTGGAAACCCTGACGCCGGGGGAACGCGTGGCCTTCGTGCTGCACGACATGTTCGCCGTGCCCTTCGAGGACATCGCGCCGATCGTCGGGCGCTCACCGGACGCCGCGCGGCAACTGGCCAGCCGTGCGCGCCGCCGCGTTCAAGGTGCGGGCACCGACCGGCAAATCGACAATGCGCGCCGGCGCGAGATCGTTGATGCCTTCATCGCGGCCTCGCGCTGCGGCGATTTCGGCGCGCTGCTTGAACTTCTCGATCCCGAGGTGGTCCTGCGCGGCGACGAGGCCGCCGCGCGGCTGGGCGGACATACGGAAATCCGCGGCTCGGCCGCAGTCGCGGAATTCTTCAAGGGAAGCGCCCAGGCCGCGAAGCCTGCCCTGGTGGACGGAACGGTCGATATCGCAGTCGTACCCGGCGGACGGCTGCTGCTCGTGCTCAGGTTCGATATCACGGTCGGGCGTATTGCTGCCATCGAGGCGGTGGCCGAGCCGGCCGCTCTGGAACGGCTCGATCTGGAGGTTCTGGAACACTGAAAGTTAGCGCAATTCTTCCGCCGCGTCCTGTGTCGGCGCGACCGTGGGCACTTCGCGCGCCGGCGCGTCGTCCTCGTACATCGTGCATTTCCTTTTGGTGCAGATCACCTTTGTGTCTCCGGTGGTGAAGACACCGCCGCCCCAGTCGATGCAGTTCGGGTTCGGCTTGCATTTGGCGGCGTAGGTTGCACGGTTCTGGCCGCGGATATCGTATTCCTTGGCTGTGGCCGGGATTGCGGCCAGCGCCAGCGCGACGCTCGCAAAAGCGACTCGGTACGAACAGGTTGAGAAGCTGGTCATCATTGTTTCCTCCAGTTGCCGGTACCGGAGATTGATACGATTGCAGTGAACGGGCTCTGATGAGCGTGTTCAGCTGCCATTCATGGCGCCATGTTCACCGCTTCGGCGGGATCGAATAGGTGCCGGTGGCGTGCGCGATGGTGAGGCGTTCGTCGCCGGCCACGATCTCGCAGTCGAACACCATCAGGTTCCGGCCGAGCTTGAGAATGCGGCACACACCGTCGATCGGACCGGGCCCGGCCTTGCGCATGAAATTGATGTTGAGGTTGGTCGTCACGCTGAGCGCGTCGGGTCCGGCATGGGACAGAACGCAGACATAGCCGCCGATGTCGGCCAGCGTGAAAAGCGCCGGCCCTGACACGGTGCCGCCGGGGCGAAGATGCCGCTCCGTTGCGTCCAGCCGCACCGTGCAGCCGCCCGGATGCACCTCGAGCGCGTAGAAATGCGGCAGCCGGCCATTGAGCTGCGGATAGGCGCTGGCCATCAGCGCGTTGACCTCGTCGGCGTCCATGACCGGGGAAGGGACGTTCCTGTTCATGCGATAGCTCCGGATGCCGCGATCAGCCGCGCGGTGAATTGATCGGGCGGTTCTCGGTCCAGTCGAAGGTGCCGAGGTCGCGTTCGCGAACCGCCTCCTTCCAGCCGCGTTCCTCCGCGCGGTGCTTGAAGTTGATGCCCTCCGGCGAATGGCGGGTGATGCCGTCGAAGATGGTCGCGAACATCTGCGTCTGTGAAAGTCCCATCGCCTCGATCGCCTGGTTGACGACCAGCTTCTGCATCATGAGCTGGTTGACCGGGACTGTCGCCATCCGCTCCGCCAGCCGTTCGACCTCTGCGTCGAGCTCGTCGGCGGGCACGGATTTCAGCACCAGCCCGATGCGCTCGGCTTCCTTGCCGTCGATCTTGTCGCCGGTGAACAGCATCCGCTTCGCCTTTTCCGGCCCAAGCCGGTAGACCCACATCGCTGTCGTCGGGCAGCCCCAGACGCGAACCGGCATGTAGCCGATCCGGGCGTCGTCGGCCATGACGATCATGTCGCAACAGAGCGCGATGTCGGATCCGCCGGCGACGGCAAAGCCGTGCACCTTGGCGATTACCGGCCTGTGCGAACGCCACAGCGACATGAAACGCTGCGTGTTCCTCATCATGAAGGCGTAGTCCTTCATCGGGTCCCACGGCATCTCCTGCGTCGCCTCATGCCCGGCCCCGCCGGTCGCCTGGGCGTAATAGGCGAGGTCGTAGCCGGAACAGAACGCATTGCCGGCGCCGGCAAGCACGATGACGTGGACACCCGGATCGGCGTTGGCCCGCTCGACCGCATCCTCAAGCAGCGCCGGCACTTCGTCGTCGATGGCGTTCATCACGTCCGGCCGGTTGAGCGTGATGCGGCCAATGCGACCGTCCTTCTCGTAGAGCACTTTCGGCATGACCCCTCCCAACTCTTCCGTGCGCGTAAACGTCAAAATCCAGCTTGGCCATTTCGCCGCTGAACTTCAAGCGCCGGCGTGCTAGTTTCCAAATTCCGGCGATTGCAGGAGGCAGGCATGAACGAAATGGCGCGGGTTGAGGAAACCGACGGGTTGGTCCGCTCCTCGTCGCAGGACGGCATCTGCCGCATCACGCTCGCCAATCCGCCCGCCAACGCGATTTCGCTGGCGGTGATGGCTGCGCTGCAGTCCGCGCTCGATTCGGCTCGGGACAATAACGGCGTACGCGTCGTCGTGCTGGCGGCCGACGGCAAGGTGTTTTGCGCCGGCCACGATCTGAAGGAGATGACCGCGCATCGCGGCGAGGCCGACCGCGGCAAGGCCTTTTTCGAAAAGACATTCGCAACCTGCTCGCGGCTGATGCAGTCGATTACGAGCCATCCGAAGCCGGTCATCGCCGAGATCGACGGCATCGCCACAGCGGCCGGCTGCCAGTTCGTCGCCTCCTGCGACTTGGCGATCGCGTCGGACCGCGCCCGCTTCGGCGTCAACGGCATCGATGCCGGCTTGTTCTGCTCCACGCCCGCCGTCGCCTTGTCACGCAACGTGTCGCGCAAGCACGCGATGGACATGCTTCTTACCGGCGACCTGATCGACGCCGCCACGGCGGAGCGCTACGGGCTGGTGGGGCAGGTCGTGCCGCACCAACAGTTGACTCAGACTGTCATGGAACGCGCGCAACTGATTGCGTCGAAATCGCCTTTGGCGCTGAGAATCGGTAAGCAGAGCTTCTATGAGCAGGTCGGGATGGACCTCGCCGACGCATATGATAACGCCAGCCGGGCGATCGTGGAAAACATGCTCGCCCGCGACGCGGAGGAGGGAATCGCCGCCTTCTTCGAAAAGCGCAAGCCGGAGTGGAAGGGGAATGAATGACGACGATTACGACAACACCTACATCTCCGGTATCCTGAATGCGGTGAAGACGGTCGCCATCGTCGGCGCGTCGGCCAACGACGTTCGCCCGAGCTTCTTCGTCGCCAAGTACCTGATCGACAAGGGCTATGAGGTTTATCCCGTCAATCCGGGCCAGGCGGGCAGGGAAATCCTCGGCCGCATGACCTACGCTTCGCTCGCCGACATTCCGGTCGCGATCGACATGGTCGACATCTTCCGCGGCAGCAGCGCCGTGCCGGCGATCATGGACCAGATCCTGGCGATGAAGCCGCCGCCCAAGGTGGTGTGGATGCAGCTTACGGTCCGCCACGACGAGGCGGCCGCGCGCGCCGAAGCCGCCGGCATGAAGGTGGTGATGAACCGCTGCCCGAAGATCGAGTACGCGAGGCTGTCTGGCGAGATCGGCTGGAACGGCATCAACAGCCGCGTGATTTCGTCGAAGAAGCCGAAAATGCGCGAGGGCTACCAGAGCTTTGGGATCGTTCAGAAATAAGTTCCCCACCTGCATGCCCGGCGCGGAAAATTCCGCTTTGCCAATTGGCGCGCCCTTTGCGATGTATGGCGCGCCAATTCGTTCAGGGAGAGAGAGTAGATGGTTCAGCGCACACCCGGTTTCGCAACGCTCGCGGTTCATGCCGGCGCCAAACCCGACCCGGCGACGGGCGCGCGGGCGACGCCCATCTACCAGACCACCGCCTATGTCTTCGACGATGTCGATCACGCCGCCTCGCTGTTCGGGCTGAAGGCGTTCGGCAACATCTACACCCGCATCATGAACCCGACCCAGGCGGTGTTGGAGGAGCGGCTGGCCGCGCTCGAGGGCGGCACGGCGGCGCTGGCGACCGCTTCGGGCCACGCGGCGCAGCTGCTGATCTTCCACACGCTGATGAAATCGGGCGAGAACTTCGTTTCCGCCCGCAAGCTCTATGGCGGATCGATCAACCAGTTTGGCCACGCTTTCAAGAATTTCGACTGGCAGGTGCGCTGGGCCGACATGGCCGATTTCGACGAGGTCGAGCGCCAGATCGACGACAAGACCCGCGCCATCTTCATAGAAAGCCTCGCCAATCCGGGCGGCACCTTTGTCGATATCGAGAAGATCGCGGAAATCGCCCGCAGGCACGGCCTGCCGCTCATCGTCGACAACACAATGGCCAGCCCCTATCTGCTGCGACCGATCGAGCACGGCGCCGATATCGTGGTGCACTCGCTGACCAAGTTCATCGGCGGTCACGGCAATTCGATGGGCGGCGTCATCGTCGACGGCGGAACCTTCGACTGGTCCAAGTCGGGCAACTATCCGATGCTGTCGGAGCCGCGCCCCGAATATGGCGGCATCGTGCTGCATGAGACTTTCGGCAATTTCGCCTTTGCGATCGCCTGCCGGGTGCTTGGCCTGCGCGACTTCGGCCCCGCCATTTCGCCCTTCAACGCCTTCCTGATCCTGACCGGGCTTGAGACACTGCCGCTCCGCATGGCGCGCCATTGCGAGAACACGCTGACGGTCGCCGCCTGGCTGTCGCGCCATCCCAAGGTGGACTGGGTGTCCTATCCGGGCCTGCCATCGGACCCCAACCACGCGCTGATGAAGAAATATTCGCCCGATGGCGCCGGCGCGGTCTTCACATTCGGGCTGAAGGGCGGCTATGAGGCGGGCGTGAAGGTCGTGGAGGGTGTCGAGCTCTTTTCGCATCTGGCCAATATCGGCGACACCAAATCGCTGATCATCCACCCGGCCTCGACCACGCACCGCCAGCTCTCCGACGAGCAGAAGATCGCGGCGGGCGCGGGCCCCGACGTGGTCCGGCTCTCGGTCGGCATCGAGGACGTGAACGACATCATCGCCGATCTCGACCAGGCGCTGGGCGGCGCCTAGAATCGACCTGTTTGTCCCCGTATTCCTCGTTGTCCACAGGGGTGTGGCGATTGCGCGCCGCCCTTTTCGCGCCTAGCCTTGGGTCATCTCGAAAGCCGAAAAGCCCGGGCGGACCCCGGGATCAACTGGAAGGCAGGTTCGAGACCGCGCCGGAAACGGCCCGGCGGAAGGCGCAAGCCGGATGCCAGGTGCGGTGACCGGAAGTCCCGCGGACCGTCACAGACGGGTCGAAACGAATGTGATGGCCGATGCTGCCATGAAGGACCGGTAGTCCTTCGATGGTGATCCCGAGGAGCCTCCGGGCTGATCGGGGTGGCCTGGAAAGGGCGAGGCACGGTGCGGCGCGACGCATCATGGTTCGAACCACCTGGCACCGTCAGAGTACGGGGTTTCAGTTTGGCGGCGCCTTCGGGCTGCCGACAGGGTGAAGCAACCGCACCGGACAGGGAGGCACTGGGAGCGATTCCAGTGCTTTCCTTGTTTTTGGGCCCTGCTTGCCGCCCTGCCACTTCCTCACCAGGCACACTCCAGCCTCTCCAGCCCGTGAAAATGATAGCTGTCGCGGTAGCGCGGCTCCCCGGCCAGTCTGATCCCCGGCAGGCGCTCAAACAATACGCGCAGCGTTTCCTGCAATTCGATCCGGGCCAGCGGCGCGCCGATGCAGAAATGAATGCCGGCGCCGAAGGAAACGTTTTTCTGGTCTGCGCGTCCCGGATTGAATGACGCGGGTGCGTCGAACGAGGTGGGGTCGCGATTGGCCGCGCCCAGCAACAGGCCGATGCGGTCGCCGGGTTCCAGTTTCACGCCGTCCGCGAGTTCCACCGTCTCATAGGCAAAGCGGGTGAACATGTGCAGCGGCGCGTCATGGCGCAGGCATTCCTCGACCGTCGCGGCGGTCGCCTCGGGCGTGGCGAAGAAGCGTCGCGGGTCGCCGCCCTGAAGCAGGATCGCCCGGATCGCGTTGCCGGTCTGGTGCACCGTCGCCTCGTGGCCGGCATTCAAGAGCAGGATGACCGACGAGACCAGTTCGTCCTCATTCAGCTTCCGGCCTTCCTCGCGCGCCGCGATCAGCAGGCTGAGCAGGTCGTCGCCGGGATTCCTGCGCCGTTCCTCGGCATGGCGGCAGATGAAGTCGCCGAATTCGCGCGCCGCCTGGTTGGCCCGCTCTTCCGTCTCGCGGGTCGCGCGCAGCGTGTACATCTCCACCATGCGGTGCGACCATTCGAGTAGCCGCGGCCCCATCTCGACGGGCACGCCGAGCATTTCCGCGATCACGGTGATCGGCACCGGCGTCGCAATCGCGGGCAGCATGTCGGCGCCGCCCTGCGTCTCGATCCGGTCGATCAGCTCGTTGGCGAGTGCGGCGATGCGCGGGCGCAGCCGCTCGACCTGCCGCGAAACGAAGGCGCGGTTGACCTGCGCCCGAAGCCTTGTGTGGGCCGGCGGTTCCAGTTCGAGCAGCGAGGAGGCCTCCGCCTTGTCGAAATCGGCGAGGTGGGCGCGGCGCTCATCCGTGATGCCCGGCGGCCCCCAGCGGTTCTCGCGGCCAAAGCGCCTGTCGCGCAAGAGCCGGTTGACGTCGTCATGGCCGGCAAAGCACCAGAAGCCGTAGTCCTCCCAGAAGAAGGCCGGCGCGTTTTCATGCAGGAACGCATAGGCGGCATATGGTTCCTGCACGAAGTCGGGCTCGCGCGGGTCGATGCGCGCGCGCTGCGTGGCGGGGTCGAAGCGGAGATAGGGCGGTTGCGTGACGGACATGCGAACCTCCTAGCGCGACTTGCCATCCCCTTGCCAGAGTCACGGCAAATCGGGCAGGAGACCAGCCGCACGGTATCGTGCGCTGCATTTCCGGGGAGACATGCCATGCGGGTCATCGTCGTCGGAGCCGGCATAGCCGGACTGTCCGCCGCCTGGTCGCTGGTCAAGCGGGGCCACAAGGTCACGCTGCTGGAACAGGGGCCGCTGCCCAACCCGCTTGCGGCATCTGGCGACCACCACCGCATCATCCGCCGCGCCTATGGCGCAGCCACCGGCTATGCCCGCACCATAACGGAAGCCTACGAGGCCTGGGACGAGTTGTGGGCGGACATCGGACGCAGCCATCTCGACCAGCGCGGATTTCTCTGCGTGTCGCGCGAGCCCGGCGACGAGGCGGAAGATTATCTGGAAGGCATGAGAGCCGGCGGCTATCCCGTCGACGTCTTCGACGGCGCGGAGGCCGCGCGGCGCTACCCGTTCCTTGACGGCGACACGATCCGCTTCGGCTTTTCGTCGCCCGACGGCGGCGCGCTGCATTGCAAGGCGATCGCCGCCGACATGGCGGGCTGGCTGGAGCGGCATGGCGCGGACATTCGAACCGAGACGAAGGTGACAGGGGTCGATTCGAAACAAGGGTCGGTCCAGCTGGCGAACGGCGAGGAGTTGCCCGCAGACCGGGTTGTCGTGACTGCCGGGGCGTGGGTGCTGAAACTGTTTCCGGATCTGGCCGACAATCTCACCACGTACCGCACGGCGGTTGTCTATCTCGAACCGCCCGTCGATCTGAAACCGGCCTGGGAAACCGCGCCGGTCATCCTCGACGTCGGCGGCGCGACCGACGGCTACATCCTGCCGCCATCGGGCACCGGCGGGCTGAAGTTCGGATCAGGGCTGCACAAGGAGAAGTGGCCGGACGCCGATGCCGGCCGCGAGCCGCGTCCGGGCGAGGGCGAGGCGGTGCGCAACCTGTTTGCCCCGCCCACGCATCGTCTCGACGAGTACAAGGTTCTGGACACCGTGACTTGCGCCTACACCTTCACCGCCGGCGAAACGTTTTTTTCCGCCGGGCGCGGCAGGGTGCTGATCGTCTCGGCCTGTTCCGGCCATGGCTACAAGTTCGGCGCGGCGGTCGGCCGGCGTATCGCGGACGCGGTCGAAGACAGCAATTTGTACAGGCTGGCGCGCTGGCTGCGCGCCGAGCCTGCCTGAATTCAGCGATTCAACGGACCGGTTGTCTCACCCGCACTTGCCGCCAACGCGCACCTGGCGCCAGCCGGAATGGCCCTCGCTCACCAGAACCTGGCGCGCGACGGTCTCGTAAACCGGGGCCGAATGGTGCACGCGCTTTTCTCCCGGGCGGATCAGCACGCGTTCCGTCACATAGCCATATTCGGCCGGGATGACGTGCTTCTTCTTGTAGCCGTGGCTGATGAGAACCTGACGCTTTTCATAGCCGTAGCGCGCCGGGATCGTTTCATGCGCGACCTGCGCCGGGCGCACCACAACCGATTCCGCGACGGTTCTGTAGACCGGGCCGCGCTTGATCTTGCAAAGCACCTTGCGGCCCTTGATCCAGCGGTACTCCCAGTCATAGCCGCCTTCATGCACCAGCACCTTGCGATGCACGGTCTTGGTGATGGCGGGAATGACGCGCTTCACGGTCCGCGCGGGCTCGATCAGCACCTTCTGCTTTTCCCAGGCATATTGGGCCGGTACGTGCGAATAGCCGACCTGGGCGGGCCTGATGACGGTTTGACGCTTCTGGGTTCCGTAGACGGGCGGGATGTGCTCGTAGTATTTGTGGCCCTGCGAAACCACGGCTTGCTCGTAGACCGTCCTGTAGACCGGCGGCTGATGCACCTTCTCGTAGCAGGAGGCAGCAAAGCCGCCCGCCGCTGTCTGCGTGACCATCGCCGACAGGGCGACGCCGGCCGCAACGGCGGTTCCGAATTTCCTACGCATGGCACTCACTCCACAAACGGCTGCTGAAACTGGGCCGCAAACAAAAGCTTAGCGGGGAAGCTGCCGCACGGGAAGGGTTTCCTTAACGATCGCTAACGGACGTGGTTAACCGCCTGCCGGATGGCCAGCCGTTTGGCCAGCCTTGCACAATGGAGAGCTGCCATCCTATTTAACGAGCAAGAGACATCCGATTCCCCGCCAAATGCCGGGCGCCACGCTATCCAAGGACGCTTCCCATGAGAGATCCCGTCGAGACCTACATGAACCTCGTGCCGATGGTGGTCGAGCAGACCAATCGCGGCGAGCGGGCCTACGACATCTTCTCGCGCCTGCTCAAGGAGCGGATCATCTTCATTACCGGTCCGATCGAGGACGGCATGGCCACCCTCGTGTCGGCCCAGCTTCTTTTCCTCGAGGCGGAAAATCCGAAGAAAGAGATCAATCTCTACATCAACTCGCCGGGCGGCGTGGTGACCAGCGGCCTGGCGATGTACGACACCATGCAGTTCGTGAAGCCGCCGGTGGCGACGCTGTGTCTCGGGCAGGCCGCTTCCGCGGGTTCGCTGCTTCTGACGGCCGGCGCCAAGGACATGCGCTTCATTCTGCCCAACGCCCGTGTGCTTCTGCACCAGCCCTCGGGCGGCTTTCAGGGGCAGGCCTCCGACATCGAGCGCCATGCCCAGGACATTATCAAGATCAAGCGCCGGCTGAACGAAATCTATGTGCACCACACCGGGCAGGATTACGACACGATCGAGAAGACGCTCGACCGCGATCACATCATGACGGCGGAAGAGGCATGCGAGTTCGGCATCGTGGACAAGGTGATAACCACCCGCGAGTCGATCGAATCGTCAGGGGCAAAATCCGAATAGGCGGGGCTCGTGCATGACGCATTTTTGAATTTTCTGCGTCATTTCGGCCACAATCGGCGGTTTCCTGTTCACTGGCGGCGTCTTACGTTAAGCCTATATTGATTTTCGGCGGCATAGCTTCGTCTGGGGAAAGCGACTCGTTGCCGCGACTTCTGATTTGTGTTTCGTTCGGAATGCGTTTTGATGGAGCCGTTGGATGCAGCCCCGAGCGGGCTTCGCCGCATCACCCAGGCGGTGATACTGAGAGGACTGGACTATGAGCAAGGTCAGCAACGGCGGCGGCGATTCCAAGAACACGCTGTACTGCTCATTCTGCGGCAAGAGCCAGCATGAGGTCCGCAAGCTGATTGCGGGACCGACAGTGTTCATCTGCGATGAATGCGTCGAGCTGTGCATGGACATCATCCGCGAAGAGAACAAGTCCTCGATGGTGAAGTCGCGCGAAGGCGTGCCCACCCCGCAGGAGATAATCGCGGTCCTCGACGATTATGTGATCGGCCAGGACCACGCCAAGCGCGTGCTGTCGGTCGCGGTCCACAATCACTACAAGCGGCTCGCCCATGCCTCGAAGGGCAATGACGTCGAGCTCGCCAAGTCGAACATCCTTCTGATCGGCCCGACCGGCTGCGGCAAGACACTGCTGGCCCAGACGCTGGCGCGCATCATCGACGTGCCGTTCACCATGGCCGACGCCACGACACTGACGGAAGCCGGCTATGTCGGCGAGGATGTCGAAAACATCATCCTGAAGCTGCTGCAGTCGGCCGACTACAATGTCGAGCGCGCCCAACGGGGTATCGTCTACATCGACGAGATCGACAAGATCAGCCGCAAGTCGGACAACCCCTCGATCACCCGCGACGTGTCGGGCGAGGGCGTGCAGCAGGCATTGCTGAAGATCATGGAAGGTACGGTCGCTTCCGTTCCCCCGCAGGGTGGCCGCAAGCATCCGCAACAGGAGTTCCTGCAGGTCGACACGGCCAACATCCTGTTCATCTGCGGCGGCGCATTCGCCGGCCTCGACAAGATCATTTCCGATCGCGGCCGCAAGACGTCGATCGGCTTCGGCGCCACGGTGACCTCGCCGGAAGATCGCCGCACGGGCGACCTGTTCCGCATGGTGGAGCCGGAAGATTTGCTGAAATTCGGCCTGATCCCGGAATTTGTCGGGCGTCTGCCGGTCCTCGCGACACTCGAGGATCTGAGCGAGGATGCTCTGATTCAGATCCTGACCGAGCCGAAGAACGCATTGGTGAAGCAGTATCAGCGGCTGTTCGAGATGGAGAATGTCGAACTCGCCTTCCACGAGGGCGCTCTGACCGCGATCGCCAAGAAGGCGATCGATCGCAAGACCGGCGCCCGCGGCCTGCGCTCCATCATGGAAGCCATCCTGCTCGACACCATGTTCGAACTGCCGGCTCTGGAAGGCGTGCAGGAGGTGGTGATCTCCGACGAGGTGGTTCAGGGCAATGCCCGCCCGCTCTACATCTACGCCGAGCGCGAGAAGGAAAAGGGCAACGCCAGCGCCTGACGCCTCCGCAACAACGGTCAATCGCGGCGCCTTCGGGCGCCGTTTTTGCGTGTGGTGCGAGGAAACCTGGCTCACATCATTTGCCGGGTCCCGCTGCTTCGCGGCGTCCCGGCGTTCGGCCTGTCGAAAGGTCCCCCGGACCTCCCCATACGGACTATGCGGTCCGGGCCCTCGGCCCCTTGATCTTTGGCCTTTCGCACTCCAACTAACCATAACTGACCACGGGCAGGGACACGTGCTTCAAAGGCCTGTATCGGCCATAGGCGGATCGCCCTGCAATCGCTACAATAAGGATTCGCGGCTGGCTGTTTGCGGCCGCGCCATGAAAGGCTGAGAAATGACGAATTCCCCCCGCCCGGCGGGTGATATCCACCCGGTCCTGCCGCTGCGCGACATCGTTGTGTTCCCGCACATGATTGTGCCGCTTTTCGTTGGACGCGAAAAGTCGATCAAGGCGCTGGAAGAGGTGATGGGCGCTGATAAGCAGATACTTCTGGCAACCCAGAAGAACGCCGCGGACGACGATCCGTCCCAGGAAGAAATCTTTGACGTCGGCACGCTGGCCAATGTGCTGCAACTGCTCAAGCTGCCCGACGGCACCGTGAAGGTGCTGGTCGAGGGCACCGGGCGCGCGCGCGTCACCGGCTTTACCGACCGGACCGATTTCCACGAAGGCTGGGCCACGATTCTGCCCGAGCCGGACGAGGACGAGGTTGAAGTCGAAGCGCTGGCCCGCTCCGTGGTCGCCGACTTCGAGAACTACGTGAAGCTCAACAAGAAGGTCTCGCCCGAGGTTGTGGGCGCTGCGAGCCAGATCGAGGATTATTCCAAGCTGGCCGATACGGTCGCTTCGCATCTGGCGATCAAGATTCCCGAGAAGCAGGAAATGCTGGCGACCCTTTCAGTGCGCGAGCGGCTGGAAAAGGCCATGGGCTTCATGGAAGCCGAGATTTCCGTGCTGCAGGTGGAAAAGCGCATCCGCTCGCGCGTCAAGCGCCAGATGGAGAAGACGCAGCGCGAATATTACCTCAACGAGCAGATGAAGGCGATCCAGAAGGAGCTCGGCGAGGGCGAGGACGGCCGCGACGAGGTGGCCGAACTCGAGGAGCGCATCAAGAAGACGAAGCTCTCCAAGGAGGCGCGCGAAAAGGCCAATGCGGAGCTGAAGAAGCTGCGCAACATGTCGCCCATGTCGGCCGAATCGACCGTCGTTCGCAATTATCTCGACTGGATGCTGTCGATCCCATGGGGCAAGAACTCCAAGGTCAAGCTTGACCTGCACAACGCGCAGGAAGTGCTCGATATCGATCATTACGGCCTCGACAAGGTCAAGGACCGGATCGTGGAGTATCTGGCCGTCCAGAGCCGGCAGAAGAAGATGAAGGGGCCGATCCTGTGCCTGGTCGGGCCTCCCGGCGTCGGCAAGACCTCGCTCGGCCAGTCGATCGCCAAGGCGACCGGCCGCGAGTTCGTGCGCATGGCGCTTGGCGGCGTGCGCGACGAGGCCGAGATCCGCGGTCACCGCCGCACCTATATCGGCTCGATGCCCGGCAAGGTCATCCAGTCGATGAAGAAGGCCAAGAAGTCCAATCCGCTCTTCCTGCTCGACGAGATCGACAAGATGGGCATGGACTTCCGCGGCGACCCGTCGTCGGCCCTGCTCGAGGTGCTCGATCCGGAGCAGAACTCGACATTCATGGATCACTATCTCGAGGTTGAATACGATCTCTCGAACGTGATGTTCATCACCACGGCGAATACGCTGAACATTCCGCCGGCCCTGATGGACCGTATGGAGATCATCCGTATCGCCGGTTACACCGAAGATGAGAAGATCGAGATCGCCAAGCGGCATCTGCTGCCCAAGTCGATCCGCGAGCACGCGCTTCAGCCGAAGGAGTTTACGGTCACCGAAGACGCGATCCGCGCCATTGTCCAGACCTATACCCGTGAAGCGGGCGTGCGCAGCCTTGAACGCGAACTGATGAAGCTGGCGCGCAAGGCGGTCACGGACATCGTCAAGACCAAGAAGAAGTCGATCCGCGTCACCGAAAAGAACATAGACGAATATCTCGGCGTTCCGCGTTTCCGCTACGGACAGGTCGAGGGCGAGGATCAGGTCGGCGTCGTGACCGGCCTGGCCTGGACCGAAGTCGGCGGCGAATTGCTGACCATCGAAGGCGTGATGATGCCCGGCAAGGGCAAGATGACCGTCACTGGCAATCTGCGCGACGTGATGAAGGAATCGATCTCGGCGGCCGCATCCTATGTTCGGTCGAGAGCAGTCGATTTCGGCATCGAGCCGCCCTTGTTCGACAAGCGCGACATCCACGTGCACGTGCCGGAAGGCGCGACGCCGAAGGATGGCCCGTCCGCCGGCACTGCCATGGCGACCGCGATCGTTTCGGTCCTGACCGGCATTCCGGTTCGCAAGGATATCGCGATGACGGGCGAGATCACGCTGCGCGGGCGTGTCCTGCCGATCGGCGGCCTGAAGGAGAAGCTTCTGGCGGCTCTGAGGGGCGGCATCAAGAAGGTGCTGATCCCCGAGGAGAACGCCAAGGACCTCGCGGAGATTCCCGACAGCGTCAAGAACGGCCTCGAAATCGTTCCTGTCAGTCGCGTCGGCGAAGTGCTGCGCCACGCGCTGACGAGGATGCCGGAGGCGATCGAGTGGTCCGAACCGGTCGATCAGCCGGCGTCAACGGACAAAATCGAGGAATCGGTGCAGCCTCCGCTGGCTCACTGATCGGGCGCATAGATGTGGAAAAGGCCGGGTATATTAGCCCGGCCTTTTGCTTTCAGCGGAAAATGACCCTGAAAAGCGCGGAAAACATGGGTTTGAACGCTTTTCTACTTGGTCGACAAGCATCATTCCCATAGAGTTCGGCACTACCGGTTGAGTCGCAAATACCCGGTCTTCACAGGGAAGGATTCCTTTATGAACAAGAACGAACTCATATCCGCGGTCGCCGACGGGGCCAGTCTGTCGAAGGCCGACGCCCAGTCCGCGGTAGACGCGGTTTTCTCAGCCATCACCAACGAACTGAAGAAAGGCGGCGATGTCCGTCTTGTCGGGTTTGGCAATTTTTCGGTTTCCCAGCGTGCGGCCAGTGTCGGCCGCAACCCTCAGACCGGCGCGGCGGTGAACATTCCCGCACGCACCGTTCCCAAATTCTCCGCCGGCAAAGGTCTCAAAGACGCCGTCAACTGATCCGGATCGATCAGCCGGTATTTCTTCGAAGCCGGGCGAATGCCCGGCTTCATTGATTCTGAAGACCCGTCCCCCGGATCAGGTGACTGCCGCGCGGCGGTGATAGTCGGGCCGGTCCCAGAGTTCGCCCGTCATGATCTCGGCCAGAATATCGACGGCCCGGTCGATCTCCCGTTCCCCCAGATAAAGCGGCGTGATGCCGAAGCGCATGATGTCGGGCGCGCGGAAATCACCGATCACGCCGCGCGCGATCAGCGCCTGCATGGCGGCGTAACCGTGTTTGAACGCGAACGAAACCTGCGAGCCGCGCCGCAGCGGGTCGCGGGGGCTGACGAGCGTCAGTTGCCGACAGGTGGCTTCCACGCCCGCGATGAAACGTTCGCTGAGTTCGATCGACCGCGCTCTGAGATCGTGCATGTCGACGGCGTCCCAGATGTCGAGCGCTGCCTCCAGCGCAGTCATCTGCAGCACCGGCGGCGTGCCGACGCGCATGCGTTCCACGCCACGGCCGGGCCGGTATGCCGGATCAAAGGCGAACGGCGCCTCATGGCCCAGCCAGCCCGACAGGGCGGGCAGCGCGTTGTCGGCATGGCGCGGCGCGACATAGATGAAGGCCGGCGCGCCCGGTCCGCCATTGAGAAACTTGTAAGTGCAGCCGACGGCGAAATCGGCCCCGGCGCCGGCAACATCAACCGGAACGGCACCGGCGCTGTGGGCGAGGTCCCAAACGGTGATGACGCCGGTCTCATGCGCTGCCGCCGTCAGCGCTTTCATGTCATGGAGCCGGCCTGTCCGGTAGTCGACCTCGGTCAGCATCAGCACGGCGACGCTGCCGTCGATATTGGCCCGGACCTCCTCGGGGGCGACGACCTTCAGCCGGTATCCATTGCCCAGTTGGCCAAGCAGGCCCTCCGCCATGTACAGGTCGGACGGGAAATTCCCCTTGTCGGACAAGACGATGCGGCGGTGGGGATTGAGCGCGAGTGCGGCCGCCAGCGCCTGGTAGACCTTGATCGAAAGCGTGTCGCCCGTCACGACGGCGCCGGCCTCGGCGCCGATCAGCCGTGCGATGCGGTCGCCGATACGCGATGGCTGCTCCATCCACCCGGCCCGGTTCCAGGCGGTAATCAGCATGCCGCCCCACTCCTCTTCGATCGCCGCCTTCACGCGGCCTGCCGCGGCGCGGGGCATGGGGCCGAGCGAATTGCCGTCGAGATAGACAATGCCGTCAGGCAGGTCGAACATGGCGCGCGTGGCGGCAAAATCGGTCATCGATTGTTTCTCCCGGCCAGCTTCATCCTGGAATTAGCGCTCCGGGGCCGCGCTGTCGCCTATTTGCGCGACAAGGTCCGCTCGATGTCGCCGGAAAACTCGTCGGTGCAGAAGCTTCCGCCCTGCAGACGGTCGCCAATCGGATCGGGTGGCAACGTCGCCTGCTTGGCCAGTGCCGGCGCCGCATGGTCCTCGGCAACGTGTTTCGGCTTGTAGCCGAGGCGGAAGGCGGCCGCATTGTCCCAGAAGGTTCGCGCATTATGGGATACGCCATAGACAATTTCATTGTGAAGATCGGGATGCTCCAGCCCGATGGTGATGAGCTGGAACAGGTCCTCCGGGTGGACCCAGATCGACAGGCTCCGCTGGTTCGCGGGCCGGTCCAGCACATTGCCGATGCGGATCGACAGGACCCTGACGCCGTGCTTGTCGGCATAGAGCGATCCGAGCGCCTCGCCGAAGGCCTTGGACGCGCCATAGCGGGTATCCGGCCGCACCGCGTGGTCGGTGCCGATGCGACGGTCCCGCGAATACATGCCGACGGCATGGTTGGTGGAAGCGAAGACGACGCGCTTGACGCCATTCAGCCGCGCCGCCTCGAAAATGTTGTAGGCGCCCTCGATATTGGCGTCCCGGATCACCGGCCACGGCGCCTCCACCGGCTGGCCTCCGAGATGGACGATTGCGTCCATGCCGGCACAGGCGGCCGAAACGGCGGCGAAGTCCGACAGTTCGGCCTGGTGGAATTCCTCGCCATCGGCGAGCTCGCCTGAGTGTGTTCGATCGCTGAGCACCACTCCGCCATAGCGCTGGCGAAACATCGGCCGCAGATAGGACGCGACTCTACCGCCCGAGCCGGTAAGCAGGATTTTCATGTCGAACCTTTCGGTCAGCGGCCGTTCTTGGCCCGCCATTCCTCGAAGGCTTCAAGGTTGGTTTCGTCGGTCGGCGGGTAAAGCCCGATGATCGACTGACCAGCGGCGACGCGCTCGGCGACGAAATCCTCGAAGACGGTCATTTCGTGTGCTTCATTCGCGATTTCATCCGCGATTTCGGCAGGAATGACCACCACGCCCTCATCGTCGCCCACTATAATGTCGCCCGGAAAGACCGCAACGTCGCCGCAGCCGACGGGCCCGTTGATCTCGATCGCCTGATGCCTGATCAGGTTGGTCGGGGCTGACGGCCGGTTATGATAGGCCCGAATGTCGAGTTCGGAAATGCCCGGACTGTCGCGAAATCCGCCATCGGTCACCACCCCTGCCACACCGCGCGCCTGAAGCCGCCGGACCAGTATGTCGCCCGCGGACGCCGCCCGAGGGTCGCGCCGGCTGTCCATGATGAACACCGCACCCGGCGGGCACTGTTCGACGGCGGCGCGCTGCGGGTGCCTCGGGTCCTTGAACACGCTCAGTTCGTTGAGGTCTTCGCGGGCCGGAATGTAACGCAGCGTGAAAGCGGGGCCGACCATGTTGCGCCCCTTTGGCGAAACGGGGTGCACATCCTGCAGAAAGACGTTTCGCAGGCCGCGCTTGAACAGTGCGGTGGTCAGCGTGGCGCATGACACGCCCATGAGTTTGTCGCGCGTTTCGGGACGCATGTCGGCAGCCATCGGTGGATCCTGGTTCAATAGATGTCGGGTTCGGGGATTGTCGCCCCGGCGACGGCTTCGAGGAAGTCGAAATCGCAGCCGAGATTGGCCTGGGTGATGTGCTTGGCGAACATCTTGCCGTAGCCGCGCGGATAATGCGGCGTGGGCGCCTTCCATTCGCCACGCCGCCGCGCCAGTTCGTCCTCGGCGACCAGCATGTCGATGCGGCGCTCCGATACGCTGACGCTGACGCGGTCGCCGGTCTTGAGCAGCGCCAGCGGTCCGCCGACATGCGCTTCGGGCGCGGCATGCAGAATGCATGCGCCGTAGGACGTGCCGCTCATGCGCGCATCGGACAGGCGCAGCATGTCGCGTACGCCCTTCTTCAGCAGCCTCTTCGGGATTGGCAGCATTCCCCATTCCGGCATGCCGGGGCCGCCCTGCGGGCCGGCGTAACGCAGCACCAGGATGTCGTTCTCGGTCACGTCGAGGTCCTCGTCGTCGACCGCCGCCTTCATCTCCGGGTAGCTGTCGAAGACCAGCGCCCGGCCTTCGTTCTCAAGCAGATGCGACGCGCAGGCCGACGGCTTTATGACGCAGCCGTCTGGTGCGAGATTGCCCTTCAGCACCGCCAGCGCGCCCTCGTGATAGACCGGATTGGAGAGCGGCCGGATCACGTCGTCATTGTAGACCTCGGCGTCCTTGATCGCCTCCCCGAGCGTGATTCCGGCGACCGTCGGCGCCGAAAGGTCCAGCTTGTCGCCCATATTGCGCATGAGCGCGGGCAAGCCGCCGGCGTAATAGAAATCTTCCATCAGGTAGGTATCGCCGGATGGGCGGATATTGGCGATTACCGGCGTGGTGCGCGCCAGCCGGTCGAAATCGTCGAGCGTGAGGTCGATGCCGGCCCGTCTGGCCATGGCGACCAGATGAATGACTGCATTGGTCGAGCAGCCGGTCGCCATCGCCACGGTCGCGGCGTTGCGCACCGCGCTTTCGCTGATGATCGAGGAAGGCCTGACGTCGTCCCAGACCATGTCAACGATGCGCCGTCCGCAGTTCGTCGCCATGCGGACGTGGTTTGCATCCGCCGCGGGGATCGAACTCGCGCCGGGCAGGGTGAGTCCGAGCGCTTCGGCGATCGCTGTCATGGTGGAGGCCGTGCCCATGGTCATGCAATGGCCGTAGGAGCGGGCGATTCCGGCCTCCAGCCCGTTCCACTCGGCGGCGTCCAGATTGCCCGCGCGCCGCTCGTCCCAGTATTTCCAGGCGTCCGATCCGGAACCCAGGTAATTTCCCTTGAAATTGCCGCGCAGCATCGGACCGGCGGGCAGGAAGATCATCGGCAGCCCGGCGCTGATCGCGCCCATGACGAGGCCCGGCGTGGTCTTGTCGCAGCCGCCCATCAGCACCGCTCCGTCGACTGGATGCGAGCGCAGCAACTCCTCCGTCTCCATCGCCAGCATATTGCGGTAGAGCATGGTGGTCGGCTTCACGAAGCTTTCCGACAATGACAGCGCCGGCAGTTCCAGCGGAAATCCGCCGGCTTGCAGCACACCGCGCTTCACGTCGTTGACGCGGTCCTTGAAATGCATGTGGCAGGGCTGTGCGTCCGACCAGGTATTGATGACCGCGATGACCGGCTTTCCGGCCCAGTCACCGGCGTCGTAGCCGATCTGCATCATGCGCGAGCGGTGGCCGAACGATCGCAGATCGTCCGGTTCGAACCAGCGGGCGCTGCGCAGCACTTTTTTGTTCTTCTTATCGGCCAAGCCCGACTCCCATCATGCGACTGAGTTTCATTCGGTCATTCCACCAACAAGCGCCGGCTGCGGCCCGAAATGCGGCACGGGCGCGCCTCGAATCGGCGAGGGCGCCGCCATCAGCCTGCCGCCGTTACCAGCTCCGGATTTCGAGGTGAGGAAGATCCGGCCGTCTCCGAAAGCCGGTTTCGTCGGACCGTCCATCGGCGTCGGAATGGTCGCGGCAATGCGCCCATCGGGTGTGAAGACATAGATCTCCCCACCGCCGACCCCGGCGATCCAGTAATTGCCGTCGGCGTCGAGCGCCGCGCCGTCCGGGCGTCCCGCCAGGTCGTGAAAGCGGGCGAAGACGTGCCGTTCACCGACCGCGCCGCTTTGGATGTCGAGGTCCACAGCCCACACGGTCTGCAGATCGGAGTGCGAATCCGAGACGTAGAGCCGGCCGCGCGCGGCATCGACGGCAAGGCCATTCGGGATGCGCATACCGGTCAGGATCGACCTCACTGTCATGTCGGGTTCGATGCAAAGCAGCTTGCCAGCGGCGCGGGCGTTGCCGATGTCCATAGTGCCCGCCCACAGTCGTCCCGCTGGATCGGTCGTGGCGTCGTTGAAGCGTACCCCTTCGTCGAGAAGCCGCCAGATACGCTCGAATTCGCCATTGGCGGGGTCGAAGGCGAACAGCCCCGTTTCCATGCCGGCGACAACGCCATTCGCGCAGAGCGCCACGAAACCGATCTGTTCGGGCGTCGCCCAGCTTCGCGTGGCGCTGTTGGCCAGGCTGGTCAGGTGAAGCCGCCTGCCGGGGATGTCGACCCACCAGACCGCGTCGTCCGCCGCAGACCAGACCGGGCTTTCGCCCAGCTCGGCCGTTACGGTCGAAAGCGGCGTGAACGCCGGCGCGGTCTCGATTTCCATCCCTGCCATCGGGCCTTTCTGCCCTTTTGTTTTCGCGCAATCCAGCCCGATCTGAGTGGTCGCGACACGACCGTTGACAAGCCGATTGCTATTTTTATTATTCTAGGTAGACTAAAATATCAATTGGCCGTGTGGCTCAATTGCCTAGGGAGAAGACTGAAATGAAGAGTGTACTGAAAACCGTTGGCTTTGCCGTGGTCGTCTCGGCCGCGTTGGGCTTTGCGAGCATAGCCTATGCCGAAACCACGCTGCGCATCGGCACGGTGCTTGCGCCAAACGACCCGATGGGGCAGGGGCTGGAGAAGTTCAAAGCCGAGGTCGAGAAAGCCACCGGTGGCGAAGTTGTCGTCGAGGTGTTCCACAATTCTCAGCTCGGCGATTCCACGGAGATGCTGGACCAGGCGCGCGCCGGCGCCAATGTCGGCACCGTGACCGACGTCGCTCGGCTTTCCGAATTCGTGCCTTCGCTCGCCATCATGTCGGCGCCGTTCCTGTTCGATGCCTATGAGGACGCCGACAAGTTCGCCCTGTCCGATCAGTATCTCGCCTGGGGCGAGGAACTGAAGGAAAAGGCCGGGCTCGTGATGCTGGCGTCCAACTGGTATCAGGGCGCGCGCCATGCGCTGACCCAGGTTCCTGTCTCCAAGCCCGCTGATTTGAGCGGCGTCCGCATGCGCACCATCGGCGCGCCGGTCTGGATCGAGACCATCCGCGCGATGGGCGCCGAACCCACTCCGATGGCGTGGGGTGAGGTCTACTCGGCTCTGCAACTCGGCACGCTCGATGGCGCCGAGGCGCAACCGACTGCGATCTGGGGCGCCAAGCTCTACGAAGTCGTCAAGCACGTCACTTTGACCGGCCACATCCAGCTCGTCACGGCCCTGGTCATCGGTGCTGAAACCTGGGACCAGATTTCACCCGAGAACCAGAAGATCGTGCGCGATCTGGCGGTCGAGAACGGTCGCTACGCCTCCGGTCTCACCGTTGAGCTGGGCGAGAAGGCGATGACTGACGTGGCCGCGACCGGCGTCACAATCAGCGACGTCGATCTGGCTCCGTTCAAGGAGGCGGTGGCCGGCGTCTACGACATGCTCGACCTCACCAAGGAAGCCGAGATCGTCAAGACGGTCCTCGGCAAGTAACAGTGAGCGGCGCAGGCTATCCGTCCAGGCGCAATACACAGTAAGAGCAATCTATGTATCAGCGCCTGGAATTCGCCTGCGCCTGCCTCCTTCTGGCAGCCATCGTGATCCTGATCGGGGTGGCTGCCGTCACCCGCTTCATGGGATCGCCCATCATCTGGTCGATCGAGATCGGCCAGCTTCTGTTCGTCTGGCTGGTCATGCTGGCGGCGGACCTTGCCATGCAGCAGGGGCGTCATTTCGGGCTGTCCCTGCTGGCCGACGCCCTGCCGCCACCCGCGCAGCGCATCGTCGAGATCGTGAACTACGTGATCGTGATGGCGCTGCTGGTCTTCCTGCTGGTCTATTCCGTGCGCAACACAATCCTCATGCATCCCCGGCTGATCGGGGCCACGCAGATGAACGCTTCGCTCATTCATGCCGCCATGCCCATCGGCCTCTTGCTCATGATCCGCACGCTCGCCGTCCAGCTATACGGCCGCATTCGATCGGCGGAGGCCGGCTGATGCTGATGCTCATCGCAGTCCTGTTCGCAGTCTTTATGGTCATCGGGCTTCCGGTCGCTTTCGCGCTCGCGCTGTCCGCGATACCGGTTTTCGTCCTTACCGGCACCATGCCGCCCACCGTGGCGTTGCAGAAGATGGTGACGGCGACCCAGAACTTCCCGCTGCTGGCGGTGCCGTTCTTCATTCTGGCCGGCAATTTGATGAACGCCACCGGCATCACGCAGCGGCTGGTGAAGTTCGCCCGGCTTCTGACCGGCTGGATGGCCGGCGGACTGGCGCAGGTATCGATCATCCTGTCGTTCCTGATGGGCGGTATTTCCGGCTCGGCCGTCGCCGATGCCTCGATGGAAGCGCGGCTGCTCGGCCCGTCGATGCTGCAACAGGGTTATTCCAAGGGCTCCACCGCCGCGATTCTGGCCTTCGGCTCGATCATCACCGCGACCATCCCGCCGGCAATCGGCCTGATCCTGTTCGGCTTCATCAACGAAGTCTCGATCGGCAGGCTCTTTCTTGCCGGAATATTGCCCGGCGCGTTCCTGACGATCGTGCTGATGGGCACGACGTGGCTGGTCGCCAAGCGCAACGGCTATATGCCGGATCTGCCGGCGCCGCCGAAAGCGCGTGAGCTGTGGGCGAGCTTTCTGGAAAGCATCTGGGCGCTGGCATTCCCTTTCATCCTGATCATCGGCTTCCGCTTCGGCTTCTTTACCGCCACGGAAGCAGGCGTGTTCCTGGTGTTCTACGCGCTGTTCATCGGCACGGTGGTCTATCGCGAACTGGACTTGCGCAAGGTCTACGAGGCGATGAAGGCTTCCGTCAGCGATCTTGGCATGATCATGCTGCTGATCATGATGGCGGCCGTGCTGGGCTATGCCGTCACAATCGAGCGCGCGCCCCAGCAGATCACCGAATATGTGACGACGCTGACCTCCGATCCGTTGTTCATTCTGCTGCTGGTCGTGGCGCTGCTTGTCATCAGCGGCATGTTCCTGGAAGGCGCGGCCAACATCCTGCTGGTCACGCCCATCGTCATGCCTGTGCTGATCAGTGCCGGCTACGACCCGGTCCATCTCGGCATATTGATGGTCACGCTGATCAATTTCGGGGGACTGACGCCGCCGGTTGGCGTCATCATGTTCACTGTATGCGGGATACTCGGCGTCAAGACCGGCGCGTTCACGCGCGCCGCATTGCCCTTTTTCGCGGCGATGGCGGTGTTCTTCGCCGTGCTCGTGGGCTTCCCGGCACTGTCGCTGTTCCTGCCGGGGGTGTTGATGTGACGATGGCCGCCGCGATTCGAAACCGATTTCCGATACCGGAGCTGAGCTCATGAACGACCAATTGCCCGGCAAGAGCTCGGTGTCGTCGGCGTTGAGGATCGGCCCGTCGATCGGGCAGGGATCGGCCTCCACGCGGCTCTATGCCGACCTGCGCGAACGCATCGTCGGTCTGGAACTTCCGCCGGACACCACGCTGGACCGTTCGGAACTCGCCGACTACTACCAGGTCAGCCAGTCGCCCGTGCGCGAGGCGATCCTCAGGCTGGAACAAGACGGTCTGGTTCAATCTTTTCCGCAGTCGCGCACAATGGTGACCCGCATCGACGTCTCGCGCATTCGCGAGGAGCATTTCTTGCGGGTGGCGATGGAATGCGAGATCGTGCGGCGGCTGGCGGAGGAAAGCCCGCAGACGACCATCACCAAGATCAAGGGTCTGGTTCGGCTTCAGGAGGCGCTGGTCAACGACGTCGACCAGGCCGATCTTTTCAAGCAGCTCGACGAGGCATTCCACGAGGCGCTGTACGAGGGAGTGGGGCAGACCAACCTGCACCGGCACATCGTCGCACGTTCGGGCCACATGGCCCGGGTGCGAACGCTCGACCTGCCCAAGAAGGGCAAGATGCGCGCCGTGCTGGAGGGGCATCAGTCGATCCTGGACGCGATAGCGACGGGCGACGGTCTGGCCGCGGCCACCGCCATGCGCAAGCACCTTTCGGGCACCATCGAGCGGCTGCCGGCGCTGCAGTCGGAAAAGCCGCAATATTTTTCCTGATTTGAGCCGGCGGACGGGAATCGAGGCTGGCTGGCAAGCGCGACCGCGACGGCCGGCCAGGCTGCGGTGTCTCAGGCCCGAGTACAGCGAGGAATGGTCGTGAGAAAGAAAATGGTGGGCGATGACAGGCTCGAACTGCCGACATCTTCGGTGTAAACGAAGCGCTCTACCAACTGAGCTAATCGCCCGCCGTGAGCCGCCCGTTTAGGCGGTTCGCGCCGTCGCCGCAAGCAAAAACAGGCGCTGTGAGCGCCGGCGGCAAGGGTCGGGCAGACGGCCACGCGACGTCGCGCCGGCGAGCCGGTTTCGGTGCGGGTTTCCCGCGCATGCGGCGCTTGACAGTTCGGGGGTAAGCGCATAATTCACCGCCACGATCAGCGGCCGGTTTGCGGCTCCGATCATGCGCGGGTGTAGCTCAGTCGGTTAGAGTGCCGGCCTGTCACGCCGGAGGTCGCGGGTTCAAGTCCCGTCACTCGCGCCATTCATTTCTTCGACAATCCTCAGGTTGGTGTGTTCCGCAACGGCAGCTTTGCCCGGGGCGCTTTTGCGTCATCTGGAGCGCCAAATCTGCCCAATGTTTGACTTGCGTCGTCCGGGCCGCTGCGTTAACCCTCGCCGCAACGCAGCATGGCCTCGGCGGGGCGCGCCTGCGGGGCAAATCGGTTGCGGCGCCACATCCGTTTGTGATGCTATAGTCCGCTGGGTATCGTGCCACGGAAAGTCGAATCATGAGTGATCTTCTTCAGTCATATCTTCCCATCGTGGTGTTTGTCGGCGTCGCCTTGGGCGTGGTCGTGGCGCTGCTGATCGCGCCATTCATCATCGCCTACCGCAATCCCGATCCGGAAAAGCTGTCGGCATATGAGTGCGGCTTCAACGCGTTCGACGATGCGCGCATGAAGTTCGACATCCGCTTCTATCTCGTGGCGATCCTGTTCATCATCTTCGATCTTGAGGTCGCGTTCCTGTTTCCGTGGGCGGTGTCGTTTTCCGAAATCGGCTGGCTTGGCTTCTGGTCGATGATGCTGTTCCTTGGAATCCTCACCATCGGCTTTATCTACGAGTGGAAGAAGGGAGCGCTGGAATGGGATTGAACGACCCTTCCGCAACGATGGTGGCGCCCCGGCCGAGAGGTATCCTCGACCCGAACACCAGCCGGCCCGTGGGCGACGATCCGATCTTCGCCGAATTCAACCTCGAACTTTCCGACAAGGGCTTTGTCGTCACCTCGTCCGAGGCGCTGATCACCTGGGCGCGCACCGGTTCGCTGATGTGGATGACCTTCGGTCTCGCATGCTGCGCGGTCGAGATGATGCACATGTCGATGCCGCGCTACGACGCCGAGCGCTTCGGCATCGCTCCGCGCGCCTCGCCGCGCCAGTCCGACGTGATGATCGTCGCCGGCACGCTGACCAACAAGATGGCGCCGGCCCTGCGCAAGGTCTACGACCAGATGCCGGAGCCGCGCTACGTCATCTCCATGGGCTCATGCGCCAATGGCGGTGGCTACTACCATTATTCCTATTCTGTGGTGCGTGGCTGCGACCGCGTGGTGCCGGTCGATATCTATGTGCCTGGCTGTCCTCCGACTGCCGAGGCGCTGCTCTACGGCGTGCTGCTTCTGCAAAAGAAGATACGCCGCACCGGCACGATCGAGCGGTGAGTCGAATGATCGTGCGCCAGTGGAAAGCCCGCGCGACGCCCGATGGAGCCGATCTCTATCGCGAGCATTTCGTCGGAACCGTCTATCCGGAACTGAAAGGCATCGAAGGCTTCGAGGGCGCCATGCTGCTTGCCTGCGAGGAGGCTGGTCAGGTGGCTCTCACCGTGGAAACGCGGTGGAAATCGATGGCCGCCGTCATGTCATTCGCCGGCAGTGAGCCCTCCCGTGCCGTGGTCGAGCAGAATGTGGCGGGCATGGTTATCGCCTACGACGATCATGTGGTCCATCACGATTGCCTTTTCGAAGGAAAGGCGGCGAATGACTGACGAAGCTCTCAAGGATCTGGCCGCCTACATCAAGGAAAAGCTGGACGCCCAGGTGCAGGACGCCAATGTCGCCTTCGGCGAGCTGACGCTGGAGGTCGAGGCCGGCGACATCGTCGACGTTCTGTCCTTCTTGAAGGACGACGTGCAATGCCAGTTCATCTCCTTCATCGACATTTCGGGCGCCGACTACCCGTCGCGGGCGCGCCGTTTTGACGTCGTCTACCACCTGCTGTCGCCGCGCCAGAACCAGCGTATCCGCGTTCGCGCGATGACCGACGAGGACACGCCGGTACCGTCCGCAACCGGGGTCTTCCCGGGCGCCGACTGGTTCGAGCGCGAAGCCTATGACCTGTACGGCATCCTGTTCACCGGCCATCCGGATCTGCGCCGCCTTCTGACCGATTACGGTTTCGAGGGCCATCCTCTGCGCAAGGACTTCCCGCTGACCGGTTTCGTCGAGGTGCGCTACGACGACGAGATGAAGCGCGTCGTCTACGAGCCGGTGGAGCTGAAGCAGGAGTTCCGCAATTTCGATTTCCTCTCGCCCTGGGAAGGCACGGACTATGTGTTGCCCGGTGACGAGAAGGCGAAGCAGTGAATGGTGGCCTGCGCTAGATGACTGAGCACAACGTCCGCAACTTCAACATTAACTTCGGGCCGCAACACCCTGCGGCGCATGGCGTTTTGCGCCTTGTGCTTGAGCTGGATGGCGAGGTTGTCGAGCGTGTCGATCCGCATATCGGCCTGCTCCATCGCGGCACCGAAAAGCTGATCGAGACAAAAACCTACCTGCAGGCGATCCCCTATTTCGACCGGCTGGACTATGTCGCGCCGATGAACCAGGAGCACGCCTTCGCGCTCGCGATCGAACGCCTGCTCGAAATCGAAGTGCCCAAGCGCGGGCAATTGCTTCGGGTGCTTTTCTCCGAGATCGGCCGCATCCTCAATCACCTGCTCAACATCACCACCCAGGCGATGGATGTCGGCGCGCTCACCCCGCCGCTATGGGGTTTCGAGGAACGCGAAAAGCTGATGGTGTTTTACGAGCGGGCCTGCGGCGCGCGCATGCACGCGGCCTATTTCCGGCCGGGCGGCGTGCACCAGGACATTCCCGAGAAGCTGGTCGAAGACATCGGCAAGTGGATCGACCCGTTCCTGCAGACTGTCCAGAACCTCGACAATCTGCTGACCGGCAACCGCATCTTCAAGCAGCGCAATGTCGATATCGGCGTGGTGTCGCTGGACGACGCCTGGGCCTGGGGTTTTTCGGGCGTGATGGTGCGCGGTTCCGGTGCGGCCTGGGATTTGCGCAAGTCGCAGCCCTATGAGTGCTACCGCGAGATGGATTTCGACATTCCCATCGGCAAGAACGGCGATTGTTACGACCGCTATCTGATCCGCATGGAGGAGATGCGGCAATCGGCCGAGATCATGCGCCAGTGCGTCGAGCGGCTGCTGGGCAAGCAAAAGACCGGTCCGGTGTCCAACACGGACGGCAAGGTCGTTCCGCCCAAGCGCGATGCGATGAAGCGCTCAATGGAAGCGCTGATCCATCACTTCAAGCTCTACACCGAAGGCTATCACGTGCCGGCGGGCGAGGTGTATGCCGCCGTGGAAGCGCCGAAGGGCGAGTTCGGCGTCTATCTGGTCTCCGATGGCACCAACAAGCCCTACCGCTGCAAGCTGCGCGCGCCGGGCTTCGCCCATCTGCAGGCGATGGACTTCCTGTGCCGCAAGCACATGCTGGCCGACGTCACCGCCATACTCGGTTCAATCGATATCGTGTTCGGTGAGGTGGATCGGTAGATCATGTCAGTTCGCAGACTTGCAGAGCCAGCCCTCCAGCCAGCCAGCTTCGCCTTCTCCGGGGCGAACGCGGCCTGGGCCAAGCAGACGATCAGGAAATATCCCAAGGGCCGCCAGCAATCGGCCGTGATCCCGCTTTTGATGCGCGCGCAGGATCAGGAAGGCTGGGTGACACAGGCGGCCATCGAGCATGTCGCTGAAATGCTCGAGATGCCGTTGATCCGCGTGCTCGAAGTCGCCACCTTCTATACGCAGTACCAGCTCAAGCCGGTCGGCACGAAGGCCCACATACAGGTGTGCGGCACGACGCCCTGCATGCTGCGCGGCGCGGGCGATCTGATCGACGCCTGCAAGAAGAAGATCAATCCCGAGCCGTTCCACACCAACGATGCGGGCACGCTCTCGTGGGAAGAAGTCGAGTGCCTCGGCGCCTGCGTGAACGCGCCGATGGTGATGATCTTCAAGGACACTTACGAGGATCTGACGCCTGAGCGCCTGGAAGAGATCATCGACGCCTTCGAGGCCGGCAAGGGCCACACGATCGAGCCCGGCCCGCAAGTCGACCGCATCTATTCGGCCCCCGAAAGCGGCCTGACATCGCTGACGGACGAGAAGTCGATCTCGAAATCGGCAGGGGTCAAGCCGGCTCGCAACGGCACAAAGGCCGACGGTTCCAAGGTCCCGCCTTCCAAGGCGGCGAGGCCGAAGACTTATGCCGCTGAGACCTCTCCCGCAGTGAAATCGCCGTCAAAGGCAAAGGCGAGCGTCAACGGCGAAAAGCGCGCCAGCGTGGATGCGCCCGCACACAACGAGAAGGCCGCCGACCAGGCGGAGCCGAAAGTCGAGAAGTCCGACGAGCAGCGCACCCATCCCCGTCCCGACGCGGCGGCTGAGAAGGGCGGCAAGGTCGCGCGGGACAAGCCGGGCCGGCCGAATGCGGCCAAGAAGCCGAGGTGAGGGGCGAGAATGCTTTCTGATCAGGACCGCATCTTCAACAATATCTACGGCCAGTTCGACCGTTCGCTGGCCGGCGCCATGCGCCGCGGCCATTGGGACAACACCAAGGCGCTGATCGACAAGGGCCGCGACTGGATCGTCAACGAGATGAAGGCGTCGGGCCTGCGCGGCCGCGGCGGCGCCGGCTTCCCGACCGGGCTCAAATGGTCGTTCATGCCCAAGCAGTCGGAGCGGCCCTGCTATCTGGTCGTCAACGCCGACGAATCCGAACCCGGCACCTGCAAGGACCGCGACATCATGCGCCACGACCCGCATACGCTGGTCGAGGGCTGCCTGATCGCGGGTTTCGCGATGGGGGCGGAAGCCGCCTACATCTATGTGCGCGGCGAGTTCATCCGCGAGCGCGAGGCGCTGCAGCGCGCCGTCGACGAGGCCTATGAAGCCAAGCTGATCGGCAAGAACAACAAGAACGGCTGGGATTTCGAGATCATCGTCCACCACGGCGCCGGCGCCTATATCTGCGGCGAAGAGACCGCGCTGCTGGAAAGCCTGGAAGGCAAGAAGGGCCAGCCGCGCCTCAAACCCCCGTTCCCTGCCAATGTCGGCCTCTATGGCTGCCCGACCACTGTCAACAATGTGGAATCGATCGCTGTGGCGCCGACCATCCTGCGCCGCGGCGCGACGTGGTTCTCCTCCTTCGGGCGCGAGAACAACAAGGGCACCAAGCTGTTCTGCATCTCCGGCCATGTCGAGCAGCCCTGCACGGTCGAGGAGGCGATGTCGGTCTCCTTCCGCGAGTTGATCGAGACCCATTGCGGCGGCATTCGCGGCGGCTGGGACAATCTGCTGGCGGTCATTCCGGGGGGCGCTTCGGTGCCGCTGGTGCCGGCGCACGAGATCATCGACGCGCCGATGGATTTCGACGGTCTGCGCGACCTGAAATCCGGCCTCGGCACGGCGGCGGTCATCGTCATGGACAAGTCGACCGACATCGTGAAGACGATCGCGCGGCTGAGCTATTTCTACAAGCATGAGAGCTGCGGCCAGTGCACGCCCTGCCGCGAGGGCACCGGCTGGATGTGGCGCGTCATGGAACGGCTGGTCGTCGGCCAGGCGCAGAAACGCGAGATCGACATGCTGCTCGACGTGACCAAGCAGGTCGAGGGCCACACGATCTGCGCGTTGGGCGACGCCGCCGCATGGCCGATCCAGGGCCTGGTGCGCCATTTCCGGCCAGAGATAGAACGCCGCATTGACGAGTTCACGCGCAATGCGCACCGCGCCGAACCGGCTCTGGTCGCGGCGGAGTAGGGCAATGTCGAAACCCACCCCGACGGATGAAATCATCCAGACCATGAAGTCTGCCGAAGCCGAATGGACCCGCGCCGGCCGCAGCCTCGCGGCCGTCATGCCGAAGGAAATGGCCGGCGCGTTCAATCTGATGGCCCACCCCGCGGCGATGGTCAGCGCGTCGACTATGGTTGGCATGGGCGTTGCCAGCCAGGCGGCGGGGCTGTGGATGGGTGCCTGGATGGGCGCCGCCGAAAACATGCAGCGCGCGATGTCCGCATCGGTTGGCGCGGAACCGGAATCGGCGCCGCGAGAGGCATCCAGCCGCACGCGCGCGGCACTGGACACGCTGATGGCCGACGCAAGATCGCTGGCCGACGAAATCGCCAAGCGAGCGGACAAGCCCGCGACCGCCACGAAACGGGCGAAAAAGACTCAGCCGGCGGCTCCGGCCCGCGAGACCGTGACTGCCGAACAGCCATCCGCAATGCCGGCAGCAATGCCGAAACCCGCCAAACCGGATGACCTGAAGGCGATTTCGGGCGTCGGCCCGAAGCTGGAGCATGTGCTCAACGAACTCGGCATCTGGACCTATGGCCAGATTGGCGCGCTGACGCCGGCCGAGATCGACTGGATCGAAGACTATCTGTCGTTCAAGGGCCGTATCGGGCGGGACGACTGGCTGGGTCAGGCGGCGAAGCTGTTAGTGGATAGGCGAAACTGATGTGGGTCTGGGACAACTCACAGAAGTTGGCCGAAATCTCGACTGCGATGGGGTTACTGATCGCTGGAATCGCGGCCTGCCTAGGAGTATGGCAGTTCCTCCGCGGACAAGCGGTGAATCGAGAATTGTCCGCGAAGAATCTATTCGCGAGCTATGAACTGGTCGCTTTTGAAAATCCGTCCATGGCGAACCCATCGCTCTCGAAATTTGATTACGCGAAGCGAACTCGGAACGGATCTCGAGAAGAGTTTGAGAGATACGAATGGTTTGTCAGCTACGTCGATACAGTCTGCGAAGAGATACTTTTTCTCGCTCGGAATGATGACTGGAAGAGTACGCTCCTGTCTCAGCTTTCGTATCACGAAGCATATTTCAGGTCTGAATTTTATGAGCGCTCAGGATATGTAAGTCACGTCTCCCCGGAAGTAAGATTACTACTCTTGGAGATAAATCCTAATCTTCGGAAACATGGCAATGGCTAAGCTCAAGGTAGACGGCAGGGAAATCGAGGTACCCGACCACTACACGCTGCTGCAGGCGGCGGAGGATGCTGGCGCGGAAGTTCCGCGCTTCTGCTTCCATGAGCGGCTGTCGATCGCCGGCAATTGCCGCATGTGCCTGGTCGAGGTGAAGGGTGGACCGCCCAAGCCGCAGGCCAGCTGCGCCATGGGCGTGAAGGATCTGCGTCCCGGACCCAATGGCGAACTGCCGGAAATGTTCACCAACACGCCGATGGTCAAGAAGGCCCGCGAAGGCGTGATGGAATTCCTGCTTATCAACCACCCGCTCGACTGCCCGATCTGCGACCAGGGCGGCGAGTGCGATTTGCAGGACCAGGCGATGGCCTTCGGCGTCGACGCGTCGCGCTATCAGGAAAACAAGCGCGCGGTCGAAGACAAATATATCGGCCCGCTGGTCAAGACGATCATGACGCGCTGCATCCACTGCACGCGCTGCGTCCGCTTCACCACCGAAGTCGCCGGCATTTCCGAACTCGGCCTTCTGGGCCGGGGCGAGGACGCCGAAATCACGACATATCTTGAAAGCGCGATGACGTCGGAGCTTCAAGGCAACGTCATTGATTTGTGTCCAGTCGGCGCGCTGACATCGCGGCCCTATGCCTTCCAGGCGCGTCCGTGGGAGCTGTCGAAGACTGAATCCATCGATGTCATGGACGCCGTCGGCTCCGCCATCCGCGTCGACACGCGCGGCCGCGAGGTCATGCGCATCCTGCCGCGCGTCAACGAGCGGGTGAACGAGGAGTGGATTTCCGACAAGACCCGCTTCATCTGGGACGGACTGCGCACGCAGCGCCTCGACCGGCCCTATATCCGCCGCAGGGGAAAGCTGGTCCCGGCATCGTGGCCGGAAGCCTTCGCCGCGATCAAGGATGCGGTTTCCAAGAGGTCCGGTGACAAGATCGGCGCGATCGCCGGCGATCTTTCGACGGTCGAGGAGATGTACGCGCTGAAAGCTCTGATGACCGCGCTCGGCTCGGCCAATATCGACTGCCGCCAGGACGGCGCGATGCTCGATCCGTCGAAGGGCCGCGCCAGCTATATCTTCAACCCGACTATCGACGGCATAGAGCAGGCCGACGCGCTGCTGATTGTCGGCGCCAATCCGCGCTTCGAGGCGTCTGTGCTCAACGCGCGCATCCGCAAGCGCTGGCGCATGGGCGACTTCCCGATCGGCGTGATCGGCGACATGGGCGATCTGCGCTACGACTACGAGGCGCTGGGCGCCGGAACCGACACGCTAAAGGAACTCGCCGACGGCAAGCTGAAATTCCTGACGGTGCTCAAGAAGGCCAAGCGTCCGATGGTAATCGTCGGGCAGGGCGCGTTGGTCCGCTCCGATGGGGCCGCCACGCTGGGCCTTGCCGCGACGATCGCGGGCGCCGTGGGCGCTGTCAGCGGCGACTGGAACGGATTTGGTGTGCTGCACACGGCGGCCGCGCGCGTCGGCGGCCTCGACATCGGTTTCGTGCCCGGCGCGGGCGGCAAGGACGTCGCTGGCATGCTCGGCGCTATGGACGTGATGTTCCTGCTCGGCGCCGACGAGTTCGACATGGACAAGCTCGGCAAGGCTTTCACCGTCTATATCGGCAGCCATGGCGATGCCGGTGCACACCGCGCCGACGTCATCCTGCCGGGCGCGACCTACGCCGAAAAGTCCGGCACCTACGTGAATACGGAAGGCCGTGTGCAGATGACCAACCGCGCCGGCTTCGCGCCCGGCGAGGGCAAGGAGGACTGGGCGATCCTGCGCGCGCTGTCCGATGTGCTCGGCCACAAACTGCCGTTCGAATCGCTGCAGCAACTGCGCGCGGCGCTCTACAAGGAGCATCCGCACCTGGCCCGCATCGACGCCATCGAGCCGGGCGACGCCGGAGCGATTGCGGCCGTTGCAAAGCAGACGGGCCGATTGACCAAGACGCCGTTCACCTCGCCGGTGAAGGATTTCTACCTGACCAACCCGATCGCCCGCGCATCCGCGGTCATGGCCGAGTGCTCCGCGCTCGCCCGGGGCGGCTTCAAGCAGGCGGCGGAGTAAGGGCGATGGAAAACTTCTTCGACACCTATCTCTGGCCGCTGCTGATCATGCTCGGCCAGTCGGTGCTTCTGATCGTCGTGCTGCTCGTCGGGGTGGCATACATCCTCTATGCCGACCGCAAGATCTGGGCCGCCGTGCAGCTTCGCCGGGGGCCGAACGTCGTCGGCCCGTGGGGTCTGCTGCAGGCCTTCGCCGACCTTTTGAAATTCGTCTTCAAGGAGCCGATCATTCCGTCCGGCGCCAACAAGGGCGTGTTTCTCCTGGCGCCGTTGGTATCGGCGGTGCTCGCTATCGCCACCTGGTCGGTCATTCCCGTCGCCGAAGGCTGGGCGATCGCCGACATCAATGTCGGCATCCTGTTCATCTTCGCCATCGCCTCTCTGGAGGTGTATGGCGTGATCATGGGCGGCTGGGCGTCGAACTCGAAATACCCGTTCCTCGGCGCGCTTCGTTCGGCCGCGCAGATGGTCTCCTACGAGGTCTCGATCGGCTTCGTCATCATCACCGTGCTTCTGTGCGTCGGCTCGCTCAACCTGACCGACATCGTGCTGTCGCAGCGCGACGGGCTGGGCACCATGATGGGGCTGCCCAACACGCTGCTCGACTGGCACTGGCTGGCGCTGTTCCCGATGTTCGTCGTCTTCTTCATCTCCGCGCTGGCGGAGACGAACCGGCCGCCCTTCGATCTGGTCGAGGCCGAATCGGAACTCGTCGCCGGTCACATGATCGAATATTCGTCGACACCGTTCCTGCTCTTCTTCCTCGGCGAATACGTCGCCATCGTCTTGATGTGCGCGCTCACCACCATACTTTTCCTGGGAGGATGGCTGCCGCCTTTCGACTTCGCACCCTTCACCTGGGTGCCGGGCGTCATCTGGTTCGTGCTCAAATTGTGCGCGGTCTTCTTCATGTTCGCCATGGTGAAGGCGTTTGTGCCGCGCTATCGCTACGACCAGCTTATGCGCCTGGGCTGGAAGGTCTTCCTGCCGTTGTCGCTGTTCATGGTCGTCGCCACGGCGGCGGTGCTGAAACTGACGGGAATGGCCTGATGATTTTCGCGGCATGCGCTGCCAAACCCCGAATGGGAGACTGATTTCATGTCTGCTCTCGCACAGGCTGCAAAATCGCTGCTGTTGAAGGAATTCGTGGGCGCATTCTTCCTGTCGATGCGCCAGTTCTTCGCGCCGAAGCCGACGCTGAACTATCCGTTCGAAAAAGGGCCGATCAGTCCGCGCTTCCGTGGCGAACATGCGCTGCGCCGCTATCCCAACGGCGAGGAACGCTGCATCGCCTGCAAGCTCTGCGAGGCGATCTGTCCGGCGCAGGCGATCACTATCGAGGCCGGCCCGCGCCGCAATGATGGCACGCGCCGCACGGTGCGCTACGACATCGACATGGTGAAGTGCATCTATTGCGGCTTCTGCCAGGAAGCCTGTCCGGTGGATGCCATCGTCGAGGGACCGAATTTCGAGTTCGCCGCCGAGACGCGCGAAGAGCTCTACTACGACAAGGACAAGCTGCTCGCGAACGGCGACCGCTGGGAACGCGAGCTGGCGCGCAACATCGCGCTGGATGCGCCGTATCGCTGAGGCGGGACGGGGCGAATTGAAAGTGGACGGGCGAAAACCGCTCGTCTAAGAGACACGCGGCTTCAGGGAGCCGGAGAGGGGCGGCGCCTCTCGCAAAGGACGGGGTACCCATGCTCACAGGCCTAGAGGCGGTCTTCTTCTATCTCTTCGCCTTCGTGGCGGTGGCGGCGGCCTTCATGGTCATCGCCGCGCGCAATCCCGTGCACTCGGTTCTCTACCTGATCCTGACCTTCTTCAATGCCGCGGCCCTGTTCCTGCTCACCGGGGCCGAGTTCCTGGCGATGATCATGCTCGTCGTCTATGTCGGCGCGGTGGCGGTGCTGTTCCTGTTCGTCGTCATGATGCTCGACGTGGACTTTGCCGAGTTGAAGAGCGGCGCGCTTCATTATGCCCCGATCGGGGCGCTGGTCGGCCTCGTTCTCGCGGCGGAGCTGATCGTCGTGGCCGGCGGCTACGTCTTCAAGCCCGATCTGGCCAATGTCGTCGCCCAGCCAACACCGCCGGTAGCGGAGCGGCACAACACGGCCGCGCTCGGCGACATTCTTTATACCGACTATGCCTACTTCTTTCAGGTGGCGGGCCTCATCCTGCTGGTCGCCATGATCGGCGCCATCGTGCTCACGCTGCGCCACAAGGAAGGCGTCAAGCGGCAGTCGATCCCGGCGCAGGTGGCGCGCAATCCGGCCACGGCGATCGAGATCCGCAAGGTCGACTCGGACAAGGGGATCTGACGATGACCGTGGACATCGGCCACTATCTGACGCTGTCCGCCGTGCTGTTCACGCTCGGCGTCTTCGGCATCTTCCTCAACCGGAAAAACGTCATCGTCATCCTGATGTCGATCGAGCTCATCCTGCTCGCGGTCAACATCAACTTCGTCGCCTTCTCCGCGGTGCTCGGCGATCTCGTCGGCCAGGTGTTCGCCCTGTTCGTCCTCACCGTCGCCGCCGCCGAAGCCGCGATCGGCCTCGCCATTCTGGTCGTATTCTTCCGCAACCGGGGCTCGATCGCCACCGAAGACGTCAATCTGATGAAGGGCTAGCGGCGGACCTCATGTATCAAGCCATCGTCTTCCTGCCGCTCGCCGGCTTTCTGATCGCGGGGCTGTTCGGCCGTTCGCTGGGCGCCAAGGCGTCCGAATACATCACGACCGGCCTGCTGATCATCGCGGCGATACTGTCATGGGTGTCGTTCTTCACGATTGCCATGGGCGATGGCCAGGCGTTCACGGTGCCGGTGCTGCGGTTCATTGAATCGGGCGCGTTGCAGGCCGACTGGGCGCTGAGGATCGATCCGCTGACGGCCGTCATGCTTGTCGTCGTCAACACCGTGTCGGCGCTCGTTCATGTCTATTCGATCGGCTACATGCACCACGATCCGCACCGGCCGCGCTTCTTCGCCTATCTGTCGCTGTTTACCTTCGCCATGCTGATGCTGGTGACGGCCGACAATCTCGTACAGATGTTCTTCGGCTGGGAGGGCGTCGGTCTCGCCTCCTATCTGCTGATCGGCTTCTGGTACAAGAAACCCTCGGCCAACGCCGCCGCCATCAAGGCGTTCGTGGTCAACCGCGTCGGCGATTTTGGCTTCGCGCTCGGCATTTTCGGCGTGTTCGTGCTGTTCGGGTCGGTCAATCTCGACACGATCTTCGCCAATGTCGCGACCTTCCTGCCGGTCGATGGGGCCGACAGCGGCGACGTGGCGCTGAATTTCCTCGGCTATGCGCTTGATCCGTACACGGCGCTCAACATCGTCTGCCTGCTGCTGTTCATGGGAGCCATGGGCAAGTCGGCGCAGGTGCCGCTGCACACCTGGCTGCCGGACGCGATGGAGGGCCCGACACCGGTCTCAGCGCTGATCCATGCCGCGACCATGGTGACCGCCGGCGTCTTCATGCTGGCGCGGCTTTCGCCGCTATTCGAACTGGCGGATGTGGCGCTGGTGGTCGTCACCTTCATCGGCGCGCTAACCGCGTTCTTCGCCGCGACGGTCGGCCTCGTCCAAAACGACATCAAGCGCGTGATCGCCTATTCGACCTGCTCGCAGCTCGGCTACATGTTCGTGGCGATCGGGCTGGGCTTCTATTCCGCCGCGATCTTTCACCTGTTCACGCATGCCTTCTTCAAGGCGCTGCTGTTCCTTGGCTCTGGATCGGTCATCCACGCGGTGTCCGACGAGCAGGACATGCGCCGGATGGGCGGCTTGAGAAAGCTGATCCCGACCACCTACTGGATGATGATCATCGGCACGCTGGCGCTGACCGGCGTAGGCATTCCCGCGACCGTGATCGGCACCGCCGGCTTCTTCTCCAAGGACGCCATTATCGAGGGCGCCTTCGTCGGCCACAACGCCATGGCCGGCTTCGCCTTCGTCTCGCTCGTCGTGGCCGCGGTATTCACAAGCTTCTATTCATGGCGGCTGATCTTCATGACTTTCCACGGCAAGCCACGCGGCACCGCCGACGTGATGCACCATGTGCATGAATCGCCGCCGGTGATGCTGGTGCCGCTTTTCGTTCTGGCAGCCGGCTCGCTCGCCTCGGGCTTCATTTTCCATGACTGGTTCATCGGCCACGAATACGAGCATTTCTGGAAGGGCTCGCTGTTCACGCTGCCCGACAACCACATCCTGCACGACTTCCACGAAGTGCCGATATTGGTGAAACTGTCGCCCTTCATCGCCATGCTCGTCGGCTTCCTCACCGCCTGGCACTTCTATATCCGCTCGCCGAACACGCCCAAGGCGCTCGCCGAGCGTCACCGCGGGCTGTATCTGTTCCTGCTCAACAAGTGGTATTTCGACGAGCTCTACGACTTCCTGTTCGTCAATCCCGCCAAGCGGCTGGGCAGCTTCCTGTGGAAGAAGGGTGACGGCTGGCTGATCGACGGCTTCGGCCCCGACGGGGTGTCGGCGCGGGTGATCGACGTCACCAGCCGTGTCGTCAAGCTGCAGAGCGGTTACCTTTACCACTACGCCTTCGCCATGCTGATCGGCGTTGTGGCGCTGGTGACGTGGATGATGCTTGGAGGGGCCAACTGATGTCTGGCTGGCCCATCCTTTCCACCGTCACATTCCTGCCGCTGCTCGGGGCGTTCCTGATCCTGCTCATCCGCGACGACGGGCGGGCGGCAAGGCGCAACATTCGCAACGTCGCGCTCTTGACCACCACATTCACCTTCGTCCTGTCGCTGTTCGTGTGGATCGGCTTCGACAATTCCGATCCCGGCTTCCAGATGGTCGAGCGGGTCGAATGGCTCGACAGAAGCATTTCCTATCACATGGGCGTCGACGGCATTTCCATGCTGTTCGTCATCCTGACGACCTTCCTGATGCCGCTGTGCGTCCTCGCGTCATGGGAGTCGATCGAGAAGCGCGTCAAGGAATACATGATCGCGTTCCTCATTCTGGAAACGCTGATGATCGGCGTCTTCTGCGCGCTCGATCTGGTGCTGTTCTACGTGTTCTTCGAGGCCGGCCTGATCCCGATGTTCCTCATCATCGGCGTGTGGGGCGGCAAGCGGCGCATCTACGCCAGCTTCAAGTTCTTCCTCTACACGCTGCTCGGCTCCGTGCTGATGCTGCTCGCCGTCATGGCGATGTACTGGAACGCCGGCACGATGGATATTCCGACGCTGCTGGAACACGATTTCCCGGCCGGAATGCAGCAATGGCTGTGGCTCGCCTTTTTCGCTTCCTTCGCGGTCAAGATGCCGATGTGGCCGGTTCATACCTGGCTGCCCGACGCGCATGTCGAGGCGCCGACCGCGGGCTCGGTCATCCTGGCGGGCATCCTGCTGAAGATGGGCGGCTACGGCTTCCTGCGCTTTTCGCTGCCCATGTTCCCCGACGCCTCGCTCTACTTCCAGCCCTTGATCTTCGCGCTCTCGATCGTGGCGATCATCTACACCTCGCTGGTCGCGCTGATGCAGGAGGACATCAAGAAGCTGATCGCCTATTCGTCGGTCGCCCATATGGGCTACGTCACGATGGGCATATTCGCCATGAACATCGAGGGCATTCAGGGCGGCATCTACCAGATGCTCTCGCATGGCCTGGTGTCCGGCGCACTCTTCCTGTGCGTCGGCGTGGTCTATGACCGCATGCACACCCGCGAAATCGCCGCCTATGGCGGGCTGGTCAACACCATGCCGAAATACGCCGTTGCGTTCATGATCTTCACCATGGCCAATGTCGGCCTGCCGGGAACCAGCGGTTTCGTCGGTGAATTCCTCACCCTGCTTGCGGTGTTCAAGGTCAACACCTGGGTAGCGCTGTTTGCCACCACCGGCGTTATCCTGTCTGCGGCCTACGCACTGTGGCTCTATCGACGCGTTATCTTCGGCGCGCTGACCAAGGACAGCCTGAAGAATATGCTCGACATGTCGCCGCGGGAACGCGCCGTCATCTATCCGCTGGTCGTGCTGGTGATCTTCTTCGGCGTCTATCCCGCGCCGATCCTCGACGCGACCGCCGCATCGGTGGACGCGCTGGTCAACAGCCTCACGCTCTCGCTCGATGTCGCCCAGGCGGCGGCTGAAACAACCGGTCCTTAGGAAGGCTCGACAACAGTCATGACGCTCGAACTTTCCACCAGCCTGTCGCTCGCAACGCCGGAAATCATTCTGGCCGGTGGCGCGATGGTTCTCCTGATGATCGGCGTGTTCTCCGGCGAGCGCGCCAACAATACCGTGACCGGACTGACGGTCGCGCTGCTGGCCGCGATCGGTGCCTGGATCCTGTTCTTCCCGGCCGACGGCGACGCCTTCGGCGGAAGCTTCATCAGCGATCCCTTCGCCCGCTTCATGAAGATCGTCACCCTGATCGGCTCGCTGGTGACGCTGATCATGTCGGTCGGTTTCGCGCGTGAAGAAAAGTTCGACCGTTTCGAATATCCGATCCTCATCATACTGGCGACGCTCGGCATGATGCTGATGATCTCCGCCAACGACATGATCGCGCTCTATCTCGGGCTCGAACTGCAGTCGCTGGCGCTTTATGTCGTCGCCGCCATCAATCGCGATAACGTCCGCTCGACCGAAGCCGGTCTGAAATATTTCGTCCTTGGCGCGCTCTCATCGGGTATGCTGCTCTACGGTATTTCGCTGGTCTACGGTTACACCGGCGCCACCGGTTTCGAGGCGATCGCTGGTCAGCTTGCAGGTCAGGAACGCCAGCTTGGCCTGGTCTTCGGTCTGGTCTTCGTGCTTGCCGGCCTGGCATTCAAGATCTCGGCCGTGCCGTTCCACATGTGGACGCCGGATGTCTACGAGGGCGCGCCAACGCCGGTGACGGCATTCTTTGCCGCCGCACCCAAGATGGCCGCCATGGCGCTGCTGGTGCGTGTCACCATGGGTGCGTTCGAGCCGATCTCGGCCGACTGGCAGCAGATCATCGTCTTCGTGGCGATCGCCTCAATGGCGCTTGGCGCCTTCGCGGCGATCGGCCAATCCAACATCAAGCGCCTGATGGCATACTCTTCGATCGGCCATATGGGCTTTGCGCTGGTCGGGCTGGCCTCGAACAGCGAGGCTGGCGTGCGCGGCGTGATCATCTACATGCTCATCTACATGGTGATGACGCTCGGCACGTTCGCCTGCATTCTCGCCATGCGCCGCAAGGAGGGCATGGTCGAGGACATCGACGACCTCGCCGGGCTTTCCAGCACAAATCCGATGATGGCGACCGTGCTGACAATCCTGATGTTCTCGCTGGCCGGCATTCCGCCGCTCGCGGGCTTCTGGGCCAAGTGGTACGTGTTCCTGGCCGCGATCGACGCGGGGCTCTACGCGCTCGCGGTGATTGGCGTTCTCGCCTCGGTGGTCGGCGCCTTCTACTATCTGCGCATCATCAAGCTGATGTGGTTCGACGAGCCGGTCGGCGCATTCGTGCCGATGGCCGGCGAGTTGCGGCTCGTGCTTCTGGTGTCGGGCGCGTTCGTCCTGTTCTACGTTTTCTTCGGAGCGCCGATCGCGCAAATGGCGGAAGCGGCCGCTTCGGTCTATTTCTAGCTGATGAGATTTGAGCTTGCGCCAACGGCGATAGGCGAGGGGTACCGGCTGGAGGCTTTCGAGGCGGTTGGCTCCACGAACGCTGTCGCGCTGGAACGGGCGGCCGGCGGCGACGCCGGCAAGCTGTGGCTGGTGACCGACCGCCAGGAGAGCGGTCGCGGCCGGCGCGGACGTGCCTGGGAAACGCCCAAGGGCAATCTTGCCGCGACCCTCCTCTTGTCGAATATCGCCGATCTGGCCGTGGCCTCCACGCTTGGGTTCGTTGCTGGCCTCGCTATCGGCGATGCGCTGGACGCGGTCGCGCCTCATGCGAATGCCGGGATCGGCGGCGCAGGCAGCGCCGGCGGCGCTCGTTATGAACTCAAATGGCCCAACGATGTGCTGGCGCAAGGCGGAAAACTGGCCGGCATCCTTCTGGAATCCGTACAGCTCCCCGGATCGGGGTATGGTCTGGCAATCGGCATAGGCGTCAATGTCGTCAGCCATCCAGTGGAGGTCCCATATCCGACGACTTCTCTGGCAGCGCTCGGCGCGCGATGCAGCGCGGCTGATCTGTTCCTGGCGCTTTCCGATGCGTGGATCGACAATATGCGGGGCTGGAGCGGCGGGCACGGCCTTTCGCATATCCGCGAACGCTGGCTTTCACGCGCCGCGGGCATTGGATCGGATATTGTCGTGCGATTGCATGGCGAGGTCTTGCGCGGCAGGTTCGAGACGATAGACGATGAGTGCCGCCTGTTGCTGCGCGACGGCACCGGCGGGCTGCGCCGCATTGCGGCCGGTGATGTGCATTTTGGCGCCGTGGCGTCGGCGGAAGCCACGGGATAGGGCTGGGAAATGGCAAAGAACAAACAAGCGGAACTGGTTTTCTGCCCGCTCGGCGGTGTCGGCGAGATCGGGATGAACTTCGCGCTCTACGGGTTCGGCCCGCCGGACAGTCGCGAATGGATCGTGGTCGACTGCGGTGTGACCTTTCCCGACGCGACCTTGCCAGGCGTCGATCTCGTCCTGCCCGACACCCGCTTCATCGAGGAACAGGTCGGCAATCTGCGCGGCATTGTCATCACCCACGCGCATGAAGACCATTACGGTGCGCTGCTGACGCTGTGGCCGCGCCTCAAGACCCAGGTATGGATGACGCCTTTCAGCGCCGGCCTGCTGGAAGCCAAGCGGCAGAGCGAGCGCGGCTCGCCCGACGTGCCGATCAGCATCTACAATGCCGGCGATACGTTCGAGATCGGCCCGTTCAAGTTCGAAGCGATCGCCGTCACGCACTCGATCCCGGAGCCTGTGTCGCTGGCGATCACCACGCCGCTCGGAACGCTCATTCACACCGGCGACTGGAAGATCGATGCGGAGCCCGAAATCGGCCCGCTGCTTGACCAGACGCGTTTTGCCGCTCTCGGCGATGCTGGGGTGCTGGCGCTGATGTGCGATTCCACCAACGCCATGCGTGAAGGGGAATCGCCTTCGGAAGAAGCCGTCGGTCGCAGCCTGAAGAAGCTGATCGAAGACGCGAAAGGCCGCGTCGCCATCACCACCTTCTCTTCCAATGTCGGCCGCATCAGGTCGATTGCCGAAGCCGCGCGCGACGCCGGGCGCAAGGTCCTGGTTCTGGGACGGTCGCTCAAACGCGTAATCGATGTCGCGACTGAACTCGGCTACCTCGACGGGCTGCCAGAATTCGTTTCGGAAGAAGACTACAGCTACATTGCGCGCGAGGAGATGGTGATCATCTGCACCGGCAGCCAGGGCGAGCCCCGCGCCGCGCTCGCCAAGCTCGCGCGCGAAGAGATGCGTGACCTGGCGCTCAGTGCCGGCGATACGGTTATCTATTCCTCGCGTGTCATTCCCGGTAACGAGAAGGCGATCCTTGCCGTCAAGAACGCGCTGATCGAGATGGGCATCCGCGTTCTGGAGGATGACGACGCGCTGGTGCATGTGTCGGGCCATCCGCGCCGGAACGAGCTGAAGCGCATGTATGAGTGGACCCGTCCGCGGATCGTCGTGCCCGTGCACGGCGAGGCGGCGCATCTGGTCGCGCAGGGGTCGCTGGCCTCGATGTCGGGCGTGCCGCATGTCGCGCAGGTGCGCAATGGCGACATGCTGCGGCTTGCTCCCGGCGATCCCGAGATCATTGACCAGGTTCCGAATGGCCGCATCTACAAGGACGGCAACCTGGTTGGCTCCGAGGAAGCGATGGGGGTGCGCGACCGGCGCAAGCTGTCATTCGCCGGCCACGTCTCGGTCAACGTCGTTCTGGATGAACGTTATGAGCTCGCCGGTGAGGCGGACCTTGTCGCCATCGGCGTCGCCAGGACCGACGAGACCGGCGACGACATGGAGGACTTGATGCTCGACGCGGCCGAAGGGGCGGTCAACAGCATCCCCCGCGCGCGCCGCAAGGACCTCGATCTGGTGGCCGAAGCTGTGCGCCGCGCCGTGCGCAACGCGGCCAACGACGCCTGGGGCAAAAAGCCGATCGTTACCGTCTTCGTTACCCGGTAGTGATGGAACCACGATGCTTGGACGCCTCAACCATGTCGCCATTGCCGTGCCGGATCTCTCGGCCGCCACGGCATCCTATCGCGACACGCTGGGCGCCACGGTGTCGGCGCCGCAGGCGCTGCCCGAGCACGGTGTGACGGTCGTTTTCGTCGAGCTCGACAACACCAAGATCGAATTGCTCGAGCCGCTGGGCGAGGGCTCTCCGATCGCCGCTTTCCTGGAGCGCAACGCTTCCGGCGGCATGCACCACATATGTTATGAGGTTGACGACATCATAGCCGCCCGTGACCGGCTGACGGCCGGCGGCGCCCGCGTGCTGGGCGACGGCAAGCCGAAGACCGGCGCGCACGGCAAGCCGGTGCTGTTCCTCCATCCCAAGGACTTCCAGGGCACGCTGGTCGAACTGGAGCAGGTGTAGCCGCGATGGGCTGGATAACCGGGGCGGCGATCTTCTTCATCATCTGGTGGGTGGTGCTGTTTGTCGCGCTGCCGATCGGCCTGCGCACCCAGGACGAGGACGGCGACGTCACGCTTGGCACGACGCCAAGCGCGCCGCGCGGGCCGCATATGGCGAGGGCGCTGCTGCTGACCACGGTCATTGCGGCCGCTGTGTTCGGCCTTCTTTATGTGGCTGTCGCTGTCTACGGGCTGGGGCTGGACGACCTCCCGCATATCGCCCCGTCACACTGACCGGACGCGGTTCAATCCCATCGATGCACAAAAAAAAAGCAAGGCACGAAGCCTTGCAATTGAACGCGTCCGATCATTCTCCGTTACCGGCGGCAGCGAGTTATCGCGCCTAGATCGCATCCTCCCAAGACTTTGACCGCGTATGGGAACAGGATTCAAGTTCCCGCTCTCTCTTTATGCTGGTGACACTAGACCACCAGCCTTTGGCATGTCACGAAAAATGTTGCGTTCGAGGCGGGCTTAATGTGCTGCAATGCACAAATTCCCGCCATCGAATGCTTATAATTATACCATAGAACAATTGAGCGGGGGGCGCCGGCGGCAGTCCTCGGGTCGGGTTTCCATTCGGCCACGAAATAGCTATGAAGCGCATGCATCTGAACCGCGCCGGCAGACGATTCTCCCGCCGGAAAAATTCACGCTCACGGGACAATCCATGCGGCTGTCGCGCTACTTCCTCCCCATTCTGAAAGAAAATCCGCGCGAGGCGGAGATTGTCTCCCATCGCCTGATGCTGCGCGCTGGCATGATCCGCCAGCAGGCCCAGGGGTCGTTCTCCTGGCTGCCGCTCGGCAAGCGCGTGCTGGACAAGGTCTGCCGGATCGTGCGCGAGGAACAGGACCGTTCGGGCGCGCTCGAAATCCTCATGCCGACGATCCAGTCGGCCGATCTTTGGCGCGAGAGCGGCCGCTACGACGACTACGGCAAGGAGATGCTGCGCATTACCGACCGTCATGAGCGCGACATGCTCTTCGGCCCGACCAACGAGGAAATGGTGACGGAGATATTCCGCGCCTATGTGAAGTCGTACCGCGACCTGCCGCTCAATCTCTATCACATCCAGTGGAAATACCGCGACGAGGTGCGCCCGCGCTTCGGCGTCATGCGCAGCCGCGAATTCCTGATGAAGGACGCCTATTCGTTCGACCTCGATTTCGACGGCGCGAAAGCGGCCTACAACCGCATGTTCGTCGCTTACCTGCGCACCTTCACCCGCATGGGACTGAAGGCCATCCCCATGCGGGCCGAGACCGGTCCGATTGGCGGCGACCTCAGCCATGAGTTCATCATTCTGGCCGACACCGGCGAGAGCGCCGTGTTCTGCCACCGCGACTATCTGGATATTCCGGTGCCCGGCGAGGATATCGACTTCACCGATGACAAGGCAATGGCCGATATCGTCAACACCTGGACGACGCCTTACGCCGCGACCGACGACATGCACGACGAAGCCGAGTGGGCAAAGGTCGGCGACGGCGACCGGCTCGCCGCGCGCGGCATCGAGGTCGGCCACATTTTCCATTTCGGCGACAAGTATTCCAAGCCGATGGGCGCCACCGTCACCGGACCGGACGGGCAGGCGCACGACGTGTCGATGGGTTCCTACGGCATCGGTCCCTCGCGCCTGATCGCGGCGATCATCGAAGCGAGCCATGACGAGAACGGCATCATCTGGCCGGCCTCGGTCGCGCCTTTCGACGTCGCGCTGATCAACATGAAGCCGGGCGATGCCGATTGCGATCGCGTTGCCGCCCAGGCGGAGGCCAACATGCTGTCTCACGGGCTCGACGTGCTTTACGACGATACCGACACCCGGGCCGGCGCGAAGTTCGCAACCGCGGACCTGATCGGCCTGCCCTGGCAGGTGATCGTCGGGCCGCGCAGCGCGGCCGCGGGCGAGGTGGAGCTCAAGAACCGCGCAACCGGCGCGCGCGAGACCCTGCCGGTCGATGACGTCGTCACGCGGCTGATTGCCGAATGAGCGAGGCGGCGCAAATCTCCACGGCGGGCGCGGGCCCGTTTTCGGTGTTCGAGCGCATGATGGCCTGGCGCTACCTGCGCTCGCGGCGCAAGGAGGCCGTCATTTCGGTGATTGCCTCGATTTCGTTCGCCGGCATCATGCTGGGCGTGGCCACCCTGATCATCGTCATGGCGGTGATGAACGGCTTTCGCTCCGAATTGCTGACCCGCATTCTGGGTATCAACGGTCATATCATCCTGCAGCCGATCGACCGGCCGCTCGACGATTATGCCGAGGTGTCGAGCCGTATCGAGGGCGTTGACGGCGTGCGATACGCTATCCCGCTGATCGAGGGGCAGGCGCTGGCTTCGGGCCGCACGGGGCCGGGCGCCGGTGCGTTGGTGCGCGGCATCAGGGCCAAGGACCTGGCCAAGATCACCCTGGTTGCGGACAATCTCCGCTTCGGGTCGTTTGTCGGTTTCGCCGCGGGCGAAGGCGTCGCCATCGGCACCCGCATGGCCGACAATCTGGGCCTGGTCGTGGGCGACCCTCTGACGCTTGTGACGCCCAATGGCGACGTGACCCCGTTTGGCACCACGCCGCGCGTCAAATCCTATCCCGTCACGGCGATCTTCGAGATCGGCATGTCGGAATATGATGCATCGATCGTCTTCATGCCGTTCCCGGAAGCGCAGCTCTACTTCAATCAGGAGGGCCTTGCGCAGTCGATCGAGGTGTTCCTTGACGATCCCGACGAGATAGACGTGCTGCTGCCGCGTGTCACGGATGCCGCCAAGCGGGAGCTGTTCGCCATCGACTGGCGCCAGCGCAACGAGACCTTCTTCTCCGCGCTCCAGGTCGAACGCAACGTGATGTTCATGATCCTGACGCTGATCGTGCTGGTGGCGTCGCTCAACATCATCTCCGGCATGATCATGCTGGTGAAGGACAAGGGCCGCGACATTGCAATTCTGCGCACCATGGGGGCGACCCGCGGCTCCATTCTGCGCATCTTCCTGATGACGGGGGCGGCGATCGGCGTCACAGGGACGCTTGCCGGAGTCGTTCTCGGCGTGGTCGTGTGCCTCAATGTGGAGTCGATCCGCCAGTTTCTTTCGTGGCTTTCAGACACCACGCTCTTCAACCCCGAGCTCTATTTCCTCAGCCAGCTGCCGGCCAAGATGGATTCCTCGGAGACGATCCTGGTTGTCGTGATGGCGCTGGTTCTGTCGTTTGTCGCGACCATCTTTCCCGCGTGGCGCGCCGCAAGGCTCGATCCGGTCGATGCGCTGAGGTATGAATGAGCGCTGTCACGCACGCGCTGGACCTTCGCGACGTCAAGCGCCACTACCATCAGGGGGCGCGCACGATTGCCGTGCTCGACGGGGCCGATCTCGCGATAGAAGCCGGCGAGATGGTTGCGCTCGTCGCTCCCTCGGGGGCCGGCAAGTCGACGCTGCTGCATCTGGCCGGCCTTCTGGAACAGCCCGACAGCGGCGAGGTGTTTATCGGCGGGCGCGCCTGCGGTCGCCTGTCGGACGACGAACGCACGGCGATCCGCCGCAACCAGATCGGCTTCGTCTACCAGTTCCACCATCTGCTGCCGGAATTCACCGCGCTCGAGAACATCATGATCCCGCAGCTCGTGCGCGGGCTCAGCCAGGCGGATGCGACCGAGCGGGCGCGGCAGCTTCTCGACTACATGAAGATCGGCCACCGCGCCGACCACCGCCCGCCCGAACTCTCCGGCGGCGAGCAGCAGCGCGTGGCGATCGCCCGCGCCGTGGCCAACGCGCCGCTGGTGCTGATGGCCGACGAGCCGACCGGCAATCTCGACCCGCAGACGGCCGGCTATGTGTTCGACGCGCTCGAGGCGCTGGTGCGCCAGTCGGGCCTGTCGGCGCTGATCGTGACACACAATTACGAGCTTGCCGCGCGCATGAACCGCCGCGTGACCATCATCGACGGCAAGGTCGTCGCAGCCTGACATTGGCGTGGGACGGTTTCGTTTACCCCTGATTCACCAGATTTTCGGCGCAGCCCGCCCGTGGTTACGTGGCACTTGACGTGTGAACAGAAATAGAACAAACTAAGTACATAGTGAGATTTTGGAGGGTGACATGAACGATTTTGTACAGGATGCGGCTTCCCTTCTGTCGATCGGCGGATTCGTGCTGATCATGGCGATGTGGCTTGGCGCCTTTTGATCTGGCGCGGTTGGCGAAGCGGATTGCGCGCGCGGTCGCCGGGCTTGCGCGGCACCGGCTGACGCAGGCTAGTCTCCGAGGGCGATGCCTTCGCGGCGCGGATCGGCGCCGCCTTCCAGGCCGGTGGCAGTGATTGCCACGCCATGCAGGCCTGAATTCATGTCGCGGGCGCTGACGTCGTAGCCCAGCGCCTCCAGATCGGGCGCGAGCGCCTCGGCAGCGGTGCCGGCTTCCAGGTCGTAGCGTCCGAAGCGGTTGGCGAGATGCGGCAGCGAGACCGCCTGCTGCATGTTCATCTCCCAGTCGATCAGCGCGATGATCGTCTTGGCGACATAGGGAATGATCGCGCTGCCGCCGGGCGAGCCGAGCGCAAAGACCGGCTTTCCGTCCTTCAACACGATTGTGGGCGACATGGACGAGCGTGGCCTTTTTCGCGGCCCCACCCGGTTCGCCACCGCTTCGCCATTCACGTCGGGCAGGAACGAGAAATCGGTGAGCTGGTTGTTGAGCAGGAAGCCCGCCACCATTTGTCGAGAGCCGAAGGCATTCTCGATCGATGTGGTCATGGAGGCGATGTTGCCGTCCGCATCGACGATGACGAAATGCGATGTGGAGGGCATTTCGAAGCTGAGCCCGTCGAGCCTGAATTCCGCCTTGTCCCACGGCGGCTCGCCCGCTGTTACCGCATCGCCGGGCAGGGCGTCCGGCCGCCTGATGAGCACGGCGCGGCTTTCAAGATAATCGGGATCGAGCAACCCCTTCGGCATGTCGACAAAGTCGCTGTCGGCCATGTAGAGGCCGCGATCGGCGAAGGCGAGACGGGTTGCGTCGCCGATGATGCGCCAGCTTTCGGGATCGTCGGGCCCGAGCGCGGCAAGATCGAAATGCGAGACCATGCCGAGTAGCTGGCCGACCGTCAGCGCGCCGGAGGAGGGCGGTCCCATGCCGCAAACCGAATAGCCGCGATAGGGCGCGCACGTGGCCGGACGTTCCTTCGCCTCATACTTCGCCAGATCGGACAATTCGAGCAGGCCGGGATTGGCGGGATGGTTTTGGACGGCGGCCACAATCCGTTCGGCGATTTCACCCTCATAGAAGGCGGCCGCGCCTCGTTCCGCGATTGCGGTCAGCGTCTCGGCATAGGCCGGATTGCGCAAGATGCTCCCAACCGCCAGCGGTTCGCCGCCGGCGTCGAGGAAATAGGCCCGCGCCTCGGGCTGGCTGGCGAGGCGTTCACGATCTCCCGCTATCAGGGCGTTGAGCCTCGGCGTGACGTCAAAACCGTCTTTCGCCAGATCGATCGCCGGCTGGAACAGGTCGGGCCACGGCAGCGTGCCGTGTTCGCGATGTGCGTTCTCCATCAGAGCGACAACGCCCGGCGCGCCGACCGAGCGTCCGCCAATGACGGCTTCGAAGAAAGGAAGCGGATCGCCATTGTCGTCGAGGAAGAGATCGGGCGAGGCTGCCATAGGCGCTGTCTCGCGCCCGTCTATGGTGGTCACGGTCCCGGTCGCGGCGTCGTACCACACCAGGAACGCGCCGCCGCCAATGCCTGATGACTGCGGCTCCACTAGCCCGAGCACCGCCTGTACCGCGACCAGCGCGTCGGCTGCGCCGCCGCCGGCCCGCAGAACGGCAAGCCCGGCCTCGGCAGCCAGCGGGTGCGCGACCGCCACCATCTGCCGCTCCGCGCGGACGAGTTGCTTGACCTTGGCCCCACTGCCGGCTTCGGGGGCGACGGCATCGGCCGCCTGTTGCGCGTGGCCGGCAATTGTCAGCGCCAAGATGACCGCGATTGCCCCTGACAGAGCTGTGGCCCGGCTCAGCGCCATGTCAGCCATCCGTCGCCGCTGGCTCGGCCACCGGCCCGAATACTTCGGCGAAAGCCGCCTTCAGGTGAAGGTCGAATTCCGGCATCGTGATCGGCAGGCCGAGATCGACGAGGCTCGTCACCCCGTGTCCGCGGATGCCGCAGGGCACGATGCCGCCATAATCCGACAGTTCGGGCTCGATGTTGATCGCGATGCCGTGAAAGCTGACCCAGCGGCGCAGGCGGATTCCGATCGCCGCGATCTTGTCTTCTGCGGGCGAGCCGCCGGGCAGCGGCGGTTTTTCCGGCCTTGCCACCCACACCCCGACCCGCCCTTCGCGGATTTCGCCGCGCACATTGACGCGCACCAGCGCATCGATGAGCCAGGCTTCGAGCGCGCCGACGAATGCGCGCACGTCCTCGCGCCGCCGTTTCAGATCGAGCATGACGTAGACAACTCGCTGGCCGGGTCCGTGATAGGTGTATTCGCCGCCACGGCCGGTGGTGAACACCGGCAGCCGGTGTGCGTCCACCAGATCGGCGGGTTTCGCGCTCGTGCCGGCTGTGTAGAGCGGCGGATGTTCGACAAGCCATACCCGCTCCGGCGCTTGGCCGGCGCGGATCGCAGCCGCGCGTTCTTCCATCGCCGCCACGGCACTTTCGTAGTCCGTCAGTCCCCGCGAGATGACCCATTCGGCCGGCGGCGTGCCGGAAATCGGCAGGAATGAAGTTCTGGCCTGTCGGTCGAGCATCAAGCGCTTCCCAAGGACTTTGACATATGGCGTCAATCCGCGAGCCCGTCCACCCCGGCGCCGCGATTGCAGCCATGCAAATCCGCAGCTGAAACGGCATGAATGTGCCGCAGCAAAAGGCTTCATGAAGCGTCATCGCGCACTTGTTTCGGTGAGACCTATTTGCTACATGCGCCGAGCCGGTCAGTCCGGCGTTCTACGACGTGCGGTCGTGGCGGAATTGGTAGACGCGCAGCGTTGAGGTCGCTGTGGGGCAACCCGTGGAAGTTCGAGTCTTCTCGACCGCACCATTCTCCCTCCGCAACGTCCCGGAACCGCCCGCGTCAGGGTTGAGGCGCTTTGCCGAAACCCCCGCTTGTGGCGCAGCCATTTGAAGGGGATTCCGTGCGGCTCCGGCATTTCACCATCATCCTCAAGATTCTGGTCGGGGCGTCGCTGATCTATCTGTTGGTCCGGGACGCCGCCGCCGAGGATGTATGGTCGGTGCTGGCTCAGACCCGCTTCTCGCTGGTCTTCCTCGCGGTCCTGGTCTTTGCGGCTGCCGTCACGCTCAATGCCATCCGCTGGCGCATCGTGCTCGACCTTCTCGGTACGCGCCTTCCAGTCCGCACGGCCGTGATCGGCACGTTCGAGGGCATGTTCTTCAACCTGTTCCTCCCGACCGGGGTCGGTGGCGACGTGGTGAGGGCCTACCGCGCCTACGATTATGGATTGACCGCCCGGCGCGCCGCCGAGGGCGCGTTGATCGACCGGGCGCTCGGCCTGTGGGGCCTGGCGCTGGCGGTTGCCGCCGCCGCGCCGTTTTCCACGACCCTGCTGCAGGTTTCGGGCTGGCAGCTTCTGGTCGGCTTCGCTGCTGTCGTGATCGTCGGTGGACTTGTAGTCGCTTACGCCGCCAAGCTGCTTGCGCCAGATGGCGGCGCAGGCTGGATCGCCGGCGCGTTGTCGCTGGTTGGCGATTATGGCCGCGTGGTGCGCGCGCCGCTGTTCTGGAAGGCGATCGTGCCGATGCTGGCGCTGTCCAACCTGCTGATCGGGCTGAGCGCCTGGATTGTCGCACAGGGCATCGGACTGGCGGCCGGCTTTGCCGACATGGTGATCGCCATCGAGGGCGGCGCGCTGACGGCGATGATTCCCATCTCGATCGGCGGCTGGGGCGTGCGCGAGGGGACGATCGCCTTCCTCATGCACGCCATGGGATACCCGCAGGCCGCTGCGCTCGCGACTTCGGCGCTGATGGGGCTGATTCTCGCCATTATCGGCCTTGCCGGTGCTGCAATTTGGATCGCCTCGCCGTATAACCGCGCTTTCCGCCTTGCCGGCTGCGGGAAGTCTACGCCTGCCGCGCCGGACGAACAGCCCGATCCGGGCGCCAGCAACTAACGGAACGCACTGCATGCTTGCAAAGCCGACCCGAAGCCCGCGCAAGCAGGCATTCCATGACAATGCCCAGGCGGTAGCCGCCCGGCGCGATGACTGGATCCGCAAGAACCGGGCCTATTACGACGACGACCTGCGCTATATGCGCTTCATCGTGCCCGAAGGCGCGCGCGTGCTCGATCTGGGCTGTGGCACCGGGCACCTGCTGGCTGCGCTGAAACCCTCCCATGGCGTCGGCGTCGACTTCTCCGAGAACATGCTGGAGGTCGCACGCGCCAAGCATCCCAGCCTGAAATTCCTTGCCGGTGATGTGGAAGATCCGGAGTTTCTGGCGACTATCAAGGGCAAGTTCGACTTCGTCATCCTTTCCGACACGATCGGCATGCTGGAGGATATCGAGGTCGCGCTGAAGCACCTGCATCGCTTCTTCACAGCCGAGACCCGGCTTGTGATCAGCCATTATTCCTCGATCTGGAACCCGGCGCTGAAATTCGGAACCGCGATCGGCCGGCGCATGCGGCAGCCCGAGCAGAACCTGTTGTCGACGACCGATTTTCGCCACGTGCTCAACCTGTCGGATTTCGAGCCGATCAGGATCGAATGGCGGCAACTCATCCCGTTTTCGCTGCTAGGGATCGGCCGCCTCGTCAACCGCTACATCGCGCCCTTGCCGCTGGTGCGCGGCCTGTGCCTGCGGACCTATGTGGTTGCGCGCTCGCTGCGCGTGAAGGCAACGCAGCCCAAGTCGACGACCATCCTCATCCCCTGCCGCAACGAACGCGGCAATATCGAGCGCGCGGTCCTCGAGATGCCGCGCTTCGGCAAGCATCAGGAAATCCTCTTCGTGGAGGGCAATTCCAGCGACGACACTTATCAGGAATGCCTGCGGGTCAAGGAAGCCTACAAGGACAAGTGGGACATCAAGGTGCTGAGGCAGGACGGCAAGGGCAAGGGCGACGCCGTGCGCAAGGGTTTCGCCAATGCCAGCGGCGAGGTGCTGATGATCCTCGATGCCGACCTGACGATGCCGGCCGAGGAACTGCCGAAATTCTTCGAGGCGATCGCCAGCGGCAAGGGCGAGTTCGTCAACGGCACACGTCTGGTCTATCCGCTCGAGCAGGAGGCGATGCGCTTCCTCAATCACATCGCCAATCGCATGTTCGCGGTCATTTTCTCCTACCTGCTCAACCAGCGATTCACCGACACGCTGTGCGGAACCAAGGTGCTGCGCAAGGCCGACTACGAGCACATCTCCGCCAACCGGTCCTATTTCGGCGATTTCGATCCCTTCGGCGATTTCGACCTCATCTTCGGCGCCGCCAAGGCCAACATGCGCATCATCGAGGTGCCGATCCACTACAAGGCGCGCACCTATGGCGAGCCGCAGATTTCGCGCTTCAGGGACGGATGGCTGCTGGTGCGGATGGTCGTGTTCGCTTATCGCAAGCTGAAGGCCGTCTGATTTGGCGCCGCCGCTCGATCCCCGCCTTGTCGAGCACAGCCGGATCTGGACCGAGAAGCCGACGCTGCGCGCCGTCTATGCCGATTTTCATGCCCGGCTCGAGGCGGCCTGCCCACCGGGGCCGCTGCTCGACATCGGCGGCGGTTCGGCGCACTTCAAGGCCTACCGGAGCGACGTCACCTCGCTCGACATCCTGCCATTTCCCGGCATAGACGTGGTCGCCGATGCCCATTCAATGCCCTTTCCCGACAATTCCTTCGCAGGGATCGTGATGATCGACGTCCTGCATCACCTGCAATACCCGGTGACGTTCCTGCGCGAGGCTGCGCGCATCCTGAAGCCCGGCGGCCGCCTTGCAATGATCGAACCGGGCATGAGCTTTGTATCCACACCGTTCTATCAGCGTTTCCACCATGAACCGGTGAGCATGGATGCCGATTTGTTCGAAGCGTCGGCAAGCCAGTCGGGCGATGATCCGTGGGATTCCAACCAGGCGATCCCGACGCTGATGTTCGCGCGCCGCGCGGGCCTTGAAAGGCTGGCGGCGGAACTGCCGCAGCTCTCGGTGATCAAGACCAGCCGCTTCAGCCTGCTGGCCTATCCGCTCTCGGGCGGGTTCAAGCCCTGGTCGGTGTGGCCCGCACGCTTCGTCGGTCCAACACTGCGTGTGGAAGACATGCTTATGCCGCTGCTCGGACCTCTGCTGGCGTTCCGCCTGTTCACCATACTGGAGAAGCGGAGCTGAGCCGGCCCGGCGACATGGCGGAATTGATGCGCTCAGGCATGAATGCCGTTGCAGCGAGACCCGCATGGGCGCTTGCCGCGTCTACGCTGGTGCTGTTGCTGGTCGGCGGCGCCGGGCAGAGCTTCTGGGCCTTCGACGAAGGCTGGTATGCCCAGCAGGCGCGCTGGATCCTGCAGAACAACGACTGGATCACGCAGCATTGGTGGGGCTCGCTTCAATATGACCGAGGCATGGGTATCCAGTGGCTGATTGCCGCGAGCTATGCGCTGCTTGGCTATTCGGAGACCACCGCAAGGCTGCCGTCGATGATTGCGGCGCTTGGTTGCACGCTTTTGACCTATGCGATTGCCCGCGAATGCGTCAGCCGTCGAACCGCGATCCTGGCCGCCGCCATCCTCTCGGTCACGCCGATCTGGATGCAGGCTGCGCGGCTGGCCACGCAGGATGTGCCGCTGGTGTTTTTCGAACTGCTGGGCATCTGGGCGCTGTTGCGGGCCGAGCGCGCGGAAGGCAGCCGCATCGCCTGGGGAGTTCTGGCCGGAGCAACGATCGGCCTCGGCTTCATGATCAAGACCTTCATGGTCGTTCCCGCCCTGGTCGCGATGGCGCCGTATCTGCTGATCGACCATCGCCGTCACCGGCATCTGCTCAATCCGGGCCTCTATGTCGGGCTTCTGCTCGGTTTCCTGCCGTTTGTGGCATGGATGGGGCTCAGCACGCAGGCCTATGGATGGTACCCGGCCCAGACCCTGTTCGGAAAACTCCTCACCCTGTCGGGCGAGGATTTCCACGGGGCAGGGCCGTTCTATTATTTCTGGAACGTCCCCGCGAACGCATTTCCCTGGCCGCTCCTGGCTGTGCCGGGGATTTTTCTCGCGCTGCGCGGCGGTTCCGACTATCGCCGCCGCTGGCTGTGGATCGGATTTCCGGTTCTGCTGTTTGCCGAGCTGACGCTGTTTTCCACCCGCGTCTGGTACTACGCCCTGCAATTGCTGCCGTTCCTGTCGATTGCCGCCGCGGTCACGCTTTCATGGTTGGCGGATGCGTATGCGCAGGGGCGCATGCGACTGCCTGCGATCGCCGCTGCGGTGATCGGCGCCATCGGGGTGGTTCTTGCCGGCCTCGCAGCCGCACTGCTGGCTGGCCTGGTTGAAATATGGCTCCAGCCCGCCTGGGCCTTTGGCCTGCTCGGACTTGCCGCCGGAATGGGCTGTCTGATTCCGCTGGCGACCATGTTCCGCGACCGCAATCGCGGCGCCCGCTCGCCCAACCTCTGGCTCGGCGGGTGGCTGCTCGGCCCTTGGCTGGCAATACTGATCGCCTACGCGACCGGTCTATGGGGCAATTACGGAAGCCACATCAAGATGCCTTTGCAAGGCACGGAAATCGCAAGGGTTTTGGCTGATAATCCTGTCGACTTTGTGCTTTCCGGAAACACGCCCGGAAGGCTGGAGGACATCGTTCTTCTCACCCTCTACACGCCCGATCCCCACCGCAAGCATGCCGACGTGGCTGGCCTTCCAGACGGCGCGCACGCCTGGGTTCACGACGAGACGCTGAAATCGGCGGCTCGCGGCCATGAACTGATTGGCTCGATCCGCGGCTGGAACCTTGTCCGGATTGGCGGCCGCTGACGCCATTCCGGGCGCTCTCCGTGCATTTCCCCGAAATCCCGCGCGCCGGCCGCAATAATTTTTTTGAGTTCGGCGAACGGGCAGGCTAGACCGGGCGCGACGCCGACACTCGCGAACGAGGGAGGGCCTGTTGGAAAATCAGCAACAAGACGCCCCTTCAAACGAAGAGCGGGCCGCCGAAGATCACGCCGACATCTATGGCGAGGATGGCGCAATCCGCCCCGAGTTCCTTACGCATATAGGGGCCGCGATCGGCGATCGCGACATCCTGACATTGCGCAGGGATGTCGTGTCGCTCCACCAGTCGGAACTGGGTGACCTGCTCGAAGCACTGATTCCCGATCAGCGCCGTGCCCTGATCGACATTCTGGGCAATGATTTCGATTTCTCCGCGCTGACGGAAGTCGACGACGCGATCCGCGCCAAGATCGTCGAGGCGTTGCCGAACGATCAGATCGCGCGAGCGATGGCGGAGCTCGATTCCGACGACGCCGTCTACATTCTGGAAGATCTCGACCAGGCCGACCAGGACGAGATTCTCGCCAAGCTGCCGTTCACCGAACGCGTCCGGCTGCGCCGCTCGCTGGCCTACCCGGAAGAAACCGCTGGCCGGCGCATGCAGACGGAGTTCGTCGCCGTACCGCCCTTCTGGACCGTCGGCCAGACCATCGACTACATGCGCGAGGAGCAGGATCTCCCGGAGAGATTCAGCCAGATCTTCGTCATCGACCCGACCTTCCACCTGCTGGGCTCGGTCGACCTCGACCGAATCCTGCGCACCAAGCGCGGAACCAAGGTCGAAGACGTGATGCACGAGACACGCCATGCCGTTCCCGCGTTGATGGATCAGGAAGAAGCGGCGCAGATTTTCGAGCAGTACGACCTTTTGTCCGCCGCCGTCGTGGACGAGAACGAACGTCTGGTCGGCGTTCTCACCATCGATGACGTGGTCGATGTCATCCAGCAGGAGGCGGAGGAAGATCTTCTGCGCATGGGCGGCGTCGGCGACGAAGAACTGTCCGACACGGTGATGACCACGTCGCGCTCGCGTGTTCCCTGGCTGATCGTGAATCTTGCAACGGCGTTCATCGCCGCGAGCGTCATCAGTCTGTTCGACGGCACGATCGAGCAAATCGTGGCGCTCGCCGTGCTGATGCCCATTGTGGCGGGAATGGGCGGCAACGCGGGATCGCAGACGATGACGGTCACCGTGCGCGCGCTCGCAACCCGCGACCTCGACATCTACAATGCAGGCCGCATCATCCGGCGCGAGATGGGTGTCGGATTCCTGAACGGCGTCCTGTTCGCGGTACTCATAGGATGTGTGGCCGGGTTTTGGTTCGAGAGTGTCGAAATCGGCGGCATCATCGCAGCGGCAATGGTGATCAACATGTTCGTAGCCGCCCTGGCGGGGATACTCATTCCGCTTCTTCTCGACCGGCTCGGCGCAGACCCTGCGGTGGCGTCGGCCGTGTTCGTGACGGCTATCACCGATGTCGTCGGGTTCTTCGCCTTCCTCGGGTTGGCGAGCTGGTGGTTTGGAATCGGCTTTTCATGAAAAGGCCGGGCATCGCTGCCCGGCCCGGAATCAAAGAGGAATCATTGCCCTCAGCCGCGCGTCAGCGGCGAAAGCTGGATTTCGACGCGGCGGTTCTGTGCGCGGCCTTCCGGCGTCGCGTTGGTCGCAATTGGCCGCGATTCGCCATAGCCCTGTATGAAGAAGCGGCGGCTGTCCACGCCCTGTGCGTTGAGATATGTCGCCACCGACAGCGCCCGGCGCTGCGACAGGTCGATGTTGTAGCCCTCGTCGCCGGTCGAATCGGTATGGCCGTATACGTCGACGAGCGTGCGGTTGAACTTGCTGAGCACCAGCGAGACCGCATTGAGCGTCGGATAGAAGCCGGTGCTGACCGTATCCTGATCTGTCGGGAAGGTGATGTTGGAAGGCATGTTGAGGATGATGTACTCGCCGTTGCGCGTCACGCTGACACCCGTGCCGGCAAGCTGCGCCCGCAATTCCTCTTCCTGCTGATCCATGTAGGTGCCGATGCCGGCGCCCGCGAGCGCACCCAGGCCGGCGCCGAGGAGTGCGGCGTTGCGATTGCCGGCGCCGCCTATGGCGAGACCCGCAATCGTGCCGACGCCCGCGCCGATCAGCGCCCCGCCAGCAGTGTTGCTGAGCTTCCGTTCACCGGTAAAGGGGTCGGTCGTGCAACCCGCAACCAGAAACGCGGCTGCGGCAAATACGGCTATTCGTTTTGACATGGCAATTTCCTCTCCCGGCGTACCTAACAGGGCGAAAAGCACGGTACAACGTTTAGGTTTAGCAGGAAATGCGGCTCAATTCGGGATTGGCCGTGGGCATCCCCAGGCAATTGCCGACGCGGCCGGCCTCAGTCCGTGCGGTAGAGCATCCAGTTCTTGCGCCGCGGGCTCTTCCCCGGCACCGGATATTTGGTCACCCTGTTGCGGCCGTCGCTCTTCGAGACGTAAAGCGCCTGGTCCGTCTTTGAGTACAAATCGTCGGCATCGCTGGCCTCGGAAGCCATGCATACGCCAATTGAAACAGTGACCTGTTCCTGGAGATCGAACACCGAGCCGTCGCCGAAGGAGGTCTTTTCGATGGCGGTGCGGATTTCATCGGCAAACGCCACCACGGCGTCTTCGCTGCGGCCTTCGACGATGATCCCGAATTCCTCGCCGCCGGTGCGCGCGACCAGCATGTCGGCGGTAGCGCATGTCTTCAGGACGCGCGCCAGATGCTGCAACACCCTGTCGCCGACCGGATGCCCGTACTGGTCGTTGACATCCTTGAACCGGTCGACGTCCGCGACGATCAGGGCATTGAAAAGCTTGCCTTTTTCGTCTTCGTAAATGGCAGCCATCGCGCGATCGAATGCGCGCCGGTTGCAAAGCTGAGTTAGCGCATCGGTATCGGCCAGCTTCTTGTATTCGACCAGCTTCGTCTTGACTTCCTCGAGTTCGGCCGAGGTGTTGGCGATGGACGATACGATCTGGCGGCCCTGTTCAATCGTGGAATCGGTGGCGACAGCCATGATTCCCACGATCTTGCGCAGAATGTCCGTGCTGAGCACCTGTCTTCCGTTCAGGCCCGCGGAAGTGCGATCCAGAATGGTGCCGTATTTTTCGAGCGAATTACGCTCGCGCGTCAGAAGCGCCGTCACTTCCTCGATCTTGTCCGTAATCCGGTCATGCGCGTTTTCGACAATGCCCTGGCGATTGTTGTGAGCGAAAAAATCGCGCGAAAGCTCGTCGAGATCCTGTTGCGAAGGGCGAGGTCCCAGCTTCGAGAGCGCCACGCGGAGCGACTCGTTGGAGACCGCATAAGCTTCGTAGTAGATTTCATAATTTCGGGGCAGGCCGACGACGCCGGCCTTGTTCATGATGTCCGCAATCGTATGAGCGGTATCCTTGGCGCTTTCAGTGACCGCCACCGACGACTGCATCTGTGCCCCACTCCGTGCCCGCTGATCCCAATAATCAGCATTTTTCCGGCTCGAAACAGGCCGGATGCGCCAATCGCGGCTGAGCCATCGTCTCGCCGGCGCCGCAGACAAAGCCGACGGCCGATATTCAACCGCAGCTAGAATCTAGCAGCGGCCAACTAACGGGCGGTTAATTCAGCAAAGCGTGAATTAATGGCTCGGAGCAGGCTATCGGCGGCTCAATCGTCCCATTCGGGTGAAAAATCGAAGTCGCAAATTCGGCTGTTCGCCGTCTGATGCGCCGAGATGGCGGCCATTTCCGCCGTGGTCAGCTCGAAGCTTTCGATGTCGAGGTTTTCCGCCAGCCGCTCCCGCCGGGAGGTGCGTGGAATCGCGGCGACGCCGTCCTGCTGTATGTGCCAGCGCAGGATGATCTGTCCAGGCGTGCGGCCATGTGCCTTCGCTGCCTCTGCAATCGCCGGCTCCCGCATCAGGTCCAGTCCCCGCCCGAGCGGACAATAGGAGACCGTGGCCATGCCCGCCGCCCGGCAGGCGGCCAACACCTTCGTCTGGTCGAGCTTCGGATGATGTTCGACCTGGTTGACGGCCAGCGGGCGCGGCGACAGCGCGATTGCTTCGGACAGCAGGCCGGTCGGAAAATTGGACACGCCGATATTGCGTGTCAGCCCGTCGCGGTGCGCCTCGTTGAGGGCCGCGATCGTCTCGGCCAGCGGCACGGTCTTGCTCGGCCAGTGGATGAGCAAAAGGTCGACATGATCGAGCCCAAGAAGGTCCAGGCTTCTTTCAGCCGAGCGGCGCAGCGCGCCGGCCGAAAGTTCCGTCCACCAGACCTTGGTGGTGACGAACAGTTCTTCGCGGGGCAGGCCGGCGCGCGCGATGCCGCGCCCCACTTCGGCCTCGTTTTCATACATCGCGGCGGTGTCGATATGCCGGTAGCCGGTTTCGATCGCGGCCTGCACGAGATCGGTGCATTCGGCGCCGCGCAAGGTCCAAGTTCCCAGGCCGATTGCCGGAATGTTAGCGCCGTTGGCCTCGATTCTGTGCATGTTGGTTCCTCCACCTTGCGGCAGCGCCGACCTTTTCGTGCTATCGCCGCTTGAGCCGATTCGGAGTACAGGACCTAATGCACGGCAAGGTGGCTGGCAAATCGCGGCTGGAACCGCTCGATCTGGCGCGCGGCCTGGCGCTTGTCGCCATGGCGATCTACCACTTTGCATGGGACCTGGAGTTTTTCGGCTATGCCCCACCCGGCATGACCGCTGTGGGCGGCTGGAAGCTTTTTGCCCGCTGCATCGCTTCGTCTTTCCTGATTATCGTCGGCATCAGCCTCTATCTGGCCCATCGCGACCAACTGCGGCTGGGGCCTTTCCTGCGCCGGCTGGCGCTGGTTGCCGGCGCCGCGCTGGCCATCTCGCTGGTGACGTGGTTCGCCGTGCCGGGCGGCTTCATCTTCTTCGGCATATTGCACCAGATCGCGCTGACGTCAGTGCTGGGGCTCCTGTTTCTGCGCTGGCCCTGGCCGCTGACGCTGGCTGTGGCGGCGCTGGTCATCGCCGCCCCCTGGTACCTGCGCAGTACGTTCTTCGACGCGCCGGTCTGGTGGTGGGTAGGCCTGTCGTCGTACGCTCCGCCCTCCAACGACTATGTGCCGCTTTTCCCCTGGTTCGGAGCGGTGCTTGCAGGAATCGCGTTCGCGCGCCTGGCCCATCGCAGCGGCCTGATCGAGAAGGCCAGGGTAGAGCTGGGCGGCTGGTCGTCGCCGTTCCAGTTTATCGGCCGCCACAGCCTGGTCTTCTACCTGCTTCACCAGCCGGTCGTGATCGGCATCGTCTATCTGATGTCGGTTATCGTACCGCTCGACCCGCGCTCGCATGCCGAGCAGTTCGATGCCGCCTGCCAGGCAAGCTGCTCGACAACCCGCGACGACGCATTCTGCACGATCTACTGCGTATGCGTGTATGACCGGCTTGATGCTGAAAACGGTCTGGACGCGGCCTTTTCGAATGATCAGGATGCGGAACGGGCGGCAATGCTCAACGAAATCGCCGCCATGTGCACATTCGATGCCGAGGCCGGTCAACCGGACGGAGCAGGGGAGGAGCCCGCGAGCGAATGACGGAAACGCATACGCCACCAAGCCGCTTTCCATGGCCGCCGGTGATCTATCTCGCCGCGATCGCAATCGCCATCCTGGCTCAATGGCAGTGGCCGCTTCCCTGGCTGGGCTCGCCGCTGGCCGATCTTCTGTTCGCGCTGGGCTGGCTGATGGCCGCGGGCGCCGTTGCGCTCGACGTGGCGGCGATGCGCACCATGGCGAAGGCGAAGACGAATATCCTGCCGCACCGCGCGGCCGATCATCTCGTTACCGGCGGTCCATTCGCGGTCAGCCGCAACCCGATCTATCTCGGCAATACGACGCTGATGGTGGGGATCGGCTTCATCGCCGGCAGCCTGTGGTTCGTCATTCTCGCGCCGGTCGCGGCGATACTAACCACATGGCTGGCGATCAAGCCGGAGGAGCGGCATCTGTTTGAGCGTTTCGGCAAGCGCTACCGCGACTATCAGAAGAAGGTCAGGCGCTGGATCTGAAGCCGTGGCAGGCGCTAGGTCCCGGCCCTAGGTATTGACGCCAAGCTCGGCGAGGCGTCCCACGCAGGCCTCTTCGGCGGTGTCGAGCTCATCGATCGTCTCTTCCAAATCGCGGCGTTTCTGACGCAGTGTTTCCCGCTTTTCGGCGATCCGCGCGATCATCAGCTTGAGCTGCCCGACCTCGCCGGGCGGTTCCCTGTATATCTGGATGATCTCGCGGATTTCGTTGATGGAGAAGCCCAGCCTGCGCCCGCGAATGATCTGGCGCACCAGATGCCGGTCGGACGGACGGAACAGCCGCGTCCGGCCGCGGCGCATGGGATGGACCAGGCCTTCATCCTCGTAGAACCGCAGCGTTCGCGTCGAAATGCCGAATTCGCGGGTGAGTTCCGTGATGGAATAATATTCGCGCAAAGGACGATCATCCGCTCGATTCCGGGAGCAGATGTGTGACATGGCGTTTACGTAAAAGTCAAATATTCGCCCCTGCCGCGAGGGACCGGGTGTGGCGGCACGATCGGTTTGCCGGCTGGCCCGAATCTCGGCTCGCGCGGCGCATTGGCCGAGCATCGGCATACCTGGCGCCACGGGCGCGCAAGCCGCCGGATTCCGGCGCTCAAAATGCCGAAACATAAAAAGAACATTCTGGAATAGCGCTGAGAAATCAATTATTTACCGAACTTGCAAAACGGGAACAAAAAGTGTACAAAAAAATGAAGGACACCGGATAGTCCGGTCTTCGATGACGACCAAGGGGTGATATGATGGCGCAGAATTCGTTGCGGCTCGTAGAGGAAGGTTCAGTGGACAAATCAAAGGCTCTGGACGCGGCGCTGTCGCAGATCGAGCGCGCCTTCGGCAAGGGCTCCATCATGCGCCTTGGCGCCAACGAGCAGGTGGTCGAGATCGAGACCATTCCCACCGGTTCGCTGGGTCTCGACATCGCGCTCGGCGTGGGCGGTCTGCCCAAGGGCCGCATCATCGAGATTTACGGCCCCGAAAGTTCCGGCAAGACGACGCTGGCGCTGCACACGGTGGCCGAAGCGCAGAAGAAGGGCGGCATATGCGCCTTCGTCGACGCCGAGCATGCGCTCGACCCGGTCTATGCGCGCAAGCTGGGCGTCGATCTCGAAAATCTCCTGATCTCGCAGCCCGACACCGGCGAGCAGGCGCTGGAGATTTGCGACACGCTGGTTCGCTCCGGCGCCATCGACGTTCTGGTCATCGATTCGGTGGCCGCGCTCACGCCGCGCGCCGAGATCGAGGGCGAAATGGGCGACTCGCTGCCCGGTCTTCAGGCCAGGCTGATGAGCCAGGCGCTGCGCAAGCTCACCGCGTCGATCTCGCGTTCCAACACAATGGTTGTCTTCATCAACCAGATCCGCATGAAGATCGGCGTCATGTTCGGCTCGCCGGAAACGACCACCGGCGGCAATGCGCTCAAATTCTACGCATCCGTCAGGCTCGACATCCGCCGCATTGGCGCGGTGAAGGACCGCGACGAGGTCGTCGGCAACCAGACTCGCGTCAAGGTTGTGAAGAACAAGCTGGCGCCGCCCTTCAAGCAGGTCGAATTCGACATCATGTATGGTGAGGGTGTGTCCAAGACCGGCGAACTGGTCGATCTCGGCGTCAAGGCAGGTGTTGTGGAGAAGTCGGGTTCCTGGTTCTCCTACAATTCGCAGCGCATCGGCCAGGGGCGCGAGAACGCCAAGCAGTTCCTGCGCGACAACCCTGAACTGGCGCTGGAGATCGAAACGTCGCTGCGTCAGAACGCCGGCCTGATCGCCGAGCGCTTCCTTGAAGAAGGCGATCCCGGCGACGAACCGGAGGCTGGTGGCGACACCGCGGAAATGTAGGTTTTTCGGAACTTCGCCAAACGCCGTCGGCATTTGGCCGGCGGCGTTTTGCGTTCAGGCTGCATGAATGCCAATGCGTGTCGAACGCGCCGTCCCGCTGTCGTGCGAGGGATCGTCGCGCGTCCAACACAACTGTTTCATTGTGGATGGAACTTGGTCTAAAAGGCGCAGTTCCAATCGCCGCGCATGCGCGGCGTTCCTCGCAAAGGTCTGAGCATGAGTGGCGTAAACGGCATTCGGTCGGCATTTCTCGATTATTTCGGCAAGCACGGTCACGAGATCGTCGCCTCCAGCCCGCTCGTGCCGCGCAACGACCCGACATTGATGTTCGTCAATGCCGGCATGGTGCAGTTCAAGAACGTATTCACCGGGCTCGAGAAGCGCGATTATTCGCGGGCCGTGACGGCGCAGAAATGCGTGCGTGCCGGCGGCAAGCACAACGACCTGGACAATGTCGGCTACACCGCGCGCCACCACACCTTTTTCGAGATGCTCGGCAACTTCTCCTTCGGCGACTATTTCAAGGACGTCGCGATCGAGCTTGCCTGGAACCTCGTGACGCGCGAATTCGGCCTCGATCCGGACCGGCTTCTGGTCACCGTCTATCACACCGACGATGACGCGGCCGGCTTCTGGAAAAAGATCGCCGGCCTGCCGGACGAGCGCATCATCCGCATTCCGACCAGCGACAATTTCTGGGCCATGGGTGACACCGGTCCCTGCGGCCCGTGCTCTGAAATCTTCTACGACCATGGCGAGCACATTCCCGGCGGTCCGCCCGGAAGCCCGGATGAGGACGGCGACCGCTTCATCGAGATATGGAACCTCGTCTTCATGCAGTTCGAGCAGCTTTCGGCCGACCAGCGGGTCGACCTTCCGCGCCCCTCGATCGATACCGGCATGGGGCTCGAGCGCATCGCCGCCGTCATGCAGGGCCAGCATGACAATTATGACATCGATCTGTTCAAGGCGCTGATCGCGGCCTCGGTCGAGGCGACCGGCGTCAAGGCGCAAGGCGGCAATCGCGCCAGCCACCGCGTCATTGCCGACCATCTGCGCGCTTCGAGCTTCCTGATCGCCGACGGCGTGCTGCCCTCGAACGAGGGCAGGGGGTATGTGCTTCGTCGTATCATGCGCCGCGCCATGCGCCATGCCCAGCTGCTTGGTGCTTCCGACCCGCTGATGTGGCGGCTTGTGCCCGCTCTGGTGCAGGAGATGGGTCAGGCCTATCCCGAGCTCGTGCGCGGCCAGTCGCTGATCACCGAGACGCTGCAGCTTGAGGAAACCCGCTTCCGCAAGACGCTTCACCGGGGCCTCGGCCTGCTGGAGGATGCGACGTCGTCGCTCGCAAAGGGCGACATGCTGGATGGCGAAACCGCTTTCAAGCTCTACGACACCTACGGTTTCCCGCTCGACCTGACACAGGATGCGCTGCGCCAGCGCGGCATCGGCGTCGATCTGGCCGGCTTCACCGATGCGATGGAGCGTCAGAAGGCGGAAGCGCGGGCAAGCTGGGCAGGCTCCGGCGAGGCGGCAACCGAGACCATCTGGTTTCAGTTGCGCGAGAAACTCGGTGCGACCGAATTCCTCGGCTACGGCACCGAGACCGCCGAAGGGGTGGTGCAGGCCATCGTCCGCGACGGGACGGAGGCGCAGTCTGCCGGCGAGGGCGACACGATCGCGCTCGTCGTCAACCAGACGCCCTTCTATGGCGAGTCCGGCGGCCAGGTCGGCGATGCCGGCCTGATCCGCGGCGAGGGTTTCGAGGTCGCCGTTTCCGATACGCAGAAGAAGGGCGACGGCCTTTTCGTCCACCACGGAGTGGTGAAGTCCGGCAAGGTCGAAACCGGCGCGGCCGCAGAGCTTGAGGTCGATCACCGCCGGCGCACACAGATCCGCGCCAACCATTCCGCGACCCATTTGCTGCACGAGGCGCTGCGCGAGGTGCTGGGTACCCATGTCGCCCAGAAGGGTTCGCTGGTCGCGCCCGACAGGCTTCGTTTCGACTTTTCCCACCCCAAACCGATCGCCGACGACGAACTCGGCCGGATCGAACGGTACGCCAACGAGATCGTGCTCCAGAACAGTGCGGTCTCCACACGGCTGATGGCGGTGGATGATGCGATCGCCGCGGGCGCGATGGCGCTGTTCGGCGAGAAATACGGCGACGAGGTCCGGGTCGTGTCGATGGGAACGGCGCTCCAGGGCGACAAGTCCGGCAAGCCCTATTCCGTCGAGCTGTGCGGCGGGACGCACGTGAATGCGACCGGCGACATCGGCATCGTGCGCGTGGTGGCGGAAAGCGCTGTCGCCGCGGGGGTCCGCCGCCTCGAGGCGCTGACCGGCGCCGCGGCGCGCAACTATCTCGACGAGCAGGACCGACGGCTGAGGCAGGTCGCTTCCGCGCTCAAGGTGGCGCCGCAGGATGCGGTGGCCCGGCTCGAAACCGTGCTGGAGGAACGCCGGAAAATGGAGCGCGAGCTGGCCGAAGCCCGCAAGCAGCTTGCGCTGGGTGGAGGCGGCGATGCGGCTGACGGCGGATCGGACAAGGAGGAGGTCGGCGGCGTCGGCTTCCTGGGCAGGGTCGTAGCGGGCGTTGCGCCGAAGGATCTCAAATCGCTCGCCGATGAAGGCAAGAAATCGATCGGCTCCGGCGTTGCCGTCTTTGTCGGCACATCGGACGACGGCAAGGCCAGTGTCGTGGTGGGCGTCACCGACGACCTGACAGGACGCTTCAGCGCTGTCGATCTGGTGCGCAAGGCCTCCGAGGCGCTGGGCGGCAAGGGCGGCGGCGGTCGCCCGGACATGGCCCAGGCCGGCGGACCCGACGGGTCGAAGGCGGCCAACGCGGTGTCGGCGGTGCGCGAGGCGCTGGCTAGCTAGTCCGCCCGCGCGCGGCCTTAAGCACGCGCCAGCCAAGCACGACCGTGACGGCGAGCGCCGCAAGGAGCCATGCCGCGTTTGCGATGACATCCGCGATCGCGGAGATCGAACTGCTGAACGCGTAGCCGATCGCAAGGTAACCGCCGACCCAGATCGCTTCGCCCGCAACGTCCCAGAAAAGAAATACCGGCCAGCGCAGGCCGGCCAGACCGCTGACGAGATTGACCATCGGGCCGAGCGGGCTGAACAGCCAGCGGGTCAGGAACACGCCCGGCGCCCCCCAGCGGGCCGAATAGGCTTCGGCTTTGGCAAGCCGCTCGGAGAGCTTCGGCCGGTCGGAGACATAGTCGCGCAGGCGCTGTCCGCCGAAACGGCCGACCGCGAAGCCGAGTTGGTCGCCCAGCACTGCGCCGCAGATGCTCCACAGGAATGCCTCGGTCGGTGAAATGCCGCCTTCGACCAGAAGGGCGCCGAGCGTCATCAGCAGGATGGAGGTGGGCAGCGGCGCGCCGAACTGGCCGAGCGCAAGAATGAGGAATACGGCGGAAAGCCCGTAGACCGCGAAGAGGTCGAGCAGTTCGGCGCTCACTCGTTCGCGTCCTGCGATCCCGCCCGCGCCGCCGCGATTGCTGCTTCGACGCGGCCAATCAGTTCGTCGAGCGGTATGCGCATCTCGTTTGCGATGCGGCCAAGCGGTTCGCGGTTGGGGCTGTTGGGATCGAAGCCAAGCGCCTCCTGAAGCTCCGCAGGCGCGAGCCGGTAGGAGTGCGCCACATAGCCGATCGTCATCCAGCCCTCGATCGGAACGTTCTGATGCCCGGACCAGTAGATGAAAAATACGGTGGTCCTGACCGCGAAAAACAGCGTCAGCACGAGCGCGGCCGTAAAGGCGATGAGAAGCAGACGATGGGATTGCCAGAGCCGTTTGACGAGACTGATCATCGATGTCCGTCCTTTCAGCCCGTCAGGCGGGCAGCCGTTTGCGGGCATTTACAAAGTTCAGCGCCGCCAGCAGGCCTAACACCGCAAAGGGCAGGCAGGCCACGATGATCCAGAAGCCGACGCTGCGCGCCGTGGCGACGTTGATACCTTCACCGAATCCCGCCGCGTTGGCCACGATCCCGATCGCCGCGGCGCCGATAGCATAGCCCAGGCGATGCACGGTCGGGATCGCGCTCGCAACCCGATTGCGTTCCGATGGCGGTGCGAGCTTCGTGGCGCGCCGCAGCACGAAGGTCCAGGCCGAGCCGAACCCGGCCCCCTGCACTATGGCGAGCGCAACGATCAGCCACACCGGCCCTTCGGGCAGCGCGTGGACAAGCCCGGCGACGGACGCGGCGATGACAAGCAGACCGGCCATGATCATGGTCCGGTCCCAGCGCTCCGGAATGCCGGAAATCAGGATGGCCGCCACCGACCAGCCGATTGATTCCAGCGCTATGACATAGCCGGCCTCGAGCGGCGACAGGCCGTGCAGAGTGACCATGATCACCGGTCCGTAGGTGCCGAGCGCAATGGTTGCGATGGCGAAGCACATGATCATGACCAATGGCGCACCGAGCGTCGCGAACGGATCGAAGAACCGGGGTGGCAGCAGGCGTTCGTCGCCCGCGAGCCCGTCGCGCCGTGCAAACCAGCCGAGGCAGGCCGCGCCGGTGGCAATCAGCGCCAGCGACACGGGAAGCGATTTCGCCAGCCCGGCGGCCGCGATTGTCGTCACGCCTCCCGCCAGCAGCGCAAGCCGGACGGCCGGGAAACGCGGCGCCGCACCGGCGCTTTCCGGCGCGAGTTCGATGGAGCGTGTACGCCATAACCATATGGCCAACAGGCCTGCCTGCGCGGCGAACGCCCAGAATGCCCAGCGCCACAGCCCGGCGCCGGCAAACAGTCCGCCGACCAGCGGACCGAGAAAGGCCGACATGCCCCACAGCGCAGAGATCGCCGCCATGACGCGCGGCATCAGAACCGGATCGAACAGGCGCGCCACCGCGATGAAGGAGAGCGCCATCAGCCCGCCGCCGCCGAGGCCCTGAAGCATGCGACCGGCCAGCATGACCGGCATGGCCGGCGCCAGCGCGCTGATCGCGCAGCCGACGAGATAGATGAGCGCGGCGGCGGTCATTGCCTGACGCAAGCCGACATGACGCAGGAGATGCGCGCCCGAAGCGCCGGCAACGATCGAACCGATTTCGTAGAGCGCGAAATTCCAGCCGATCAGGCGCACGCCGCCGATATCGGCGATGATAGCCGGCATCATGGTGGCGACGAGCAGACCGTCGGCCGCGTGCAGCCAGACGCCGAGCGATACGACGGCTATCTTCGTGAAATTGCCGCCGGTAACGAGGACACGCCACCCGGCCGATTGATGGGACGGATCAGACACTCACGGCCCTTGGCAGGTTGCGTCGGCAAAGTCGAGAGACACCGTGCTGCGCTTGGATGGGACAAGGAGCGAGGAGCGGCGCGGGCGTGATTGCGCTTTCCTGACGGTGGTTGCCTTCAGTCCAGCAGCCAGACACGCAGGTCTCCGACCGGCTGGAACCCGGTCGCCACTGCGGCGCCAAGCGCCTCGGCGCGCTCGTACCCAACCAGTGGCCGGTCCGGCGCAACCGCCGAGACGGCGCACGCCGCATCCTCGAAAATCGCAGGCGCCGGCTCGGCAGTCGAAAACACATTGGATAGGCCGACAACATCCGGTGAGAGATTGGCGATACAGCCTGCGTCGAAACCCGCTTTGCCGGCACGGCCGAGAACGACTATCTTCGGATCGTCGAGGATCGCCAGGGGAAACACGCGCATTTGCGCCGGCGAGCCGCCTGCTGCCCAGGCCGATTCCCAGGCTTCCAATGCCGCGGCGTCGCCGATGCGCCGCCAGCCGCCGGGCATGCGATCGTGTGACAGAGCCGCGATTCGTTCGGGCTCGGCCCAAATCCAGCAGGCCCCGAACAGCTCCCTGAAACCCAGCGCTTGAAGGTCGAGCCGGCAAAACCCGTCCTTGACCGAAAACGGGTGGCCGAGGGCTGACTTCAGCCGTCCGATGGCCGCGACCTGAGCCTCGGAAGACTCCGGATCGAGCGTCGTCAAATTGGAGTAATACGGTGGGGCGGGTTCATGGCTCCACCACATGATGGCGTTTCGTTGGTCGCTGATCCCGTGAGCGCGGAAGACTGATTGATACAAGTCCGCGTTGTTCGCAGCGCAGATTTTCGATTTCGCGAAGTTGCCATTCATCTCGAAGAATAGGGCGGGCCGGCCGCACCATTGTCAACGTCATCCACGGTTCTTCGTTCACCGGTTGCGACGCGCCGATGGCAAGGTGTGCTCAGTGGCTCGGTTGCGTCGCGGCCATACTGGCGAGCGATTGAATGCCTTCCCACCAGCCGCTCAGCGAAGGCTGCCCGCTTAGCATGGCTTGCCCCTCCGGTGCCTGAACGAAGCAGGCAAACATTAGGGCAGCGTGCAGGTCGGCAAGCGTGAGCTGGTCTCCAAGAAGCCATTGTCCGTTGCGCTTGAGGGCGGAAAGCGCCGCGAGGCAGGTTCTCGCCTGTTCCAGCGAAGTGGCGATCAATGCCTCGTCGGGCGAATGTCCACGTTTCGGCTTCGACACGCGCTCGACATAGACGCCCCACACCAGCGGCCGGTAGGCGTAAGCATCGAGCAGTCCGACGACCTGGTTCATTACCGCCCTGTGGGCCGGAGCGGTGGGCTGAAGGGGCGGCCCGTCGAAGGCCTCGTCGACATAGCGGGTGATGGCGATGGTCTCGTAGAGCCGCACGAGCCCGTGTTCGAAGGCGGGAATGCGATTGAAGGGATGGCGTTCTGGATACCAGTCCGGAACACCATCCTTGGCGAAGATGTCGACGGGCACCAGTTCGTAGTCGACGTTCTTTGCCGTCAGTACAAGCCGAGCGATGCGGACATAGACGCTGTAGTCGGCCCCGAAGAGTCGCGGCATTCCCGCCATTGCGCGGTCAGGCCATCGCCTTCTGCAGATTCTCGTCCACCTTGTCGAGGAAGCCGCTGGTGGACAGCCAAGGCTGGTCGGGACCGATCAGCAGCGCCAGGTCCTTGGTCATGGAGCCTTCCTCGACCGTGGAGACGCACACCTTTTCCAGCGTGTCGGCAAAGCGCTTGAGCTCGGCATTGTCGTCGAGCTTCGCGCGGTGCGCCAGACCGCGCGTCCAGGCGAAGATCGAGGCGATCGAATTGGTCGAGGTCTCCTCGCCTTTCTCGTGTTGGCGGAAATGGCGCGTCACCGTGCCGTGCGCGGCTTCCGCCTCCACCGTCCTGCCGTCGGGCGTCATCAGCACCGAGGTCATCAGGCCGAGCGAACCGAAGCCCTGCGCCACGGTGTCGGACTGGACGTCGCCATCATAGTTCTTGCAGGCCCAGACATAGCCGCCCGACCATTTCAGGCTGGCCGCCACCATGTCGTCGATCAGCCGGTGTTCATAGGTGATTTTGGCTGCCTTGAACCTGTCCTCGAACTCGGCCTCGTAGACTTCCTGGAAGATGTCCTTGAAGCGGCCGTCATAGGCCTTGAGGATCGTGTTCTTGGTCGACAGATAGACCGGGTAGCCGCGCTGCAGGCCGTAATTCAGCGAAGCACGGGCGAAATCGCGGATCGATTCGTCGAGATTGTACATGGCCATCGCCACGCCCGAGGCCGGCGCGTCGAACACCTCGTGTTCGATTACCTTGCCGTCTTCGCCGACGAACTTGATCGTCAGCTTGCCCTTGCCGGGGAACCTGAAGTCGGTGGCGCGGTACTGGTCGCCATAGGCGTGACGCCCGACGATGATCGGCTTGGTCCAGCCCGGCACCAGCCGCGGTACGTTGCGGCAGATGATCGGCTCGCGGAAGATCACACCGCCCAGGATGTTGCGGATCGTGCCGTTGGGCGAGCGGTACATGCGCTTCAGACCGAATTCCTCGACGCGCGCCTCGTCAGGCGTGATCGTGGCGCATTTAACGCCGACCCCGAATTCCTTGATGGCGTTGGCGGCATCGACCGTGATCTGGTCGTCCGTCTCGTCGCGCTTCTCGATGCCGAGGTCGAAGTAACGAAGATCGATATCCAGATAGGGATGGATCAGCTTGTCCTTGATGAACTGCCAGATGATGCGGGTCATCTCGTCGCCATCGAGCTCGACGACGGGATTTGCCACCTTGATCTTCGCCATGTGAAATGCCTCGTTGTTTTCGAGAGCCGGGCGGCATCGCCCGCGGGATCGTTGCTGAAATTGCGGCCCCTATAACACCCAATGTTGCGAAGGCAAAGCAGCGCGAAAGTAGCAGGAGAACCACCGGATGGCCTCGGACGATAGCGCACTCCGCTTCGGCGAAAACACCAGTGACGGTGTCACGCTGCGCTATGCCGAAATGGGCAAGCCGGATGCGCCGCTGATCCTCATGCTGCACGGATTTCCCGAATATTGGGCGGCGTGGCGCCCGGTGATGGGGCGGCTCGCAGACCGCTATCACGTCATCGCGCCGGACCAGCGCGGCTACAACCGTTCGTCGAAGCCCGGGGGCGTCGAGAATTACCGCGCGAAGCATCTGGTCGGCGATATTGCGGCACTTGCCGATGCGCTGTCACCGGACAGGCCGTTCGTGCTTGCAGGCCACGACTGGGGCGCTTCCGTCGCCTATGCCTATGCGTTTTCGCACCCCGGGCGTCTGACGCATCTGGTGATTGCGAACGGCGTTCACCCGGCTTGTTTCCAGCGCGCGATTTTCGACGATCCGGACCAGCGCCAGGCCAGCCAATACATGAACTATCTGCGCTCGGCGAAGGCGGAGGAGGGCCTGTCGGAAGACAATTACCGCCGGCTCATGCGCATGCTGTCGGGCTTTTCGAATACCGACTGGATGGATGAGGCGGAAGCGGGCGCCTATCGTGCGGCGTGGGGTCAGCCTGGCGCGCTGAAGGCCATGCTGAACTGGTACCGTGCATCGCAGATCGAGGTGCCGGAGCCCGGCGCGCGAGCGCCGGCGGGCAAGTCAGTGCTCGATCTGCCCGCGGATGCGATGACCGTTTCCGTGCCGCATTTGCTGTTGTGGGGTGAGGATGACACGGCGCTGCGCCCAACCTGCCTGGAAGGCCTCGACCGCTACGCACCGCAACTGACGGTGAAGAAGGTCGCCGCAACCGGCCATTGGATACTGCACGAGAAGCCGGACGAGGTTGCGGCGGCGACCGCGGAGTTCGTCGGGCGGCGCTGAAGGGCGAGTGCTGCCCGGCATCGGCAAACGACTGCAGGCTATTTCGTTTTGGCTTTCGCCTTCTTCTCCTTGGGCGGCATCGGTCCGACGAAGGCCATGCTGACCGACAGCCATTCGCGCAGCGTTGCATCGTCCAGCACGGCGCTATCGACGTTGACGAACCCCTTCATGGGCCGGCCGGTGAATTCCATCGGCCCGGCGCCCGGCCGATTGATCGCTTCGCCGTAGCCGTCGGCGCCGACCCGCGCCATCAGATCGCCATTCTTCATGGTTCCGACCAGCATGTTGCCGTGAAGGGTGAAGCAGAGGCCACCCATCATGCGTATCTCGCCAAAGCCCGGCATGCCTCCGATTTCGGCGCGAATGCGATCGGCGAGTTCTTCCGGCATGGAAACGACCCGAGCTTCTCAATTGCCGGCGAATATGGCAGGGACCATGGAAACGCGCAATCGGCGCGCCGGTGACTCATGACAACCACTGATAGAGATTCCGCCAATGGCGTCGCCCCGGCCATCATCCTCGTCGAGCCGCAACTCGGCGAGAATATCGGCATGGTTGCACGCGCGATGGCGAATTTCGGGCTGGCCGAACTGCGCCTCGTCAACCCGCGCGACGGCTGGCCCAACGACAAGGCCGTGGCCGCCGCGAGCCGCGCCGATCATGTCGTGAACGCGGCGACGCTGCACGAGACGCTCGATGATGCCGTTGCCGATCTGAACTATGTGCTCGCCACAACCGCGCGGGAGCGCGACGGCTTCAAGCCGGTGCTGGGGCCGGTGGACGCCGCGGCGCAACTCCGGCAATGGTCGAACTCGGCGCAAAAGACAGGCATCCTGTTCGGGCGTGAACGGTTCGGCCTCTACAATGAGGAAATCGCCCGCGCCGACGCGATCGTGACGTTCCCGGTCAGTCCCGAATACGCCTCGCTGAATATCGCCCAGGCCGTTCTCCTGATGGCCTATGAATGGATGAAGTCGGGACTGGAAAGCGCCAGCCAGACGGCGTTCGAGGGGCCGCAATTCCCGCCGGCCGAACGTCACCAGCTTCAGGGCCTGATCGACCATCTGGATGATGCGCTCTCGGCGCGCGGCTATTTCCGACCGCCCTCGAAAAAGCCGAAAATGCTGGACGCCCTGCAGGCGGTTTTCACAAGGCCAGCCTTCACCGAGCCGGAAATCAGGGTGCTCCGCGGCGTGGTCTCGTCGCTCGACAGGTTCTCTCCGAGTGAGCCGCGCGGTGCGCGGTCTCCTGACACGGTCGATCCGGACGGCCCGGCCGGGTCCGGCGGCGGAAACGCGGACGGCTGAACATGGATCGCGCGCCCATCCTTTTTTTCGATTCAGGCATTGGCGGGCTGACCGTGCTGCGCGAGGCGAGGGTGCTGATGCCCGGCCGCCGCTTCGTCTACATCGCCGATGACGCGGCCTTTCCTTACGGCGCGTGGGAAGAGAGAGCGCTTTCGGAGCGGATTACAGGCCTCTTTGGACCATTGCTCAACGAGTTCCGGCCTGAAATCGCGGTGATCTCCTGCAACACCGCCTCGACCATAGCGCTTGCCGATTTGCGCTCAGCCTATCCGCAGACGCAGTTCGTCGGCACGGTGCCGGCAATCAAGCCGGCGGCGGAGCGGACGTGGTCCGGACTCGTCTCAGTACTCGGAACGCCGGGCACCATTGCGCGGCAATACACGCGTGATCTGATCTCATCATGGGCGAGCAAATGTCATGTGCGCCTCGTCGGCAGCGACCGGCTGGCCGTGCTTGCCGAAGCCTATATGCGCGACGGTCATGTCGATGAGGAAGCGGTTCGCGCCGAAATCATGCCCTGTTTCCTGGAGAAGGACGGCGCCCGAACCGACATCGTCGTGCTTGCCTGCACGCACTATCCCTTTCTGGTCAACCGCATGCGCAAGACGGCGCCCTGGCCCGTGGACTGGATTGATCCCGCCGAGGCGATTGCGCGCCGAGCAGTGTCACTGCTCGCGCCCGCCGGAGAAACGAGCCTGCCTGGCGGCGCGCGCACCGACATCGCGCGTCAGACATCCGGCCCGCCGGACAGCGCGACCAGGCGGCTGATGCACGGCTTCGGCCTGCACATGGATTGAGGGAACGCCGGGCGGTGCGTCAGCGTTTTCCCGCAACCTCAACCATGGAGACAAGCCATGCCGGCAAAATCCAAATCCCAGCAGAAGGCCGCGGGTGCAGCCCTGTCCGCCAAGCGCGGCGACATGAAGAAGAGCGAACTCAAGGGCGCTTCCAAGGACATGTATGAATCGATGAGCGAGAAAGAGCTCAAGGAATTCGCCGAGACGGACCGCAAGGGCCTGCCGGACAAGAAGAACTGACTGTTGCGGAGCCTGTCGGTTCATCACCGGAACCCGCCAACGGCTTGGCGGCGCCGCGATTGACTTTGCCGCCAAACCCGCCTAAATGCCCGCCTGCGCAGGGTTTCGGCCCTGCGTTTTCACTACGTGTCCCGTGGGTTTTTCCGCAAAGCGTGCGTGGAAAACCCTGTCAGGTCTCGAAAACGGAGGCCAGAGGAGGGCGCGTTTCCTTCGTCCGAAACATGAAGTTTCGGGCGTAAACCTTTGAAAAGGAAATGCGATGAGCAAGCGCGAATCCGCAAAATACAAACTCGATCGCCGCATGGGCGAAAATCTCTGGGGCCGTCCGAAGTCCCCGGTCAATCGCCGCGAATATGGCCCCGGCCAGCATGGCCAGCGCCGCAAGGGCAAGCTGTCGGATTTTGGTCTGCAGCTGCGCGCCAAGCAGAAGCTGAAGGGCTATTACGGCGATATCTCCGAAAAGCAGTTCCGCAAGATTTACGATGAAGCCGATCGCCGCAAGGGCGATACGCCGGAGAACCTGATCGGCCTGCTGGAATCGCGCCTCGACGCGGTCGTCTACCGCGCCAAGTTCGTGCCGACGATCTTTGCCGCGCGCCAGTTCGTCAATCACGGCCACGTCAAGGTCAACGGCAAGCGGGTCAACATCCCGTCCTACCGCTGCAAGCCGGGCGATTTGATCGAGGTCCGCGAGAAGTCCAAGCAGCTCGTGCTGGTGCTGGAATCGGTCCAGCTCGCCGAGCGCGATGTGCCGGAATACATCGACGCCGACCACAACAAGATGACCGCCACCTACAAGGCGATCCCGGGTCTGGCCGACGTGCCTTATGCGGTCCAGATGGAACCGAACCTGGTCATCGAGTTCTACTCGCGCTAACCGGTTCGCGACGACACGAAATCGAGGCCGCGCATTGCGCGGCCTTTTTATTTGCGCGGTTCGCGGTTATCTGGGCGCAGGGAGATCGCGCATATGAACCTCACACTGCCGACCGACGGGTTCGAAACCGGCGAAAGCCCGCGCGCCGGCCTTTCGATGTACCAAGACACTTCAGACAGTGTCGAGTTCAACAAGCTGCGCAAACGCCTTGTGCGCCATGCGCGCGACGCCATCGACACCTATGCGATGGCAAAACCCGGCGAGCGCTGGCTGGTCGCGCTTTCGGGCGGCAAGGACAGCTACGGCCTGCTGGCCGTACTTCTGGATCTCAGATGGCGCGGTCTGCTGCCGGTCGATCTGCTCGCCTGCAATCTGGATCAGGGCCAGCCCGATTTCCCCAAACACATCCTGCCGAATTTCCTGACCCGGCATGGCGTCGAACACCGGATCGAATACCGCGACACATACTCGGTCGTGACCGACAAGATTCCCGAAGGCCGCACCTACTGCTCGCTGTGCTCGCGCCTTCGCAGGGGGCATCTATACCGGATTGCGCGTGAGGAGGGCTGCTCTGCGCTGGTGCTTGGCCATCACCGCGAGGATGTGCTCGAGACATTCTTCATGAACCTGTTTCACGGCGGCCGCCTTTCCGCGATGCCGCCGAAACTGGTCAATGACGAGGGCGATCTTTTTGTGCTCAGGCCGCTTGCGTTTTGCGCCGAGAGCGATCTGGAAAAGTTCGCCGCGGCAATGCGTTTTCCGATCATTCCCTGCGATCTGTGCGGCAGCCAGGACGGGCTTCAGCGCAACGCCATGAAGGCCATGCTGGACGACATGGAACGCAAGACGCCCGGCCGCAAGGACACGATGATCCGCGCACTGACCAATGTGCGGCCATCGCATCTCATGGACCGCAAGCTGTTCGACTTTGCCGGGCTCTAACCGGCCGGTTCGTTCTGGGGACGGAACAGCTTGCCGCGCTCTGCGACGAACACAAGCGCCAGCGCGCCGGCGCCAAAGAAGAAGTAGCCGGCGGTCAAGGGCACGATCGTACCGTCGAACGCCTGTCCGATCAGCGCCCCGAGAATCGCACCGCCCACGGTTTGCGTGAAACCGAGAATGGAGGACGCGGTGCCCGCGACATGGCCGAGCGGCTCCATCGCCAGCGCGTTGAAGTTCGAGCCGATCAGCGCGAACTGCCCCATCGCCAGCATGAAAAGGCTGACGAAAAGCCAGAACGGCACCGGCCCGGCCATGGCCAGCGCGAATGCCACGCCATTGACGGCGATGAAACCAAGCAGTGCGCCGTGCGCCAATCGGCGCATCCCGAATCTTCCGACCAGTCGCGAGTTTGCGAACGACATCACCGCCATCATGCCCGCCACCAGCGCGAAATAGAGCGGGAACGCCGCACCCTTGTCATAAATGTCCACATAGATCTGCTGCGCGGAATTGATGAAGCCGAACAGCGCGCCGAAAATCACCATCAGCGCCATGGTGTAGGAAATGGCGATCCGTTCGGTGAGAACGATGCGGAAGCCTTCCAGGATGGTTTTCACCCGGAACGGCCGCCGGTATTGCTCGTGCAACGTCTCGGGCAGACGGGCCCATGTCCAGACTGTGAACATCACCGCAATGCCGGCCATGAAGAGAAAGATTGCGGGCCAGTCGGCAAACAGCATGACACCCTGACCGATGCCCGGCGCGATGATCGGGATGATCATGAAGACCATGAAGATGAGCGACATGACTTCCGCCATGGCGCGCCCGCCGAACCTGTCGCGCACGACTGATATCGTGATGACACGGGTCGCTGCCGCCCCGACGCCCTGGATAACGCGCAACACCAGCAGCGCGGTGAAACTGGGCGCGAAGGCGCAGACCAGAGCCGCGAGCACATAGACAACAAGACCGAACAGCAGCGGCGTGCGCCGCCCGAAACGGTCGGAAATCGGACCGAAGAAAATCTGGGCGACGCCAAAGCCGGCCAGATACGCGGTTATCACGAATTGACGGTTGTTTTCGTCGTTCTCGCCGAGGCTTGCGCCGATCTGCTGCAGACCCGGCAGCATGATGTCGACCGCCAGCGCGTTGAGCGACATGAGCGCCGCCGCGATCGCGATGAATTCCCAACGCGGGATTGATGCCGCGCCGCTTTCGGCGGCTGACGCAGTCTGCTGGTCCATGACACAGCCTTTCCGGCCGCTGGAAAAATACAGGAATGCGCCGCGCCGCCGCGGTGCATGGATATGGAACTTACGCTTGAAGCGGCCGGCGTACCGGCCGCGGGAGTGGCAAGATCAGGCCGCGCCGCGCGCGCTGACGCCCTTTTCGGTGAGAAAGCCCTGAAGTTCGCCGGCCTGGAACATTTCGCGGATGATGTCGCATCCACCGACGAATTCGCCTTTCACATAGAGCTGCGGAATGGTCGGCCAGTTCGCATATTCCTTGATGCCCTGCCGCAATTCGTCCGATGTCAGCACATTCACGCCTTTGTAGTCGACGCCGAGATAGTCGAGAATCTGCACGACCTGACCGGAAAAGCCGCACTGCGGAAAGCCGGGCGTGCCCTTCATGAAGAGCACGACGTCGTTGCTTTTCACTTCGCTGCCGATGAATTCGTTGATTGCGGTCATTTCGAACATCCTTTCCTGCCCGGGTTCAAGGCCCGACATATTCCTGGAATTGTCCCTTATGTATTCCACGCGTGCCGCGTGTGCAATGCAGCGGAGGCGCCGCGCAAGCCGATCCTGACAGGCAAACAGGGCCTGGCGCTAGCCGCTGCGCAGCGACCGCCTGTGCTTCTGCGTCCTGGCGCGAACGCGTCTGCGCTGGGTCGTCGAGCGGGACCGGGCCGACTTCCTGCGGCTGGTTGTCTTGCGTGCCGGCTTGATAAGTTTCTCGATACGCCTCAGCCGCTCCGTCGGCGTCAGCGCGCGCTTGCGCCGCCGCCTGCGCTTGCCGGTCTTGCGCTTCCACTCGCTGGCGACACCGGCGACAATGCTGTCGACGATGTCATCGACGATCGAACTCATTCCGGAACGCTGGTCTGGAGGGCCAGCGCATGGAGCGCGCCGCCCATATTGCCCTTGAGCGCCTCGTAGACGATCTGGTGCTGCTGGACCCGGCTCTTGCCGCGGAAGCTCTCTGAAACAACCTCGGCCGCGTAGTGGTCGCCATCGCCGGCGAGGTCGCGGATTGTCACCTTGGCGTCGGGGATCGCCTCCTTGATCAACCGCTCGATATCACTCGCGTTCATGGCCATGGAATATGCTCCGCTCAGCCGTCCATATAGGTCGGAAACCAGGCCTCGTGCACCCGGCGCAGTTCCTCGACCGGTATCGCACGCGCCTTTCCCAGTTTCAATTCCCGCCGGCCGGTGTTGCCGATCCATGGCGCGGACACCCCGGATTGCGGCACGCGTTCGCTCAGGAACCGGTCGATCCTGTCCGCCGGGATCGTGACGAGATACCGCGCCTGGTCTTCGCCGAAAAATGCCGGAATCGGCAAAGCGTCGTTCGGCTCGTTCACCGTGGCGCCGATGCCCGAGGCCATCGCCATCTCGGCAAGTGCAACGGCCAGCCCGCCATCGGAAAGGTCGTGGCAGGCCGTAGCGACGCCTTCGCGAATCAGCGCGCGCACGAAATCGCCAACGAGCTTTTCGTGTTCGAGATCGACCGGTGGGGGAGGGCCTTCCGAGCGGCCGTGCATGTCACGCAAATAGGCTGATTGTCCAAGATGCGAGCCCCATGACGGCGGCGCGCCGACCAGCACAATCGCCTCTCCCTCCGCGGCGAATGCGATCCGCGCCATCCTGCTCCAGTCATCGATCAGACCCACGCCGCCGATGGTCGGAGTTGGCAGGATGCCCTTGCCGTTGGTCTCATTGTAGAGAGAGACATTGCCCGAAACGATCGGGAAGCCGAGCGCCGTACAGGCTTCGCCGATGCCCTGGATGGCGCGCACGAACTGGCCCATGATTTCAGGGCGCTCGGGATTGCCGAAATTGAGATTGTCGGTGGCGGCCAGTGGCAACGCGCCGGTGGCGGTCAGGTTGCGCCAACACTCCGCCACCGCCTGCTTGCCGCCTTGATAAGGGTCCGCCTCGCAATAGCGTGGCGTGACGTCGGAAGAGAAGGCCAGCGCCTTGGCCGGATGGCCATCGACGCGCACTACGCCGGCATCGCCTCCGGGAATCTGCAGCGAATTGCCCTGGATCAGCGTGTCATATTGTTCCCAAACCCAGCGCCGGCTGGAAAGGTTCGGCGAACCGAGGAGCGCCAGCAGCGCATCGGCGACGTCCGTCTCCAGTATTTCGTTTTCCGCCAACTCACCGGGTGCCGCGGGCGCGGTCCATGGCCGGTCATATTCCGGCGCCTCGTCGCCGAGTTCCTTGATCGGCAGGTTGGCGACTTCATCGCCCTGGTGCAGCACGCGAAAGCGCAGATCGTCGGTGGTCTTGCCAACGATGGCGAAGTCGAGGCCCCATTTGCGGAAGATGGCGGAAGCCTGGCCCTCCATTTCCGGCCTGAGCACCATCAGCATGCGCTCCTGGCTCTCCGACAGCATCATCTCGTAGGCCGACATGCGCTCCTCGCGCACCGGCACCTTGTCGAGGTCGAGTTCGATGCCGAGATCGCCCCTGGCGCCCATCTCGACGGCCGAGCAGGTGAGGCCCGCCGCGCCCATGTCCTGGATGGCAATGACGGCGCCCGACGCCATCAGTTCGAGGCAGGCCTCCAGCAGGCATTTCTCGGTGAAGGGGTCGCCGACCTGCACCGTCGGCCGCTTCTCGTCGATCTGGTCGTCGAACTCGGCCGACGCCATGGTCGCGCCGCCGACGCCGTCGCGGCCGGTCTTGGCGCCGAGATAGACGACCGGCAGCCCGACGCCCTCGGCTTTGGAAAGGAAGATTGCGTCGGTCCTGGCGATGCCGGCCGCGAAGGCGTTGACCAGAATGTTGCCATTGTAGCTGGCGTCGAACTCGACCTCGCCGCCGACGGTCGGCACGCCGAATGCGTTGCCGTAACCGCCGACGCCCGACACCACGCCGGCGACCAGATGCCGGGTCTTGGGATGCTCCGGCTCGCCGAAGCGCAAGGCATTCATCGCCGCGACGGGCCGCGCGCCCATGGTGAATACGTCGCGCAAAATGCCGCCGACGCCTGTTGCAGCGCCCTGATAGGGCTCGATGTATGACGGGTGGTTGTGGCTCTCCATCTTGAAGACCACGCAGTCGCCATCGCCGATATCGACCACCCCGGCATTTTCGCCCGGCCCGTGGATGACGCGCTCGCCCTTCGTCGGCAGCGTGCGCAGCCATTTCTTGGAGCTCTTGTAGGAACAGTGCTCGTTCCACATCGCCGAGAAGATGCCGAGTTCGGTGAAGCTCGGCTCACGGCCGATGAGGTCGAGAATGCGCTGATACTCGTCCGGCTTCAGGCCGTGGGCGGCGACGAGTTCGTCGGTGATGGGAACGGTGTTTGGGATGGTCACGACGCGGATTTCTGTCTTGTGCTCGATTGGAGGATAGGTTCAGCCACCAGGGCGGACAGGACCGCTGTGGCGATGATCTGAAGTGCCCGGGGCGGTACTCACGCTCTCCCCGAACAGGACGTGTCTCCGTCGGCCCAGCGCTGCGTGTCGGCGGCGATTTCCGTGGCATGCGGCCCGTCCATCAGCGGGCCGTAGGCGGCGATGCGCGCCGGCTTGCCGGTCGCTTCGATCACCAGCTTCGGCAGACCGCCGACATTGCCGCGCGGCACCGCCAGAATGCGTGGTTTGCCTGAGAAGGACGTGAGCTCGGGCGACATGGCAAGCCCGTCGAACCCGGCTTTCTGCGGTCCGAACCAGCATTTCTGGGCTGCAACGGCGATCCGTTCCATGGTTGAAAGCGCCGAATTGTCGCCCGGCACCGACACGCTGTCCGCCGGCACCGTGGCGCTCTGGCAGGCGGCGACAAGGGGCAGGGCGAGAAGCGGCAGGCAAAGCGAGATCCGCGCGCGCCTCACGCTGCCATCCCCAACGCGCCCTCGAACAGCGCGCGCCCGTCCGTTCCGCCATGCGCGGCCTCGATCAGGTCTTCGGGATGCGGCATCATGCCGAGCACGTTGCCCTCGGGGTTGATGATGCCGGCAATGTCGTTGACGGACCCGTTCGGATTGGTGCCTTCGGCGTAGCGGAAGACGACCTGGCCTCCACCTTCGAGCTGCTTCAACGTCTCGGCGTCCGCGAAATAGTTGCCGTCGTGATGCGCCACCGGGCAGCGGATGATCTGGCCGGGGCGGTAAGCGCGCGTGAACGCGGTGTTGGCGTTCACGATTTCGAGCTTCACCTCCCGGCAGACGAATTTCAGCGTCGCATTGCGCATCAGCGCGCCGGGCAGGAGCCCTGCTTCAAGCAGGATCTGGAAACCGTTGCACACACCCATGACCATCACGCCCTGCCGCGCCTTCTCCGCAACGGCGCGCATGACCGGCATGCGTGCGCCGATCGCGCCGCAGCGCAGATAGTCGCCGTAGGAGAAGCCGCCGGGGATCACGACCAGATCGACGACGGGGATTTCCGTCTCGGTCTGCCAGATGGTGAGCGGCGGCTGGCCGGTGATCTTGGTCAGCGCCGCGATCATGTCGCGGTCGCGATTGAGGCCAGGCAGCAGGACCACGGCGGTCTTCACTAGACGATCTCCACCGCGTAATCCTCGATCACCGTATTGGCGAGCAGCTTCTCGCACATGGCCTTGATGTCGGCTTCGGCCTTCTTGGCGTCGGCGCTCTCCAGCTCGATGTCGAACACCTTGCCCTGGCGCACGTGCCCCACGCCATCGAAGCCGAGCGTTCCGAGCGCGCCTTCGATTGCCTTGCCCTGCGGGTCGAGGACGCCGTTCTTGAGCGTTACCGTAACGCGTGCCCTGATTGCCAATTGTCGCTCCGCTAGGCCTAGTGAACGCTGTCCTTGTCGCTCGGCTTGGATGTCACGAGCACGGGGCCGGAAGGCCGCGGCGGCTCGTTTTCGTTCATGATGCCAAGCCGGCGAGCGACTTCCTGATAGGCTTCGACGAGGCCGCCCATATCGCGGCGGAAACGGTCCTTGTCGAGCTTGTCCTGCGTGCTGACATCCCACAGCCGGCAGGAATCGGGCGAGATCTCGTCGGCCACGACGACACGCATCATCTCGTTTTCCCACAGCCGGCCGCACTCCATCTTGAAGTCGACGAGCTGGATGCCGACGCCGAGAAACAGACCGGAGAGGAAGTCGTTGACGCGAATGGCGAGCGCCATGATGTCGTCGATCTCTTGCGGGCTCGCCCAGCCGAAAGCCGTGATGTGCTCCTCGGTGACAAGCGGATCGTCGAGCGCGTCGGCCTTGTAGAAGAATTCGATGATGGAGCGCGGCAACACCGTGCCTTCTTCCAGCCCGAGCCGCTTGGACAGCGATCCGGCCGCCACGTTGCGCACGACCACCTCGAGCGGGATGATCTCGACTTCCTTGATCAGCTGCTCGCGCATGTTGAGCCGGCGGATGAAATGGGTCGGAATGCCCATCCGGTTGAGATGGGTGAATATGTGCTCCGAAATCCGATTGTTGAGCACGCCCTTGCCGTCGACCACCTCGTGCTTCTTCTTGTTGAAGGCGGTGGCGTCATCCTTGAAGAACTGGATCAGCGTTCCGGGTTCCGGACCCTCATACAGGATCTTCGCTTTGCCCTCGTAGATGCGGCGCCGACGGTTCATGACATTCTCTGGCTGTTTGCGGCGGCTTGGGACCCGCGCGCCGCGGGAGCGGGGAATCCGCCCGGAAATGTGTCTGTACAAGCGGTCCTAACGCAACTGCCTGTTCTGCTCAATCGCCATTTAGCGGTGTTCAACCGCTTTGGCGCCCCAATCCGGCGCATTTTCCCGGCGGGCGCATCTTTGTCGCACTCTGCGTATTGACCGGGGCGCGGGCTTTTGGTTTGTGCCGGACCAACCCATATTGCTTTGGGACCCATTCGCCGACCGGAGGACCGTTCATGGCCAGCATGGAGGATCGTGAGAAAGGCTTCGAAGCCAAGTTTGCTCACGACGAGGAACTGAAATTCAAATCCTACGCCCGGCGCAACAAGCTGCTTGGCCTGTGGGCGGCTGAACTGCTCGGCAAGTCCGGAGATGACGCCGATGCCTATGCACGGGAAGTCGTGGCCTCGGATTTCGAGGAAGCCGGCGACGAGGACGTTTTCCGCAAGGTCCGCGCCGATTTCGATGCGGGTGGTGTAAACCAGTCGGACGAGCAGCTTCGCAGCCGCATGATCGAACTGCTGGCCGAGGCGGTCGAGCAGGTTCGCAAGGGCTGACGGCGAAGCCGGTTCACACAGGCGGCAACCCGCCGCCATTTCAGTCGGATCGGGGGATCAGCCTATGTCACTTGCCCAGCGTCTTGCCGCTGACGAGACGGTTTTCACAGCCTGGTCCGCGATTCCGGACGCGATCACCATAGAGACGCTTGCCGGAACGGCGTTCGATTCCGTCCTGCTGGACATGCAGCATGGAGGCCATAGCGAGGAAAGCATCCTGCGATGCCTGGCGCCAATCATCGCGCGCGGCAAGCCCGGCATCGTTCGCATCCCGGTGGGGCGCTTCGACATGGCCAGCCGCGCACTCGACTATGGCGCCCAGGCAGTCGTGGCGCCGATGATCAATACGGTCGAGGACGCCATGGCATTTGCCGCAGCGATGAAATATCCGCCGCTCGGCGCGCGCTCCTGGGGCGTGAGCATAGCTGCGGCGCGTGACGGCCAGACGGACGCGCAGAAGAGGCTCAAGAATGCCAATTCCGAAACGCTTGCCTTCGCGATGATCGAGACACGACGGGCCTATGAGATCGTCGACGACATTCTCGCCGTGCCGGGCATCGACGCGATTTTCATCGGCCCGTCCGATTTCTCCATCGCATGGACGAATGGCGAAGCGATGAACCCCGGTCTTGAAGACATGATGGAGGCTGTGGCCGATATCTCCGCGAAGACACGTGCGGCCAGCAAACATGTCGGCATATATCTCGTCAACATGGCCGATGCTGGCCGCCTGTACAAAATGGGAATTCGCCTGTTCGGCACCGGGCCGGAGGCGCGGCTGATGAACATGGGTGCAAGCGCCCTTGTCGGAGACGCGTCCGCGTCAATCGGCTGAAAGACGCGAGACAAACCGCGCGAACGTCAGTGAGCCTTCCGGCCATGGGCCATGCCCCGATTCGACGTCCAGACGGCCGACATTGCCGGCGTCGATGAACTGCGATCCCCAATCGGCCGCGAACTCTTCGGCGCGCATGAAGTCGCAGTGCGGATCATCGCGGCTCGCCACCAGAACCGACGGGAAGGCGAGCGGGCCGGCGGGAAACGGCCGGAAGTCATTGCCGCTTGTCGATGGATCGGCGGGAGCCACGAAAAATGCGCCTGCCACCGGAGCCGAAAAATCGCCGGCAGCGTGTATGGCGGCGGTGACGCCCAGCCCGTGCGCGACCAGCACGACCGGGCGTTCCGCCTCGTTGACCGCCTGCATGACTTTTTCCACCCATTTTCCAGGGATTGCGGTATCGGCCGGATCGATCTCCAGACGCCGCCCGGTCGACAGGCGACTGTGCCAGCGGGCCAGCCAGTGGCGTTCGTCCAGCTCTGCGCTGCCTGGAATGAAGACTATTTCAACGTCCTTGACCTTCATGGGCTGCGATGTAGCGGCGGGTCCGCCCCGGTGCAAGCATGCATGAACGGTGAACACGCTGTCACCGCGCAGGCACCTTGTGAAACCGGGTCGTGATTGCGATTTGACCGACAACACGAACGCGGGCCGCGTAACCTGCCGGCCCATTGGAGATCACAATGAGCAATCTGCCATTCGCCGCCGAAGCGCCAGTCAGTATCGCACGGGTCGGACTGAGGGCGCGCGACGCCGAAAGCCTCGCCGACTACTACAAGACGGTTCTGGATTTGAAGGAACTGCGCCGCGCCAACGGCGCGATCGGTCTCGGCGCGGGCGGCCGCGAATTGCTGGAGATAGCGGGCTCCTCGGCCCTGAAGCCGGGCGACCCGCACAGCGCGGGGCTTTACCACACCGCGTTCCTGCTTCCCTCCCGCGATGACCTGGCCCGGTGGGTCGGCCACGCTGCCGAAAACCGCATCGAGATTTCCGGCGCGTCCGATCATCACGTCAGCGAGGCGATCTACCTCTACGATCCCGAGGGAAACGGCATCGAAATCTACCGGGACAGGCCGCGCGCGGAGTGGTCAATGGAAGATGGCGCGGTGAAAATGACCACTGAACGCCTGGACTTGCGCGCTATGGTTGAATCGCTTCCCGAGGGCGATGCCGGCTGGTCCGGTGTGCCGGAGGAATCCATAGTCGGTCACGTCCATTTGCGTGTCGGCGACACCGGCGAAGCCGAGAGCTGGTGGAACGGCGAGATGGGCTTCGACACGACGGTGCGCTACGGCGGCAGCGCCGTGTTCCTGTCCACCGGCGGATATCACCACCATATCGGCGCCAACAGCTGGCAAAGCGCCGGTGCAGGCGTGCGGAAGGAGGACCGGACAGGACTGAATTTCGTCGAATTGGCGGCGAGGGCGGATTCAGCGACCGGCGAGAAGACCGACCCCTGGGGCAATGCGATCAGGACGGTGGCTGCCTGATTCTCAGGCCTCCCCGAATACGCGCTCGAAGATCGTGTCGACATGCTTGGTGTGATAGCCAAGGTCGAAACGGCTCTTGATTTCGTCGGGTGACAGCGCCGCCGTCACTTCCTTGTCGGCAAGCAGCTCCTCGAGGAAATCCTTGCCCTGTTCCCAGGTCTTCATCGCATTGCGCTGGACGAGCCGGTAGGCGTCCTCGCGTGACACGCCGGCCTGTGTGAGCGCCAAAAGCACGCGCTGCGAATGGATCAGCCCGCGATAGCGATCCATATTCGCCTGCATGTGGTCGGGATAGACGAGCAGTTTCTCGATCACGCCGGCGAGCCTGGCCAGCGCGAAATCCAGCGTCACGGTCGCGTCCGGCGCGATCATGCGTTCGACCGAGGAGTGGGAGATGTCGCGCTCATGCCATAGCGCGACATTCTCCATCGCCGGCATCGTATAGGACCGCACCATGCGCGCCAGCCCGGTCAGGTTTTCCGTCAGGACCGGATTACGCTTGTGCGGCATCGCCGACGAACCCTTCTGGCCCGGCGAAAAATACTCTTCCGCTTCAAGCACTTCCGAGCGCTGCAGGTGACGGATCTCCGTTGCCAGCCGTTCCACCGACGACGCAATGACGCCGAGCGTGGCGAAAAACATCGCGTGCCGGTCGCGCGGGATCACCTGCGTGGAAACCGGCTCCGGCTTGAGGCCCAGCTTTTCGGCCACGTGCGTTTCCACGCGGGGATCGATATTGGCGAATGTGCCGACGGCGCCGGAGATCGCGCAGGTGGCGATTTCGGCGCGCGCCGCAATCAGGCGCTCTTTTGCGCGGGCAAATTCGGCGTGGGCGTAGGCAAGCTTGACGCCGAACGTCGTCGGCTCGGCATGGATGCCGTGGCTGCGGCCGACGGTGACTGTGTCCTTGTGCTCGAAGGCGCGTTTCTTCAGCGCCGCCAGCAGCGCGTCGAGGTCGGCGAGCAGCAGATCGCTGGCCCGTGTGAGCTGGACCGCGAAGCAGGTGTCGAGCACGTCCGACGACGTCATGCCCTGATGCACGAAGCGCGCATCGGGCCCTATGATCTCCGACAGATGCGTCAGGAAGGCGATGACGTCGTGCCTGGTTTCGCGCTCGATCTCGTCGATGCGCGCGACATCGAAGGTGGCGCTGCCGCCCTTGTCCCAGATCGTCTTCGCGGCTTGCCTGGGGATGACGCCGAGTTCGGCCAGCGCGTCGCAGGCGTGAGCCTCGATCTCGAACCAGATGCGGAATCTGGTCTCGGGCGACCAGATGGCGGCCATTTCCGGCCGCGAATAGCGCGGGATCATCGCGAGTCCTGACTTCGGGGAACGACGCGCTGCTCGTAGCAGAGCCCGGCGCTTATCTCAACGCGTCTGCCGCGCAACCAACAGGCTGGCCACGAACAACGCGATGAATCCGAACGGGAAGAACAGCCGCGTCCCGAGCACCGAGAACTGGTAGACCGCGTTGGCGCCCGTGAAGAGGAGATGGAAGACCCAGGCAACCGACGGGAAGTCGGAGTGCCACTGGGCGAAATAGAGCCGGTAGTGCATCGAAAAGACGAATGCCGTGGTGAGCATCGTCCCCAGCCCGAGGAAGAAGAGCGCGGCAGCGAAACGGCGCTCGGGCCCCGCGCCGAGCGCGAATATCCGCGTCGCATAAAGCGCCACCGGAAACGCCAGCAAGCCGCCAAGGGCGTAGATCAGCACGATGGTCTCGCTTTGGGGCGAGGCAAGGCGGCCCCCCAAAAGCAGGCCGACAACCGCGCTGGCCGCCATGGCGGCCGCCCATGCGATGGCGCCGCCGGTGGCGCCCACCGGCGCGGGCAGGGCGGCACGCAGTCTTGGCAGGAGGCCGCTCATGCGCTGTTGAGTCTGCTCATCTGGTCGGCGGCGTCACAGGCGCCCCGCGACCGCAAGCCAGCGATGGTCCGGCCCTTCGAAGCCGAATTGGCGCATGATGATCATCAGCGCGAAGACCGGGTCTCCCGACGACGGATAGAAAGTCTGCAGGCCGCCGATGGCGTATCCCAGCGGGCATCCGCGGCTGGCGGGCACCGAACCGTCTTCGTGAATGAGTTCGGTCGTCGCGCCATCGATCGTGCCGATGCGCGTCAGCCTGTAGCCGTTGATCTCGCCAAGTCCCTCGCATCCTGACGGAGCCGGAAGGGCTACGTCGTCGATGCGGAACTCCACCGGCGCGTCGATAGGCGGAAACACTGGTCGCGGGTTCGCTGCGATGCGCGAACTGTCGGCCGAAAGCTCGGTCACGGCGTTCCACCCCGCCGTGAATCCGCGATTGGCGGTGAGAACAGCGTCGGAAATGATCGACTGCCCCTGCGTCCGCGCTGCCGCGCGCGCGTCGTCCACGGTCTGCAATTCGTCGTCGAGGCGCACCCGGATCGGCGTGCCGGGAGCGAAACTGTCGGTCGCGGTGTCGATGTAGAACCTGTTCGCATATGGAAAGCCTGAGCCGTCCTGCACGCCATATTCCTCGAAGGCGAACAACGCGCCATTGGCGCTGAAGCCGAGAATGTTGACCTCGGCGGTATCGCCCGCATGTGCTAAAGACGGCAGCAGGCAAAGAGCCGCCAAGACTGCGATCTTCCGGATCATTGCTGTCAGCATGGTGCGTTCCTCCTCGTGATCACGGCGCGCCGGGTGTGGCCGGAAGGGCCTCACCGTCTTTCAGCGGCCGCTGCGCGCTCGGCCCATACGGGCATGATATCACCGGTTTCGGCCACCGCCGCATGAACACCGCGCGCGATGGCGCGGGCCATGACCGAACCGGCAACGGCGCAAAGATCGATCGCCTCCTCGAAGGAGGGTTGCTTTCCGCTCGTCCCGGTCGCCAGAGCGAATACGAGATCGCCGTCGGCCGGCGTGTGGCTTGGCCAGATCGCGCGGGCGAAACCGTCATGCGCGGCCATGGCAAGGCGCTTGGCGTCGGCCTTCGAGAGCGCGGCGTCGGTGGCTATGACACCAAGCGTGGTATTGGCGCCGGCCGCATTGCCATCCCTGAATTTGAGCCGCACGTCGACCGCGCCTTGTGGAAGAACCGCAGGCAGGCCAAGTCCGCCGAACTCGTCGCCGATCTCGAAGGGGGCGGCCCAGAAATGCGGGCTGTCGCCCATCGTCGTCGACCCGACCGCATTCACCGCAACCAGCGCCGCGACGGTAACACCGGACGGCAGTACCGCCGAGGCGGAGCCAAGGCCGCCTTTCAGGCCGGCGGTCAGCGCGCCTTTGGCGGCGCCATGCGTGCCGAGCCCGAATTCGCGCCGGGCGTTGTTGGCTGCGGCATAGCCGAGTTCGCGATAGGGCGGGAATTTGCCCCAGTCCTTGTCGCCGCCATTGGTCATGTCGAACAGGATGGCGGCGGGAACGATGGGGATGGAAATGCCGCGCACCGCGAGGCCAACGCCCTGTTCGCGCAGCCATGCCTGGACGCCGGACGCCGCGTCGAGCCCGAACGCCGACCCCCCCGAAAGAACCAGCGCGTGGATCTGCCCGACAGCATTATGCGGTTCCAGAAGGTCGGTTTCGCGCGTGCCGGGCGCGCCGCCCATCACGTGGACGGCTCCCACGGCCGGCTCATCGCAGATAACCGCCGTGACCCCCGACTTCAGCCTGTCGTCATCGGCCTGGCCGACGCGCAATCCCGCGATGTCGGTGAGGAGATTTGTCGGTCCCGCCTGAAAACGCATGCTCATTCGGCCGCCACGAATCCGCTGCCGTCGAACCGAAACAGCCTGTAGGGGTTTTCGGCAAGGTCGCCCTTTTCGTCGAACTTGATCGTGCCCATTGCGGTCTCGAACGCGTCGCTTGCCAGCACATCTGTCAGAGCCCGCCCGCTCGTTTCCGCGCGAATCAGGGCTTCGACCGCCACTTCGAACGCGGCAAAGCCGGGGATCGTGTAGCCCTCCGGCACGATCTCACGTTTTTCGAATGCAGAGATGACACCGGCGGAAGCGAGGTCCGACGGTTCGGGCAGTCCTACCATCAGCGTGCCCGCCGCGAGCGGGACGTCGCTCGGCGCCGAGCGCAGTGTCTCTCCCGACGCGATGACGAGATCGTAGCCAAGTTCCGCCGCGTCGCGGCCCATGATCGCAACATCGGCGCGGTCGCCGCCGACCAGGACGTGCGTCGCGCCGGCCCGGCGCAGGCGCGCCACCAGTCCGATCTGGTTGTCCATCTGCGGCCTGTAGGTGTCGATAAAGACCGGCTGCAGGCCCGCCAGTTCGGCCGAAAGGCGAAAGCTCTCCACCAGTTCGCGCCCGTAGATCGTGCCATCATCGACGATCGCGAACAGATTGTTCTGCCAGCGCTCAACCAGAACCGTCGAAACCGCATCGCGCTCGTCATCGGCGCGCGGCGCCATGCGATAGACAGGCCATCCGGTCTTGTCGCGCCGGTCGGTCAGGCTGTTGACGCGCACGCCCGGCGTTACCACAGGGATACCCGCATTATTCAGAGCAGGCAGTGCCGCCTCTATTGCCTCCGTGCACAGAAAGCCGACTACGATGCGCACGCCGGCGGCGATCATGGCGCCTGCCGCCGCTTTGCCGCCTTCCGCAGTGCAACTGTCATCGGCGAAACGCAGATTGTTTTCCGCGATACGCCGCTCCGCGGCGGCCACTTCCGCGCCGGTTTTTAGCTGACGCCCGAGAAGTTCGACGGATTCCGAAACCGGCGCCACGATGCCGATTGTTTGCGCCATTGCCGGTTCTGTCGCGACGAGGGCGGCAGTCAGGGCGAGAACCGGGATCGGGAAACGGGGCAGGTGCATTCGCGCAATCTACGGGCATGCGCTGAAAAGTGAACAAGCAAATCCCGAACCTGTACAGATTCCCCAATTGCGGGCCCGTCTTTGCTGAGAAGAGTGAACCCATCGTTTCGCCAGCGCGTGCTTGTGGGAGCAACCGTCCTGCCTATATAGCAGGCGGTGGAAACAAGGGGCTGCTTTTGCTGAAGAATACCGCTGTCGAGCCGCGAACCTATCGCGACGCCATGGCCCGTTTTGCCGGCGCCGTCCACGTCATAGCGACCGATGGCCAGGCCGGCCGGCGCGGCGTGACGGTGATTGCCGCCTGTTCGGTATCCGACAATCCGCCGACCATTCTGGTCTGCCTCAATCGTGAAAATACGTCGAACGACCTGTTCCGCGACAACGGTGTTTTCACGCTCAACACGCTGACGGGAGGGCAGGGGCCGCTTGCAGATGCATTTTCGGGACTGACCGGATTGTCGCAGGACGACCGGTTTGCCGCGGCTGAATGGGACGCGATCGCGACAGGCGCCCCCGCGCTTGTTGGCGCAGCGGCTGTTTTCGACTGTGAACTGGTGGATTCCAAGGATTTCGCCACCCATCGTGTGCTGTTTGGCCGGGTGCGCGCAGTACGCATCGGTGATAGCCTCAGTCCGCTGATCTATTACAACCGCGCCTATCGAGTTCTTTAGGACCACGCCTCTTCATGCCGAAGAAATCCGCTCCGCAATTGCCCGCGTCGATCGACGATACGCTCGCCATGCTCGCGGGGGCCGGTTACGTGGCCGACCGCTCGCTGGCGACGGTGCTGTTCCTGGCCTTGCGCATGCAACGCCCGCTCTTCCTGGAAGGCGAGGCCGGCGTCGGCAAAACGGAGATCGCCAAGGTTCTATCCGCCGCGCTCGACCGGCCGCTGATCCGCTTGCAATGCTATGAAGGGCTCGATGTCTCGTCCGCCGTCTACGAGTGGAACTACGCCGCCCAGATGATCGAAATCCGCATGGACGAGGCCGCGGGCCAGACGGATCGCGATCGGATGGAAAAGAACGTCTTTTCCGAGAAATATCTCATTCGCCGGCCGGTGCTGGAGGCGCTTGAAGGCGAGCCGGGCCGGGCGCCGGTATTCCTGATCGACGAACTCGACCGGACCGACGAGGCGTTCGAGGCCTTCCTGCTCGAAATTCTCTCCGACTTTCAGGTAACGATCCCGGAACTTGGCACGATCAAGGCCAAGGAACCGCCGATCGTTATCGTCACCACCAACCGCACCCGCGAAATCCATGATGCGTTGAAGCGCCGCTGCCTCTATCACTGGGTCGACTATCCCGACGCTGTTCGCGAACTGGAAATCGTCGCGCTCAAGGTGCCGCAGGCCAATGCCAGGCTGTCGCGCGAGGTTGTGCTTTTCGTGCAGAAGCTGCGCCAGATTGACCTGTTCAAGGCGCCGGGCGTCGCCGAGACGATCGACTGGGCAGGCGCGCTGACCGAGCTCGACAAGATCGCGCTCGACCCGGAGACGGTTTCCGACACAATCGGCGTTCTCCTCAAGTATCAGGACGACATCGCCCGGATCGGCGAAGGCGAGGGCCGGCGCATCCTGGACGAGGTCAAGGCCGACCTGGCGGCCGCGCAGTAGACGCGCCATGCCTGCGAGCGAAACCGCTACAGCCGAGACAGTCAGGCCGGACGGTCGGATCGCCGACAACATCGTCTATTTCGCCCGCACCCTGCGCAAGGCCGGCATGCGGGTCGGGCCCGCATCCGTGGTCGAGGCGATCGAAGCCGTGCTCACGGCCGGCATCGGCACGCGCGACGATTTCTATTGGACGCTGCATTCCGTGCTGGTGAAGCGCCGCGAGGACAGGGCGGTCTTCGACGAGGCATTCCGGCTGTTCTGGCGCTCCCGCGAGCTGATCGAAAAAATGCTGGCGATGTTTTCGCCGGTCGCACCCGACAGGCGCGAGCCGGAAAAGCAGCGCGCGGCCGAATCGCGCGTCGCCAACGCGCTCTTCGCCGGGCAGGAGAACCGCCGAGAGGAAGTCCCGCAAATCGAAATCGATGCCAGGTTCACGGTGTCGGGCAGGGAGGTTCTGCGCGGCAAGGATTTCGCGCAGATGACCGCCGAGGAACTCTCCGATGCCCGCCGCGCGCTCATGGACCTGCGTCTTCCGGCCGACAAGGTGACGACCCGCCGCTTTCGCGCCCATCCGCGCGGTGCGCGCATCGACCCGCGTGCAACGATGCGCTCGGCCCTGCGCACTGGCGGCGATCTCATCATTCCGCGCTTTCGATCCGTGCGCACCGTCCAGCCGCCGCTGGTCGTGCTGGCCGACATTTCCGGCTCCATGAGCCAGTACACGCGCATCTTCCTGCATTTCATGCACGCGCTGTCGGAAAAGCGCCGGCATGTGCACACTTTCGTATTCGGCACGCGGCTCACCAATCTCACCCGCCAGATGCGCCACCGCGATCCCGACGAGGCGCTGGAACAGGCCTCGGCCGCGGTCGAGGACTGGTCGGGCGGCACGCGCATCGGCGACACGCTGCATGAATTCAACCGGGTGTGGTCACGCCGCGTCTTGTCGCAAGGCGCGGTCGTGTTGCTCATCACCGATGGTCTGGAGCGCGACGACACCGACGAACTTGCTGTCGAGATGGAGCGGCTGCACAAATCCTGCCGCCGGCTGATCTGGCTCAATCCCCTGTTGCGCTTCGAGGGTTTCGAGCCGCGCGCCCGCGGCGTCCAGGCGATGCTGCCTCATGTTGACGAGCTTCGCCCGGTGCATTCGCTGGACGCATTGGCTGATCTATGTGCATCGCTGTCGGGCGCCCAGCCAGCGGCATTCGACCCGCGCCAGTGGCGGGGACTTGGCAAGCAGCCCGCCGCGGCACCATATTGAGGATCGGGAGAACGTCATGGAAACGAACATCGCCGTCACAGACAATCTCGACCCGCTGCAGGTCGCCGAAAGTTGGAGGACCGAGGGCCGCAATGTCGCCATCGCCACCGTCATGGAGACGTGGGGATCGGCGCCGAGACCGGTCGGAAGCCAGTTGGTGATCGACGAGGAAGGCAATTTCCACGGCTCCGTTTCCGGCGGCTGCGTGGAAGGCGCGGTGATAACCGAAGCAGTCGATGTCATCGGCAGCGGCAAGCCGCACATGCTGGAATTTGGCGTCGCCGACGAGACCGCGTGGGAAGTCGGCCTTTCCTGCGGCGGCCGCATCAAGGTCTTTGTCGAGCGGCTCGCCTGACGATGGATATCAAGCTCCTGAAACTGCTCAATGCGGAGCGCACGGCGCGGCGCGCCGCGATTCTGGTCACCGATGTGGCGGATGGTGGCGACAGGCTGGTGCGCGAGGGTGACGAGGTCGGCGGCGAACTGGGCGAGGCGGTGGAGCGCGCCTTCCGGTCCGGCAAGTCCGGCCTGACGGAAATCGAGGGCCGCGCCGTCTTCCTCAATGTCCATCTTCCGCCGCCGCGACTGGTCGCGATCGGCGCTGTTCACATCAGCCAGGCGCTGGCGCCGATGGCCCGGATCGCCGGGTTCGACATGGTGATCATTGACCCGCGCACCGCCTTCGCAACCGCAGAGCGCTTCCCGGACGTTGCGCTTCACGCCGAATGGCCTGAAAATATCCTGAAAGAGCAGCCGCTTGACGCCTATACGGCGCTTGCCGCGCTGACGCACGATCCCAAGATAGACGACTATCCGCTGAAGGGCGCGCTGCGCGCCGGCTGCTTCTATGTCGGTGCGCTGGGCAGCCGCAAGACGCACGCCAAGCGCATCGACAGGCTGAAGGCCGCCGGCCTGTCTGAGGCCGAGATCGGCCGCATCCACGCTCCGATCGGTCTCGACATTGCCGCCGCCAGCCCGGCGGAGATCGCGGTCGCCACTCTGGCGCAGATCATCGAGGCGTTGCGCAAGCGCGCGGTGGCGGGTGGCCGGGCGATGAGGGCGGCGTGAGATTCGGGCCGTGCCCGGTCGATGAAGCGGCCGGTTCCATTCTCGCTCATTCCACCAGCCTGAATGGCCGGCGTTTGCGCAAGGCGCACCGGTTGACGCCAGCCGATGTCGAGGCCCTGAAGGCTGCCGGCATCGCGACGGTGACCGTCGCTCGACTGGATGAAGGCGACGTCGAGGAGAATACGGCCGCGACACGCATCGCTGCGGCCCTGCAAACCGAAAACGCCGAAATCCGCTCCGCAGCGACAGGGCGGGTGAATATTCACGCCGCCTGTGCGGGCGTGCTCGTGGTCGACAAGGCGATGGTCGATGCGCTCAACGCCATCGATCCGGCCATCACGATTGCGACGCTTGCGGACTTCTCCACCGTCGATGCCGGCCAGATGATCGCCACGGTGAAGATCATTCCTTACGCAGCGCCGGCCGGACAGGTCGCGGCTGCGGAAGCGCAGGCGTGCAAAGGGCAGGTTGTCGCAGTCCATCCGTTTTCGTCAAAGCGTGTCGGCCTCGTCCAGACCCGGCTAGACGGCACCAAACCTTCGGTGCTCGACAAGACTGTCGAATTGACGGCGGCGCGGCTTGTCCGCGCGCAAAGCCGGATCACCTCCGAACGACGCACGCCGCACGAGACGGGCGCCGTGGCGGAGGCGCTGAAGGCTCTGGTGGACGAAAACGACATGCTGATCGTGTTCGGCGCCTCCGCCGTCAGCGACGACAATGACGTCATTCCCGCTGCCATCCGCGCCGCCGGCGGCCACGTGGAGCGGACCGGCATGCCGGTCGATCCTGGAAATCTTCTGGTGATCGGTGAATTGCAGGGCAGGCCGGTGCTCGGCGCGCCGGGCTGCGCGCGCAGCCCGAAAACAAACGGCTTCGACTGGGTGCTGGACCGCCTGGCGGCGGGGCTCCATGTCACCTCGACCGATATTGCCGGCATGGGTGTTGGCGGACTGTTGGCGGAAATCCCGTCACGGCCGCAGCCGCGCGAGGCAAAGCGCAAGCCCGCCGCCTCTGTCGGCGCCGTGCTGCTCGCGGCAGGGCGATCAAGCCGCATGGGTGCGAACAACAAGCTTCTGGCACGCTTTGACGGCGAGCCGCTGGTGCATCGCAGCGCACGCATTCTTGCGGAGGGCGGATTGTCGGATGCCGTGGCCGTCCTCGGGCATCAATCCGGAGAGGTGGGTAAGGCGTTGCAGGGCGTCGAAATCCGGACGATCGAAAACCCCGACTTTGCCAGCGGTATTGCAAGTTCGCTGAAGGCCGGAATTCGCGCCTTGCCCGAAACCGTGGACGGGGCGCTCGTCCTGCTGGCCGACATGCCCGGACTGTCCGCCGCCGACATCACGATGCTGGCGAAGATTTTCAGCGACCACGCAGGCACGGCCATCGTGCGCGCCACCGCGTCCGGCCAGCGCGGCAACCCGGTCATCCTGCCGCGCGCTTTGTTCGACGAGGTGGAGGCCCTGCAGGGGGACACCGGCGCCCGGCATATTGTCGAGAACAGCGATCTTGAAGTCATCGATGTTGAAATCGGCGAGGCCGCACGGGTCGATGTCGACACGCCCGACGCTCTGGCGGCGGCCGGCGGGGTGATCGAGGATTGAAGCGCAGCGGCGTCCAAGTAGGCAATTCGCTGTGGCCGTCCATGGCATGGGGCGGTTAGTCTGCAGCCAATGAATCGGATTCTCCTCGCACTCATTGTTCTTCTGGGTTCGGCCGGTGTGGCGGCCGCCGAGCTCCTGCCGCCGCACAAGGACAATCTGTTCGCCTACCCCCTCGTGTTGGCCGTGGAGGATGGCGGCGATTACCGGGTTGTCGATTACAGCGCAAAGCGCGACATCAATGACCGCGACCAGGTGCTGGAGCGCCGCGTTCACGGCAAATACGTCTCGACCGGGGTACGGCGCGAACAGCACGATCTGGTTGCCGAGACCTCGGTTGGCAAGGTGCCGCATATCGCGGTCGGCGCCTCGCGCCGTGCCAGCGTGATCGTCGTATATGTTCACGGGCAGGGCGGCAGCCGCCGGCAGGGCGCGGACGATTTTACGTTCGGTGGCAATTTCAACCGGATCAAGAACCTCGTGCACTCGGCTGGGGGTCTCTACCTGTCGCCGGATTTCACCGATTTCGGCGAACGGGGCGCTGCCGAGATTGCGGCGCTGCTCGGCATTTACATGCGTGCATCGCCTTCGGCGAAGGTCTTTCTGGCCTGCGGGTCGATGGGCGGGGCGCACTGCTGGCGGCTGGCGCGCGACCCCGCAATGGCCGAGCGTCTGGGCGGGCTGATTCTGCTCGGGTCGATGTGGGACGACGGCTTTTTCGACAGCCCGGCCTACAAGCGCGGCGTGCCGGTGTTTTTCGGCCATGGAAGCAGGGACGGTGTTTTCCCGATCGATACGATCAAGGCGTTTTACCGCAAGGTTCGCGATTCATCGCCGGGGTATCCGATCCGCATGGTGCGCTTCGAAGACGGCAGCCACGGCTTGCCGATCCGCATGACCGACTGGCGCGAGACGATCAACTGGATGTTGGCGCGCGCTCCGTGACAGGAAGGATGCCCAATGCACATCGACCCCACGCGCGAAATGTTCGGCAAGTTCAGATCGCTGCCCGAGGAAGGGCCGATCCACATGCTCAATCTCGTGCGGCTGCGCGACCGGGCCGAATATTCCGACAAAACCGAAGCGACCGGAGCCGATGCTTATGCTGCCTACGGCCGCGAGAGCGGTCCGGTCTTCAAGCGGGTCGGCGGGCGAATCGCTTGGTCCGGCGACTTCCGCGTGATGCTGATCGGCCCGGAAGATGAGACATGGGACGTCTGCTTCATCGCCGAATATCCCGGCAGCGCTGCCTTCGTGGAGATGGTCAAGGATCCCGACTACCAGAAAGCGGTTCGCCACAGGCAGGCGGCGGTGCTGGATTCGCGCCTCATCCGGCTTGCGCCGCGCAAATCCGGCGCCGGCTTTGGCGATTAAGCGCTACGGACCCGTCGCGTAGTCGATCACGGTCTGCGAATTGATCTCACCGTCATAGGTCGCGTCGACGTCGAAGCGCACCAGCGAAAATTCTCCGTCGCGGAACAGCCAGTTGCCAACCGACGAGGCATCCGCCAGGCCGCGCCATTTCGCCCATGAGATCAGAGTTCCCGATTCCGGGATGAATTCGGAATTTGCCAGGTCGGCCTGGGTGCGGAAGCCGATCACATAGATCGCATCCACCGGACCTTCGCGATCCTCGTCCCGATAGCGAATGTCGAGCTCGGGAACCGCAAACGAAAGCGGGCGCAACTCGTCGCGTTCATTGGCATACACAAAGACATGGGATTCGTTGTAGGCGCCCCGATAACACAGGAACTGGAACAGCCGTGCCGAGCGCATGGGTGCATCCCCGCCATCGTGGCTGTAGCGGAAGCTGATTGCGTGATCCCCGATGATCAGCTCGTCCAGGCCGAGATCGACCACGCGATCGCATTGATCGGCAAACGTGTGCCGGTAGAGCGTGACGGCCTGGTCCAGCGTATCATCCACAGGCTCCACTTCATGGCCGTCGCAGGAGGCGGGCACTGAAAGGTCGAGCGGATTGTCCGAGACCGAGAACTTGCCGCCTTCGATCCGAAGCGGTGTGAATTCATCGGTGGAAATTTCGGGGTTCGCCATCCGCATCTCGTAGCAGCCGGAAAACACCCGCGTGCCGCCATCCGTGCCATGCGCCTCGATCGCGACCGGCAACCGGAAATAGATGCTGCCAGCCGCGCCTTCTTTGCCGACGCGTCCGGTGCGCAGTTCCACCGCTTGGGTGTCGGCGTAGCCGGCCCTGTATTTTTCCAGGCTGTCGGTCGGCGGGGTGGCGAAATAGCCCCAGGCCTGTGCATATTCCCGGCGATTGATCGCGTTGTAGAGAGACCTGACGAGCGAGACCGCGTCCGAACGGTCGTCGATGTAGTCGCCGTCCTGGGATGCGGCCGGACCGGCGAGCAGGGTCAGCCCGCAGGCGAGAACAAGCGCAGTCCTCATCGAATCTCTCCGCATGGGCGCTTGAAAATCGAACAGCGCCGAATACGGCCAGATTGCGGACGACGCGCCTTTAACGCAAGGACATCTCGCGCGCGATGCGCGGAAAATCGACCGGTTTGATGCCAATGTCGGCTCTCTCGGCGTGCGACATGGCTTCGAGGGTTGCGAGCGCGGCGCGACAGCGATTGTCCGCTCTCGGTCTCGGCCGCGTGAAAAGTTCAGTGAAGAAGCCCATCGGGTTGCCCTCATTGGTCCTCCCGATTCGGAGGATAAATGCCGGCAGGGTAATTGTGCACTGCAACAATTGCATGGCAGGCATGAATTGAAGTTGGAAATTCACTGACTGCTAAAATGCCCCGCGTCTCATGCCCAATTCCTTAAGCCGTATCGCATACGCTTGATCCTGAGAGAGTCGAACCCGGAACGGGGAGACGGACCATGCATGTACGCAACAACCGCGATTTTGCCGCCGTGCTGGACGAATTGATGGCCGAGGCCGAGTTGGAGCGGTCCGAAGAATCGAGCCCCGCCGTGCGGCTCGATCCGCTCTCGGTCGCGGACGAGCTACACTCCGGCAGGATCGTCATATCCAGGGAGCGGGCGGCGGCCGAGTATGGCGCCGACGCTGCCGACGATACGCCAATACCCGAGGTCGCGGCGCCGCCGATTGCCCCCGAGCCGGAGTCGCTTGATACCAACCCTGAATCGATCGCTCGCGAACTCGGCTTTGGTAAAGGGCGCCCCCCAGCCGATCTGGACGCGCTGCGGCGGCGGTTTGCCTCGGCAAATCATCCCGATCGCGTGGCAGCGCACTTGCGCGATGACGCAATGGTCCGCATGCAGATCGCCAACATGCTGATCGACGAGGCCAAGCGGAAGAAGAAGGCGGGCGGGTTTTTCTTCCGCCGCTAGGGCCCGATCCTAGCGCAGAGTCCTGCCGCGCCGTGTCCAGCGGATAACCAGCATGACCGCGACGCTGGCCAGGCCGCAGAACAGTCCCAACCATATGCCGACGCCATTCAGCCCGACCGGGAAGGCCAGGATATAGCCGAGCGGCAGTCCGATGCCCCAATAGCCGATGGCCGCGAGCAGCATCGGTCTTGCGGTATCGTGAAGCCCGCGCAGCATGCCGGCTGCAACCGCCTGCGCGCCGTCCACGATCTGAAACAGCGCGGCCAGCGACAGGAAGGTGACCGCCGTCGCCACGACCGTCTTATTGATCGGATCGCCGACATCGATGAACACGGCGATCAGCCACAGAGGCAGGGTCAGCATGACGACCGCCATGATCGCCATGAACGACACGCCGAGTGTGAGCGCCGTCCAGCCGGCCCGGGTGACAGCATCGGGATCACGTGCGCCGAATGCGCGTCCGACCCGCACGGTCACCGCCTGGCCGATGCTCATCGGCACCATGAAGGCGACCGACGCGATCTGGATTGCGATGGCGTGGGCGGCGAGTGCGACCGGGCTGATCAGCCCCATCATGAAGGTGGCGGCATTGAAGATCGAAACTTCGAAGGCAAGAATTCCGGCAATCGGCGCGCCTAGCCTGAAAAGCTGAAAAAAGCGCGGCCAGTCGGCGCGCCAGAAGCGCCCGAACAGCCGGTAGCGACGGAACTGCGGTTCAAAGCTCACGACGATCGCCATGCCCGAAAACATGAGAATGGTCGACAGGGTGGTGGCGATGCCTGCCCCGACAAGCTCCAGCCTGGGAAATCCGAGATTGCCGAACATCAGGCACCAATTTGCGAAGACGTTGAACGTGACCGCGCAGCACACGATTGCCAGCGCCCACCTTGGTCGCTCGAGTGCCGAGATGAAGTTCCTGAGCACGATGTATCCGTAAAAGGGAAGGGTCGCCCACAGCATCGCGCGCATATAGGCGCCGGCCATCACGGAAAGCTGCGGATCCTGACCCATCCAGGCCAGAACGGCGCCGCCCTGCCAGAGGAACAGCCAGATCGGCAGCGACGCCGCCACCGCCATCCACAGCCCCTGCCGCACGGTGCGGCGGACTTCGCGCACGGAATGCCGGTTGCGGCCGAGTTCGGATGCGATCATGGGAGAGGTGGCAAGCATCAGCCCCAGTCCCATCATCATCGGCCCGAAATAGAGATTGCCGCCAAGAGCCCCCGCCGCGAGCGATTCAGGACCCAGCCTGCCCATCATGATCACGTCCGTGGTGGTCATGCCCATCTGGGCGAGATTGGTCAGGATCATCGGCCAGGCGAGTGCGATCGTCGCCCGCGCTTCGGCAAGCCAGCCCCGGCCCGGTACCGCCGCGCTCCGTGCCGCGATTGTCATCGAATTGCTCCTGTTGGAGCGGCTTCTAGTCGCATCCGGCATCAATTCAAGCGCCAATGCTTGGTCCAGTCGCCGGTCCATTGCCGCTGCGTCACTGGAAAATATGTGGCGGAGGCGGATTAATGCTGGTGGAATCAGTTCGTCGTCGCTAAGCCATGATTCCCATGGCGCGATATGTTTTCATCACTGGCGGCGTGGTCTCCTCCCTCGGAAAAGGCATCGCATCTGCGGCTCTGGGCGCCTTGCTCCAGGCGCGCGGATACCGTGTCCGGCTGCGCAAGCTCGACCCCTATCTCAATGTCGATCCGGGCACGATGTCGCCCTATCAGCACGGCGAGGTGTTCGTCACCGACGACGGTGCGGAGACCGACCTCGATCTCGGGCATTACGAGCGGTTCACCGGGCGCTCGGCCACTCGCAGCGACAACATCACCACCGGCCGCATCTACCAGAACATCATCGAGCGCGAGCGGCGCGGCGACTATCTGGGCGCGACCGTGCAGGTCATTCCTCACGTCACCGACGAGATCAAGAACTTCATCCTCGATGGCAACGAGGAGGTCGATTTCGTGCTCTGCGAGATCGGCGGCACGGTCGGCGATATCGAGGCGATGCCGTTCCTGGAAGCGATCCGCCAGCTTGGCAACGACCTGCCGCGCGGCCAGTGCGTATTCATCCACCTGACCTTGATGCCGTGGATTCCCGCCGCGGGTGAACTCAAGACCAAGCCGACCCAGCATTCGGTCAAGGAACTGCGCTCGATCGGCATAGCGCCCGACATCCTGCTTGTGCGCGCGGACAGGGAAATCCCGACCGAAGAGCGGCGCAAGCTTTCCCTGTTCTGCAACGTGCGTGAATCGGCCGTCATCCAGGCGCTGGACGTCGCCAACATCTATGACGTGCCGATGGCCTATCACGACGAGGGTCTCGACGAGGAGGTGCTGTCGGCTTTCGGCATCGACCCCGCGCCCAAGCCGCGTATGGAGCGCTGGGAAGAGGTTTCGGAGCGCCTGCACAATCCGGAGGGCGAGGTCACGATCGCCATTGTCGGCAAGTATACGGGCCTCAAGGACGCCTACAAATCGCTGAGCGAGGCGCTGGTGCATGGCGGCATGGCCAATCGCGTGAGCGTCAAGCTCGACTGGATCGAATCGGAAGTGTTCGAGAAGGAAGATCCCTCGCCCTGGCTCGAAAAGGTCCACGGCATTCTCGTGCCCGGCGGCTTCGGCGAACGCGGCTCGGAGGGCAAGATCCACGCTGCCAAATTCGCCCGCGAGCGCAAGGTGCCCTATTTCGGCATCTGTTTCGGCATGCAGATGGCGTGTATCGAAGCCGCCCGCTCGCTGGCCGGCATTGACGGCGCATCGTCGACCGAATTCGGCCCGACCGAGGAGCCCGTGGTCGGCCTGATGACCGAGTGGCTGCGCGGCAACATGCTGGAAAAGCGCCGCGCGGCCGGCGACCTGGGCGGCACGATGCGGCTTGGCGCATATGCCGCGACGCTGAAACCGGGATCGCGGATTGCCGAAATCTATGGCGGCACGGAAATCTCCGAGCGTCATCGTCATCGCTACGAGGTCAATATCGACTACAAGAAGAAGCTCGAGGATTGCGGGCTGGTCTTCGCCGGCATGTCGCCCGATGGCGTCCTGCCCGAGACGGTCGAGTATCCCGACCATCCGTGGTTCATCGGCGTCCAGTATCATCCGGAACTGAAGAGCCGGCCCTTCGAGCCGCACCCGCTATTCGCCAGCTTCATCAGCGCCGCGGTGGAGCAGAGCCGGCTGGTATGATAGTCTGAACGCAAGTGGATCGGTCTGGTTGATCCGGCGGGAGGGTGAACGATGCCGACACCGCTCGACGTGCTTTTCAGCGACCCGGAGAACGCACCCGCCGACGGAGAGTTGCCGGCCGCCGTCCTCGCCGAGATGCGGAGTTTTTCCGACTATCTCGATCAGCTTGTCCCTCCCAAACGCGCGATCGACCGAAACATCCTGATCGCCAGCTGGAACATTGCCCATTTCCGGTCGCTTACGCGCAAATGGGCGGCCACCGCGCAAGATAGCCCCAGGCGCGACTATCGCTGCTTGTGGGCGATCACCGAGGTGCTTTCCCGCTTTGATGTGGTGGCGGTGCAGGAGGTGGGCCCGGACTTTCGGGCATTGCGCTCTGCGATCAAGGTGCTGGGACCCAACTGGAGTTTTCTGATGACCGACCAGGCGGAAGGCGCCGGCGGCAACAGGGAGCACATGGCCTACTTCTTCGACACTACGCGAGTGAACCTTTCGGGCCTTGCAGGCGAACTCGTCGTGCCGGACGAGGCGTCGGAATACGGCTTCAGCGAGGGAAGCTTCAAAAAGCAGTTTGCGCGCAATCCCTATGCCGTGTCGTTTCGCACCAGGGATACGACATTCATCCTTGTCACGGCGCATATCGACTACGGCGACGAGGACACCGAGCGCCTGCCCGAGCTACGAGCCATCGCCAAATGGATGCAGGACTGGGCGGCGCGGGAAAATCGCTGGCATCACAATCTCATCGTGCTTGGCGACTTCAACCTGGAGCGCATTGGCAGCAAGCTCTACGAGGCGTTTGTGAGCACGGGGCTTGAAGTGCCGTACCTGCTGCAGAGCCATCCGCGCACGATCTACGGCCGCGCGTCCGAGCCCGAGAAGGACAGCTACCACGACCAGATCGCGTGGTTTTCGCGGGGCAACGCGGCGCTCCTGGGGCTTGAGGTCACCAACGGAGGCATAGTGGAGACCTGGGGCCGCCTGCTCACCGAGATCGGGCTGACGAAAGGCAGCTTTGCCTTCCGCATTTCCGACCACTATCCGCTTTGGATCGAGTTCCGCCTGAAAGACTGATATTTTGGCTATCTGCCGGCCGCGCCCGCTTTTCGTCTGGCGTTGGCCGGGAGCCGGCTGGTCTAGAAGGTAGCGCTGGCCTTCAGCGCCTCGTCGAGCAATCTCTCATATTTTCCGCGCGGCAGGTCGCGGGCGCCGAAGCGCTTCAGGTGCTCGGTCGTGAACTGCGTGTCGAGCAGCAGGAAGCCGCGTTGACGCAAATGCTCCACCAGGTGGACAAGGCAAACCTTCGACGCGTCCCGCTCGCGCGAGAACATGCTCTCGCCGAAGAACGCCGCGCCCAGCGTCACGCCGTATAGCCCGCCCGCCAGTTCGCCGTCCCGCCATGCCTCCACGGTATGGCAGTGACCGCGGCGGAACAGTTCCGAATATGCTTCGCGGATCGGGCCGTTGATCCATGTGCTTTGCCGCCCGGGCCGCGATTCAGCACATCCGTCGATGACACGCTCGAAATCGCTGTTGCGCCGGATGTCGAAACGCTGCTGCCTGACCACTTTCGCCAGGCTCTTCGGCGTGTGGAAATCGCCGAGGGGAAGCACGCCGCGCGTTTCCGGACGCACCCAGAAGACTTCCGGATCGTCGGCGCCCTCCGCCATCGGGAACACGCCGGTGGCATAGGCCCGCAGGAGCAGGTCGGGCGGTATCTTGTATCCCGGAGCGAATGGCCGGCTCATCGCAGGCGTTCTCCTGACGACATCGCTGTCGCATGGTTCGGCATGATAATTGCCGCTCTCGCGCGATGTTTCAATGAGGAGCGTAGACAACCACAGTGGGTCGCCATCCAATCCGGCGCCTATTCGGGATCAATGCGGTTCGGCAAGGTACTTCTCGAGCCAATGGATGTCGTAGTCGCCATTGGCGATATCGCTGTTGTTCACCAGGTCCTGGAACAGCGGCAGAGTGGTCTTGATGCCATCGACCACGAATTCGCCCAGCGCACGTTTCAGCCGCATCATGCATTCGACGCGGTTCGATCCATGGACGATCAGCTTGCCGATCAGGCTGTCGTAGTAGGGCGGGATGCGGTAGCCGGAAAAGACGGCGGAATCGACCCGGATGCCCAAACCGCCGGGCGTGTGGAAATGCGATACCGTGCCGGGGGAAGGGACAAAGGTCTTCGGGTCTTCCGCGTTGATGCGGCACTCGATTGCATGGCCGTTGAAGTGAACATCCTTCTGTTCGACGGAAAGGCCCGAGCCGGACGCGACGCGGATCTGTTCGTGCACCAGATCGATGCCGGTGATCGCCTCCGTCACCGGGTGCTCGACCTGCAGCCGCGTATTCATCTCGATGAAATAGAATTCGCCGTTCTCATACAGGAATTCGATCGTGCCGGCGCCCGAATAGCCGAGTTCGGCCACAGCATTGGCCACCGTCATGCCGATCTTGGCGCGGTCGGCGGCGTTCAACGCCGGCGAATTGGCTTCTTCCCAAACCTTTTGGTGCCGCCGCTGCAGCGAGCAGTCGCGCTCGCCCAGATGGACCGCGCGTCCGTCGCCGTCGCCCATCACCTGCACTTCGATGTGGCGCGGCTTCTCCAGATATTTCTCGATATAGACGGCGTCGTCGCCAAACGCGGCGCCTGCTTCGGATCGCGCCGTGGCAAGCGCGACTTCGACATCGGCCTCCGAACGCGCCACTTTCATGCCGCGCCCGCCGCCGCCGGCCGATGCCTTGATGATCACGGGATAGCCGATGTCCGAAGCGATCCGCTTTGCGGTCGCGTCATCGGAAACCGCGCCATCGGAGCCGGGCACGACGGGAATTCCCAGCCGCTTGGCTGTGCGCTTGGCCTCGATCTTGTCGCCCATGATGCGGATATGCTCCGCCGACGGGCCGATGAAGGTTATGTTGTGGGCGGCCAGTATCTCGGCGAACTTGGCGTTCTCGGACAGGAAGCCGTAGCCGGGATGGACCGCGTCCGCGCCGGTGATTTCGCAGGCGGCGACGATCTGGTGGATGTTGAGATAGCTGTCGCGTGACGGCGGCGGACCTATGCACACGCTCTCGTCGGCAAGGCGCACATGCATGGCTTCGGCATCGGCGGTGGAATGAACGGCAACCGTCTGGATGCCGAGTTCCTTCGCCGCCCGCAATATGCGCAGCGCGATCTCCCCGCGATTGGCAATCAGGATTTTGTGGACCATCCGCTTACTCGACAATGACCAGCGGCTCGCCGAATTCCACGGGCTGCATGTCCTCGAACAGGATTTCGATGACTTTCCCGGCGCGCGGCGATGGAATCTGGTTCATTGTCTTCATCGCTTCGATGATGAGCAGCGTCTGGCCTTCGCGAACACTCTGGCCGACTTCGATGAAGGGCTTGGTGCCGGGCGAGGAGGCCAAGTAGGCGGTTCCGACCATTGGCGAGGTAATCGTGTTCTTGGAGGCGGCGGCCTTCGCTGCGAGCGAGGCAGGTTCGGCCGACGGCGTTTTGGATTCAGCCGCCCGAGGCGCCTCGCTCACCGGCGCTGCATAGGTCTGCACGACGGATGCCTGCCGCGACACCCGCACCTTCATGTCGCCGATTTCGACTTCGATCTCGGTCAGTTTGGTTTCGTTGAGTATGCCCGCGAGATCGCGGATCATTTTCTGGTCTATTTCAGACTTCTTGGTCGTCATTCCATTCCCGCCTTTGCCTCTTTGGCTATTCGCCTCAGACCCGCGCCGCCAGCGCGTGAAGCGCCATGATGTAGCCTTGCGGGCCGAAACCGCAAATCATGCCGGTTGCCACCGGCGCTATCATCGAATGGTGGCGAAAAGGTTCGCGCGCATGAATGTTGGATAGATGCACTTCAGCGACCGGAAGCGGCGCCACCGCCCGGATCGCGTCGTGAAGCGCAATCGAGGTATGTCCGTAAGCGCCCGGGTTGAGGATGATGCCTGCGGCTTTCGAGCCCGCTTCCTGAATCCAGTCCACCAGGACGCCCTCATGGTTCGATTGCCGGAAGTCGACATCCAGCCCGAGCGGCTTGGCCGTCGTGCTGCAATCGGCGCCGATCTCGTCCAGTGTCTTGCCGCCATAGATGCCGGGCTCACGCTTTCCCAGCATGTTCAGGTTCGGACCGTTCAGGACATAGATTGTCTTGGCCATCAACACTCTTTCGCGCCGTGGACGCGGACGCTGCGGCGCTCTCTATAGAGGGGATAGACTGCCGCGAAAAGAGCGCAAGGAGCAAGTTTGCCTGTCCACAGATGGCCGGACCGACCCGGCGCGGGTCAGCAAACAGCGGTGACGGCGCATTCGCGGGCGGCTTCGATCTTCACCGCCAGGGCATCGCGCCCCTGCGCGCCGAAGATAACCTCCTTGCCGACCACGTAGGACGGCGTGCCGGTTATCGCGAGCTGTGTTGCAAGGGCGTAGGTCTCGCCAAGAGCCGCGTTGATGTCGGGATTGTTCATCTCTTCGCGCAGGGCTGCTTCCTCGACGCCGAGGGATAGCGCGATTTTCATGGCGCTTGCCTCGTTGGCGCGCCCCGGATGGCTGAGCAACGCCTGATGGAAGTCGCCGTATTGGTCCGGCGCCAGTGCCCGGAAGGCCATCGACACGACATGCGCCTTTTGCGAATCCGGGCCGAGGATGGGGAACTCCTTCATGACGAAGCGCAGTTCCGGATCGTCGGCGACAAGCGCCAACATGTCCGACAGTGCGCGTTCGCAGTAGCCGCAATTGTAGTCGAAGAACTCGACGATGGTGACTTCGCCTTGCGGATTGCCGACGATACCGTCATAGCCGGCGTTGAAAATAAGCTCGGAAGACGTTCCGATCGCACCCGACTGCGCCATCCGGCGTTCTTCATTCTGCTGTTCCTCGAGCGCTACCTGCACCTCCAGCATGATCTCCGGATTGGCGACGAGATAATCGCGAACAATGGCCTCGATCGCACCCTTGTCCAGGCCCGCGACCCGTTCGGCATTCGGCGACGTCAGCTGCCCCGCCGCCGTATCGTTGCCCGCCATATAACCGAATGCCAGCATGGCGAAGGAAAGCCCGATACCGATGGTACCGACGGCGATGGCGTTTTTCATTTTCAGTTTCCTGCTGGCTGTGACGGACAATTGTGAACCGGACATTGCCGGAGTGGAATGGTCTTATTTTGGCGGCTTGAAGTTGATGATGTCTTGCGCGCGCACCCAGGGTGGCGATCCGCGCTTCACCTTTTGCTGCGAGCGTGCGGCAAAAACCTTGGCTTCCTGATACTTTCCGGCCTGATAGTGGCCTTCGGCCGTGGCGAGTTCGGCAAGGCCGATCTCACCTGACATTCCGTAGGCCTGCGCTAGATAGCGGTACCCCGTGACATATTCGGGGTCGCGGTCGAGGCCGCGCTTCAGCTCCGAGATGGCGGTCTTGACCGTGTCGCCGCCTCCGCTGGCGAGCAGTGCCTGCCCGTAGGATACGCGCAGCAAGCCGGTACGGTCCGGGTCTAGCGCAATCGCACCGGCGAACGCCTTGGCGGCTTCATCCGGCCTGTTGGCTTTCATCAGGATTTCGCCGCGAAGTTCATGCAGATAGGGGTTTTTGGGCTGCGCATTGAGCAACGCGTCGGCCTTGGAAAGAGCGGTTCGCGGATTTCCGCTCAGATAAGTGCCGATGGCGTCGCCATAGAGTGCGGCAAAGCCGCGCGGATCGTCGCGGAACATGCGCTGCACGGCGCCGGTTCCCATCGTGTAGGCGGCGATCTTGGCGCGCATCATGTCGTGGCGCAGCTGCAGGGCAGGCGGATCTTCGCGGTCGAAATACGGGCTGGCCCGCGCCACCTGCTCCAGATTGGCTACGCGCTCGCGCGGCGTCGGATGGCTTATCTGGTATGGATCGACGTGGGCTCCGGACAGGGACAGCGCCTTGGAGAAGCGCTCGAAGGTCTTGAGCATGCCGCGCGGCGATTGCCCGGTCTTCTCAAGATAGGTGATCGCCGAACGGTCGGCAATTTCTTCCTCGCCGCGCTGGTAGCTCAACAGGCCGCGTCTTGCCATTTCCGGAGCGCCCATCGCGATGCCGGCGCCCAATTGGCCAAGACCCGCACCCCTTCCGGACGCGGCGCCGGCCACGCCGAGGCCCACTCCGATGAGCGCGCCGACGATGGCGACGGTCCGGGCCCGGTCGAATTCGCGCCGCAACCGTTCCTGGTGCCTGCCGGCGAGATGGCCTGCTTCATGGGCAATCACGCCGATGATTTCGCCGGGCGTCTCCGATGTCACCAGCGCGCCAGTGTTGAAGAATATGCGCCGGCCGGCAACGAACGCGTTGAAGCGGTTGTCATTGACGAGGATAATCTCGACGCCGGAACTGGCAAGGCCTGCAGCTTTCAGGATCGGCTGCGCGTAATCGCGCATCAGCGCCTCGATCTCCGCATCGCGGACGATCGGCACGCCCTGCTGCTGCGCCTGTGCGCTGAGCGGCGCCGCCACGGCGAGGTGGGCCGCTGCCGCAAATGCGGCCGCGTTCCGCAACGCCACTCTGGCCCAGGCATCCCGCTTCTGTCCGCTTACGCCAATGAGCATCGGCAATCCGTACTTGAATGGCGAATCATTGGAAAGCGGCGCCGGCCGCCCTCATCAACTTGTGAAGCGCATCCCAATCGGGCAATTGTGCGGCGCGTCCCAGCCAGGAAACACGGGAATTCTCATGCCGGTCTCCCTTTCGCGCCGCGGCGCGGCCGAACCATTTCACGCGATGGACGTATTGGCGGCCGCCAACCGGCTGAAGGCCGAAGGACATCCGGTTGTCTCGCTGGCGGTTGGCCAGCCGGGCGATCCCGCGCCGCAGCGCGTGCGCGAGGCCGCGAAGAGGGCGCTTGAGAGTGGAGCCATCGGCTACACCGACTCCATGGGCATCGCCGGGCTGAGGGCGGCGATCTCGGCGCAATACCGCGACAAATACGGAATTGACGTGCCGGTGGAGCGCATTGCTGTCACCACTGGTTCCTCAGCCGGGTTCAATCTGGCGTTTCTGGCGATGTTCGACGCGGGCGACCGTGTCGCGACGGTGCTCCCCGGTTATCCAGCCTATCGCAACATCATGAAGGCGCTGGGCATCGAGGCGGTGGAGATCGAACATCAGGGAAGCGGCCAGTTGGCCGCGCATCAACTTGCCGCCGCCCATCGCGAAAAGCCGCTGAATGGCGTCCTGTTCGCGAGCCCCGCCAATCCGACCGGCGCGATCATACCGGAGGCCGAACTCGCGGCTCTGGTGGCGACGGCCGCCGATCTGGGAATCGCCGTCATCTCGGACGAGATTTATCACGGCCTGTCCTATGTCGGCCCCGACCACACGGCGCTGGCCCTCGACCCGGATGTGACCGTCATCAACTCATTTTCCAAATATTACTGCATGACCGGGTGGCGCATCGGCTGGATGGTGCTGCCGGAAAAGCTGGTGCGACAGGTAGAGTGCCTGCAGCAGAGCCTCTACATTTCGGCGCCGGCGCTGTCGCAGGTCGCCGCTGTCGAGGCGTTCGAGGCAACGGAGGAACTGGAAGCCGTGAAGGCGCGTTACCGCGCCAACCGCGACATGCTCGTCGAAGGCCTGCCTAAGCTGGGGTTCGAACTTGCTGCGCCGCTCGACGGTGCGTTCTACGCCTATTGCGACGTCAGCCGGCACACCAATGACAGCATGGAATTTGCAAGGCGCATGCTGACCGAGTGCCATGTCGCGATCACGCCGGGCCGCGACTTCGATCCGCGGGAAGGCCACCGCACGGTCCGGCTTTCCTATGCCGGCTCGACCGGGGACATCGCCGAGGCGCTGGACCGGATCGGCGCCTGGCTCCGCTGACGGCAGCGCCACGGCATGCATAAGAAAACCGGGGCAAGCCCCGGTTTTCATTTGTCTAATCGCTGTCAGTAAATCAGAAGAAGCTCTTGCGCTGCCACCAACCGCTGCGGCGTGACTGGTCATCCTGATCTTCAGCCGGCGCGTCCTTCTTGGTCTCCGGAGCCGTCTGTTCGTTGCCTGAGACGACGCTGACGACAGGCTCGCTAGCAACGGCATCCGCCGCCTTCTTGCGTGCCGGAGCCTTGCGCTTTCTCGCCGGCTTCTTTGCCTCCCCGTCTTCGGCCTCGGCGTTCGCGGGTTCGGCCGCTTCGGATTCGGTCCCGGCTGCGTCGGGCTCGGCTTCGACTGTCGCAGCGGCCTCTTTCGCGGCCTTTGCCGGCGCCTTGCGCTTGCGCTTCGGCTTGGGGTCTTCCGCCACGGTATCGGGCGTCTCCGACGTCTGGGCAATGACCTCCGCAACCGGTTCGGCGCTGTCCGCTACGGCTGCCTCTTCGAAAGGCTGTTCGGGGGTCTCGCCGTCGGCGGGACCATTATCGCTCTTGTTGCGCCGGCCGCCGCGCTTGCCGCGCCGCCGCTTGCGAGGACCGTCCTCGGTGTCGCCAACCGCGGTATCGGCTGCTTCGGAGGCTTCCTCCTCGTCCGCGCCTTCGGTTGGTCCGTCATGATCCTGCTGGTTCTGATCCTGGCCCGCGACCTGCGCGTTCTGGTCGCCGCCGCGGCCTCGGCCGCCTCGCCGGCGGCGTCTGCGCCGCTTCTTGCGCTGGCCGTCGCCTCCCTCGCCATCACTGTCACTTTGGCTGTGAGTGTGGCGCGGCGCTTCAACGGTCGGCTCGTCCGTCTCTTCAACAACATCGTCGTCAATGTCGTCGATATCGAGCGCCGGCGGCTCGATGACCGCAAGTTCGGGCGCCGCGGGACGGTCCGAAACGGCGCCCTTGACGATAATGTAATGCTGGGCGGCCACGCTGTCGTCGGACTCGACCGTGATGTCGAGACCGAACTGCACCTCGAGATCGGACAGGTTCCGCCGCTTGTGGTTGAGAATATAGAGCGCGGTATTCTGGGGCGTCTTCACCGTGATGTGGTGCCGGTTGTCCTTCAGCAGCGCTTCCTCGATGGCTCTCAGCACCAGCAGCGCGACCGAGGAGTCGGAGCGGATATGGCCCGTGCCGCCGCATTGCGGGCAGGGCTGCATGGTCGATTCCAGCACCGATGCCCGGATGCGCTGCCGTGACATTTCCAGAAGCCCGAAATGCGAAATCCGGCCGACCTGAATGCGCGCCCGGTCATTCTTGAGGCAGTCCTTCAACCGCTTCTCGACGGACCGGTTGTTGCGATTCTCCTCCATGTCGATGAAATCGATCACGATAAGGCCCGCAAGGTCGCGCAGTCTCAGCTGGCGCGCCACTTCCTCCGCCGCTTCCAGATTGGTCTGCAGGGCGGTGTCCTCGATCGAATGCTCCTTGGTCGAGCGCCCGGAGTTCACGTCGATCGCCACCAGAGCTTCGGTCTGGTTGATGATGATGTAGCCGCCTGACTTGAGCGTCACCTGCGGCTGCAACATGCGGTCAAGCTGCGATTCCACGCCGAAGCGGGCGAAGAGCGGAACGTTGTCCCGATAGGGCTGGACCGATTTCGCATGGCTCGGCATGAGCATGCGCATGAAGTCTTTCGCCTCGCGATAACCATCGTCGCCGGCGACCAGGATTTCGTCGATATCCTTGTTGTAGAGATCGCGCACCGAGCGTTTGATCAGACTGCCTTCCTCATAGACGAGGGCAGGGGCGCTCGACTGCAGCGTCAGCGTGCGCACATTCTCCCAAAGCCGCAGCAGATATTCGTAGTCGCGCTTGATCTCGGCCTTGGTCCGGCTTTCGCCTGCGGTGCGCAGGATAACCCCCATGCCGGTCGGAACCTCAAGCTCCCTGACCATGTCCTTCAGGCGCTTGCGGTCCTGCACGTTGGTGATCTTGCGCGAAATGCCGCCGCCGCGCGCCGTATTGGGCATCAGCACCGAATAGCGTCCGGCCAGCGACAGATAGGTCGTCAGCGCCGCACCCTTGTTGCCGCGTTCCTCCTTGACCACCTGGACCAGCAGTATCTGCCGGCGTTTGACCACTTCCTGGATCTTGTAGTTGCGCCGAATCGGCTTGCGGCGGCTGCGAACCTCATCGAGGGCGTCGTCGGCGCCGACGGACTCCACATCGCCATCGGCGGACGGCGCGCCATTCGTATCATCGCCGTTCTGATCCACGGCTTCAGAGACCACGTCGGCGGCAGCCATCTCGGCCATCACGGCCGGGTTGGCGGTTCCATCTTCCTCCACATCTCCGGTCTCGGCGTCATCGTCAGCGCCTTCTTCCCCGGAATGCGACTCGCCGGACAGAAGTTCGTCGGCGGTGGCGTGGCTGCCTTCCTGCTCGGCTGCCTCGGCTTCCGTTTCGAGCGGCGTATCGGCCCGCCCGCGTCCGCGTCCGCGCCGGCGGCGCTTGCCGCGCTTGTCCTGCGCCTGTTCTTCATCCTCGTCGCCCTCGGCCTGGGCTTCCGCCTCGGCTCGAATCAGCGCCTGCCGGTCGGCGACCGGTATCTGGTAGTAGTCGGGATGGATTTCGCTGAAGGCGAGAAACCCGTGACGGTTTCCGCCATATTCGACAAAGGCAGCCTGAAGGGACGGCTCTACCCGCGTGACGCGGGCCAGATAGATGTTTCCCTTTAGCTGCTTCTTGTCCTGTGATTCGAAATCGAATTCTTCAATACGGTTGCCGCGAACCACGACAACGCGTGTCTCCTCCTGGTGGGAGGCGTCTATCAGCATCTTGTTGGGCATTATGAATAGTCTCCCCGGCGGCGCGCGCAGGGGCTGGCCGGGCGCACAAGCGCCGGACCAGCAGGATACTGCCGTGCCTACCGGATAAATTGCGGTTCGCGCGTCGTGTGACAGACGCCAAAAGCGCGCCGGGCGCCGCCACTGGGCGGGAAAGACCGGATTTCGCTATGGGAGCGTCTCTATCCATTAACTGACCGCACTGAACCTTATCTTGAACCAAAGCCCGGCGAGCCGGACCGACCAATTCGCTCTATGTGAGCCGGCCCGGGATACTCGTCCCGGCCGTTTTCCTCATACAAAGGGTTCCGCTGTGGCGGTAACACCCGAAGAAACCTGTGGAACACCCGCCCGGGTCCATATCCTCGATGGACGCCTTCGCGATGGCGCAAGTGGCCGCATCTGAAGCCGTAAGCGTGGACAAGTACCGGACGTTGCGGTTGTCCCGGGACGCTTTTATGATTTGAGGCCGGTGAAGGCAACCCTCTATTAATGGCAGCCAACCATGTGCCTCGAAGGGCCAGTAAAGCGGCGGTTCTCGAAAGTTTTGGTTAACCATCCTTCATTACCTGCTGTTAAGCAGAGGCTGTCAGCGGCATTATGCGGCCGGGCCGGTGTTGGATGACGATTCGAACGCTTTCAAGGGTGATCTATCTGGCTGGCAGGGCATGCGCCCTGCTTTTGGCATGCGTGGCTGCGATCGCTTGCCTCGCCGCGCCGCTCGCGGCCCAGGAAAAAACCGCTGAAAGCGTCATAGCCCATGGCTACAAGATGGCTGGGGATGACTCGCGCGTGCGCCTTGTCATGCAATTCAATCGCGAACCGGAGGCCAACTGGTTCCTGCTGCGCGGCCCGCACCGGCTGGTGATCGACATTCCAAACGCCGTGTTTTCCATCGATCCCGACGCGACATCCGCGCGCGGGCTGGTATCGCATGTCCGATACGGCCTCATCAGTGAGGATCGCGGCCGTCTCATCCTCGCGGTGAACGGGCCGTTTGCGGTCGAAGCCTTCGAAATTCTGGAAAACACGTCATCTACGGGCTTCCGCATGGTTGCCGACATTGTCGCGGCGAGCGAGACAGTGTTCGAAACGGCACTTGCCGATCAGGTGACGACCACCGGTTCGACGCGCTCCACGCCCAAGGGTGACAGGGTGATCAAGGGTGAAAGGCCAACAAACCAGCGCTTCACCATCGTCATTGACCCCGGCCACGGCGGCATCGACAACGGCGCCAGGGGTGTCGGCGGGACTCTCGAGAAAGAGGTGACGCTGACCTTCGCCAAGGAGTTGAAGCAAAGCCTCGAGGCCAGCGGCGGCTACCGGGTGCGTCTGACGCGGGACGACGACACGTTTCTGCGCCTCGACGAGCGGGTGCGCATCGCGCGTCAGCATGGCGCCAATCTGTTCATTTCCGTTCATGCCGACACGATCCGCTACCGCAGCGTTCGCGGCGCCACGGTCTATACCGTTTCCGATCAGGCGTCTGATGCCGAGGCGGCGGCGCTTGCCGCCCGCGAAAACCTGTCCGACGAGCTGGCAGGCATGGCAATCGAGGATGATAACCACCAAGTCTCGGACATTCTCATGGATCTGACCCGGCGCGAGACGCAATCATTCTCGGTTCGTTTTGCCCGCACATTGGTCGGCTCGCTGTCGGACGAAGTGGAACTGATCAAGAATCCGCACCGCTATGCCGGTTTTCGCGTCCTGAAGGCGCCCGATGTGCCCTCGGTTCTGCTTGAACTGGGCTATCTGTCGAACGAAATGGACGAAAAGCAGTTGCTTGATGCCGAATGGCGCTCGAAGGCAATTGAAAGCGTCGCCGCTGCTGTCAGGTCGTTTGCCGGCGCCACTGCCGCAACCGGCGGATGAGCGCTCTCCCGGTTCGCATCGCCGTCGCGTTGCAACGAAACCACAATTCGCTGATTATTCTCGGTGAGTCGCGGCGCTGTCGACGATTGCCGCAATTTGCCCACAACCGCGTTTAAGGGATGGTTCTTGAATTGCATTGATGCGGTGGCGCGCTTGTCGATACACGCGGCGCCTCCGATATTCCGGAGCGGGCATGGTTAGACTACTCGGCTATTTTTTCGGCATCGGCGTCGTGATGGCGCTTCTCGCTGCCGCTGGCGTGGCGCTTTATATCGGCGATGTCTCCAAGGACTTGCCGGATTATGAGGTGCTCGCCAGCTACGAGCCGCCGGTAACGACGCGCATTCACGCCTCCGACGGCGCGCTGATGGCCGAATTTGCGCGCGAACGCCGGCTGTATCTGCCGATCCAGGCCGTGCCGGATCGCGTGAAGGCCGCCTTTCTTTCCGCAGAGGACAAGAACTTCTACAGCCATCCGGGCATCGATGTCTTCGGCCTCGTCCGCGCGGTGGTCACCAACGTGCAGAATATGGGCACGGGCCGGCGGCCTGTCGGCGCATCCACGATCACACAGCAGGTAGCCAAGAACTTCCTGCTGTCCTCCGATCAGACCGTCGAGCGCAAGGTGCGGGAGATGATCCTCTCGTTCCGCATCGAACAGGCTTATTCCAAGGACCGTATTTTCGAGCTTTATCTCAATGAGATTTTCTTCGGGCTCGGCTCCTACGGCATTGCGGGTGCTGCACTGACATATTTTGACAAGTCGGTGAACGAGTTGAGCGTATGGGAAGCCGCCTATCTCGCGGCTTTGCCGCGCGGCCCCTCCAATTACCACCCCTTCCGCCACACCGATCGCGCGATCGAACGCCGCAATTGGGTCATCGATCAGATGGTGGAGAACGGCTATGTCGAGCCAGGCGAGGGAGAAAAGGCCAAGGCGCTTCCGCTTGGCGTAAAGCCGCGCCGCGGCGGCACCTATCTGTTCGCCGGTGAATACTTCACCGAAGAGGTTCGCCGCCAGCTCATCGCCCGCTACGGCGAGGATGCGCTCTATGAGGGCGGCCTGTCTGTCCGCACCACCCTCGATCCGAAGCTGCAGCTGATTGCCCGCAAGTCGCTGCAGCACGGACTCATGAAGTATGACACGCTGCGCGGTTATCGCGGATCGATCACGACCATCGACCTCAGCGGCGACTGGGGTCCGGCTCTGTTCGATGTACCCGGTCTCTATGACATGCCTGAATGGGATGTCGCGGTGGTGCTTGAATCGGGCGAGGACGGGCTGAGGATCGGACTAAAGCCGGCTGCAAAGGTCTCGGGCGAGGTCGGAGACGAGCGCGTTACCGGCACCGTGTCCCAGGAGGACATGAGCTGGGCGATGCGCCACGTCGTGGACGGCAAGCGCCTGAAGGCGAATACGCCCGCCGACGTGCTCAAGCCCGGCGAGGTCGTCTATGTCGAGCAGGTCGAGGATACCGACGGCGCGTACCAGTTGCGCCAGGTGCCGGAAGTCGGCGGCGGCATGGTCGCGATGAATCCGCATACGGGCCGTGTGGTCGCGCTGGTCGGCGGCTTTTCCTACGCGGACTCCGAGTTCAACCGTGCGACGCAGGCCTACCGGCAACCCGGTTCGTCGTTCAAGCCGATCGTCTATGCCGCTGCTCTAGACAATGGCTACACACCGGCATCCGTTGTGCTTGACGCCCCCATCCGCATCGTCTCGGGCGGCCAGGTCTGGGAGCCAAAGAATTATGGCGGCAAGTTTGCGGGTCCCTCGACTTTGCGTGCCGGCATCGAGCGCTCGCGCAACCTGATGACGGTGCGACTGGCCAATGACATGGGCATGCCGCTGGTGGCCGAGTATGCCGAGCGGTTCGGCGTATACGACAAGATGAATCCGGTGCTCGCAATGGCGCTGGGTTCGGGCGAGACGACGGTCATGCGCATGGTTTCGGCCTATTCGGTCATGGCCAATGGTGGCAAGCAGATCAAACCCTCGCTGATCGACCGCATTCAGGACCGCTACGGCAAGACCGTTTTCAAGCACGACGAGCGCAGCTGCGAGGGCTGCGTCGCCGAGAGCTGGCACGATCAGGCGGAACCCGAACTGGTCAGCAATGCCGAGCAGGTGCTGGACCCGATGACCGCCTATCAGATCACCTCGATGATGGAGGGCGTCGTCCAGCGCGGCACCGGATACGTGGTCCACGATCTGGGCTACCCGATCGCCGGCAAGACGGGCACGACCAATGACGAGAAGGACGCTTGGTTCGTCGGCTTTACGCCCAACCTCGTCGTCGGCGTCTACCTGGGCTACGATCGTCCGACTTCGATGGGACGAGGCGCGACCGGCGGCGGACTTGCCGCTCCGATCTTCAAGGAGTTCATGGCTGCCGCGCTGGAAGGCACCAATCCCGTAGATTTCGAGGTTCCGCCCGGCATGAAGCGCATCGCCGTTGACCGCCAGACCGGCATGCGCGCGGAATCGGGCCAGCCTGGCGCGTTCACCGAATTCTTCAAGCCCGGCACAGGGCCCGCCGACAGTTACTGGGTCATCGGCATGGACGAGCTTGAGGGCGAGGAGCGCGCCAACGCAATCTCTCCGCAGGCCAACGACGCCATCAATTCGGGCGGCGGCGGTCTCTACTGACGGCCGCCGGCGGCAACGTCGTCCGGCGGGGGAAATCCAGCTCCCGCCGTGCTTTACACGGCACGGCGGCGCACCTATGTTCCGCGCCGAATCCGCTCCGCACCATCATCAGAAAGTCAGGCATGCGCGCTGAAATCGAAGTCCTCGTCGACGACATCAAGCAGGCGATCGACCTGCTGAGGAGGCATCTTTGACTGGGATCAGGCTCTCAAAAGGCTCGATTATCTGAATAGCCGCACCGAGGATTCGTCCCTTTGGGACAATCCCCAGGAAGCCCAGAAGCTGATGCGCGAGCGCCAGATGCTCGAAGACAGCATCACCGCCATCAAGGGGCTGTCGCAGGCGCTCGACGACAATGTCGAACTGATCGCGCTCGGCGAGGAAGAAGACGACAAGTCCGTCATCACCGACGCCGAGGCGGCGATCCGCTCGCTGTCGGGCGAAATCCGCGCCCGCCAGGTCGAGACGCTGCTATCCGGCGAAGCCGACGCCAACGACACCTATCTCGAAATCCACGCCGGCGCGGGCGGCACCGAAAGCCAGGACTGGGCGAACATGCTCTTGCGCATGTACACGCGCTGGGCGGAGCGTCGCGGAATGAAGGTCGAGGTGCTGGAAGTCCATGACGGTGAGGAAGCCGGCATCAAGTCGGCAACGGTGCTGATCAAGGGTGACAAGGCCTATGGCTGGATGAAGACGGAATCAGGCGTTCACCGCCTGGTCCGCATCTCGCCCTATGACAGCAATGCCAGGCGCCATACCTCGTTCGCAAGCGCCTGGGTCTATCCGGTCATCGACGATACGATCGACATCGACATTCCCGATTCCGACGTTCGCATCGACACCTATCGTTCGTCCGGCGCCGGCGGCCAGCACGTCAATACGACCGATTCCGCTGTCCGCATCACCCATCTGCCGACCGGCATTGCGGTGGCCTGCCAGGCGGGGCGGTCGCAGCACCAGAACCGGGCCAAGGCCTGGGAGATGCTGCGCTCGCGTCTTTACGAGGAAGAGCTGAAGAAGCGCGAAGAGGCCGCGAGTGAGACCGAAGCGTCGAAAACCGATATCGGCTGGGGCCACCAGATCAGGTCCTACGTGCTTCAGCCTTATCAGCTCGTGAAGGACCTGCGCACCGGCGTAGAGAGCACCAATCCGCAGGAAGTTCTCGATGGCGGGCTGGATGACTTCATGGAAGCGGCACTCGCCCGGCGCATTGAAGGCGGTTCAGGGGCCGAGATCGAAGATATCGAGTAGGCGTTGGCTGCGGCTCAGAGCAACTGCGCGATCTTGCGTCCGGCCTTGATGAAGCGCAGCGGGTTGATCGCTGTGCCGCCGCGGCGGATTTCGTAATGCAGGTGTGAGCCCGTTGATCGGCCGCTCGATCCGACCTTTCCGAGTTCCGTGCCGCGCTCGACGGTATCGCCCTGCTTGACGCTGATCTTCGACATATGGGCGTAGCGCGTCGTCAGCCCGTCGCCATGGTCGATTTCGACCATGCGGCCATAGCCGCCATTCCATCCCGCGGCGATGATCGTGCCCCTGCCGGTCGCGCGAACGGAGCGTCCCGAGGGAACGCGAAAGTCGAGGCCGGCATGCATGGCGGGGGTCTTGAGGATCGGGTCACGCCGAACCCCGAAGGTCGACGAGATCGCGTAGCCCGGGGCAGGGCTGTGGATGGGAAGCAGGGTTGCCTTCTTCTTGAGACCCTCAAGCCGCGTAAGAGCCTCGTCGAGCGCCTCGACTCTGGTATCGAAGGCACGCTTGTCGTCCACGGCAATCAGTGGACCGCCGATGCCTGATTCGTCGTCTGCTAAGCCAATTCTCTCATCGACTTCAAAGCCAGCGTCCGCAAGCGCGTTCGATATCTCGTCGGCGGTGCGGTCCGCGTCCTCGGCCAGCGTCGCAATCCTTGTAATCTGTTCGTCCTCGATACGTCGCAGGGACTTGTTGATCGCGGCAAAGAGCATGTCGGCCTTGTCGGCATTTGAAGCCGTCGGCACGAAGCTGTGCCGCGTCGACCACAAGGCGAATTCCGGCGTCGCGTCGGTTTGGCCCGTATCCATCCCCGCGGCGCTGGCGGCCTTGGCCGGCGTTTCAGAATCGATCTCCGCGTGCTTCTGGGGACGGGGCTGGGGAACCGGGATGTCTTGCGGGAGGAAACCACCGTCCTCTGCCCTGTCGATAATCGGCTGCAGCTTGCCGTGCCGTGAATAGAGCTGCGACTGCCGCTGAAGCAGTTCCGAAACCTTGGTTTCCATGAGGCGCTGGTCGAGAAGCTGCCGGCTGGTAATGCGGTCGACCTGTGCGCGCAGCGCTGAAATTCGGTCTTCGTAGGATTGCTGGAGCCTTGCCTGCCGCGCGATGCTGGCGCCGATCAGGTCGTCGCGCAGGACCAGATAGGAGGTGGCGAGCAAATAACCGATGGCAACGGCGGACAAAATGGAGCCGACCACAGCGGCCAGCCATGGCCGGATCGTGAAATGGCGGATGTCGTCACCGCGCGCGATGATGACCGTGTGCGGTTCCCGGCGTTTTCCGAAGACGGCTGATTGAGGCTTGTGCTGCAAAACGACGCCACCTGACGCTACTGCAAATCGAGATGGCATTACACAATGTTAGGGTTAACAAAGCTTTGCGCGATCAGCTCGCCGGCCGCCAATTTGATGGTATCTGCCAAGTGCTAAGATGTGGGTTGCCGCCGTCCGACGCTAAATGGCTCGTACAGTGTCCAATACCGCTTCGGCATGGCCGGGAACCCGGACCTTCGGCCAAATCATGGCGATTCGGCCGTCCTCACCGATCAGAAATGTCGTGCGCACGACGCCCATATATGTACGGCCATACATGCTCTTTTCGGCCCAGACGCCATAGGCTTCAAGGACCTTTTTGTCTTCGTCGGACACCAGATCGATAGTGATGCCGTGCTTGGCCTTGAATTTGTCATGGCTTTTGGGGCTGTCCGGCGACAGGCCGACGATTGTGACCCCGGCCTTGGCGAATTCGTCCTTAAGTTCCGAAAAACCTATTGCTTCGGCGGTGCAACCGCTGGTGTCGTCCTTGGGATAGAAGAACAGCACCACCGGCTTGCCGCGCCGATCAGACAGTTTGAACCTGCCGCCGCCGTCGCGTGGTAACTCGAAATCCGGTGCGAAGTCGCCTTGCGCCAGTTCAGCCATGTCTTTGCCTTTGTTGGAAAATAGTGAGCAGTCGAGCAGCGTGCGGCAGATATAATGCTCGTGTGAGATTCGTCCACCGCCCATTTGGAATCGCTAACCGTTGAAAGAGCCGGTCCCCAAACACGAGAAGATCCGCTTCCGAAAGCGCGATGTCGCGGGATGGCATGCATATCCATCGGCGACTGGCGCATCGCTGCCGGCCCGGCCGCGCCTGGTTCCGCGGTGGGTAACGCAATCGCTGAAGTGGCTCGCCTTCGGCTCCGTCGCGCTTATTGTCGGGATCGTTGCGCTGCTTGTTGTCATCCCGTCCTCCGGCATCGAAAGCGAATGGCTGCGCGCCGAAGCCGAACGCGCCGTTGCGCGGCTGACAGGCGATAGGATGGACGCCAGGATTGGCCGCACCACGCTGGCGCTGGACCGGCGGTACTTCCTGGCTATCGGAATAGACGATCTGGCGGTAGCCGAACCGGGTTCGGACATCCAACTTGCCCGCGCCGGGCGGCTCGGATTCGGTGTTCGCTTCTGGCCATTGCTGGCCGGGCGGGTGGAAATCGGTTCCGCGACCTTGTCGGACGCCCACATCGCGGTCCCCGCGGGCATTGCCGCGCCGGGGAAGGCCACGGCTCTAACCGGGCCAGACGGACTGATCGATCCGGACAAGCTCGTGGATGCGGTGTTTGCCGGGTTCGATCAACTGGTCGCCCGTGTCGGCCCGCTCGGCATCGAAACCGTGCGAATGCGCAATGTGGAACTCACGGTCGGAGGCAGCGGCCCCGATGGAATGCCGATTACCATCGTCGACGCGCAACTCTCACATACCGGCGGTGGGGGGATCGAGATCACTGGTCAGCTCGCCGCGTTCGACCATTCGATATCGTTGTCCGGCGAAGGGTTGTCCGCTGGCGGCGAAACGGCGCAGTTCAGCGTCGAGGCGACCGTTGCCGATAACGGCAAGACCTATGAACTGGGCGGCAAAAGGCCGGAGGCTCGCAGTTTCGTCCATTTCGGGGAGATTTCCCTCAAGGTCGATGGTCGGGCATCGGACAACCTCGGACCGGCGAGCATAACGGTCACCGCGTCGGCAGCGGAGTCTGACGTTACGGTTGGGCTCAACCCCGAATTGCAGGCCAGCGCTACGGCAGTCGCGAAACTGACACGCGGCGCCGGCGCACTGTGGATCGACCGTTTGGAACTCAATGCGGCGCGATCGAAGCTCGCGTTCAGCGGCCTTGTGACGCCACAGCCCGAGACCGGCGACGGCGAGAACGGTCCGACATATGCCTTCAGGGTGATCGGCCCACAAATCAACATCTCGCCCGTTGGCTCCCCGGAGCCGGCGCTGGCGGCGATTGCTCGCCTCGGCGGATGGATTTCCCGTGACGGACGGCGGATCGTTGCCAGCGAGATCAACGTGGCCACGGGGCAGGGCGAGGTAATCGGATCCGGTGCGATGGAAATTGTTGCCGGCAAGTCGCCGGGGATTTCGCTTGCGATCGCGGTTGCCCAGATGCCGGTCAGCCACGCCAAAAACCTGTGGCCATTCTTTGCCGCGCCGGGGGCGCGGCGCTGGGCGCTGGCAAATGTGTTCGGCGGCAGGGTGGAAAACAGCCGGCTGCTGCTTCGGGTCGAGCCGGGGCGGCTGGGCGACGGCACGCCGCTGAATGCCGACGAGGTTTCCGGCCATTTCGAAATCAGCGACACCCGCTTCGATGTGGCGGGGGCCATTCCGCCGATGCGCGACGCAATCGGCACCATCGATTTCGCCGGAACCGATGTCGATATCGCCCTCAAATCGGGCACCGTCTTCACCGAGAGTGGCCGCACGCTGGATGCCCGCAACGGAACGCTCGTCATAAACGATGCGCATATCAAGCCGCTGATCGGGGAGGTCGATATCGAGATCGACGGCGCCGCGGCGGCGGTGACCGAAGTGGCCGGATACAATCCGATCAACCTGTCGCGCTACCTGCCGATTTCGCCCAACGGCATCAGCGGGACTGCCAAAGGGCGTGTGTTGGCAAGCGTCCCGCTGCAGGACGACATTGCCGCCGAGGACCTCGATTGGCATCTTGAGCTGAACTATGAAGGGCTGTCGCTGGCCGAACCATATGAAGGCCAACGCATAGAAGACGCCAAGGGCACGATCGTCGCCGACCCGGACCGCGCCGATTTCGTGGCCGAGGCCAGGCTGAACGGAATTCGCGGCGAGCTTACGCTCTCCGAACCCCTTGGCGCCGACAAGTCGACGCGAAAGCGCCAGGCCCGGCTTTTCCTCGAGCCGGGCGATGCCGACAAGCTGTTCGACGGGCTGTCTGCCATGGTCACCGGTCCGCTCACCATCGATGTCGAGCAGCTCGGTCCGGGCAGGGAGAAGGTGCATGTCGATCTCTCGCGCGCGTCGCTGACGCTGCCCTGGATCGGCTGGGCCAAGGACAAGGGCGTTTCCGCCGTCGCCGACTTTGTCATGAACCGCGACGGCGAAACCACGGAACTGACCGGCTTCAAGCTCGCCGGCGATGGCTTTGGCGGATCGGGATCGCTGACTGTCGATGAACGCGGGCTGCTGAACGCCCGGTTCGGCGCCCTGGCCTTCGGCCCCGGCGACAATATCGCCATGGGAATCGACCGCGCGGGCAAAAGCTACAAGATCAGCGTTTCGGGGCAGACGCTGGATGCGCGCTTCCTGATCAAGGAGTTTGGATCGGTTCTGTCCGGCCCGGCGGCGGGCGGCGGGGAGGGCGGCTCCACCTCCGTCAACGTCAATGCGGAAGTGTCGGAAGTGACCGGCTTCGGCGGCGAGACCCTGGTTGGCGCGAAGCTCGCCTATTCCGATTCGACGAGCAAGGTGCCCGGCATACGCGTCTCCGCGTCCACGCCTCAGGGCGCGCGGGCAACGATTGTCGATGCTTCCGCCAGCGGGTCGCGCAAGGTCGAAGTCAAGGCTGACGATGCCGGTGCGCTGCTGCGGTTCCTCGATATCTACGACAAGCTTGGAGGCGGCCGCGCCGCGCTGAGTCTGGCCGGCGCATCGGGATCCCCTCTGCGGGGGCGGCTCGAGATGCGCGAATTCACGCTTATCGAGGAAACGCGGCTTCAATCCATGGTCAGCCGTGCTCCTCCCGGTGCGGAACGCTCGCTCAACGATGCCGTCAAACGCGATGTCGATGTTTCGCGGGCGCGTTTCGAACGCGGCTCTGCCAGTATCGAAATGGGCAAGGACTATCTCACAGTCGCGGACGGCGTGGTGAGCGGACCGTCGGTCGGTTCGACTTTTCAGGGAACTGTGTTCGACGCCAATGGCAACATGGCCATCAGCGGCACTTTCCTGCCTGCCTATGGCATCAACCGCCTCTTTGGTGAAATACCGCTGCTCGGCCAGGTTCTGGGCAATGGCCGCGGTGGCGGACTGATCGGCATTACCTACCGATTGTATGGTCCTGCAGGATCGCCACAGCTCGAAGTCAATCCGCTTTCGATCGTGGCGCCCGGCATCTTCCGGTCGATATTCGAATATCGCTAGGAGGGCTCCCGGCCGTCTTCCGCCGGTCTCTTTTCGGCGTCTCCGCCCCGCAACAGATCTTCCGTTTCCTCGTTCAAGGCCCGTCCTGCCCGGCGCGGTGTCGAAAGCGGCGCCGGGACCGGCGTGTTCCGCTGCAGGAGGCCTGTGCCGGCATAGATGTCGCCCGCAACCTGCAACTGCAGCCGTTCGGCGTCGCGGCTGCGGACATCATCCAAGATTTCCTCCGCCTCTTCGTCGGGGACGCCGAGTGTCTCCAGTGTAGCCTCGGCAAAGCTTAGGGCCGATTCAAGCGTTTCTCTTATCTGGTATTCGACGCCGGCCTTGATCAGCCTGATCGCCGCGCCGCGGTCGAAGGCTCGCGACAGCACCTTGGTCAAGGGGAATTCCATTTGCGCCATCTCGGCGATCTTCACCGCGGCGTCGGGCTGATCGATGCAGATCAGGATCGCCTCGGCGTGGTTCGCTCCGGCGGCATGCAGGATTTCCGGCCGTGTGCCGTCGCCGTAATAGACCTTGAAGCCGAAATCGGCCGCCGCCTGGATCATCTCGACATCGTTGTCGATGATGGAGACATCGACGCCCCGCAACAGTAGCGGCTGGCTGACGATCTGGCCGAAGCGGCCGAAGCCGATCACAAGCACCCGGCCTCTGAGGTCGGCAGCCGCTTCAACGCCTTCAAGCGATACCTCGTCCTGTGGCAGCACGAAACGCAGGCCCATGACCAGGAACGGCGTCAGCGCGATGGACAGGATCACGGTCGCCGTCATTGCCGCGTTGGTCTCGCCATCCAGAATGCCGGTACTGGTCGCCGCGGCATAGAGCACGAAGGCGAATTCGCCGCCCTGTGCCATCAGGGCGGCTCGCGTCAGCGCCGTGCGATGGGATGCCTTCAGCACGCGGGCGATCAGGTAAATCGCAATTCCCTTGGCGATCATGAACGCCACGACAAGCCCGATGATCAGCGGCCAGCTTGCCGCAATCACCGACAGGTCGAGCGACATGCCGACGCCGAGGAAGAAAAGGCCGAGCAGAATGCCGCGGAACGGTTCGACGTCGGCCTCGAGCTGGTGGCGGAAAGTGGATTCCGACAGAAGGACGCCTGCCAGGAAGGCGCCCATCGCCATCGACAGACCGCCAAGCTGCATGGCCAGCGCGGCGCCCAGCACGACCAGAAGCGCGGCGGCCGTCATCACCTCGCGCGCATGGGCTTCGGCCAGAATGCGGAACATCGGATTGAGCAGCCAGCGTCCGGCCGCCACGAGCGCGGCGACGGAGCCAAGCGCGATGCCGATCGAGGTCCAGCGTTCGGCCATGGTCGTCTCTTCGCCGCCGGGCGCCAGGAAGGCGATCAGCGCCAGAAGCGGGACGATCATCAGGTCTTCCATCAGCAGGATGGAGACGACCTTCTGGCCGCTATCGGTCGCGGTTTCGCCGCGCTCTTCCAGTATCTGCATGACGATGGCCGTGGATGACAGCACGAAGCCCGAAGCGCCGACGAAGGCGACAAGCGGCGACAGGCCGAAGGCGATCCCCACCAATGTCAGCACGAACGCGCAGACCGCGACCTGTATGGCGCCGAGGCCGAAGATCGCCCGCCTCAGGCCCCACAGCCGCGACGGCTGCATCTCCAGACCGATGATGAAGAGGAACATCACCACGCCAAGTTCGGCGACGTGAAGCACCGCCTCCGGATCGGAGAAAAGGCCAAGACCAAACGGCCCGATGATCAGGCCTGCCGTCAGGTAGCCGAGAACCGAACCCAGCCCGATACGCTTGAAGATGGGCACAGCCACGACGCCCGCCGCCAGCAGCGCGACAACCTGAACGAGATCACCGCTGGCGGCCGCTTCGGTTGCCATGGAATTCGCCCCTCTGGTTGCGCGTTGCGCGACGCATCACGTCCGGTCAGCGGTTTATTTCAGCCGCGAAACCGAAACACAAGCCGCACGCCGTGAACCTGACCGTATGGCGGGGAGCGTTGATTGAGGGTGCGATCATGATCAGGGCGGTGATGAGAACGAGGCGCAAGAGGCGACCTGCTTTCACGGGCGGAATAGGGACAGCAAGACTTATCGCCTCTTTGACGCGGCTTGTCGGCCGTTGCGCGGGTTTTCGCAGGTCACAGATGTTCCGAGCCACTGTGCTTTTTCTTGAACGGAAAATGAACTCTTGTGACAGATTGCGTTCAACAAAGGAGCAATACAAACGGATCGTCAAAACAACACAGCTCGAGAGGAGAACTGAAATGAACATGTTTTTGAAAGCCACGGTTACCGCAGTCTCGCTGATGGTCGCCACGTCAGCCTACGCCGCCAGCAATTTCGAAAAGATCGACATGGTCAAAGAGGGCGTTGACATCACGCCTTTCATCGTCAGGGCCGATTCAGGCGGCTACCCTGGCTATGAAAACTCCAACAACAAGCACACTTTCTCTGTCCGTGTGTTCGCCAAGGGGAAGGGCAACAAGAATATCTTTGCCGCAGGCATCGGCAACAAGTCGGGCATGTCATTTGTCGAAGTGATGGGGCCTGGCGATGGCGATTGGCTCTTCAGCCAGTGGACCCCCACAGGAGATGATGGCTGGGGCGTCTACAAGAAGAGCATTGCGTTCGACGCCAAGCCGTCCGAGATCGAGTGGCAAAGATCTCCGACCTATGCCTGCAAGACCAACATGAATAATAAAATTGCCGCGGGCAAAACCAGGAGCTGGGTGCTCAATCGCGAATGGACCGTCCAGGCTCACGCCCTGATCCGCTTTTACGCCGCCGCGGCGCCCAAGAGCAGCATCAAGAAGCGCAAATTTTCTGACGGTGGCCAGACCCGTCAGAAGAATATCGTCTATCCGGTCAACGTGAAGTGCCGCGAGGCGCTCTGATCGGGGCGGGCATCGAACATCTGGCAGGCTAGCCCGCCAGATGTTCGCCTTGCCGTCAAACGCCAGACCGTTTGGGTACGCATCAATATTCTATCACCAGGAAGATGCGTTTCATGTCCGACGCCAAGCGGAAGAAGCCCCAGAAACTCAAGGCCGCCTGGCGCTCGGCTTTCCCGACCGGTCGCACGGCGATATCCGCGCCACCGATCAGATGATGCCCAGCATCAAACTGGTCTAAGAGCGCTTCGGCTTCGAGCCGGTGGGGACCCTTTGTCGAATACACCGACGCGACTGGGCAAGTTCCTGCCCGATTCCGACCGGCCCGACGAGGGCTGTTTCTCGTTCCAGGACGATGACGATCAGTGGCTGAGCCTGCGCTATGACCTGACCGCACCTTTGGCCCGCCATGTGGCGGAAAATTTCAACGACACCCATCTGCCTTATGGCACTACCGCGCGGGCTGGGTGTTCCGCAACGAAATGCCCGGTCCGGGTCGCTTCCGCCAGTTCATGCAGTTTGATGCCGATATCGTCGGCGCGCCTGGCGTCGAGGATGACGCCGAAAAATGAAAGCAATGGCGCGGCCGCGCTCCGCGATCAGCGCGTGGCGACCGAGCCGACCGAGCTGCCGTCGAGCCGCTTCAGGCTCATGCCGATCACCGGAACCATCTGGTTCTCGACCTTCACCGAAACGGTGACATTCATGGTGTCCTTGTCGGCCATGCGCGCCTGCATCGCGCCATCAAGGGCATTGCGGGCCAGCTGGAACACGACCTTGTTGGACACCACCGATCCGCTGACGACATCAAGGCCCTTGCCGTCGGCGCCGTCCATGAACGTTCCGCGGTAACCGCGGCCACCGGACTTTTCGATCGCGGCCGACATCTTCTGCGTGAACAGGCCAACCCGGCATCCGCCATCCAGCGCCATGCCGATCTTGCCGTTCGGCGTGGTCCCGGTGAAATTGCAGACGAATTTCGTGCCCTTGTATTTGCCTGCCACGATCTCGCCCGGCCCCGACCAGCGGCCCTCGACCGAACTGAAGAAGCGGCGCTCACGCTCCGACGCGCCGGCGTCCTGAACGGAACCGACTGTAACAGCGCCAACAACCAGAGGGATCATGGCGGACAGGAGAGAACGAATGATCATTGGACACCCGAAAACAGCACGAAGCGATTGCCGACTGGACAATGAACAAGATTGGTTAACGCTTCGCTATTGCGGGTGATGATGCGACACCGCAACCGGGTGCGCAAGCTCAGCGTTCGGTTGCGTCGTCCCGAACGTCCCTTTTGGCCGAGAATTTCGCCAGCGTGGTTACGAATTCGCCCATGCCGGGCCGCTTCACCGCGCTGAAGGGCAGCGGGCGGGCCGTTTCCATTGCCGCGATACCGATGCGCGCCGTCATCATGCCATTGACCACGCCTTCGCCGAGCTTGGCCGACAGGCGCGCCGCGAGGCCATGCCCCACGATCTGCTGCACGAAGCTGTCGCCCGCCGCGATCGAGCCGGTGACAGCCAGATGCGCGATCACCGACCGGCCGAGCCTGATGAAGCCGATCGTTCCGGGCCGCGCGCCGTAAAGCTCGGACAGGCGGCGAATCAGCCGGGCGGCTTCGAACGCCACATAGGCGACATCGAAAAGCGCGCGCGGGCTGACCGCGGTGACGATCGATACCCGCTTCGAGGCATCCGCAATCAGCGAAGTTGCCTGACGGTCGAGCGGCGCCAGCAATTCCGTTTCGGCCAGGCGCAGGAGGTCGGGTCCGTCGATCACGTCGTCGCGTAGCTCGGCGAGCGATTTGCGGCCCGCGGCTGTTTCGGCTCTCGCGGAAAGGAAGGAGGACAGATCATCGACAAGCCTGCGGCCGGACCTCCGATCGGAATTGGCCAGCACCTCCGCTGCCCTGCCGCGCATGATTTCCACCGAGGCAAGCCGTCTCAGGGCGACCAGTTCGCGGACGATGATTGCGAACAAGGCGATGACCGCGACAGCCGTCAGACCGACCGCTGCCCATCCCAGCCAGTCGGCACGCGTGAACAGGTCGCGTATCAGGCTGTCGATCCACAAGCCGATCGCCGCTGAAACGAGGATGCCGAAGGCGGTTGCGAATATCATGCCCAGACGCGAGCGGCGTCTCGGCGCGCGGAGCGGCGGCGGATCGAGCTCGGCCTGGTCAATCTCGTCGAACACATCGACCGGCGCAACGACCACGAGGCCGCGACTGTCGGCCTTCACCGCTTGCGGTTTGCGCGGAGCCGCGCGTGGTCCGTCCTTGGCCGCCGCGGCGGAGCGTTCAGGTTCGACCTTGAACGCGGCGGGTCTTCTGGTCTGCGTCATGCGAGCCGGTCTCCGAGCAGAAATTGCAGCGCGCGGTCGAGCCGGATATGCGGCAGCGAAAGTGTCACGCCCTCCGCCGTCTGTTCGAGTTTCGGCGGCCTGAAACGCACGAAGCGGATTTCGTTGCCGGACTGGCCGCCATCTTGTCCTGAAGGCTTGAACAGCAGCGCTGGCTTGTCGGGCAGGTCGCCTGGAAACACCGCGGTTTCGCTTTCGCCGTTGAATGTTTCGTCGCCGATCGTCTCGCCCTTCATCGGTGTTCCGATAATGACCGGCAGCGTTTCGCGGCCCTGCTTGACCGTTCCCTCGCGCGTCGCGCGAATGGCGGCCATCGCAACGGCCTCGACGGTCGCCCCCGAAAAATTGGCGCGCGCAATGGCACGATCCGCCAGCCGGCGCACGATGGCCTGCAGCTTGTCGTGCTCGCTGTGGTGAATGTGGTCCGCCTTGGTGGCGGCGATCAGGATGCGGTCGATTCGCTGCGCGAACAGATCGGTGAACAGGCTGCCGCGGCCCAGCCGGAAGCAGTGCAGTATTTCCGTCAGCGCGCGCTCCAGATCGGTCACGGCGGCCGGGCCGGCATTGATTGCCTGCATCACGTCGACAAGCACTATCTGGCGATCGAGCCGCGTTATGTGTTCGCGGAAGAAGGGTTTCACTACATGCGTCTTGTAGGATTCGTAGCGCCGCGCCATGACCGCGCGCAGCGAGTTTGGTTTCGGCGGCGCGTTGCTGGCGGGCAGCGGCGCAAAGGTAAGGGCTGGCGAACCTTCCAGGTCGCCCGGCATGAGAAAGCGTCCGGGCGGCAACGTGGACAATGCACGCTCGTCCTGCTTGCAGGCGCGCAGATAGTCCGCGAATGTTTCGAACAGGTGTCTTGCCAGGGTTTCGTCGGGCGGCCCGTCGCCGTCCGCCTCGGCTGCCTGTTCACGCCACTTTTCGGAAAGCTCTGCCCGCACCGGCAGCTCCGCCAGCTCGAAAGCCTCGCGGGAGAATTCCTCGTAGGATTTGCCGAGCAGCGGCAGATCGAGCAGCCATTCGCCCGGATAGTCGACAATATCGACGGAAAGCCGCCCGGCAGAGAACATCCGGTTCCATGCCGACGCCGACTCATACTCAATGGTCAACCGCAGCTCGGAAATGGCGCGCGTCGATTCCGGCCAGATGCGATCATTCACCAGCGCGGCGATATGGTCCTCGTACTGGAAGCGCGGAACTGCGTCATCCGGCTGGTGTTGCAGATAGGCCTTTGCGATCCGCCCGGATTTGCGCGCATCGAACAGCGGCAGGCGGCCGCCGTGAATGAGGTTGTGCACCAGCGCCGAGATGAACACGGTCTTGCCGGCGCGCGACAGACCGCTCACGCCGAGCCTTATCGAAGGGGAAAACAGGTTCGTCGCACGTCCCGTCACCGTGTCGAGCGCAATTCGCGCTTCGTCTGTCAGGGTCGTCAGTGCGGCCAATCAGGATACCTCGCAAAACCGTCACCGATATAGGCGCGGGGGCGGGCACATGCAAAGTTGCCGGGTCAGGGCTGGGTCTGGCGCGTCCGCGTAAGAAACGCCTCCAGCCGTCCCGTTCCGGGCGCGGCCTCCGAAATAGGGCCGTCGAAAGCAATCACCGCCAGTCCCGATTTGGGGAATCCGGAAGCAAGGACGGCGCGCGCGGCCGGGTCGCTGCTGCCTGACAACGTCTCCGCCAGATCCTCCATCATGGGGTTGTGGCCGACCAGCATGACGTGTTCCACCGCGGGCGCGTTGCGGGCGATCTCCAGATAGTTCGTCGCATCGGAGGAATAGAGCTCATCGAGATAGCTTACCCGTTCCTCCATAGGTCCGATGACTTCCGCGACGCCCTGCCACGTCTCTCGCGCCCTGCGCGCCGTCGAACAGAGCACGATATCAGGCAACAGACCGTGATCCGTCATCTGCGCCCCGATAGAGCGCGAATCGGCTTCGCCCGATCGTTGCAACCGCCGATCGAAGTCGCGCTCGCCCGGTTCGGCCCACACGGCCTTTGCATGACGCAGGAGTAGCAGTCGGCTCATCGGTGCGGGTCCGAAAATGGAGGTTCTGACGATTGCGGTCGGTCCGCGACGATCTAGGCGATGGTGTGGCGCGACGCAACGCGTGGGGCCACTTTTCAGCCACAGTTCAGCGTTCGGGCAAGACGCGCAGCGAAAAGCAGCGCTCCCGTAACCATTTGAAATGGATTGATAATGAGCCTGAGGCGGCCTGCGCTCCGGCAGCAATCGGCCATGCTGTCCGAGCGCTTAACAAAACCGTGAGACCGTGTGCCTTTACGCTTGTACCCCTATCGGGCTCCGAATATATAGGCGCCGGGTCGTCCAGTGGGGTGAGTCGAATGAGTGATCTCGTTGACAGTGAATACGTGCCCTCGGAAAAAGAGCCGTTCATGAATGAACGGCAAAAAGCATATTTCCGCGGCAAGCTCGTAGACTGGAAAAGCGAAATTCTGCGCGAAGCGCGGGAAACCCTCGAAATCCTTCAGCAGGAAAATGCCAACCATCCCGATCTCGCCGATCGGGCGTCATCGGAAACGGACCGCGCAATCGAATTGCGGGCTCGTGATCGACAGCGCAAGCTGATCTCCAAGATCGATGCCGCTCTGCAGCGTATCGAGGACGGCACATACGGTTTTTGCGAAGAGACCGGTGAGCCGATTTCACTGAAGCGGCTTGACGCGCGCCCGATCGCAACCCTGTCGCTGGAAGCGCAGGAGCGGCACGAACGGCGCGAGAAGGTCTACCGCGACGATTAGGGTTTCGCCCTGGGTGGTTTCGAGACAGAAGGATCCGGCTGTGAAGCCGGGTCTTTTTTTGTTCGAGATTGTCTATTTGTCTCGCTGTGTCGAAAGCTCGCCAAGCAGGCGGGACATCTCGTCGTCGACCTTTTCGGGTTTCTCCGCCGTCTCGCGGGCTGGTGATTTCTCGCCCAGCGTCACCTCCAGCTCCTTCAGCAGCGCGTCGTCGAGTTCGCCGCTTTTCCCGGTTGAACTGGCGGTGGAAACGGGCGGCGCCGGCGGCGGCCCGGGCGCGTGATCGGAAGATGGCGTAGCTGCGGGCGCCGGGGGATGTGAGGGACTTGGAACTGAAGCGGCAGGCGCCGGGGTTGTTTGCGCGGACGGGCGCAAGGCCGATGCGATCCGCGAGGTCATTGAGGCAGGTGTTTCGCCCGCTCCGGAGCGTGGCGCTTCAGCCGGGCGCGGGGCAGGGGCCGGGCTTTGCGGCGGTTCGGCTGCTGCCGGCGGTGCTTTGAGGCTCTCGTGCGACTGCCGCGCCGGCATGTCCTCGGAATGCGTGCGCTGTTCCTGCGGCAGGATCCTGCGAGCCGGAGATTGCAGCTTGATATTCTGCTCTACCACGACGTCCGTCGGCCCGCCGATGAGGATCAGGTGTTCGACGTCGTCGCGGCGCACCAGAACGAGCCGCCGGTGACTGTCGACAGCGGTGGCGTCCATCACGGCAAGCCGGGTCTTTCTGTTGCGCCCGCCGGCCACGAAAGTGCCGAATGTGAAGCCGCGCACAATGCGCACCACGACCAGTATGATGAGCAGCAGAATCAGCGCCCCAAGGGTCCAGATCAGCGCGGACGCGTATTCCGGTCCAGCAATGCTTTCCAGCCAAGCGCGCATCTTGTTCGACCCTTCGTGGCACCTCGTTGTTGAAAACCTATCGTTCCATTGCTGGAGCCGCAAGTTGCATGGTTTGAGAGCGAGCGAAGGCGCCGGCGCATCTTGCGGCTTTCGCAGGCGGTGATGTATGCCGGACAGACCCTAAGGAAGCCGCTTCCGGCTTGATGGCGAAGAACAGGTAAGGGGCGCATGGCCAGAAAACCGGGTGGTGATTTCCAGACCGTACCGATTATCGACGAAGGCGCGCGCCTTGGCCCGGTTGCGCGGCTCATCATCTTCACCATCATCCTGATCGGCGCTGCGGTCTTCTTCGCGCTCTTTCGCGACTGGCTGGGCGACGAGTTCCTGCTCGGGCTGCTCGGGGTCCTGGCCATGATCGGCACGGGCTTTCTGTTCGCCGCGGCCATCGGTTTCATCCAGATTGCACCCGGCTCCGCCGCCGACGAACTGGCGAAGGCCTTCGTCGACTCCATGTCGCAGGGTCTGGTGATCACCGATCAGAAGGGCCGCATTGTCTACGCAAACGCCGCCTATGCCCGGATGACTGGCGCGACTTCGGCTGCCGACATTAAGACTGTCGAGGGCATCCTATCAGACAACTCCGAGGCAGCGGGCACGCTCGTGCGCCTGGGTGGCGCGTTGCGCGACGGCCAGTGGGCGGAGGGCGAATTCCGCCTGTCGCAGCCCATTCAGCCGGACGCGGAGCCGGGCTCGCGATGGTACCGGACGCGCGCCCGCGCATTCGTGTTGCCGGGGCACCGCCGCCCGTTCCATGCGTGGCAGATCGCCGACATTTCCGACGAGCGGGCGGAGCAGGAGCGTTATTTCCTCGATCTCCAGAAGGCGATCGACCACCTCGATCATGCTCCCGCCGGCTACCTGTCCGCAGACCCGACCGGCCGTGTCACCTACCTGAACGCCACATTGGCGGAATGGCTCGGCGTCGATCTTGCCAACTTCACGCCAGGCAGCCTGCGTCTTTCCGAAATCGTCGCCGGCGACGGCATGGCGCTCATTCATTCCGTGAAGGCCGACCCCGGCTCGTCCCGCGACGTCGTTATCGATCTCGATCTCGCGACACGCAGCGGCGAAGTACTGCCAGTACGGTTCATGCAGCGGGTGACAGCCAACCGTGAAGGGGTTGCCGGCCCGTCACGCACGATCGTGCTCAATCGCAGCCATGGTACGGAGGCGTCCAGGCAGAGCGGCGCCTCGGAGGTCCGCTTCACCCGCTTCTTCAATTCCACCCCAATGGCGATCGCGGGCGTCGACGGAGATGGCCGCATCCTGCGCACCAACGCACCCTTCCTGTCGCTGTTCGCCAGCGTCGTGGATCAGGACGCGGTCGACCGGGGATTGAAACTGGAAAGCGTGGTCCATCCGCGCGACCGGATCGCCTTTACCACGGCACTGGAGCGCGCGCGCCAGCGCCAGGCCGATATCGCTCCGATCGACACCGCGCTGCCTGACAATGAAGAGCGGCACATGCGCTTTTATGTCAACGCCATTGCGGACGAGGCGGGCGAGGGCGAGGAATCTGCGATCGTCTATGCCGTGGAGACCACCGAGCAAAAGGCGCTCGAAGCGCAGATGGCGCAAAGCCAGAAGATGCAGGCCGTTGGCCAGCTCGCCGGCGGCATCGCGCACGATTTCAACAATGTCCTGACCGCGATCATCATGGCCTCAGACCTGCTGCTGACCAATCACCGCCCGTCGGACCCGTCCTTCCAGGACATCATGAACATCAAGCAGAACGCCAACAGGGCGGCTTCGCTGGTCCGGCAATTGCTCGCCTTCTCGCGGCGGCAGACGATGCGGCCGGAAGTGCTCAACCTGACCGACGTACTGGCCGATCTGCGGATGCTTCTGGCCCGGCTCGTGGGCAACGACATCAAGCTCAATGTCGAGCACGGCCGCGATCTGTGGCCGGTTCGCACCGATATCGGCCAGTTCGAGCAGGTGATCGTCAATCTGGCGGTCAACGCGCGAGACGCAATGCCGGAAGGCGGCGACCTGACGATCCGCACCCGCAACGTTGTGGAAGCCGACTGCGAGGGATTCGGGCATCGCGAACTGACGCGAGGCGACTATGTGCTGGTCGATGTGGAGGATACAGGCACCGGCATCGAACCCGATATCATCCGCAAGGTGTTTGAGCCGTTCTTCACCACCAAGGACGTGGGGAAGGGGACAGGACTCGGCCTGTCCATGGTCTACGGCATTATCAAGCAGACCGGCGGCTTCATCTTCTGCGAGTCGGAACTCGGCAAGGGCTCGGTCTTCCGCATCTTCCTGCCCCGGCACGTGGCTGAAGCCAAGGCCGAGGGGGACGTTGCGGAGGCTCTTCCGGACGCCGCCGCCGGGCAGAAGCCCGCGGCGCAGGAGAACAAGGATCTGTCCGGCTCCGCCACAGTGCTGTTGGTTGAGGACGAAGATGCAGTGCGTATGGGCAATGTGCGCGCGTTGACCTCGCGCGGTTACACCGTGCACGAGGCGTCAACGGGCGTCGAGGCTCTCGAGATCTTCAAGGAACTCGACGGCAAGGTGGACATCGTGGTGTCCGACGTCGTCATGCCTGAAATGGACGGTCCGACGCTGTTGATCGAGTTGCGCAAACTGCAGTCGGACATCCGCTTTATCTTCGTCTCGGGCTATGCCGAAGATGCTTTCTCCAAAAGCCTGCCGGCCGAGGCGAAGTTCGGGTTCCTGCCCAAACCGTTCTCGCTGAAACAGTTGGCCACCACGGTCAAGGACATGCTTGAGCGCGATCCTGCCTAAATAACAGGCGGCGTATCCATATTGCCTATTCTATGGGCAATATGATGTTATGGTGCGCAGGTGTTCGCCTGGCTCTTCCGTTGGCATTTCGCCGGCAAACTTCCCCAACCGATGCTGACCAAACGTAAACTCCTGCGATTGTTAAGTTATTTCTAAATCGTAAACGCCGCCTTCGGAACTGGCACGAGGATTGCAGTCTTCGCTGCGGTGCAACAACTCACTCCGGAGGTTTAACGATGAGGGGCAACCATTCGAGAATTACGGGACTTGCTACGGCAGGCGCGCTTGCCGCGAGCATGATGTTCTCGCCTGCCTACGCGCAGGAAGACACCATCAAGGTCGGCGTTCTCCATTCGCTGTCGGGAACGATGGCCATTTCCGAAACCACGCTGAAAGACGTCATGCTGATGCTCATCGAGCAGCAGAACGAAAAGGGCGGTCTTCTCGGCAAGAAGCTTGAGGCCGTCGTCGTCGACCCGGCGTCCGATTGGCCGCTCTTTGCCGAAAAGGCGCGCGAGCTGATTTCGGTCAACGAGGTGGCGGCGGTATTCGGCTGCTGGACATCGGTGTCGCGCAAGTCCGTGCTGCCGGTATTCGAGGAACTGAACTCGCTGCTTTTCTACCCGGTCCAGTATGAGGGCGAGGAAAGCCAGCGCAACGTGTTCTACACGGGCGCCGCCCCGAACCAGCAGGCCATCCCCGCCGTCGACTACTTGATGAACGAAGGCGTCGAGCGCTGGGTTCTGGCCGGCACCGACTACGTCTATCCGCAGACGACCAACAAGATCCTCCAGGCCTATCTGGAGGCCAAGGGCGTCGCGTCGGAAGACATCATGATCAACTACACGCCCTTCGGCCATTCCGACTGGCAGACGATCGTGACCGACATCAAGAACTTCGGCTCCGCCGGCAAGAAGACCGCCGTTGTGTCCACCATCAACGGCGACGCTAATGTTCCCTTCTACAAGGAGCTCGGCAACCAGGGCATCAAGGCGGAAGACATCCCCGTCATCGCCTTCTCGGTTGGTGAGGAAGAACTCGCCGGGATCGACACGGCACCGCTGGTCGGCCATCTCGCTGCCTGGAACTACTTCCAGTCGGTCGAGAATGACGACAACACCGCGTTCATCGAGGCATGGAAGGCGTTCACGAGCGAAGAGCGCGTTACCAATGACCCGATGGAAGCTCATGTCATCGGCTTCAACATGTGGGTCGAGGCAGTCGAGAAGGCCGGCACCATCGATCCGGATGCGGTGATCGACGCCATCATCGGCGTGTCGGTGCCCAACCTGACGGGCGGCCTCTCGACCATGATGCCGAACCATCACATCACCAAGCCGGTGCTGATCGGCGAGATCCAGGATGACGGCCAGTTCGAGGTCGTGTGGGAAACCTCGGGCCTCGTTGTGGGTGACGAGTGGTCCGACTACCTGCCGGACTCCAAGGACCTGATCGCTGACTGGCGTGCGCCCATGTCGTGCGGAAACTTCAACGTCGCGACGGGCAAGTGCGGCGGCAAGGGCGTCAACTGACGGTCGCGAGGGACCTGCGACTGGTCTGAGAGACTGCGCCGGGCGGCGTTTGCGCCGCCCGGTTTTCAGAAGAACGAATTCCAGGGCTTTGGGGAAACGCCTTCCAATGACATTATTGCGCGTCATTTCTGCCATCTTGCTGCTGGTCGGCATGGCGACGGGCACGGCGCACGCCCAGGCAGATGAGGAAGCGCTGCGCGCGATCATCGCCAAATTCGCGCATTCCAAGAATTATGATCAGACCGAAGAGATCATCAATGAGCTCGGCGCGACCGGCGAGCCATCGGTGGCTCAAGTGCTCAATGCGCTCTCCGACGGCAACGTCGCCTCCCGCAAGTCGGACGACCAGGTGTTCATTGTCCGTGAGGACAGAAAGAGGGTCGAATTGCTCGATCCGCTGACGCGCGAAAGCGTCGGGGAGGACGCCAGCAGCGCGATGAGCAAGGTCAAGGTCAAGAACAGCCTGCGCAGGCTGATCCGCGACGTTGTGGCCAATCTGACGCTCGGTTCGCCCAAATCCGATGTCCGGCTGAACGCGGCGCTGACCATGTTCGCCAATCCGGACCCGTCCATGATCGAAAGTCTTGACGTCGCGATAGGCGAGGAAGCCGACGCTTCCGTCAAACTCGCCATGCAGCAGGCCCGCGCCGCCGCGATCCTGATCTCGGATGCGGACGAGGCCGAAAAGGCGGACGCGATCGACCTGATCGCCATGCGCGGCGACCGCGATGCGCTTTCGCTTCTCACGGGCTTCTCCGCGAGCGCCGAGGGCGCTCTACACGATGCGGCGCAGGCCGCGATCGAGGAAATAAAGGGCCGTCTGGTGGTGTGGGACGCCGCGCAGAACGTCTGGTACGGCATCTCGCTGGGCTCGGTGCTGCTGCTGGCCGCCATCGGCCTCGCCATTACCTTCGGGGTGATGGGCGTCATCAACATGGCGCATGGCGAGATGGTGATGCTGGGCGCCTACACGACATTTGCCGTGCAGAGCGTCATCCGCGCATCCTTCCCCGGCCTGTTCGACTGGTCGCTGCTGATCGCGCTGCCGCTGGCGTTCCTCGTCGCGGGCACGGTGGGATTGCTCATCGAGCGTGGTGTGATCCGCTTTCTCTACGGCCGTCCGCTCGAGACGCTGCTCGCCACCTGGGGCGTATCGCTGGTGCTTCAGCAGGCCGTGCGTTCGATCTTTGGCCCGACCAACCGTGAGGTCGGCAATCCGAGCTGGATGTCGGGCTCGTTCGATCTCGGCCAACTCGCCATCACCTGGAACCGCTTGTGGATCGTGATCTTCGCGATCGGCGTCTTCGTTCTGCTCCTCTACGTGTTCAACCGCACGTCCTGGGGCCTGCACATGCGCGCCGTCACGCAGAACCGGCGCATGGCCTCGTCCATGGGCATCCGCACGCCGTGGGTCGACGCCTTCACATTCGCACTGGGTTCCGGCATCGCAGGCATCGCCGGCGTGGCGCTCACCCAGGTCGACAACGTCTCGCCCAATCTCGGCCAGAGCTACATCATCGACAGCTTCATGGTCGTTGTCTTCGGCGGGGTCGGCAATCTGTGGGGCACGCTTGTCGGCGCGCTCTCGCTCGGCATTCTTAACAAGTTCCTTGAGCCTTACGCCGGCGCGGTGCTGGGCAAGATTCTGGTTCTGGTGCTCATCATCCTGTTCATCCAGAAGCGCCCGCGCGGCCTGTTCGCGCTGCGGGGCAGGGCGGTCGAGACATGATCACCGGCCGCTTTTTCGCCAACGGAATCACGCCCCGCGTTCTCACCACCATGCTCGTGCTGGTGGCATTGGCGATATTGGTCCCAGTACTCCATCTGGCGGTGCCGCGCGGCAGCGCGTTCCACATTCCATCCTATGCGGTGGCGCTGTTCGGCAAATACCTGTGCTATGCGTTGCTGGCGCTCGCGCTCGATCTCGTCTGGGGTTATTGCGGCATCCTTTCGCTCGGCCACGGCGCATTTTTCGCGCTCGGCGGCTATGCGATGGGCATGTATCTGATGCGCCAGATCGGCGATCGCGGCGTCTACGGCAACCCGATCCTGCCCGACTTCATGGTGTTCCTGAACTACAAGGAACTGCCGTGGTTCTGGTACGGCTTCGACCAGTTCTGGTTCGCCATGCTGATGGTGCTGCTGGTGCCGGGGCTGCTCGCCTTCGTGTTCGGCTGGTTCGCTTTCCGCAGCCGCGTCACCGGCGTCTACCTGTCGATCATTACCCAGGCGCTGACCTACGCGCTGCTGCTCGCCTTCTTCCGCAACGATATGGGCTTCGGCGGCAATAACGGCCTGACCGACTTCAAGGACATTCTCGGTTTCTCGGTGCAGGCGAACTCGACCCGCGCCGCGCTCTTCTCGGCCACCGCCATCGCGCTTGCTCTGGGCGTCCTGTTTGTCGCCCTGGTCTCGGGATCGAAGTTCGGCAAGCTGATGGCCGCCGTCCGCGATGCCGAAAGCCGCACGCGCTTCATCGGCTGGCGGCCTGAAAACATAAAGCTGTTCGCCTTCGTAGCCTCGGCCGTCATGGCCGGCGTCGCCGGCGCGCTTTATGTCCCACAGGTCGGCATCATCAATCCCGGCGAGTTCGCGCCGGCTAATTCGATCGAAGTGGTCGTGTGGACCGCCGTCGGCGGGCGGGCGACGATTGTCGGGCCGATCATCGGCGCGCTGCTCATCAACGGCGCCAAGAGCTGGTTCACCGCGCTCATGCCCGAGGTCTGGTTGTTTGCGCTGGGGGCGATCTTCATCTTCAGCACGCTGTTCCTGCGGCGCGGCATCATCGGCACATTCGACGATTGGCGCGCCGGCCGGAAAGCCAAGAGCGCCGCCCGCATTGCCGAGGAAGGCGACCGCGCCGAAATCGATCCCGGTCACGAGGAGCACGTCGTCTCGGGGCCGAAGGAACGCGCCGCGATCCTCGATGGGCGGCGTGGTGATCCCGAACCGCAGCCGGCGGAGTAGGAACGAGCGATGAGCCGCAAGAACACCATCCTCTATCTCGACGGCGTGTCGGTCTCCTTCGATGGCTTCAAGGCGATCAACGACCTGTCGCTGGTGCTGGACCGGGGCGAAATGCGCGCCATCATCGGTCCCAACGGCGCCGGCAAGACGACAATGATGGACATCATCACCGGCAAGACCCGGCCCGACCAGGGCGAAGTCTTCTTCGATGGCGAGATCGATCTGACCCGCCACGACGAGGCCGACATCGCCATGATGGGTATCGGCCGCAAGTTCCAGAAGCCGACCGTGTTCGAAAGCCAGACCGTTGAGGACAACATCCTGCTTTCGCTGCAGGGGTCGCGCTCGATATTCCCCGCCCTCTTCAACCGGGTCACGGTCGAAAATCGCCAGCGCATCGATGAGATTCTGGACGCCATCCGCCTGGAGGCGCGTCGCAATGACCTCGCATCGGGATTGTCGCATGGACAGAAGCAGTGGCTGGAGATCGGCATGCTGCTCGCGCAGGATCCCAAGCTGCTTCTGGTCGACGAGCCGGTCGCGGGCATGACCGACGCCGAGACGGTGGAGACGGCGCGGCTCTTGAAGGACATTGCGAAGAACCACTCGGTCGTGGTGGTCGAACACGACATGCATTTCGTTCGCGAGCTCGGCGTCAAGGTCACCTGCCTGCATGAAGGCTCGGTGCTTTCGGAAGGCCCGCTCGATTTCGTCTCGGCGGACGAGCGGGTCATCGAAGTCTATCTGGGGAGGTGAGGATGCTGACTGTCACCGACGCCACGCTTCACTATGGCGCCGCCAGGGCGCTGCGCGGCGTGTCGCTTGAGGTCGATGCCGGCAAGATCACCTGCGTGCTCGGGCGCAACGGCGTTGGCAAGACCAGTTTGATGCGCTCGATCGTCGGACATCACCGGTTGACTTCGGGAACGATTACCTTCGAGGGGAAGGGGATCGACCGCAGCGCGGCCTACGACCGTGCCCGGTCGGGCATCTCGTTCGTGCCGCAGGGCAGGGAGATATTCCCGCTGCTCACCGTGCGCGAAAACCTCGAGACCGGCTATGCGCCACTGAAGGCGAAGGACCGTGACATTCCAGGTCACGTCTTCGAGCTGTTTCCGGTGCTGAAGGAAATGCTGTCGCGGCGCGGCGGAGACCTTTCCGGCGGACAGCAGCAGCAGCTCGCCATCGGCCGGGCGCTGGTCATGCGGCCGAAGCTTCTGGTGCTCGACGAGCCGACCGAGGGCATCCAGCCGTCGATCATCAAGGATATCGGCAAGGCGATCCGATACCTGCGCGACACCGCCGGCATCGCCGTCCTGCTGGTCGAGCAATATCTCGATTTCTGCCGCGAACTGGCCGACGAGGTCTACATCATGGACCGCGGCCAGATCGTCCATCACGGTCCGGCGCAGGACCTCGACCGCGCCGACGTGAAAGGCCATCTGACGGTGTAAATCGCGCTCGCCCCGCTTCAGGCGCTGTGCTAGCGTCGCCGCGTGCGCACAATATTGATGGCCATTCTGGGTTTCGTTCTCGGCTCCATTGGAGCTGCCTTGGTTCTGTTCCTCGGCTATATCCTGGTCACGACCATCACGAATTATCATGATTTCGAAGGTACGACCGCCATGGGCTTCGCTTTTGGCATCATGCCTGTAGGGGCGGTGGCCGGCGGCGTCGCCGGCGCGGCCTTTTTCGTGCATCTGGCCCGGCCGCGCCGCGTCTGAGTGGGATGAACAACCACTCCGTGCAAGGCTACATCTATCCGAAGTCGGCACATCGGCGCGTCGTTGGGTTAACGAAGCGTTAACCATCCGGGAGCAGCATCATTAGTTGGGAGGAACCCGTAGGAGAACAGTCATGTTCCGCATGGGCACTCTCAAGCCGCGCGCCGGGCTCCCAGGCGCAGCCGCACTTTCCGCAATGTTCCTCATTTTTCCGGCAGCAGCACATGATGCCATACCAACGGCTGCCAAGCCGCAGGGCTGGTCGTACCCGCTGGCGTGCTGCTCCGGCTATGACTGCCGCGAGGTTGCGCAGAGCGAGATCAGGGAACGACCGGAAGGATACGTCATCGCAACCACGGGCGAGGTCATTCCGATGACCGACAGCAAGGTGAAGATGTCACCCGACGGGGCGTTCCACTGGTGCTCCAAGGGTGGCCGCGATGACGGCGATACGATCTGCCTGTTTGTGCCCCCGCGCGGATTCTGAGGCGAAATCGGCAACGCCTCGTTGAAGGACGAATACGACGTAGACCGGACCGTCGTCGCCCGGCGGCTCCAATTGGTCCTACCAGATTGCGTTCCCGCCCGACGCGCGCTAACATCGCGATTAATTCGAATTCCGAAATAAATGCGGTCAGGGAGGAAAAGCGATGGCTGGCAAGAAAATTCTGATGCTCGTTGGCGAGTTCAGCGAGGAGTACGAGATCTTCGTCTTCGAACAGGCCATGCACGCGGTCGGGCATACGGTGCATGTCGTGTGCCCGGACAAGAAGAAGGGCGAAGTCATCAAGACCTCGCTGCACGACTTCGAGGGAAACCAGACCTACACGGAAAAGCTCGGCCACGACTATTACGTCAACAAGACGTTCGCGGATGTCGATCCCGCGGACTATGACGCGGTCTACTGCGCCGGCGGGCGCGGGCCTGAATACATTCGCATCGACAAGCGCGTTCAGGCGATTGTCCGCCACTTCCATGAATCCGGAAAACCGATCTTCACGATCTGCCACGGGGTCCAGATACTCATCGCCGTCGATGGCGTCGTGCGGGGCAGGGAGGTCGCCGCGCTTCACTATTGCGAACCGGAAGTGACGCTCGCTGGCGGCAAATATATCGATGTGCCCGCCGACGGCGCCCATGTCGACGGCAACATCGTCTCCGCCAAGGGTTGGCCCGGCCTGTCCAACTTCATGCGGCTGTGTCTGCAGGTGCTGGGCACCGAGATCAGTCATGGCGAAGCGCTGCAGGAAGACCGTCAGGTCCGTAGCGCGGCCTAGAGGTCAGCCACAACAACAAGCGCGACGACGTCACAGCGGGATGTTGTCGTGCTTCTTCCAGGGGTTGGCGAGTTCCTTGTTGCGCAGCAGCCTGAGACCGCGCGCAACGCGCCGGCGGGTGGAATGCGGCATGATCACCTCGTCTATATAGCCGCGCTCGGCCGCCACGAAGGGCGACAGAAACCGGTCTTCATATGCCTTGGTGTGCTTGGCGATCTTCTCGGCATCGCCGACATCCTTGCGGTAGATGATCTCGACCGCGCCCCTGGCGCCCATCACCGCGATTTGCGCCGACGGCCAGGCATAGTTGAGGTCGCCGCGCAGATGTTTTGAAGCCATCACGTCATAGGCGCCGCCGAAGGCCTTGCGCGTGATGATGGTTATCTTCGGCACGGTTGCCTCGGCATAGGCGAAAAGCAGCTTGGCGCCGTGCTTGATAAGTCCGCCATATTCCTGGCTCGTGCCCGGCAGGAAGCCCGGAACGTCGACAAATGTTACGATCGGGATCGAGAAACAGTCGCAGAAGCGCACGAACCGCGCCGCCTTGCGCGAAGCATCGCTGTCGAGAACACCGGCCAGCACCATGGGCTGGTTGGCGACGATGCCAACCGTCCGGCCTTCAACCCGGCCGAAGCCGGTGATGATGTTTTTGGCGAAGGACGCCTGGATTTCGAAGAAGTCGCCCTCGTCGACGGTCTTCTGGATCAACTCCTTGATGTCGTAGGGCTTGTTGGAGTTGTCCGGCACCAGCGTATCGAGCGAGAAGTCGTCTTCCGCCGCCGATTGATGGCAATCGATCTCCGGCAATTCCGCAGTGTTCGACAGCGGCAAAAGGTCGATCAGGCGCCGCATCTGCTGCAGCGCCTCGACGTCGTTGTCATAGGCGCCGTCGGCGATCGAGGATTTTGTCGTGTGCACGGAAGCACCGCCGAGTTCCTCCGCCGTCACGGTCTCGTTGGTGACGGTCTTCACCACGTCCGGCCCGGTGACGAACATGTAGGACGTGTCGCGCACCATGAAGATGAAGTCGGTCATGGCGGGCGAATACACGTCGCCGCCCGCGCAGGGACCCATGATGACCGAAATCTGGGGAATGACGCCGGAGGCCAGCACGTTGCGCTGGAAGATTTCGGCGTAGCCGCCGAGCGCGGCCACGCCCTCCTGGATGCGCGCGCCGCCGGCATCGTACAGCCCGATGATCGGCGTGCGGTTCTTCAGCGCCATCTCCTGCACCTTCACCACCTTCTCGGCATGCGCCTCCGACAGCGAGCCGCCGAATACGGTGAAGTCCTTGGCGAAGATGAATACCGGACGGCCGTTGACCGTGCCCCAGCCGGTGACCACGCCGTCGCCGGAATATTTCGTCTTCTCCATGCCGAAATCGGTGGATCGGTGCTCGACGAACATGTCGAACTCCTCGAACGTGCCTTCGTCGAGGAAGATGGAGATACGCTCGCGAGCGGTCAGCTTGCCGCGTTTGTGCTGCGCGTCGATTCGCGCCTGGCCGCCACCTGATCGCGCCACGGCGCGCCGACGCTCAAGTTCGGCAATCACTTCCTTCATCGATGATCCCCCACGGGCAAATGTGGCCTCGAACCTGTTAGCACGATCGCTGCGGCAGACAAGCGCGAGCGTATGCGGGGCCGGCGCACCTCGATGCGCTCACCACTCGCCGGTATTGCCCATCGATGCCCAGGGTTCCGCTTTCTCTTGGGCGCCGCCCTTTTGCAGCAGCTCGAAGGAGATGTTGTCCGGCGAGCGGACGAATGCCATGCGTCCGTCGCGCGGCGGCCGGTTGATCGTCACGCCGGCGTCCATCAGCTTCTGGCAGGTCTGGTAAATGTCATCGACCTCGTAGGCGAGGTGGCCGAAATTGCGTCCGCCGGAATATTCCTCGGGATCCCAGTTGTAGGTGAGCTCCAGCAGGGGCGCCCCGCTCATCTCGCCCGCCTTTTCGTCCTCGGGCGCGGCCAGAAAGATGAGCGTGAATCGGCCGCCGTCATTGTCGATCCGGCGCACTTCCTTCATGCCGAGCTTGTTGCAATAGAAATCGAGCGATTCATCGATATTGGTCACGCGGACCATGGTGTGCAGATAGCGCATTTGGAGTGCCTCCTTGTGGTTGAGAGCCTGTTTAGGACGGTGATGCCACCTGCCGCAACATGCCGACCTGCCGATGACGGTCGTTCAAAGTGCAACTAAAGCATCGCCTTACGATCGATGTGTTGAAAAAATCGGCGTGGCCCTTGCTAAGCGCCGAAGTGAAAGTGCTATCTTGTAGGTCAGAATCAGTTGCGCCGGCGTGTATTGCGGAAGCAGGAAGGGTGCGTTCGGATGGGGGACAAGTCCTCGTCGGAGAGGCGGAGCGAGGCGGAACAGCCGGTACTCGCAAACGAGGAACGATCCGATCACGAAACGATGATCGAGCTGTCGGGCGCGATCAAGTGGTTTGACGTGGCCAAAGGCTACGGCTTCATCCTCCCCGACGAAAAATCCCACGGCGACGTTCTTCTCCATGTCACCTGCCTGCGGCGCGACGGCTTCCAGACCGCGCTCGAAGGCGCGCGTGTCGCATGCCTTGCCCGTCAGGGTGAGCGCGGCCTGCAGGCGTTCAAAGTGCTGTCCATGGATACCAGCACCGCTATTCATCCCTCCGAGCAGCCCGGTGATCGCACTCACGTCTCGGTAACGCCCGAAAGCGGGTTGGAGCGCGCTCTGGTCAAGTGGTTCAACCGGACCAAGGGTTTCGGCTTCCTCACCATGGGCGAGGGGACCGAGGACATTTTCGTCCACATGGAGACCCTGCGCCGCTATGGCGTGACCGAGCTTCGTCCGGGCCAGGTGGTGCTGGTGCGCTTCGGCCGTGGTGACAAGGGCCTTATGGCTGCCGAAATCTATCCGGATATGGGTACTCTGCCGGTTTCGCACTGACGCGGTCCGGGAAACAGGGAGCACCCATGCTCAGGACAGCGGGATTTCTCGCCACAGCCTTCGTCGCAATCGCAATCGTCGCATCCTTGGCTGGCGGTCCTGTATCCGCCCAGACCGGGAAGCCGATGCTGCTTCCGGTCGATCCCGCGCCGCTGATCGCCATGACTGCCTCAGGCGAGCAGCAATTCGCGATTGAAGTCGCCGACGACAATACCGAGCGCTCGCGCGGCCTGATGTTCCGGCGCGACCTGCCGCAAAGGCGCGGCATGCTGTTCGTGTTTGAAGACACCCGCCGCGTCGCCTTCTGGATGAAAAACACGCCGCTGCCGCTCGATCTGATCTTTCTCGGCGAGGATGGCCGTGTGCTCGACATTCTGCCCGGCGTCCCGTTCTCCGAAGCGCCAATCGCGCCGGCGGGAATGGTGCGTTTCGTGCTGGAACTTCACGAAGGAACAGCAAAAGCGGCCGGCATCGACGTGGGTGACAGGTTGCGCCATCCCGAGATCGACGCTATCGCAGGCGCCGACTGAACAGCCTTCTCCAGCGGAGCGTAAACGTCCGGAATGGAAGCATTTTCCCATGAGGGGTTCGATCTCGCATATCTGGACAAGGGCGAGGGCGATCCGGTCCTGCTGCTGCACGGCTTCGGCTCGAGCCTGACGGTCAATTGGGTCAATCCCGGCTGGATCAAGACGCTGACCGAGGCCGGATACCGCACGATCGCCTTCGACCATCGCGGCCACGGCCAGTCCACGAAAAGCTATGATCCCGATGACTATCGGCCCGCGAAAATGGCGGGAGACGCAGCCGCACTCCTCGACCATCTCGGACTGGCCCGCGCTCATGTCATGGGATACTCGATGGGCGCTCGCGTGGCGGCCTTCGTTGCGCTCGGCCATCCCGGGATTGCGGCCACACTCATACTCGGCGGGTTGGGCATCGGCATGGTCGAGGGCGTCGGCGAATGGGATGAAATCGCGGATGCGCTTCTCGCCGACGATCCGGCAGCGGTCACCGGCACCAGGCCCCAAATGTTCCGCGCATTCGCCGACCAGACGGGCAGCGACCGGCGCGCGCTGGCCGCCTGCATCGAAACCTCACGGGAGCTGATCGCGCCGGCTCAGATGGGCCGGATCGCGCAGCCGGCGTTGATTGCCGTCGGGACAGAAGATGACATAGCCGGTGCACCGCAGGCACTCGCCGATCTGATGGCGAACGCAACAGCGTTCGCCATCGAAGGCCGCGACCACATGCTTTCGGTCGGCGACCGGACCTTCAAGGCCCGGGCACTGGAATTCCTCAAGGAGCATCCGCTTTGACCTTGCCGGAACCGATCAGCTTCGAGGGTACCGAAGGCAACAGGCTCGCGGGTGACCTGTGGGACGGCCTGGGCCATCCTGTGATCTTCCTGCATGGCGGCGGCCAGACGCGGCGCGCCTGGGACAAGACCGCCAGAGAGGTTGCCGAAAACGGCATGCGCGCCATCACGGTCGACCTGCGCGGCCACGGCGAGAGCGACTGGGTGAAAAGCGGCAATTACACTTTTTCGGACTATGCCGGGGATGTCGCGGCGGTGGTCCGCCAGGTCGAAAAGCAATTCCACGCCAGACCGTCCAATGTCGGCGCTTCGCTCGGCGGCCTGTCGTCGCTTGCGGCCGAGCTCCGACACGGCCCGCTGCTCGAGTCGCTGGTGCTGGTCGACATCACCCCGCGCATGAACCCCGAGGGCGTCGCCAAGATCCAGGGGTTCATGGGCGAGAAGATGGACGAGGGCTTCGCCACGCTGGAGGAAGCCGCCGACGCGATCGCCGCCTATCTTCCGCACCGCAAGCGTCCATCATCGTTGGAGGGTCTGGGCAAGAACCTGCGACGCGGCGAAGACGGTCGCTATCGCTGGCACTGGGATCCCGCCTTCGTACGCAGCGAGCGCAACATCAATCTCGGCGCGCGTGATCTGATGGTGGAATTGCTCGCCGATTTGCCCAAGCTGCACATTCCCGCCCTTCTGGTGCGTGGCATGCAGTCCGAACTGGTCGGCGAGGAAGAGGCGCGCGAATTTGTCGAACTGGCGCCTGCGGCGTCCTACGTCGATGTCAGCGGCGCCGGCCATATGGTCGCCGGCGATCGCAACGACGTTTTCTCCGAGGCCGTGCTGGAATTCCTGACGGACCGCGCGGCGGCCTGATCACTGCCATTTTTTCGCTCCCGGGCTATTCGTCGCTGCGCGACGGCCCTCCGCGAGGGCGCGCCATAGGGCGCGACGCCCGGTCGGGCTTGCGGACTTCGTCCGTTTGTTTTCGCTCGCGGCAGTTTCGCTTCGCGAACCGGCTGCTCGCTCTCACGACGTATCGGGCGAGAGCACGTCCAGCGCCAGCGCGTGGCACTCCTTCAATATGTCGTCGACCACATGGATCGGGCGTTTGCGGCCGCCGGGCGGGCGGCCAAAGCGCAGCGGCACGACGCGGCCCGGCCCCTGACGGAGCCTGCGGCGCGCTTGCCAGCGAGCAAGGCGGCGGGCCTGTGCGGGCAAGTTCTCAAGAGCCCGTCTCGATGCAAGCAGCCGGCGGCAAATGCCGGCGGCATCGACCGGATCGTCGGGGCGGAGAACCGGCTTTTGAGGCAACGGCGCCGGCTCGGTAAATCCCACCACGCAGATGCGCGGCATGAACTTCGAAGCCCGCCTGGGCGGTTCGAATGGATACTTCCTCAGCGGATCGAGCAGCGGGAAGGCGGGGATGCGGATTGGGGCCGCAGCCACATTCTGATGCTTCCCGCCGAAGTTCCGCAGTGAAAAGCCGCCGGTCGGGCACGGCTGGACCGCGACCTCCCGCGCAGCGATGACGATGAGACGCCTGATGGCGGATTCGGCGGCGCGCGATATGCGCAGCACATAAGCGTGCAGATGGCGGGGCAAGAACAGCGGGCCGTCGGCAGCCCGCGCCGGTCCCGATTGGCCGTCCTCAAGCCCGGCAAGCGCGAACAGTGCCGCGAGGATGCGAAGGAGTGCGGCGCGGTTGCGCTTAATTGCCAATGCCCAGTCCATCACCGCCTCCTTTCATGGCGGTGGGATTATCGGACGGGAGGCAAGGGGCGTGGATAGAAAACTGGCGGCGAGCAGAAGCAGCCAAGCAGAATCAGTGGGTTATGCGAATGGTGCCGGTGAGCTTATCCACTTGGCGCCGGCGGCAATCTTATGTCGATGTCGGCGGCGCTGGCCACATGGCTGCCGGCGACCGCAACGACGCGTTCTGCGAAGCGGTTCTGGATTTCCTGACTGACCGCGCGGCGGCCCGATTGTAGTTCTGGGCTACAAGCATATTTCCTAGTAGGCTGCCATCGCTCGCAATGTACCGAGGGGCAACAATGAATTACGTTAGAAAAGCAATCACGACCATAGCTGGACTGCTAGCGTTGACGGCCGTGTCGCACGGTCAGTCATCAAAGCCCTACACCAGGGAATGCGGAATCCGATCCGGAATATGGACCGGAGGACTGAATGATATGGTGCACCGGCTCGAATTTCTTGGGCAAGGCGTTACTTCGGGCAGATACAGGATATCGGCAACTCGAAAGGGGATGTCGATGTGGACGCTCGAAGGAGATTACCAATGCTCGATGGGAGTAGGTTTCTGCTACCTGATATTGAATTCTGATGAATACGAAAAAAGCGATTCCGGAGACTATGATTCAGTCCGAGTAGATATGTTCAAGCACGGAGATACAAGCTTCGTATACCTAAATGATATGCTCGAGCATACCGTGTTGGCATGCAGGCTCGGTAACTGCGAAGATAGAATGAATTTCATGGGCAAGGAATGGAATAGGGATTATGTCGTGAAAAACAATGGAGATATAAGCCCATCAAATTACATTGGAAATCTGTTCTATTTGACCGCTTGCAAGGATGATCCCGATTGGAAATTTGTGGACAGTAAGGCTGAAATATCCAAAGTGCCAGACGATAATGGAGAGCTGTTATATGAGAGGGGCTATTGCGAGCTTAAATCGAGGAGTTTGAGCTTTCACTTTTTTCCAAAAGGCACCGACTCCTCCGCCAAAAATGGAGGAATAGTAAGGATATACGCGCAAGAAAATTTCAATTTTAAGAACGCGGCAATGAGTGTCGATCAGGAAGATCCATATATCGTTATACAAGCAAATGACAACGGTTATCTTGGCGATTATTACTATGTGAGGTACAGCGATCAGTTGTTTGGTGACATAGCTTCTGGAGCGAATCTATATATAAAAGATGAGAATGCAGAAATATTGAAAGCGAGCCTGAGTGGTTCTGTGCAGCCCGCTCGTCAATTTGAACAATGCGTGCGCAAATACAAACGATAAACCTAATACACAAAGTGACTTCCTTCAACTAGTAGAAGTGATTTAGTATCAACAGGTTATGGATGCTCGGCGCAGAACCAGCCGGGCTCGAACGTCGTCCGGCTGACGCCCGAAAAGCGCCTGATTCGCTCCAGTTCGGCTTCGATGTCGTTTCTCAGCGCGGTTGACGCGCGCACGCCTTGCTCGCGCCAGAACGCCCGGACGGTGAGTGCGTCCTCGCTCCTGTCAGCCTTGATGTCGATACGCCCCACAATCCGGTCGCCGCGCAGCACCGGAAAGACGTAGTAGCCGTATTTGCGTTTCGCCTCCGGCACGAACACTTCGATCCGGTAGAAGAACCCGAACAGCCGTTCCGTCCGGTTGCGGTTCCTGAGCAGCGGGTCGAAAGGGCTGAGGATACGAACACGCCCTGGCGGCTCGGGAATGTCGTCGAGAAAATTCTCGTGCTCCGCCAGCATGTAGCTGGTCGCGCCGCGGCTGCCATTGACCGTTTCGGCCTGGACCTGAACCAGGTTCGCGCGGTTTTTCGCGATCCATTCTTCGACCTCCCGTGGCGACAACAGATCCCAGAAGGCCGCGATCTCGCCGCGGCTTCCCATGCCAAGGCGTTCCAGAGCGTCACGGCAGGCCCAGTCGATGAAGTCGCGATGTTCGACGCGCCGGTTCCAATGCTCGGCGGGAATGACCCGCTCGGCGAGGTCGTAGACCTTCTGGAAGCCTTCGCGGCGTGTGATCGCCAGTTCGCCAGTCCGCCACATATATTCGAGCGCCGCCTTGGCCGGATGCCAGTCCCACCAGCCGGTGCTGGGCTTGTCGCCCTCGAAATCGCGCGTCATGACCGCGCCGTCGCGGGTAATCCGCTCGCGCACGGCCGCTATGTCCCGGTCGAAATTCTCCTTGCCGAAATGGTCTTTCCAGCGTGTGCGCAAGCGCTGCCTTTCGCGCTCGAAGCGGTGCCGCCAAAAGGGGAAGAACTCGGAAGGGATGATCGATGCGTCGTGCGTCCAGTTCTCGAAAAGCAGCCGGTCCTTCTCGATCAGCGTGGCGAGATCGCGCTTGCGGTAGGTCTGGCTGCGCGAGAAAAGGATGTGGTGATGCGCGCGCTCCACCACATTGATGCTGTCGACCTGCACATAACCCAGGTTTGTAATCGCTTCCGCCAGCGCCTGCTTGCCGAGCGCCAGCCCCGGTTCACGGCAAAGTCCCTGACGGGAAATGACAAGGCGCCGGGCGTCGGCATTGGAAATCGTGCGCTGCATGAGCCTGCCGTGACAATTCGGACCGGCTCTTTCCACCCGAAAACGGCGGGCAATTCAATCCATCGCGATTGCGGCTCCTGACAGCGCGCTGTCAGGCGGTCTTGCGAAACGGTATTGCCGCGGCGGCTTTCGATACTTTGAGCCTCGCGCGTGCGCTCGCGCCGGCCTTGGTGCTCTTGGCGATCGCACGGTGCACATCCGCCACCTGCATCGGCCGGCTGAACAGATACCCTTGTGCCTGCCCGCATCCCTGTTCGTACAGGAAGTCGAGATGCGCCTCGCTTTCCACGCCTTCGGCCAGAACCGGGATTTTCAGGCTGTCCGCCAGGATGATCGTGGAGCGCACGATCGCGCCGGCCTGTTCGCTGTTGCCGAGATCGCTGATGAATGACCGGTCGATCTTGATCTTGTCGAACGGGAACGCCTGCAGCGTGGAAAGCGACGAGTAGCCGGTGCCGTAATCATCCATCGCGATCATCACGCCCATGGCCTTGAGCTGGCGAATGACGTGCAGCGCGTTTTGCTGGTCGTTGATGATGCTGGATTCGGTGACCTCGAGTTCAAGCAGGGTCGGCGGCAGCCCCGTGTCGACCAGAATCTGATGCAACAGTTGCGGCAGGTTGGACTGCAGAATCTGCGCCGAAGCGACGTTGACCGCCACCTTGCACCGCGGTTCCCAACCGGCGGCCTCGCGGCACGCGGTTTTAAGCACCCATTCGCCGATCGGTATGATGAGGCCGGTCTCTTCCGCGATGGTGATGAACTCGCCCGGCATGACCAACCCGCGTTCGGGATGGTTCCACCTGATCAGCGCCTCGAAGCCGACGAGCTCCCGCGTCGCCACGTCGTATTGCGGCTGGTAGTAGAGCTCAAGTTCGTCGCGCTCGACCGCATAGCGCAGCTGAAGCGCCAGCGCGCTCTTTTCCCGGCTCGATTCATCCATCGACGCTTCGTAGAAGCAAATCTTGTCGGACGCGGACTGCTTGGCGCGGTACATGGCAAGATCGGCCCGCCCGGTCAGTTCGTCCAGCGTCAGCCCGTCATGGGGGTAGAGACTGATGCCCAGGCTGGCGCCGACCGTAAGAATGCGGCCGTCATGTTCCACCGGTTCGTTGATCAGAGCGCAGATACTTGCGGCGAACTCGCGCGCCTGGTCTTGTGAGTAGATCGCATCGCCAACAGCCACGAATTCGTCGCCGCCGACGCGCGATATGAAATTTGTCTCACCTGCGAAACCCGACAAGCGCTCCGCCACGCGCCGCAGCAGCATGTCGCCCGTGGCGTGTCCATGAACGTCATAGATATCCTTGAACCGGTCCAGATCGATCGCGACCACCGCGATCATCTGCGATCCCTTGGCCGCGTTGGCAATGAATTCGGGCAACCGCGTCGCGAGATGGGCGCGGTTCGGAAGGCCGGTAACGGCGTCGTAAAGCGCCATCCGGCGAAGACTCTGCACGGACTCCGCGTCTCGCTGTATGTCGATCATGTAGCTGGAGACGGCAGTCATCAGGATCAGCGCAATGACCGTTACAACCGCCACCACCAGCATTGTGCTGGATACCATGCCTTCAGGCACGCCGATCGAAGGGTCGGGAATGATGCTGACCGCCCCCATCGCCGTAAAATGCATGGTGGCGATGCCGAGGATCAGCGCCAGCGTGCTGCCATGTTTGCAGAAGCGGGTAACCGGACGGGCAATCCGGTTGAATGTGATCGCCCCGAAGAAGCAACCAAAGATCACCGATGCGACCACGAGCGCCGGATCGAATTCGACCCTCCCGCTCACACGAAACGCCATCATGCCCGTGAAATGCATGACCGCTATGCCGAAGCCCAGCACCGCGCCGCCGATTTCTATCCGCGGGCCGGTGCGCGTCGATGTGGCGATCGCCTGCCCGACAAAGGAAAATCCTATCGCAAGCAGCAGGGAAATAAGCGTGCCAATCGGCTCGTAGGCATGTTCGACGCCAGGATTGTAACTGAGCATCGCGAGGAAATGCGTTGTCCAGATCGAAGCGCCGCACACGAGCGACGACAGGAACATCCATAGATAGCGTTGGGAGCCCACGGTTCGGCGAACGCGTCCGAAAAGGCGCGTCGCTACGATCGAACCGAGCACGCAGACCGCTACCGCCAGCGCGAGTCCACGGTAGTCGTGCTGATACACGATGCAATTTACCACATTCAACACGGCACATCCCCAGTTTGCCTTTGATAGGTTACGTGCCGAATGGCCAACGAAATCATAACGCTGGCCGTGCCGTGTGAATCAACGCTTCACGTGGTTAGCGCGCGGTTACGGGATTCTCACTTCCCACGAAAGACAGGGTCTCGCCGTTCGCGAAAGGCGTTTCGCCCCTCCTCGTAGTCCGCGCTGTCGAATGTCGCGGCGCCGCGCGCGTGCGCCGACGCAATATCGTCCTCGCTGCCGCTGAGGACAGCCCGGATCGCGGCCTTCGAGGCCCGCACCGACAATGGCGCCGCGCCGGCAATCTGTCGGGCGATATCGAGCGCTCTTGCCTCCAGTTCGCGCGGGGCGCAGATCTCGGCCAGAAAGCCGACCCGCAATGCCTCAGACGCTGAAATGGCGGCGCCGCTGAATGTCAGGTAGCGGGCATATTGCGGTCCGCATGCGTGGACGATGTCGGCCATGGCGTCGTGTGGATAGGCAAGACCGAGCCGCGCGGCGGGGACCGAAAATCGCGAATCGTCAGCCGCCAAGCGCAGATCGCAGGCGGCTGCGATACCGAATCCGCCACCGAAGCACACACCGCGGATGGCGGCGATTGTCGGCACGGCGGCGTCGCGAACAGCGGTGAAGGCTGCGGAATTCGCGGCCTCATAAGCCCGGGCGGTTTCGCCATCGCGGCGCACGGTGTCGAATTCCGCAATGTCCGCGCCGGCCGAAAAATCCGCACCTGCCCCGCCAATGACGAGCACACGCACGTTCGGGTCGGCGGCCGCCTTGCTGACGATGGACCCGAGATCGCACCACATGGCCTGATTGAGCGCATTGCGCTTGTCCGGTCGGTCGATTGTCAGCCGGGCTATGTTGTCCGCAATGTCGAGGACAAGATGCTCGTTCCTGGAATGTCCGATTGCCGGCATGTTCAATTCCGTTTGATCACCGTTAAGGAAAATCCTGTTCAACTTGAACCGCCGATCGATTATGGTCCGCCCAAAATCGGCCCCACCAACGGCGTTCTATGAACGCGTGGCGGTATCGGCGCAAGTTGGTCGCCAAGGGAGACAGGCAGATGAGCACGCAGGGCGCCATCCGGTCGGACAAGCTGAAATCCGTCGATCCGATCTGGAACTCGATACTGAACGAAGCCAGGGCGGTCGTGGACAACGATCCAGTTCTTGCCGCGTTCATGTATGCCGCTATCCTGAATCAGGAAACGCTGGAAGATGCCGTTATTCACCGCATTTCAGAACGGCTCGACCATTCGGACTTCAGCGCCGATCTGATCAGGCAGGCTTTCGCGGCCATGCATGCGGACCAGCCGGACTGGAGCGCAATCGTGCGCGTCGACATCCAGGCGGTCTACGACCGCGATCCCGCCTGCGACCGGTTCCTGATGCCGGTGCTCTATTTCAAGGGGTTTCACGCCATACAGACGCATCGTCTCGCGCACTGGCTGCTCAATAACGGGCGCAAGGATTTCGCCCTCTACCTTCAAAGCCGCTCATCGGCAGTCTTCCAGACCGACATCAACCCGGCCGCCAAAATGGGCAGAGGCATATTCATCGACCATGCTACCGACCTGGTGGTGGGCGAAACGGCGGTGATCGAGGACGATGTCTCCATCCTCAACGGCGTCACTCTCGGCGGAACGGGCAAGGTCACCGGCGACAGGCATCCGAAAATCCGCCACGGCGTGCTGATTGGCACCGGAGCAAAGATTCTCGGCAATATCGAGATCGGCCATTGCACCAAGGTTGCCGCCGGCTCGGTGGTGCTGAAATCCGTGCCGAACAACAAGACCGTCGCTGGCGTTCCCGCGCGCATCGTGGGCGAGGCGGGTTGCGACGAGCCCTCGCGCGCGATGGATCAGCTGCTGGCCGATACTGACGAGTAGGGTTGCCGCGACGCGACCTGGATACGGGGTTCACGCACTTTACATTGGCGTCGGGGCCGTGCCAGAAGCGCACGGCCTTTTCCATTCAGCACCCGGAACCCGGAGAGCAGACATTGAAGCCCGAGGAAATCAGGAAACTCGACGCGTATTTCAAACGCACCTTCGCCAATCCCATGCTTGAGGTGAAGGCCCGTCCCCGCAAGGACGATTCCTGCGAGCTGTATCTTGGCGAGGAGTTTCTCGGCATCATCTTCAAGGATGAAGAAGAGGGCGAGCTCTCCTACAATTTCTCGATGGCCATTCTCGATATCGATCTCGGCTAGAACGGGTCAGGGCGCGGTCCGCAGAAAGCCCCGCATCTTCTCTAAGATGGCTTTGTCCACCTTCCGCCACTCGCCTAGAATGCCTGCCGGAAACCGATAGGTCAGGCTGAGATCGTCGCCGAAATCGACGTCGCGCTCGCACGCGGCAAGCGAACCGTCCGCGACCGATCCAGTCAGGCAGCGGGCCACGAATGGCGGCTCGCCCGCACGGTCGCCCACGACGAGCATCTCGTTCATGTAACCCGACGACTCGGCGAAGCGGTAGGCGCGCAATCCGTTGTTCAGGGGCATGCCCGGCAACTCGATCAATCGACGATAAATCGGGTCGAGCCTTGCCGACATGTCGCGCGACATCAGCCGCGCATCAACCGACAGGAACAATATGCGCCGCGAGCCATCGCGATGGTTGAAGTCGTCGCGGATGTCGTTTCTGTAGCCCGCGAGGTCCGGCCAGCGCATGTAAAGATCGAGACGGCCGACATCGCCATCCACTCGGTGTTTTTCGAAGCGTATGTAGTTGGCGGGCACGGCAAGAACATTGTTGCCGACCACGACCTCGAAGACATCAGTATCTTCGGTGTGACCAACGCTGGCGATCGAACCGCCGAGCAGTTTTCCGGCGATGCTGATCACCACCGAAATCATCGCCAGCGCGGCGCAAACATAGAAGATGCGCATGGCGAAGCGGGAACCGGTCGAGCCGGGCGTCTCGGCAACAGCGGCCGTATGCTGGGACATGTCCGACCTTCCGCGCGAAATCGGAGATTCGATGTGTGCCGGACATTGCAAAATCCCGGTAAACGATCGGTAAACGTCCCTTCAAGGATGCGCCGTGCGCCGAGGCCGGGTATTTGAGGAGGAGATCGAACGGAGACACCCATGCCGCTTTACGCCATCGACGGAATTGCCCCTGAATTCTCGGATCGGGATACAGCATGGATAGCACCTGACGCCGATGTCATCGGACGCGTGATGATCGGACGTGATTGCGGGATCTGGTTCGGTGCGGTTCTGCGCGGCGACAACGAGCCGATCACCCTGGGCGACGAGACCAATGTCCAGGAACATACCGTGATGCACACCGATCCGGGCTATCCTTTGACGATCGGCAAGGGTTGCACGGTCGGGCACCGGGCGATCCTCCACGGCTGCACCATCGGCGATAACTGCCTGATCGGCATGGGGGCGATCGTTCTCAATGGAGCGGTAATCGGCCCCAACTCGCTGGTTGGCGCCGGTGCGCTGGTGACCGAACGCAAGGAGTTTCCGGCCGGCTCGCTGATCGTCGGATCGCCGGCCAAGGCCGTGCGCACGCTAGACGACAATCAGATTGCCGCGCTGAAAGCGTCGGCCCGTCACTACGTGAACAATGCGCGCCGGTTCCGCGAAGGGCTCAGGGGCGTCTGACAGGCGTCAAGTTGCCTTGAAGAGAAAAGTGGAGCCGGCCCGGGGGACGGGCCGGCTCCTCGAACCCGGTCGTTGGGGACGGGGAGGGTGGGGACTCGACCGGGCCGGCCCTGGGGCGCGGCAGCATCGGTCCATGACCGGCTACCACGCCCACAATTCCGTCACGTCCCATTCATGCGCCGTACGACCCCGTCTTCAACCGGCGCATGACATTGTTCAGTTGCGGCGAACGGAGCCGACCAGCATTTGCCGGTCGTCCTCGATCGATACCCACACGCCGGAGTTCTGATCCGACTGGCGCTTCAGAAAGCGGTAATGTGTGTCCTCCCAGGCGAGGACGCGCGGTTCCAGATTGTCGAGCACGAAGTCGCCAAGGCTCGTGCGCGCCGTCAGGACGGCATGTCCGTCGCCGTTAGGCTGGCGCACCACCGTGATCAACAGATTGCCGGCCGGCATGCCGGCCTTCATCAACAGACGGCGTTTTTCGAGCACATAATCCTCGCAATCGCCGATGCCGTCGACCGGATAGCTCCAGCGCTCCTCGACGCCCCAGATTTCCATGTCGGTGCGCGGCGTCACCATCGTGTTGACGAGATTGTTGACGTCGATGATCTTTGCCCAGAGCTTGCGCGTCAGTTCGACCGGCTTGGCCGCCGACGTGACTTGCCGGCATTCGATCGGCAACTGCTGGCAAAGCTCATAGTGGCCGACCGGCTGCGTTGTGCGCCCGCCCGACCCCATGAACGAATTCGCCGAGGCAATTCCAGGCACCAGCGCGATCGCCGCTGCGCACAGCAGTGTCTTGTAGGTTTGTCCCATTGTGTGTCTCCCCGTTCGACAGCACAATGGCACGACCGTATTTATTCAGCGCAAAAATCGAAGTATAGATTAGAAGCAATACTTACGAAAACAAGACTAAAATCAAATGTAAACTTGATTCAAATTTCGCCGGTATTTGCACCGAATTCGCGGAAAATTTGAACGAATGGAATGCCCGCCGGCTGGTGCGGTGCGGTCAGTTGCGGGGCTTGGAACAAAACGGCGGGGGACTCAGGCGCGAGTGGGCAGCGACCCGTCAAAGCAAAAAAAAGACCGGCCGCTTAGGGCCGGTCTCGTCGATCAGTCTGATGCGTTCAGGCGGGCGCCGGTGCCGGCGCGCGCATTCAGGTGTCGAATTCTTCTTCCAGTGTTTCCAGTCGCTGCAGGCTTGCGAACTCGACCGCGACACCGTCGGCGAAATGGCGGACGACGCGGCCGCGGATGGAGCCGAGCAGGACTTCCGTGCCGAGATCCGGCTTGGTCTCGATTTCGATGCCGGCGCCCGATAGCGAAAGATCGGCGATCTTGCACCGATACTGCCGTCCGTCGGTGAGCTTGAGCACGCTGATCGGGTTGCGCGGCTGCAGGCGTTCGTGGCGCCGGTCCTCCGGCAGATCCAGTTCGTGCTTGTTGGCCAGCCAGGTCAGCTGGGCCGCCAGCTTGTCGCGCTTGCCGTCCGATGCGTTGATCGTCATGGCAAAACCGCCTGGCAGGCGGCGCGTGGCGAAACCCTCGATGCGGCCGACATGATCGAGATAGGCGATCACGCGTTCGCCAGTCACCGCCAGACGCTCGGCGCGCAACGCCACGTTGCCCGGCGACATGTCGATCACCTGGCAGGGATGCTCCGTGCGATCTTCAAGCATGAATCGCCCATAGAGCTTTACGGGAACCCGCTGGAAGTCCCGACGCTCGGCTCTGGAGGACGCCAAGTCTGGTGCTGGTGACGCCATCAACGGCCACGTCCTGTTTGATTATTCTTCGCCCTGTCGGACTATTGGCGTCAATCTATTCGCAGATGGGTTAACAAGCAGTAATCCGGAGCGCCAGCAGGCCAGTTACCAAGCTTTTCTATTCTTCGCGCCCGCCTTCCAGGACGAGCAGGTGGCGGACCCTTCGGCCCGGTTCTCCTTCCGGCGCTTCTGGCGCCAGTGGCGGAACCGGAACGGCGGGGCGATTCTTCAGGAACATAGGCTCCAGATTGGGATCGACGATACGCAGCGTATCGATCCGGCACTGCACGATCGGATCGGCGCCAAGCCAGAAGGGTTTCTCCAGGGGCGAGAACGCGCCAAGCGCCCGTTGGTTTGCCTGACCGCCGTCCAGCGGCAGCACCAGCAGTTCGAAAGGATTGGAACGACCGCCTTCACTTGCCGCGTCGAGGCTCACGACGATGACATGGTTGAGCCGGAAGGCGCCGTGGATAAGCCGGGCCAGGATGCGCTGATCCTTTTCCGCCCATAGCGACGTGAACGCGAATCCCTTGAGTTCGCGTCCGAAAGCCGCGCACAGACGCGTTCCGGCCAGACGGAAAACCGCCTCGCCCCGCGTATCCTGCTCGAGAATGAACGTGTCGGCCAGATTGGCCTTGATATCCGCGGGTTCGATATCGGTCCGGCGCGGTGCGGCCCGTCCCTCACGAAGTCTGTCCCAATACTGGAACAATGAAATCGACCCTTCGTGCTTCATTGTTGTTGCTTCCCCTGTGCCACCCTAAAATGTGTGTCGGCATGGGACAGAGAATCATCCGATGCCCGACAAGGATCGAAAGGATGCAGGGGTCGTGCCACCCAATCGGCGGGTTCTTAACCGGTGTCCTCCCCATTAGGGTTAACGAATGGTTTCGATTGCGGATTGCCGCCCGGCATGTGAGGTCTTGCGACACAGGGTGACGGGCAAGGGGCAAAGTTGCCGTCGCTTTCGGGAACTCGGGGATTGAGCAGGGGGCTCGACCAGGCCGTTCAGGGGAAACCCTGGACGGCTTTTCTTTTTGCTCCCATCTATGTCTCTATGGCCGCATTCACGGGCCAGCGAAGGAGCGGCACTTCTTGAATTCCCCCCAATCGAGCGGCGACATCGAAGACGTCCAATCCGACGCTCCGCCGCCGCGCTACGAGCCCGTGTTCAATCTTCCGCCGGTCGTTGTCCTGATTGTGGCTGCTTGTGTCGGCGTGCATGTGCTGAGCGCCCATGTGCTTGGTGTCTCGGCCTATTTCTGGCTGCTGGAGAACTTCGCTTTCATTCCGGGACGATATTCGGGCGACTATCCGTTCACGCTTGCCTGGGTGATCAGCCCGGTGTCCTATTCATTCCTCCATGGCGGCTATGCCCACCTGATCGTCAACATGATCTGGCTTGCGGCGTTCGGCTCTCCGCTGGCAAACCGCATCGGCAACGCGCGGTTTCTTCTGTTCTGGCTGCTGACCGCGCTTGGCGCGGTCGCCCTTCATTATGTGCTCCACGCCAACGAGCTGGTGCCGCTCGTTGGCGCATCGGGCGCGATATCGGGCATGATGGGCGCTGCCGCGCGTTTTGCATTCAGGATCGACAGGCGGCACGCCAGGCCCGCCTTCGCCGGCAGGGTGCTGTCGATCCCGCAGGTCCTGTCCTCGCGGCCGGCGGTTACCTTTCTCATCGTCTGGTTCGCAATCAATCTTGTGACCGGACTGGGCTTCGGCGCGCCGGAAATGTCGGCCCAGATTGCCTGGGAGGCGCATATCGGCGGGTTCCTGACCGGATTTTTCGTCATTCGGCTGATCGATCGTCCCTAGGATCAGGACCTTTTAATTTGGCTGGAAGGACGATCGAGCTGACGTCGATCTGCCGCGTCAAAACCCTCGACCGGGGGGATGACCCCGCTCTTCGGGCTTTTCCTTGCATCTCTCGTCATCTCGAACGCCCTTCCAGCCAAATTAACAGGTCCTGACCCTAGCCGCCCGAGCCGCCGCTTACTGCTTGAAATGACCAAATTCTGGGCGCACCATGGCCTGCAGTCGCGGTAGGCGGAGAGCCGCGGCGGTAAAAGGAGGATGCAATGACGGTACAGGCAATACTGGATGCCAAAGGGCGGGATGTGACGACCGTTCGGCCCGACGACACGCTTGCGCAAGCCGCGAAAATTCTGGCCGAACACCGGATCGGCGCACTCGTGGTGACCAAGGGCGACAACCGTATTGCCGGCATTCTGTCCGAGCGCGACATCGTGCGCATTGTTGGCGAGGAGGGAGCTTTAGCGCTCGGTCTCCCCGTGTCGAAGGCGATGACCGCGAGCGTCAAGATCTGTCACGAAAACAACACCGCCATGGAACTCATGGAAATCATGACGAAGGGCCGCTTCCGCCACCTTCCCGTGGAAGAGAACGGCCGCCTCGACGGGATCATTTCGATCGGCGACGTGGTCAAGCAGCGGATCGAGGAAGTCGTCCGCGAGGCCGAGGAAATGAAGAGCTACATCGCAACGGCTTAGGGTGCGTGCCAATGTAGGTAGCGGCGGAAGACCAGGTCTCCCGCCGCCGTTTCTACCTGTTATCCGGCCGCGCCCGCACCAATGCCAACCCGCGCCGCGTGATGCGGTACGCTCCGCCATTGGCTGACGCGATGCATTTGCGCCGCCTGAGCTTGCGGAAGAGCCGCAAATCGAGTTCGGAAAACAGCCAGCCGTCGCGTGTAAGACACGCGGCATCGGCAATCCGCCCCTTTCCATTGCGTTCGATTTCGATGCGCCCGCCCTGGGCAAGCAGATGCAGGATGCGCTGTTCGCTGCGCGATATGTCCATGTGTGAAAATCCGGGAAAACCTGGCCATCGGGCCAACAACAACAGCCGCGACCGCGCGGTGGCGGTGCGGCGGTTCAGGTTTTCTGCCCTGCCTCAATACGAGGTCAGGGCCTCACCGGGTCTCGGACGACTTGTACATCCACACTCCAAAGGATGCGAATTCATTAGCAAATCAGGGGCTGCATTTCCAGCCGGTGTTGGATGTCAGGTCACGCCGACGGGTTCAACTCACGTGTGATCCGATCCACCAGGTCGCGATTGCGGCAGAAGTCCGGGGCGTGGTCCGCAGTGCCGTGGGTCTCGAGCCAGTGCGCACACTCGGCCTCGTTTGTGCATGTCCCGCATCGCAAGGCCGCGCGCCGCAAGACCTCCGGGCCGTGCGGGTTTTGAGCGAACCAGTTGTCGATCCCGACACGCGCGAACATCTTCTGCATGAGTTCGGTGTTTCTCGCCAGGCGGCTGAAGTAGTTCAGTATTCCCATGGCAAACTCTCCCCGTTGCGCCCGCCAAGCATGCAGACTGATGACGCTCTGGCCTTGATCTCGATCAAGTGCTGCCGCCTTGCCAGCGGCAGGCGGTTGGGCTAGCGACAGGCAAACACCGAAAACCTGCGACGAGCCATCATGACCATTGTCGATACACGCGAACCCGATCCGAAGCGCTTCATATCCGGGGCGACCGGCGACTGGGAAATCATCGTCGGTATGGAAGTACACGCCCAGGTGACGTCCGAATCCAAGCTGTTTTCGGGAGCCTCGACCTCGTTCGGCGCCGCGCCCAACGACAATGTCAGCCTCGTCGACGCCGCGATGCCCGGCATGCTGCCGGTGATCAACGAGGAATGCGTCAGGCAGGCGATCCGGACCGGCCTTGGCCTGAAGGCTGCGATCAACCATCGCTCCGTCTTCGACCGGAAGAACTACTTCTATCCCGATCTGCCGCAGGGCTACCAGATCTCGCAATACAAGCAGCCGATCGTTGGCGAGGGAACTGTGACCGTTTCCGTCGGCCCCGACAGGCAGGGCAATTTCGAGGATATCGAGGTCGGCATCGAGCGCCTGCATCTGGAACAGGATGCCGGCAAGTCGATGCACGACCAGCATCCGACCATGTCCTATGTCGACCTGAACCGCTCCGGCGTGGCGCTGATGGAGATCGTATCGAAGCCCGACATCCGCTCCGCCGACGAGGCCAAGGCCTTTGTGACCAAACTCCGCACCATCCTGCGCTATCTCGGCACCTGCGACGGCAACATGGACGAAGGCTCCATGCGCGCCGACGTGAATGTGTCGGTGCGCAAGCCCGGCGGCGCGTTCGGCACGCGCTGCGAGATCAAGAACGTCAACTCGATCCGCTTCGTCGGCCAGGCGATCGAATCCGAAGCACGCCGCCAGATCGCGATCCTTGAGGATGGCGGGTCGATCGATCAGGAAACCCGCCTGTTCGATCCCGCCAAGGGCGAGACGCGTTCCATGCGTTCCAAGGAAGAGGCGCATGATTACCGCTATTTCCCCGACCCCGACCTGCTGCCGCTTGAATTCGACCAGGCTTTTGTCGATGCGCTGGCCGAGGGATTGCCGGAATTGCCAGACGACAAGAAGGAGCGGCTGGTGTCCTCGCTCGGATTGTCGGCATATGACGCCTCGGTGCTCGTCTCCGAAAAGGCCATCGCCGACTATTTCGAGAAGGTTGCGGCCGGTCGCGACGGCAAGATGGCGGCGAACTGGGTCATCAACGACCTGCTGGGCGCGTTGAACAAGTCCGGCGACGATATTGAATCGACTCCCGTATCACCCGACCAGCTCGGCGCCGTCATCGACCTGATCAAGGAAGGCACCATCTCCGGCAAGATCGCCAAGGATCTGTTCGAGATCGTCTGGAACGAAGGCGGCGACCCGCGCGACATCGTCGAAAAGCGCGGCATGAAGCAGGTGACCGACACCGGCGCGATCGAGAAGGCCGTGGACGAGGTGATTGCGGCCAATCCCGACAAGGCAGAGCAGGCCAGGGAAAAGCCGACGCTTGCCGGCTGGTTCGTCGGCCAGGTGATGAAGGCGACCGGCGGCAAGGCCAATCCCAAGGCCGTGAACGACCTGGTCAAAGCCAAGCTCGGCATCGAGTAGCGGGCTTGGCAACGATCCGCCATATGACCACGGACGACGCGGCGGCGGTTGCTGCACTCGTCGCCGGTTCGTGGGAGCGGACCTATGTCCCGCTGATCGGCGAGGAGAAGGTCCGCTCCCAGAATGCGCAGATACATACGCCCGACCGCATCGCCGCCGACATGACCCGCCCGCATTCCGAATCCTTCGTCGCCGTGACCGGCGATGGCGCGGTTGTCGGCTATGCCTTCGCGGATGTGGTCAAAGGCGTGCTGTGGCTCGACAGGCTGCATGTGGCGGAGGACCACCAGGGCAGTGGTGTTGCTGCCGGCCTGCTGCACGCCGTCATGGCCAACTATGTCGGTGAGCCATCGATCTCGCTGGAAGTCATCGAGGCCAACCAACGGGCTGTTGGCTTTTACGAAAAGCAGGGTTTCCAGGTGGTCGAGCGCAAGAGCGCGTGCGGCAGCATAGACGGCGTCCCGACGCTGGTCATGCGCCGCGCGCTCTCCCGCGCCTGATTGATATAGCCTGCGCCTATTCCAACGCGATCTCGCCGCCCTGATTGTCCCACATGCGCACTGTGGCGCATTCCAGCAGCCAGTCCTTGGTCGTCCGGTCGCATTTGACGGCGATCGCCGCTTCAAGGTCTTCGCGGCTCTGCCATCCGCACAGATAGTCGTGGAAATGGAAGCCTTCCTGGTTCTGGATGAAGACATCGGCGCTCCAACCGGCGGGATAGCACCAGCGAACGCGGTAGCAGTCAGCCGCGTAGCCGGCCTCGCTCGTGCATTTGTCGCGTGCGCAGTCGAACCCCTTGTCGAGATTGACGGCGAAGCAGACGCCGCCGCCCTGTTCCGGCGCCTCGACGATGGCGACGCCGACCGGCCCGTCCTGCGCCAGGGCTGATGCGGCGATTCCGAGGTTCAGCATGATCGTCAAGGCCAGCCGGGCTACTGTGGTCATTCCGCTCCCCCGAATGTGAATGGCCGGATGCTGTAAGCAGGCACCCTTGCAACCTACATTGCGGACAGCCTTGGCCTGACACAAGCCCCAAGCGGAGAATGATTCCATGACCACCACGACGATCCATGCTCCTGGCAACGACGCCCATTTCATGCATGTCAAATCCGTGCCGCAACGGGTGCGTGTCCGCAAGGGCGATCAGGTGCTGGCCGAAAGCGCCGGCGCGCTGCGCATTATGGAAACCGGCCGCGGCCCTTACGATCCCATGATCTACATCCCCGAAACCGATGTGACCGGGCCGCTCGATGCGGTGCAGGACAAGTCGACTCACTGCCCGCTGAAAGGCGACGCTTCCTATTTCACGTTTGCCGGCGACGAGATCGCCTGGACCTACGATCGCCCGCTCGAGGGTTCGCAGATACTGAAGGGATATATCGCGTTTTACCCCAACAAGGTCGTGGTCGAGGAAATCGGCGCCGACGCCTGATCGCCGGCTATCCGGAAACGCGTTCTGGGCTTTCTGCTGCCTTGCATTCGCGCCTTCGCAGCGCCATAAGCGGACGGAATCGAACCCGCGCCCGTCAGGAGCGACATGAAGACCTTTCTTCTCCAGTTTTTCACGTGGTGGAACGGCCAGACGCTCGGCACGCGCCTCCACACATGGCGTCGCGGAAAGATGGTCGGCGAGGATGCAGCCGGCAATATCTACTACGAGGGCGGCAAGGACTCGGAAGGCCGCACGCGGCGCTGGGTGATCTACAACGGCCTGGCCGAGGCCTCCGCCATTCCCGCCGGCTGGCATGGCTGGATGCACCACCGGGTGGACACCCCGCCTTCGGCGGAGGATTACAAGCCGCATGAATGGGAACTGGCGCACGAGCCCAATCTGACCGGCTCGGCCAAGGCCTATCGCCCGCGCGGCTCCGTGCTGTCGGCCACCGACCGACCGCGCGTCACTGGCGATTACGACGCCTGGACGCCGGGAAGCTGATTTTCAGACCCGGCGACTTGCTTCTTGCCACAATTGATGTCTAACGCCGTCGCATACCGTCAAGGCGGGCATATCGCCCGCGCCCGAATCTCAATATTTGTAGCGCGATGACTGGAAATCCGGCTTTTCTCCTTCTTGCATCATTCCTGGGAGCCGTAGCGTTCGGCGCCGTGCAGCCTGCCATCGCGCAGGATGAGGAGACCGCGCCGGCCGAGAACCAGCGCATCAACAGCCCGGTCGCCGAATTCACCGGTATCGACAAGATCACCGGCCGCATCATCACCTTCGACGTTTATGTAAACGAAACCGTACAGTTCGGCGCGCTGCAGGTGACGCCGCGCGTCTGCTATTCGAGCCCGGACACGGCCGAGGATCCGAGGACGGATTCCTTCGTCGAAGTCGACGAGATCACTCTCGACCGCAAGATCAGGCGCATCTTCACCGGCTGGATGTTTGCCGAAAGTCCCGGCCTCAACGCCGTTGAGCATGCCGTCTACGATGTGTGGCTGAAGGACTGCAAGGAATCGTCCAACGTTCCGCCGCCGGAAGCCGCGCTGCAGTCCGACTGACCGCCACAATGCTTCGCCGGGCATTGCGTGACGGCAGGCATTGAGGCATGCCGGTTGGATGCCTTCCGAAAATAGTCCCCGCCCGCTCGAGCATCTGGTTTTGCCGGTTTCTGGCCTGGACGCCGCCCGGCTCCGGTTGACGCAACTCGGCTTCACGGTCGCGCCGGAGGGTCTGCATCCGTTCGGCACCGCCAATTGCTGCGTCTTCTTTTCCGACGGTACCTTCCTTGAGCCGCTCGATGTGGCCGATCTGGCGTTGGCCGAACGCGAATCTGCAGCCGGGAACGTATTCACCCGACACGCGCTTGAATTCAGGTCGCGAAACGGGATGGAAGGCCTCTCCGCGCTGGTGTTCGGCACACAGAATGCAGCAGGGGATCATGAGGCCTTTATCGAACGCGGCCTTTCAGCCGGAGATATCCTGAATTTCGCGCGGGATTTCGTCACAGCCGACGGCTTGCGCGACCGCGCGGCGTTCAGGCTGGCTTTTGCCGCGAGCACACAGGCACCCGACTGCCTTTTCTTTACTTGCGAGCGTGTCGCGGTGCCGAAAGGCGACCGCTCGGCCCTCCTCAGCCATTCAAACGGCGTCACCGGCATCGCGCGGGTCTATATGTCAGCACGGGATCCTTCGGCTCTGGCAGGTTTCCTCGAAGGCGTGAGCGGCGCTGCCGCCATGACAATCGACGGCGGGCTCGCGCTGCAGTCTGGAAGCTTCGAACTGCTTGTCCTGACGCCGTCGGCGCTTGCCGCGCAAACCGGGCTTCCACATGACGACGATCCTGAACCGCGATTTCGCGCGGTTGCATTCGCAGGCGCGGATGTTGGAGCGCTGGAAGTGGAGCTGAACGGCGCCGGCATCGACTGTCATAACGCGCCCGCCGGCTTTGTCGTGCCGTCGAGGCCAGGGCAGGGCGCTGCCTTCATCTTCCTGTAGCGCGACTGCATTTCAAGCACTGTGGCGCGCAGCGTTGCCTTTTGGCGCTGTTGGGATAAGACGGGCCGCGAAAAACGTGCTTTCCCGAGGGAGATATTCATGACCGCAATCGTCGACATCATCGGCCGCGAAATTCTGGACAGCCGCGGCAATCCGACCGTGGAAGTCGACGTTGTTCTGGAAGACGGCTCCATGGGCCGCGCGGCGGTCCCCTCCGGCGCCTCCACCGGCGCCCATGAGGCGGTCGAGTTGCGTGACGGCGGCAAGCGCTATCTCGGCAAGGGCGTGGAACGAGCGGTGGACGTGATCAATGGTGATCTGTTCGACGCGATCGGCGGCATGGAAGCCGAGAACCAGATCCATATCGACCAGACCATGATCGAGCTCGACGGCACCAGCAACAAGAAACGCCTCGGCGCCAATGCAATTCTGGGCGTGTCGCTCGCGGTGGCGAAGGCAGCCGCCGAAGCGGCGGGCCTGCCGCTCTACCGTTATGTCGGTGGCGCCGGCGCGCATGTGCTGCCCGTGCCGATGATGAACATCATCAATGGCGGCGCCCATGCCGACAATCCGATCGACTTCCAGGAATTCATGATCATGCCGTTTGGCGCCGAGAGCTTCCGCGAGGGGCTGCGCTGGGGCGCGGAAATTTTCCACACGCTGAAGAGGCGGCTCAAGGATGCCGGCCACAACACCAATGTCGGCGACGAAGGCGGCTTTGCGCCGAACCTAAAGAGCGCGCAGGCGGGTCTCGACTTCGTCATGGCCTCGATCGAGGCCGCCGGCTACAAGCCCGGCGAGGATGTCGCCATCGCGCTCGACTGCGCGGCGACCGAATTCTTCAAGGACGGTTCTTACGTCTACGAAGGCGAGAAGAAGACCCGCGACCCCAAGGCGCAGGCCAAATACCTGGCCAAGCTCGCCGGCGACTATCCCATCATCTCCATTGAGGACGGCATGGCCGAGGATGACTGGGACGGCTGGAAAGCGCTGACTGATCTGTGCGGCGACAAGGTTCAACTCGTTGGCGACGATCTTTTCGTCACCAACTCGGCCCGCCTGCGCGACGGCATCCGCATGGGCGTCGCCAATTCCATCCTGGTCAAGGTCAACCAGATCGGCACGTTGACGGAAACCCTCGATGCCGTATCGACGGCCCACCGCGCCGCCTATACGGCGGTCATGTCGCACCGTTCCGGCGAAACCGAGGATGCAACAATCGCCGATCTCGCGGTGGCAACCAATTGCGGGCAGATCAAGACAGGTTCGCTGGCGCGTTCCGACCGGCTGGCGAAATACAACCAGTTGCTGCGTATCGAGGAGGAGCTCGGCACGCAGGCCGTCTTTGCGGGAAAGTCCATTCTCCGCAGCTGAGCCGTCAACGGCTGCTCCACAAACCATTTTCGGCGGCTGGTAACCCGGCCTTAAGCATGGCGATGGCATGTAGGCCGTGAGTCGAAACGTCTCGCGTAGCCTCGCCTTATGTGGACCCGTCAGCACAAAAAAAGAAAAACAGGCGCCCTTATCGTCCCCGCGATCGCGGCGGCGTTCCTGTCCTATTTCGGCTATCACACTTTCCAGGGCGAATTCGGTATCTACGCCAAATACGCTTTCGAGGAGCGCATCGTCGCACTGAACGAGAAGCTCGAGACCGCTCGCGGTGAGCGTTCGAATCTGGAGCACCGGGTGAAATTGCTTCGCGACGGTTCGCTCGAAAAGGACATGCTGGACGAATATGCGCGCCGGGCGCTCAATCTCGCACACCAGGACGAGATCATCATCTACCGCGTCCGCAAAAACTGATTAACGCGAATTCAGTTAATAGAACAAAACACGTTTAAAGCCAGCCGGTTAGCGGCATAACAGCTATGCATTTTCGGCGTGGCCGAACCGTTGTCCCCATGCTAACGTTTCTTCCAAGCAATGGGGAAGCAACTCCCCGAACTCGTCCGCAAGAGACGCGAATCAGGGGAGATGCGTATGGCCGCAGCCCGCAAGAGCGCCGGCAAGAAATCCGATCCGAAGCCGAAAATCGAGGCCAGGCTGCCGCCGCAGCCCAAGGCCCCGCCGCCGGCTGACTTCACCAAGGACGAGGAACTCGCCGCCTATCGCGGCATGCTGCTGATCCGCCGCTTCGAGGAGAAAGCGGGCCAGCTCTACGGCATGGGGTTCATTGGCGGTTTCTGCCACCTCTATATCGGCCAGGAAGCAGTCGTCACCGGCATGAAGCTGGCGATCAAGGACGGCGACCAGATGATCACCGCCTACCGCGACCACGGGCACATGCTGGCCATGGAAATGTCGCCCAAGGGCGTCATGGCGGAGCTGACCGGCCGCCGGGGCGGCTATTCCAGGGGCAAGGGCGGCTCCATGCACATGTTCTCCAAGGAGAAGCAGTTTTATGGCGGCCACGGCATCGTCGGCGCGCAGGTTTCGCTCGGCACGGGCCTCGCCTTCGCCAATGCCTACCGTGAGAACGGCGCCGTCTCGCTGACCTATTTCGGCGACGGGGCGGCCAACCAGGGCCAGGTCTATGAAAGCTTCAACATGGCGTCGCTGTGGAAGCTGCCGGTGATCTACATCATCGAAAACAACCGCTACGCCATGGGTACCTCCGTTTCGCGCTCATCGGCCGAGACCGACTTTTCGCATCGCGGCCTGTCCTTCAAGATTCCCGGCATCCAGGTCGACGGCATGGACGTGCGCTCGGTCAAATCGGCCGGTGAAATGGCCGCCGAATGGTGCCGCGCCGGCAACGGCCCGATCATTCTGGAGATGCAGACCTACCGCTATCGCGGCCATTCCATGTCCGATCCGGCCAAATACCGCTCCAAGGATGAAGTGCAGAAGATGCGCTCCGAGCACGACCCGATCGAGCAGGTCAAGCAGCGCCTGATGAACAAGAAGTGGGCCAGTGAGGACGAACTGAAGGCGATTGACAAAGAAGTGCGCGATATCGTCGCCGAGGCGGCCGAATTTGCGCAGAACGATGCCGAGCCGGATCCGTCCGAGCTCTACACAGACATCCTGTTGTAAGGGAGGCGGGTTGATGCCGATCGATATTCTGATGCCCGCGCTGTCTCCCACGATGGAGGAGGGCAATCTCGCCAAATGGCTGAAAAAGGAGGGCGACACGGTCGAACCCGGTGACGTGATCGCCGAGATCGAGACCGACAAGGCCACGATGGAGGTGGAAGCCGTCGATGAAGGCAAGATAGGCAAGATCCTGATCGACGCCGGAACCGAAGGCGTGAAGGTCAACACGCCTATCGCCATCCTTTTGCAGGAAGGCGAGAGTGCCGAAGATATCGGCAAGTCCGGCTTCCCTCAGCCAAAGTCGGAGGAGAAGGCCCCGGAAGCAAAACAGGAAGAGCCCGCGGAAGCATCGTCCGACGAGGCCGGCTCGGTAAAGGCGCCTGCCGCGCCGAAGACGGAAGCCGCCGCCGACCCCGACATTCCCCAAGGCACCGAGATGGTGTCGACCACCGTGCGCGAGGCGTTGCGTGATGCGATGGCCGAGGAGATGCGCCGCGACGGTGACGTCTTCGTCATGGGCGAGGAGGTTGCCGAATATGAGGGCGCCTACAAGATCACCCAGGGCCTGCTGCAGGAGTTCGGCGCAAAGCGCGTGGTCGACACGCCGATCACCGAGCATGGATTCGCCGGCGTTGGCGTCGGCGCGGCGATGGCCGGCCTGAAGCCGATTGTCGAGTTCATGACTTTCAACTTCGCCATGCAGGCGATGGACCAGATCATCAATTCCGCCGCCAAGACGC
>JBBDJD010000014.1:0-71667 GCA_040880025.1 Rhizobiaceae bacterium
TCGGCTTCGGCGCCGACGACTACATGACCAAGCCGTTCCACAAGGACGAGCTGGTTGCACGCATTCACGCCATCGTGCGCCGCTCGAAAGGGCACGCCCAGTCGGTCATCACCACCGGCGACCTGATCGTCAATCTCGACGCCAAGACCGTCGAGGTCGGCGGACAGCGGGTGCACCTGACCGGCAAGGAATACCAGATGCTGGAGTTGCTCTCGCTGCGCAAGGGCACCACGCTGACCAAGGAAATGTTCCTCAACCACCTTTATGGCGGCATGGACGAGCCGGAATTGAAGATCATCGACGTCTTCATCTGCAAGCTGCGCAAGAAGCTCGATGCGGCGTCGGGCGGCCAGAATTACATCGAAACGGTCTGGGGACGCGGCTACGTGCTGCGCGAACCCGAAGAGGTCCGCGAAAGCGCCTGATCATTCAAGGTATAACCGCCCGATATCACGAGCGGTTTTGGGGTAGAGCATAAAAAAAGCGCGCGATTTCGGTCGCGCGCTTTTGCATGATAGCTATGTCTGCGGTTGGACGAGACGATCAGGCCGCCTGGGCAGCCTCCATCAGATCCATCGCGCGGAAGCGCTCCAGCAGCAACTGACGGTTGAACGGCTTGAGGATGTAGCCCTTGGCGCCGGCGCGCTTGGCGCGCATGATGGTGCCGATGTCGAACTGCGTAACGCACACGACGATCTGAGGTTTGATTTCACTTTCGATTGCCATGGCCTGGCGAATGAAGCCGACCATATCCATGTCCTGCAAAGTGGCGTCGAGCACGATGATGTTCGGCATGTCCGCTTCGCACATGTACAAAGCTTCACTGGCGGACGACGCCTCGATCACAAGGAGTTCGGGACTGGAAAGTATCCGCTTCGCCACCTTGCGTATGACACTTGAATCGTCGACGATCATGCAGCGTTTCATGATCTTGAACCCCATGTAAGATTGACGCCTTCGGGCGTCAGGCGACGGTATGCGGAATGGGTAAACAAGTGCGTAACCAGCTCAGTAAAGTTTTTCTGAATACAAATACAATCATATGCCAACGCAGCCCGTACCCACAGCCACTGCGTATTTGGATCGCGGGCGCGCCCTAGCTGGTGGTGAGCGTAATCTCGTCGGCGCCGGCGTGAATACTGACAGTCATGCCCGCTTCCTTGGCAAGAAGGAGGGTGTAGTAGGGCTGAACGGAATGCGCGTCGATCGGCTCTTCGGGCTTGTTTCCGGAGTGTAGCTCCAGGAATTTCGGTGGAACCCGCACCATTGGACCGCCCGCAACAAGGGTGAATTTGGGCGCGGTTTCCAGATCGTCGAGCTGAACGGTGATCTTGCCGCCACGCGGAATCGCGCCATTGGCGATCAATAGAAGGTTGAGCAGCAGCTTCACCTTGTTCTTGGGCAGCAATGCGCGCGCGCCAAGCCACTCAAGTTCGGGCTTCTCGTTGCGGATGTAGGCTGTTGCAACGGTCTGGGCATCGCCGGTGTCAATTTGCATGCCGGCCGATCCCGCGGCCCCGAATGCAAGGCGCGCATATTGGAGCCGCGCCGACGCGTTGACCGCGCTGGTGCGAATCAGCTGCATCGCGTCCTCGTCCGAACCGCCCTCGTCGAGCAATTCCAGACCGTTGTTGATTGCTCCGACAGGGGAAATGATGTCGTGGCAAACGCGGCTGCACAGCAGCGCCGCAAGATCCGTCGCCGAGAGTGAAAAAATGTCAGTCATATCAAATCAGGTCCCCTAGCAGAATCTTACAGCGCGTGGCCGAAGTGCCGAATCGTATGCGGCAGTGCATCACAAGCGATACACAGCGCTGTTTCCCCGGACAAGAAAAGGCTCAATCGCCGGGCGTTTCAACTGCGCGATCGCGCAATATGGGCATTCGCGCGGATCGACGAAGCGAAGCCGCGCGCGTTGGCTGGAGGTTAATGGTTGAAAAAGGATTGAGACTTAAGATCGCATTCGATCCATCCGGCCGCCGGGAGCCAGGTTTGGCCTTCAATCCGCGGTACCGGCAACTTACCGCAAAACGGAGAATGGAAAGATGCAGTCCAATTTCCTCGCGCCTGTCCGCACCCGTGTCGTTGCGGCGGTACTTGTTTTCCTGTCCGCCATGCTGGTCGGCATGTCGGGCGCACGGGCCAATGCCGGCGAATCATATTCCCCGCAGGAAGTCATCGATGCCGGGCACCGGTTCTTTGGAACAACGTCCGGCGGCCTCGCGGCAGTTATCGAAAAGGCGTTCTCATCCTTCGGCCTGCCCAATGGCTACGTTCTCGGTCAGGAGGGCTCCGGCGCACTCGTCGGCGGCCTGACCTACGGCGAAGGTTTGCTCTACACCAAGAATGCCGGCGACCACGTCGTCTTCTGGCAGGGACCGTCGCTCGGCTGGGACTTCGGAGGGCAGGGGTCGCGCACTATGATGCTCGTCTATAATCTCGAGGCTGTGCCCAACATCTATCAGCGGTTTATGGGCGTGGCGGGGTCCGCATACGCCGTCGCCGGTCTTGGCTTCAATGTGCTCAAGCGCGGCGATGTGCTGCTCGTGCCGATCCGCACCGGCGTAGGCGCCCGCATTGGCCTCAATGTCGGATATCTCAAGCTGACCCAGAATCCGACCTGGAATCCGTTCTAGAGCCTGGTGCGGACTTGCGGGCGCCGCGAGCGCCCGCGCTCGATAGATAACGGAATTTGCGCCCGCCGGCCTGTCGGCGGGCGTTTTCATTTTTTTGTCATGGGCGCATGCTGCCATGCGTTTAACCTTAAGGGATAGTAAATGCCGCGCGGCTCTGGATTCAGGACGGGCCGCCGTGGCACAGTCGATCCAACATGTGAGGCTTACGTTCGTGATACAGAGTATCCTGTTCTTTTCCTTGGGTTTCTTGTGCGCCGGGTTCCTCGCGCTGATGATTGCGCCCGCGATCTGGAGGCGGGCCGTGGTGCTCACTCGACGCCGGATCGAAGCCTCGGTGCCGCTTTCCGTCAACGAGATCCAGGCCGACAAGGACCGCATGCGGGCCGAATTCGCGATGTCGACGCGGCGGCTGGAAATGAGCATCAAGTCTTTCAAGGAAAAGGCCGCGGCCCAGATCATCGAGATCAACAAGAACCGCGACGAGCTCAGGCGCCTGGCCGAGGAGCGGAGCGAAAAGAACGAGGCTCTGACCGGGCTGGAAGCGAACGCCGGCGAGCTGCGCGGCGAATTGCGCCGCCGCGAGGAACAGCTTCAGCAGGTTTCCAACAAGCTGCTCGACGCGGAAGCCAAGCTCGAGGAACGAGCCCTGGAGCTCGACAAGATGGGCCGCATGTATGACGAGGCGAGTTTCGCGTCGTCCAGCCGTCAGATCGAACTGGTGGCCCGCGAGACCGAGGTCGAAAAGCTTTCAACCGACGTGTCGGAACTGCGGGACCTGCGCAAGGATGCAGAGCGAAAGGTTCGCGAGATGGGCGCCGAAACCAAGGCGGCCGAGGACGCGCTCAAGGCGGAGAAGCGCCGGGCGGCAGATCTGGAAGCAAGGCTTGAGCGCACGATGTCGACGCTTTCCGACCGGGAAGAGAAGCTCGATCGTCGCGAAAAGGAACTGGAGCGGCTGCGCGAGACGCTGAAGACGAACACCGGTTCGGAGAGCGAACTGGGCGATGCACTCAGCCAGGCGCAGGAAGACAGGGTCAAGCTCGAGGCCGAAGTGGCCGAACTGACGCTGCAGATGACGAACCTGCTCGAAGGGGCGAAGGGCGCCGATATCGAAAAAGCGATGGCCAAACTGACCGCCGACCGCGAACGCATCGAGGGACGGCTGAAGACTGTGGTCGAGGAAAACAAGAAACTGCGCAAGGAAGTGGAGACGCATGAGCGCTCGAAGTCCGACGACTGGGACGAGGAGCGTCGCGAGAATGCGCTTCTGCGGGAGCAGATAAACGATCTCGCCGCCGAGGTCGTCAGCCTGACGATGGCGCTGGACGGGCCGGATTCGCCGATCCGCAAGGCTCTGGATCAATCACCGTCGATTGACGGCGCGTCGGGAGCCGCTGAATCGATCGTCAATCTCGCCGACCGGGTGCGCGCCCTGCAAAAGGCGGCCGCTGCGACCCGCTAAACTTCAAATCACCGACGACAGTCTGTGGAGCGCGATCGCCGACGCTGCCGCGACATTGAGGCTGTCGAAATCACTGGCAATCGGGATGCGCACGCCCTCCATCTTCTCGATGAGGTCCGTCGGCAGACCGTCGCCCTCGGTTCCGAGATAAAGCGCGGTTCGTCCACCAACGGCCAGGCCGCCGATTTCGGTTGCACCCCCCGGCGCCAGCGCCAATTGCCGGAAACCGGCATTGCCGAGCTCGGAGATCAGATCAGTCGGTTCCCGGGCAATAGCGTAAGGTACTTTCAACGCCCCGCCGACCGAGACCCTGATCGCCTTGCGATAGAGCGGGTCGCAGCAGGTCCGGTCGAGAAAGACGGCATCAGCCGCGAATGCCGCCGCGTTACGGAATATTCCGCCGATATTGTCATGGTTGGAGATGCCGATGAGAGCCAGAACGAGGGCGCTTTCGGGCAAGCCGGCAATCAGTTCGGTAACGCTATCCGATTCACGCCGGCGCGCGAGCGCCAGAACGCCGCGGTGCATATGGAAACCGGCAATTTCGTCCATGACAGCGGCGGGAGCGACATAGACCGGAAACGCCGCTGGTGCATTCGCCAGCACGCCGGACAGTCCATCCAGCCGGTTTTCGGAGACAAGGATCGAGACGGGCTCGAATCGGCCGGCCTCAATCAACACCCTCACCACGACCTTGCCTTCGGCGATAAACAGCCCATCGCGCCGCGCGAGGTCGCGGTCGCGTATGTTGCGGTATCCCGCGATACGCGGATCGTCCGCGTCGTCGATCTCGATTGACGTCATGCGTTCCCTGACCTGGCTGCCGTAGGCGCCCGATCAGGTTACATAGATGTTCTCGAGCGAACGGAGAAGTTCGAGCAGCTTGTCCGACTTGCAGGAATAGAAGATGAGCTGCCGCTCCCGACGCGTCTGCACCAGATCCATGGCGCGGAGCTTTGCCAGATGCTGCGACAGCGCAGACTGGCTGAGCCCGACCTTGGAAGCAATCGCGCCGACCGACATCTCGCCATTCGCAAGATGGCACAGAATGGCCAGACGTTTGCTGTTGCCGACAGCATTCAGCACGGCGGCCACGTCATCCGCGATGCTCACAAGCTGATTATGTTGCATGATGCCCACGATCAATCACACCGATCGAGACGGCGCGGGGGCATCGCCGCCTGATTCCCTCGTTTTCGAAACCGACTCAAAAAGCCGCATGCCGATTTCAAGTGTTCATTCTAGGGCAGGCTTTCCAAAGCGCAACCCACTACGCTCAATACTTGTCCTGCGCTTCCATCATGGCGTCTTTCCTGCCGCGACACCTTCAAGCTTCTTTCGCCCGTCCGCCGCCATCGTCACGAGCGCGGTCCGCATTTCGGAGGCGCTGTTCAAGGCTTTGGCGAACACCACGCGCGCTGTCTTATCATCGCAGGCCAGGTCGAAGCCTTCCGCGTCGATGCCGGTCATCCGCCAGTTCCCACCATCGGCACCGGCGAACGCGCGGGCATAGACGTTGATTGCATCGCGATGATCGGCGTTCATGTGATCGATCGCCGACTGTTCGCTTGCCGCCAGCGCGGCTTGGGCCGGCGAATTGACCAACAGATCGTTCCTGTCCAGCGCATAGGCCTTGCCGAAGCCGCCATTGAGACCAGCGCCGTGCGGTTCCAGCCGAAAATAGGCAAAATCGGCGAAGCCGGCATAAAGCCGGGCCTTGGGATGACGGTTCAGGAACCTCCATTCCGCGCGCGCCCTGGTCTCGTCGGCCGTGCTCAATCGTTTCGCCTCACAGGCTATCGAAATGCGTGGATGGGCAAGCGGGTCGCCTTTGCCGGGCTCGCCGAGCAAGAGTGAGCAGCGCGGGTCGGCGGTGAGGCCGCCGGTATGCGCGGAAAGCGACGACACCAGAATGACCGGCGCACCGTCGATATCGGTCGCAACGGCGACACGGCTGGCCAGCGGCGCGCCGTTTTCGGGGTCCAGAACCGCGAGAGCGCCGTAGCGCGCCGTTCGGATGAGGTTGCGGGCGAGCGCTATTGCCTCCGCGTCGGTAGGGCGCAGCACATCCGACTTGGTCTCGCTCACGGAAATCCTCGAAACTTGATTAGATCACTCCTATTATCGCCCCAGAACACCCAGACTGGCAAGCCTTTCCGTTTCGGCGCGATCGATGCCGAACGCGGCAAGAGCGTCTTCCATATCGTCGCCGGCCGGAGCCGACACCGACGAAGGCGTGCGTGAGTAGCGTGGGGCGGGCCGCGGCCGTGTCAACGCGCCTTCCGTCGTGACATGCGTGCCACGTGCGAGGTTGTGCGGATGAGCGGGCGCTTCGCCGAGGCTGAGCACGGGAGCAACGCAGGCGTCCGTCTGGGCAAACAGGTCCGCCCAGTGGTCGCGCGATTGCGTGGCAATGCGCGCCGAGATTGCGTTGCGCATTTCCGGCCATAGCGACTGATCGAACTGCCTTTTCGAATATCGCTCGTCGAGCGGCAACAGACGGGCGAATTCGGCGAAGAAATGCGGTTCGAGACAGGCAACAGCGACGTGCTTTGCGTCCGCGGTTTCATAGGTGTCGTAGAATGGGGCGCCGGAATCGAGCAAATTCGAGCCACGGCGATCCTGCCAAATGCCGGCCGCCATGAAGCCAAAGAAGGGTGCGGCCAGCATCGATGCGCCGTCGATCATGGCAGCGTCCACCACCTGGCCCTTGCCCGAGCGGCCGCGTTCCAGGAGCGCGGCCAGCATGCCGGCGATCAGGAACATCGTGCCGCCACCATAGTCGGCGATCAGATTGAGCGGCGGCACCGGTTTGCCGCCTTTCGGGCCGATCGCGTGAAGCACCCCCGACAGGGCCAGATAGGTGAGATCGTGGCCGGCGCGGCTTGCCAGTGGCCCGTCCTGCCCAAAGCCGGTCATGCGCCCGTATACAAGTCCCGGATTGCGAGCCAACGCCTGGTCAGGTCCGAGCCCCAGCCGTTCCATGACGCCAGGGCGAAACCCCTCGATCAGCCCATCGGCATTCCCGATCAGGCGCAGCACCAGCCCGATTGCCTCCGGTCGTTTCAGATCGAGACTCACGATCGCGCGGCCATGGCGGTCGAGATCGAATTCGGGAGGAAGTGACAAAAAGGGCCGGGCCTTCGACAGGCGCTCGATGCGCAGTATCCGGGCGCCCATTTCCGACAGGATCAGTCCGGCCAGCGGCACAGGGCCGATGCCGGCCATCTCGATGATGCGGAAACCGGCCAGTGGGCCGGATTTCGTTCCCGATTGCGTTGCGTCGGGCATGCTGGCCGTCTTAGCGCGGAGCCATGCGGATCGCGCCGTCCAGCCTGATCGTCTCGCCGTTGAGCATCTGGTTTTCGATGATATGGCAGGCAAGCGCGCCGTATTCGGCCGGTTCTCCGAGACGGGGCGGGAAGGGCACCTGCTGGCCGAGCGAATCCTGCGCTTCCTGCGGCAACCCGGCAAGCATCGGGGTACGGAAAATGCCGGGGGCAATCGTGCACACGCGGATGCCGGCGCGGGCAAGATCGCGAGCGACAGGCAGCGTCATGCCGACGATACCGCCCTTGGAGGAGGAATACGCCGCCTGGCCGATCTGTCCGTCGAATGCCGCAACAGAGGCTGTATTCACGATGACGCCGCGCTCGCCGCCTTCGAGCGGCTCCAGCGCCTCGGCGCGCACCGCAAAGAGGCGGATCATGTTGAAGGTGCCGATCAGGTTGACCTCGATCACCTTGCGATAAAGGTCGAGCGAATGGGCGCCTCCCTTGCCGGTGGTCTTCATGGCGATGCCGATGCCGGCGCAGTTGATCAGGATACGCGCCGCGCCGAGTTTCTTGCCGACTTCCTCGAACGCCGCTTCGCCATCTTCAGCGCTCGACACGTTGCATTTCACGGCTATGCCGCCAATGTCGCTTGCGACGGCCTCGGCGTTCTTGAGGCCGACATCGACGAGAGCGACCTTCGCGCCTTTGGCCGCCAGCGCGCGCGCCGTCGCTTCGCCGAGTCCCGAGCCTCCCCCGGTGACCACCGCAACCTGACCGGACGGGTTCATGTTTCCTCCAAAATGTTATGAACTAGAACAATTCGCAATCATCCTACCGGCTGAAAAGGCGGCTGCGCAAGCTGTTCGGAGGCCGCAGATACTCAGTTTTTCAGTTCATCCAGGCGGCGGCGAAGGAACCGGCGTTCCGGATCGACATTGGAGAGTTCGAGCGCGCGCTGGTAGGCCGCGCGCGCCAGATCGGTGTTGCCGGCGCGGCGATGCATGTCGGCATGCGCGGCATGCGCCAGATGATATGTGTCGAGCGCGCCCTCCGCCAACAGTGCGCTGATCAGCTCGATTCCAGCTTGTGGACCCGACTGCATGCCCACGGCAACCGCTCGGTTGAGCCGCACGACAGGGGAGGGCGTCGACCGGAGAAGCAGATCGTAGAGACGAACGATCTCGGCCCAGTCGGTCGCCTCGGGGGTCTTGGCGAGTGCATGAACGGCCGCAATTGCCCCCTGAATGGCATAGGAGCCGACCTCGCCTGTCGCGAAAGCGCGATCTATCAGCGCGCGTCCTTCCCGGATCGCGTCGTGGTCCCACAGTGTGCGATCCTGGTCCTCGAGAAGGATGATTCCGCCATCCGCACCGATGCGCGCGTGGCGTCGCGAATTCTGCAGCAGCATCAGGCCGACCAGGCCAAGCGCTTCGGCGTCGGGCAACAGGTCGATGATCAGCCGCCCCAGCCGGATCGCCTCGGAGGCAAGGTCCAATCGCATCAGTTGCTCGCCCGAGTGCGCCGAATAGCCTTCGTTGAAGACGAGGTAGACCGTGCCCAGCACCGTCTCGAGACGTTCGGGGAGATCGAGCTTGCCGGGAACCTCGTAACGAATACCGGCTTCGCGGATCTTCGTCTTGGCGCGCACGATGCGCTGAGCGATGGTCGGCGTTGCGGCCAGGAACGCACGGGCGATTTCCTCGGTCGTCAATCCGCAAACCGTCCGCAGAGTAAGAGCGATCTGCATTTCGGGCGCGAGCTGGGGATGGCAACAGATGAAGACAAGCCGAAGCTGGTCATCGCGCAGAACCTCGTCACCGATTTCACCGGACATTTCGGCATCCGCCTCCATCCTGTCGGCGATTTCCCGTTGCGCCGCGTCGAAACGGGCGCGCTTGCGCAGCCGGTCGATGGCCCGATACCGCCCCGCCGAAACAAGCCAGGATCGCGGGTTTTGGGGGATGCCGTCCTTCGGCCAACTCTGCTGGGCGGCAAGGAACGCATCGGACAGCGCTTCTTCCGCAATGTCGAAGCCGCCAAGCAGCCGGATCAGTGTCGCCAATACCGGGCGCGAATGGTCGCGCCATGCCGCCTCGATCGCAAATCCGTCGGCGGCGTTCATCGGGTGCCGATGTCGACCAGTTCGCGCACCTCGATGCTGCCAAGGCGTCCACAAGGTATGCCCGCCGCGATGTCGAGCGCGTGGTCCCTGTCACGCGCCTCTATGAGAAGGAAGCCGGCGACGAACTCCTTGGTCTCGACGAATGGACCGTCCGTCGCGAGACGCGCGCCGTCGCGGATACGCAATGTGACCGCGTTCTGCACGGGTCCGAGCGCGGACGAGGTGATGTAGTTGCCGGCCGCGCGCAGGGCGTCATCATGGGCAAGCGAGTCGCGGTCAAGCCGCTTTCCGTCCTCGTCTGACATTGCGGCAATCAGGTCGCGATCGAGGTTGACCAGGCACAGATAGCGCATCGTCGCCTCCTCAAGCCGCACCGGCCGGCTCGCGGCCTTCATAATCGGTCAATTCCCGCAATTCGACGCTGCCGACACGCACGAAGGCGGAGCGTTCTGCGATGGCGAGCGCTTCCTCGTGGCTGAGCGCGTCATAGATAATGAAGCCGGCGAGAAATTCCTTGGTCTCCGCGAAAGGCCCATCCGTCACCGCCATCCTGCCCTTGCGCAGACGCAGTGTCTTGACGGCATCGCCGTCAAGCGGCGATGCCATGATGAACTGGCCGCTGGACATCAGTTCATCGTCAAGCGCCTTCGTGTCGCGCTGGAATTCCTTCCAGTCGGCTTCGCTCATCTTGCCGATGATGTCGGGGTCCATCCGGACCGTGCACATGAAACGCATCATTCTTCTCCAGGATGGTTCTTGATCGGGCGCACCTCGACGCTTCCGACCTTGGCGAGCGGCATCGCGCCGGCAAGACGTATCGCATCGTTGAGATCGCGCGCCTCAATGATGATGAAACCGGAAAGGTGCTCCTTTGTCTCGGCGAAGGGGCCGTCCGTGATTGACAGGCGCCCCTGACGCACGCGCACAGTGGCTGCCTCGGCCGGAAGCCGCAGCGCCGCTCCCAACTCGAAATTGCCACTTCGCGCGAGCCCGGCGTCATATTCGGCCATCGCCCCGATGTAGCCCAGACGCTCGGCTTCGGTCATGGCCGCAAAAGGCGCCTCGTCGAGATAGATCAACAACACGTATCGCATCGGTCCTCCACCGGTCCTCAATCAATGGACGAATGGCGATGGCTGTTTTCGACAAGCGAAACGAAAAAATGCCGCCGATAGCAAAAAAGAATCGAGGCCCGTCGAAAACAACGATCCGCGTTCGACCAGTCTGCGAAGGGCGTCGCCGACGCCACCTGCAGAAACGGGAGTACGAACCATGGATATCAATCTGGCATCGATTGCCGGCAATCTGCGCCCGGTGAAGCGCCGTCACCAGGACATCTGCGAGCCACCGACCATCCCCGAACGCGGCCGGTTCGGTCGGCTTGTTTCGCGCATTTCAGTGATTCTGGTGGCTGTCTCGCTCTAGAAGCCTCGCCGTCAACGGCGAGGCCGTCCCGCATCGGATCGTATCGTTGTTGGCGGGGAGCCCTGTTCAGGCGCTGGCGCCGCGCGACTGGTCGGCGCCGATCCATTCCATGAGTTTGGATGCCAAGCGTTCGGGCGAGATCGGCTTGGTGACGTAATCGTCCATGCCCGCATCGATGCAGCGCTCCCGGTCACCCTTGAGCGCATGCGCGGTAACGCCAATGATTGGAGTGTGCGGCAGGCCCTGTGCCTTTTCGGCCTCGCGGATCGCGATTGTCGCCTCAAGGCCGTTCATTTCGGGCATGGAAACATCCATCAGGATCACTCGCGGTTTGCGGATGCTCCATGTTTCGACGGCCCGCTTGCCGTCGCCGACGATCCGGAACGTATAGTCCAGCGGGCGAAGGATCTGGTCGAAGACCAGCTGGTTTACCTCATTGTCCTCGGCCACGAGGATGTCGAGGGCGCGGCCGCCATTGTCCGGAACGGGCAGGGAAACGACGTTGTGCGCAGGTTCCGGCGTTTCGCTGGCCTTGGCTGCAGTCGGTTCCGGCAGGTTTGCCGGCGCTGGCGTTCGCTGGGGCGTAGCGGCAGTGGCCCGACCCCTCGATCGAGCCAGATGTTCGGTGACGGTGTCGAGAAGGAGACTGGACCGCGTCGGCTTCGTCAGGATCGCCGAGGCGCCTGCCAGTTTCAGTTCGCGCACAGCCAGGCCATGATCGACGGAGGTCAATAACAGCACCGGAATGTCAGAGGTCGCCGGACGGGAGCGCAACGCACCGAGAACCTCGGCGCCGTTCATGCCCGGCATCTGGTAATCGAGTATGATCAGGTCGACTCCAGCGCCAATCAATGCGGCGTGGTCGACAAAGTCGAGTGCAAGCTGGCCGCTTTCGACCGCGCAACTGTCGAAGCCCCAGGCACGCGTCATCTCGGTGAAGATATCGCAATTGATCGCGTTGTCGTCGACGATCAGGATGCGCGCGCCGTCCAGATCGGCGTCCGGCACCGGCTCCGGTTCCTGCGACTGGTGAACTTCCAGCGGGACGCTGAACCAGAATGTGGAACCTTCGCCCGGCTTGCTTGTGGCGCCGAACTCTCCGTCCATGAGTTCGACCAGACGCGAAGCGATGGCGAGGCCGAGGCCTGTGCCCTCGTGGCGGCGCGTCGAGGAGGTGTCGACCTGACTGAATTTCTCGAAGACGCTGGCGAGCTTGTCTTCAGGAATGCCGATGCCGGTATCGGTAACTGAAAACCGCTTCCTGTCACCGTCGAGTGACACCTCGACGAGAACATGTCCGCGCTCGGTGAATTTGACGGCATTGCCGGCCAGGTTCGTAAGGATTTGACGCAACCGACCGACGTCCCCGACGACCCAGTCGGGAAGGCTCGGATCGACGCGAACGACCAGTTCCAGATCCTTTTCGGCCGCACGGGAGGAAACCAGCGTCGCGACGTCCTCCACCGCCTCGCGCAGATTGAACGGCGCCGGGTCCAGTTCAATGTGGCCGGCGTCGATCTTGGAGAAGTCGAGAATGTCGTTGATGATTGTGAGAAGCGCGTTGCCCGATTTCACGATCACGTCGGTAAAGGTCTTCTGGCGCGGATCGAGATCGGTCTGATCGAGAAGTTCGGCCATACCGAGAACGCCATTCATCGGCGTTCTGATCTCGTGGCTCATGTTCGCCAGGAATTCCGACTTTGCGCGTTCGGACGACTTGGCCGCCTCGATGGCAGCCTTCAGCTTTGCCAGCGCGGCGCTGACCGAACGCTCCATCGGCACGAAGAAGAAGATCATGATGGCGGCGGCAAACAGCCAGAAAAATGCGCCGGCGGCGTTGATCGCAATCTTGGTTCCGTCTGCGAAAGTCCGGTTAAAATCCCGCAGCAGCTGCGCCTGTTGGGCAAGTGCCGGCGTGATCGCGAGGTCAATATAGCCCTGGAGGTACTGACCGGTCGCGACCGGATCGGCCGCCGCATCCATCCGCGCGTCTGCAACTTTCCTCTGCCAGTCCGAGACGAGTTCAACAGGGTGTTTCCAACCGTATGCGGTCTGGACCGTCACTTCGTCTCTGAGGCGATCATACATCCGGTCCCACAATGCCGACATGCGCTGGCTTAGCTTTTCCAGCCGTTCCGCATGAATGCCGAGCGCCCGTTCGGCGTTCTCCGCTATGGTGGCGTCGGACCCGGTCAGTTGCGTGGCATTGTGCGAGACGTGCTCGGTCAACTCGACAGCCTCGGCGATGTAGGAAGCCAATGTCGTGGCATTGGAGAATTGCGCGTTCGCCATGTGCCCGCCGGCGACCAGCAGTCCACAAAGAGTAACGAATGCGAGCGTTACGAGTATGTTTCGCACGCGCAGGCCGCGAACGGCGTTGCCGATCGTCTCGGTCGGGTCGGGAATTCCCGCCACGACGGTAACGTCGTTTGCATCGTTTCGCACCGGGCGGGCGAGTGGAGAACGCAACCCGGACAACACAGAACGCTTCCTGCTCTGGCCAGCTTTTCGCTTCGGCCAGCGGAATTTACCCAACATGCCACTGTCCCCGTTATCAGCTACGGAGAGTGGTCTAACAGGGTGAAGTTTCGGTAAAGGATGCGTTGATTGGCCGGCCGCCCCGAAACCGGGATCAGGCCGCGGAAGCGCTGACCGAATGCAAGGCCTCGTCCTTAATGTTCGTCGTTTCGCGATCGCCGCCCACCTGTTCAAGGTCGTCGATGAAACTGCTCAGCCAGGCCTTGGCGTCCTGCTTGCGGATCCGTCCAAGCAGTGCCTTGTGCCGCTCCTGGCGTTCGCCGCGACGCATGTTAAGAGCGGCATAAATTGCATCGGCCGTTCCGTCGATGTCATATGGGTTGATGATCAGCGACTCCACAAGCTCCTCGGCGGCGCCTGCAAACTGGGACAGCACCAGCACGCCGGGGTTTTCTTCGTCCTGCGCCGCGACGAATTCCTTTGCCACCAGGTTCATTCCGTCGCGCAGCGGGGTGACGAGCCCGACATGGCTTGCCCTGAAGAGGGCCGCCAGCTTTTCACGCGGCACCGGTCGGTTGATGTATCTCAAGGGCGTCCAGTTGAAGTCGGAATGACGGCCATTGATCGAACCGGCCAACCCCTCCAGTTCCTCGCGCAGCTCGGAATAGGCGTCCACGTCCTCTCGGGTCGGAGGCGCGACCTGAAGGAAGGTGACTTCTTTCTCCAGCTCGGGATGACTCGCAAGCAGGCGCTCGAACGCCTGGAACCGGTCCGGCAGGCCCTTGGAGTAATCGAGCCGGTCGACGCCGATGATCTGCTTGCGACGCAGAAGATCGCGCCTGACGGCGTCGATGCGAACATCCTCTGGCGCCTCTGTGGACATTTTGCGAAAGACATCGACGTCGATGCCGATCGGATAGGCCTTCAGCACGACTGTGCGATCGCCGACTTCAAGGGTTTCTTCGCTCGTGATGCGGGCCGTTCCCCACTCTTCGATATAGTGGCGGAAATTGCTGACATCGGCCGCGGTCTGAAACCCGATCACGTCGTAGCGCAACAGCATCTCCACCAGACGCCGATGGTTCGACGAGGCGGACATCAGGTCATGGGGCGGGAAGGGAATGTGCAGGAAGAATCCCATTCGCTGCTCGCAGCCGCGCCGGCGAAGGCAGTCGGCCATCGGTATGAGGTGGTAATCGTGAACCCACACGAGGTCGTTCGACTTGAGATGGGGTTCCAGCAGACCGGCGAAGTAGTCGTTGACCCGGCAGTAGCCGTCGAAGAATTCCGGCTCATATTCCACATGGTCCAGCCGATAGTGGAACAGGGGCCACAGCACGCTGTTGGCGAAGCCGACATAATACTCGGTGTAGTCCTTCTCGGTGAGCGGTGTGGAGATCATCTGCACATTGCCGACCTGTTCGGTGTTGGCGCTTTCCAGGAGCTTGGCCTGCTTTTCGCCGTTCCAGCCGAACCACACACCGCCACGTTCCCTCAACGCGTCGGCGAGGCCGACCGCAAGCCCGCCCGACTGGGTGGCCTTGCGCAGATCGGCAACGCGATTTGAAACGATAACAAGCCTGCTCATCAGTTCATGCTCCGGTAGTGGCGGCGGCGGCGGCGGCCAGGTCGTATTGACCGGTGGCGCTCCGTCGTCGCGCCCGTTGGATTTGTCCTCCCAGCATCGGTTGTTTCGCGCCGGTAATCGGCACAGCCGCCAGTTCACAAAGCCATTGTTCGAATGCGTCCCTGTCGGGCGCCATAAAGCTGGCAGTGGTTTCCTCGCGTCCGATCTTGATGCCGGTTCCGCTCATGTTTTCCACCAGCGAGAATGCATCCTCGTCGGTCACGTCGTCACCGGCAAATAACGGTTTGCGGCCACGAAACGGCGCCGCCGCCATGAAATCGGAAACGGCATCGCCCTTGCTGCGCCCGCCGAGCCGCAGCTCGACCACCATCTTGCCGCGCATGAGCCTCACGCCGGGAATGGCTGCGGCGAGCTTGGATGCCAACTGCTGTGCCGAATTGCCGAGATCGGGAGCCTGCCGATAGTGCAGCGCGACCGAGCCAGGTTTTTCCTCAACGACCAGCCCCGAGAGATTCTTGGCATATGCGGTGATCCTGTCCGTCACCTGCCGGAGCGCGGCACGGTCATAATTGCCGCGTTGCACCTGCCCGGCTGCATCACGGCTCTCCAGCCCGTGCACGCCCGATAACGGCAGTGTCAGCGGTGCAAGAAATCGATCGAGTGCGGCAATCGGCCGTCCCGAGACGATCGCCAGCGCGCCGCCGGAAATTTCATACAGATTGCCGAGCGCGCCGAGCACGGCGGCCGATACGCTCACCTGTTCGGGATCATCGACTATGGCCGCCAGCGTGCCGTCGAAATCGAAGAAGAAGGCCGTGTTCGGCACATCGATTTCGCGGTTGTTGGAATTGTCTCCGGTGTCCCCGTCATTCATTGCGGGTTGTCGATACTCCTGTGTTTCTGGCCCCAGAGCCGGGAGTGGTGATCAGAAATTCCACCATGCGCTGCAACCCGCGGGCGGGTCTGTTTCCGGCTGGGCTACTTCGTTTGCCTGCTTGATGGGCGCGCCCTTGGACTTTGATCTCGACGCACTCTTGGCGATTTTGGTCTTGGTTCTCAGAACAAGCGTCGCGCCGGCGCCAGCAAGTGGTGGTTTGCGTTCTGGCGTGGAGGGAAAATCGGTGTCTGGACTGGGCATTTCCGTGCCTCCTTATTATTCGAGGAGAACGCTTTGCGCCGCCGACCGTTCCCGAAAAATCGACCGCGCCGTCACGCGCGATTGCAATGCAGCATAGCATTGCTGCATTGCAAAAACCACAGCTGGCGCCAATTTCGTGACTCTGCCGGCAGAAGTGGGCTGCAAATCTGACCAAATTTGGGAAGGTGCGGTCCGGCTTGAGTCCTAGCGTCTCAGGATTGCCTTCAGCACGTCGCGAATGCCGATGGCCCCGATAAACCGGGACTGATCGTCGAACAGTGCGACCGGCGCCGTATGCGACTGGTGCATGGCGTGCATGACCAGTCTCAGCGAGGTGCCCGGCTTCGCCCAATAGACTGGCTGCGCGTCCGCTGGAACGGTTTCCAGCGGGTCGCAGGACGTCCACATTGCCGGCTCGCCGTTGTGTTCGGCACCGATGACCAACCCGTTCTTGTCGAGCTGGAAGCGGGTGGTTTGCCTGCGGTCGAGCCACAGCCAGCCGTCGCCGGCCGGTTCCAGATCGCGCTTGTCGCGCATCACGTTCCAGGCGGTGAGGACCGAGAGGGGGTTCACATTCGCAATGAAGTCGCGCACGTAATCGTTCGCCGGCGACAGAACGATCTCCTCGGGCGTGCCGCTTTGTACGATGCGCCCGCCCTCCATGATGGTGATGCGGTTGCCGATCTTGAGCGCTTCCTCAAGATCGTGGCTGACGAAGAGAATGGTCTTTTTCAGCCGGTCCTGCAGTTCGATCAGTTCGTCCTGAAGCTTTGTCCGGATCAGAGGATCGAGGGCCGAAAAAGGCTCGTCCATCAACAGAATCGGCGCTTCGGTGGCAAATGCGCGGGCCAGCCCGACGCGCTGCTGCATGCCGCCGGAAAGCTCGTGGGCGTATTTCTTCGCCCATTGGTCGAGATGGACAAGTTCGAGCTGCCGGGCGACGCGCTCCTCGCGTTCTTTCGCGGGTATGCCGGCAAGCTCCAGACCGAAGCCGACGTTTTCCGCGACGGTGCGCCAGGGCAGCAGCGCGAATTGCTGGAACACCATCGCCACGCATTCGCGCCGGATCCTGCGCAATTCGTTTGTCGTACAGGTGACGACATCGGCCGACCAGTCACCGTCATGAACAACCACCTCGCCGCGCGTGACCTTGTTGAGACCGTTCACGGCGCGCAGCAGCGTCGACTTGCCGGACCCGGACAGGCCCATCAGCACCGAGATTTCGCCCTCGTTGACGGTCAGGTCGCAACCCGCGCAGCCAAGCACCGCCCCCGTCTTCGACAGCATTTCGGCGCGGTCGGCACCCGCATCCAGCATCGGCACGGCCGCTGCGACCTGCCGTTCGTCGCCGAATACGATGTCGACGTTCCTGAATTCGACCGCCGCGCTCATTTGCGCTGTTCCCCGCCGATGCGCGCGATGCGGTCGAGGATGATGGCCAGCACGACGATCGCCAGCCCGGCTTCGAGGCCGAGCGGGATATTGACGGAGTTCAGCGCACGCACCACCGGCTTGCCCAGCCCATTGGCGCCGATCAGCGCGGCGATGACCACCATCGACAGCGACAGCATGATGCATTGTGTCAGCCCTGCCATGATCGTCGGCATGGCCGAAGGCAGTTCGACCTTCCACAGGAGTTGCCGTTTCGTCGCGCCGAATGCCTGCCCCGCTTCCAACAGGGGCTTGGGCACGGAGGTGATGCCGAGATAGGTCAGCCGGATCGGAGCCGGCGAGGCGAAGATGACGGTGACGATCAGCCCGGGCGCCGCGCCCAGGCCGAACAGGATCAGTACCGGGATCAGGTAGACGAAGGTCGGCAGCGTCTGCATCAGGTCGAGAACCGGCTGCAGGAACCGGTAGACCTTTTCGTTATGGGCGGCCCAGATGCCGACGGGCACGCCGATCGCCATCGAGACTGTCGCCGCCGCAACCACCAGCACCAGCGTCTCGACGGTTTCTTTCCAGAGATTCTGATTGATGATGAACAACAGCCCGAGCGCGACGGCGAGCGCCAGCTTCCAGGACCGTTTCAACAGCCAGGCGAGCAATGCGATCGCTGCCACGATGACGATCGGAGGGAACCACAGCAACATGTCTGTCAGTCCGTCGAGCACAACCGCCAGCCAGTCGGCCAGCGTGTCGAAGAACCAGGCAAAATTGGTCGTCAGGAAGTCGAAGAATTCGCGGCCCCAGCGGCCGATTGGAATCTTCCGGTCCGAAACCCATTGCGAGATGAAGTCCATGTCCCCTCCGGAGGCGGGCAGCCCTGCGGCTCCCGCCTTCCCTCATGTTCAGAGGACGGCCGTTCGCATGATGCGGCCGTCCCGATCGTCAAGCCAGGCCGGCGCCTTACATGCCGAGGCTGGATTTGACGGCGGCCATCGCGTCGCCGCCGTCCAAGGTGGTCACGCCTGCAAGCCACGGGCCCACCGCATCGGGGTTGGCCTTCAGCCACGCCGTCGCGGCGTCGTTCGGGTCTTCGTTGTCATTGAGGATGGCGCCCATGATCTCGTTCTCCATCTTCAGGGAGAACTCCATGTTGGTGAACAGCTTGCCGAGGTTCGGGCAATCATCCGCGAAACCGGCGCGGACATTGGTATGTACGGTGGCGCCGCCGTAGTCGGGGCCGAAGATGTCGTCGCCGCCCGAGAGATAAGCCATCTCGATATTGGCGTTCATCGGGTGGGGTTCCCAACCGAGAAAGACGACGTGATTCTTGGAATTCGACGCGCGTTGTACCTGCGACAGCATGCCGGCCTCGGAACTCTCGACGACCTCGAAACCGCTCAGGCCGAAGGTATCTGCGGCGATCATGTCGAGGATCAGGCGATTGCCATCATTACCCGGCTCGATGCCGTAGATCTTGCCGTCGAGTTCGTCCCTGAACTTGGCGATGTCCTGGAAGCTCTGAAGGCCCGCTTCGTATGTGTATTTCGGCACGGCGAGCGTGTATTTTGCGCCTTCCAGATTGGTGACCAGCGTTTCGACGGAGCCGTCCTCACGATAGGGGGCGATGTCGGCTTCCATCGTCGGCATCCAGTTGCCGAGGAAGACGTCGATGTCCTTGTTCTTCAGCGAAGCATAAGTGACGGGAACCGATAGGACCTGGACTTCAGGCTCGTAGCCCAGCGCCTCGACAACCACGGATGCAGTGGCTGTCGTGGCGGTGATATCGGTCCAACCGACGTCGGAGAAGGTAACCGTCTTGCAGCTTTCGGGATCGGCGGCGAATGCGACACTGGTGGAGAGCGCAGTTGCCAGGCCGAGCACCAGGGTGATCGATCCGATACGTTTCATTTGTTTTTTATCTCCCGTTGAAATCCGCGTTGTGAAGTTCGCCCGGCCTGTGGCCAAGCGACTGCTCAGGAACCAAGCACCATAGGCGCGTCGTTTCAAGCCGCAAGCAGCCGCGCCGCCGGAATGCGGTTTTTGGTGGAAGGCCGCGCCAAGCCTCTCCCATCCGGCGCCGCTTTGCGCTCAATAGGCTCATGGCCAAACTCTACTTCCACTACTCGACCATGAACGCCGGCAAGTCGACGGCGCTGCTGCAGGCGTCCTACAACTATCGCGAGCGCGGCATGACGACCCTGCTGTTCATCGCCGCGCTGGATGATCGCGCCGGGCGCGGGCGCATCGGCTCGCGTATCGGCCTGTCGGCGGAGGCTGAGATTTTCGGGACGGACGATGACCTTTTCGCCAAGGTCGCCGAGATACAGGCGTCGCAGCCGGTGCACTGCGTGTTCATCGACGAGGCGCAATTCCTCACCGAGGATCAGGTATGGCAACTCGCCCGCGTCGCCGACCGGCTCAACGTTCCGGTGATGTGTTACGGTCTCAGGACCGACTTCCAGGGCAATCTCTTTCCCGGCTCGAACACGCTGCTGGCGATCGCGGACGAACTGCGCGAAATCCGCACGATTTGCCGCTGCGGACGCAGGGCGACGATGGTTGTGCGTCTCGGACCCGACGGCAAGGTTTTGCATCAGGGCGCGCAGATCGACATTGGAGACGACAAGTATGTTTCGCTGTGCCGCCGCCACTGGGACGAAGAGATGGGCAACTGGCCGGCCGACGACATGATCGGATTCTCGCGGACTGAAGTCCGGAGATAAGGGAAGGACCGGCCGCCCGGCGAGCGGTCCAATAACGGGATGGCAATGCGCAAACCAATCGAACTGCGGCAACACGTCAGGGCGAACCGGCGTGAAATTCTCAGCGTCATTTCGGCCTGCATGGCCCTCGCGACAATTGTGCTGGCGATACCGGGCGTTGTCGGCCTCGCGACGGCGCAGGAGTCGGCCGAGGCTCCACGCACGGTGCGGGTCGGCGTCTATGTCAGCCCGCCATTCGTGATGGAGAAGGCGGGCGGCTATACCGGCATGGCAATCGAGCTATGGGAGGCCATATCCCGGCCGCTCAATCTGCGATCCGATTATGTGCTCCTTTCGTCCTTCCAGGCTCTGGTGGACGCGGCGGCGGCAAACGAGATCGATGCCGCGGTCACGAACCTCACCATCACCAGAAGCCGTGCGTTGAAGGTCGATTTCACGCAGCCATGGTTCGATGCCGGGCTGCGTATCATGATTGATGAAGAGCGGCGTACGAGCTTTGGAGATGTCGTGCGCGGTCTTGCCGATTCCGGCCATCTGCGCGCCTATGCGTGGCTGGTCGCGGTCATCGTTGCCGCCACCATTCTGCTTACGTTCTTCGACCGGCGATTCGACAAGGATTTTCCCCGGCGCTGGCGCGACGGTGTCGCGGACAGCTTCTACTCAGTCATGTCGATCGCAACTTCGGGAAGGTCGCCGGCCCGCAAGAACCTGTTCGGATGGGCCGGGCGGCTCTGGCAGGGGCTGTGGCTTGCCTGCGGTGTCGCCGTACTGGCCTATGTAACGTCCACGGTGACGAGCGTCATGACGACGCTATCGATCACCAGCGAGATCAATTCGGTGGCGGATCTGCCAGGCAAACGCGTGGGCGTGCTGGGCGAGAGCCTCGCACAGGATTTCGTCGAGGAGGAGGCGCTGGAGCGCCGCGCGTACGGGACGCTCGATGCGATAGTCGAAGGATTGCTGCGCGGGGATATCGATGCGATTATCGGCGATGCGCCCGTGCTCGAATATTACGAGCACACCCATCCTGAACATCCGCTCAAGGTGACCGGCGCGATCTTCGAGCCGGACAAATACGGATTCGGTTTTGCCCTGGATTCGCAGCTGGCGCGCGACGTGACGCTCGAATTGCTCAGGGCGCACGAGAGCGACATGGTGCAGGAACTGGACGAAAAGTACTTCGGCGAGGAGGAGTAGGCGGACCGTCAGTCCACTGGCCGGCATGCCGACTTCCGGCAAAGGGCCATACGCCGCCGCCAGTCTTTTAATCGCAATGCCCCCCACATATATTCCACCGACACCAATCCGGGCGAGGAACTCCCATATGGCCACTTTGCAGAATTTCGATGCCGAAATTGCCAAGACCAAAAAAGTGGTCGAGGAAATGCGCTCCAAGATCGAGCATTCGGGGGTGCTGCTCGAAGAGATAGCCAAATCGGATGCGACCATCGGCGCCGCTGATTTCGACATCGAGAACGCCCGTATCGAAGACGTGCTGAAGCAGCAGAAGCTGATGGAAGGCAATATCGCCGACCTGATCATCGGGCTGGAAGATGCCACCAACGTCTTCGGCGCCGAATTCGAGAGCATGAAGAGCTATTCGAGCTGGGAGAATTTCATTGGCCTGTTCTCCGCCCAGCGCAAGCAGCGCATGCGCACGGAGCGAGTGCGCAACATGTCGCTCGCCGGCAATCTGCAGGAACTGCTCGCCAAGTCCGACACGATCGTCGGCATCCTGAAAGACCAGAAGAACATTCTCGACCAGCGCTACAAGACCTCTGAAGCGAGCCTCGCCACCGTGATCGAGCGGCGCAAGGAGGCGATGACCAAACTGGAGACGACGCAGAAGCGCATCGAGGAACTCAACCCGATGCTGCTCGACCTCGAAAACAGGATCGCGGCCTCGACCAGCCAGAAGGAGCGCACCAACCTGGAAGGCGAACGGTCGAAGATGGCGACGGAATATAACGAGCAGCAGGCGAAGGAGCAGGAGCTTCTGGCAGAAAGCCAGACGCTGGAACGCTACACCTCGATGTTCCAGACCTTCGTGGATTCGCTCAACAACCAGATCGCCGCCCAGAACACGCTGATCAACAAGCTGACCATCGATACCGAGCAGCGCATCGTTCTCTACAAAGCGCTGGAGGATTCACTGAAGACCGCGGCCCAGCAGGACGTGGCGCACAAGATCAATACGCTGGGCAGCCAGGTCGACAACACGGCCGAGCAGACGATGGCCGGCATCGGCGCCGCCGCGCAGAAGCACATCGGCGACCTCCTGGAAATGCACGAGAAGAACATGGTCGCCACCGCCGATATCCAGCGCCGCAAGAAGCTGGCGGACGAGGCCTTCTCCCGGCGCTTCGAGGAAGTCTTGCGCAAGCACAACGCGGCGGACTATGTGAGGCCGTAGCGGCGTACGGGGCCTTTTCCGATGAATGCCGCGCCGGACGCCGCACACCGTTATTTCGATGCCATTTCGGCCGCGCTGGCCGGGCTGGACATCTTCCTGCGCGACGATAGCTCGCCGCTCTATCGTCACGACACCGTGGCCGCGATCGTCACCGAATATCTGTCGCGGCTCGAACGGTCGTTCTCGTGCTGGGAAAATCGGCTGGCATTCGTCAAATCCTTCCGTATTTCGAGGGCTGAAAGCGGGTATCCCGTCTTCCAGAACGTGCTGGAGCTGGAGAACGACCGGAGGACATCCGAGGGCCGGCTCGCCGCGATCCCGCAGGCCGACCAGATACGCGCCGAAATGGCGGACTTCATTTTGCGCCACAAGGCGTTTCCCGAAGCGCTGCAGCGCACGATGGCTGAGCGGCTTTATCTGGAGGACGTGCGCAACGGGCACGTGTTCTCGCCATTCATTTTGCCGCGCACGGTCAAGGTGTCGGTCAATCCGAAGACAATGCGGCCCTACTATCTGGTGCATTGGGGCGTGTTCGATGGTTCGGCGAACCTGCCGCTGATCTATATGGCGACGCTGGAAGACTCCTCCGCCGGGCTGGTGCGGTCGCTGGTGACGAAGGACGGCCAGCTCAGCGGGGATGTCGATGTGCCGCTGCCGGTCGAGGGGTTGCTGAACCCGGAACTGGCGCATCGCTTCGACGATTTCGCCGAGAAGAACTCGGCCTATTCGCTGTCGCCGGCGACCATTGCCGGCAATCTCGACAAGGATTTCGACGCGCTTCATCCCAAGCAGCTGCGCCGTGTTGTGCTCGGGCCGTTCTATTCGGCCGGCATCACCGAGCACAATTCGACCGTCACCGACATCCTCGCCAAGGTGCGGCGCAAGGAAAACGCCTGGCTGCTGACGTGGACGGTGCAGGAGGTGTTTTCCAAGAGCGAGAGGCCGGAGCGCAAGGGGCTGTGGTCGAGCCAGCCGGCGCGCGAGGAATTCCACATCAATACCGACGATCTGGACGCTGCGCGGCAGGGCGTGAGCTCATACGAGAAGCACGCGCTGATACCGCACGAGGCCTATCAGCTTCTCTACGCGGCAAAGGAAGCGCGCAGGATATTCGACGGCTATCAGGTGCACATCGTCTCCAACGGCAAGGTGATTACCGATGTCTGAGAACCTGGCGCGGCAGAGTTTGTGAGGATGGCATGGACACGGGTCTGACCACGATTTCGGAAGAAGACGTCGAAAAGCATCTGGCAGTAGCGCAGAGCATGGTGACGCGGGTGATCGTGATGGAAGACGGTGGCGGCCGCTCGCCGACCGCGCTCGCCGGCACAGGTCGCCGCTTCGTCTCCACGGTTTCCACAGGCTCCGTGCGGCGCACGCGCGAGGTCGAACTGACCAAGACCGTCCAGTCGGTCAGGCCCGGCGACCAGCTGCTGTCGATTGGCCAGCACACGGTGCTCTATCGCGCCCGCCGCGGCATCCAGGTGGCGCTGGCGGTCGGAGACAATTTCGCCAAGGCAAGCGACCTCGAAAGCCTGCAGTCCAAGAACACGCGCGCGCCGTTGGAGGGCGAGGAAGCCTCCACCTACAAGCGGCTGCTCGCGGCCTCGGCCTATGTGGCGGCCTTCGCCTTCGCATCCTACCTCTCGCAGCTTGTCGAAAGCGATGGAGAGGCGCCGAACGATGTCGCCGAGCCGGCCTTTGTTTTCGACACCCAACAGGATGCTTTGAAGTCGATGGTCGCCGGTCTGGATGCCGCGCTGGCCGGGGCCAAGGACGAGCAGGACCTTGCCGCGCGCACCCGCGCCTTCGCCACCGAGGCTATCGAAGGCCTGCTGCAGCGCCGGAGCCGCTTCGACGGGCTGGGCGCGTTCGACAACGCGCATATGCGGCTCGATGCGGACGATTTTACCATCGACGGCTTCGATGTCGCGCCCGGCCGCAAGTCCAAGCCGCTGACCATGACCTTCAAGAAGCCGGAAGAGGTCGTCGGCAATCACATTGCCAAATACCAGTCGATCAAGCTGGCCAAGATGCTGATGGCCTATGATTTCGACCGGCAGATGAACCCGTTCGTGGAGCTTGGCGGGTTCGTTTTCACCTTTATCGGCGACGGCGCGCCCGGTACCGGCAAGACGACGCTGATCCAGATGATCGCCGGGCTGGTGCAGAGCTACTGCCAGGTCGCGGGCTATGGTTTCCACTACGAGAATTTCGGCGTCGACCAGATTTCGTCCTATCAGGGCAAATCGGGCCAAAGCTGCCGCCAGTTCATCGAAAATGTGCTCTCCCCGCGCTCGATCGGTTTCGGCACGGTGGACGATATCGACCAGGTGGCGGCCAAGCGTTCCGACGACCGGGCGTCGGCCGGCCAGCACGAAATCACCGGCGTCTTGATGGACGCGTTTTCGGGCGCGATGACAGTGGTGCGCGGCAATTGCTCGTTCGGCATGTTTTCCAACTATCCGGAGAATGTCGACGACGCGCTGCGTCAAAGGGCAGGGGCCCGGTGGCTGGTCGACGGGCCGCAGACACGGGCCGATTATATCGACATCTTCGCTCTGCTGGCCGGAAAGAACCACAAAATACCGCTCGGCAAACACGATCTCTATGCCGCGCAGGAAATCCAGCGCGCGGTCGACACGGCCTATGAGAGCTATGCCAAGCCGCAGGAAGACGGGCTAGTGGGCGTTTACGAGCGCTTCATGAAGGACAACGGCGCGCCGAAGTCGCTGGCCGACATCGGCACCTATCTTCACATGATCAAGGAGGCGGAGCCGCGCTTCACCGGCCGGGCGATCAAGAACGTCACCGACGCGATCAAGATGCGGGCGATGGACATCGAACTTCCCGATGAATGGTTCGAGAAACCGGAAGCCTTCATGCACAAATCCTACGACGACAAGAAGGCCATGATCGAGGAACTGCGCGGGCCGTTCGACATGGCGATGGTCATGCAGGAGGTGAACCGCTATGCCGACAGCGAATTCCGCTATTCCGACCGCGCCGACGATGCGGCGGTCGAACGCATGTTGCGCGATGCGCGGCTGCGGGAGCGTGCCGCACGCGAAATGGAGGAGCTGAAGGCCAAGGGGCATTGGAACGCCTGAGATGGAACTCCTGCGCGACAACGAGCTGATCTATGGACGGTTGCTGCCAATCGAGGAGCCGCATCTGATCGAGCGCTACAACAAGGCGCTGAAGGCGTTCGGGCTGAAATCCACGAAGCTGAAGAGCTTCGAGATCGACCGAACCGGGTTTTCGCCGCAGATCGCAGTGGAATTGAAGAACCAGCATTATCTCGATCCCAACGAGGTCAATCGCCGCTTCATCATCCTGACGCCGCAGCAGATCGATCTGCCGGTCGTGCACACCGCATTCTCCAACACCTCGCAGCTCGTTTTCGAGTTCATGTCGCGCAATGCGCGCGCTATCGACGCGCTGACGATCAAGGACGTTATCTACGGGGAGATCGAGGATTCAGTCTCCAAGGTCGAGGACATCGAGGATTTGCTTTCGATCAACCAGGTCGAGTTCCGGGTGCTGTCGGCCGAGGACGTGGTCGGTAAGGCAGCCGAGCTCGGTGCGCTCACCGACAAGCTCAAGATGGAGCCTGACGCATGGCGCGACGATGCCATGCTCACGCGCATGGTCGAGCTCGCAAAAGTCACCGGCGACATCCGAGAGAACGCGCTGGTGCCCGATCAGGTCGTCTTTCGCCACAATGCCTATTGGACCAGCCATTTCGGCGGACTCTACGTGTTCATCGATCCCGACGTGACCACAGTCGTGTCCGACCCGGCAGCGCCCGGTTTCCGCCGCTCGCGCCCGTGGCAGGTGAGCTATCTGTCGATCAGGGACCCCGAGCGGGTGTTCCGCTTCCTGGCCAGCACCGGCAGGCTCGACCTGCCGCGCGCCTCGTGGATCGAGAAGGCCGACTATCTCGAGCACCGGGCGGGGCTGATCATCCGCGAGCTTGTCCATCGCGAGGACCCGAAACACGATATTCGTGCGCTGGACCGCGTGTGGCTGCAAAGCTGGATCCACGCCAACGCCGACATGATCAACGCGGACGGCCGGTTTCCATTCCTCAACGCCGCAAAGCGTGAACTTGCGCAGCTAGGCCAATTGCGGGTCGAAGAGATCCGACCGGAATTCCGTTTCCTGGTGGTCCGCGCCAGGCCCGACCATCCGGATGCCTGGCTTACGAACAGGCTGATTGCCGATTTCGTGCCCAGCGATTTCCTGTCGCGCTACGTCTTCAACAAGCAGGGCTTCTATGCCGACTACGAGCATCTTGATCCCGTCCGGCGGCGCTATGTTGTCGACACACTCAAAAGTACATATCTCAAGGACAAGAAGGGTTTCCGCGAGCGTCTCTACGGGCTGGCGGACTGAAACGGGGACGCCGGCGAATGCTTGATCCGATCGTGAATTTCTTCACCCGCGTTTTCCATGCGATCGGGCGCGGGATCGGCCTGCTGATTGCCTGGGCGTTGTGGCCGTTCCTTGCTTTCCGGAACTGGCTGCGAGGCCGGGGCTGGTTCGTGAAGATTCCGGTTTTTGCGATCCTTCTGGCGATTGTCGCCAGCTATGGCTATCTGCTGGCAATCACACAGTTCTGGTCCCCCCGCGATTCAAGCTACGCTGCCGCCTATTCCGTGGAGGCCTATGAGGCCGCAGCCGGCGAGCGCCTGGCAGACAATTCCTGCCAGCGATCGGCCATGGTGGACGTCACCGCGTCGCTGCTGGACGACAACGCCAACCAGAGCGCATGGGTGTCATCAAATCCGCTCTACAAGGCGGGTTTCTTTTTTCTCGTCGACTGGAAGGACACGCCATTTTTTGACAACCGCGCGTCGTTCCAGCTCGGCACCAACCAGGCGATCCGCCGGACCGCGGTCGAACTCGTGGACCGGCTGGGGCGTGTGCGCGGTACTTCGTCGGTGAACCAGAATTTGCAGGAGGCGCGCGAAGCGGCGAATTACCGCGAGACTGCCTGGTATTTCACGCTCAGCCCGCCATTTCTTCAACCCTCGACGCAGTCGCGCCTGAGGGACGCTCGAGCCAGCCTGCTCGCTTTCAATGAAGAACTGCGGCTCTGCCGAGCCGACTTCGACGCGCGGGCGGACAATCTCATGCAGTTTCTCGATCGGGTGACGGCTGACATCGGCTCAACCTCCGAAATCCTGCAGCGGCGGATGGAGGAGGCGAACTTCACCGGCTTCGACCGGCGCGCCGACGACCGCTTCTGGTTCACCTATGGCCAGCTATACGCCTACCACGGCATCCTGGTCGCGGCCCGCAGCGACTTTCGCGAGGTTACGCAGCAGCGCAATCTCGACGCCCTGTGGAGCCGTATCGAAGAGCAGATGCGCAGTGCGCTCACAATCCAGCCGCCAATGATCGCCAACGGCAGTTCGTCGAGCCTCATCAAGTCGCATCTGGAATCGATCGGCTTTGCTCTGCTGCGGGTGCGTTCCAACCTCGTGGAAATGCGCGAGGTGCTCGACCGATAGCTTTGGCCCTGCGCCCCTGACGCGGGACAAGCCTGACGCGGGACAAGGGAACGTCCTTGTTTCTCTCACGTTGGTCGTGAAGCAAGGGAGAAGACAATGGCCGACGAACGTAAACGCAGGGACAATCTCAGCGAAACCGATCTCGCCCAGGACAAGATGGGCAGGAACAGCCTGCAGGGCGATGACCAAAGCAATGTCCGAAATCAGAGGCGGTCGGTCCCGGAGGTCAAAAAGGAAGCCGATGATGTCGTCGAGAGTTTTCGCAAGCTCGACAAGGATGTCCGCGCCCGCGCGGATCTAAACAAGGGTTCAAGGGGGAAAGGCGCCTAGCCGGCACTTTTCGTCAGCACGTCCCGGTCGATATCGCCTTCGAGGACGGCCCGCTCCCCATCAGCGGGATATTTGCTGTCGGCGATTTCAGTCACGCTGTAGAGCTTGTCGTTGCGGAAGGCCGAAGCGAAGCGCGTTGACTTGTCGTCGGCCGGCAGCGACCCGGAATTCAGAAAGTCGGCTTCGGCTTCGCTCGCGACAAGGCGCGCATCTGCCGGTGATGCGGCTCGCACAATGACTGTTCCCTGTGACGGTGCGATATCCCAGTTTGGATCGCCAGGGGCGGCGGCCGGTTCAAGTCGAAATATCTTCATTGTCCACTCCGCGGGCCCTTTTGGCCAACTCCTGTCGCTCGGGATCGTTCCGTAGCTGGACGGAACACAGCCGCGTTTCGGCCATTATCCGATAGTGATGAGTGATGAGGAAACCAACGCTGCCGATCGCGGGCGCTCGGCGGCGAAGCCATCGGGCATCCCCGCCAGAGGCTGGAAAGACATCGTTTGGCGGGTATTCAAGCGCTTTTTCGACGACCGCATAGGTCTCATCGCCGCCGGCGTCGCATTCTACATTCTGCTGGGGCTGTTTCCGGCGCTAACGGCGTTTGTGTCGCTGTATGGTTTCCTGTTTGACCCGCAGACGATCGCCGAGCAGGTTTCCTACCTGCGCGGCCTGCTTCCCAGCGGGGGAATCGAGGTCATCCGCGAGCAACTGCAGAGTCTGGCCAGCCAGGACAGGAATACGCTCAGCATCGGCTTCGCAGCAGCATTGCTCGTTGCGTTCTGGAGCGCGAACAACGGCGTCAAGACGCTTTTCGAGGCGGTCAACGTCGCCTACAGGGAAAGCGAGAAACGCTCAATTCTCAAGACGAACATCATAGCCTTCGCATTCACCGTCGGCGCCATGATGCTGATTGCGCTGATGGCCGTTTCGGCGGGTATCGTTCCCCTCGTTCTGTCCTTCCTGCATCTCGACCGCTTGTCGGAATCCATAATCGTCTTCGGCCGCTGGCCGATCATTTTCGTCGTCGTGGTGTTTTCGATCTCTCTCATTTACCGCTTCGGTCCGAGCAGGGCACCGGCGAAATGGCGGTGGATCAGCTGGGGCAGCGTGCTTGCAACCACGGTGTGGATCGCCGCTTCGGCCGCCTTCTCCTTCTATCTGCAGAATTTCGCCAACTACAACGCCACCTACGGTTCGCTGGGGGCAGCCATCGGCCTCATGCTGTGGGCCTGGCTGTCGGCGCTGATTCTGATCGTTGGCGCCGAGGTCAATGCCGAAATGGAGCACCAGACGACATCCGATTCCACCACGGGCGAGCCGCAGCCGATGGGCAAGAGAGGTGCGGTGGTGGCGGATACGCTGGGGCGCTCGTTCGGCGGTTCAACGGACCATCCCGAGTAGCCTGTATCCAGATCCTTCGGCAATGCCGTTGCACCGTGAAAGCGTGATCGCCGCGCCCCGGCCCCGCCGCCGTATGGCTGCTGTCGCTTTCGGTGCATTGGATGGCAGTTTCAGGATGGCGCTGGCCTGTGCGTGGGTTTAGTTCCGTCGCCATACGAGCGCCAGGGACCAGCGGCGGGCACGCTCTGTATACAATTCGGACCGATGACTGTATTGACCTCACGGAAACTCGCCCATATCAGTCAAGAATGAGGGGAAACTGTATACATGGCCGAATTCAAATCCGACATTGAAATTGCGCGCGCGGCGAACAAGAAGCCGATTATGGAAATCGGCGCCAAGCTTGGCATTCCGCCCGAGGACCTGTTGCCGTTCGGCCATGACAAGGCGAAGCTTTCAGCTGGGTTCATTGCCTCCAGGCGCAAGGATAATGACGGCAAGCTGATACTGGTCACCGCGATCAATCCGACGCCGGCGGGCGAGGGCAAGACAACCACCACGGTCGGCCTTGGCGATGGTCTGAACCGGATCGGCAAGAAGGCGGCAATCTGTATCCGCGAGGCGTCGCTTGGCCCGAATTTCGGCATGAAGGGTGGCGCGGCAGGCGGCGGGATGGCCCAGGTCGTGCCGATGGAGGACATGAACCTCCATTTTACTGGCGATTTTCATGCAATCACCACGGCGCACAACCTGCTGTCGGCGATGATCGACAACCACATCTACTGGGGCAACGAACAGGGCATCGACATTCGCCGCGTGACTTGGCGGCGTGTGATGGACATGAACGACCGGGCGCTGCGCCAGATCAACGTGTCGCTCGGCGGCGTCGCCAACGGGTTTCCGCGCGAGACGGGCTTCGACATCACCGTTGCTTCGGAAGTGATGGCCATTCTCTGCCTGGCGTTGGATCTGAAAGATCTCGAGAAGCGGCTAGGCGACATCATCGTCGCCTATCGGCGCGACAAATCGGCAGTCTATGCCCGCGACCTCAAGGCCGACCGCGCAATGGCGGTGCTGCTGAAAGACGCCATGTCGCCCAATCTGGTGCAGACACTCGAAAACAACCCCGCCTTCGTGCATGGCGGGCCGTTCGCCAACATCGCCCATGGCTGCAATTCGGTCGTGGCCACGCAGACAGCGCTCAAGCTGGCTGACTACGTCGTTACCGAAGCGGGCTTCGGCGCCGATCTCGGCGCGGAGAAATTCTTCAACATCAAATGCCGCAAGGCTGGCCTCAAGCCGGCGGCTGCGGTCGTCGTCGCCACCATTCGCGCGCTGAAGATGAATGGCGGCATCAAGAAGGACGACCTTGGCACCGAGAATGTCGACGCGGTCAAAAAGGGCTGCGCCAATCTCGGCCGGCATATCGAGAATGTGAAGCAGTTCGGCGTTCCGGCAGTGGTCGCGATCAATCACTTCGTCTCGGACACCGACGCCGAAATCGAAGCGGTGAAAGCATATGTGAAAGGGCAGGGCGCCGAGGCGATCCTGTGCAAACACTGGGCGAAAGGTTCGGCCGGCATCGAGGACCTCGCGCACAAGGTCGTTGAACTGGCCGACAGCGGCGCTTCGCAGTTTTCGCCGCTTTATCCAGACGAGATGGGCCTGTTCGACAAGATCGACACGATCGTCAAACGCATCTATCGCGGCTCGGAAGCGATTGCCGACAAGAGCGTTCGCGATCAGCTTCATCAATGGGAGCAGGCCGGTTACGGCAACCTGCCGGTTTGCATGGCGAAGACGCAATATTCTTTCTCGACAGACCCCAATCTGCGGGGAGCGCCGGTGGATCATGTCGTGCCGGTGCGCGAGGTGCGGCTTGCGGCTGGCGCCGGTTTCGTGGTGGCGATCTGCGGTGAGATCATGACCATGCCGGGCCTGCCGAAATCGCCTTCGTCGGAAAAGATATTCCTCAACGAGCAAGGCTTTATCGAAGGTCTGTTCTAGACACCGCATCGCGACCGGCAGCGCAAGGGAAACGTTGCGCGCGATTGCGGAACCAGCCATATCCGACGGATGATCGGTTTCAGACAGGCGTCTCTGGCGAAGTGGGTTTGGCAGCTTAGGCGGGTGACACGCAAGCTGTGGCTGCGGGCTACGCTGATTTCGTTGCTAGCCGTCGGTGCGGCGCTCGTTTCGCTGTTGGTGTCGCCCTACCTGCCTTCGGGGCTGTCGGCCAAGATCGGTGCGGATGCCGTCGAGCGTATCCTGAACATCATCGCGACGAGCATGCTGGCCGTCACCACCTTCTCATTGAGTGCCACCGTTGCCGCCTATTCCGCCGCGACCAGCAATGTCACGCCTCGCGCCACCAAGCTTCTGATCGAGGACAGGACGACGTTGAATGTCCTGGCAACCTTCGTCGGTTCGTTCCTCTTTTCGGTTGTCGCAATCATTACTCTCGCGATGGGCGCATATGGCGAGCAAGGCCGGGTCGTCTTGTTCGCCGTGACGATACTCGTCATCATCCTGATCGTTGTGACCCTGTTGCGCTGGATCGACTATCTGCTGCGTCTCGGAAGGGTCGGCGAGACGACTGAAGAAGTGGAGGAAGCGGTCACGGCCGCCATGCGGGCACGCAAGAAGTGTCCCAACCTCGACGGGACGCCATGGGACGATCCGGATCTGCTGCCGGCCAACGCGCAGCCGGTCTGGTCAAAGCGTATCGGCTATGTCCAGCATGTTGACGTCAGTGCGGCTTCTGCCCGCGCGGAAGAATTCGGCGCGCGCATCTATCTCGCGGCTCTGCCTGGAACCTTTGTCGACCTCAAGCGCCCGCTGGCATGGATTGCCGGCGCCAAGGGCGATCTCGATCCGGCGTCGATCGCATCCGCATTTACTGTCGGCGACGAGCGGTCCTTCGATCAGGACCCGCGCTTCGGCCTTTGCGTGCTTGCCGAAATTGCATCGCGGGCGCTGTCTCCGGGCCTGAACGATCCTGGCACCGCGATCGACGTGATCGGGCGCGGTGTGCGGATCATGTCGATATGGGCGGAACTGGCCGGGAAAGACATCGAGCCGCGCTATCCGCACGTTTTTGTTCCTTCAATCTCCATATCCGACCTTTTCGACGACCTGTTCTCACCGATTGCTCGTGACGGCGCCGCGGTCGCGGAAGTCCAGATAAGGCTTCAAAAGGCATATGCCTCGCTCGCTCGTAGCGACGACCTCCGGTTTCGCGAAAGCGCCACGCGCTACTCCCACATAGCACTCGAACGAGCGAAGACGGCGATGAATTCGCAACATGATATCGAGCGGGTCAAGGCCGCCGCCGCGTTGGTGTCGCCCGAAAAGCGCAGGTCCTCCGGGAGCAAGCGAAGGAAGGCGGGACAGTGACTTCGGTGACCGATCTTGTGCGGGGCATGAAGGACATACGCCTGTCTTCCGCCCCGGTGCTGCTCATGGCCGTGATCGCCATCGCACTCTATGCGTTCTTCCAGATCGCGGATGAGGTCAGCGAGGCGGAGATCGCGCAATTGGACAACGCGTTGCTGCTTGTCTTCCGCAATCCCGCCGATATCGCCGATCCGATCGGCCCGCCGTGGCTGGAGGAAACGGTGACCGAGATCACGTCCCTGGGCGGATACCCCATACTGGTAGCCGTGGTGGCGGCGGTTGCAGGCTATCTTGTTGTCGTGCGCATGTTCGGCCCCGCCCTATACGTCGTGTTGTCCGTTAGCGCCGGCACATTGCTCAGCCAGGTCCTCAAGTCACTGTATGACCGGCCGCGCCCGGACATCGTCGAGCATCTGGTGGTCGCCCACACGGCAAGCTTCCCCAGCGGCCACGCAACCATGAGCGCGGTTGTCTATCTGACGCTGGCTGCGTTGATCGTACGCCTGGTCGACGACGTGCGAGCGCGTGTCTACGTCATTTGCGTGGCGGTACTGGTGTCGGTCCTTGTCGGCATGAGCCGCATCTATCTCGGCGTCCATTGGCCGAGCGATGTTGCCGCCGGCTGGGCGCTGGGCGTGGCCTGGGCGTGCCTGTCATGGCTCAGCGTCTCGGCGCTACGGGCTATGCGCCGCGGCTGAACCGGGTTGCGCGGCCGAGGTTTCGCCGCTAATGGATTTGCCGATGAACACGCATTCGACCAGCAATCAGTGGTGGTGGGGCTGCCTATAGCGGCCTGAGCGAACGCGTACGCGTAAACATGGTGGCCGCAACGGGATGTCCGGGCGGCCATTTTTTGTTTGGGTCCCCCGGTCCTCCAAGGGCGAAGGACGGAGAGCTGAAATGACTGTCGAAAAGCTGGACAATGGCGCGGAACGGTTCGTGACGAAGGGCGGCGTCACGATCACGCGCGCGCGCCACGAAACGCCCTATGAGCATGCGATCGAGACCTACATAGACGCGCTCAATTCGCGGCGCGGCTGCGTGTTTTCGTCGAATTACGAATATCCGGGACGCTACACGCGCTGGGACACGGCCATCGTCGATCCGCCTCTTGCGATCACCGCACGCGGCCGGGCCATGCGCATCGACGCGCTGAACGAGCGGGGCGCCGCGCTCCTTCCGGCAGTCGAGAGGACGCTTTCAAGCCTTGCGGAAGTGACGATTGAAAACGTCTCCAAACAGCAGATCAATTTGCAGGTTGCCGAACCGAGCCGCGCTTTCGTTGAGGAAGAGCGCTCACGTGTGCCGACGGTTTTCACCGTGCTTCGCGCGCTGGTCGATCTGTTTCGCACCGATCAGGACGACAATCTCGGTTTCTACGGTGCGTTCGGCTATGACCTCGCATTCCAGTTCGACCCGATCAAGCAGAAGCTCGAGCGCGGCGAAAGCCAGCGCGATCTGGTGCTGTACCTGCCCGACGAGATTCTGGTGGTCGACCATCACGCCGCCAAGGCATGGCACGACCGCTACGATTATGCGGGCGAGGGCTTCACGACCGAAGGTTTGGAGCGGGGCGGGGAGGAGGAGGCGTTCGTGCCTTCCACCGTGCAGCCGCCGCTTGGCGACCATGAACCGGGCGAATACTCCCGGCTGGTCGAAAAAGCGAAGGAGAGCTTCCGGCGCGGCGATCTGTTCGAAGTCGTTCCCGGCCAGCTATTTTATGAGCGGTGCGAAACGAGCCCGTCGGAAATCGCCCGCCGGCTGAAGATAATCAACCCCTCGCCCTATTCCTTCTTCATCAATCTCGGCGAGCGTGAGTATCTGATCGGCGCATCGCCGGAAATGTTCGTACGGGTTTCCGGCCGTAGGGTCGAAACCTGTCCGATTTCCGGCACGATCCGGCGCGGCGACGACGCGATCTCCGACAGCGAGCAGATCCTCAAGCTGCTCAATTCGAAGAAGGACGAATCCGAACTGACCATGTGTTCGGACGTCGACCGCAACGACAAGAGCCGGGTATGCGAGCCGGGTTCGGTGCGCGTTATCGGGCGGCGGCAGATCGAGATGTATTCGCGCCTCATCCATACGGTCGACCATATCGAGGGGCGGTTGCGCGAGGACATGGACGCGTTCGACGCATTTCTCAGCCATGCCTGGGCGGTGACCGTGACTGGGGCGCCCAAACTGTGGGCCATGCGCTTCATCGAGGAGAACGAGAAAAGCCCGCGCGCCTGGTATGGCGGGGCGATCGGCATGGTGCATTTCAACGGCGACCTGAATACGGGACTTACACTGCGCACAATCCGGGTGAAGGACGGGCTGGCGGAAGTGCGCGCGGGCGCCACTTTGCTCAACGATTCCAATCCTGAAGAGGAAGAGGCGGAGACCGAGCTCAAGGCGTCTGCCATGCTGGCCGCCATACGCGAAGCCTCGGCCGGCAACGCCGGCGGAACGGAGCGCGTGGCAGCGCGGGTTGGCGAGGGGTTGACGATCCTTTTGGTCGATCACGAAGACAGCTTCGTCCACACACTCGCCAACTATTTCCGTCAGACCGGCGCACATGTAACCACGGTCCGCACACCGGTGCCCGACGAGGTGTTCGACCGGATGCAGCCAGATCTGGTTGTGTTGTCGCCGGGACCGGGAATGCCAAAGGATTTCGACTGCAAGGCAACCATCACGCGCGCCCGCGCCCGCAACCTCCCGATCTTCGGCGTGTGTCTTGGATTGCAGGCGTTGGCAGAGGCCTTTGGAGGCGAACTCAGGCAGTTGCACGAACCCATGCATGGCAAGCCGTCGCGGGTTCGCGTGAATGAGCCGGGCATCATCTTTTCCGGACTTCCGAAGGAGGTGACGGTTGGCCGCTACCATTCGATCTTCGCCGATCCGGTTCGGCTGCCGGAAGAGTTCCTCGTCACGGCGGAAACCGAGGACGGCGTGGTGATGGCGATCGAACATCGCAAGGAACCCATCGCCGCCGTCCAGTTCCATCCTGAGTCGATCATGTCGCTGGGACAGAACGCAGGTATGCGCATGATCGAAAACGTCGTGGCGCATCTGCCCAGACGAGCGAAGATCAAGGCGGCGTAGAGGCAGCGTGTGACGGCGAAGGAGCGCATACGCAGGCTGGCCGCGTGGTCGATTGCGATCGCGTTCGTCGTCATGTCGCTGAAATTCGTCGCCTGGCGAATGACCGGTTCCGTTGCGCTGTTTTCGGACGCGCTGGAATCCATCGTCAACGTGATCGCATCCGGCACCGCATATTGGGCGATCCTGATCTCGCACAAGCCCGCCGACAGCGCGCATCAGCACGGCCATCACAAGGCCGAGTATTTCTCCGCAGTGCTGGAAGGCGTGCTGATCGTGGTCGCCGCGCTGCTGATCATGACCGAGGTCTGGCGTGTCTGGCAAACGCCGGTCGTCCTCGACGCGCCCTGGCCGGGTCTTGCGGTGAATGGCGCCGCGGCAGTCATGAACGGGTTGTGGGCATGGCTCCTGATCCGGGTCGGAAGCGCCGCAAGATCACCGGCTCTCATCGCCGACGGTCGGCATATCCTGACCGACGTCGTGACATCCGTGGGTGTGATACTGGGCCTGGTGGGTGCGGTGCTTACCGGCTGGTATCTGCTCGATCCCCTCCTGGCGCTGGTCGTGGCGCTCAACATTCTGTGGCAGGGCTGGAAGGTGATCCGGTCGTCGCTGGACGGGCTGATGGACCGGGCGGTCGACGCCGATGAGCATATCCGTTTGCGCGATATCATCTCGGCCAATTCGAAGGGCGCGCTGGAGGTGCACGACCTGAAGACGCGCATCGCCGGACGTGCGACGTTCATCGAGTTTCATCTTGTCGTCGATGCGGGAATGACGGTCGCCGACAGTCATGTGATCTGCGACCGCATCGAGGACGCTCTGAAGGCCGAGGTTCCGTCGGTGCGCGTCATTATCCACGTGGAGCCCGACAATGAGGCGAAGCTGCCCGCAGGCTCCGCCGCGGTGCCTTTCGCTTGAGCGAGGAAGAAGCACCCTCCGCCGAAAAGCTGGAGCCGCGGCTGTTTCGAAGTGATGTGGACCGGGAGACGACTGGCGAAAGCTCAGGTTTTTTGGGTGTGTTCGTCGGTTCGGACCCGTTCAACCCACCGGCACGCATTGAGACGATCCCGGCGGCAGTTCGGGCGCGAGCGGCGCATAGATCATGAGCGCCGCACCCGGCCACGCGCCATAGCCGTGATAGAGTGCTGCAAGCATAAGACTCGCAATTTCCTCGAATCTTCCCGCAACTGAAAGCTCGGTCTCGAGTTGGTAGTTTCCCTCCGTTGCCTCCGTTTCGAAACCCAGATCCGCGAGTTCCGCGCGAGCATACTTCGGCAATTCGAGATGGCCGGGCTCGCCCTTCGCGGGTCCGTAGTAGCCGGACGATGCCTCGCACAGGAATGAAATTTTCTGATCGGTAAACATGCATTGCACGTACCGCTGCGGCCACCCTTCCAGCGCAACCACGATGAACCGGTCATATTCGTCTGGTTCGCTCGTTCGTGCGATGATCTCCAAGCGTTCGACGATCGGGCACTGATACAACCAGATGAAGCTGCCAAGCTCATCGGCAGATGCAGATGATGCCAGCGACGGCACGGTTATGGCCACAATGGAACGCAGCAATCCGGCAAGCCTGCAACGGCGAAGGGCCCGATGGCCGATGCGGAAATCATTTGCCGGCATGTTGTCGATCCTCCCAATTCGCATCAAAGAACAAATCAGGAACAATTACAAGTGTCGGCCTTGGCCACCGCATAATTGTTGAAGCTGCCCAGACGATTTGATGCTTCATCAGTAATGCGAAGGGCAGACTCCATCGTCCTTGCTCCAGGTGACGGCGTCGATCGTCGCGCTGATCGCAGTCTGCGCCGGGGTTGCGTTTCTCCTGGCGGAATTCGCGGGCATCGACCCGCTGACGGCGTATCTCGCGACCAGTCCCGGCGGCATGGATTCTGTCGCCATCATTGCGGCGGCCGCCAGCGGTGTGGACATTTCCTTCATCATGGCGCTGCAGATGCTGCGTTTCCTGATCGTGCTCCTGATGGGGCCGGCGCTGGCCAGGTTCGTTGCCAAAACGGTGCGAGACTAGGAGCACAAATCGCCGCGTCAGAGGTTCCATCCGCCGACGCGACTATGAGCAGGCTTGCCTCTTTCGGAGCTTCGCGATATCAAGCCGCCCATGTTGACGCGCAGCACATTGCCGGTTTCGCAGACGTCCGCTTTCGCGGGCGAGACCGTTCGCGCGCTTTTCTCGACGCTCCGTCTGCTCGGCCTTAGCGGCGATCGCCGGGCTCGCTGAGAAGGAGCACCCGGCGGTCGAATGAGCCCGCCGCGGCTTGCTGCTCCTTGCCAACTCCACATTCAATTCAATTCCGTGTCACCGGCGCAGCGCATTGCCGTGACACTGCCGGAGCCAAGACGATGAACAAGCGAGAAGAAACGCCCTCCGCAGACCGCCCCGTCAAGGGCATGCCGGGTGCGGCCCAGAAATACGAACACTATCCGCAGGTTGCGCTCGACGATCGCACCTGGCCCTCGAAACGGATCGAGACCGCGCCGATCTGGTGTTCGGTCGATCTGCGCGACGGCAACCAGGCACTCATCGATCCGATGGGGCATGAGCGCAAGGCGCGCATGTTTGCGCTCCTGATCGAGATGGGATTCAAGGAAATCGAGATCGGCTTCCCGTCGGCCTCGCAGACGGATTTCGACTTTGCCCGCTGGGCGATTACCGAAGCCGGCGTACCTGACGATGTATCCCTTCAGGTCCTGGTCCAGTGCCGCCCGGAATTGATCGCGCGCACCTTTGAAGCGCTTGAGGGCGCGCACCATCCCATCGTGCATTTCTACAACTCGACCAGTGAGCTGCAGCGCCGGGTGGTGTTCGAGAAGGACGTTGCCGGCGTCAAACAGATCGCAACCGACGCGGCCAAGATGATCACCGATATGGCGGCCAAGGTGGGCGGCGGCTACAGGTTCCAGTACTCGCCGGAGAGCTTTACCGGCACCGAACCGGAGGTGGCGCTGGAGATCTGCAATGCGGTGACCGAGATCGTCGATCCGACGCCGGAAAACAGGCTGATCGTCAATCTGCCATCGACCGTCGAGATGTCGACGGCCAACATCTATGCCGACCGTATCGAGTGGATGTGCCGCAATCTCGACCGGCGTGACAGACTGATCATCTCTCTCCACCCACATAACGACCGGGGCACCGGCATCGCGGCCACCGAGCTTGGCCTGATGGCGGGCGCCGACAGGGTGGAAGGAACGCTGTTCGGCAATGGCGAGCGCACCGGCAATGTCGACGTCGTGACGCTTGCGCTGAACATGTACACCCAGGGTGTCGACCCGAAGCTGGACTGTTCCGACATCACGCGCATGAAGGATGTGTTCGAGTACTCGAACCAGATGAAGATACCCGAGCGGCATCCCTATGTGGGTGAACTGGTCTACACCGCCTTCTCCGGCTCGCACCAGGACGCGATCAACAAGGGCATGAAGGCCATCCGCAAGGCCAACAAGGCGTTGTGGGAAGTGCCGTATCTGCCCATCGATCCGCAAGATGTGGGGCGGACCTACGAGGCGATCATCCGTATCAACTCGCAGTCTGGCAAGGGCGGCATCGCCTACGTTCTGCAAGCCGACTACGGGCTCAATCTGCCCAGGAACCTTCAGGTCGAATTCAGCCAAGAAATACAGGCCATCACCGACAAGGAGGGCCGGGAGCTGCTGTCGAAACGGATATACGACCAGTTTCTCGAAAACTATATCGACCAGCCCGGCGCGAGGCTCAAATTCGTCGAACACAGGACGATCCCCGATCCCAGCGTGAAAGGCCGCCGGACCGTCGAGGCCACGATTGTCGATGACGGCCGGGAAATGGTGATCTCGGGTTCCGGCACCGGTCCGATTGATGGTTTTGTCGACGCGCTTTCCAAGCATATCGGGGTCGAACTGTCGGTTGTCGACTATTCCGAACACTCCATGCAGCGCGGTTCGAACGCAGCCGCAATCTGCTACATGGAAATGGAGCATCCCGGCGGAAAACTGTTCGGCGCGGGTATCAACACCAACATCGTCGCGGCTTCGCTCGAAGCGGTGGTCTCGGCGGCTAACCGCATTCTCAGACTTACGCCGCAATAGGCTGGCGCAGCCGATTCTTCACAAGGTACGCGTTGTGCACATGGTGTGCGAACGCGTACTTGTGCGGCTACTAATCAAGCGTATGATCTCATATCCTACGTGACGGAAGGGAGATTGGAGCTTGCCGCGCCTGATGTCTCCCACCGGCGGGGTGGGCGAGGCCCTCGAGAGGGTGCTTGGAAGCGATACGTTTGCCCGATCCGGTCGTGCACGCGACCTTCTGCGTTATCTCGTGTCCCGGGAGCAGGAAGGCGAAGGCGATGCCCTCAAAGGGTACTCGATTGCTCTGGATGTATTCGGCCGGGACGATGCCTTCGATCCATCGACAGACTCTGTTGTGCGAGTTCAGGCGCGCCGTCTGCGTGACCTCCTGCAACAATATTATCGGGAGGAAGGCGCTGCTGATCGCCTGAGGATCGAGATTCCGCGCGGAAGCTACGTCCCGTCCTATTCGCATATGGCGGACGAACGTCCGGACTTGCCGGTCACGCCACCGAAGGGCGCCGCCGACGACGGCTCCGCCGGGTCGCCACAAGTACCGTCCGATGCGGACCTGAATGGCAAGGCGGCACGACCGCGCGCGGTCCGGGTGCCGGCCAGCATCCAGCGTGACTTGCGTTTCGTCTGGATCGCGATGAGCGCGGTTGTCATCCTGCTCGGATTTGTCGCCTATCGGGTCGGGTTTGGCAGTTCGGACGTGCTTGTTCCCCGTCCGGGCGGCGTGGGCGAAATCACCAGCGCGGTTTCCACTTCTCTGCCGACGATCCACGTCGACGCTGATCCCCCGGGGAAAGAGGTCGACCGGGTAGCGGCCATTCTCAGAGGCGCCCTGGCAGGCTTCGATACGATCGACTATGTCGCGCGGCCATACAGCGAACCCACGTCAGGGGACGAAAACCGCGCCGTTTTCCTGTTTCAGATTTCACAGGTTCCGGGCGAAACCGATGTGAGGATCGAACTGCGGCATGCGCCGACAGCGCGCATCCTGGCCGCGCGGGAAATAGATCCCGCCCGCGCCGAAGACATGATCGCCGATCTTCTGACAAACATCGCCCCCGCCTCAGGCGTTATATACGCCTACATCAGAAATAGCGGCCTCACGACGCCGCTTACCGACTGCCTGTTGAAGAATGACTACTATTATCGCGATCCCGGCGACGCGCTGTTCATTGTCGCATATGACTGCATGACCGCGCTGGAAAGCGCCGGCTTGCGGTCCCCCCTGGTCTACTCCGAACTGGCCTCGCTGGAATTGCAGGGCATCGTCAACAGGTACGACTACGCAAAGGACTTCACCCGCGAAGGCGCCATGGAATGCGCGCGACGGGCTATCCAGATGGGTCCGACCAGCCCCTACGCGCATCGCGCATATGGCTATCTGCTGCAGCGGCTGGGCAATGACAGTGAAGGTCTCGTATGGGTGCGCAAGGCCTATGAGTTGAACCCGTACGACCTCAGCATGGCCGCTTCTTATGCGTACGCCCTTGTCTTTTCGGGCAATTACAGGGAAGGGGCGCCGATCCTGGAGCGCGCCGTGCGTGCTTCCAGCGCGCATCCGGGTTGGTGGGATTATGCCCTGTTTCTCGCCATGTTCATGCTAGGCGAGAAGGAAAAGGCGGCAAACGCCACGCTTGCGCTGGCGCCCACACAGCGTGCGCACTACCTCGCGGCGAGGATGATTGTGGCGCACCAGGCGGGCGATATTGCCAAGGCCGACGAATTGCGGTCCATGATTGTCGAGCGGTATCCGCTGTTTGCAGCTGATCCCCGTAGTTTCTTCACGCGGGCCCAATATCCCAAGGATCTGACCGACAAGTTCATCGAGGCGATCGTCGCTGCCGGGCTGGTTTCCGCCAGCTGATCGCCGCCGACGCCATTCCGCACATCCCGGATACTCTTTACCGTCAAGCGCGACCGTGCTTTGTCGCCCGACCGACAGAGGGGAAGTTATGAAACTGTTCGCGCGCGAAGCCGGGACGGCCGGTGAAACCGTCATTCTGGTCCATGGATTTGCAGGAAGCCATGCGATCTGGCGGGAAGTGGCGCCGATATTGGCGCGCACTCATCGTGTGCTGGCCTATGATTTGCCAGGCCATGGCAACTCTCATCCATGGGCGGAAACCGGCAAGCCCAAGGTCGCGGTGCGCGCGCTGCTTGCCGATCTGCGCGAACGGGGCATTGAACGGTTCCACCTCGCCGGCCATTCGATGGGAGGCGCCATCTCGGCGCTGATGGCGCTGGCGGAGCCTGAACGCATCGCTTCCATGACGCTGTTTGCACCTGGCGGATTTGGCCCCGAAATCAACGCAAGACTGTTGGGACGCTTCGCCTCGGCAACAAGTGCGAGCGACATACGCAATTGCCTGGAGGCCATGACCGGATGGCATACGCCGGTCGACGACGCAGTTGTTACCGAAGAGGTCACGTTGCGGGCGCGCGAGGGCCAGCCCGAAGCGCTGAAGGCCCTGGCGGATGCGATCACGCGCGACGGCAGGCAGGGCGCGATCCCGCGCGACCAGCTCGCAGGCCTTGCCATGCCGGTAGCCGTTGCCTGGGGAACAATCGACAATGTGCTTCCCGTGTCACAGACGGACGGCCTGCCGCCGCATTTCGCGCTGCATCTGTTGCCCAATGTCGGCCACATGCTTCCCAGTGAAGTGCCCGATTTCGCCGCCGCGCTCATAGCACACACCGCGCGGTAGGTCCGCGCCCGCTGCTGCGTAAACCTTATTGACGCACTGCACACACAGAACCGCCCCAATGTGATAAGAATTTGTTTACCTTAGTTTTGGGGATCGGAATCTGGTGCCATGAGCGAGAACACCGAAAAAGCAATCGAACAGGACAATGTTCGCAGGCTGTCGGCCGCGATCCTGGAGGTCAAGACGGCGCTGGCGGATCGCGATGACGTGGTTCACGAAATCCGCGACGTTCAGCGGGCGCGGCTGGAATTGCTTCAGCAGGAACTTCAGGATGTCATCGACGACGCGCCCGACGACACATTCGACTTCGCGATTTCATCGGGCGAGCAGCCGCGTTTATGGATAGACGCTGTCGCGCATGTAGCTCTGGGCCGTGACAGGCGGACTTACCGCTTTGTGCGCGATACACGCGCCGGCCGCGTGGTGCTGGCGGAATCCGGCGAAATGGAGCCGGTCGCCAACGCAGTCACGCGCTATGTCGCGGAGCGGATCGTCGAGCGGCTGCGGCAGCTTGAAGAAGCGCCTGACCAGCGGGCTGCGGACAGCCCGGCTCCGACAGCGCCTGGTCTCGCCGGCTCGCGTGACAGCGGAGCCGAGAAAGACCGCATGGGTGAGATATTCTCCGGATTTTCCTTGATCGTTATCGGGGCGATTGTCGGCGTCGCAGTCACGGTCGCCCTGCTGCGCGACCGCATACCTGAGATCAACACGCTGTTGGGTATCGGCTGATCCGGATCAGGCGTGTTTTCTTGCGGAATTCGCGATTGAGCCAAGATCTTCGGCCGACATCGTCACCGGTTCGATCGCGGTTCCGGCCAAACCCCTTCGCTGGAGTTTGACGGACCATTTGCCTGGTTCGCCGTCGATGTCGAACAGATTGTACTGCGCCGCCGGCTTCGAGCTGCCGGGTCCCTGACCGGCCGCGGGCACGCCGACAACCGGAACCGGCCCATCCTTGCTATCGATCCAGTGTGTGGTCGCCAAGTGGGTGTGTCCGTGCAGGACAAGTTCGGCGCCATGGGCGCGGATGACATTCTGAAACCGTCGGATCCCGAACAGGCGTTTGCGGGTAGCCGTCGCGCCGCGAACAGGCGGATGGTGGATCAGGATAACGCGGAACAGGCCATCGGCCGCGGCTTTCCGCAGCAGTTCCGCCAGTCCCTTTGCCTGTACGGATGAGAATGTCCCGCTTGCCATGAACGGCGCCGTGGCCTGCGCCGAGGAGGCGCCGATCAGTCCGAGCGGACCTCGCCGGTGAAGGTAGGGGAACGCGTGGCGCGTGGTGCTTTTCGGCCGATCGTCCGGTTTCATCCAGCGCGCCCATGACCTGCAGGCCTTGTCGAGCGCCCCCGGCACGTAGGCGTCGTGATTTCCAGGGACGAGCGAAACGCGCTCCACGGGTCCCAGCGATTCCAGCCAGATACTGGCCATCTCCAGTTCGGCATCAAGCGCGAGATTGACGAGATCGCCAGTGATGGCGATGTGGTCCGGCTGAAAATGCTCCATATCCGACAGAAGGCGTTCGGTTACGCCTTCATGGATATTTCTGCGCCGATTGCGATGCCAGTTTACGTAGCCGGTGATCCGCTTGGAGGCGAGTTGGCGATAGGTTACACCGGGAAGCGGGCCGAGATGGATGTCGGAGAAATGTGCGAGGCGGAACATCAGTCCTTTCTAGTCACAGGATGCGCAAAGGCAATCCGTGCAGCGGCAGCCGGATCGTCATTTCATGGATGAAATGACGGGTTCACCGGAACCTCGGCAGAGCGGCTGGCCACGGTTCCGCTCGAAGCTGTTTCATCTGGTTTTTCTCTTCCGCCGGCCGATGACGCTGGGTGTGCGCATCCTCGTTCACGATACTCGGGCCAACGCAGTCTTCCTTGTGCGGCACACCTATGTCCCCGGATTTCAGCTTCCCGGCGGCGGGGTCGAAACCGGGGAGACGGTTCATCAGGCCCTGGAACGTGAACTCATGGAGGAAGCCAATATCCGGCTGACAAGGGAACCGGCCCTGGTCTCGGTTCATTTCAACGGCCATATCAGCAAGCGCGACCATGTCATGCTGTTTGTCGCACGCGACTACAGTCAGGACGCCGCCAAGTCGCCCGACAGGGAAATCGCCGAAGCGGGCTTTTTTCCGATCGACGCCTTGCCGGCCGATACAACGTCCGGCACACGGCGGAGGCTCGCCGAAATTTTCGGCGGAGCGAAAGTCTCGTCCCACTGGTAACGCCGGCGATAACGGCGAAGTGAGCGGCTCGCCCAAAGACAGTCGCATTTACCGCCTCCCATAAGCGTGTGGGAGTGCATGCTGTGGAACGGACAACCTTCAACCCGAGTCAAGTCGAACGCAGGCGCATCGCGGTGTGGACGCCGTGGGGCACGGTCCCGACCCTGAAGGCGCGGTCAAAGCGCGGCCGTGAGCTGACTTGTGACAAACAGATCATCCGCCACGAAGGCGAACGGCTTCGCGGAAAGCCGCGCTCCGGATAGCCGCTTTCGGAGCGTCAGGCCGCGGCCTTCAGCCTGTCGCGGTCATGCGGCGCATCGAAATCAAGTTCCGGTCCGACCGGCACGATGCGGGTCGGATTGACGCTCTCGTGGCTGCCGTAATAGTGCGCCTTGATGTTGTGCATGTTCACCGTGTCGGCGACGCCGGGCACCTGATAAAGCTCGCGCAGATAATTCGACAGGCTCGGATAGTCGGCGATCCGGCGCAGGTTGCACTTGAAGTGCGAATAGTAGACCGCGTCGAAACGGACCAGCGTCGTGAACAGACGCCAATCGGCCTCGGTCTGCGTGTCGCCGACCAGATAGCGGTGGCGCGCCAGCCGATCCTCGATCGTGTCGAGAGCGGCAAACAGTTCACCGAAGGCTTCCTCATACGCTTCCTGCGTGGTGGCGAAGCCGCTGCGATAAACGCCATTGTTGATCGCGGGGTAGACGAGGTCGTTGATGGAGTCGATATCGCCGCGCAACTGCTCGGGATAGAAGTCCAGCGATGCATCGCCCCACTCATCGAACGCGCTGTTGAGCATGCGGATGATCTCTGACGACTCATTGGAGACGATGGTTTCCTGCTTGCGGTCCCACAGAACCGGAACCGACACCCGTCCGCTATAGTCCGGGTCGGCCTTGGTGTAGATCTGGTGGAGGAAATCCTTGCCGTAGAGGTTGTCGCCCGTGGCGCCATCTTCGGCAACGAAGGTCCAGCCATCCTTGCCCATGAAGTGGTGGACGACTGAGCTGGAAATGACATCTTCCAGCTTCTTCAGCTTGCGGAAGATCATCGTACGGTGGGCCCACGGGCAGGCATGCGCGACGTAGAGATGGTAGCGGCCGGGTTCGGCCTTGAAACCACGCTCTCTGCCTTCCGCCGGTTGCCCGTCGCGGGTCACCCAGTCGCGCCATTGCGTCTCGACGCGCTGGAAACGGCCGCCGGTCTTCTTTGTATTGCTTGGTACGTCCTGCCAGACGCCGTCGACGAGCATGCCCATGAAGCAGTCCTTTCGTTTCATCACGATGTAGGGGAGGCGGGCCTGGTGCGAAAGACTTGTCCGGTGAACTCTCCGTCAACGGTTGCTGCTGCGACCGGACGTGCTGATTGCGCGGCGCAAAAAACGGTGCTAGGCGTCCTGCGCTCTTTTCCGGGGGATAGCGTGAGCTTGGTGACCTGTTTCCAGCGACGATGAATGGGTGGCCGCGCCTGATACGGCGCGACATTGCGCGGGGCAATTGCGCCCCTGTCCCTTTCGCGAACGGAAACAATGCGATGAGCATCACGGATGTTGTTTATCTGCCGGAAGAACCGGCACATGATCCAGCCATAGAAGAAATCAACGAAGAGGCGTTCGGTCCGGGGCGTTTCACCCGCGCCGCCTACAGGATTCGCGAAGGCGGTCCGCACGACCTCGCCCTATCGTTCGTGGCGGTGGTTGGAAGCGAGGTTGTCGCGTCGGTTCGCATGACGCATGTCGCGGCCGGTGGGGGACGGGCGCTGCTGCTCGGGCCGCTGGCGGTGCGCCCCGCACACAAGAATCTCGGCATCGGGCGCAAGCTCGTGCGGATCGCTGTCGATGCCGCGGCACAAGCCGGTCATGGCGTTGTGCTGCTGGTCGGGGATGCGCCCTATTACGAGCCGCTCGGCTTCCAGAGGGTGCCTTCTGGCCAGATGGCGATGCCGCGCCCGGTAGATCCCGGCCGCTTCCTCGCCAATGAGATCATTGCCGGCTCGCTCGACACGCTGCGCGGTGATGTCGTCCACGCCAATCTGGCCAAAGCCGCCTGCTGACGCGCTTCAGCGGTTATCCTCCAATACCAGCGCCGCGCCTTTCGCGCCCGTCGCGATCGCCGTGGCGTTGGTATTGCCGCTGATGATCGAAGGAAACACCGAGGCATCGATGATCCGCAACCCGTCCACGCCGTGAACGCGCAGGCGGGGGTCGACGACCGAATTCGCCGGGTCCGGCCCCATCCGGCAGGTGGAAACGGGGTGATAGACCGTGCCGCTGCGCCGCCGGAAATCGTCGATCAGATCCTCGTCCGAGACGCAGGCGCTGCCCGGCAGCACTTCCTCATCAGTCAGATCGGCAAGTGCGGGCTGGGAGGCGATGCGGCGCAGGAATTTCACGGCGGCCAGCATTTCTTCGACATCGTTTGCGGTTGAATAGGCGTTGGGAACGATACGCGGCGCGGCGGCCGGGTCCGCCGAGCGGATATGGATCGAACCGCGGCTGGTCGGGCGGCAGTTCGAGAGACCGATGGAATAACCGGGCCATGGATCGGGCGACAGGATCGGCCGTTCGCCGGGTTTTGGAATGACCGTCGAAAAGGCCTGAAAATAAAGCTGCATGTTGGGCCGTGTCTGCGCCGGATCGGTGCGGAAAAAGCCGCCGCCCTGGTTTATGCCCATAGAGAGCGGTCCGGAGCCCAGAAGCAGATAGCGGCTGCCGGCGGCAAGCTTGCCCCACCATGGCCGCAACATCTGGTTGATCGTCGGCACCTTGGCTTTCCACGTGTAGTTGATGCCCAGATGGTCGGCGAGGTTCTCTCCGACTTCACGGTTGGCTTGGACCATGGATATTCCAAGCTCGGAGAGCAGATTCGGATTGCCGATGCCCGATAGCTCGAGAAGCTGCGGAGAGTTGACCGATCCGCCGCTGATGATGACTTCGCATCGCGCTCGTGCGGACAGCGTTTGTCCACCCACGCGATATTCGATGCCGATCGCGCGCCGGTCCTCGAAGAGGATTTTCGTGGCGAGCGCGCCGGTGGCCAGCTTCAGGTTCGGGCGCCGCAGGGCGGGGCGGAGAAAGGCGCGCGCCGACGACATGCGACGTCCGTTGCGCGTCGTGATCTGATAGATGCCGGCGCCTTCGGTGTCGCCACAATACAAGTCATCGCAAAGGGAAAGCCCGGCCTGCTCGGCGGCGCGCAGATAGTGGCTGACCAGCGGGTGCGCGAGTTTCCGAACGTCGCTGACATGCACCGGTCCGCCATGGCCGCGCCGCTCGTCCGCGCCGGCCTGATTGTGCTCGATGGCCCGGAATACCGGCAGCAGGTCGTCGTGGCCCCAGCCGGTATTGCCGGCCTCGCGCCACGAATCGTAATCCTCGCGCTGGCCCCTCATCCATACCATGGCGTTGATGGAGCTGGAGCCGCCGAGCAGCTTGCCGCGCGGCCACCAGTCGGCATTGCCGGCAAGACCGGGGTCCGGCTCGGCCTGGTATTTCCAGTTCACACGGTCATCGAAGAAGGTCTTGCCGTAGCCAAGCGGCATCTGCACGTAGAAACGCCGATCGGTGCCGCCGGCTTCAAGCAGGAGGACAGAATAGCGGCCGTTGGCGGTCAGCCTGTCGGCGACGACGCAACCTGCGGAGCCAGCTCCAACGATGATGAAATCGAACTCCTGCATCGAAGCCGAACGCGCGCCTCCCGGATTGCGTGAACTCTAGCGCCGCCGGGGATCGCGCGTCACCGGCTCATTGCGTCACGGCCTGTGAATTTTCCGACCGCGGACCGGCGATTGCATGCCATCCGCCCGGGAAAGCGCTCGCGTCGGCCATTCCGATGTTCTAGTTCTCGACGAGCAAATCGGAGAATTGCGCGTGGCCACCAAGATCGGAAAACCTGTCGGAGCACTGACCTTGCGCACGCTGGCCATGCCTGCGGACGCCAATGCGGCCGGCGACATTTTCGGTGGCTGGGTGATGGCGCAGATGGACCTGGCCTGCGGCATCCGCGCCGCGGAGCGGGCCAAGGGACGGGTGGTTACGGCGGCCGTGCGCGAAATGGCCTTCGCCAAGGCCATGAAGGTTGGCGACACGCTTTGCGTCTACATCGACATCACCAAGGTCGGCCGCACGTCGATGACGCTGCGTGTGGAAGCGTGGGCGCAGCGCTATCTGTCGGATGTCATGGAACGCGTCACCCATGCCGACTTCGTCATGGTCGCGCTTGATGGCGAGGGCAAGCCGAAGCCAATACCGCCCGAACGGCCGTCCCTCTAGGCTCCGGCCTGGTCGTCGTAGCGCTGCCGCGCCTGCTCGATGCGCGCGCCATTCTGGCGCGCCCAGGCGCCCAACGCCTTGATCGGTTCCAGCAGCTCGCGGCCCATCTGGGTAATTTCATAGTCGACGCGAGGCGGAATGGTCGGCTCCACGGTTCTGGTCACGAAGCCGTCGCGTTCAAGCCCGCGCAGCGTGGAAGTGAGGACCTTTTGCGAAATGCCGCCGATCTCGCGCCTGAGCTCGCTGAAGCGCATCGGCTGCCTGCCCAGAAGCTCGATCACCAGCACCGTCCACTTGTCGCCAATCCGCGCCAGGACCTGACTCACGGCCCGGCAGTCGTTGGTGACCTCAGGGTGACTCAGTGTCAACAAAGTGCCTCCTTGTGCACTGCGGCAAAGGTTTCCAAATTAGAGCGCAGTATCCAATGGATACTCAAGTGGCAATAGGAAACCAAGATATGTCCAAACCCAAGATAGCGATCGTTGTCGGCTCCACAAGACCCGGCCGCTTTGCCGACCATCCGGCGCAATGGATTTTCGAGCGTGCGAGCCAGAGACACGATTTCGATGTCGAACTGGTCGATCTGCGCGACTTTCCGCTTCCGTTGTTCGAAGAATCCATGTCGCCGGCCTATGCGCCGTCGAAAAACGATGTGGCCAAGGCCTGGCAAGCCAAGGTGGCCGAATTCGACGGCTTCATCTTCACGGCGGCCGAATACAATCGGGGTCCGACCGGCGTCCTGAAGAACGCGATCGACTACGCCTATGGCCAGTGGAACAAGAAGACCGCCGCCTTTGTCGGCTATGGCGGCGTTGGCGGCGCCCGCGCAATCGAGCAGTTGCGGCTCAACGCGATCGAGCTTCAGATGAGCCCCATTCGCGCCGGCGTGCACATCATGTTCCCGGTCTACATGGATGTCGTTCAGAACGGCAAGAAGCTCTCGGAGTTCGATTTCCTCAACCAGAATGCCGACGACATGCTCGACCAGCTGTCCTGGTGGACCATGGCGCTCAAGGCGGCCAGGGAGGCGGACACCGAGCAGGCAAAGGCCGCCTGAACGAGGCTCGTCCAATCAGGTAAAGAGAAGCGGGCTATGTCGGCCCGCTTTTTCTTCAGGCATTTCGCTCGCGGTGCGTGGCCGGAAGCCGTGAGGCGATGACCTTGTCGATCCGCCGCCCGTCCATGTCCACCACTTCGAAACGCCAGCCGAGTGCATCGACGGTCTCGCCGCTCGTCGGCAGATGATGCAGGAACGACAGCAGGAAACCGGCGAGGGTGTCGTAATCACGGCGCACCGGCAAGGCGATGCCCAGCGTCTCGGCCATCTCGTCGGCATACATGTATCCGGCCAGCAGCCACGAACCGTCGGCGCGCTGCCTGGCGGGCGGCTCCTCGGCGTCGATGTCGGACCGGAACGCCCCGGCGATCGTCTCCAGTATGTCGGCCGGAGTCACGATCCCCTCGAAGACGCCATACTCGTCATGGACCAGCGCCACCGGCACCTCGGCCTCCTTCAGCACTTTGAGGATATCCAGCGCGTCGGCATTATCGTGGACGATTGGCGCCTCGCGCAGGAAGGACTCGGGATCGAACGGTTTGCGCGACATCATTGCCACCAGCAACTCGCGGGTGATCACGACGCCTTCCATGCCTTCGTCGCTGCCGGTGGAGGCGGGCAGCCGCGAATGAGCGGTCTCGATCAGGCGGCGTTTGATCTCGGCCCTGCTTTTGGTCAGGTCGATCCATTCGACCTCCGTGCGCGGCGTCATGACCGCACGAACGGAGCGGTCGCCCAGCCTCATGACGCCGGAGATCAGGTTCCGCTCGCCCGTCTCGATTGTGCCATGTGTTTCGGCCTCGGCGATGATCGAGCGTATTTCATCGTCGGTGACCTTCTGGTCACCTTCGCCCGACTGTCCCAGAAGCGCCAGAACGGCGCGTCCCGAAATATCGAGCAGCCAGACGACAGGCAGCGCGATCCGCGACAGCAGTTTCATCGCCGGGGCGACCATGATCGCCACGCGTTCCGGATCGCGCAGCGCGATCTGCTTGGGCACCAGTTCGCCCACGATCAGCGCGAAATAGGTGATGGCGGCGACCACGCCCCCGACGCCCAGCGTGTTGGCGAGGGTGGCCGACATGCCAAGCGTGGCGAGATAATCGGCTAGCCGCTGGCCAAGCGTGGCGCCCGAATACGCGCCCGACAGCACGCCGACCAGCGTGATCCCGATTTGGACCGTCGACAGGAAGCGGCCAGGATCAGCCGCAAGCGCGAGCGCGGTGGAGGCGCCGAGCGCACCGGCGTCGCTGCGCGCCTTGAGCCTGGCGGGGCGGGCGGAAACGACCGCCAGTTCGGACATGGCGAGCAGACCGTTGACCACGATCAGGGCGGCGGCGATTGCGAGTTCGATAGCGAGCATCGATCGTGCTTAGCACTCGAATGCCGACTTTGCGACGGTGTTTGCCGCGCCAGCCCGGTCGTTGCTACTTGCAGGCGACGTAGCCGTTGCGGCGTTCCTTGATGTCGAAATGGAAATGGTCGGCGTGGTCGGCATTGTAGCCGGGGCCAAGCACGGTGTTGAAATATTCGCAGCCGCCCTGGCGGATATTGTTGAGCAGGCTCTTCTGGCGAAATGCGAAGAAACCCGGCCGGCGGACATCGATGTCGCGGCCGTTTTTCAGCTCGATGCGCATGACGTCGAGCGCATTGCCCTTGGAATGTTCCGACGTGGTGCTCGTTCCAGCGATCTTGCGGCAGGAATAGCTCGAGCCTTGATGGATCGTCTTGATGCCGGTGAAAAAGCGGGTGCGAGCGGTCGGCGCCAACTCGCGCTTGGTCCACTGGGCGAAGGCGAGCGCCATGTCGCATGACAAAGTTGCCGCCGGCTTCATGCCGATATTGCCGGAGAGCCCGAACACCTTGACCGGATAGTCAACGCGACATGCGCCGCCATCGTCGATCGGAGCAAGATCCTGATATTTCACGCCGATGCGTTTCAGTTCGCGGCGGCACGCAATCTCGTCGGCAGGCATGACGCCTGGCGAGCGCGGCTCGGTCCAACGCGGAAACGCCGCCATTCTCGGGTTTGACGGGATCAGGGCCTGCATTCCGCGCGCCGGCGTTGCAGCACTCGAACTGACCGACGACGTCGTTTCACCGACCGCGACGGCGGGCGTCAGGGACATGACACCGGTCGGCGAACATGAGGTTGCGACGAGCCCGGCCGCAACCAGCGCCACAACCGTGACCGCCGGACCCGGACGCAACTTGTCGCCAACGCGGCTGCGCGCAGCCGTGAACCAAGGGGTACGCATGTACCAGTCCCCTTCTTGCCCTCACTATGAGTGCTTAAAGTTAGAGGCGAATTGTAAAGGAAGTATCAGCGCGCCCGTTTACCATGCCGGGCAGCGGCGGGGCGATCAGCGGCAATAGGTCGAACCGCGCCGGCGTTCCGCCAGATCTAAATGGAAATGATTGGCGTGGTCGGCGTCTGTGCCGGGCCCCAGCACAGTCTTGAACGGACCACATGCCGCGCTGCGCACGGTTTGCATGAAGCGCCGTTCCGGTTTGTCGGCCGGGCCGTAACCAACGACATCGACCGTACGCCCGTCTTCCAGCAGGAAGGCCGATATGTCGAGCGCATTGCCGCGCGCGTGTTCGGAAATCTTGCCTTCGCTGGCGCGATTGCGGCAGATGTAAGCGGAAGCGTGGCGGATGCCGGCAAGGCCGGAGCCAAGCGTGCGCTCCGCCGCTGGTCCGATCGTTTCCAGCACCAGCTGCGCCGCGGTTTCCGCCGTGGCGCAATTCATGACGCCTGCAGGCGTGAGTTCCACTCCGCCGCCGAGCGAGGTCACCTCGATCGGGAAGGCGATGCCGCATTGGCCCTCGCCGTCGATCCTGGCAAGCTCGCTGAATTCCACCTTGAGCGCCGTCAGCCGCGTCCGGCATGTCTGCTCGCCGGCAGGCATGACGTCGTCCACGTCAGGCGTTGGCAAGCGTTCGCTGGCCTCTGGTCTGGGTGTGGGAACCCTCGGCACCGCGGCAAGCAGTTCGTCCGCAACCGGTCTTGCTGGAGGCGCCGACATCACATCGGGAAGATCGCCGGCGGCGCCCGATGCGCCATATGCGAACATCATTGCGCTGACGCCGATGGCTGCGATCAAAGTAGCACGATTTCTCACCGGAATTTGGTCTTGAACGGGTTCATCATAGCTGTAGTTGATTGAAATACCGGCGACCGCAAGGTGTTCGGCCTCACAAAAGATGACGGCCGTTAATCGCCCCATGTGCGTAACGGCAATTTGATTTCCCGCCGGCGGCATAAAGCGTAGCATTCCGGCAGCGGGTTAAGGCTAGGAACCATCAGGGAGCATCTGGAATGCGGACAATGACAATCATCGGCGCCGGTGCGCTCTTGCTGGCGTTTGGCGGCGGATCGGCTTTTGCCGCCGGTGAAAGCGACGGCGGGACCAATGCCTCTTCCCAATGCAAGGACGGCAAGGTCTACAGCGAGCAGATGCAGAAATGCGTCGATGCCGAAGAAGGCAGGCTCGACGACGAAACGATCTATCAGGCGGGCCGGACTTTTGCTCAGGCCGGCCGTTACGGCGATGCCATCACCGTCCTCAGCGCGATTGCCGCCAACGGCGATCCGCGCGTGCTCAATTATCTCGGCTATTCGCACCGTAAGCAGGGCCGCATCTTGGTCGGGCTCGGCTATTATGAAGAGGCGCTGCGGATCAATCCGGATTTCACGCTGGCGCGCGAATATATGGGCGAGGCCTATCTGCAGCTTGGCGATGTCGGATCGGCGCGCGCCCAACTCCACGAGATCGCCGACCGCTGCGGCACTAGCTGCGATGAATATCTCGAACTCGAGCGCCAGATCGGCGATCATCTGAGAGAAATCTAAGAGGCCAGAGCCTCCAGTCAGGGGAAGGCGGGCTGCGGCCCGCCTTTTTCCGTTCAGCCTTGGCCAGCCCGGTTAATCCGGATCAGCGCGGCGTCGCTTCGAGATCGGGCAGCCACCCAGGATGGCATGAGGCATTCGTACCAAGATGACGCTGGGGAATGGTGGAAATTCGCTGTCACCAGGCGGTTTCCGCCACTTTTTCGCGTGAAAATCAAAATGGACTTGTTATATTTGGCCGAAGACTGATGGAGCGCGTCCGCGGCCTAGGCTTGCGGACCGTTTTATTTTTGCCGTGCGGGCAGGGATCGAGATGGTTCACACGGTTGGCAACAGAGGTGCATGAACATGAACAAGGTTCCGATGACAGCTTCCGGATTCAGGTCGCTCCAGGAGGAACTGCGCTGGCGCCAGCAAGAGGAACGCCCGCGGATCATCGAGGCGATTTCCGAAGCGCGCGCCCATGGCGACCTGTCGGAAAACGCGGAGTATCACGCCGCCAAGGAGGCGCAGAGCCTGAATGAGGGCCGTGTCGCCGAGCTTGAGGACCTGATCGCGCGCGCCGAAGTCATCGATATTGGCAAGCTCTCGGGCGACACCATCAAGTTTGGCGCAACGGTTGTGATCGTCGACGAGGATACGGACGAGGAAAAGACCTACCAGATCGTCGGCGATCAGGAAGCGGACGTTAAGTCCGGCCGGATTTCGATTTCCTCGCCGATCGCGCGCGCGCTGATCGGCAAGGGCGTGGGCGACGCCATCGAGGTCAACGCGCCGGGCGGCGCGCGTGGCTACGAGGTTTTGCGCGTCGAGTTCGTATAGGCCGCCGGCTCAACCGCTTTCCGGGCCATCGATCGCGACAAGCCCCTCATCCTTGACCTGCCTGATCGTCAGTGCGGTTCGCACCGTGTCGACATTGGGCGTCGAGGTCAGTTCCTCGATGACGAAGGTCTGAAAGGTGGTCAGGTCGTCCGCGATGCAATGGAGCAGGAAGTCCGAATCGCCGGATACCATCCAAGCGCGGCGAACGATCGGCCAGTGCCGGGTTTTCTCGGCGAAGGCCTTCAGTTCGGCGTCCGCCTGATGGTGGAGGCCGATCTGGCAGAATGCGACGACATCCTTGCCCAGCATGGGCCCGTTGAGGATGGCCCGGTAGCTGCGAATCACCCCGGACTCCTCGAGGCGCTTGACCCGTCGAAGGCACGGCGGGGCAGATATGCCGACCCGGCGGGACAGTTCCACGTTCGTCATCCGGCCGTCATCCTGCAATTCGCGCAGGATTTTCCAGTCGATCGCATCCAGGTCAGCCTTCAGGGTCATGGGGTCCTCGACAAGCCGGGCGACGAATCCGCCAGCGTGGCTGAAACTATTCCATCCATCCAAATTGGCAAAGCGTCGTAAAACCGGGCTGGGCCTGCGAGAAAAACCGCGCCGGACTTGCACAAGTGCGGGTCGGGCACTTAGATCAGGCAAACGCCGTCGGTGCCTCCGGCATCCGGTGATTGCGGCATGATGTTGCCGGATCAGGAACTCTCGAAAGGAACAGCGATGTCGAGCCGTCACGCGCCCGTCCTCATTGTCGGCTCAGGGCCCGCGGGGTACACGGCGGCCATCTATGCCGCCCGCGCGATGCTGAAACCGCTTCTGGTTGCCGGCCTGGAACAGGGCGGACAGCTGACCATCACCACCGATGTGGAAAACTATCCGGGCTTCGCGGACCCCATTCAGGGGCCGTGGCTGATGGAACAGATGCTCAAGCAGGCCGAGAATGTCGGCACCGAGATCGCCAATGATGTGATCGTCGACGTCAATCTCGACGTTCGCCCGTTCAGGTTGCGCGGCGATTCCGGCACGGAATACACATGCGATGCCCTGATCGTCGCGACCGGCGCGAAGGCCAAATGGCTCGGACTGCCGTCGGAGCAGACCTATATGGGCTTCGGCGTTTCGGCCTGCGCGACGTGCGACGGTTTCTTCTACCGGAACAAGGATGTGGTGGTGATTGGCGGCGGCAACACCGCCGTCGAGGAGGCACTTTATCTGTCGAACCTCGCGCGCCATGTCACGGTTGTTCACCGCCGCGACGAATTCCGCGCCGAACGCATCCTGCAGGAGCGGCTGTTTTCCAAGGACAACATCACCGTCCTTTGGGACACTGTCGTCGACGAAATAGGCGGCGCGGCAGGCAAGCCGCCCATGCCGCCTTCGGTCAACGCGATCAAGCTCAAGAATGTCCGCACCGACGAGGTCACCGAAATGCCGATCGATGGTGTATTCGTAGCCATCGGCCATACTCCGGCGGTAGAACTGTTCGAGGGCAAGCTGAAGCACAAGCCGAACGGCTATTTGTGGACCGCGCCTGATTCCACGCAGACGGACGTGCCGGGCGTCTTCGCGGCCGGCGACGTGACGGACGATATATACAGGCAGGCAGTTACGGCAGCCGGTCTCGGCTGCATGGCGGCGCTGGAGGCGGAGCGCTATCTTGCAGCGGCGGAAATGCACAAGGAGGCTGCCGAATAGGCGGCTGCAGCCGCCCAAGACAACGAGGGGGCATCAATGTCGGTGGATTGGGACAAGCTGCGTGTATTCCATGCAGCTGCCGAGGCTGGCTCATTTACCCATGCGGCCGAAACGCTGCACCTGTCGCAGTCGGCGATATCCAGGCAGGTCAGCGCGCTGGAACAGGAGGTCGGCGTGCCTCTGTTTCACCGCCATGCGCGCGGGCTGGTGCTGACCGAGCAGGGCGACCTGCTCTACAGGACCGCCCATGAGGTGCTGATGAAGCTGGAGAACGTCACGCTCCAGCTGACGGAAACCAAGGATCGCCCGTCCGGTATCCTGAAGGTCAGCACCACGGTGGGGCTGGGATCCGGATGGCTGACGGAACGCGTGCCGGAATTCATCGAACTCTATCCGGACATCAATCTTCAGCTGATCCTCGCCAATGAGGAACTGGACCTCACGATGCGGCAGGCCGATTGCGCGATCCGGCTGCGCCAGCCTCAGCAGCCGGACCTGATCCAGCGCCGGCTGTTCACCGTGCACTTCCATCTGTTTGCGTCACCGGCCTATGTGAACCGGCATGGCAAGCCGAATTCGATCGCCGAACTCGACGACCACCGGATCGTGACGTTCGGAGAGCAGGTGCCAGGGCATCTGTCGGAAATGAACTGGCTCGAAACCGCTGGGCGTCCCGACGGCCAGAAGCGGGCGGTGTCGCTGCAGATAAACAATATCCAGTCGATCAAGCTGGCGGTCCAGCGCGGCGCCGGCATCGCAATGCTGCCGGACTATGTCGTGGAGAAGGATGCCGGTCTGGTCCAACTGCTGCCTGAGACCGAGGTGCCGTCCTTCGACACCTATTTCTGCTACCCCGACGCGATGAAAGGGCAGGCGCGACTCCACGTGTTCCGTGATTTTCTGATCTCGAAGGCCAGAAGCTGGGCCTATTGAATAGGCAGGACGGGATTTTCCGTTATCCCCATTGCATTTCGGTAGCGCAAATGCCGCCCGCATGTATGCAAATGACTTGAATTCAAGCACTTAATCGACCCATGCAAATGTGCATGGGTGCAATGCAAAATGGGATGCTTGTTATTTGAGCGGTGAATGCACATATCTCAGTCACTCGCGGGTGCGTTCCTCCTCCCATTAGCATCCGTTGAGTGTTCCCCTCTGGAGGTTTTGCCTAACGGCACTCCAATGACTTGCCGGATCTTCGCGATCCGGCATTTTTTTTGTCGTTCTCCGGTGAACGCTCAACGCCGAACGGCCGGCGTAACTGTCACATGTAACCCTGCGTAACCTGCAAATTCGCCGGCTGATGAATTAGCTGTTCATCCATGGCTGCGGCGCGAAACACGATGCGTGGGAGATGGGGGCATTTCTCACGGGTCTGCGTTTCGCGCCGCACCCGATTTGATCCTCCCGGTCAAGACCAACTTTCCGATGCGGCGGACCTGCCGGTCACTTGATGACCCGGGTTTGCAAAAGGAAGACGCCCGGCAATGCCGGGCGTTTTTTTGTCTGAGATTGCATTTGGTCAGGCGGCCTTGCCCTGGGCGTCGAGCACCATGTCAGCCGATCGCCCTGTCAATTCGGCCATGTGATCGAAGCCCGCCTTGTAGGATGCAACGCCGGCCGTCGCCGAACGCAATTCGATGATGAGATTGCTCATCTCGGCCAGCGGCATCAGCGCCTCGACGACATCCCAGCCGTCCCAGCCTCCGCGGGCATCGAAGCCCAGGATCTGACCCCGATGCTGAGGCACCAGCGCGGTGACGCGGGCAGTAGCATCGGACGTCGTATAGATCTCGAGCTTGTAGATCGGCTCCAGCAGCACCGGAGAGCAGGCGGCCATGCCCTCGCGCATGGCGAGCTTGGCCGCCATCTGGAAGGCCATGTCCGATGAGTCCACCGAGTGGTAGGAGCCGTCGGCCAGATTGACGGCGATATCCACCACGGGGAAGCCCAGCGCGCCGCTCTTCAGATAGTCGCGAACACCGGTCTCGACGGAGGGAATATACTGCTTCGGCACCACGCCGCCGGTAATCGTGTCGGTGAACTCGAACCCCGAACCGCGCGGCAGCGGCTTGATGTCGATCACGACATCCCCGAACTGGCCGTGCCCGCCGGACTGCTTCTTGTGCCTGCCGCGCTGGGTCGTGCCTTTGCGAATGGTTTCGCGATAGGGCACCGAAGGCGGGTAGGACTGGACGGGAATCTGGTATTTGCCTTCCAGCCTCTCCACGGCGACGCGCAGATGCATTTCGCCATGTCCCGACAGCACGGTGTCGCCGCTCTCCTGGTTGTGCTGCACGGTGAGTGACGGGTCCTCCTGGCTGAGTTTCTGTAAGGCTGACGAGAGCTTGACCTCGTCCTTGCGCTCGCGGGGACGCAGTGCGATGGCGAAAACAGGCTGGGGCGGCGCGAGCTCCGCCAGGTACGTAGCCTTTGCCTTTTCGGCAAACAGCGCCTCGCCGGTGTCGGCGTCATCCAGCTTGCCGAGCGCCACCGTCTCGCCCTCCGTTGCCGCCGGGACTTTGTTCTGGTCCTTGCCGAGCATCCGGTAGATGCCGGACACCTTGACTGCCTTGCCCGACGCGGTCGTCAGTTCCGAGCCGTCCTTGATCGTGCCCGACAGCACGCGGGCAATCGAGAGCTTGCCGCCATGCGGCGTGTGGATGGACTTCACGATCTGGGCGGCCGTGGCCGAGCCGTCGGTCCCGAGCCGCTCACGCGTGGTGGCGACGTCGGGTGCATCGTGGCGGATGGCCTTCAGAAGCCGGAGGACGCCGTTGCCCTTCTCGGCTGAGCCGATCAGCACCGGAATGAGAGTTCCGTCGCGCAGATCGGCGGAGAGGTCGTCGAAGACCGCGTCCTTCGGCGGCTCGATGTCTTCCAACAACTGCTCCATGAGATCGTCATCATGGTCGGCGAGCTTTTCAAGCATCGAAAACCGCGCCTCGATTTCGCGTGCCTTGTCGTCATCCGGGATGGGCTGGATCTCGCTTTCGGCGTGTTCGCGATAGACGTAGGCGCGCTCCAGAGCCAGGTCGATCGACCCGACAATGATGCTGTCCTTGCGCAACGCGATCTGCCGCAGAAGCAGCGGCTTCGGGCTCGCGGGCTGAAGCAGCTTCAGCGTGTCGCGGATGCTTGCCTCGCTCTTTTCGATCTTGTTGAGAAACAGCATGCAGGGCACGCCGAGATCGTTGAGCTGGCGCAGCACGAGTTGCAGTGCGGGGATCTTCTTCTCGTCCGCTTCCGCGACCACGACCGCGACATCCGCCGCGGCCAGCACAGGCTCTGCCTCGAATGCGAATTCCACCGATCCAGGGCAGTCGATGAAGGTCATCGCCTCGCCCATGAATTCGGTCGAGGCCACCGTGGCGTCGATGCTCATCGCGTGGCTGCGTGCTTCGGCGGAATGGTCGCCGACAGTCTGGCCCGAAGCGATGGTATTCTGTTTGGGAATGGCGCCGGTGCGCGCCAGAATAGCTTCAAGAAGCGTGGTTTTGCCGCTCGCGAAGGGACCGACAATGGCAATGCATTTCGGTCCCGTGCATCTTTCTCCTGCGCGTTTTCCCATGACTGGCCTCTCCCTCATGCGTGTCGCATTGAGCGGCGGCCGGCCATGCGGCCGTCGCGGGGGGCGCGCGTCTGGGGCGCGCCTTGGCCCGCAATCATCGTCACACGGGTTCGAGGTTTCGGCAAGAGCGTTGCCAGACGGCGCCAAACGCGCCGCCTGTCACGAGCCCGGACCGTGCCGGGCGGTGTTCGAGGTCTGGCGACCTATCTCAACGAGCCAGTGAAACGCTGGATGCGGGTGCAGGCTTCCTCCAACAGCTCTTCGGACGTCGCGTAGGAAATGCGGAAATTGGGCCCGAGGCCGAATGCGCTGCCATGGACCACTGCAACGCCTTCCGCTTCCAGCAACTCGGTGACGAAATCCTCGTCGTTTTCGATGACCTTGCCGGTGGGCCCCTTTTTTCCGATCAGTCCCGCGCAGGAGGGGTAGACGTAAAACGCGCCCTCCGGCGTCGGGCAGGTGATGCCGTTTGCCTGGTTGAGCATCGACACGACGAGATCGCGCCTTGCCTGAAAGATCGCCTTGTTCTTGTGAACAAAGTCCTGCGGCCCGTTGAGCGCCTCCACCGACGCCCACTGGGCAATCGAACACGCGCCGGAAGTCTGCTGGCCCTGGATCATGTCCATAGCCTTGATCAGCATTAGCGGGCCGGCGGCGTAGCCAATGCGCCAGCCGGTCATCGCGTAAGCCTTGGAAACGCCGTTCATGGTCAGCGTGCGCTCGTAAAGCGCGGGCTCCACCTCGGCGATCGTGTGAAAGACGAAATCGCCATAGGTCAGGTGCTCGTACATGTCGTCGGTCAGCGTCCAGACATGCGGATGCCTTACCAACACGTCTGCCAACCCCTTCAGCTCATCGCGGGTGTAGGCCGCGCCGGAGGGATTGGACGGGGAGTTCATCACCAGCCATTTGGTCTTGGGCGTGATCGCCGCCTCGAGCACTTCGGGCGTCAGCTTGAACCTGTTTTCGATCGAGGTTTCGGCGAAGACCGGCGTTCCGCCGCAGATATTCACCATCTCGGGGTAACTGACCCAGTAGGGGGTGGGTATGACCACCTCGTCGCCGGGGTTCAGCGTCGCCATGAAGGCATTGAACAGCACCTGCTTGCCGCCGGTTGCGACAATTGTCTGCTCCGGCCTGTAGTCGAGGTTGTTCTCGCGCTTGAACTTGGCGGCGATCGCCTCCCGCAACGGCGGAATGCCGGACACCGGCGGATATTTCGTCTCGCCGCGGCGGATCGCCTCGATGCCGGCATTCTTCACATTGTCCGGCGTGTCGAAATCAGGCTCACCGGCGCCGAGGCCAATGACGTCACGGCCCTGCGCTTTCAGTTCGCGCGCTTTCTGCGCGACCGCGATGGTCGCGGATGGCTTCACGCGTGAAAGGGCGTCGGCAAGAAAGGCCATAGGTCGTGTCTCCGATGGGAATCCGGTTCCGCAGCCGTCGCGGCTTATTAGAGCGCATCTTTCTCAAATGGAAGCAGTTTGATGGCAGGGATTTTTCGTGCCGGCGAGGAAAAACCGCAGGCGCGATATGAATATCGCGCGAGGATTTTGACGAAGCCCGGCGCGGAAAAGCACGCCAATCCGGTGGCAGCTAACCAATTGATGAAAAACGACAAACTGCAATCGTTTCAGCTTGGTCTTTCGGCCTCCGGACAGCGTCGCGCGCGGCTGACGGTGCCGGCACCGCGTCGCCCCGCTCTCCTTGCCGTAGCCCGAAATCCCGGCGCTCAAACGATTCCATTTGAGAAAGATGCGCTCTGGTCCGATCACATATGCGATCGCAAGCGAAAGCGCGTCCGGAGCGGGTCTGGCCCATGGTTGCAGCGTTAACTGGCAGTCAATTCATGAATGGGAAAATGTTGCTGCCGGAAATTTGCTTGAATTGGAGAATCCATCGTGTCGCGTAGCGTCGCCCTTGCGCATATCGTGCGGCAGAGCGACGGCACGTCGAATGGCGTGTGGGGTGTCTTTACGCTCAGATCGGCCTTCCAGCCGATTTTCACCTTCCACGATGGCAGGCTCGACATAACGGCATTCGAAGGATTGCTCAGGCCGTTCCGAAACGACGAAGGCATCGCGCCCGGCGCATTCTTCAACGCCGTGTCGCCGCAAGACAGGTTCCACGTGGAGACGCTGTCGCGGACGCTGCATCTGTTGAATGCCGGCTTCTGCCTGGACAAGCGGGCGCGCATCTTCGTCAATTTCGACCCTTCGGTTTTCGTTGATCGCGAGATTGCGGCCAATGCCCTGCGCGACATGCGGCTGGTGCTGCACGAGGCGGAGATCGTGCCGGAGCGGATCGTCTGCGAGATCACCGAGCAGAAGACCTCGTCGGAGGCCGGCCTCAACATGTTCGTGCAGGCGCTGCGCGACCACGGCTTCGCAATCGCCATCGACGACTACGGCGCGGAGGAATCGGGCATCGAGCGCATCAACGAGCTGCGTCCCGATATCGTGAAATTCGATGCACAGTGGATCACGCATCTGATGCAGTCGGGACCAGGCTTCGCATTGTTGAAGACAATGGTCGCGGAGTTCGAGTGGCGCGGCATCACCACCCTGTTCGAAGGCATCGAAGAGCCGTGGCAACTCGATCTGGCCGAAAAGTGCGGAACCTCGATGGTTCAGGGGTTCGTGCTTGCACGCCCCGAACTGGCGCCGACGGGTTTCGGGAAGTTCAACGTCGGACGCCATGACGCAAATCGCGGTTCCGACGCCGGACATGCTGTTGCGCCGAACGGTGGACAGGCCCACGCTGAAGAGGATGCGCGGCCAGCGCCCGATCGTCGCCCCGTTCAGCGGCGGACGTTCGGCCAGCGCACCAATTGGCCGACATGATTGCGTCTGAGGACATCTTCGCGCTCGTAAACGTCGACGAGGTCGGCATACATACGGCCCATGTCGGACCGTTCGTGCTGAAATCCACATTCCTGCCGGTTTACGAGAATGAGGGCGACGAGCTGCGCATGGCAGCCCTGGTCGGCGGCGCCCGGTTCCAGCTTGCCGGGCGGGCGGTCGATGCGGCGGCCGTGGAGCAATTGCCGTCGCAAGAGCGCGAACGCGCCGTCGAGCTCGGCCGCGTGCTTGTGGCGCTCAACCGCGGCAATACAGGTGTCGATGGTCTGGACGTGATCATGCCGTCGGGCGACGGCGACGAGATGAAGGCCGGTCCGCTCGGGGCTGTGCTCGATGCCGGGTACAGCCAGATTGCCTGCGCCGACTTCGATCCGGCAAGGCTGGTCTGTGAATTGCCGTCGGCCGACCGGACAGGATTGGGCAGCCTGGCGCGCAATGCCGCCGAATGCAGGCGCCGGAACGTCGGCGTGGCTCTGCGCGGTTTTGCCGGAACGCAGGCGGCGATTGAAGCAGTGCGGGCAATTCGCCCGGAGATCGTCGCCATCGATCCCCGCTGGTTCCGGCAGGTGGCGGCGATGACACAATCGGCGCGGCTGCTTCCGCCGCTCTTCGGGAGCCTGCGCACAATGGGCGCGCAGGTTCATGTCGGCGGTCTCGACAACCCGTCGCTGGTCAGCGCGGCAATGACGGCGGGGGCGGACCTGCTCAGCGGTTCGGCACTGGCCGGCCCGGTGCTGGCCGGCGCGTTTCTCAAGCCGATGTCGATCTTGGCGGAGGACTTCCGGCGCGCGGCGGACAATATCGTTCCGCTGTTTGGCTGACAGAGAAGCGCGAAAAAAGAGGCCCGGCGAACCGGGCCTTGAGTTGCGGGAGAATTCCCGTTGGGAGGTAAAGGGGTTTCGCGGTCAGGCCACCTGCCGCCAGTGAATATCGGCCGGCTCCGGCATCTGGGCCGGCATGGCGCCGCGGTAGAGAATGTCGTTCAGGAGATCGAGGTCGATGTAGTAGTAGCGGGAGAGCTGCACCGGGATTTCTTCAAGCGGGTAGCCGCGCGAGAGCATGAAATTGGCGACGACCGACAGCTGGTCCGGCTCGGTCAGCCGGCGCTTGCCATTGTCGTCGGGATTTTGTTGCACGCTGCCCCCCCCCTTGCCGCCATGTGGGTACACGCAACGCCGTAGCGCGCAAACGCACGCCAATACTCGCAAACTGTTTGGAAATACTGCCCGGCTACAGCGGGCTACGCCCCCGAATCACCTTGCATTGAGTATGCCTCTGCTTGAATCGCGGCGCAAGAGTCGGGTTTTGCTTGGCGCAAGCCTGGCGCAAGCTGGCCAAAGCGGCGCCGGGGCGCCGCATTTGCTTCAAAACGCGAACGCGCCCTGGGCGGGGTCGGCGGGCGGCGGCGCGGCGTGCTCATGAGCCAGAAGCCGCTTCTTGGTGTCGGCGCCGCCGGCGGCGGAAAAGCCGCCCAGCCGGCCGCCGGCGGCAATGATGCGGTGGCAGGGCACGATCAGCGGGATCGGATTGCGACCGAGCGCGGTGCCGGTCTCGCGCGCATGGCCGGGGAAGCCGGCGCGGTCGGCCAGTTCGCCATAGGTGACGACCTCGCCGTGACCGAGCTTGCGCGCGGCGGCATAGACGGCGCGGCGGAAGGGGTCGACGCCGGCAAGATCCAGCGGGAGTTCGTCGAAGCCGGTTTCGTCGCCCCCGGCATAGGCGCGGACCGCCTCGACAGCCTTGCGCACAGGCGCGGGCAGGGCGGCTTCGTCCTCGACAAGCGGCGCGGCAACGCCGCCGCGCCGCTCCGACAGCCGGGCAAGTGCGGCCTCCAGCGAGGGCTCGGGAAGGATGCAGCGGGTGATGCCGGCCGCGCTCCAGGCGATGGAGAAATGCCCCAGGGCCGTTTCGAATACGAAAGCGCCGGGGGCGGTGTCGGGCGGGAAGGAAGCGGTCATGTGCTGCACCTGATGGTGTTCGAATACTAGCATGATATGGCGTTTCGAACAAAGCAGGAACCCGTGTCTACTGCCACCTGATTCATGCTCTCACGCCCGAGCGCTCGCCTTCGGCTCGCTGGGCTCCGCGAGGGCGCCGGACTCCCGGCGGGCGGCGGTCGCCGCCTCGGCCCGCGGCCGATCACCCTCCCGCTTGTGCCGCGCCGGGCCTTTCGGTAAGAGGGCGGCGGGTGGGGTGTGTTCATTTCGGGCTTTGCGCTTATGTCCCTGTCCTTCAAATCATCATCGCTGATTTCGGTCCTGTTCGCGGCTTCGCTGGCCGTGCTTTCGGGCTGCACGTCGTCCGGCGGGGTGGCCGATCAGCTGGAGGCGGCGGCGGAACAGGAAGCGGCACTTCCCGAGACCGTGGCGGCGGTGCCCGGCGATCGCGGCGATGGGCTGGTGCTTGCCTCCTATGCGGGCGGGTCTTCGCCCGAGACCGTGTTCGCGCCCGACGGGCGCTTCGGTCCGGGCAAGGTCGCGGCGCGCAGCCCGGAGCTCGACCTTCTGATCGCCCGCTACGCCGACCATTACGCCGTGCCGGAACGGCTGGTGCGCCGCGTGGTGAAGCGCGAGAGCACGTTCAACCCGGCGGCGCGCAACGGGCCCTATTGGGGGCTGATGCAGATATTGCCGCAGACGGCGCGCACCATGGGCCACAGGGGTTCGGCGGAAGATCTGCTCGATGCCGAGACCAATCTGAAATACGCCGTGCGCTACCTGCGCGGGGCGTATCTGACGGCCGGCGGCGACGAGGACCAGGCGGTGCGGCTTTACGCGCGCGGCTATTATTACGACGCCAAGGCGGCCGGCCTGCTTGAGGAAACCGGGCTGGGCAAAGACCGCCGCCGGATGAACTAGGAGGGGGTCGCCATGCGTTTGATATTTGCCGCCACGTTCGTGCTGGCCGTCGCGGCCGGCGGGGCCGCCGCGCAGGATTGCGACGACCCGCAGACCCAGATGGAAATGAACGCCTGCGCGGGCAAGGCGTATGAGGAGGCGGATGCGGCGCTGAACGCGGCCTACGCGGAAGTGCGTTCGCATCTGGACGCCGACGGGCGCGCGCAGCTTGTCGCCACGCAGCGCGCCTGGATCGCCTTTCGCGACGCCGAATGCAGCTTCCGCTCGCGCGGGGTGGAGGGCGGCACGATCTATACGACGATCCACGCCGGCTGCCTGACCGCGCTGACCGAGCAGCGCACGCAGGACTTCAACACCATGCTGGAATGCCCCGAGGGCGATCTGAGCTGTCCTTTTTGAATTTGCGCTCACGGCTGAGCGCTCGCCTTTGGCTCGCTAGCCTCCGCGAGGGCCTCGCATTGGCTCGGACGGACGGTCGTCCTTGCGGCCTGCGGCCGATTAAGCGCGCTCACGGGTAGGTTTTTCTCGCTCGCGGCCATATCGCTCACTTCGTTCTTTGCCGGGTCCCCACTGCTTCGCAGCGTCCCGGCGTTCGCCGGCCTGCTGGACGAGACGGGACTTGGCCGCGACCGCCGCCGGATGCAGTAGGGACTTCCTTTCGCTCACGCCGAGTTCGCTGCGCGACGGCCTCCGCGAGGGCCTCGCATTGGCTCGGACGCCCGGTCGGGCTTCGCTCCATCTTCGTCCGTGAGGCGCAGCGGCCAATCACGGTCGTCATCCCGGCCAAGGGAGCTTGCGACCGCGAGCCGGGATCCATTCCGTGACCGCCGAGCAGTTCACAGCCGTTCCGGAATGGGTCCCGGACAGCCTCCGCTTGCGCTCCGGCTTCCGGGATGACGGTGGAGAAGCCTTCGCCCATGATTCATCGTTCCCGCGCCGCAGGCTTCTCACCGTTCGCCATCCGTGAACCGGCTGATCACGAACTGTCGGGAGGGGAAAGCACGTCCAGCGCCAGCGCGTGGCACTCCTTGAGCACGTCGTCTACCGCGTGGATGGGACGCTTGCGGCCGCCGGGCGGGCGGCCCATGCGCAGCGGCACGACACGGCCGGGACCGCTCCGGAGCCTGCGGCCAATTTGCCAGCGGGCAAGGCGGCGCGCCTCGCGCGGCAGGTTCGCCAGCGCACGGCGCGATGAAAGCAGCCGGCGGCAAAGGCCGGCCGCATCGACCGGATCGTCGAGGAGAAGATCCGGCTTTTCGGGCAGCGGGGCCGGCTCGGTAAATCCCACGACGCAGATGCGCGGCATGAATTTCGAGGCGCGCCTCCGAGGTTCGAAGGGATATTTCCTCAGCGGGTCGAGCAGCGGGAATGCGGGGATGCGGATTGGGGTCTGCGCCCCTGCCGGCTCAACCCCTTTGCACAGAGCGGCCAGGTCCGCCCGCAACCCTTCGCCGGCAGGCTGAACCACGACCTCCCGCGCGGCGATGAGGATGAGACGCCGGATTGCGGATTCGGCGGCGCGCAGGACGCGCCGCGCATGGGCGTGCAGATGACGCGGCAGTGAGGTGGAGGCGGCTGCGCCCTCCGGCAGCCCGACCAGCGCGAACAGCGCCGCGAGGATGCGTGAGAGCGCCTCGCGATTGCGTCTGATTGCCAGGGTCCAGTCCATTTCCGCCTCGCCGTTGAGTTGCGGGCATTGTGGGAGAGGCGAGGCGGGCGGGGATAGAATGGTGAGTGGTGAATGGGGAATGGTGAGTGGGAACAACGGGTTGGCGGGGATGAGAATTTTTCCGGGGCTGAATCTGTCCACGCTGGCAGGATCAGCGCAGCAGCCGGTCGTAGTCGGCGTGGGCGCCGATCCAGAACCAAAGGCAGTCATCGTCCCGCCTGACGCAGAGCGCGCGATGATGGAGGCCGACACGGGCCGACCAGAGGCGGCCGACGCGCTTGAAACGAAGCGAGGGATGATGCGGGTCATCCTTCAGGAGCGCGAAGTTCTTGTCCGCCAGCCGCCGAACTTCCGGCTCAAGCCGGTCGTAATGCGACCAGAAGGCGGCGTTCGCGCGATGGTTCAAAGAGGCCGGGTGCGACCGGCGGCGTGGTCGGCCAGCGCCTCGTCGGCCAGCCTGTCGAGCTTGCCGGCTTCGACATCCTGATCAAGCTGCCGATCCCAGCGCTCCCACTGAAAGTCGGCGAACCAGACGGCAAAGCGCTTGAGTTCGGCATCCGACAATTCGGCAACGGACTGTTCGATCTTCTCGAGCTTGGTCATCGTCGGCTCCTTGCATGGCATGCATAACATAGTGGCCGGGCGGTGAAAATGCAGATGCGAAGGGTGGTCGATACCGGCGTTATCTCTCCCCTCGGGGAGAGTTCCTCGACATGCTCGGAAGCGATTTCGGTGTCTTGGCCAGCGCAGCGATGGCTAAACGCCAGAAATCGCAAGTGAGGGGATTTGTGTCCCTCCAACCGACCCCCCGCTGCATGCGGACTCCGGGATGACGTGGAAAGGGAGCGCACAAGACCTATCAGGCTCTGATGGTCTGGTTTGCTAGGCATTTTCTCCAATTGACCACCGTCTCCAACCAGCGCGTTCTTTGTCTATTGTACGGAAAGTGGATATTGAGAAGCTGGAGGAACCGCTTCGTCGGAGCTACAACATGCAAATTGCGCGTCTTATCATTGAGAATTTCCGATCAATCAGCAAGTTGGAGGTTGATTTCGACGATCTAACTGCCCTCGTTGGAAGCAACAATTCGGGCAAGTCGACAATCCTCAAAGCCATTGAACTATTCTTTGATTCGGCTCCGCGCGTCGCGAACGAAGATCATTTCATGCACGATCTCTCAAACGCAATCTCAATTTCAATTGAGTTTGCCAACCTAACGCCTCCCGAAAAGGAAGAGTTTTCCCATGCGGTGAGCGACGGGACATTGCGCGTCGTGCGTGAATTCGGTGTAGAGGGCGTGGAGCATGGGGAATTTTCTGTCTACGCGCATGTCAATTCCGTATTCGAAGAATTCAGGAAAGAAAAGAACGGGACAACGAAACGTAGTCTATATGCCGGTCTGCGTCCTGAATACGGCCTCAAGGCGGCATCGGGCGATGAGATGGAAAATGTTCTAAGGCAATGGGAGACAGAAAATCCCGAAAAACTTCAGTACGGCAAAATCAGTGGATTCTTTGGTGCAAGAAATGTTGCGCTCGGAAAACTCATTAAGAAGACATCGGTTCGTCTCGTGCCGGCTGTTAAAGACGCAAAGGAAGAGGTTAGCGATCAAAGGAAAAGCCCTGTCATCGGTCTATTGTCCGAAATTGTAAAGCAAACATTTGAGAACAAAAAGGAATTTGTTGATTTCTTGGAAGAAACAAATAATAAGCTAGCCGAAATAACTGATCCAAAACAGGTACCGCAGCTTTCCGGAATAAGCGATAGATTGACATCCACGCTCAATAGATATTACTCAGATACTAGTTTGGTCGCTGATCTTGATAGCGCCAATGAAATAAAGGTAAATTTTCCGGCGCCTTTGGTGAATGTTGTGCACAGAGGTCTACAGGGAGATGTTTCTCACGTCGGCCATGGACTGCAACGTGCGATATTTTTTGCTCTTGTGCAGTTTTTGGCTGAAGAACAGGCAACCCCCGAAGAGGGAGAGAAGTCAGAGGACGGATTTAGCGAGCCGTATAGCGACATCATACTTCTCATTGAGGAACCGGAGATATATCAACATCCCCTTAAGCAGGTACTTTTCTATGAAGCATTCAAGGACATTGTGACAAGTTATAACAAATCAAATGGAATACGTATGCAAATCGCCTACGCCACTCACTCTGAGAAGTTCGTCAACATAGTGGATGTTGATAAAGTGAGACTTATTTCGAAAGCAAATGTCGAAGAGGCGCTCGAAACTCATTCTAAGAGGCTTTCAATCGCCGAATTCAGCAGCGGTATGGCAGACCATATAAGTCCCGATATCCAACCGATGCCCGAGGCGTCGTTTAAGGCTGGTCTTCATATATTCAGTCGAGAAATCTCTGAGGGATTTTTTGCAGACAAGGTCGTACTAGTTGAAGGTGTGTCGGACAAGGCGATACTGCAAGCGGCATATCATCAACGCAAGTTGGACCCGTTGCATCGGGGGGTCGCGCTTATACAGACGGACGGCAAGACGAAGATTGATAAGCCGCTTTTTGCATTCCTAGCGCTTGGCATTCCAGCCTACACCATATTCGACAACGATTCAGATAAAGAAGGAAAGGATGAAAAGGCTAACGCAATAAAAAGGAACAGGTTGATTCAGTCGATATTGAATTGCGACAATTTTGAAGACTACCCGGTTGGGTGCTTTCCTAAGTTCTCTGCCATCCCGGGTAATCTAGAAAATTATCTTAAGGCGGAAATGGGAGATGATTACTCACTCGTGAAGCAAGAGATGTGCGCACATTTTCACATAGGTGGCAACGAGGCTAGCAAATCGCCGGCTGTGGTTGGTGGAATGCTGACATTGGCAAAGGCAAAAGGCTACAATTTCGTATTGCTTGATGAAATGATCGATGCCATCTCGGCTCTATAGTTCGATGCAGAAGAGCGCACTCAAAAATACCCCTGCAACGGCCGGACCTCCAGTGACCCCGCCCGGAGCGCTGCGATGGCTTCGGCGACGGCCCGCTTCCCATCGCGACTTCGTCCTTCGATCGTTCGGCGTGCTCGCGACGCAGGATGAGGCTCAGGCCGCGTGGGCCATGTCCTTGGCGGGTGTTACCGCTGCAACCACAGCGTCGGCGGAGAGATCGCGGAAGTCGGGATCGCGGCGCAGCGCGTCGAGCGAGCGTGGCTTAGGCTTCTCGCCCTGCCAGTCCTCGAAGGCGAAGCCGAGCGCGACGCCGGCTTCGCGGATCGCGTCGTCCAGCGTGTCAGCGACGGCGGTCACCCCCGGAACGTCGGGGAACGAAATGCCGTAGCCGCTGTCGGCTTCCTTGTGGATCAAGGCGATGTAATGGGTCATCGTCAGTCCTTCGGCCAGCCGGCCTGCGCATAGATGGAGCGCACGGTGCCGGCGGGAATGTCCTTGCGCGGATGGGTGACGATTACAACGCGGCCATCCGCATGGCGGTATTTATGGTGCGAACCGCGCGTCGAGACAAGGACGAAGCCGTCGCGCGTCAAGGCGGCGGATGATGTCGCGGCTGTCCTTGAGCACACCTGTTCCCCCCTCTCCGTCGAGCTTCGCTCGACACCTCTCCCCCATTTCATGGGGGCGAGGAACTGGCGCTGGCGCGCTGCATTTGCCACCCCCACCCCGGCCAGCAGAGCTG
>JBBDJD010000014.1:71677-86359 GCA_040880025.1 Rhizobiaceae bacterium
CCCCCCCCCCCCCCCCCCCCCCCCCCCCCCCCCCCCCCCCCACCCTCCCCGCAAGGGGGAGGGATAGGTATAGCCCTCCGCTATGGCTCCGGGCGTTCGTCGTTGAAAAAGCCAAATCGTTGGCTTTTTCCCGGCCTGCGGCCGTTACTCCTCACCCTCAAAAATACCCCTGCAGCGGCCGGACTTCCAGGCTGCCCGCCCTGAGCGCGGCGATGGCTTCGGCTACGGCGGCCGCGCCGGCCATGGTGGTGTAATAGGGCACCTTCTGCATCAGCGTGGCGCGGCGGAGCGATTTTGAGTCCGACACGGCCTTCTGGCCATCGGTGGTGTTGAAGACAAGCTGCACCTGGCGGTTGCGGATGGCGTCCTCGATATGCGGGCGGCCCTCCAGCACCTTGTTGATCTTTTCGGCCTCGACGCCGTTTTCGCGCAGATAACGCGCGGTGCCGCCGGTGGCGAGGATGCGGAAGCCTTCGGCGGCGAGCCTGGCCACGGCCGGCAGGACGCGTGCCTTGTCCTCGTCGCGGACGGAGACGAACAGCGTGCCGGAGCGCGGCAGGTCGACGCCGGCGCCGAGCTGGCTCTTGGCGAAGGCCAGCGCGAAATCGGTGTCGAGGCCCATGACCTCGCCGGTGGATTTCATCTCGGGGCCGAGCAGGGTGTCGACGCCGGGGAAGCGGGCGAAGGGGAACACCGCCTCCTTGACCGCGATGTGGCCGAGCGGGCCGGGGCGCGGGCGCCCGCCATAGGCCTGGAACGCCGCATCCAGCGTCTCGCCGGCCATGATGCGCGCGGCGATCTTGGCGATGGGGCGGCCGATGGTCTTGGCGACGAACGGCACGGTGCGCGAGGCGCGGGGATTGACTTCGAGGACGTAAATGACGCCGTCTTGAATCGCGTATTGCACGTTCATCAGCCCGCCGACATGAAGCGCGCGGGCAAGGGCTGCCGTCTGGCGCTCAAGCTCGGCGACGGTGTCGGGCGACAGCGAGTGGACCGGCAGCGAGCAGGCGCTGTCGCCCGAATGGATGCCGGCCTCCTCGATATGCTCCATGATGCCGGAGACATAGACGGAGGTCGTGTCGCACAGCGCGTCGACATCGACCTCGATCGCGTCAGTGAGATAGGTGTCGAACAGAAGCGGGTTCTTCGACAGAAGCGTGTTGATCTGGCCGGTCTTGTCGGCCGGGTATTTCTGCTTGATGTCCTCCGGCACGAGGCCCGGCACGGTGTCGAGCAGGTAGGATTGCAGCATCGCCTCGTCGTGGATGATCTGCATGGCGCGGCCGCCCAGCACATAGGAGGGGCGCACGACGAGCGGATAGCCGAGATCGGTGGCGACGAGGCGGGCCTGCTCGACCGACCAGGCGATGCCGTTTTTCGGCTGGGTGAGGTCGAGCTTGACGAGCAGCTTCTGGAAGCGGTCGCGGTCCTCGGCGAGATCGATCATGTCGGGCGCGGTGCCGAGGATGGGGATGCCGGCCTTTTCGAGCGCGTCGGCGAGCTTGAGCGGGGTCTGGCCGCCGAACTGGACGATGACGCCGACGAGAGTGCCGGCCGCCGCCTCAGTGCGCAGGATCTCCAGCACGTCCTCGTCGGTCAGCGGCTCGAAATAAAGCCGGTCGGAGGTGTCGTAGTCGGTGGAGACGGTCTCGGGGTTGCAGTTGACCATGATGGATTCATAGCCGGCGTCGGCCAGAGCAAACGCGGCGTGGCAGCAGCAATAGTCGAACTCGATGCCCTGGCCGATGCGGTTGGGCCCGCCGCCGAGAATGACGACCTTCTTCCTGTCCGAAACACGGGCCTCGTCGGCCGGGGCGCCGGCGAACGGCGTCTCGTAGGTGGAATACATGTAGGCGGTGGGCGAGGCGAATTCGGCAGCACAGGTGTCGATGCGCTTGTAGACGGGGCGGACGCCGAGCCTGTCGCGCAGCTTCTTGACGTCTCGGGTCTCGGAGCGGGTCAGCGAGGCGAGGCGGGCGTCGGAAAATCCAAAAGCTTTGACCATGCGCAGATTGTCGGCGTCGCCGGGCAGGCCGTGCTCGCGGATGCGGGCTTCCATGGCAAGGATGGCGGCGATCTGGTCGAGGAACCACGGGTCGATGCGGCACATGGAATGCACGTCCTCGACCGACGTTCCCATGCGCATGGCCTGCGCGACCATTCTGAGACGGTCGGGCGTCGGGCGGCCGAGCGCGGCGCGGATGGCGTTGCGGTTTTCCGAGTCCTCGCCGTTGGCGTCGAAGCCGGGGATTTCGATCTCGTCGAGGCCGGTGAGGCCGGTCTCCAGGCCGCGCAGGGCCTTTTGCAGGCTCTCCGCGAAAGTGCGGCCGATGGCCATGACCTCGCCGACGGATTTCATCGCGGTGGTCAGCGTGTTGTCGGCGCCGGGGAATTTCTCGAAGGCGAAGCGCGGGATCTTGGTGACGACGTAGTCGATGGAGGGTTCGAACGAGGCCGGCGTGGCGCCGCCGGTGATGTCGTTTTCGAGTTCGTCCAGCGTGTAGCCGACGGCGAGTCTGGCCGCGACCTTGGCGATCGGGAAGCCGGTGGCTTTCGAGGCCAGCGCGGAGGAACGCGAGACGCGCGGGTTCATCTCGATGACGACGAGCCGGCCGTCTTCCGGGTTGACCGCGAACTGGACGTTGGAGCCGCCGGTCTCGACCCCGATCTCGCGCAGCACCGCGATCGAGGCGTTGCGCATGATCTGGTATTCCTTGTCGGTCAGCGTCAAGGCGGGGGCGACGGTGATGCTGTCGCCGGTATGCACGCCCATCGGATCGACGTTCTCGATCGAGCAGATGATGATGCAATTGTCCGCGTGATCGCGGACCACCTCCATCTCGTACTCCTTCCAGCCGAGCACGCTCTCCTCGATCAGCACTTCGGTGGTGGGCGAGGCGTCGAGGCCGGACTGGACGATGTCGAAGAATTCGGCGCGGTTGTAGGCGATGCCGCCGCCGGTGCCGCCCATGGTGAAGGACGGGCGGATGATCGCCGGCACGCCGATCTCTTCCATCGCCTGGGCGGCGACGCCCATGGCATGCGCCATGTAGCGCTGCTTGCGGTCGCTCTCGCCGAGGTTCCACTGGTTTTCCAGCTCGTCCAGCGCGGCGTCGAGTTCATCGCCCGACAGTTTTTCGCGCAGGTTCGCGCGGGCGGTCTCGTGCTTCTTGCGGTCGGCGTTCTTGGCCTCGGTGGCGTTGGCGAGCATGGATTTGGGCGTTTCCAGCCCGATCCTGGCCATCGCCTCGCGAAACAGCGCCCGGTCCTCGGCCATGTCGATGGCGTCGGCGTTGGCGCCGATCATCTCGACATTGTAGCGATCGAGCACGCCCATGCGGCGCAGCGACAGCGCCGTGTTGAGCGCGGTCTGACCGCCCATGGTGGGCAGCAGCGCGTCGGGCCGCTCCTTGGCGATGATCTTGGCCACCACTTCCGGGGTTATCGGCTCGATATAGGTGGCGTCGGCCAGCTCCGGGTCGGTCATGATGGTGGCCGGGTTGGAGTTGACCAGGATGACGCGGTAGCCTTCAGCCTTGAGAGCCTTGCAGGCCTGGGTGCCCGAATAGTCGAACTCGCAGGCCTGGCCGATGACAATGGGGCCGGCCCCGATGATCAGGATCGACTTGATGTCGGTGCGTTTTGGCATGGAGGCGTCCGTACTTTTCGTTTTGCGCGCTGACGCGTCGCGGTAGCACCTTGCGCCAGCCGCCGGATCGGGAGGCCCGGCCGGGGGTGCGCGGTGGAGAATCTGTCAGGCTAAGCGCGCTCTATAGGGGATGCAGCGCGGGGAGGGAACCCCGGAAACGCGGTTCATCACGGCAATTGGCGACGGCCTGGGAGCGCGGGCGCAGCGCGTCGCGCCGGCGGCCGGGCCGAGAAATTTCGGAACCGCTTTCCCGCGCTTTGCATTCTCACCTTGAAGGGACGATGGAGGAACATTGTCATGAAGCTGTTCATTGCGTTTATCGGCGGCTTCGGGTTGACCCTTGTCAGCTTCGGAGGCGGGATTGCGCTCGCAATCGCCTACTTCTCGGCCGAGCCGGTCAGCCGGCCCGGGCCGAGCGTCGACACAGCGGCGATGTGGCCGAGCGAACCGGTGCGGGTGGGAAACGATGACGGGCTTCAGCGCCTGCCGGCCCGGCCCGTAGCCGACCGGCCCGCAACAGACCGGCGAACACCGGAACCGGCGCCTGAAGAGGCCGGGCGGACGGTTGACGGCCAGAGCGAGGACGAAGCCGGGGACACCATCGACATGATTACGACGGCCTCTCTCGCGGGAGATGTGGCGTCCGAGCCGCGCGACGAGCACCGGATCACCATCATGGATGGCCATGTCGAGTGGTGCGCGGATCACTACCGGTCCTACCGCGCCGAGGACAACAGCTATCAGCCCTACGGCGCGGCCGGCCGGGCGCCCTGCGTCTCGCCGTTCTTTTCCGACGATGGCGGCGGCGCGCAGGCCGGCGATCCCGGCGGCGAAGTCGTCGTGGACGAGTATCCGGCGCAGGGCGAGCCGGTTTTCGTTGCGGAGAGGGTCGATGCGGGCAGCGGTCCCGTCATGACGCGCGACCATATCCAGTCGTGTTTCGACCGCTACCGCTCCTACCGGCCGGAAGACAATTCCTACCAGCCCTATGGCGGCGGTCCGCGCCAGCAGTGCCAGTAGGGCGCGGAACGTCGGCGGCCGCAAAGCGTTGTCGCTGCAGTCCGCATGATGGGCGGACCCGATGGAAAGGCGACCGACATGGGCATCAAGCAAGCGTCGACTGAAAAAGGCCGCGAATCGGCGCGCGGATTACATCGCGAAACCCGCGAGGAAGAGCGCGAGGTGGAGCGCGACAAGGGCTCGCATCTGAAGAAGGGCGCCGAGCGCTTCAAGGAACGCTCGAAGAGCTCAGATGGCAAAGGGCCGGGCGTGAAGCAGCGGGATTGAGGGTCAGGCGGCCTTCATACCTGCCCTTCAAGCGATTTTTCCAGCAGTTCGATCTCTTCGGGGGAAAGTTCGAAAGCCTCGTAGACGAGTCGGTCGATCTCGCGCTCGGCTTCTTCGATCCCGGCTGTCAGGCGCTTGACCTCGGCACTGGCTTCGGCGTGCAGCGCCTCCCAGCCGGCGCGTTCCTTGACCGGGATTTCGGTTTTCAGGGCGCGTTTCACCTCGGCGCGGAATTCGTTGAAATCGAGTTCGTGGAAGCTTTCGAGCTTGCGGGAGAGCTTGGTGTCGGGAGCGGCGAGATCGGTGAGGAGGCGGTGGTGGAAAGCGTTTCTGGCCATTGCAATTTTCCCTGCATTGTCGCTTGCATTGTGGGAGATGGCTAGCAGCTGCTTCTTTGCGGAACTCGCTACGTCAGGAATAGGAAGGCGAGAAATAAGTTGTTCGCGCAACTCGATACGCCAGATTCCACCCCTCAACGCGGTCCCTTCGCCGAATATCCAAAACCAAGCCAGCGTGCTGTTGAGAAGCCCGTTCAGGAAATGGTCGGCGATTATCATGAAGCATTTGTCGTTGATGAAATGTCCGCCTGACTCAAATGCAAATTTGCGGCCCTGGGAGATGATCGGGTAAACGATCTTCTGCTGAGCAAATTTCGGTTGATACGCCAATTGCGCCTGCTGGAGTTCCCACCATTCCTGCTTCGTGGCGCGGGCTTCCAGCCTGTCCCTGAAGGGCAGCAGCCAGTCGCGGATCGCGGGATATTGCTCGATGTCGATTTTGCCCTTCGGCATGTTGATAAGCCACAGCCCTTCCGGCTCGACCCGCCAGCGCTTGATGTTTTCGCCCTTGAGAAAGGGCTTGAGCAGTTCCGCCGATTTCGGATGGGCCGCCACCAGCCGGTCGCGGGTTTCTGTGTCGATGACGAACGCCTCGTTGAGGCCGGTCACAATGCCACGCATCGGCGCACCGTAGACCTCGCCGAGCGTCTTCCTGCCCTTGACGATCTTGTCGCGCAGAGCAGCCAGCGCGTCGTCCTCGAACTGCCACGAGCCGCCGCCGAGGCGCGCGCGGGGCATTGCGGCCGACTTCTCGACGAAGGTCTGGCCGAGGTCGGCCGGCAGCGTTTCGCCGATGTTGAGATAGGATAGGCTGCCGCTTGCGGCGTCCGGAACGCCGATCTCCGCCTTCTTCTTCGCCGCGACGATGGCCGGGTAGGTCGTGACGCCCTCGAATATCTGCACGTCGCCGAAGTCGATGACCGCCTCGATGTCGGTGTATTCCGACAGGAGCAGCCGCAGCTTCTCGCCATAGCCGGCGCGGAAAAAGCTCGACGTGGAAATGAAGCCGAGGCGTCCGCCAGCCTTGAGCAGCGACACGCCTTTCTCGAAGAAATAGGCCGACAGGTCGGTGCGCTCGTCAGCCACGGTGTAGTGCTTCGCCAGCCAGGGTTTGATCGGCTTGAGATGCTCCATGCGCACATAGGGCGGATTGCCGATGACGACGTCGAAACCGCCCCTGGCGATGACGTCGGGAAAGGCCTCCCGCCAGTCGAAAGGCCGATCAATCGCCTCGGGATCATGGATCAAGCTGTTGCCGTCGCGGATCGTCTCGTCGAGTTTGGCGAGGCGGTGCTGCCTGCGAGCGGTCTTCAGCCACAGGGCAAGACGCGTGATTTCGGCGGATTCCACGTTTAGGTCGACGCCATGGAGGTTCTTCGACAGGATCTCGTCGTAGACGTCGAAATCCGTCTCGACGTCGAGGTCGTCGAGGCGCTGAGTGACGCGGCGGTATTCGGCCGCCAGCAGGTCGAAGGCGGCGATCAGGAACGCGCCGGAGCCGCAGGCCGGATCGACGATGGCGAGGCCGCGCAGCTCGTCCAGATAAGCCGTCCAGACGGCGCGCTCCTGATCCTCGCTCCAGGCGTATTTGCCTTCCTCATCGGGACCGTCGAGGCCGGCCTTCTCCTTGAGCAGGCGGTCGAACTTTTCCTCCAGCGCGCGGCCGATCGTGTGGTCGGCCAGAAAGCGGGTGATGTGGTCGGGCGTATAGATGACGCCCTCGCGCTTGCGCTTGGAAACGGTGGGCTGGTCGCCGCGCAGCTTCTCGATGTCGCTGATCGACTGTTCGAAGATGTGGCCGAGCACATTGACCGAGACTTCCTGCCCGTAGTCCCATTCGAGCAGGCCAGCCATCTCCTCGGCCAGGTGATCGGGCAGCACCACGTCATCGGCGACCGGGTCCTCGGCGAACAGGCCGCCATTGTAGGGCCATACGTCGAGGTCGGGCGCGGAGTTGCGCCTGCCCTTGTCGATCCACCTGAACAGATGCTTGACGTTCTGCCAGACGGGCTGAGGGTCGAAATCGTTCTTCTGGTTAACCGCGCGCTGGAAGATCGTTTTCGGCAACATGCCATTGCCGGAGGCGAAGGCGATGAAGATGACCCTGTCGAGCAGTTTCTGGGCGGTTTCGATCGCCTGGAAATGGTCCAGCTCCGGGCCGTCGGCCGAGTCCTTCAAAAAGGCGACAAGCTCAGTCCGCAGCTTCCCATAGTCTGCGTAGAGTTCGTCGGTGACTTCCTTCAGAGCCGCGTCCGACGAGCGGAGCAATTCCTCGGTTTCGCCATCGAGAAAGCGCCTCACATCCAGCAGAAGCAACAGGCGCCTAAGCTGCTCCGGCTCGTCCAGCCGCGACAGGTCGAAACGCTCGTAGTTCTCGCGACCGCGCCCGAAGCGGTACAGGCGGATTTCCAGGCAGTTGGAGACGAGAACCCATTTGGCGCCCGGCACATCCGCCGCGTAGTCCCATGCCTGCTGAACCGGGCTGATGCCGCGTCCGGGCATGATCTTGTCCAGATCGGGCGTGTCGGGGCCCTTCATCTCGAAGGGCGCGACGACCTGGTTTCCTTCGCCGGTCGGAAAGAAACGGCCGAGCGCGGCATCCACAGCCTTGCCGCGCAACGGATGTTCGTAGACGAGGCTGTATTCAGATTCGCCCGAGAAGTCGCGGTAGCCGAGAATGGCTTTCAGCACGTCATCGAAGAAGGCGTTACGGACCGCCGTCTCCTTCTGCTTCTGAAACGCGTCGCTCTTGATGTTGCGCGCATATCGTTCCGCGCGGGCAATCTGCTCGTCAGTGGGCGAAAGCGCCTTCTTCGCCATCGCCTGATCGAGGGCCTTGGCGACGAACAAAGGTATGTGGGCAATGCGCGTGGAGGCGCGCTTGCCGCCATTGCCTGACGATGGGAGGTCAACTCCGGCTGCCATGAACAGATTCATAGCTGCCTACCTAGCAAATTCACAAACGAGTGTCGGCAGGTTCGGTGAGGTTCCTGACAGGTTTCGTTGTCCGTGCCGCCTTCTTCCCGCCATGAGCATCCCCGCTTTCCTCCCCTGGCATGTTGCGCCGGCCCGCTTTTGGGGCATTATTGCCATGGACGCGGGCGCGGCGGGTTTCAGCATTACGAGGGGTTCTCATGCATATGAACTGGTTTGCAAAGGCCGCGGCGCGGTTGGCGGCTTCGCTCATGGGTTTGTGCCTGTTTGCCGGCGCGGCGCTTGGCGCCGAACCCGACGTTCAGGGCGGCGCCGACTATCCCGATATCGGCCGTTTCGACGGCTCGTGGATCACCTTTTACGACAGCAAGGATTTCGACGAATACTGGTTCGCGACCGGCAAGGTGACCGGCGCCGAACATGGCGAAGGCCAGAACCTCGAGGGCAAGGTGACGCGCATTGCCTACCGGCTCGATCCCGGCCCCTCCATTCTGGAAGTCACGCGCAATTTTGAAAACAGGCTGGCGGCGGCCGGCTACGAGACCGTGTGGGAATGCAAGGACGACGAATGCGGCGGCTATGATTTCGGCTATTACGGCACGGAAATCCTTCCGATCCCCTTCATGAGCGTCAATCTCGACGATTATCGCTATGTCGCGGCGCACAAGCCGGGAAGCCCGAACACCTATGCGGCGATCCTGGTGTCGGAGGTCAATCGTGAAGTGCTGGCGCAGGTGATGGTGGTCGAGACCGGCGAGATGGAAGACCGCATGGTCGACGCCAAGCAGATGGCGGAGGCGATTTCCGAGACCGGCAAGATCGCGATTTACGGCATCCTGTTCGACTACGACAAGGCCGACATCAAGCCGGAAAGCCGGCCCGCACTCGACCAGATCGCCGAACTGATGGACGGCAACCCGGACCTGAAGATCCTGGTCGTCGGCCACACCGACAACGAGGGCAGCATGGAATACAATCTCGACCTTTCGATGCGCCGCGCGCGCTCGATCGTGGCCGAACTGGGCAGCGCCTACGGCATTGCCGGCGAGCGGCTCAGCCCCGCGGGCGCGGGCTTCCTGTCGCCGGTCGCCTCCAACCGCACCGAGGCGGGCCGCACGGAAAACCGGCGGGTGGAACTGGTCGAAAGGTAGGGCCGGCGGGGTCGGCGGCGACAGGCGGAAATAGCCGCCTGTGCTTCCCCGCATTGACGCACGATTGAACTGGCTGCGCTCCGCCCTAACGCAGCGCGGCAAGTGACGCCTGTGTTTGCGACAGCAGACCGGCCGTCGCCTCGGCGACCTTGTCATGCCCGTGCCGGCGCAGGTGGGTGAGGGCGCTGCCGCAGGCCTGCACTGCTTCTTCAAGCAGGGTCTTTTCAGCGCGCGCGACGCCCAACTCGTGGAGCGCGGCGCACAGGCTGTCTTCGGAGAAACCAAGGTTGAACGTGTCGCCGATCTCGCGCTGGACGGCAACGACCTCGCGCAGGGCGCGCGCCGCCTTTTCAAAGCGGCCGGCGTCGCCATCGGCGCGGCCGGCAACGATGTTGGCCCATGCGCTGTTGTTGACGATGAAGGCCCAGTCCTTCGGGTGGCTCCGGCGGTCGAAATGGCTGGCCGCGGCGTCGAGGCCGGCGATGGCCTCATCCAGCGCCGCCATGTCGCCGCCGGTGTCGCCAATGACCGCGAGGACCAGGCCGAGATCGCGCTGCGCGAACGCGCGCGCGGCCGCGTCGCCCTGTTCGGGGATGCGGGCGAGCAGCGTCCGGTATGCATCGGCCGCCTGGCGGTAGGCGTCCATGTCGCCGGTCGTATCGGCCAGGCGCTTCAGCGTCTCGGCGAGATTGCCCGAGACGCCGACATGAAACTCGGGCGCATCCTCGCCGGCGGCGATGTCGAGGGCTTCGCGATAGTTCCCGGCGGCGGCGCCCAGGGCGGCTTCGCCGCGCCCGCGGTCGGCCAGCATGCGGTGCATGTTGCCGCGCTTGACGCGCAGCTCGGCGGCGCCCAACACGGTCCAGCCGGCGGGGTAGCTGGCGCTCATCGCCTCATAGGCCGCCAGCGCGCCGTCCAGATGTTTCACGCCATCGGTACGCTGGGCCAGCGCTACAAGCGTGTCGGCAAGCGCGTTCTGCGTCTCGAACCAGGCGGCAATGTCGGCCTCCGGCGTGCGGTATTGGAGCGCGGCGCGGAAGGCGGCTTCGGCCTCGGCCAGCCTGGCCGCGTCGTTGGCGGTCAGGCCGAGCTCGCGCAGGGTGGATCCCAGCAACTGTTGCGCGCTCGCCCAATCGAGCGGCCAGGCATCTTCCAGCGGGACGCCGACCGCCTGGCGGTAGGCCGCCGCGGCCTGTTCGAGCCATGCCGCATCCTGCGTGTCGCGCGCGACCTCCCATAGCGTATCGCCTAGCTTGTAGGCGGCGCGGAACTGCTGGCCCTTCGCTCCGGCCGCGGCGTTGGCCGCGATCGCGGAGCGGAAGGCCTCGGCCGCCTCGTCATGCCAGTCGAAGCTGTCGGCCTGGGCGCCGCGCGCCAGATAGAGCAGACCGAGATTGTGCAGATGGACGCCTTGCGCGGCGTCTTGCGCATCCCGGTAGATACCGATCGCTTCCCGGTAGCCGGCGCGGGCCTGTTCGAAGCCGGCCAAGTCGTTACTGGCGAGGAACAGCCGGTGATGGACCGTGGCCCGGTCGGAAAGCGCGTTGGCGTACTCGATCGGGTTCCGGTCTCGGTCGGTGTGTTCAATCGCCTCGCCGAAATGCCGCAGCGCCTCATGCAGCGCCGCCGATCCGCCGTCGCGCTCGGCGATGGAAATGTAGATCATGCCGGTGTCGTAGCCGAGGGAAGCGATACGCCGCCGCTCGGCGGGATCGAGCATGCCGCGCGCCTGCTCGTAGGCCTCGGCGGCGCGGCGCAGCCATGCGGTGTCGGGGGACGACGCGCCAAGCTCACGGGCCGCGTCGCCGATCCCCAACAGGGCCTCGCGGTAGTCGTCCGGGCGCCCGGCGGGGTCGATGCCGTCCAGCGCGGCGTCCAGAACCCGGACCATCTCGTCTAGCGGTTCGAGGCCGCCGCCGGCAAGAAACATGTCCCACAACGTCCAGCCCAGTTCCCGGCCGATGTCGAAGCGCAGGTCCGGCGCGTCGGCGATGGCCGGTTGCGCCAGCGCCTCGCGGGCGATGGCGGCGGCGGCGCGGAGCCTTTCGGGGTCGTTCTCCAGCACACCGAGTTCGCGCGTGGCGCCGATCAGTCCCTGCTGCAGCGGCGCCCAGCGCCGCAGGGCGCCGGTGGGCCGGTAGACCGTCAAGGCGTCCTCGAACGCCTGGATGGCGCCGCGGTGGCCGGCCACATCCGAGGTCAGGGCGGCGTGGCGGCGAAGCGCGAAGGCAAGCTGCTCGCTGGTTTCGGCCCAATCGCCCGGGACGGTGTCGCGGGCGCGGTACTGGAGGGCGGAGCGGAACGAGGCGATTGCCCGCACGACTGCGCCGTCGTCGTCGTTGAAATTGGCCTTGCCTATCTCCATCAAGCCGATCGCGTGGTCCAGCAAGCCCAGGGCCAGCGGGAATTGCTCGAGGAGCCTGTCGGCCCTGAACGTTTTCAACTCCGCAATAACGGCGTCGGCGGATGCAGCGTCCAGGCTGTCGGAGTTCTCCAGACCGGGGAGGGCGACGTGGAGCACCGCCAATTGCAACTGAAACAGCATCCGTTTGACGGGATCCGCGTCGCCGGCGAAGTCCTTCGCGTCTTCGAACAGCGCGATGGCCTCGCGCATCGGCGCTGGATCGACCGTGGTGGCCGCGACCTGCGCGAGCAGGTTGCCCAGCTCGCTGTTGAGCTCGAACCACAGCTGCTGATGCTCCTCGCGGCTGACTTCGGCGAGCGCCGCGCGGTAACTGGCGATCGCTCCCTCGAAGCGCTCCGGCTGGCCGTGATTTGCCGCGATATTGCCAAGTATGAAGCCGCGCTGCTTTTGCGCCCTGGCCCGCTTTTCGCCGGGCGGCAGGAGCGTCAGCGAGGCATCGGCATCCGCCAGCGCCGCAAGATATCCCCGCACATCGCGTCCGGCATGCGCCTGCACATATCGCACCGAGGAAAACGCCAGGCGCGATTCGCCAAGCTCGGTGTCGCCAATGGCGGCGGCGATCGCCAGCAGGTCGCGGGCGAGCACGGCGGCGCGTTCGACGCTTTCCGGGTCGCCGCGCAGATGGTTGTGCGACAGCAACTCCTCAATCTGCTTCTTGCGGTAGTGCCAGGCGAGGCGGACATCCCAGCGCTCGATCTGGTCATAGGCCTTCGCATAATCGGCGGCGGCGGCCGCATGGTCGAAGGCGAGCCTGCCGATCTCGGCGCTCCTGGCGTATTCGGCGGCGAATTCGGTGCGGCGGGCGCGGATCAGGTCTTCCTCGCGCCCGATCATGGCCGACAATTGCTCGATGCGCCGGTTGACCTCGCCGCGCAGGCGGCGGGCCGTCTCGATGGCGCCTTCGGCAACCGCTTCGTCGGACAGGGCGGAGAGGCGGGCAAGTTCGGGATCAGGGTTCTCGATGACGCGCCGCGCGGCGAGGAATGCCTTCAGTTCCCCGGTCTGGTCGCGTAGCAGCTTTTCCAGTTCGGCAGGGTCGTCGGGGGTTTCCTTGCCCAGCACCTTGAGCATGCCGTAGACGGCATCCATCGGCACGCCACCCTGACCGGCAATACGCTCAACCTGCCGGCGGCTGAAGTCCGGCAGCGTTGAAATCGTGAGCAGCAGGCCGCGGCGTTCGGTGAGGATTTCACCTTCGGGGCCCGAAACAGGTTGTGGCGTGTCGCCGAAATAGAGCAGGCGGCGCAGGCTCTCGTTGACCCATGGCCGCTGGCGGCCGCCGGTCTTCAGATAGACCTCCTCGGCAACCAGGCGCATGACCGTGCCGAACTCCGCGCCGGCCATCGCCGAGACGTGGCGGATGAGGGCGGCCGCGTAGGGACTGTTTTCGCCTGCCGCGCCATCCAGCGCGACCTCGCCGGGGGCGGCGGCGAAGCCAATGACGATGCCGAGATTGTCGCTGGCGGAGGACGGCGCGGCCGTCCTGGCCAGCGGGCCCGCGCCGCGCGTATCCGTCACCGTCAGGCCGCCGGCGGAGATCGCAAGCGGGCCGGCGCCGGCCGCCGCTTTCAGCGTGGCGCCGGGCGGAAAGGGATTGTCGCGGCAGGCGTCGAGCAGGACGATGGTGACAGGCACCGTCTCGCGCAGGCGGCGAATGACGCCGGAAACCGGCACCAGCTTTTCGGCTGCCGCGTCGAGGGCGGAGATGTCGGCATCGACCGGCACCAGCCAGTTCTCGCCGCCCGCCTCGATGCCGTGGCCGGCATAATAGAGGATGGCGACATCGGCTTCCGCCGCGTCCTCGACGAAACGTTCGAGATCGCGGGCAAGATTGTTGGCGTCGCGGTCGGTGCGGCGGACCGAATCGAAACCGAGATCGGAAAGCAGCTCCTCGATGGCGTCGGCGTCGTCGGGCGGATTGGCGAGCGGGGCCAGATGCTCGTATTCGCCATTGCCGATGACAAGGGCCACGCCGCGCAGCGCCTCCTGAGCGGAGGCAGGCGCCAACAACCCATGCGACGCGAGGAACAGGGCCGCCGACAGCATGACAGTCAGAAGCCTTGTTCCGGCAAGCAGCCTCGCCGGCCCTGCCACACCCGGCATCATGCCTCCCGCAATTCCGGTTTCACCCGGATGCAGTCTAGCCGCAGGAATCGGGCGGTGTCATGGCTTCATTCGGTGAAGGATTGGCGGGAGGACAGACAGCCGGCCGCCGTCAGGCGCGCGCGGGACGTGGCGTCCCCGCCAGGCGTTCGCGCACAAGCGGCGAGAAAAACAGCCATGCGAGGATGGCGAGATAGGCCGCGTATTCCAGCGTCATGTCGAGATAGCGGCTGTCGTGGACGAGGACAAAGAAGGTCTGCACCGCGCAGACCGCGGCCATGAACGCGTAGCAGACCGCCATCGCCCAGGGCAGCAGGCGCCAGCGCGCGAACCAGCCCGTGAGGAATGTCACGGCGGCCGCGGCGATCGCTGTCCAGTGGGCGAGGAGCATGGGCGTCGAAAACAGCGGATTGGTCAGTTCGGGCCAGGGAACAGAGGGCGCCAGCAGCTCGGCGAAGCCGGCGAGGGCCCACAAGCCCAGGCCCGCGTGGACCGCAACAAGCAGCGCCGCGATCGCCCGGTTCGCAATATCTTGCAAGTCACGCCTCCAACGTTCGGGCGTCCGGCATCAGGACCAGCGCAGCTTACCGCGTCCGGCGATCCGAATGAAACCCGGCGGCGTATGAAGGATCAGACCCTACAGCGTGTCGTTCCGAAATGGATTCAGCCGGAGCGCCTCAAGTTGTTGTTTTGCCGCGTGTCGTTATCCCGAAACCGGTCCCCACTTTCGGGCGACATGCTTTAGGTCGTGTGGACTCTAGGGATTCCCAAGACTGAGCAAATCAGATTCAA
>JBBDJD010000015.1:0-286149 GCA_040880025.1 Rhizobiaceae bacterium
CTGGGCAAGCTCAACATGGACGAGTTCGCCATGGGCTCGTCCAACGAAACGTCCTATTACGGCCCGGTCACCAATCCGTGGCGGGCGAAGGACGACAACAAGGCGCTGGTGCCGGGCGGCTCGTCCGGCGGTTCGGCGGCGGCGGTTGCATCGTGGCTGTGCGCCGGAGCGACCGCGACCGACACCGGCGGCTCGATCCGCCAGCCGGCTGCGTTCACCGGCACGGTCGGCATCAAGCCGACCTATGGCCGCTGCTCACGCTGGGGCACGGTCGCCTTCGCGTCCTCGCTCGACCAGGCGGGGCCGATCACGCGCGATGTTCGCGACGCCGCGATCATGCTGCGGTCGATGGCATCCGTGGATCCGAAGGATACGACCTCGGTCGATCGCGACGTGCCGGACTACGAGGCAGTACTCGGCCAGTCGGTGAAGGGCCTGAAGATCGGCATTCCGAAGGAATACCGCATCGACGGCATGCCGGCCGAGATCGAGAAGCTGTGGCAGCAGGGCATAGCCTGGATGAAGGATGCGGGCGCGGAGATAGTCGACATCACGCTGCCGCACACGAAATACGCGCTGCCGGCCTACTATATCGTGGCGCCGGCGGAGGCGTCGTCCAACCTCGCGCGCTATGACGGCGTCCGCTACGGGCTGCGTGTGCCGGGCAAGGACATCACCGACATGTACGAGAAGACCCGCGCGGCGGGTTTCGGACGCGAGGTGAAACGGCGCGTGATGATCGGCACCTATGTGCTGTCGGCAGGCTATTACGATGCCTATTATGTCCAGGCGCAGAAAGTCCGCACGCTGATCAAGAAGGATTTCGAGGATGTGTTCGCCGATGGCATCGACGCGATCCTGACGCCGGCCACGCCGTCGGCGGCCTTCGGCATCGCCGACCAGGACATGAACTCCGATCCGGTGAAGATGTATCTCAACGACATTTTCACGGTCACCGTGAACATGGCGGGACTGCCGGGCATCGCCGTTCCGGGCGGCCTCGACGCCAAGGGACTACCTCTCGGCCTGCAACTCATCGGACGGCCGTTTGACGAGGAAATGCTGTTCCGTACCGCCCATGTGATCGAGCAGGCGGCCGGGCGCTTTGCTCCGGAGAAGTGGTGGTAGGCGCAATGCCAGTGCCGGTTGGTGGGGGAATCGGCTAGCATCGGCCATGGCTGAGCTCGACACTGAACGCCGCAAGCTGGTTTCGCTGATCGCCGAACGTGGCGACGACCGCGTCACGATACGCGAGACTGACGACGGGCTCGGCATCCACAATCCGAGCCACCGCATTCTGCCGGTCATCCTGTTCCTGCTTTTGTGGCTGGGCGGGGGTGGAGCTTTGGCGAGTATTTCGCGCTGAGCGCAATCTTCTCCGGCGGCGGCATGTCGGAGGGCGACATGTTCCTCATTTTCTGGGTGACGTTCTGGACGCTGGGCGGACTCGCGGCATGGTGGTTCGTGCTGTGGCAGCTTGTCGGGGTCGAGCAGCTGTTCATCACCAGCGGGGCGGTGGTCCGCGAGGTCGGGCTGTGGCGCTTGCGCCGTCGCCGGGTCTATCCGCTTCACAGCGTCAGCGGGTTCAAGCTCGCCAACGGGCGGAAGATGGGCAACCAACTCTCCAACGGCGCGATCGCGTTCACGGCAAACGGAACGGAACGGCGATTCGGCATCGGGATGAGCGACAAGGAAGCCAGCACGGCGCTCGCGGCGATCAGGCGGCATCTGCTGAGGGAAGGCGCGGTGTCCGAAGCCGACGTTCCGGACGCCGGCCAGACCGGCAAGGGCTGAGCGGCCCTCATGTTCTACTATCTGTCCAAGATCGCCTGGCTGTTCCTGCAGCCGCTCAGCCTGACGGCCATCCTGATCGGCCTGGGCGTCGTCGCCCTGCTGCTGGCCTGGCGGCGGATCGCGGCGACGGCGATCCTGCTCGCATTTCTGGTGCTGTTTTTCTCGGCGTGGACGACGCTGGGCGCGCTGCTGCTGCACCCGCTGGAGGACCGGTTCGAGCGCCCGGCGCAAATCCCGGCGGATGCTGCGGGCATCATCGTGCTTGGCGGCGGGTTCGAGGGGGCGGTGAACGCGGCCAGGGGCGGCTACGAAATGAACAGCGCGGGCGACCGGTTCGTGGAAACGGCGGTGCTGGCCCGACGACTGCCCGACGCGAGGGTCGTGGTGACCGGCGGCAGCGGAGCGCTGCTGCTGACCGGCGAGCCGGATGGCGACACCGCGCCGAGACTTCTGGAGGCGCTTGGCGTTTCACGCGACCGGATGGTGCTGGAGAACCGGTCCCGAAATACCTATGAAAACGCACAGTTTACGCGCGATCTCTTGCAGTCTGATTCAAGCCAGGACTGGCTTCTAGTGACCTCGGCCTTTCACATGCCGCGCTCGATGGCGCTGTTCCGCAAAGCCGGTTTCAACGTGACTGCCTGGCCGGTGGATTACCGCACGGCGGGAACGGAGGGGCTTGGTCTGGCGCGCGACAATGCGATTGATTCGCTGGAAAACACCACGCTCGCCATCCGCGAATGGCTGGGACTTGCTGCCTACTGGATGACGGGTCGGATCGATTCCTTGCTGCCGTCGCCTGACGGCTAGGCTGGCGAACCATGCGCCAGGCGCAAAGCAGCCATGTTTGTTAACACGAACTTAACCAGGCTCTTTACGATAAATTATTGAAAATGTTCGATGTTCGACATTGGTGTGCCGGAATTTGACGGCGCGTAAGCCACCATTCCGCCGTTTTTGCATTGCGAAGGACCGGCGGAGTGGCTATGAGCAGCCAACGACGGAGTGGGGCCGTCGCGCGGCAACGGTCCGCGATCATTGGGGTTCTTTGATTTCACGGAAGTGACATGGAAGACAGTGTTCAGAAATCCTGCTGGGGCGTAACCGCCAAGGCAGTCATCGGGTTTGCCGGCATCATTCTCCTGGCGTGGCTCGTCGGCGGCGCCGACGCGGTAGCAGTCGTCGCTGCCAGCTGATTGACCGGCGAAGTATCCAGAAAAGGGCGCAGCGCAGGCTGCGCCTTTTTCGTTTGAACCAGCCTGACGCTTTTCAATCGTTCCATGCCGCTGGCCGAACGGACCGCCAGTCTATAATGACGCAACATCCGCGCGCTTTCAGGGCGTGAAGTCATGTTTTTGTCAGTCTTCGATCTCTTCAAGATCGGCATCGGGCCGTCGAGCTCCCACACGATGGGGCCGATGGTGGCGGCCGCGCGGTTTCTCGACGAGATCGCGACCGGCGACTGGCCGCGCCCGGGCGGCGCCGAGGTGGCGGCGCTCAGGGTCAGCCTGCACGGCTCTCTCGCATTCACCGGGGTCGGGCATGGCAGCGACCGCGCCATTCTGCTCGGCCTTGATGGCAAGTCCCCCGACACTGTCGATCCGGACGTAAGCGAAGTCGACATTGAGCGCATTGGCGTCGAAAAGCGGGTTTCGCCGCCGGGCCATTCCGGATACCGGTTCGACCCCGAAACCGATCTTGTGCTTGATCGCAAGAACCCGCTGCCCGGCCACGCCAACGGAATGACGTTCTCCGCATTCGACGCGAATGACCGGCTGCTGCTCAAGAGGGTCTTCTATTCCGTCGGCGGCGGCTTCGTGGTCTCCGAAGAGGAGCTCCAGAAGCTGAAGGCGCGCCAGCAACCGCCGGTGGAGAAGGGCGTTCCATATCCCTTCGCCAACGCGAAGCAGATGCTGGCTATGGCTGCGAAAAGCGGGCTCTCGATCGCCGAGATGAAGCGCGAGAACGAGGAAACCAGCATGTCGCGCGCCGAGCTCGATGCCGGGCTCGACGCCATCTGGTCGGCCATGTTCGCTTGCATCGAACGCGGCTTGTCCAAGGAAGGCATCATGCCGGGCGGGCTGAAGGTGCGCCGCCGCGCGCGCCAGCTTCACGACAAGCTGCAGGACGAGTGGAGCCGCAACCGGCTCAACCCGCTGCTCGCCAATGACTGGCTGTCGATTTACGCCATGGCGGTGAACGAAGAAAACGCCGCCGGCGGGCGCATCGTGACCGCGCCGACCAACGGGGCGGCGGGTGTGGTGCCTGCCGTCATCCGCTATTGGCAGCATTTCCACGTCGACGCCAGCGAGCGCGATATCCGCGATTTCCTGCTGACCGCCGCCGCAGTCGGCGGCATCATCAAGCACAACGCCTCGATCTCTGGCGCCGAAGTCGGCTGCCAGGGCGAGGTGGGCTCCGCCTCGGCGATGGCGGCGGCGGGCTTGTGCGCGGTCATGGGCGGCACGCCCGAGCAGGTGGAAAACGCCGCCGAGATCGCGCTGGAGCATCATCTCGGCATGACCTGCGATCCAGTCGGCGGGCTGGTGCAGGTGCCCTGCATCGAACGCAACGCGCTCGGCTCAGTGAAGGCTGTCACGGCCGCTTCGCTGGCGATCAAGGGCGACGGCTCGCATTTCGTGCCGCTGGATGCTGCGATCGAAACCATGCGCCAAACCGGCCTCGACATGAACGAGCGCTACAAGGAGACCAGCCTGGGCGGTCTGGCGGTCAATGTGGTGGAGTGTTGAGGAGCAAGCGCGGGGACGGGCAACGCCTTGGCGCTTCCGGCCACCGCGCGGTCTCGCTCGTCATGTGCCATCGAGCACGAACGTCACCTTCATGTTGACGCGGTATTCCGAAACCTTGCCGCCTTCGACCCGCTCCTTGACGGAGTGGACCCACACTTCCTGAACGTTCTTCAGGGTCTGCGTGGCGCGTTCCACGCCCTTGTTGATCGCGTCCTCCACCGACGAACCGGCGGCGGAGATTTCCGTAACACGTGCGATTGACATTCAAGCCTCCTGTTTACTTGCTTCGCAAGCGCTGTTGGCGATGAACTACGAAGCTGTGGGCCAACGTCTCGCGGGCTTTTTTGTTTCGCCGATACGACCTAGTTTCTCGACATGACCCTTCATCTGATCAAGCTCTGCGTTGGCGCGGAAAGCGTCGAGGACCTCGAGGAATGGATCGCCGGGCGCATCGCGGACAAGCCGCGCGCCGGCGTGGGCGTGCCACGCGAGCCTTTCCACATCACCCGAATGGTGCCGAAGCGGGCCGATGAACTGATCGAAGGCGGGTCGCTTTACTGGGTGATCAAGGGACAGGTGCAGTGCCGCCAGCGCATCGTTGAAGTGCGGCCGTTCACCGACAGGGAAGGGATCGGGCGCTGCTACCTCGTGCTTGAACCGGAGGTGCAGCGAACGCAGTGGCAGCCGCGCCGGGCTTTCCAGGGATGGCGCTATCTCAAGGCAAACGAAGCGCCCGCCGATATGGCTTCAAATGCCGATATCGCTGCGATGCCCGGCCATTTGCGCCATGAACTCGCGGAACTCGGCCTGCTGTAGCTTCCCGGCTGTCAAACGCCTGTCGCACTAACCATCTTGCTTTACCAAACGAGCAGCGGCTTGGGAGCGGCTTGCCTTTGTTATTGATTGCAAAGCGGAAACGCGCCATTGTTTCTCCTGTTGGGAGTACGGGTTCATGTTGTTGTCGGGTGTAAACGGGCACGCGGACGACAGGGCGCAGCGCGCCGCTCATGTCATCGTCTGCGGAAATGAAAAGGGCGGGTCGGGAAAATCGACCACGGCGATGCACATCGCCGTTGCGTTGCTGAAATCCGGCTACAGCGTCGCGACCGTCGATCTCGACGGCAGACAGCTTTCCCTCACGCACTACATCGAAAACCGCAAACGCTGGGCCAAGCAGGCACGCATCGAGTTGCCCGCTCCCAGCCATTTCCACGTTCCGCCGGCCAACCGCGATACGGTCGCCGATACCGAGAGTGAGGAATTCCGCCAGCTCACCGCGGGGCTGGGCGAAATCCAGGACAGCCACGACTTCGTCGTCATCGACACGCCGGGTTCGGACACGTTCTTGAACCGCATGGCGCACCGCATCGCCGATACGCTGGTGACGCCGATGAACGACAGTTTCGTGGATTTCGACGTGCTTGCGCGCATCGACCCGATCAGCCACGAAATCCTCGACCTGTCTCAATACGCGTCGGCTGTTCGCGACGCGCGGCGGCAGCGCCGCCAGACGGACAGCTCCATTCTGGACTGGATTGTGGTGCGCAACCGCATGGCCAGCATCGCGTCGCGCAACGAGCAGAAAATCGATTCCTGTCTGCGCAACCTGTCGATCCAGCTTGGGTTCCGCATCGCGGACGGTATTTCCGAACGCGTCGTGTTCCGCGAATTCTTCCCGATCGGGCTGACCGCGCTCGATGATTTCGAGGAGCATATCCTCGGAACCAAGCCGACCCTGTCGCATCTGGCCGCGCGCCAGGAGATCAGGCAACTGATCGGCGCGCTGCGCCTTCCGACTGACGAGGTCGGCCGCAAACGCGCCATGCTGAGAAAGCGCTATGCCGAGGCGATCAGCCGGCCGATCGCGTTGCCCGACATATTCGTGAACTGAGTTTCCGGAATTCGGGCGCCGCGGCCGTCGCCCGCCCTTGCCAGCGGGGCTCCGGCGGCACATCTTTCATGCGATGAGCAAACCGAAGACACCCTTGCGCGCCAAATCCGCGGAAACGCCCGTGCGCCAGTCCAGCGGATCGGAGGTCGACGCCTTCGTTCGGCAGGCGCGGGCGTTGGCTACGCCGGGAGACGGCAAGGGACGGCTGATCCTGGCGCTCGACGCCACAATGAGCCGCCAGCCGACATGGGATCTTGCGTGCAAACTGCAGGCGGAGATGTTCGATACGGTCGGCAAGACCGGCGGGCTCAACGTCCAACTCGTCTACTTCCGCGGGTTTGGCGAGTGCCGTGCCTCGCGTTTCGTCGCCGATACCGGCGCCCTCAAGGATCTGATGATCAGCATCGACTGCCGTGGCGGGCACACGCAGATCGGCAAGGTTCTTTCGCATGCGCTGAAGGAAACACGCCGCGAGAAGGTCAACGCGCTGGTCTATATCGGCGATGCGATGGAGGAGGAGGTCGATGCGCTTGCAGCGAAGGCGGGCGAACTCGGTCTCCACGGTGTCCCCATATTCGCATTTCAGGAAGGGCATGATGCCTCCGCCGAGTCGGCGTTGAAGGAGCTGGCGCGTCTGACCAGGGGCGCCTGGTTCCGCTTCGACCGGAGCGCGGCCGCCACGCTTTCCAGGCTGCTGTCCGCCGTGGCGGTTTACGCCACTGGCGGGCTGAGGGCCCTTGAAGCGCGCGGAAGGCCGGAGGACAGGCAGATGATCGAGCACCTGAAAGACCGCCGATGACCTTCATGCTGTATGTTTCGGCGGCGGCGCTCGTCTTCATCCTGCTGGCTCTGGTGTTTGTGCGAGCGAATCCCGCAAGGATTGTGGATTCGATCCGGCTGATCGGTCCTGTCACGCTCGCCGTGCTTGGCGTCGTGGCGTTGATTGCCGGGCGGGGCGGAATCGCGGGCATGCTGTGGATGATCGCCGCTACCTGGTACATGCGCGGACGATCCCGGCGCTCCGCCCGACCAAGTCAAGGCAGCCGGTCGCATGTGCGCACGGCGGCGCTCGAAATGGAGCTCGACCACGATACCGGCTCGCTTGAGGGCGTCGTCCTGGCTGGCAGCCTCGAAGGCCGCGAGTTGCACGAGCTGGCGCTCGAAGAGCTTCTCGTGCTGCACGGCGAACTGAGGACGGATGTCGAGAGCCTACAGCTGCTGGAAACCTATCTTGACGGCCGATTTCCCGCCTGGCGCGAACACGCGCAGGCGAATGCCGGCGAGGGGGAGGGCGGAGCGGCGGCTTCTGGCCCCGTGACCGAGGAGGAAGCCTACAAGATCCTTGGTCTTGAGCCGGGTGCCTCCGCGGCGGATATCCGCAAGGCGCACCGCCGCCTGATGCAGCGCCTGCACCCCGACCTCGGGGGCTCGTCCTTTCTGGCCGCCCGCATCAACGCGGCCAAAGACGTTCTGCTGTCCAAACACGCTTGAAATCCCCATTACTCGAAACTGACCGGAGACCGGAAGGCTCTACTGTTTGTCTGCGTAGCAGGCGATGTCGCGGCTCTTGAGCGCGCCGCAGGCATCCCAGGCCGCGCCCTTGGAGGCGAAGCCGCCGTAGCGGGCGCGCCAATAGAGCGTTCCGTCCTTGCTGAACTGCTGGGTGAAAGGGACGGTGTGGGCGAGAATTCCGCCCGCCTGACGGCTGGTGCGGTCGAGGAATTCAAGGGCTTCCGCTTGGCTGGTCAGCGAGGCGACCTGTACGACCCAGCCCTCGGGCACAGATGCCGTCTCCACCATGTCAATATCACCCTGGCCTGTCTCAACAAAATCATCGCCGGCCTCATCGCGGGCGGCGGGGAAGGGCTGCGTCGCCTCGGTGGCGACTGCCGCCAGTTCGACGGCTTCCTCGCGCTGGATGGTGTTCACCGGGCGCGCGTCGGGCGTCGGAGGGTTCTTCGACGGAAGCTCGATGCGGCCCGCGCTCGCGATTGCTGGCTGGGTCGGCGCGATCGTGCGGGGTGCGGCAATCAGGTTGCCACCGCCGCGGCGCGAGGCGAGCGGCATGTAAGTCGCGATGATCTCTGCCATGTGCTCGTTGCGGCTGGCGGCCGTACGCCCGCCCATGACGACCGCCACGATCGAGCGGCCATTGGCCTCCACGGACGAGACGAGATTGAAGCCCGACGCGCGGGTATAGCCGGTCTTGATGCCGTCCATACCCTTTATGCGGCCGAGCAGCCGGTTGTGATTGCCGTAATTGCGGCCGCCGTAGGAAAACGAGCGTGTGGAGAAGTACCCATAATACTGGGGGAAGTGTTCGCGCAGCGCGAGACCGAGGCGGGCCATGTCGCGCGCCGTCGTTTTCTGGGCCGTGTTGGGGAGGCCGTGGGCGTTGCGAAACGTCGTCGAACTCATGCCCAGCGCGCGCGCCTTCGCCGTCATCATGCGGCCGAATGCCGCTTCCGAGCCGCCGATGAACTCGCCGGTGGCGGTGGCGATGTCGTTTGCCGACTTGGTCACCAGCGACCGGATGGCGTTCTCGACGGTGATGGTCGAGCCGGGCTTCAGTCCCAGTTTGGACGGCACTTCAGCGGCGGCGTTCTTGGAGATGGTGATCTTCGACGACTTGCTGATTTGGCCGCTGGCCAGCGCCTCGAAGACCATATAGAGCGTCATCATCTTGGTCAGCGAGGCCGGGTAGCGCGGCGAATCCGCATAGCGCGCGAACAGCGTCTTGCCGGTCTTGGCGTCGACGACGATGGCCGCGTAGTTCGGATTGGCGGAAGCACCCTGCGCTGCGGCGAGCACCAGGACAGTTGCGATTGCAAATGAGAGGATTGCCCTCGAAAGGAGGGCGGGCCCGATCGCGGCCCAAGTGTACACCTTACGCACTGGAACACCCGTATGGTCTCGATTTCAGGCGTGGCAGCTTGCCGCCACAATGTTGGATGGACTGTACGAAAGCAGCGTTACCAATCCGTTTATGGTAACCGCGCTGTTCATAATTTCCTGCGAATTTGAGTTAAGGGCCCATGCGAAATCTTCGGCTGACCCAGGGGCAGGCTCTTGACATATTGTGCAGTGCACACTAACTTGGGTGCATCGCACAAAACCAGCGATCGGGCAGAACCCGACCGCGGCAGGAAACCCCGAAAGGAAATGCCCCGATGTTTCAGTCATTCGAAGACACCAGCAAGCTCGGCAAGGAATTCATGGACAGCGGTCTGAAGAGCTTCGCTTCGCTGTCGAAGAGCCTGCAGACGCTCGCCGCCGAAGCTGGCGAGTACTCCAAGAACTCCGTCGAGACCGGTTCCGCGACGATGGAGAAGCTGTTCTCCGCCAAGTCGCTCGACAAGGCGGTCGAGATTCAGACCGACTACGCCAAGGCCGCTTACGAGGGCTTCGTCTCGCAGGCGACCAAGATGGGCGACATCTACGCCGAAATGGCGAAGGACGCCTACAAGCCTTTCGAGAGCGCCGTCGCCAAGGCCAAGTAAGCTTCCAGTTTCGATCCGCTGGCCGCAAGGCCCGCGCAAGAGCCCGACCGTATGAATTGCGGCCGGGCTTTTTTTCGTTAAGTTTCCCGCGCACATGGTGGTGTCGGGGGCTTGCCGCAACTGGCCATGCGGCCATATTGTGACCGCAACGGCAAGGCTTACAATCTGTCGAGTAGTGCCTACATGATGCACCTTCAATCCCGGTGTGAGGCAAAGCCAGGGGCGAGATGACGATCAACGACGAGGCCACGAAGAGGTGCGTGGCGAGAATGGATGACGGAGACGACGAAGAGACCGGGTCGGGAGGGAGCGACCGCGGAACGGCTGTCATCACGCGCACGCGAACAAAAACCAAGAAGCCGAGCCTCTACCGCGTATTGCTGCTGAATGACGACTACACGCCGATGGAGTTCGTCGTTCATGTCCTGGAGCGTTTTTTCCAGAAGGACCGTGAAGCGGCGACCAGAATCATGCTCCACGTTCACAATCACGGGGTTGGCGAGTGCGGGGTCTATACATTCGAAGTGGCCGAGACCAAAGTATCGCAAGTCATGGATTTCGCCCGTCAGAACCAGCATCCGCTGCAATGCGTGATGGAAAAGAAATGAGGACAGCTTAACGATGCCGGCTTTCTCCCAGGGCCTGGAACGTGCGCTTCACCAGGCGCTCACCTACGCCAATGAGCGCCATCACGAATATGCGACGCTCGAACATCTGCTGCTGGCGCTGGTCGACGATCAGGACGCGGCGGCGGTCATGCGCGCCTGCAATGTCGATCTCGACGAGCTGAAACAGACGCTCGTCACCTATGTCGACACCGAACTCGACAATCTGGTCACCGGTTACGACGAGGATTCCAAGCCGACCGCCGGCTTCCAGCGCGTCATCCAGCGCGCGGTGATTCACGTCCAGTCTTCCGGCCGCGAGGAGGTTTCGGGCGCCAACGTTCTGGTCGCGATCTTCGCGGAGCGCGAAAGCCACGCGGCGTACTTCCTGCAGGAACAGCAGATGACCCGCTACGACGCGGTCAACTATATCAGCCACGGCATCGCCAAGCGGCCGGGCGTCGGTGAGACGCGCGCGGCGCGCGGCGTCGAGGACAGCGAGCAGAGCCAGGGGGATGGCGGCGGCGCGGAGGAAGGCGGCAAGAAGAAGCAGCAGGATGCGTTGTCGGCCTACTGTATCAACCTCAACCAGAAGGCGCGGGCCGGCCGCATCGACCCGCTGATCGGACGCGCGTCGGAAATCAACCGCACCATCCAGGTGCTGTGCCGCCGCTCGAAGAACAATCCGCTCTATGTCGGCGATCCCGGCGTCGGCAAGACGGCGATCGCCGAGGGACTGGCCAAGCGCATCGTCGAGGGCGAAGTGCCCGAAGTGCTGCTCAACGCAACTATCTTCGCGCTCGACATGGGCACGCTGCTAGCCGGCACGCGCTATCGCGGCGATTTCGAGGAGCGGCTGAAGCAGGTCGTGAAGGAACTCGAGGAGTTCCCGGGCGCTATCCTGTTCATCGACGAGATCCACACCGTGATCGGCGCCGGTGCGACCTCCGGCGGCGCGATGGACGCTTCCAACCTGCTCAAGCCGGCGCTGTCTTCGGGCACGATCCGCTGCATCGGTTCGACAACCTACAAGGAATTCCGCCAGTTCTTCGAGAAGGACCGGGCCTTGGTGCGCCGGTTCCAGAAGATCGACGTGAACGAACCGACCGTGGATGACGCGATCGCGATCATGAAGGGGCTGAAGCCCTATTTCGAGGATTTCCACCACGTCAAATACACCAACGACGCAATCAAGGCGGCGGTGGAGCTTTCAGCGCGCTACATCAACGACCGCAAGCTGCCGGACAAGGCGATCGACGTGATCGACGAGACCGGCGCCTCGCAGATGCTGTTGCCGGAACACAAGCGCCGCAAGACGATCAACGTGAAGGAAATCGAGGCGACGATCGCGACCATGGCGCGCATCCCGCCGAAGTCGGTTTCGGCCGATGACGAGAAGGTGCTCGCCGGGCTCGACGAAGAGCTGAAGCGCGTCGTATACGGCCAGGACACCGCGATTTCGGCGCTCGCTTCCGCCATCAAGCTCGCCCGCGCTGGCCTGCGCGAACCGGAGAAGCCGATCGGCTCCTACCTGTTCTCGGGCCCGACCGGCGTCGGCAAGACCGAGGTCGCCAAGCAGCTTGCCGCCTCGCTCGGCGTCGAACTGCTGCGCTTCGACATGTCGGAATATATGGAGCGCCATACGGTGAGCCGCCTGATCGGCGCGCCTCCCGGCTATGTCGGTTTCGACCAGGGCGGCCTTCTGACCGATGGCGTCGACCAGCACCCGCATTGCGTGCTCCTGCTCGACGAGATCGAGAAGGCGCATCCGGACCTGTTCAACATCCTGCTGCAGGTCATGGACCACGGCAAGCTGACCGACCATAACGGCAAGCAGATCAGCTTCCGCAACGTGATCCTGATCATGACCACCAATGCCGGTGCGGCCGACATGGCCAGGGCCGCCATCGGTTTCGGCTCGTCGGTGCGCGAAGGCGACGACATGGAGGCAATCAACCGGCTGTTTTCGCCGGAGTTCCGCAACCGCCTCGACGCCATCATCCCGTTCGGCTCGCTGCCGGTTCCGGTGATCCACCAGGTGGTGCAGAAGTTCGTCATGCAGCTCGAGGCGCAGCTCGCCGAGCGCCGCGTGACCTTCGATCTCACAGACGAGGCCATCGCCTGGCTGGCGGACAAGGGCTATGACGAGCGCATGGGCGCGCGGCCGCTTGGCCGGGTGATCCAGGAACACATCAAGAAGCCGCTGGCCGACGAAGTGCTGTTCGGTCGCCTGAAGAAGGGCGGCACGGTCCGTGTCGTCGTCGACAGGAAGGAAACCGGCGAGACCGGGCTCAAGCTCGAACCGATCGCCGACGACCTGCCGGTGAAGCCCAAGAAGGAAGATCCGGAAGGGCCGAAACCGAAGAAGAAGGCAGCAGCCCGCAAATCAGGCGCGCGCAAGGCGGCCGCCGCCAAGTCGGCGCCCAAGGATAGCGACGGCAAGGATGGCGAGGCCGGCAAGCGGACCACCGTACCGCAGCTTCCGCGCCGGAGTTGATCCGGCGCGGGCAAGGCGCTGGCGGCCCGGGCGCGCCGCATTGCGGCCCGCATGGGGTGATCGCCGCGCCAGGCGATCAGGCTTCGACGAGGTCGCGGCCGCCAAACCAGTCGAGGAAAATTCCGGACGCCTTCCAGATCGCCGCCGCGAGGATCGCCCCGGCGTAGCCGTCGATGGCGTAGTGCCAGCCGAGCACAACCGAACCGATCATGATCAGGGCCGCGAACAGCCACAGTGCGACGCCGGCGGACAGCGATCGCCGGGTTGCGTAGATGGCGATCAGCACCGCTGTCGCGACATGGACGGATGGAAAGGCGGAAATGCCGACGCTGCCCGTTGGCGCGCCGGAATAGCCGCTCCACAGGATATCCTGTGTCGTCAGCGCCCAGACAGGATAACGCTCGTTGGCTGCCGCAAGCGCATCCATCAGCGGCTGGAATTCAGCTCCGAGCCCCAGCCTCGCGAAATAACAGGGGCCGGCCGAAGAAAACGCCGTCGCCACGAAGAAGCCGGCCAGAACCCAGACCAGGATCAGGCTTGTCATGAACTGATGCCTGAGCCGCGTGTCGCGCCCGCTGATCGCGGCGACAAGCATCGAGCCAGTCAGAACGACGAACCAGAAATTGTAGCCGAGATTGATGAGCCAAACTGCGACCGGCTGATCGATCAGCCACCACAGCCATTCGTGCGGTGCGCGGCCGAAATGCAGCGCACGGTCCCACGCCGCGAATGCTTCGTCCCAGTGAAACGGCGCCAGGATGGCGATCGCACCCTTGAGGACGCTGAAACCGGCGGCAAAGACGATCATCGCCGCGAGGCCGTTGAGTGAATTCGCGATCCGGGCGCGATCGAAGAGGAAGGCGCCGAGCATGCGCGCCAACGCGCGCGTCGGGGACGGCTCGTGCTGCCTGACGCCGAGAATGTAGAGCCGGTACAGCGCGACGAAACCGCCGGCCAGCGACAGCACGAGGAACAAGTCAAATGCGAAGGAGGCGATGGTGCCGATGTCGGGACGATTGCCGGTCCGTGCGCCGACGACAAGCGCCAGAACAAAGGTCGCGGCCGCCGCCGCATGGACGAAGCGGTGCCGCCAGGCAGCGGCCGCCATCATGCGCAACAGCGCATGAATCTGCGTGGCCGGCGCACGGCGGCTCGAGTTGGTCACTACGTCGTTCATGAACTCTTTCGCCTAACTTGCGCGTCGAGTTAGCTGAAACCGATTGCCATTTCGCTAATGTGCCATCGCGCATGGGAGACATGCGCAAATCCGCGTCGCGGGCCGCTCCCGGCTATGCTAAGCGGCGGCGATGGTCGATTCCGCTCCCGTTTCCGATACTGCCAACGATCCGGACGGCAGCAATCTCAAATGGTATCTCCGGGGTTTTCGCGAGGTTGGGTCGCTGCCGGCGCTGATCCTGGCGTCCAGCTTCGTCGGCTTCGCGGCACTGGCGCTGGAGGCCGGGATAACACTGCCTCAGGCCGTGTTCATGACGGGCATCATCTGGGCGCTGCCGGCAAAGGTCGTGCTGATCGGCGCGATCATGGCCGGCAACGGGCTTCACGCCGCCGCCTTCGCGGTTGCACTGTCGTCCGTCCGGCTGACGCCGATGGTGGTTTCGCTCGTCCCCGAACTGAAGGCGCGCGGCACCCGAAGCTGGGTGCTTTATCTCTTGTCGCATTTCGTGGCCGTCACCTCCTGGGTGATCGCCATGCAGAAGGTCCACACGGTGCCGCGCGCGCGTCGCACCGCCTGGTATGGCGGGGTCGGATCATCGCTGGTCATCCTCAACATGGGTGTCGTCACCGCCGTCTATCTGGTCGCGAATGATATGCCGACGCTCATGTCGGCCGCGCTCCTTCTGCTTACGCCCATGTATTTCCTGACGTCGCTGTGGGGATCGGCGCGAGAGCTGGCAGGGAAAGTTGCGATGGTCTTCGGGCTTGTTCTCGGCCCGCTATTCGCGCTTGTCCTACCCGAGTTCAGCCTGCTGGTGACCGGGTTGGTCGGCGGCGCCGGCGCATATCTCGTCCACCGTCTTAGGGTACGGAGAGCTGCTCCGTGACCTTCGATGCGATCGACGCCTGGTGGTGGCCCTATCTCTTCATCCTCGTCGCCGGCTGGCTGGCGACCGACAGCTGGCGCTTTCTCGGCGTTCTGCTCGGCGGGCGGATATCGGAAACCTCGGAAGCGCTGGTTTTCGTGCGCGCGGTGGCCACGGCGCTGGTCGCGGCGGTGATAGCCAGTCTCATTCTCACGCCCAATGGAGGGTTGGCCGACGCACCGGCCTGGCTGAGGGTGGGCGCCGCAGCCAGTGGATTTGCCGTCTATCTGGTGACAGGGAAGCATATGCTTGCGGGCATACTCGCCGCCGAGGCGATGCTTGTCGCTGGCATGCTTCTGGTTTGATCAGGCCAGCGCGGCGCGAATTTTCTCCGCATTCGCCGCCAACACGTCATTGTCTTCCATCTGGTTCGTCGGCGGTTTCAGCGACACGCCGTCGAAGCGCGGGATGATGTGAAAGTGCAGATGGAAGACGATCTGGCCTCCCGCGGGTTCCGAGAACTGCTGGATGGTCGTGCCGTCGGCGCCCATGCCTTTCCTCGCAGCTATGGCGATCTTCTGCACCGTGCGCATGACCGCCGCCAGACTGTTCGCGTCGACATCGAGGATGTTGCGCGACGGCTGCTTGGGGATGACGAGGCAATGGCCCGGACCGCGCGGCATGATATCCATGAACGCGAAGGTGTCGCCGTCCTCGTAGAGCTTGTGGGCGGGAAGCTCGCCGCGCAGAATCTTGGCGAAGACGTTGGAGGGGTCGTAAGTGGACATTGTGGGCCTCCGGCAGGGCAATAAGGCAGTTGGGCCATACGGCAGTAGGGATTAGCTTCGGGAGCGTCAATGTCGGATGCGCGGACTCCGCTTCAAACTTGCCGCCCTATTGCCCCCTGCCTTATTCCCCTTTCCTGAACGGCCCGCGTTCGGCGAGAAATTCGCCGATTGCCGCCACGTCGCGCCGTTCGCGCTCAAGATAATCCTCGACCGCGCCGCGCAGGCCTTCATGCACGATATGGTGGGCCGAGTGCGTCGTTACCGGCATGTAGCCGCGCGCCAGCTTGTGTTCGCCCTGCGCTCCTGCTTCGACGACCTTCAGGCCGCGCTCGATCGCGAAATCGATGGCCTGGTGATAGCAGACCTCGAAATGCAGGAAGGGATGATCCTCGACGCACCCCCAATTGCGGCCATAGAGGGTTTCGGAGCCGATGAAGTTGATGGCGCCGGCGATATTGCGGCCGTCGCGCCTGGCCATGACGAGCAGCATGTCGTCGGCCATGCGCTCGGCGACCAGCGAATAGAATTCCCGGTTGAGATAAGGCTGGCCCCATTTGCGGGAGCCGGTGTCCATGTAGAAGGCGAAGAAGTCGTCGAGCGCGGCCTCGGTGATGTCGCTGCCGGTCAGTCGGTCGATGGTGATACCGTTTTCAAGCGCCGTACGCCGCTCCTTCTTCAGCGCCTTGCGCTTGCGCGAAGCCAACGTCGAGAGGAAATCGTCGTAGCTTGCGTAGCCCTCGTTGAAGAAGTGGAACTGCTGGTCTGTGCGATGAAGGAACCCGCGTTCCTCCAGCAGCCCCGCTTCATCGGGCGGCGCGAAGGTGAGGTGAACCGATGATGCGCCTATGCGGGCGCAGAGAGCCTTGAGGCCTTCGGCGAGCGCTGCCTGAACGGTGGCCGGGTGTTCGCCCGTCGCGACGAGCAGGCGAGGGCCGGTGGCGGGAGTGAACGGGATCGAGACCTGAAGCTTCGGGTAGTAGCGCCCGCCCGCCCGTTCGAAGGCGTCGGCCCAGCCGTAGTCGAAGACGTACTCGCCCTGGCTGTGGGATTTCAGATAGCAGGGCACCGCTCCGAGCATGCGCCCGTCGGGCGCTTCCAGCTTCAGATGCTGGGGCAGCCAGCCGGTCTCCCGCGATACGCAGCCGCTCTCCTCAAGCGAGGACAGGAAGGCGTGACTGAGAAAGGGATTGTAGACGGCTCCGTCGCGGCGGGCCGCGCCCGAAAGCGTCGACCATTGCGAAGCCGGTATGGCCGCAAGCGAGGGAACGACGCGGAGGGCGAATTCGCCCGCGCCGGGGTCCGGCCCGTCATTCCCGCGCTGGTTCATGCCGATTGCCACTCAGGATGGATTTTTGCCGGATGCATGGGACTCTACTTATTCCGGCGATTGTGCGTTGCAAGATGACGGGGTCAAGCGGCAACGGCCGATCCTAGCTCAATTGTGAAAGAGCGGCCGGATCATCGGGATCGAAACCCTCGAACGTCATCTGGTCGGCATGGGTCCTGGTCAGGTCGTATGACGTCCTGTCGCGCACGGTCCAGGTGATGACGGGCAGCGACAGCTTGTCGCGCAGCATCGTGGTGAACGGGTTGGGCAGGTCCAGCGCATGGAAGGAGGCGAAGCCGATACCGTGCGCCAGCATGGAGAAATGCGCTTCGAGATGCTCCGGCTTGGCGCCGAAGGCCGTCAGCCCGGCGGGAATGCCCGGCGCATCGGAGGCAAAGCGGCGGACGTGCCCATGGTTGAACGACATGATCGCGGCCTTGCCGTCATACGCCGCGAGCAGCGCGCCGGTTTTCGCCACCAGCCCGTCATCATGCGCCTGCATCCCCTTGAGCTCGATGACTAGCGGAACCCGTCCCGCGACGCGCTCCAGCATTTCCTCCAGCGTGGGGACGTGGTCGTCCGTGCCCCCGACGCGCAGCCGCCGAAGTTCGGCCACCGTGCGCCCGACGATATGGCCATCCTCGCCAGTCAGCCTTTTCAGGTCGAGATCATGGAAGACGACGGGCACGCCGTCCTTCGACAGGTGCACGTCGCATTCGACGGCGAAGCCGCGTTCGATTGCCGCGTCGAAGGCCGGCAGGGTGTTTTCCCAGCGCTGCCGGTTCATGTCGTGATAGCCGCGATGCGCGATTGGCCGCGTCGTCAGCCAGGAGAGGCCGCTCATGGTCGCGGTACTCAGGCCAGCTCGACGACAGCTTCGATCTCGACAGGCGCATTGAGCGGCAGCACCGCCATGCCGACCGCCGAGCGTGCATGCTTGCCCGCGTCTCCGAAAGCGGCGACGAGCAGGTCCGAGGCGCCATTTGCCACAAGATGCTGCTCGGTGAAGTCAGGCACGGAGGCCACGAATACGGTGATCTTGACGATGCGGACGACGCGGGAGAGGTCGCCCTCGCACGCCGCTTTCAGCACGCCCGCTACGTTGAGCGCGCAATATCGGGCGGCCTGCTTGCCCGTCTCGGTGTCGAGATCGCGGCCAAGCAGGCCGGTCCTGAACAGCTTGCCGTCAACGAAGGGCAGTTGACCCGCCGTGAGCACCAGGTTGCCGGTGCGGACCCACGGCACATAGTTTGCGGCGGGCGCGGCCACGGCAGGTACGGTTTCGCCCAGTTCGGCCAGTCGGTTTTCTACGGTTGTCATTGCGCAGCGCTTCCTTCAAATCCCTGTAGACTTCGTTTGGCGGCTGGAGTTTCGCCTCGCTTCCGCCACCTGTTGCGCTAATGTGGTACACGCGACTTGTGCGTCGCCCAAGACAGTTGTGGAGAAAATTGCTGATGCGCGCTGCGCGCCCCCTGCTTTTCGGCCTTGCGGCCTGCGCCGCCGCGGTTCCCGCCAGCGTCCAGGCGGGGCAGTTTCTGGCGCCCCACCGCGCGGTCTACGATCTCGAGCTCGACAACGCGTCCGACCGTTCCGGCATTACCGACATCACCGGGCGCATGGTCTACGAGTTCGACGGATCGGCATGTGAGGGCTACACCGTCAATTTCCGTTTCGTTACCCAGATCGACACAAGCGAGCTGTCGCGCATCAGCGATCTGCAGACTTCCACCTATGAGGACGCGTCCGGCGATCAGTTCAACTTCGTCACCAAGTCCTTTGTCGATCAGAAGCTCGACCGCGAGATCAAGGGCAGCGCAACGCGCGACGCTCAAGGCATCGAAGTCGATCTGGACAAGCCCGATCAGCGCTCGCTGGAGCTTGAGCGGACCCGCTTTCCGACCGAGCATCTGCTGGACCTGATCGAGAAGGCCAAGAAGTCCGAAAACTTCTACGAAACGACGATTTTCGATGGCTCGGAGGACGCCGACAAGGTGATGACGACGACCGTCGTGATTGGCCACAAGGCGGCGATCGAGGCTGGCGACCCTGAAAAGACGGCCATGGCGTCGCTCGGCAACGACCGGTTCTGGCCGGTCGACATCGCCTATTTCGACCCCGCGGATGGCGAGAACGGGGAGGAACTGCCGACCTACCGTATTTCCTTCAAGCTGCACGAGAACGGCGTCACCCGCGACATCGTGATGGACTATGGCGACTTCTCTATGAAGGGGCGGCTTGTCGATCTAGCGATGTATGAACGCGACGCCGGGGGCTGTGAGTAGCGGCAGCAGGCCTCCAAATACCAACCAGCTTGCATTTCGCGCCCGCGCAGCCTATATGCCCGCGCATTCCACACACGGACTTGGTTTCCGGGGGGAGACATCCCCCGCAGACCGCCGGTGGCGCAAAGCCCTCGCGGGTGGCGCGCCTTTGTCCGTGGAGGCCAACCGGAAAGGACAATTGGATGGCACTGCCTGACTTCAGCATGCGCCAGCTTCTCGAAGCTGGCGTTCACTTCGGACACCAGACCCACCGCTGGAACCCGAAAATGGGGCCGTTTATCTTCGGCGCCCGCAACAATATTCACGTCATCGACCTTTCGCAGACCGTTCCGCTGCTGCACCAGGCGCTGAAGAAGGTCTCGGACACCGTTTCGACCGGCGGCCGCGTGCTGTTTGTCGGCACCAAGCGCCAGGCATCGGAAATCATCGCCGATTCGGCGAAACGCTCCGCGCAGTACTACGTTAATGCGCGCTGGCTTGGCGGCATGCTGACGAACTGGAAGACAATCTCCAACTCGATCCAGCGCCTGCGCAAGCTGGAGGAGCTGCTGGCCGACGGCGAGCAGTCTTCCGCCTTTACCAAGAAGGAGCGCCTCAACCTGGAGCGCGAGCGCGCGAAGCTCGACCGTGCACTCGGCGGAATCAAGGACATGGGCTCCACGCCCGACCTGATGTTCGTGATCGACACCAACAAGGAGGCGATCGCCATTCTGGAGGCCAAGCGGCTGGGCATTCCCGTCGTAGCGGTGGTGGATTCGAACTGCGATCCGGACATCGTGGACTTCCCGATTCCGGGCAATGACGACGCGGCGCGCGCGATCTCGCTTTATTGCGACCTGATCTCGAAGGCGGCAATCGACGGCATTGCGCGCCAGCAGGGCTCGGCCGGCATCGATGTTGGTGCCGCGGAAGAAGCGCCGGTTGAGCCGGCGATCGCCGAGGCGCCGGCAGCGGAAGAAGCGCCGGCTGTGCCGGCGGTCGCCGAGGAGCCCGTGGCGGAAGAGGCTCCGGCCACGAAGAAGGCCGCGAAGGAGCCTGCCGCCGAGGCGCCGGCAGCGGAAGAACCTGCCACGGAAGCGGCGGCTCCTGCAGCGGAAGAACCTGCTGCGGAAGCGGAGGCTCCCGCAGCCGAAGCCGAAGCACCGGCCGAAGAACCGGCGCCGGAAAACAAGGACGCCTGAGGCGCGACGGCCGGTCAGCCGGCGGTCACTTTCCGGAGCAATAGCGCGCACCGCGCCAGCGGTGCGCAGCTTTATTTTCAGACTGCGATTTGAAGAGGCAATGATGAGCATCTCGGCAGCACAGGTGAAAGAACTGCGCGACATCACCGGCGCGGGCATGATGGACTGTAAGGCGGCTCTGGCCGAAACCAGCGGCGACATCGAGGCCGCGATCGACCTGCTTCGCAAGAAGGGCATCGCCAAGGCCGACAAGAAGGCCGGTCGCACCGCCGCCGAGGGTCTGATCGGCGTAGCCGCAGACGCCAACAGCGCGGTGGTCGTGGAAGTGAATTCCGAGACCGACTTCGTCGCCCGCAACGATTCCTTTCAGGAGACGGTGCGCAACATCGCGCAGGCCGCGCTCGGCACGGATGGCAGGACCGAGGCGGTCGCCAATGCCGCGTATCAGGGCGGCAAGTCGGTGACCGACACGATCAAGGACGCAATTGCCACCATCGGCGAGAATATGAGCTTCCGCCGGTCGGCGAAGCTCTCGGTCGGGCAGGGCGCGGTGGCGACCTATGTCCACAACGCCGTGGCCGACAATCTCGGCAAGATGGGTGTTCTGGTCGCCATCGAGACGGCCGGCGATGCGGATGTCGCGCGTTCATTCGCGCGTCAGGTCGCGATGCATGTCGCTGCGACCAACCCGCTTTCGCTGACGCCGGACGAGATAGACCCGGCGGTGGTTGAGCGTGAGAAGGCGATCTTCTCCGATCAGGCGCGCTCTTCCGGCAAGCCGGAAAACATCATCGAGAAGATGGTGGAAGGCCGGCTGCGCAAATTCTACGAGGAAGTCGTTCTGCTCAAGCAGGCCTTCGTCATCAATCCCGACCTGACCGTCGAAAAGGCGCTCGTGGAAGCGGAGAAGGAGATCGGCGCTCCGGCGAAAGTCACCGGTTTCATCCGCTTTGCGCTGGGTGAGGGGATCGAGCGCGAGGAGGCTGACTTCGCGGCGGAAGTGGCCGCCGCCGTCAAGCACTGAAGCCTTCAATCTTATACGATTGCCGGTGGGGCGCTGCGTGACAACGCGGCGCCCTTCGTGTATCGCGAGGACGAATTCAGAACAGGTTACGAGGACCGAATGCCCGACCAGCCAGCCTATCGCCGCGTATTGCTGAAAGCCTCGGGCGAGGCGCTGATGGGGGAGCAGGGTTTCGGTATCGACGTGTCGGTCGTGGACCGGATCGCGGCCGATATCGTGGAGGCGCGCAAGCTCGGCGTGGAAGTGGCGGTCGTGATCGGCGGCGGCAACATTTTCCGGGGTGTTGCGGTCGCGTCCAAGGGCGGCGACCGGGTGACGGGCGACCATATGGGCATGCTCGCCACAGTCATCAATTCACTGGCGCTCAGGACCTCGCTGGTCAAGATGGGGGTGGACGCGGTCGTGATGTCGGCGATCGCCATGCCGGAACTGTGCGAAAGTTTCTCCCAACGCCAGGCAACCGCATATATGAACGCCGGCAAGGTGGTCATCTTCGCCGGCGGTACGGGCAATCCCTTTTTTACCACCGATTCGGCGGCGGCGCTGCGAGCGGCCGAAATCGGCGCCGACGCGCTGTTCAAGGGAACCCAGGTCGACGGGGTCTATTCCGCGGATCCGAAAAAGGACCCCGAAGCAAAGCGTTACGAAAAGCTCGGCCATGACGACGTCATCAAGCAGGGGCTGACGATCATGGACATGGCGGCAATTGCGCTTGCGCGCGAGAACCACATTCCGATAATCGTGTTCTCGATTCACGAGGAGCACGGTTTCAGCCAGATTCTGCGCGGAAAAGGGCACTATACGATGGTCTCGGACAAATAGGCTCAAAGACCTGCGCCGGCTGACGGGCCGGCTTCGAGACCCCAGTAAACAGGAGGAACGCACATGGCAGACGCTGTCGATTTGAAGGATCTGCAGCGGCGGATGGACGGCGCGGTTTCGGCCTTCAAGTCCGATCTCGCCTCGCTCAGGACCGGCCGTGCGTCGGCCAATCTGCTCGATCCGATCCAGGTGGAAGCATATGGCACCAGCATGCCGCTCAATCAGGTCGCGACGATCTCCGTACCGGAATCGCGCATGATCGGCGTCCAGGTCTGGGACAAGTCGATGGTTCAGGCCGTCGACCGCGCCATTCGCGAATCCAACCTTGGTTTCAACCCCATCGTGGATGGCACGAATTTGCGCATTCCATTGCCCGAGCTCAACGAGGAGCGGCGCAGGGAACTGGTGAAGATCGCCCATACCTATGCCGAGAATGCGCGTGTCGCCGCGCGTCATGTCCGCCGCGATGGCATGGATCATCTCAAGAAAGCGGAAAAGGACGGCGACACGAGCGAGGACGACACGCGTCGCCTGTCGGATCAGGTCCAGAAAATGACCGACGACACAATTTCGTCGATCGACAGCCTGCTTGCCGACAAGGAAACGGAAATCATGCATGTCTAGGGTTCTTGCGCGCCGTGTCTGATTCAGGCGCCTGGGCCATCTGGCCAAACCCTGACACCTGACAACGGTCACGCCGGAACGGGATCGAGAATGAAGCCCGACCACATCGCGATCATCATGGACGGCAACGGCCGCTGGGCGAAGGCTCGCGGGCTGCCGCGCGCGGCGGGTCACAGGGCCGGCGTCGAGGCGTTGCGCGCGACTGTGCGCGCGGTCGGCGATCTCGGTATCGGCTGGCTTACCGTCTACGCTTTTTCATCCGAGAACTGGTCGCGCCCCAAGTCCGAAGTGTCGGATCTGATGGGGCTGCTCAAGCACTTCATCCGCCGGGACCTCGCGGAACTGCACAAGAACGGTGTTCGGGTGCGCATCATCGGCGACCGGGTGGGCCTTGACCCGGAGATCGGCGGGTTGCTGCACGAGGCCGAAGCGCTGACGGCGCTCAACCGGCAGAGCAACCTCGTGATCGCCTTCAACTATGGCGGACGCGACGAAATTGCCCGCGCCGGCCGGCGGATCGCGGAACTGGTGGCGGCAGGCCGGCTCAAGCCCGAAGACGTGACCGAGGAGACTGTGTCGGCCAATCTCGACACGGTGGGAATTCCGGATCCGGATCTTGTGATACGCACCAGCGGCGAGCAGCGCATGTCGAATTTCCTGCCCTGGCAGTCGGCCTATGCAGAACTTGTCTTCGTGCCCTGCTACTGGCCGGATTTCGGCCGCGCCGAGCTCGTCGAAGCCGTCGAAACCTACGCCTCGCGCGAGCGTCGCTTCGGCGGGGTTGTGGCGCGCGACGCGTCATGAACGCGGGCGGCGGCACGCGCGGGCGCAGCAACCTTCAACTCCGGGTCATGTCGGCGATAGTGCTCGCCGTTGCCGTTCTTGCGCTGACCTGGTGGGGCGGCGTGGCGTTCCGGCTGTTCGCCGCGGCGCTAGGAGCGGCGGTCTTCCATGAATGGTCGACCCTGGCGAAGGTCCGTTACGCGCCGGTCTATCGCGCCGGTGTGTGGCTTCTGCTTTTGGCGGTGCTTGCTGTCCTGGCGGCCGGGTTCGATGCCGTTACAGTGCTCGTTGCAATCGGTATCGCTATTGTGGGGGCAGGAGCGTCGGCCGCCGTGCTTGGACAGGGCTTCGGCCTTGCGGCAGGTCTCGGCTATGCGGCCGTTCCCGCCTTGGCGCTCGCCTTTCTGCGCGGCGGCGAAATTGCCGGGCTGTGGGCAATCCTGTTTCTGTTCGCCTGCGTATGGGCGACCGACATCGCGGCCTATTTCGCGGGCCGTGCATTCGGCGGACCCAAGCTCGCGCCTTCCATTTCCCCATCCAAGACCTGGAGCGGCGCGATTGGGGGCGCCGTGGCGGGAGCGATTGGCGGAGCGATCGTCGCGCTGGCCGGACCGTCATCGCTGAGCATCGCCCTCGTGGCGCTGATAGCGGTCGTGGTTTCGGTGGTGTCGCAATTCGGCGATCTGTTCGAATCGGCTTACAAACGCCGCCATGGCGCCAAGGACTCCGGGCATATCATTCCGGGCCATGGCGGCGTGATGGACCGGGTCGACGGATTGGTCGCGGCGGCGGTTGCGCTCTATCTCGCCGGGGCGGCGCTGTCCGGGCCGGACAACCCGGCGGCGGGGCTGTTTTCGGGATAAATCCGAAATCGGCGCCGGCGGGGTGGATACCGCCACCGAAATGCCGATATTGGCATGACAGTCGCGGCGCGGCGGCAATCCGTATTCAGCATTGCGCGGGGACCATTTGACCGATTTCCTGACCAGTATTTTCAGCACCGAAGGCCTGCTTGTCGGGACAATCGTGCCGTTTCTCATTGTTCTCACGGTGGTCGTGTTCGTCCACGAGATGGGCCACTATCTCGTCGGCCGCCTATGCGGCATCGGGGTGAAGGCATTCTCCATCGGCTTCGGGCCGGAACTGTTCGGTTTCGAGGACCGACACGGCACGCGCTGGCGGCTGTCGGCCATACCACTTGGCGGCTATGTCAAGTTTGTCGGCGACATGAACGCCACGAGCACGCCCGATGCCGACGAAATCGAGGCTCTGTCTCCGGAGGAACATCGCATCGCCTTCCACACACAGCCGGTGTGGAAGCGGGCGCTGACGGTGTTTGCTGGGCCGGCGTTCAATTTCATTCTCACGATCGCGGTATTCGCAGTGATGTTCTCGGCTTACGGCCGCTTCGTCTCGGAACCGATGGTCGCCGAAGTGCAGCCCGACAGCGCGGCCGCCGCCGCGGGATTCCAGCCCGGGGACCGGTTCGTTACCGTAAACGGAACCGAAATTGACAGTTTCGCCGACGTGCAGCGCATCGTTTCGGGCCGCGCCGGCGACGAGATCGTCTTCGTTATGCAGCGCGACGGCGAAGAGGTGACGCTGGTCGCCACGCCGGAACTCACCGAGCGCACGGACGCGCTCGGCAACATCGTGCGCATCGGCGTCATCGGGGTCGTGAACAATGAGGAGATGGGCCAGCCGCGGCTGATCACCTATACACCGGGACAGGCGGTGCTGGAGGCGATTGCCGAGACCGGGCATATCATTGCGCGAACCGGCCAGTTTCTGCAGCGCTTCGCCACCGGCCGCGAGGACAGGTGCCAACTCGGCGGCCCGGTGAAGATCGCAGAGATGTCGGGCAAGGCCGCCGCGCTCGGATTCGAATGGCTGGTTCAGCTCGTCGCCTTGCTGTCGGTCGGCATCGGCTTTCTCAATCTCCTGCCGATTCCACCGCTTGATGGCGGGCATCTGGTTTTTTACGCTGTAGAGGCCGTGATTCGACGTCCCGTCCCGGAACCGGTAATGGAAGGGATATACCGGGTGGGCCTGTTGCTGGTGCTGGTGTTCATGGCGTTCGTGTTCTGGAACGACATTTTCGGGTGCTGAACACGCAACTGACTGGATTGGGAGCGAAAATTGAGGCGACATTTACCATGGAAGCCGAAATCCGTGGTGTCTATGCAACGCCCGCGGAAATCGTAAACGCAAATTAACCAGATACCTTGCGTGTAGGCGAAATCCGGTTATTACGGTGAGAGAGTTCTGCCGAGACATCCGGATTTCTCGCTGTGGGGACTACGAGAAAAGAAGGTAAGACAGCCCTATGAAGGCAGCTTCCAGTCTGTATGGCGCCGCTTCGGCGGTGTTCCTGTCATTGTGTATCGTGTTTTCTGGAAGCGTGGCTGTCCAGCTTGCATCCGTTACGGCGGCTGAAGCAGCCGTCGTGAGCCGGATTGACGTGAGCGGCAACGAACGCGTCGATTCCGACACCATCCGGAATTATATCGGCATCCGTCCCGGCGTCAGCTTCGGCAACTCGGCGATCGATGACGCGGTGAAACGGCTGTTTGCGACCGGGCTTTTCTCGGACGTGCGGATAAATCAGAGCGGCTCCGCGCTGGTGGTGGTCGTCGCTGAATACCAGATCGTCAATCAGGTCATTTTCCAGGGTAACCGCAAGCTGAAGGACGCGCAGCTGGCCGCCGCGGTCCAGCTCCAGGCGCGCGGCTCATTCTCCGAAGCGGCCATGCAAGCCGACATCGAGGCGGTCAAAGCGGCCTATAGCGGCATCGGCCGCGACGATGCCCGCGTGATCGCCTATACACAGAGGCTCGACGGCAATCGCGTCAACGTGATCTTCGAGGTCACGGAAGGCGGGCGCACGAAGATCACGTCCATCAATTTCGTCGGCAACAACGCGTTCCGCGACGGCCGGCTGCAGGATGTGATCAGAACGAAGAAGTCCAATTTCCTCTCGTTCCTCAGCCGCAAGGACGTGTTTGACGAAGCGCAGCTTCGCGTTGATGAAGAGCTGTTGCGCCGTTTCTACTATGATCGCGGCTATGCCGATTTCCAGATCGTCTCGTCCTACGCGGAACTCGACGAGACTGAGAACAAGTACACACTTACCTTCACGGTGGATGAGGGCGAGCGCTACACCTTCGGCGACATCGCGATAGACAGCACGATCGAGGGCGTCGATACACAGGGTCTCGATCGTCTCGTGGAAACGCGCCGTGGTGACACGTACAGCGCGTCCGACGTCGAGGACACGATCATTGCGATCACCGAGAAGCTGGCGGGCCAGGGCTATGTTTTCGCCGAGGTGACGCCGCGCGGCGACCGTGATTTCGTGAACAGGACGATTTCGGTCCTCTATACGATCGACCAGGGGCAGCGCGCCTATATCGAGCGCATTGAAGTCCGCGGCAATACACGTACGCGCGACTATGTCATTCGCCGCGAGTTCGACATCAGCGAAGGCGACGCGTTCAATCAGGTTCTGGTCCAGCGCGCCCGCAAGCGACTCGAGGAGCTTGATTTCTTCGAATCGGTGAACATTTCGACCACGCAGGGATCGACGCCCGACCAAGTCATCCTGATTGTCGACGTTGTCGACAAGTCGACCGGCGAGTTCTCCATCGGCGCGGGCTACGCAACGGGGTCGGCCCCGACCAGCGGCTTCGTGCTGGAGGGCGGCATTACCGAGCGCAATTTCCTTGGCCGCGGCCAGGCGATCAGGCTGTCGGTTTCCGGCGGCAGAAGCGCGCGCGACTATATGATCTCCTTCACCGAGCCGTATTTCCTCGGGCGTCGGATTTCGGCAGGCTTCGACATCTATCGCCAGACGCGTTCCTACACGAACTACAATAGCTCGGTGATCGGCGGGACGGTGCGGCTCGGTCTGCCTATCACTGAACGCTTGTCGACCCAGTTCGCCTACAACTACGCGGTCGAGAGCTATACTTTCACGACGGGCGCGGCTGCTCTATGTCCGACGGTGGGTGCTGCAGGTTGCCCGGTCGCGGCTCCGATCCAGACGGCGATTTTGACGCAGAGCCCGTGGACCAAATCATCGATCAGCGCGTCGCTGATCTACAGCTCGATCGACAACATCCAGGATCCGCGCAACGGCGTGTATGCCAGCTTCACCACCGAGTATGCCGGCATCTTCGGCAACGCCAACTTCCTGAAGCTGACGGCGCGGACCAGCTACTACAAGCAGCTCTCGGATGAGCTCGATCTGGTCGGCCTGATCGTTGTGGGCGCGGGCCACGTGCAGGCGCTGGGTACTCCGCTCAGGGTGTTCGACTACAACCAGTCGAGCGACCGGATCATTCGCGGCTTTGCCCACAACGGCATTGGTCCGGTCGATACGGTGACCGGCGAACAGCTGGGCGGCACCACCTATTTCCACGCAACAGCCGAGGCGCAGTTCCCGCTGCCGCTGCTTCCGAAAAGCTTTGGCATGCGCGGTGCGGTATTTGCCGATGCGGCGACGCTCTACGGCAATTCGCTTGCTACGGCCGTCGGCACCGGCATGACGTGGCGCGCTTCCGCGGGCGCCAGTCTTATCTGGGCGTCCCCGTTCGGTCCGTTGCGTGTCGACTACGCGGTGCCGCTCATGCGGGCTTCAACCGACCGGGTCCAGAATTTCAACTTCGGCATCTCGACGCGGTTCTGACCGCCAGGGTAGGTTTCCGGGCCGCTCCGGCCCGGAAAAAGGCGTCATGACAGATCCGGTTTTCTTCGCGCCGTCGCGCAGTTTCACAGTCGACGAGATCGCGGCGGTTACCGGCGCTGCGCTGACCAATCCGAAACACGGGTCCACCGCAATTCACTCGATCGCTCCCGCTTCCGATGGGCGGGACGGCACCCTCATCTTCATAGAAAACAAGCATCTGGTCAGCGAGCTCGTGAATACGAGAGCGGCGGCCGTGCTGTGCCGGGCCGAAATTGCTTCGCAGGTGCCGGATCATGTCGCTGCTCTTGTGACGGACAAGCCGCAGAATGCGTTCGTAGCGGCGGCGAGGCTGTTGTTCGCTTCCGCCATGCGTCCGGTCGCGGTGACCGGCGAGCGTGGCGTTTCGCAGGCCGCGCATGTCAGCGCAGGCGCATCGGTTGAAGCCGGCGCGATCGTCGAGGCAGGCGCCGTCATCGGCGAGGGAGCGGCGATCGGTTCCGGTGCGATCGTGGCGCCGGGGGCCGTGATCGGCCCGCAATGCCGGATTGGACGCGACAGCTATGTCGGTCCCGGAGCTTCGATAATCTGCGCGCTCATCGGCGACCGCGTGATCATCCATGCCGGTGTCCGCATCGGCCAGGACGGATTTGGATACGTGGCTGGAAAGGCGGGACCGGACAAGGTGCCGCAACTCGGCAGGGTGGTCATTCAGGATGATGTCGAGATCGGCGCGAATACGACCGTCGACCGCGGCGCGATCAGCGATACGGTAATCGGGCAGGGGACCAAAATCGACAATCTGGTCCAGATTGCCCACAATGTGCAGATAGGACGCTGCTGCTTGATCGCGGGCCAATGCGGCATTTCCGGATCGGTAACGCTGGGCGACTTTGTCGCTCTTGGCGGCGGCGTCGGCCTGAAGGATCACGTCAACATCGGGAGTGGAGCGCAAATCGCCGCCGCTTCCGGTGTGATGCATGACGTTCCCGCGGGGGAAAAATGGGCCGGCTCCCCGGCGCGGCCCTATCGCGATTTCTTCCGGGAGGTTATGGCGATACGGGAACTCAGCGGCCCAAAGCGGAAGGGTGATGGATCGAATGGCAAGTGAACGGACGGACCTTTCGACGCTCGACATTCAGAAGATTCAGTCGCTTCTGCCCCACCGCTATCCGTTCCTTCTGGTGGACAGGATCATCGAAGTCGATGGCGACGATTCGGCGATCGGCATCAAGAACGTGACGTTCAACGAGCCGCACTTCACCGGGCATTTCCCGGGAATGCCCGTCATGCCCGGCGTTCTCATCATCGAGGCGATGGCGCAGACGGCTGGCGCGATCTGCGTCAACAACATGCAGGATGTGAACCGGACGCCGCTGGTCTATTTCATGACGATAGACGGTGCGAAGTTCCGCAAGCCCGTGGTGCCGGGTGACCGCCTCGAAATCCACGTCCGCAAGCTGAAGCAGCGCGGTGGCATTTTTCGCTACGCTTGCGAGGCAAAGGTGGACGGCGCGAAGGTGGCAGAGGCCGAAGTGGCGGCGATGGTGTCGTTCCCAGATGGCAAATGAGCCGGCGGTGCAAAGCTCGGGAACATTCATTCACCCGCTGGCCGATGTCGCGCCCGGCGCGCAGCTGGGCGCAGGCGTGCGCGTCGGTCCGTTCTGCCAGGTTGGGCCCGAGGCTGTCCTGCACGAAAACGTCGAACTGATAAGCCATGTTTCCGTCATGGGCGCGACGGAGATCGGCGCCGGCACACGCGTCTTTCCGCAGGCGGTTCTTGGCGGCGCGCCGCAGAACTTCAAGCATGAGGGCGGTCGTACCACGCTTACCATCGGGCGCGGCTGCACGATCCGCGAGATGGTGACGGCGCATGTTGGCACGGACACCAGCCGCGGCGCGACGCAGGTCGGCGACAATTGCATGCTGATGGCTTACTCGCATGTCGCGCATGACTGCGTGCTTGGCGATCATGTGACATTCGCCAATGGCGTTACGCTTGGCGGCCATGTGGAGGTCGGCGACCACGCGATTATCTCGGGCCTTTCGGCCATCCACCAGTTCGTCCGCATTGGCCATCACGCCTTTGTCGGCGGCATGACCGGCGTTCCCGGTGATGTCATCCCCTACGGCATGGTGATCGGCAACCGCGCGCGGCTCAGGGGGCTCAACGTCATCGGGCTGAAACGTTCGGGTCTCAGCCGCGCTGAAATCCATGTATTACGCAGCGCCTATCGACTGCTTTTCGACCGGGCGCGTCCGGTTGCGGAGAATGTGGATGCGGTGCGCGCCGCCCATGGCGACGATCCGCGCGTGGCCGACATCCTCGACTTCGTGACCAACCGGGGCACGCGCATTTTCTGCGTGCCGGCGGTGTCGGGTACCGGGACGGCAGACGAGGGTGACGACTAGGGGCCAGCGCGCGTGGACGAGCGATCCACGGGGCGGCCGCCAACCCCTTTGTTCACCATTCGCAATTCGGCGTCACTTCTCCACTCCCCACCATCGCCGGTGCAGGTACCGCTTGTGCGGGGGTCGAAGGACAATGGCCCGAACATCCAGGCAGCGACGCTGTCCGTACGAGCGTCAGCGGCGGGCGATCGGAACGTAATCGCGTACAGGCTCGCCGGTATAGAGCTGGCGCGGCCGGCCGATCTTCTGGTGCGGATCCTCGATCATCTCCTTCCACTGCGCCACCCAGCCAACGGTGCGGGCGACGGCGAACAGCACGGTGAACAGGGTGGTCGGGAAGCCCAGCGCCTTCAGCGTGATGCCGGAATAGAAATCGATATTGGGATAGAGCTTCTTTTCGATGAAATACTCGTCGGTGAGGGCGATCTTCTCCAGCTCCATCGCCACGTCGAGCAGCGGATCGTCCTTGATGCCGAGTTCGCCCAGAACCTCATGCGTGGTCTTCTGCATGATCTTGGCGCGCGGATCGTAATTCTTGTAGACGCGGTGGCCGAAGCCCATCAGGCGGAACGGATCGTCCTTGTCCTTGGCGCGGTCGATGAATTCGGGAATGCGGTCCACGGAGCCGATTTCGGCCAGCATGTTGAGAGCCGCCTCGTTGGCGCCGCCATGGGCGGGACCCCAGAGGCAGGCAATGCCCGCCGCGATGCAGGCAAAGGGGTTCGCACCCGACGAGCCGGCCAGGCGGACGGTCGAGGTCGAGGCATTCTGTTCGTGGTCGGCATGGAGGATGAATATGCGCTCCATGGCGCGGGCAAGCACCGGATTGACGTGGTATTCCTCGCACGGCACGGCGAAGCACATATGCAAGAAGTTTGCGGCGTAGCCGAGCTCATTGCGCGGATAAACGAAGGGCTGGCCGATGTGATATTTGTAGGCCATCGCGGCGATGGTCGGCATTTTCGCGATCAATCGGATCGAGGCGACCATGCGCTGATGCGGGTCCGAAATGTCGGTCGAGTCGTGATAAAAGGCCGACAGCGCGCCGACCACGCCGCACATCACGGCCATCGGATGCGCATCGCGGCGGAACCCGGTGAAGAACCGCGACATCTGCTCGTGCACCATCGTGTGGCGCGTGACCCGGTAGTCGAAGTCTTCCTTCTGCGCCTTGGTCGGCAGATCGCCGTAGAGCAGCAGGTAGCAGACCTCCAGAAAATCGCCGTGCTCGGCCAGCTGATCGATCGGATAACCGCGATGCAGCAGAACGCCCGCGTCGCCGTCGATATAGGTGATCCCGGATTCGCAACTCGCGGTCGAGGTGAAGCCCGGGTCATAGGTGAACATGCCCGTGTCTTTGTACAGCGCACCGATGTCGATGACGTCCGGCCCGACGGATCCCGAGCGGACGTTGAATTCTGTTTTCTTGTTGTCGAAAACAAACGATGCCGTCGTACCCGTCATGGTGCTACCTCTCTCAATTCTCGACATTTCCCGGAAAGCGCGGGCACCTCTGATGGAGGTCGCGAGCGCGCTTTAGCTACCGCATTTGGGCGGTGCTGCCAAGCTCGCCCAATGGCTATGTTGCATTGCGATATGGGTGATTCGGGCCGGAGCGGCCAACCGGGAAATCTAATCGATTTGGTCGCGAATGCGGCCGACGCTCTCGTCCTTTCCCAGCACCACGAGCACGTCGAAAACACCTGGAGACGTCGCGCGGCCGGTGAGGGCGGCGCGCAAGGGCTGCGCCACCTTGCCCAGCTTCAGGCCGGTCTGTTCGGCATGATCGCGCACGATTCCCTCCAGCGTTTCGATATCCCACACCGGCGCGGCCTCAAGCTTGGGCAGCAAATCGGACAGCAAGGAACGCGAACCGGCATCGAGAATTGCGCTTGCCTTCTCGTCGAGAACAAGGGGCCGCTTGGTGAACAAAAACATAGCACCATCAACAAGTTCGACGAGTGTCTTCGCACGCTCTTTCAGTCCGGGCATCGCCGCAAGAAGCTGTGTCTTGCGAGCCTCGGTCATTCCCCCTCCGAGAGGTTCGGCATCGTCCAGATATGGCAGCGTGTCGATGAGCGCGGTCAGCAGGACCGCGTCATCCATCTGGCGCATGTGGATGCCGTTCAGCGCCTCCAGCTTCTGGATGTCGAAGCGCGCCGCGCCGCGGTTGATGTCCTCGATCTCGAACCAGCGCACCATGTCTTCGATCGACATCACCTCGTCGTCGCCATGGCTCCAGCCGAGGCGGGCCAGATAGTTGCACAGGGCCTCGGGCAGGTAGCCCATGGCGCGATAGGCCTCCGCGCCTAGAGCACCGTGGCGCTTGGACAATTTGGCGCCGTCCGGCCCGTGGATGAGCGGCACATGCGCCATCACCGGCACGGGCCATTCCATCGCCTCGTAAATGATCTGCTGGCGCGCGGCGTTGGTCAGGTGGTCGTCGCCGCGGATGATGTGGGTGACGCCCATGTCGTGGTCGTCCACGACGACGGCGTGCATGTAGGTCGGTCCGCCGTCGGAGCGCAGGATGATGAAGTCGTCGAGGTCCTTGTTGGGAAAGCGCACCTGGCCCTGTACCTTGTCGTCGACAATGGTTTCGCCTTCGCGCGCGGCCTTGATGCGTATGACCGGCTTGACGCCGGCGGGCGCCTCGGAGGGATCGCGGTCGCGCCAGCGGCCATCATAGCGGGGAGGGAGCCCATTCGCCCGCGCGTTCTCGCGCATTTCGGCCAGTTCCTCCTGGCTCGCGTAACAACGGTAAGCCTTGCCGCGGGCCAGCAACTCCTCGGCGACCTCGCGATGCCGGTCGGCGCGGGCATATTGCGATACCGGCTCGTCGTCCCAGCCGAGACCGAGCCATTTCAGCCCGTCGAGGATCGCGGCGGTGGCGGCGTCGGTCGAGCGTTCGCGGTCGGTATCCTCGATGCGCAGCAGCATCTTGCCGCCTGTGTGGCGGGCATAAAGCCAGTTGAACAACGCCGTGCGCGCGCCGCCGATATGGAGAAAACCGGTGGGCGAGGGGGCAAAGCGCGTGACGACGGTTTCGGGCATTCTGGATTTCCTGACTGGCCGAGCGGCCGGGCTGCTCGATATGGCGTTTCGAGCGCGTTCATGTAGCATAGGGTCATTGGGGCGCAAGCATTAGACGGATCGCTGGATGAATGGCGAGACGCCCGCGCGCGCCGATGACGAACGTCTGATCTTCTCCGACAGCACGGCATACGCCGCCGCTATTCCGTCTCCGGGTTCCTCCGGTCCGTCCGGTGACACCGCAGCCATTCGGGGTGAGGGAGCGCGGGCATGGTGGCGGCTTCTGCGCCTTGCAGCGGCGGCCGGCCGAAGGATCGCGTCGGCGCTGGAAACCGAGCGCGACCGCGGCACCGGATTCGTGCTGCTGCCCGTGCTGTTCGCGGCGGGAGCCGTGACGTATTTCTGTTTGCCTGGCGAACCGGACCCGCGCGCGCTGCTTGCCTTCGCGGCGCTGGCGGCCGTCGGCGCGCTCGGGCTGCGGGCGTCGGGTGCGGCGCGCGCCAGCGCCATCGCGGCGCTGGTGCTGCTCGTCGGGATGCTGGCCGGATCGCTGGAGACCTGGCGTCATTCCACCTTGATGATGGGTTCGGGCATTTCGACGCGTATTACCGGGCGCGTGGTCACCATCGAGGACCGCGCCAACGGACGGATACGCCTCACCATCGACCTCAATTCGACGGAGCGGCCCGAACTCCGCTACGCGCCCGACCGCATCCGCGCGACAACGGACGAACTGCCCGACGATCTTGAACCCGGAAAGGGCGTGGCAGGCGTTGTGCGCCTGCTGCCAGCCAGCGGTCCAGCGCGACCATTCGGCTATGATTTCGCCTTCGAAAGCTTCTTCGACGGGGTCGGCGCCAACGGGTTTTTTCTGTCCGGGCCCTTCAAGACGGACATCGAGGCTCCGCCCGAATGGCCAACGCGCCTCGCGGCATGGGTGGAGCGGCAGCGGCTGACGCTGGCCGCCCATATCCGCGCCCGCATCGGCGGACCCGAAGGCGAGGTTGCGGCGGCACTGGTGGCGGGCGTGCGCGGGGGCATACCCGAGGAGGTGACGGAGGCGCTGCGCAAGACCGGTCTGGCGCATATCCTGGCCATTTCCGGCCTGCACATGGCGCTTGTGGCCGGCACGGTGGTCGGCGCCATGCGCTTTGCCTTTGCGCTGTTTCCCGGCTTCTCGTCACGCCGCGCGGTGAAGAAATACGCCGCGATCGGGGGCCTGGCGGCGCTGGTGCTTTATCTGGTGCTGTCGGGCGCGGCGGTCGCCGCGCAGCGCGCCTTCATCATGTTCGCGGTCATGCTGGTGGCGGTGCTGTTCGACCGCGCCGCGCTCACCATGCGCAATCTCGCCATCGCGGCGCTCGTCATCCTGGCGATCGCGCCGCATGAGGTGATGGGGCCGAGCTTCCAGATGTCGTTCGCGGCGACGGCCGCACTGATCGGCGCGTACAGCTGGTATTCCGAGCGCCGCATGCGCGGGCCGGCGAGCGGCTTCATGAAACAGCGATCGCCGGCGATGAGCGCCATCCGGCTGGTGGCGTTGTTCTTCACCGGGCTCGCCATGACCTCGCTGATCGCCGGGCTGGCCACCGGCCTGTTTGCGGCGTGGCATTTTCAGCGCATCGCCCCGCTCGGGCTGATCGCCAATCTGGCGGCCATGCCGGTCGTCACGATCGCGGTCATGCCGCTTGCCGTGGCGGGCGTGCTGACGATGCCGTTCGGGCTGGACGGCATGTTCTTCGCCGGCATGGGCAAGGCGCTGGCGCTGGTGATCGGCGTCGCGACCGAACTGGCCGAGCGCTCGCCGGTCGACACGGTGGGCGCGATACCGCCGCTGGCGGTGGGCGTGCTGGCGGTCGCGCTGGTCATCGGCATGGTCATGACCACCTGGCTGCGGTGGGCCGCGCTGCCGTTACTGGCGGCGGGTCTGGCGCTGGTTGCGATGCGCGACCAGCCGGACGTGCTGATATCGGAGGATGCGCGGCTGGTCGCCATGCCGCTCGCCGACGGTCGCCTTGCCGTCAACCGAACGCGGCCGTCCAGCTTCACCTTGGGCATCTGGGAAGCCGCGTCACAGACGGCGGGGGTGGTGAAGCCCGGCAAGGCGGCGGTCTTCGGCGGGGAGACGCCGTTCCTTTGCGGCGAGGGGCTCTGCACCGCGCGGCATTCAAGCGGCGCCGTGGTCGCGTTTGCCGAAAGCGGAGAGGCGGCCGGCCCGGCATGCGGCGATGCCGCGCTGGTCGTCGTCGATGACGCGACGGCGGACAATGTCTGCGCCGGCCAATCGCCGGTCGTGGTCACGAAGAAGGACCTCGCATGGCGCGGCAGCGCCGAAGTCCGGTTCAGGGACGGCCGTGCCGAAATCCGCTACGCGATCGGCGAGGCGCTGCGGCCATGGCACGACCATCGCCGATGGTCACGCGAGGCGCGCGGCATGCCGCCATACCGGCGGCAGTAAGTGTTTGTTTTGCCGCAATTCCGGACGGAAAACCGGTTCCCACTTTTCCTGGAATTGCTCTAGTGACGGTCAGTAGCGGCGGATGAGACCGACCAGCCGGCCCTGGACCTTGACCCTGTCGGGGCCGAAAATGCGGGTCTCGTAGGCCGGGTTGGCGGCTTCGAGCGCGATCGACGCGCCCTTGCGGCGGAACCGCTTCAGCGTCGCTTCCTCGTCGTCGACGAGGGCGACGACAATGTCGCCGGGGTTGGCGGTCTGGGCATTGCGGATGACGACCGTGTCTCCGTCGAAGATGCCGGCCTCGATCATGGAATCGCCCTTGACCTCGAGCGCGTAATGCTCGCCGCCCGACAGCATGTCCGGGGGCACCGAAATCGAATGGGTCTGGTGCTGGATCGCCTCGATCGGCACGCCGGCGGCGATGCGGCCCATCACCGGCACCGAGACGCCAGCCGAGGCGTCGTCGTCATTGCTGGCGGCCGGAACGCGCGACGGCGGCGTCTTGCCCAGCCCGCCCTCGATAACGCCGGGCGAGAAGCGCCTGGCGGCGTTGAGGCCGGGTGCGATGGAATCGGGCATGCGCAGAACTTCCAGGGCGCGGGCCCTGTTGGGCAGACGGCGGATGAAGCCGCGCTCCTCGAGCGCAGTGATCAGCCGGTGGATGCCCGACTTGGAAGCCAGACCCAGCGCGTCCTTCATCTCGTCGAAGGAGGGCGGGATGCCGGTTTCCTTCAGCCGCTCGTGGATGAACAACAGAAGTTCGTGCTGTTTGCGCGTAAGCATTGTCAGTCCCCTGAACCCGGTTTCGCCGGGAATCACCGGCAAACAAAACCAGAACAATCACTATATGTTCCAGTCTTGTTCCGCAAGTGTTTAAAATCGATGAAAAACCCGTGCCAGCCCGCTGCGGCCTCGCGATCCGCCGAGGTTCAGCCGCGCTAAGGGATTCGCTGCCGGATCGCGGAAGCGCGGCTTTCGCAATTGCATGGGGTTTTCAGGAATGCACGCCGTCGGCTTAAGACGTGTCGGGCGCGGGATGGTGTATCGGCCAGGCGAACGCCGCGAGCATGGACAAGGCATTCGCGAGGTCGCGCATGGCCGGCATCCGGCCGAATAGCGGCGGTTCCATTCCGGCGCCGCGCTCGCCACACGCCGCAGAGATCAGCCTCGCCTGACATTCAAGCTGCCGGGCAAGCTGCCGGGCAAGCTGCCGGGCCAGCGCCCGAAGGCTGACGGCGAGGCGCATCGCGTCCGCCGGGCGCGCGCGCGCTGATCCGACCGGCATCGATGCGATTGGCGCATGCTGGCCGCCGGCGACGAAATCCCGCGCCACGGCCTCGGCGCGGCGCAGGATCCAGAGCACGAAACCGCGCATGGCAGGCGAACGGCCCGCCGCAAGCTCGGCCAGGCCGGCCAGCGCGCCAAGCAGCGTGACGATGCGCATCAGCGCCGCCCGTTCCTGCTCGATCGCGCCTTTCCAGTCCATCGCCGCCGTTCCTTTCGCCTGGCGGACCCATTGTGGGGACGGTTCGGGAGGCGTGGATAAATAGGTGAATGGTGAATGGTGAATGGTGAACGGTGAACGGGAACAAAGGGTTGGCGGGGAAAAGAATGTTGTCGGCGGTGAATCTGTCCACGAAATCGCGGCGGTCGTGGCCGGTCCCCCCGGATTCGTGGCTCTGACATACGGACCACGCGTGGGGAGGTGGACAAGACTGCTGACGGGTGCTGACAGCGGGCGGTAGTGTCTCAGTTCGAAATCTGAAAATCTCTGAGCGGTTGTCGCGCCCTAGCCCTGACTCCTATATGCGTACCGGAAAGCAAGAGGCCGTGATGGACGAACTGACTCCATATTTGAAGTGCGATGTTGAGCTGGAGCTGTCTGGACCCAACCTTCCCACCTTGGACAAATGGGCGGCTGACGCGCTTCGCGCGGTGGCCGACCGACTGGAGAAGGGCGAATACGAAGACGGGTTTGCCGATGTGGCAGATAGGGTCGGGAAAAAGATCGGCACTGTCTATGTTGATTATTCAGAACGCGATGAAGGCTAACGCCCACAGGACCTGAAGGACAGAAACGCCCCTCTGACGTGATCGGCAATGCTGTGAAGGTCATGCGCATTGCCACCGGCGAGGAAGAGGAAGAGCTTCCCGCCGACGACAAGAACGCGGCAGCGAAGGAGCTTGGCGCGAAGGGTGGTAAGAAGCGCGCCGCCAACCGCTGGCAATCAGTTCAGTGCCGAGCCCGAATCCTGACGGTCCGCACGGCCTAGCGCAGCATGAGCACGCGACAGGGGACGCTGCGAGGGGATCGGCGATTGGGCGAGTTGTTTGCAGACGTATCTTTGGGCGTTCCGCCAGAACCGCCGGATTGACGCTTGACCTGCTTTTGCAGTCTTTCCCGCGCCCGGTTTCGCGTGCCGGTAAGTGACCGTCGCCTTTATCAGGCGGTTGAAGCAGTTCTTGGCGGCTGCTGTCATGCTTTCGCACCTGTCGGTTTCTTTACCACCACATTGTGCTTTTCAGGCAAAGGGCGTTCCTGAAGATGTAGCGTGAATACGTCGTACAGCAGCCAATCCACCAACTCCGCATCGTATGTCCGCTCGACAGAAAAACCCTCACACTCAATCACAAGCTTGAAGGTGATCCAGTTCTTGCGGAATGTGGAAACGGTGAGGCCCCTGGGCCCGATCGGCAGCCCGAGTTCATTCCTAAAACGGGCTCCAATGCGAAAGAACTCGTCGGGTTGAATTTCCAGATATTCGAAGTCGGTGTGATCATCGATGCTGCATTCGATGCGTTCGCCCGTGACAAGCGAAATCAGGTAGGCGTGCCGCACTCGTATCGGTTTCCATCGATGGTTCTTGGCGAGAGTTTTCACCCCCCCCGATAGCGACGATGCCGCGCGCTGCGGACTGGATCACCAGCGCTTGAATTTGAGGCACCGCCCCAAGTGCCCCGATCAGGTCAATCTGGCACTGGATCGTGTGCTCAGGATCGAAGAACAAGACCTTACCGAACAGGCTTTCGCGAAGCGTTGGGAAGTACCCTGCCGCAACGCGGCTTTTGATGTTTGCTTGCAGGCGCTCTCGCAACTCGTCCCAGAAGAGCCACAGCGCCAATACTAGGCAGGCAGTCGCAATGAAGTTAGGTAGGCCCATCTCAAGCATGAGCCTGCCCCACCATGCGAGATCGTCTTGCGTGCCGCCGATGCCAATGAGTTCCAGTAGCCTTGGCAGGGCAATGACAATGGCCGCCAACGCAATCAGACCTAGTTTCCGCATCGCGCTGTTACCTCTGATTCCGTCCTTTCAAGAATAGTAGCACGTAAGATCGCCTTCTTGCTTAACCACCTAGGCACAAGCACAATGGAACGTGCGGAGGGTGTTGTTATGCGGTTTCTGATTGTTGCGCTGTTCATGGTGCTGGCCTCACCCGTGCACCCACAGGAGCGCGGAGGAGACGACGGACAGGGGCAGGCAGCTACTGAGCAGCAGCATTCCGAGAGCGCGCCTTGGGCGCTTCCTGTTGACGTGATCGAGGACCAAGCCGAGACCGACGCCCGTAAGGCCAGAGAGCAGCGTGCCGAGCAGAGAGAGTTGAACGATCTTGCCGCTCAGCAGGGGATGGACAGCGCCACGCAGCGAATGGTTGAAATCGCGAAATGGCAAAACTATGCGACTTGGCTTGGTTCGTTCCTCCTATTCGGTACGCTTCTTCTGATGATTCAGGCCAACCGAGCTGCCGTCCAAGCGGCAAATGCCGCCGAAGCCGCCGTTGCCGAAACGATCCGTATTGGGAATGCCCAAATCCGTGCCTATCTTGAACTTCACGGCGAGTCGTTTCCCCATGAACGGAATCTCGTTCGGGGAGGAAAAGCAATCATCGGCGCAAAGAATGTCGGATCCAGCCCAGCGATTGGGCTTCACGTTCGAACTCAAACTTTCATTACGAGTTTTCCGATCGCGGCTAATTTTGAACTTCCCAACAATTGGGCCGGCGTCGGGGATGACATTGTCATGCCACCGAGCCGTTCGGGGTCTTGGACCTTCCCAGCAAACATCAAGCCAGTTCCGAAAGGTGAAATCGCGAAAATAGCCAATCCGGTATCGGGCCGGCGTCTCTACGCGGTCGCCGAAATGCGGTATCGTGATCTGTACGGCAACAAATTTGTCGAGATGTTTTGTGTCGGTGCTTCCTATTCTAAAGACGGCCTGCGTACCGAGTTCGCCAACCGATTCAATTCCTATCAAATGTTTGAGCCTAAAAAGCCCTAGCAACGCTAATGTCATGAATGCGGCCAACGCCGCGCGCGACCGCACGGCGCAGCCCTATACACCGGACTCTCCCTAGTCATCAGTGGTCCTCCCACGAAACTTACTGTCTGTAGGGGTTACATCCGGCCTAATTCGATGAAACATGCGCCTAGCGCAGCTTCGATGAAACCCGCGCCTAGCGCAGCATCAGCACCTTGCAGGGGTCGCCCGCGGAGGCTTCCGGGGCGTTGGCCTCGCGGATGATCAGGCAATTTGCCTCGGCCAGCGTGCGCAGCATGGACGAATCCTGCGTGGAGAAGGGGGCGGCGACCAGCCGGCCGTTCCGCTCCTCCGCCCGGGCGCGGACATAGTCGCGGCGGTGGTCGTTGGCCTTCATCGGCTCACCCAGCACCGCGTCGCGGATGTCGGGCGCGAAGGGGCGTCCGCCAAGCCTGGCCAGCAACGGGCGCAGGAAGAGGTGGGCGCAGACGAGGCTCGACACCGGATTGCCGGGCAGGCCGAGCACATGCACGCCGTCCAATTTGCCGACCATCAGCGGCTTGCCGGGGCGCATGGCGATCTTCCAGAAGTCGAGCGTCATGCCGAGCGAGGTCAGCACCTCGTGGACGAGGTCGTGATCGCCGACCGAGGCGCCGCCCAGCGTGACGATGACATGCGCGCCGGCCGTGCGCGCCTGCTTCACGGCCGCGGCGATGGCGTCCTTGCTGTCCGGCGCGATGCCGAGGTCGAGCGGTTCGCCGCCGTCGGCGCGCACGAGCGCGGCCACGCCATAGCCGTTGGAGGCGATGATCTGGTCCGGGCCGGGGGCTGAGCCCGGGGGCAGCAGCTCGTCGCCGGTAGCGAGGATCGCGACGCGGGGACGGGTCACCACCGGCAGCGCATCATGATTGGCGGCGGCGGCCAGCGAAAGCGCCGCCGGGTCGAGAATGCGGCCGGCGGGCAGCAGCGCGTCGCCGTCGCGAAAATCGAGGCCTGCCTTGCGGATATGCCTGCCTTGCGCGGTGCTCTCCAGCGCCTCGACTTTCGTGCCGTCATCCGCGGCGCGGGCGTCCTCCTGCAGCAGGATCGTGTCGGCGCCGTCGGGCACCGGCGCGCCAGTGAAGATGCGCACGGCCTGGCCTGGCCCCACCGTGCCCACATAACGGCGGCCGGCGGGGGCCTGACCGATTACCGTAAGCTTTGCCGGAAGGCCGGCGATATCGGCCGCCCTGACGGCATAGCCGTCCATGGCGGAAGCATCGAAAGGCGGCTGGGTGCGGCGGGCGGCGACGGGTTCGGCCAGCACCCGCCATGCGGCAGCGTGAAGGGCCGCCTGTTCGGCGGGAAGCGTTTCGGCTCCGGCAAGCAGCAGGGCCAGCGCGTCGTCGACGGGCAGAAGCGCCATGGCTTTAGGGCCTGTTGATATTCACGCCAGGACGGGCTGCAAATGGCGATTTTCTGCGCTTCCGGTGCTCATGTACCATTACGTACACTCCGCTCGTCGCTTCGCGACCCCTAAAATCACCATTTTCGCCTCGCCCTGACCTGAATCTCAACACGCCCTAGCCCCGACGGTACTGACCCGAGCGGCCGCCGCTCTTTTGCGTCAGGCGGATGTCGCCGATCGTCATGTCGCGGTCGATCGCCTTGGCCATGTCGTAGATGGTCAGGCAGGCTATCGCGACGGCGGTCAGCGCCTCCATCTCAACGCCGGTCCTGCCCGAAACGCGGACTTCCGCCGTCACGCGCAGGCCGGGCAGAGCTTCGTCGGGTTCGATATCGAGCGTGACCTTGTCGATGAGCAGCGGATGGCAGAGCGGGATCAGCTCGTGCGTCTTCTTGGCCGCCATGATGCCGGCAATGCGCGCCGTGCCCAGCACGTCGCCCTTCTTGGCGTTGCCGGCCAGGATGGTTTCCAGCGTGTCCGCCCGCATCGAGACGCAGCCTTCGGCGCGGGCGGCGCGCTCGGTGACGTCCTTTTCCCCGACATCGACCATATGGGCCTCGCCGGAGCCGGAAATGTGGGTGAGCGTGGCGCGATCGCCGGCCATTCCCGGCTACTCCGCCGCCGGGCTGTGCGCGGCGTGGCGCTCGCCGAAAAGCAGCGCGCGGGTCGCCGCCGCGACATCGTCCTGGCGCATCAGGCTCTCGCCGACAAGGAAGGTGGTGATGCCGGCTTCGGCAAGGCGGGCGCAGTCGGCATTCGAGAAGATGCCGCTTTCACCGACGAGCAGACGGTCGGCGGGCACCATGGGCGCCAGCCTCTCCGAGGTTTCCAGCGTGGTCTCGAAGCTGCGCAGATTGCGATTGTTGATGCCGATCAGGCGCGATTGCAGCGCGAGCGCGCGCTCAAGCTCGGCTTCGTCATGCACCTCGACAAGCACGTCCATGCCGAGCGCGAAGGCCTCGTCCTCGAGCCGGCGTGCGTCGTCGTCGGTGAGGCTGGCCATGATCAGCAGGATGGCGTCGGCGTCCCAGGCGCGCGCCTCGTGCACCTGATAGGGATCGAACATGAAATCCTTGCGCAAAGCGGGCAGGGCGGTCGCGGCGCGCGCCGCCGTCAGGAATTCGGGCGCACCCTGGAAGGACGGCTTGTCGGTCAACACCGAAAGACAGGCCGCGCCGCCGGCCTCATAGGCGCGGGCGAGCGCGGGCGGGTCGAAATCGGCGCGGATCAGACCCTTGGAAGGGCTCGCCTTCTTCACCTCGGCGATCAGGCCGTAGGCGCTGGTCTTCCGCCGGCCCTCAAGTGCTGAGAGAAATCCGCGCGGCGCGGATGCGCCGGCGGCGCGCGCCTTCAGTTCGGCGAGCGGAAGCGCCGCCTTCGCGGCGGCGATCTCGTCGCGCTTGTAGGCTTCGATGCGCTTGAGGATGTCGCTCATGGCGCACTTCTATTGGAAATGGCGACCAGTTTATCGAGCGCCGTGAGCGCCGCCCCGCTGTCGATCGCCTTGGCGGCGATGTCCGCGCCGTCCTTCAAGTCGGCGGCCTTGCCGGCGACGACAAGCGCACCCGCCGCATTCAGCACCGCGATGTCGCGATAGGGACCGGTGACGCCCTCGAGAACGGCCTTCAGCGCCACCGCGTTGTGTTCGGCGTCGCCGCCCTTGAGGTCGCCCGGCGAGGCGGTCGGAAGACCGGCGTCATGCGGGGTGACCTCGAAAGTCTTCACCTTGCCGTCCTTGAGCTCCGCGACTTTGGTCGGGCCGGTGGTCGTCATCTCGTCGAGACCTTCGCCGTGGACGACCCAGATCGCCTCCGAACCGAGCTCGTTGAGCACATGGGCGAGAGGCTCGACCCATTGCGGAGCAAAGACGCCGATAAGCTGGCGCTTCACGCCGGCCGGATTGGACAGGGGCCCTAGCAGATTGAAGATCGTCCGGGTGCCGAGCTCGACGCGGGACGGGCCGACATGGCGCATCGCGGAATGGTGTGACGGCGCGAACATGAAGCCCAGTCCGGCATCGCGGATGCAGGCAGCGATCCGGTCGGGGCCGATCTCGATATCGATGCCCAGCGCGGCCAGCGTATCCGCGGCGCCGGAGCGCGAGGAAAGCGCCCGGTTGCCGTGCTTTGCGACCGGCACGCCGGCGCCGGCGACGATGAAGGCGGCGCAGGTGGAAACGTTGTAAGAGCCCGAACCATCGCCGCCGGTGCCGACAATATCGATGGCGTCGGCCGGCGCCTTCACGGGCAGCATCTTGGCGCGCATGGTCGCCACCGCCCCCGATATCTCGGGCACGGTCTCGCCGCGAACCCTCAGCGCCATCAGGAAGCCGCCGATCTGGCTCGGGGTCGCGTCGCCCGACATCATGATTTCGAACGCCGCGCGGGCCTCCTCCTGGGTCAGCGGCTCGCCATTCGCAACCTTCGCTACATAGGTCTTGAATTCGGCCATGACGGTTAGAAGCTCAACGCCTGATTGATCGCGCTCTGGTTGATCCGGACCTCATATTTCGACTGCAGCACGGCAACCAGCTGGTCGAGAAGATCGTCGGACATACCCGAAGACAGCGCTTGTTGCATCTCTGCCGGCACGGCGCCGGGTCCGGCGCTGATCGGTTCGAAGGTTTCGGTGACGCGGAACAGGATCTGCGCGCGGTCATTCGGACCGGTCGCGAGCCCGACGCCGCCGCGTGCGACGCCGAACACCGCGGCAACGCCGGCTTTGCCCAGGTCGATGTCCTCGCTTTCGCGCTTGATGCCGCGCGTGGTCTGGACTTCCAGCCCAAGCTCGACGGCTATCTCTGCGAGAGGCTTTCCGTCGGCGAGCTGCTTGCGCGCGGCCTCGGCCCGTTCGGCAAGCCGGGTCGATATCTGGTCGTCGCGCCAGTCGGCGATCACATCGCCGCGCACCTCATCGAGCGTGCGGTCGCGGGCGGGAACGATATTCTCGACCTCGTAGAACAGGAAGCCGGTCGCGGCGATGTTGATTGGCGGGTTTTCCACGCCGACATCGGTCTGGAACGCCTCGGCGAGGAGTTGTTGCTGCTCGGGCAGGTCGACCTCGCCGCCATCCAGCGTTCCGCCGCGGCGATCCACAGCTTCCACGGTTTCGACTTTGAGCTTCAGCCGGCGGGCCGCCTCCTGCATGGTTTCGCCGCCGGCGCGGGCATCCTCGTAGGAATCGTAGACGTCGAGCAGCACGTCGGACGCCTCGTCGAGGGCGATCTGGGAGCGGATATCGTCGGCCACGGAGTCCAGCGGCTCGACCGCGCCGGGCTGGATTTCGGTGACCCGCACAAGCAGATATCCGAAATTGCCGTCGACCACGTCGCTGACGTTCCCCTCGGCCAGCTGGAAGGCAGCCTCGGCGATTGCCGGATCGGCAACGCGATTTTTGGGCAGGGTGCCGAGCAACACGTCGTTCATGGTCCTGCCTTGCTCGGTGACGGCGTCCTCGAAGCTCGAACCGGCCCTGATCTTGTCGAGGGCTGCCTTGGCGGCGTCTTCGCTGGCGTAGACCAGCTGTTCGATGCGGCGCTGCTCGGGCCTGGTGTAGCGGTCGATATTGTCGTTGTAGTAGGTCTCGACCTGCTCTCGCAGAACAGCGGACTCATCGGCAATGTCTTCCGGTTCCAGCTTGATGTAGGCGATCCTGCGGAATTCCGGCGCGGCGTAACTCTGCTTGTTGGCATCGAAATATTCGCTGATCTGCGCGTCCGTCGGCTCCCCGACAGGTTCCGCGGTTGAGCGCGGGATCACCACGAATTCCACCGTGCGGTCCTCGCCCTGATAGAGCGAGACGGCGCGCAGATAGGCGTCGGGCGTCTTGATGCCGTCGGCGACCGCCTGCACGATCTGCTGGCGGATCGCCACCTGTTGGCGGTTACGGAGATAGTCATCCGGCCGCATGCCAACCTGGCTCAGCACATATTCGAACTGCCGCCGGTCGAAGCGACCGTCCGGGCCCTGGAACGCGGGATCCTCCGCCGTCAGTTTGGCAAGACGTTCTTCCGACAGGCCGAGTTCCATCTCGCCGGCCTGTTCGTCCAACAGGGCGCCAGCGATGAGCTGGGACAGCACCTGCTGGTCGATGCCCAGCGCCTGCGCCTGTTCGCGGGTCAGCCGGGCGCCGAACTGGCGCGACATCACGTTGATCTGGCGGTCATAGGCAAGACGGTAATCGACAATCGAAATGCTGGTTTCGCCGGCGGTCAGCACGCTGTTGCCCGGCCCTCCGAAAATCGACCCGGAAATGCCCCACACGGCGAAGCTGAGCACCAACAGGCCAAGCAGCAGCTTGGCGACCCATGTACCGGCGGCTTTTCTTAGACTGTCGAGCATTTGCGGTCTGAAATCCTGGCAAAAGTTGGTGCAAAACGATCCAGTTGAGGGCAATAGCGTCCTTGCGGGTCAGTGTCGATTGCTTTGTGGCACGTTTTTGATAGTCAGACGCGGCGTTTGGCCGTGAAGGAGGACCAGCTCGATGACACCCGGAATTCGCCCGCTCGTGGCCGGCAACTGGAAAATGAACGGCCTGTCCGCGGCGCTTCCCGAACTGGCGCTGATCGGACGAGGATTCATGCACGGCCTGGAAACCGAGGTCGACGCGCTGATCTGCGTGCCGGCGACGCTGCTGGTGCGGGCCACTGACGTGCTTGGCTCATCGTCCGTGGCGACGGGGGGGCAGGACTGTCATGCGGAGGAAAGCGGCGCCCATACCGGCGATATCTCGGCGGAGATGCTGAAGGATGCTGGTGCGCGCCATGTGATCGTCGGGCATTCGGAGCGCCGGGCCGACCACGGCGAGAGCGACGCATTGGTGGCGCAAAAAGCCGCCGCCGGCTGGCGCGCCGGGCTTGTCTCGATCATTTGCATAGGCGAAACCCGCGAAGAGCGGGACGCCGGCAAGACGCTCGATGTTCTGACACGGCAGATCGAAGGCTCGGTTCCGGCGGACGCAACGCCGGCGACCACCGTCATTGCATATGAGCCTGTCTGGGCCATCGGAACGGGGTTGACGCCGACCGCGGAAGATGTGGCGCAAGCGCACGCCCATATCCGCGCGACGCTTGCCAGGCGGATCGGAGACCAGGCGGCGACTATGCGATTGCTCTATGGCGGTTCGGTGAAGCCGTCCAACGCGCTGGAGCTTCTCGCAATCGCCAATGTCGACGGCGCGCTGATCGGCGGCGCAAGCCTGAAGGCGGCCGATTTTCTTGCCATTGCCGAGGTTTACCAGGATATGTGACGGACTTTCCCGTGCGGTCTCGTTGCACCTGTTTTCACGGACCCCATATAGGCTGCGGGGACCAGGGCTTGGAAAAGCCATGAAATGCGTATATGCCGCCGCCCGAATGATTGCGGCGCCAGACTGCTCGCGAAAACCATCCGGAAGCTGAAATGCAAACCATTATCATCGTCATCCATCTGATCGTCGTCGTCGCGCTGGTGGGCGCTGTCCTGCTTCAGCGCTCGGAAGGCGGTGGGCTCGGCATCGGCGGCGGTTCGGGTTTCATGACGGCGCGCGGCGCGTCAAATGCACTGACGCGGACGACGGCGTTCCTGGCGGTCGCGTTCTTTGCCACGTCGCTGACGCTGTCGATCATCGCGCGGTACGGGGCGCAGCCGGTGGACATTCTTGACCGGCTTCCCGGGTCCGGCGGCACCGAACAGAGTGGCGGCGGGGGCGGCATTCTCGACCAGCTTGGCGGCAGTGAAGCGCCAGGCGACGCGGCGGCGCCTGAAGAACCGTCGGTTCCGAACCAGTAGCATCGGCCTTAGGCCCTTTTGCTCCGGCCAGCGTTGCCAATCGGCAACGCTGGCCAGCCATCACGAAAAATTTCATGAAGGCCTTCATGGCCGTCTTGAGGAATCGCTCGCTCCGGCGCTATGATCAATGCGCGTTTCGGTGGCGCGTCAGATCGAGGAGATTTGGCTGCCGAAGCGGTGTCAAATGCGGCTTCGGGACATCGTCATGCATTTTCGTATTTTTGCGCTGATCAGTGCCTTGATCGGAATGGGGATATTCTTTGTCACGCCATCCATGGCGTTGGACGAGACGTTTGAAGTCGCGGTTGTCAACAAGGGTGAGCTGCGCAGCGAAACAGAGAAGCCGCGCGGCCTTTTCAGCGCCTTGTTCGGTGGCAAGCAGGAATTGCTCCCCGAGACTCGGAAACTCGACGAGGCGCTTGATTCGCGCAGCGCGAAAAAGCGTTTCAAGGTCAAGGACGACTTCCAGCCGCAGACGGTGAACTATCCGAGCCAGCATCGCCGCGGAACGATTATTATCGATCCGAAAAAGCGCTATCTGTACCTGATCGAATCCTCGCGCACCGCGCGCCGGTATGCCATTGCGGTTGGCCGCGAGGGCCTCGCATACTCGGGCACGGCGACGATCGGGGACAAGCAGGAATGGCCGCGCTGGACGCCGACCAAGGCCATGCAGAAGCGTGAACCCGGCAAGTACGGCCGGTACAAGGACGGCATGGATGGCGGGCTGAACAATCCGCTGGGCGCGCGGGCGATCTATCTTCATCAGGGCCGGCAGGATACCCACATCCGCATTCACGGCACCAACCAGCCGCAGACGATCGGCAGCGCGTCATCCAATGGCTGTTTCCGCATGATCAACGACCATGTGATCGATCTGTACGATCGGGTCCGCAAGGGCACCAAGGTCATCGTTCTCTGACGATCCCGGCGTGGGCGGCGCGCGACCGGCCTCTCATTCACGCTCTCGCGTCAATTTTGCTGTGTTGTCAGCGGCCGGATATCGGGTGGGGCCGTGGCGGCAGCTCAGATGAGCTGCATCCCCTTGAAGCTGGCGTGACCTGATTTTCCGACGATGATGTGGTCGTGAACCGCAATGCCGAGCGGCTTTGCGGTTTCGATGATTGTCTTCGTCATATCAATGTCGGCAGGGGACGGGGTCGGGTCCCCCGAGGGATGGTTGTGGACCAGGATCACCGCGGTTGCAGACAATTCAAGCGCCCGGCGCACGATCTCGCGCGGATAGACCGGGGTATGATCGACCGTGCCCGTCTGCTGGACCTCGTCGGCAATCAGCACGTTCTTCTTGTCCAGAAACAGGATGCGGAACTGTTCGCGCGGCTCGAAGGCCATGGCGGCCCGGCAATAGGTGATCACGTCGCTCCATGACGAGAGCACCTGCCGTCCCGCGATCGCGCCTTTCGCCATCCGTTCGGCGGCCGCGGCAAAGACCTTGATCTCGAGCGCGGCGGTATCGCCGATGCCGTCGACTTCCCGCAGAAGGCGTTTCGGCGCACCAAGCACCTCGGCGAATGAGCCGAACCGCTTGATCAGCGCTTTTGCCATTTCCTTGGTGTCGCGCTGGGCAAACACACGAAACAGCATCAATTCCAGCAATTCGTAGTCGGAGAGCGCGTTCGCGCCGTTCTGGATGAAGCGGTCGCGAAGGCGCTGGCGATGGCCGTGATAATGCGGCTTGGCGGACGGGGCGCGGGACGATCGGGGTGGTATTTCGGAGAAGAAGCCCGACTCCTGATCTTCTTCTCCCGACATTCCAGCCGCTCCGGTGTTGTGATTATTTCGCAGATAATTTTCTATTCGCTGCAATGGTTTGCGGGCGTTTCTTTAACTCAGTCGCTGGGCGGCAGCCCGGGACGATCCAGGCCTGCCGGCGACTGCGTGAAGACCTCGCAGCCGTCCCTGGTTACACCGATCGTGTGCTCATACTGTGCTGAAAGCGAGCGGTCGCGCGTGACGGCTGTCCAGCCATCGGAAAGCACCTTCACCTGCGGCCGTCCGAGATTGATCATCGGCTCGATCGTGAAGATCATGCCTTCACGCATCTCCACGCCCTCCTGGGCCGAGCCGTAATGGAGAATGTTGGGGGCGTCGTGGAACAGCTGTCCGACCCCGTGACCACAGAAATCGCGAACAACCGAGCAGCGCTGCGATTCCGCATAGGCCTGGATGGCCGCGCCGATCACGCCGGTCCTGGCGCCGGGCTTCACCGCCGCGATGCCGCGCATCAGGCATTCATGGGTGACTTCGAGCAGGCGCTCGGCGGCGCGCTTGATATTGCCCACCGGGTACATGCGGCTGGAATCGCCGTGCCAGCCGTCGAGAATGTAAGTGACGTCGATATTGACGATGTCGCCATCGCGAAGCGGCTTGTCGTCGGGGATGCCGTGGCAGACGACATGGTTGATCGAAGTGCAGGACGATTTGGTGTAGCCGCGATAGTTCAGCGTGGCGGGTATCGCGCCGTGATCCACGCCGAACTCGAAGATGAAACGGTCGATGTCGGCGGTCGGAACGCCCGGCTTGACGATATCGACAAGCGCATCAAGGCAGCGGGCGGTCAGATCACATGCCTTGCGCATGCCCTCGAATGCCTCCTCGTCATAGAGCCTGATCTGGCCCGTATTGCGCGAGGGCGCGAGTTCCGCTTCGACATAGGTGACCATTTGTAACGCCTGCTCGGTTTCGCACTTTTGCCGCGACCGGCGCGGCGATCATCCTGATTTGGCATCAGAAGGCCGCGGCTGCAAGACCTGGCGGAGTTACGTCAGGGGCGGGGATCGTTCCAGTGAACCATCGGCAGACCGGCGACGGGACTGCGGAACCAGGGAATTCGTGCGCCGCGCAGCGAGCCGATGTAGACGTTCTTCAGATCCGGGCCGCCGAAGGTGACGCTGGCGAACCACGGCGCAATGGCGCCGCCGCAGGCCAGCATGTGCTCCGGTGTCGCCTCGCCTCGCTCGAAGGCTTCGAACAGGCGTCGGCTGGGCTCGGGATTGTCGTCGTCGAGGATGATGCGCAATTCGCCCTGCGGCGTGATGGCGAAGACGCGATCGCACATCACATGCGTGCCCCACAGATTGCCGTGAACGTCGAAGGCGATGCCGTCGATGAAGGCGCCATGGTCTTCCGGTCCATAGGTCTGGCGGTCGGACAACGAGCCATCCTCGCCGACGCGGAAGCGGATGATCCTGCGGGCCGTCGTCTCGACCGCGTAGAGCCATTCCTCGTTGGCATCGAGCCGCACCTCGTTGGTGAACGCGATGCCGGTGGCGACGGTACGCACCTCGTCGCCGTCGACCAGGACGATCGAGCCGTCGCGGATCAGCGAGCGGGCGGCGTCCATCCAGTTCTTTATCTGGGTCGATACGGTAATCCAGAGCCGGTCCTTCGAGTCACGCAGCACGAAATTGACCTTGCCGATCGGCTTGCCGTCGATCCTGTCGATCAGAACTTTGGTGTCGCCGTCGCGCGTCATCAGCTCCAGGCAGTCGGTGCCGAAATTGGAAATGTAGATCGAACCGTCGCGGGCGAAGGCGAGACCGTTGGGGAGCGTCCCCTCGGTAAAGCGCTTCGTCTCGTCGGTGGCGCTCTCGAAAGCGTTCACATGGCTTTGGGAAATCAGCTTCTGCGAGCCGTCCGGCCTGATGTGCATGACGCCCGAGCGGGCGTCCGCCGCCCACAGGCTGCCGTCGCGCTCGGCCAGAATGCATTCGGGCCGCTGCAGGTCGTGGCCGACATACCGGATGTCGTCCTTGGCGACCGTGAAACCGTCGATAGGATTGGCGCCCATCTCAGATCTCCTTCCAGCCGTCGGCGGTCTTCATGCGATGACGAATGGTGTTCTGGCGGCCGAGTGCCTGCTCGATGAAGCAGCCCTTCTTGGCGGTCTCGATCAACTCGATCACCTTCGCCTCCTCCGAAGGGCTGTCGATGAGTACATCGATCTCGAATGCGCGCGGCGCGGTCTCGTAGACACGACCCACAGCCTGCCAGTTCCACTGTACGCGTGTCTCGACTCGCAGATCGTCGATCTTCACGCCCAGCCGTTTCGCAAAGGCGCGAATCTGGGTCATGATGCAGCCGGTCAGGCCGCCAACGAACAGCGCCAGCGGCGGTGGCGCACTGGCGTCGCCGCCGTGAAAGGAACCTTCGTCGGTGGCGAGCGCGAACGGCCCTTCGGCGAAGGGCAGCGACATCCTGACTTCAAGCTCGTTGCGCATCTTGCCGACGGCGCTGCCTGTGCAGTCGAACTGGACGACGGCCTTGTCTTGAACCTCGGCCATTAGAGCGCACCTTGCCTAAATGGTATCGTTTGAGCGCCGGGATTTTGGGCGCCGGCAAGGAGCGAGACGCGACGCGGTGCAAGCACCGTTAGCGGCGCGCGACGATGTCCGGGGGACGAAAGACCAAGCTGAAACGATTGCAGTTTCTGATTTTCTATCATTTTCTTGCTCGATCCCGACTTGGTGTGCTTTTCCGCTTCGGTCTTCGTCAAAATCCTCGCACGATATTCATATCGCGCTTGCGGTTTTTCCTCGCCGACACGAAAAACCCCTGCCATCAAACTGCTCCCATTTAGCCAAGGTGCGCTCTAAAACTTCACCCTGTCGCCGCCCTTCAGCGCCAGCATCTCGCGCGCCTCGGCCGGTGTCGCGATGCCATGGCCGAGCTCCTCCAGGATTTTCCTGATCTTGGCCACCTGCTCGGCATTCGACTTCGCCAGTTGGCCCTTGCCGATATGCAGCGAGTCTTCCAGGCCGACGCGAACATGGCCGCCGAGCAGAGCCGCCTGGGTGATGAGCGGCATCTGATAGCGGCCCGCCGCCAGCACCGACCAGACATAATCGTCGCCAAACAGCCGGTCGGCGGTTTGCTTCATGAACTGGACGTTTTCGGTTTCGGCGCCGATGCCGCCAAGGATGCCGAAGATCGACTGGACGAGGAATGGCGGCTTGATCAGCCCCTGATCGACGAAATGCGCCAGATTGTAGAGGTGGCCGATATCGTAGCACTCGTGCTCGAAACGTGTTCCGCAGCCTTCGCCGAGATGCTTGAGGATGTAGGCGATGTCGCGAAAGGTGTTGCGGAAGATGAAGTCGTCGCTGGCTTCCAGGAACGGCTTTTCCCAGTCGTGCTTCCACTCGGAGTATTTGTTCGCCAGCGGGTGAAGGGCGAAATTCATCGAGCCCATGTTGAGCGAGCAAAGCTCCGGTTCCGCCTTCAGCGGGGCGGCGAGCCGCTGCTCGATGGTCATGCCCAGCCCGCCGCCGGTGGTGATGTTCACCACCGCGTCAGTCGCCTGCTTGATGCGTGGCAGGAACTGCATGAAGACGGCCGGATCGGGCGTCGGCTTGCCGGTTTCAGGATCGCGGGCGTGAAGGTGGATAATCGACGCGCCAGCCTCAGCCGCCTCGATCGACTGATGGGCGATCTCGTCGGGCGTGACCGGCAGCGCATCCGACATCGTCGGCGTATGCACGCCACCGGTGACGGCGCAGGTGATGATGACCTTGTCGTTCTTGCGGGCCATGTTCGGTTCCTTGATCCTAATTGCAGGCTTTTCCCGGTGGCCGGGGTCTACCGGGGTTTGACGATGCGGTTGGAAAGCGTGCCTATCTTCTCGATGGTCAGTTCGATCAGGTCGTCCGGCTGGATCCATCTGCCGGTCTCCAGACCGCAGCCGGTGCCGACCGTGCCGGAGCCTATGATCTCACCGGGAGACAGCGTTTCGGATCGCGACAGGAACGAGACGATGTCGGCGAAGGAGTGGTGCATGGCGCGCGAATTGCCGCCGCCCCAGCGTTCGCCGTTGACGCGCACCTCCATGTCGAGCGCGGCCGGGTGATCCACCTCGTCGGCGGTGAGAATATAGGGGCCAAGAATGTTGCCGGTGTCGAAATCCTTGCCCTTGGCCGGGCCGAGCTGGCCGGCCATTTCCTTCACCTGCGCGTCTCGGGCGGACATGTCGTTGTAGATCGTGTAGCCGAAGACATGCTCCATCGCGCTTTCGGCGGAAATGTCGACGCCGCCCTTGCCGATGACGATCGCCAGTTCGAGTTCGAAATCCATCAGCGCCGAATAGCCCGGCCAGATGGTGTTCTGGCCGTGACCTATGACCGAAAGGTGATTGCATTTGTAGTAGATCGGTTGCTGGAACCAGATTTCGGGAATGTCGTAGGTCTTGCCGGTCATTTTTCCGGCCTGCGCGGACGAGTTGCGCAGATGCTCCTCGAAGACGAGGCAGTCGCGCAGCCGCACCGGGCGGGGGATCGGCGCCCGGAACGTTGCATCCGCCGTCAGCAGAAGCGCTTCGTGGGGTGGGGCTTGTGCAAGCAAACGCGCCTCGTCGAGTGCGGCCGGACCGCCTTCGATGAGCGTCTGCATGGACCCGAAACCGAGACCGGCCTTTCCCGCAATCTTTGCGGCAACGGCGAGGTCGAGCAGCGTGTCGTCGTCCAGGGCCGCGACGACGCGATCCGAACCCTCATGAGTGATCGTGGCCAACCGCATCGCATCAATCCTCGAAGATCGCGACGGCGCGGGTGAAACCGGCCGAAGCGTCCTTGATCTTGTAGGGGAAGCAGGCGATCTCGTAGCCGGTGGGTGGCAGCTGGTCGAGATTGGCCAGTTTCTCGATGTGGCCGTAGCCGATCTCCATGCCGGCCCGGTGCCCCTCCCAGATGATCGAGGGGTCGCCGGTTTCAGCAAATCTTTTCGCCGTGAAGATGAAAGGCGCATCCCAGCTCCAGGCGTCCGTTCCGGTGATGCGGACGCCGCGCTCGAGCAAATAGAGCGTCGCTGCGCGCCCCATGCCGCAGCCGGAACCCACATAATCGGGCTGGCCGTAGCGGGCGCCTGCCGATGTGTTGACCACCACAATGTCGAGCGGGCGCAGCTCGTGCCCAATGCGCTTCAACTCGGCCTCGACATCGGTGGCGGTCGCGACATAGCCGTTCTCGAAATGACGGAAATCGAGCTTGACGCCGGGATTGTAGCACCACTCCAGCGGCATCTCGTCGATGGTCATGGCGGGCTCGCCGCCGTTCATGGTCGAGGCGAAATGCCAGGGCGCATCGAGGTGCGTGCCGTTGTGGGTGGAAATGCGAAGCTGCTCAACAGCCCAGCCTTCGCCATTGGGCAATTGATCCTTCGTCATGCCCGGGAAGAAGGAAAGAACCTGGTCCGCAGTCGCCTGGTGGTCGAGATAGGCGATCTCGGGCAGCGCCATCGGCGGATCGGATGCGATGCCGGTTTCGAGCGGAACGGACAGGTCGACGATACGTCTGGGCACGGCGGTCTCCTCAACGGCCAAGGGGAAAGGTTGCGAGTGTCGGGAAGACAAGCACCAGGATGAGAACGAAGGCCATCATCAGGGCGAAGGGGGCGGCGCCACGGAAGATCTCACCTAAGGTAATGCTGTCGTCGTCGAGCGTGGATTTGATGACGAATACCGATATGCCGAATGGCGGGGTGAGCAGGCCGATCTCGACCGCGATCACGGTGACGATGCCGAACCAGACAAGGTCGACGCCCATGGGCTGTATGACAGGCAGCATCAGCGGCACCAGGATCAGCATGATGGAGCCCGAATCCAGGATCGTGCCCATGGCGATGACCAGCAGCACATAGGCGATGATCACGCCCCAGAAGCCGATATCGGCGGTTGCGACAAATACGCCGAACTCGTTTGGAACGCCCGACAGCGCCAACATGCGCGAATACATCTGCGCGGCAATGATGAGAAAGCAGACCGAGGCCGTGACGAGGCCGGTATCGGTCAAGACGTCCCAGAAATTGGACAGAGTGAGTGCCCGGCGGGCAAGGCCGATGATGATGGCGCCGAGACAACCGACTGCGCCCGCCTCGATCGGGGTGAAGAAGCCTGTGTAAATCCCGCCCAGCACCAGCATGATGAGGGCGGCGATGGGCAGGCCCTTCGCAGCCATTTCGCGCGCCGACAGGTCATGCTCGGTGTCGCCGGACAAGTTCTCGCCTATGAATGACGGCCAGAAATAGGCCATCGAAACGACGCCGGTGGCAAACACGATCGCCAAGAGTATGCCCGGAATGACGCCGGCAATGAACAAGTCGCCGACCGACTGTTCGGTGAGCAGGCCGTACAGGATCAGCAAAAGGCTCGGAGGGATCAGCATGCCCAGCACCGAAGAGCCGGCGACAACGCCAACCGAGAATTTCTTGGTGTAGCCGTGGCGGACCATCTCCGGCACGGCGAGGCGGGTGAAGACGGCTGCCGATGCAATCGATATGCCGGTGATTGCCGCGAATATCGCATTGGCTGCGACGGTCGAGACACCAAGGCCACCGCGCAGGCGGCGGAAGAGCTGGTTGGCGACGTCGTATGCGTCACGGCCCAACCCCGTCACCGAGACCAGGAAGCCCATCAGCACGAACAGCGGAACAACGCCGAAGAAATAGGACGAGATGGTTTCCGACGCCGCCAGCGCCAGCAATTTGCCGGCGAGAAGCGGAGAACCCTTGATCATCCACACGCCGACATAGGAACACAGCATGAGCGCTATCGGCACCCAGAGGCCGGCATAGACCAGCACGACCATGGCGCCGAGCGTGGCGATGCCGATTTCGAACGACGTCATTCGCCGGTCCCCGCAGCCGCATCGGGGTATGCCAGGTTCCAGAGCGCGATCACCGCCTGGATCGCGATCTGCACCATGAGCGCCGCGCAGCCAACGAGGATGACGAGCTTCACCGGCCACTCCGGCGCCGTGAAGTCTCCCACGGTGCCGAGATAGGTGCCACGTTCCCAGGACTTCTCGAACAATGGCAGGCTGGCGGAAAAGATGAACCAGATCAGCGCCAGCGCGGCGAGCGAATAGAGCAGGTCGACGGCAAAGCGCATGCGTGGCGATACGCGCTCGAGCAAGTTGAGAAACGTGTCCGTGCGCGTGAAGCGGCCCATGCGGAAGGCCTGCGAGACCTGCAGGAACACGATGGCCACGATCGACATCGAGACGATCTCGGGCACGCCCGATATGGGGGCCAAAAACAGCTCGCGGCCGATGACGTCAACGTTGACCAGCACCACCAGACCAAGGATCAGCAGGGTGCCGATCACGTTGAGCGTGGTGGAAATGGCGTCGGCCACGGCGCGCATGCGTTTGGCTGCGGCGGAGCCGCCGCGTGGCGGCCCCGCTGTCGTATCGGAAGTCATGGCGGAAGCTGGATCCTATTCCTGATCCCAATTGCGCACCGGCTTGCCGCCGGCCGCACGGACGGCTTCCAGATAGGCGCCGAGGATTTCGGTCCCAGGCTTGCCTTCGCTGTCGACCTGTTTGGCCCAGGTCTGGGCGACATTGTCCATTCCGTCAGCCCATTGCTTACGGAAGGCCTCATCGACGTCGATGACGGTGGCGCCTTGCGACGCCATCGCCTCGAGCCCGGCGGTGACCGCCTTGTCGAGATCGTCGAGATAGGCTGTCTTGTAGGTGTCGGCGGCCGACTTCAGCGCATTTTGAACCGCTTCGGGCAGGCCGTCATACCAGTCCTTGTTGGCGGCGATCGCACCGGCATACTGTGCGCCGAAACCGACCTTGGTGATGTAGGGCGCGACCTCGTGCAGCTTGCCGGGCAGGGCGGCGGTGGCGAAGACGATGACACCATCGTAAACGCCAGTCTTGATCTCGTTGTAGTAGGTGGTGAGATTTCCCGAGACGCCGACCGCGCCCGTGCCGGCGAGCCAGTTCACCGCCGGTCCCGGCGCGCCTATCTTCTTGCCTTCGAGGTCGGCGATCGAGTTGACCGGGAAAGTGGTCATCAAAAGATAGTCGTCAATGGCGATCGGACCGCCGAGATATTCGAGCCCGTTTTCCTCCCAAGTGATCTTCATCTTCGGGTCGGAGGCATGGAGTTCGTCGATCACATCGACGACCAGCCGCGGGTCGCTCGAAACGAAGGGCGTAAAGTAGGTCACGTTCTGCAGCGACAGCTTGGCCGGATCGAAGACGGACGAGATGCCGCCGACCTCGGCGAGCCCTTCCTCGACTGCCTCGAGCTCATCGCCGACCTTGGCCAGCGAACCGCCCACCTGCTCGTCCCAGTTGATCGTGTAGTCGGTGCCTTCGAGTTGTTTGTTGACCTCCGGCATGAAGACTTCCTGGGCGAGCCGCACCCAGCGGAAGACCGGCGGATGGCCGGCGACATAGGTTGCGTCGATCGTTTCGGCCTGAACCGCCGTGGCCGAGCCCATAGCCATGGCAGCCAGAATTGCTGCTGTCGTCAGAGGTTTTACGAACATGTTTTCCTCCCTTGTTCGTGTTGGTCGTCTTCAGGTCTTGTGCATGAGAGCGCTGATGCCGCCGCTGGCAAAGGCGACGGCATAGCCGACAAGCGTATCGGTATCGGGGTTGTCGTATTGACCGTCGGCGAGGCCGTCGGCGCGCCGCTCGAGCCCTACCGTTGACATGCCGGCGGCAAGCGTCAGGAGATAGGCACGGATGGCCGCGCTTACGCTCATCTCCGGTTCCAGCATGCGGAAGGCCGCGATGAAGCGTCGCGCAATCAGGTCGTAGTTCTCGCTGATCACGCGCTTGGCCAGCCGGTCGGTCGAGTTGGTGTGGACGGCAAGAAGCTTCACATAGGCGAAACCGCTGCGATTGGCGTCGCGCCCCAGTTCGATGGCCGGTCGCAGAAAGGCGTCCACGATCTCCTCGAGCTGCGGAGAGCCGCGCTCGAGAAGTTCGTCAAGCCGACGTGCGCGCTCATCATTGATGGCGCTGGCGCGGCGACCCACGACCGCGATCATCAGCCCTTCCTTGGAACCGAAATAGTAGGCGATCATCGCCTGGTTAACGCCAGCCTCGCGCGCGATGGCGCGCATCGAAGCGCCGCCATACCCGAACTCGGCGAACGCCAATTCGGCGGCATCGAGGATTGCGATGCGGACATCGCTTTCAGCGTGCGGGCGTGCCAGCGTGGTTTCCAACGATTTCCTCCCAGCTCGTTAAACGTTTGACTAATTGGGAGATGGAGTCAAGGGGCGGCATAGGGAGGGGCCGCGGCTTCCGGCGGGAAGGCGGCTATCGCAGGCGCGGCAGACGCCAATAGGAGCGCAGGACAATAGTATTCGTCTCAGGCTCCGATCTCCGATAGAGCTATCGCTGAGCGTCGGAAACCAGGGAGGAAGCAATGCGAGCTGTCTTGACCGTTGCCATCATCACAATGGCGCTAACGGCGTTCGCCAACGCGCATGGCGGCGGCTGTAGAAAGAGTTCGCCTGCCGGCCAGTGCTGCCACATGGACAACAGTGTGGGCCGGGTCCACTGTCACTGAGAGCGGCGGCTGCGATGTGTCAATCGCGGCCGGATGGCTGAATGATTTCGCCGAAGTAGCTGGTACGCCCAACGGGACTCGAACCCGTGTTTCCGCCGTGAAAGGGCGGCGTCCTAGACCGCTAGACGATGGGCGCGCAGAACGGAGCGCTTATATCAGCTTCGCTTTGCCCGGCAACCCGTGAAGCAGGCTGAATCAGGAGAAAAGTCTATTTTCTTTTGCGCCGGCGGCAGCGCCAGTTCCAGTCGCGTTCGGGACCGACATCCACATGAACGGAATTGGTGTGGCAATAGGTGCCGACACCGCCGCGGCCAGGCATGGTGCGCAGGAACTGGGCCAGTTCCCATTTGTCGACGCCGTCGACCTGAATATCCGCGGCGGCGCAGTACATATGGAGCGAATTGCGTGCGCCTCGCGCACGGGCGTTGTGAGGCGGACTGCGGTAGCCGGATGTGACCACGACCTTCCCGCCATATTGCCGTTCGACAGCTTTGAGTACTCGCACGAGCGACGGCTTGAGGCAGGCGACATCGACCCGGTCGGTCTGAACCATCAATCCATTCGGCGCCAGACGGGCAAGACCGGGCGCCATCGCAAGCTGCATGTTGACGCCTTCGTTCAGGTCGATATCGCTGTCATCATCGGTGCCCGACTTGCGACTGATTTCATACAGACTGTCCTGGCTGCGCACACCTGGCAAAGCTTCGCGGCCATAGATATTGGTGGCTGACGCCGATGCCGTTGTGGCCGGCTGCGCTGCGGCTACCCTGACCACAGGCTGTAGCTGCTTTGGCTGCGTGCGTGGTTCGGGGTCGGAGAAGAAGGCCGACAGGAAGCCGCGGCGGCGCGGGGCGGGTGGAGCAACTGCTTCCGGCGGCCGGTTTTCGAGGTAGGCGGTCGGCTGCGGCGCCTCGGGCTGGATGGTCTGTTCGGGCTCGGCCGAAGCAACGGTCACTGGCTCAGCCTCGGCAGTCTGTTCGCTGATCTCGACGGCCTCGGGCGACGCATCGGCTGTTTCGACCCGCGGTTGCGGCGCTGGCCGGCTTTGCGGAGCAACGGTCGGCTCGGGCCTGGGTTCCGTAAAGAGCGAGGCGAAGAAGCCGCGGCGCTTGGGCTGCTGCGGGGCAGGGGCTGCTGCTGCAGGCTGGTTCTCGGGTATGGTGTCCAGATAGACGCCATCGGCCCCCATTCGCGCGGCCAGGACCGGATCATCGACCTGCGGAGCGCCGGCGGCAGCGACCGCTATCGGAACGGTTTGTGAACCGGTTTCGGCAGCAACCGCCACCGGTTGTTCGCCATTGGCAAGCGAAGGCCGGGGGACAATTTCGTCCGGAAGTTCGGGGTCGTCTTCGGAGACGATGAAATAGTTGCCGCTGTCGGGTGGCGGCGATGCTTCGGCCACTTGCGTCTGAGGGGAACCATATGGGTTCGCGGGCTGGGCGACTAGGCCAAGCTGAGCAAGCGGGTCGGAAGAGGTGCTGCAGGAAGCCAGAAGCAGCGCCGCCAGTCCGACAGAGCCGGCACGGCCAAGAATCCGATTCCCGAGAAAGGTCAGCGGTGATGAACCGGCAGCCTTCAAGGCGTTTTCCCTCTGCTTTTCGGCCGGACCGGCGCGTCAGAGACGCGCTGCCCATGCTTGTCTTATCAGCTCGGTTTTACGGCATGACCGGACACGAGGCCGCAAGCGCCGGATCACCCCACCAAACGTCGATCGCCCCCGTACCGCGAAAGCTGCGCGGCCAAACCGTCAATTCGCGTGTTTGGTCCTGCTACGGAAATCACGAATGGCAACCTATCGAATTAAACCTGTGACTGCAATTCAAACGCGCACTTTCACATAGCTTCCCGGTGCATCGCCCAGGGTCTCAGTCACGGTTCCCGGAATGCGTGCATCGACGCGCTTCCTGTCGTGGGATTCAATCCACTTGTGCCAGTGTGGCCACCACGACCCCGTCGTCTCGGCCGCGTTCGTCAGCCATCTGTCGAAATCGCCGGTCGGCTTGCCGCCAGTCCAGAACTGGTACTTGCCAGACTTTGGCGGATTAACCACGCCGGCAATATGGCCCGATCCCGCCAGCACGAACTCGACGGGGCCGCCAAAGAAGGAGCTTCCGAGGAACGCCGAGCGCGCCGGCGCGATGTGATCCTCGCGCGTCGCCAGATTGTAGATCGGGATTTTCACATCCGCGAGCGAAAGCAGTTTTCCGCCAAGCTTCATCTGGCCTTTGCTGAGGTTGTTTTCCAGGTAGCAATTGCGGAGGTAGAAGGAGTGGTTCGCAGCCGCCATTCGCGTCGAATCGGAATTCCAGTAGAGCAGGTCGAACGGCATGGGCGCCTTGCCGCGCATGTAGTTGTTGACGACATAGGGCCAGATCAGCTCGCTTGAGCGCAGCATGTTGAAGGCCGTCGCCATGCGGGTGCCGTCAAGATAGCCCTTTTCGTTCATCGCCTTTTCGAGGGCGGCAATCTGATCCTCGTCGACAAAGACCTTGAGATCGCCGGCATGGGTGAAATCGACCTGAGTGGTCAGGAAAGTGGCGGTGCGGATGCGGTCGTCGCCCTCGCGGGCCATCAGCGCAAGCGCGGCTGCCAGCAAGGTGCCGCCAACGCAATATCCGACGGCATTGATCTCGCGTTCGCCGGTCGCCTGTTCAATCGTATCGAGGGCGAATCGAAGGCCGAGATCGGCATAGTCATCCCAGTCCATCTGCCCGTGGCGCTCGTCGGGGTTTACCCAGGAGATCACGAACACGGTCTGGCCCTGTTCGACTGCCCAGCGGATGAAGGATTTGTCGGGATTGAGATCGAGAATGTAGAACTTGTTGATCCATGGCGGGCAGATCAGCAGTGGGCGCTTCAGCACTTTTTTGGTTGACGGCTCATATTGAATTATTTCCACCAGTTCGTTGCGGGCAACGACCTTGCCCGGCGTGGCGGCAAGATTCTCGCCCACCACAAACCGTGAGGCATCGGACTGACGCAGCTTCAACTCGCCGTGGCCCGCCTTGATGTCCTGAGCGAGGAGGTGCATGCCCCGCACCAGATTCTCACCATTGGCGGCGACGGTTTCGCGAAACAGTTCCGGATTGGTCAGCACGAAATTGGATGGTGAGAGCGCGTTGGCGACCTGCTTGACGTAGAAGCGCGCCTTGTGCCGCGTGTGTTCGTCCAGCCCATCGGTATCCTCCACCAAATCGGCTGCCCAGCGGCTCGTCACCAGATAGGTCTGCTTGAGCAAGTCGAAGAGGGCGTTTTTCGCCCAGTCCGGATCCTGGAAACGCCTGTCGCCGCGTTCCGGCTCGACCTCGTCGGGAAGGTCCTTTCCGCCCAGGCGCTGGACAGCGTTCGACCAGATCGAGAAATAACCGGACATCAGCCGCGTCTGCGCTTCGAGCACGCGCGAAGGGTCGGACAGCCAGAATTCGGTCAGCTTGGAGAATGTGCGGACCATGTCGGTCACGGGATCGGAGAGCGTATCGCGGACTTCGCCCTTTTCGCGCGGCTCGGCCCATGCGGCTGCTGCCTTGCCGGCTTCCTCGACCATGCGGGCGAGGTTCAGGGCAAAACGCTCGGGATCCTTGACGAGGTATTGCTCGACGCCGGCGCCTTCCTTGTCCTTGTCGTCCGCGCCATCCCGTGTGTCGCCCATAGTGGCGGCGAGCCTCCCACTCATGCATCTTGTTGACATATTACAATGAGACGTCACTACACGTCCAACTGCGTCAGCAATTTGACGCGGTGCAATCCGATTGACCGACAGGTGGCCCAACCAACATGACGGATATCGTTTCGCTGCGGCGTTTCTGTCTGGCCATACCGGCGCTGATCGCCGTCTCCGGCTGCGGATCCGTCTCGATAGACGAGGCAGTGCCCGGCGCGCGCAACACCGGCGCCTTTCCCAATATCAATGTTTCGCAGAAAGCCGAGACCGATCAGCTTACCGACGAGGAGGCGGCGGCCCGGCTTGCCGCGCTGCAAAGCCAGCGCGCCGCACAGAAGGCCCAGCCCGACAGCCAGCAGACGGAGGTCGAGCGCCTGAAACTTCTGAAACGCACCCACGCGCAAAAGACGATCGAGGAGATCGAGAACTAGCCTCGCTACCCGCTTTGGGTGTATATCCCGCCGCGTTCCCGCCTCCCGATGGAAAAAGCCATGGAAGAGTTTCACAAGGTCCGCCGTCTGCCGCCTTACGTGTTCGAGCAGGTCAACAGGCTCAAGGCCAGCGCGCGGGCCCAGGGCGCCGACATCATTGACCTCGGCATGGGCAATCCCGACCTGCCGACGCCGAAGGCGATCGTCGACAAACTGTGCGACGTGGTGCGTGACCCGCGCACGCATCGCTATTCGTCTTCACGCGGCATTCCGGGCTTGAGGCGGGCGCAGGCGAACTATTACGCGCGGCGCTTTGGGGTGAAGCTCGATCCGGAGCGGCAGGTGGTGGCGACGCTTGGCTCCAAGGAGGGCTTCGCCAACATGGCGCAGGCGATCACCGCGCCCGGCGACGTGATCCTGTGCCCGAACCCGACCTATCCGATCCACGCCTTCGGCTTCCTGATGGCGGGTGGCGTGATCCGCTCCATGCAGGTGGAGCCGGACGACAAGTTCATTCCGGCGCTGGAGCGTGCGATCCGCCACTCGACGCCCAAGCCGCTGGCGCTGATCCTCAACTATCCATCCAATCCGACAGCGCATGTCGCGACGCTGGATTTCTTCAAGGACGTGGTGGCATTCGCGCGCAAACACGAACTGATCCTGCTTTCCGACCTCGCCTATGCGGAGATCTATTTCGACGGTAACCCCCCGCCTTCGGTGCTTCAGGTGCCTGGCGCGATGGATGTCGCTGTCGAATTCACCTCGATGTCGAAAACCTTCTCGATGCCCGGCTGGCGCATGGGCTTCGCGGTGGGCAACGAGCGGCTGATCTCGGCGCTGACGCGGGTGAAATCCTATCTCGACTATGGCGCGTTCACGCCGATCCAGGTGGCGGCGACCGCGGCGCTCAATTCGGACGGCGCCGAGATCGAGGAAGTGCGCAACATCTATCATCGCCGTCGCGACGTGCTGGTCGACGCATTCGCGCGTTCGGGCTGGACGGTTCCTGCTCCGGCGGCGACGATGTTCGCCTGGGCGCCGATACCCGAACCGTTCCGCGCTCTGGGTTCGCTTGAATTCTCCAAGCTTCTGGTCGAGAAGGCCGATGTCGCCGTTTCGCCCGGCATCGGTTTTGGCGAACATGGCGACGATTTCGTGCGCATCGCCCTGGTGGAAAACGAGCACCGGATCAGGCAGGCCGCGCGCAATATCAAGCGGTTCCTGGCTTCAGCCGAAGCGAAGCCCGACAATGTGGTTGCGCTGGGCGCGCGCCGCTAAATCACACGACTATCAATGCCGGACAGGGGGAGACGCCGGAAACATGGCCGAAGCGTTGCGGATCGGAATTGCGGGTTTGGGTACGGTCGGCGCGTCGGTGGTCGGCGTGCTTTCGGGCAAGGCGTCGGAACTGACGCGGCAGTGTGGCCGAGACCTTTCTGTCACGGCCGTTTCGGCGCGCGACCGAACCAAGGACCGGGGTGTCGATCTGTCCGGCGTGACCTGGCACGACGATCCTGTGGCGCTGGCGAAGTCGAACGCCATCGATGTCTTCGTTGAACTGATCGGCGGTGAGGACGGTGCGGCGCTCGATGCGGTTCGCGCCGCGCTCCAGTCCGGCCGGCATGTGGTGACGGCCAACAAGGCGCTGCTGGCCAAGCATGGGGTGTCGCTGGCCAGGCTGGCGGAAGACAAGGGCGTGCTGCTCAACTATGAAGCCGCGGTCGCTGGCGGCATTCCCGTCATCAAGACGATGCGCGAAGCGATGGCGGGCAACTCGGTCAACCGCGTTTTCGGCATTCTCAACGGCACCTGCAATTACATCCTCACCCGGATGGAGGCTGAGGGGATTTCCTTCACCGACTGCCTGAAGGACGCGCAGCGGCTGGGCTACGCCGAAGCCGACCCGACCTTCGACATCGAAGGACAGGACACGGCGCACAAGCTCTCGATCCTGTCGAGCCTGGCCTTCGGGCACAAGATCGCCGCCGAGGACATCTACCTCGAAGGAATATCCAACATCACCCAGGCGGATATCCGGGCGGCGGCGGAGCTGGGCTATCGGATCAAGCTGCTGGGCGTCGCGCAGCGAACCGAAAGCGGTGTCGAACAGCGCGTGCATCCGACAATGGTGCCGACCGCCTCGGTGATTGCGCAGGTGCATGGCGTGACGAACGCCGTGGCGATCGAAACCGATATTCTGGGCGAACTTCTGCTTTCCGGTCCAGGCGCCGGTGGGAGCGCGACGGCCTCCGCGGTTGTCGGCGATATTGCCGACATCGCCAAAAGTCGCCCGGGTTTCCAGCACGCCCCGGTGTTCGGTTGGCCGGCGAAACAGCTTGCCCCTTACAAGAAGGCGCGTATGCGCGCCCATGCCGGCGGCTATTTCATCCGCTTCAGCGTGTATGACCGGGCCGGCGTGTTTGCAGCGCTCGCCAAACGGATGGCCGAAAACGACATCTCGCTGGAATCCATCGTCCAGCACGCCAGCGACGATCAGCCGGAGACGGAAAAGACCATCATCCTGGTGACGCACGAGACGACGGAAGCCGCCGTGCGCAAGGCGGTGGATGGCGTCACGCGCGACGGCCATCTTGTGGATAAGGCACAGGTGATACGGATCGAACGCGCCGCCTGAGGGCTGCCGCAATTCAGGCCGGACCGGCCTGCAAATAGCGGCTTTCTGCGCTTCCGGTACTCACGTACCTGGACGTACGCTCCGTTCCGGTTCTCGAAATCCACTATTTTCGGCACGCTCCGCCCCGAATTTCGGCAGCCCTCGGCGCTTTTCCACCGCGCCACAATGTTCAATCGATTCAGTTTGTTGGGTTGTCACGCCGTCACTTGAAGCGGGCATGTTCCTTTGCCAGAAGGAGCGCCATGCTTCCCGACGGCACGTCCATTCCGGAGACAACCACATGGCAAAAACGGCGCAGTCCGGCCTCGACCGCATCCTGACGCTCGAACTAGTCCGGGTGACCGAACGCGCTGCCGTTGCGGCCGCCCGACTGCGCGGACGCGGCGACGAAAAGGAAGCCGATCAGGCGGCGGTCGACGCCATGCGCGCCGAGCTCAACCGGCTGCCGATCAAGGGCACCGTGGTAATCGGCGAGGGCGAGCGCGATGAAGCCCCGATGCTCTACATCGGCGAAGAGGTGGGCGCGGGCGATGGACCGGAGGTCGACATCGCGCTCGATCCGCTCGAAGGCACGACGATCTGCGCGAAGAACCTGCCCAACTCGCTGGCGGTGATCGCGATCGCGGAAAAGGGCAGTCTGCTCTACGCGCCGGACGTCTATATGGACAAGATCGCGGTGGGGCCGGGTTATCCGGCCGGCGTCGTCGATCTCGACGCCTCGCCGCGCGACAACATCGCCAGCATCGCCAAGGCAAAGGGCGTTGCGGTGACGGATATCACGGCCTGCATCCTCGATCGGCCTCGCCATGCGCGCCTCATCGATGCCGTGCGCGATACGGGCGCCGCGATCCGGCTGATCGGGGATGGCGACGTGGCCGGTGTCATTCACACCACCGATCCGGACGAGACCGGCATCGACATCTATATGGGATCGGGCGGCGCGCCGGAGGGCGTTCTGGCGGCAGCGGCGCTGCGCTGCATAGGCGGCCAGATGCAAGGCAGGCTGCAGCTCAATACGGAAGACAAGGTGGCGCGGGCCGCCAAGATGGGCATTGCCGACCCGCAGAAGGTCTACATGATGGACGAGATGGCGCGTGGCGACGTGTTGTTCGCCGCCACGGGCGTCACCGATGGCAATCTGCTTGCCGGGGTGAAGTTTGGCCGCGATTCGATCCAGACCCACACCATCGTGATGCGATCCTCGTCGCAAACGGTGCGCGAGATCAGGGCGCGACATCAGGATATGGACAAGTTCTGAGCGTTTCAGGGGACAGGCACAGTCCCGGCTTTCGCTGCGCCGCCCAACCGCGCATGATGTGGCGATGACGGGCGAGAAGCGCATTTTCCTCGATATCGAAAAGTCGGCCACCGGCAGAGCCTGGCGGCACCGGCTCGACCAGCGGCAGGAAAACGCCGCGCTCGCCATAGCGCAGGACCACGGCGTGCCCGACATCGTGGCCCGCGTGTTGGCCGGCCGCGATATCGCGTCGGAAGCGGCGGCGCGATTTCTCGCTCCCACCATCCGCGACCTGTTGCCGGACCCGTCGACGCTGACCGACATGGAACACGCAGCCGACCGGCTGGCGAAAGCCGTAACAGGCAAGGAAACGGTGGCGATCTTCGGCGACTACGATGTCGACGGGGCGGCGGCGGCGGCGATGCTGGCGCGATTTCTGCGCCATTACGGTATCGAGGCGCGGATCTACATTCCCGACCGGATATTCGAGGGTTATGGCCCCAATCCCGAGGCGATGAAGGAGCTTGCCGGCGCCGCCAGCCTGATCGTGACGGTGGATTGCGGCACCAACAGCGCGACGGCAATCGCAGCCGCGCGGGAAGCAGGGGCGGACGTTCTGGTGCTCGACCACCACCAGGTGGGCGGTCCACTTCCGGCAGACACCATCGTGGTCAATCCGAACCGGGAGGACGACCTGTCGGGGCAGGGGCATCTGTGCGCCGCCGGCGTCGTGTTTCTTGCCTTGGTGGAAACGGCGCGGCGGTTGCGGGGCAAATTTGGGCTGCCACAGCCGCCGGACCTGCTCTCGCTGCTCGACCTGCTCGCGCTCGCCACCGTCTGCGACGTGGTGCCGCTCACGGGCGTCAACCGCGCCTTCGTGGTGAAGGGGCTGATTGCGATGCGGGCGATGAACAATCCTGGCCTGACCGCACTGGCGCGCTCGGCGCGCATCGGCGAGCCGCTCAACACGTTCCATCTGGGATTCCTGCTGGGGCCCCGCATCAATGCCGGCGGGCGCATCGGAGATGCCGCGCTCGGCGCGCGGCTGCTTGCAACCGACGATCCCGCCGAAGCCGGCGAGATCGCCGAAACGCTGGAGCGGCTCAACGCCGAGCGGCAAGCGATGGAACAGAAGATGGTCGAGGAAGCCAGGGCCGAAGCCGATGCCGAACTGGCGTCGGGACCCGGTCCGGCGATCATGGTGGCGGCGAGCGATGATTGGCATCCAGGCATTGTCGGGCTGATCGCCTCGCGGCTGAAGGATCATGTCCGGCGTCCCGTTTTCGCCATTTCATTCAATGCCAACGGCATTGGCACCGGCTCCGGCCGGTCGATCGCGGGATTCGATCTTGGCAAGCTGGTGCGTGCGGCGGTTGAGAAAGGGCTTCTGAGCAAGGGCGGCGGGCATGCAATGGCCGCGGGCATCACTGTCGAGCGCACCAAACTCGGTGAATTGCGGGGCTTTTTCGAGGAGCAAGCCGCTGAGCAGGTGTTTGCGCTTCGCGATCTGGAGAGCCTGCACATTGACGCAGCACTTTCGGCGTCCGGCGCGACGATCGATCTGGTGGAAACTCTGGAACGCGCAGGCCCGTATGGCGCCGGGCATGCGGCCCCCATGCTGGTGCTGCCCCGGCACACGCTGGCCGATGCCCGCTTGGTCGGAACCAATCACATGAGAGTGGAGCTCAGAGCGGAAACCGGCGCCCGATTGTCAGCGATCGCGTTCAGGGCAGCGGATGCCGAGCTGGGCCGGTTTCTGCTCGACCGGCGTGGGCAATCCATCCACGTCGCCGGCACGCTGGGCATCAATCACTGGAACGGCAACCGAACCGTGCAGTTGCGGATCGTCGACGCGGCGCCGGCCTGATCAGACCATTACGGTCTGAAGCCTGCCGATTTCCACCAGTTGCGCGCGCGTCGCCTCGTAGCCGAGACTGATTGCCTCGTCGGCGCGGTAGAACTCGCTGAGGCCGATGTGGCCGAGCTTGGGCAGGATCGACATGTCGGGTGGGTCTCCGGCGAGCCGGGCGCGTGAAATGCGATCCTGAATGATGTTGAAGGCCTCGACCATGACGCCCATGATGCCGAGTCGCGCTTCGCGGTCGGACGGCCCCTTATCGACAACCAGATGGTTGGATGGCCGGGGGGTCGCTTCGTCCAGATCAGGCACGTCGGCTGCGTGCTTGATGACGGCGGCGCGGCCGAAAAGATCGTAATGCAGGTTTACCGCGATGACGAGCCGCTGCTCGTGCGCGCGGCATACCGAAACCGGCACCGGGTTGACCAGCGCGCCATCCACCAGCACCCGCTTGTTGCAGATCACCGGTTCGAACACGCCCGGAAGCGCATAAGATGCGCGCATGGCGGTGACCAGCGAACCGCTGGAAAGCCAGATTTCATGGCCGGTGCGGATCTCGGATGCGACACAGATGAAGGGCTTGGGCAAATCGGCGAAGGTTACGCCAGACAGATGGTCTTGCATGCGGGCATTGAGCTTCATGCCACCGAAAAGGCCACCGCCGCCAATATTGATGTCGAGCAGGCCAAAAATGCGACGTTTGGTCAGCGAACGGGCGAATTCTTCCAGCTCGTCCAGTTTGCCCGCGAGGTAACAGCCGCCGACCAGAGCGCCGATGGACGTGCCTGCGATCATGTCGATCTGGATGCCGGCTTCGTCAAGCGCGCGCAACACGCCGATATGCGCCCAGCCGCGCGCGGCTCCACCACCAAGTGCAAGCGCGACGCCCTGCTTCGGCTCAGGTTGTTCGGCAAGGTCCGACCCTTCAACCGGCGGAACATCGTCGGTCAACCGCATGTCATGCCTGCCGCGCAAAGACGACCACTCCAACATAGGCGTACCCTCATCCCCAGCGCACCATAACTCAGCGCTCGTATCAAAATGATGAATCCTCGCTCCAGGGTAAACAGGTCCGAATGAACGCAGCTTCAACGGGCAGGGGCTTCAGCGAGTTCCACGTCACCGTCGTTGAGCCGCACAATGCGGTAAAAACAGGAGCGCCGCCCGGTGTGGCAGGCGGATTTGTCGCCCTGCGGGCGGACCTTGATCCAGACCGCGTCCTGGTCGCAATCGACGCGCATCTCCGTGATCCGTTGGAAATTTCCCGAGGTTTCGCCCTTTTTCCAGAGCGACTTGCGCGAACGCGACCAGTAATGGGCGATGCCGGTCTCAAGGCTGAGCGCCAGCGCCTCGGCATTCATGTGCGCGATCATCAGAACATCGCCGCTGTCGGCATCGGTCACGACGGCGGTCACCAGCCCGTTTGCGTCGAAGCGGGGGGTGAAGACAGCGCCTTCCTCGAGCGCTGCCTTGTCTGGCGAAGGGGCCGGGAATTCAACAGTCGGCATGCCGGTCTCCTGGGTATGGAAGCCGGCGACGGGGTCAGTTCGAGTTGCCGGCCTTGATCATTGTGATGAACCGCACCTGTTCCTCGGGATGGTCGCGGAAGGCGCCGGTGAAGGTTGAGGTCAGCGTCGTTGAACCCTGTTTGCGGATGCCGCGCATGGCCATGCACATATGCTCCGCTTCGATCATGACGGCGACGCCGCGCGGATTTAGCACGTCCTGAACGATACCGGCAATCTGCGCGGTCAGCGCTTCCTGCGTCTGCAGCCGCTGGGCGAAAATATCGACCACGCGGGCGATCTTGGACAGGCCCACAACCTTGCGGTCGGGCAAGTAGGCGACATGCGCCTTGCCGATGATCGGCACCATGTGGTGTTCGCAGTGCGAATGGAAGGAAATGTCCTTCACCAGCACCATGTCGTCATAGCCAGCGACTTCCTCGAAGGTGCGGCCGAGCTCCTCCGCCGGATCCTTGGCATAGCCGGAAAACATCTCAAGATATGCCTTGGCGACACGCGAGGGAGTGTCTTTCAGGCCTTCGCGCGTTTCGTCCTCGCCGATCCAGCGCAGCAGCGTGCGCACGGCTTCCTCCGCCTCGTTCTGGCTGGGCCGATCGACGGCAGGCTTGCTGGAAGCGGTCGATGTCTCGGCCAATTGCTTCGTAAACGCGTCCATTAAAGGCGTCTCCCGTAGTTCCTCTCGGCGGAGGAACGAGTTGAACGGACCACTGCCTTTTGCGGGACTATCCGGAAATACGGCCCGAAAGCGGCGTGACAATGCTCCAGGACATTAGATGCGCAAGTTGCCTTGCGGTTCCCGAAACACCAACATTATATATGGTCCAGTGCACCGAATGAAAGGTGCACCGAGGGAAATGCCGTTCGCCAAACGCGCGCTGTCCGGAAAATCATGATCGACGACATCTATAACGTGAAAATTCTCGAATATGCGGGCAATATCGGCCGTATCGGCCGTCTGGATGCTCCGCAGGGGTCGGCGACCGCGCATTCCAAGCTGTGCGGTTCCACGGTAACGGTCGATCTCGTCATGGATGGGCCGGTGGTCGCGGATTTCGCGCATGACGTGAAGGCCTGCGCACTCGGACAGGCGTCGTCGGCAATCATGGCGCGCAACGTCGTTGGGGCAAGCGCGAGCGAATTGCGTGAAGTGCGCGAGACGATGCGCCGCATGCTGAAGGAAAACGGTCCGCCGCCGGAAGGCCGGTTCGCCGACCTGAAATATCTGGAGCCGGTGCGCGATTACAAGGCGCGGCACGCATCCACCATGCTCACCTTTGACGCCGTGGTCGACGCAATTGACCAGATCGAGAAGAAACAGGCTGGTCAGGCCGCCTGAGGCCGATGGCCGACCACAAACACACCGCATACGCCATTCGTTCCCGCAACTGGGCCGGCCCCTGGCCGAAGACGCCGGGGCGGCTTTTCGGCACCGCTCTCGTACGCTTCTACCAACTGACCCTGTCAGGCTTCATCGGCAATTCGTGCCGGCATTTCCCGACCTGCTCTGAATTCGCCTATGAGGCGATCGCGCGCCACGGGCTATGGTCCGGCGGGTGGATGGGGCTGTTCCGCTTCATGCGCTGCGGACCGGGCGGCACGCATGGCATCGACCCGGTTCCCGAGGCGCTCGAACCCGACCTGCGCTGGTACACGCCGTGGCGGTTCTGGCGGATTTCAGCGAAGCCCATGGCCGATTGAAGTGCGATTCAGTCGGCGTGCGGCGATCTTGTGCTTGTTCAACCGCGGCGGTGCTGGCAGGTTGACGTTTGATATCAGCGAGAGGGGGGGCCGGCATGGCTCACAAGTTTGAAATCTACAAGGACAAGGCTGGCGAGTTCCGCGTCCGGTTCAAATACAACAGCGAGGTGATCTTCTCGACGGAAGGCTATACCTCCAAGGCCAGCGCCCAGAACGCGATCGATTCCATCAAGAAAAACGGCCCCGGCGCGCCGACCGAAGACAACAGCTAGACTGCCGAACGCCGCTGCCGCGTTCGCGGCGCCGGCCGACACCGAAATTTTTGGACATGCGGCTCGCGCCGGCGATGCCACGGTCTTTACGTGCGCCGGCGCGAAGCATATGTAGCGCCTGTTTGCGGCGCACGATGCATTTGCGCTGATGCTGACATGAACCAACCCACCCGCGCTCGTAGGCGGGACTGGATAGGAAGGATTTGACCATGGCTTCAGCCGTTCCGCTTACTTTTCCCGATGGTTCCTCGCGCGAATACGATGCCGCCACCACCGGCGGCGCGCTGGCGGAATCGATCTCCAAATCACTGGCCAAGAAGGCCGTGGCCTATGCGCTTGACGGTGACGTGCGCGATCTCGCCGATCCGATTGGTCGTGCGGGCAAGGTCGAGATCATCACCCGCGACGATCCGCGAGCCCTGGAACTCATCCGGCACGACGCCGCGCATGTGCTCGCCGAGGCCGTTCAGGAATTGTGGCCCGGGACCCAGGTGACCATCGGCCCGGTGATCGAGAACGGGTTCTATTACGACTTCGCCCGAAACGAACCGTTCTCGCCGGAAGACTTCCCGGCGATCGAAAAGAAGATGCGCGAGATCATCCAGCGCAACCGGCCCTTCACCAGGGAAGTGTGGGATCGCGACCATGCGCGCCAAGTGTTCCGCGACAAGGGCGAGGCCTACAAGGTCGAGCTCATTGACGCCATTCCCGAGGACCAGGACCTCAAGATCTATTTCCAGGGCGACTGGTTCGACCTGTGTCGCGGTCCGCATATGGCCGCAACCGGCCAGATCGGAAACGCCTTCAAGCTGATGAAGGTGGCCGGCGCCTACTGGCGGGGCGATTCAAACAATCCGATGCTGACGCGCATCTACGGCACCGCCTGGCGCAGCCAGGAGGAGCTCGACAATTATATCCATCTTCTCGAGGAGGCGGAGAAGCGGGACCATCGCCGCCTCGGCCGTGAGATGGACCTGTTCCATTTCCAGGAAGAGGGGCCGGGCGTCGTGTTCTGGCATGCCAAGGGCTGGAAGATGTTCCAGAACCTGCTGGCCTATATGCGCCGCCGGCTCGACGGCACCTATGACGAGGTCAATGCGCCGCAGGTTCTGGATTCGTCGCTGTGGCGCACGTCGGGCCATTGGGACTGGTACCGCGAGAACATGTTCTCCGTGCAGTGCGCCGACGACGAGGCCGAGGACAAGCGCGTCTTCGCGCTGAAGCCGATGAACTGTCCCGGTCATGTCCAGATATTCAAGCATGGGCTGAAATCCTACCGCGACCTGCCGGTCCGGCTGGCGGAATTCGGCGCCGTCCACCGCTATGAGCCGTCGGGGGCGCTGCACGGGCTGCTGCGCGTGCGCGGTTTCACGCAGGACGATGCACATATCTTCTGTACCGAGGACCAGCTCGAGGCCGAAATCCTGAAGATCAATGATCTGATGATGTCGGTCTACAAGGATTTCGGGTTCGACGAGGTCGTCGTGAAACTGGCGACGCGGCCGGAAAAGCGCGTCGGCACCGACGCAATGTGGGATCACGCCGAGGAAATCCTCAAACGGGCGCTGGAGCGCATGGCGCGCGCGGACAACCGAATCAAGACCGGCATCAACGAAGGCGAGGGGACGTTCTATGGTCCCAAATTCGAGTACACGCTGCGCGACGCGATCGGGCGCGAATGGCAGTGCGGCACGACGCAGGTAGACTTCAACCTGCCGGAACGCTTCGGCGCCTTCTATATCGACAAGGATTCGGAGAAGAAGCAGCCGGTCATGGTGCACCGCGCGATCGTCGGATCGCTCGAACGCTTCCTCGGCATCCTGATCGAGACGCATTCGGGCCACATGCCGCTTTGGTTCGCGCCGCTTCAGGTTGTCGTTGCGACGATCACCTCCGATGCCGATGATTATGCCCTGAAAGTGGTCGACAGGCTGCGGAATGCGGGACTGCAGGTGGAATCGGATCTGCGTAATGAGAAGATCAACTACAAGGTGCGCGAACACTCGCTGACCAAGGTTCCGGTCATTCTTGTGTGCGGCAAACGCGAGGCGGATGAGGGCACCGTCAATGTCAGGCGCTTTGGATCCCGCGACCAGCAGTCGATGACGCTGGACGAAGCGGTCGAGGCACTTGTCGAAGAGGCAGTACCACCGGACGTCGCGCGCGCGAAACGCGCCGCCTGAGCCGGACGTCCGACGCCGATCAGTTGAGCGATTCGATCAATGTCGTCTCGTTGGCCAGGACCTCGACGTCGTGATTGCGACCGGGCACGATCGTGAAGTCCTTCTGGTAGATGCGATCGCGGTTCTTTGCGATCGCCGTATAGGTGCCTTCGGCCAGAACCATGGGCGCGAAGGCGCCGACCGTTTCACGGACCACGTCGCCGGAATCGGTCAGTACCGACCACGAGGTGTCGGCAATGGCTTCGCCGCCTTCTTCGCGCACGAGCTTGAGTGTGATCTGCGCGGCGCGGTGCTCGACTGTCGCTTCCGTCAGCTTTCCGGCCTCGACTCTGATGTCGGCGCGGATGACGGCATTGACCATGCCATAGGTGGAGACGACGTGGTAGGTGCCGGCATTGAGCCGCACGACGGTGTTCGGAGCAACGTCGGGAATGATCAGCGCCCGGTCGCCATGTGTGCCGGCTTCGGCTTCATAGATCGAGAATTTGAGCTTTGCAGGCGGTATGCGCACGCCGCCGGACAGGATTGCATCGAGCTTCACGCCGCCGGCGTCCAGCACAAGGCTCTCAAGCCGCGGTTCGCGTCCAACGACGATTCTCTTGGTGGCGCCGGCCCGTCCAAAGGCCGCATGAACAAGATAGGCGCCGGGCGCGAGTTCGAAATTGCTGGTGCCGCCCTGCGCCGATGCGATAAGCGGCAGCTTTCCGTGTTCGTCCGCCTGCGGGCTGAATACCCGCCAGGTCACGCCCCGGGTGATTTCCGGACCGTCGGTGAAAAGCTGCGCCGAAAGCGTTATCTTGCCTCCCTGCAGCGCAAGTTGGCCCGACGGCGTTGCCGGCCCGTAGCCGGAAATGGCAGGGAGGTCGAGCGGAGCATCGGTCGGCTCGCCGAAGGAATCCTTGAGGCGTTCGTCACCGCTGATAGGAGCATCGCTTGCATCTGAAGGGGTGGATTGCGCATGCGCCAAGCCGGCGCCGAGCGCCAACAACAGCGGCGCTGCGAGCAAAGCAGCTTGAACGATCCGAATGACCCCGGCAAACATCGCTTGCCATGAAGCCCAAGGCGATGGCAATTTCAAGGCCGAAACGGCGCTTGCGCCATCCGCAGGTGTTTGGCGCCGGCGCGCCGCCACCCAATCCCGAAATCGGCCAAACATTGCATCGGAGCGCGCTCCTTGAACTCGACCGTCATAGACTTTCTGCTTTCCCGCAAATCCGCTCCTATTCCCGAACTGACCGGACCCGCGCCAAACGACGACGAGATCGGCACCCTGATTCGGATCGCCAGCCGCGTGCCCGACCATGGGCGGCTCGCGCCATGGCGCTTCGTCATCTATCGCGGCGACGCGCGGCGCGATATCGGGGAAATGCTGGCCAAGCGGGCGGAAGCGCGGGAAGGCCCGCTGCCCGAAGCGCGGATCGAGCAGGAAAAGGCGCGGTTCGCACGCGCGCCGCTGGTGATCGGCGTGGTTCATTGCCCGCGCGACAACCCGAAAATCCCGCAGTGGGAAATGATGCTGTCCGGCGCCGCCGCCGCGATGAACCTCGTTCTGGCCGCAAACGCGCTGGGCTTCGGCACCAACTGGATCACCAACTGGTATTCCGACGACGCGGAAGGCCGGCGTATTCTTGGTCTTGCGCCTGACGAGCGGGTGGTCGGTTTCGTGCATATCGGAAGCTATTCGGGCGATGCGCCGGAGCGGCCGCGCCCCGACCCGGCGACACTCGTCAGCGAATATTCCGGACCGTGGGAGGGCTGACATGTTCTACGAACCCAGAAACGGACATGGCCTGCCGCATGATCCGTCCAAGGCAATCGTTGCACCCAGGCCAATCGGCTGGATTTCGACGCTCGACGAGAGCGGGACACCAAACCTCGGTCCGTACTCGTTCTTCAACATGTTCTCGTCGAAGCCGTTTCTCGTCTGGTTTTCGTCAGAAGGCCCGAAAGACAGCGCCACACATGCCGAGGCAAGCGGCGAATTCGTGGTCAATCTGGTCGGCCGCGATCTTGCCGAGAAGATGAACCGGAGTGGCATCGACGCGCCGCGCGGCGTCAGCGAGTTCGAATATGCCGGCCTGACGACGGCGCCTTCGCGGCTGGTGAAGCCGCCGCGCGTGGCGGAGGCGCACGCCGCGCTCGAGTGCAAGGTGACGGATGTCATGACACCGCGCGGACTGGACGGCGTTCCGTCGTCTGTCATCGTTGTGACCGGCGAGGTCATCGGGGTGTATATCGACGACGCGGTGCTGAGGGACGGTCTGTTCGACATCGTTGCCGCGGGCAATGTCGCGCGGCTGGGCTACATGGATTATGCCTCGGTCGACCAGGTCTTTTCGATGCGCCGCCCGCGCTGGAACAAGGACTAGGGTCTGGACCCTAAGCCCGTCCAATGCGCTGGAGAATGCGCTCGGCGAGCCTGAGATGAGGGCGGTCGTACATCTTGCCGTTAATGGCCAGAACGCCGGGATCGCCGGCTTCGCGGAATGCGGCCACAACCTTTTCGGCCTCCGCCACTGCTTCGGATGACGGTGTGAACACCTCGTTGATGGGGGCCACCTGGGCGGGGTGGATCGCCATCTTTGCGGTAAAGCCGTCGCGTTCGGCTTCTCCGCATTCGGCGCGAAATCCGGTCTCGTTCCCGAAGTCGGGGTAAACGGTGTCGATGGCGGAAATCCCGGCGGCCGAGGCGGCCAGCAATGTCATCGTGCGCGCGTGACGGAACAAGTCGGTGTAGCGCCCATCCTCGTCGCGGGCGGACCGGGCGCCGACGGCCGCCGACAGGTCTTCCGCGCCCCAGGTCATGCCCGCCAGCCGCGGCGTGGTGTGGCGGTAGCTTGCCGCTGACAGCACGCCCATCGCCGTCTCGGTGATGATCGGGATGATGCGCGTCGCGCCGTCCTCGATGCCGTTGCGCGCCTCGTGCACGCGCAACATGGCGGAAAGCAGCATCACATCGTCGCCGCTGGCCGATTTCGGCAGCATGATGCCCGCCGGGCGGGCCGGCATCGCGGCTGACAGGTCGTCCTCGATGAGGCCGGTCGACAGGTCGTTGACGCGCACATAGAGCGCGGCCTTGGCTTGCTTGGCAGCGATGAAAGCCGCCATGACACGGCGCGCGTCGTCCTTCGCCGCTATCGCGACAGAGTCTTCCAGGTCGACGATAAGGACATCGGCGTCCGAGCCGAGAGCCTTTTCGAGTTTGCGTTCGGAGTCGCCGGGAACGAAGAGTAGCGAGCGCATTAGAGCGAGATAAGGTTGGGTACGGCCATGTTCATCTCGTCTAGGCCGGTTTCTTCAGGATCATCGCATTGCGGCGGCACCGCGCGACGAGAACGTCGTTCTGGTTGAATGCCCGGTGCTCGAATTCCACGATGCCGCGGTCCGGCTTCGACTTCGAAGCCCGCACGGAGATCACTTCCGTTTCGACATGAACGGTATCGCCATGAAAAAGCGGATGCGGGAACACCGTTTCGGTCATGCCGAGATTGGCCACCGTGGTGCCGTGCGTGGTGTCGTGCACGGAAATGCCGATCATCAGGCCCAGCGTGAACAGCGAGTTGACCAGCGGCTTGCCCCACTCCGTCTTTGAGGCGAAGTCGAAATCGATATGGAGCTGTTGCGGGTTCATCGTCATGACCGAAAACCACACATTGTCGCTTTCGGTGACCGTGCGGGTGATCGGATGCCGGTAAACATGACCTGTCTCGAATTCTTCAAGATAGTAGCCGGCCATCGCATTCCTCCCGGGGTTCCTTCAGCCTGATAGACGCGCGGGCGGAGCCGGGCAAGCGGTTAAGGAACATGGTGAACCCTTCGTAAACCATTCCTGCCTAACGTGCCCTCATCAGTCTCGCGGGGCGCAGTAGGCGTAAATGATTGTCGCACAATTCCTGAATTGGATAGACACGGCTCGAGTCTCGGAGAGGGCAGCAGCGGCAACCGCGCTGGCGCGAGCCTATCTGAGCGAAGACATTGAATTCGAAGACCGTTGCGCCGCCGACGCCGCGCTCACCATGCTGCTCGACGATCCGTCGCCCAAGGTTCGGCTGGCGATGGCGGAGGCACTGGCGCTCAGCCGCCGCGCGCCGCAGCAGATCATCGCGGCGCTTGCCGGGGATCAGCCGGAAATCGCGGCAACCGTACTGGCGCTTTCGCCGGTGCTGAGCGATTCCGACCTGATCGACAGGGCGGCTTCGGGCGGGGTGAGCGCGCAGCGCCACATTGCATCGCGTTCCGTCGTTTCAATGTCCGTATCGGCGGCGATTGCCGAAATCGGCGAGGCCGAAGCGGTGATCGAACTGGCCAACAATCCCGGCGCGACCATCGCCGCGCTTTCGTTCCGGCGCATGGCAGAGCGCTTTGGTCATCTGGGGCCGGTGCGCGAGGCGCTGCTGTCCGACCGCAGGCTGCCGTCCGACAGCCGCCACCATCTTCTCGTGCGGGTCGGCGAAGCGCTGAAGGAATCGTCCTTCGTCGTCGCGCTGATCGGGGCGGACCGCGCAGCCAAACTGACGCGCGATGCCTGTGTGAAGGCATCGATTACCCTGATCGAGGGCACCAACGCCGCCGAATATGGCGCTCTGGTGGAGCATCTGAGGATGCGCGGCGAACTGACGACCAGCTTCATCCTGCGGGCCGTGGCTCTGGGCAAGATCGATTTCTTCGGCGCCGCTCTGGTGGCGATTTCAGGCCAGACAACGCAGCGGGTGCGAGCATTGCTGTCGGGCGGGCGTGACGCGGCCCTTGGCGCGCTGTTCCGCGCCTCGGGGCTGCCGGCCTACGCCGACAAGGCGATCCTGACCGCGCTGACCGTGTGGCGCGAGGTCGCCAACGGCAAGCGGGTGGCCGGCGCTCAGGAAGTGACATGGCTGATGCTGAAAGCCATCAACGCCGCGTCCGGCCAGGCGGGCCCGTCGCCCCAGCGGCGGGAGCTGGCTTCGCTGCTGAAATCGATCCATCTGGACGAGCTTCGCGCCAATGCGCGTGGCCATGCAATGGCGATCGCGGCGGCCTGACAAATCAGTTCGCGGGGGCGTTTCCCGCCAGGTTTTCGATGAAATCCGCGACCATTCGGATGGTGGTAGGGTCCCAAACGTCGTTATGTCCGTAACGGTTCAGGACTTGGATTTCCTTTGGTTCCGGCGCCAGTTCGAACAGCGCCCGCCCGTGTGAGAGCGGAATGATGGTGTCCTGCGAGCCGTGCAGGAAGAGCTTCGGCTCATGCACCTCGCCGATGCGCAGATCGGAGCGAAACGGGTCGCGGATCAACGGTCCGACCGGTAGGAACGGATAGTGCCGCCGGGCAAGCGCCAGTATCGAATCCGGAGCCGAGATCAGCACCACTCCAGTCATTTGCCGCTCGGCGGCGACTGCCACCGCGACTGCCGATCCGAGTGACTGGCCGACAAGGAAGATGGGGCCGTCATCCCGTGCTGCGAGCCAGTCGAAGGCGGCCAGACCGTCGTCGATCAGGCCGGTCTCGCTGGGGGAGCCGGTCGAGCCGCCAAAGCCGCGGTAGGAGAGGGCAAGCAAACCGATACCGCGCGTCGAAAGCGCGTTGGCAAGGAAAGCGTAATTGGTGATGGTGTCGGCGTTGCCGTGGAAGAAGATCGCCGTCGGACGGCCGGCTTCGGAGTCCGAGTGAAACGCCTCAAGCCGCTCGCCGTCCCCGGTTGCAATCGTGATGCGCTCGCCCCACGGGGGTGTGTTTGATACCGGACCGGGGCCGAGTGCCGCGCCCGGAAACAGCATAGAGCGCTGGGCGAAATACATGAAGGCGACGAGAAACGCGTAGGCGATCGCCGCGACGAGAAGGAGCGTCAGGAGAAATTTCCAGATCGCTGCGGCTCCCTGATCAGATATCCAGCTCTTCCGCGAACTCGGCGTTTTCCTGAATGAAGCGGAAGCGGGCCTCGGGCTTGGTGCCCATCAGCGCGTCGACGGCGGACTTCGTCGCCTCGGCTCCTTCGGCGATCTCGACCCTGAGCAGCGTGCGCTTGGCCGGATCCATCGTGGTTTCCTTGAGCTGCGCAGGCATCATTTCGCCTAGGCCCTTGAAGCGGCCGATCTCGACCTTGCCGCGTCCGGTGAATTCGTCAGCCAGAAGCTGGTCCTTGTGGGCGTCGTCACGCGCATACATCACCTTGCCGCCCTGGCTGATGCGGTAGAGCGGCGGCACGGCCATATACAGATGGCCGTCCGTGATGAGTTGCGGCATCTCCTGGTAAAAGAAGGTGATCAGCAGCGAGGCGATGTGCGCGCCGTCGACATCGGCGTCGGTCATGATGATCACACGGTCATAGCGCAGGTCATCGTCGCGGTATTTGGAGCGTGTGCCGCAGCCCAGCGCCTGGGTCAGGTCGGCGAGCTGCTGATTTGAGGCCAGCTTTTCCGAGCCTGCGCTGGCGACGTTGAGGATCTTGCCGCGCAGGGGCAGCACGGCCTGGCTGGCGCGGCTGCGCGCCTGTTTGGCCGAGCCGCCGGCCGAATCGCCCTCCACGATGAAGATTTCAGCCCCCGCCGCGGCGTTCTGGCTGCAGTCGGCCAGCTTGCCGGGAAGGCGTAGCTTGCGCACCGCGCTCTTGCGGCTGACTTCCTTTTCCTGACGCCGGCGCAGACGCTCGTCCGCCCGTGCGATGACCCAGTCGAGCAGCTTCGACGCTTCCTGCGGATTGTCGGCAAGCCAATGGTCGAACGGATCGCGCACGGCGTTTTCCACGATGCGCTGGGCCTCGGTCGTGGCCAGCCTGTCCTTGGTCTGGCCGACGAATTCCGGCTCGCGGATGAAAACCGACAGCATGCCTGCCGCCGAAATCATCACATCTTCGGTGGTGACGATCTGGGCACGCTTGTTGCCGGTGAGGTCCGCATAGGCGCGCAGGCCACGCGCCAGCGCGTTGCGGAAACCGGCCTCATGGGTGCCGCCCTCGGGCGTCGGGATCGTGTTGCAGTACGAGTTCAGGAAGCCGTCGCCGCCGAACCATGTGACCGCCCATTCCAGCGAGCCGTGTCCGCCCTGTTTTTCGCTCTTGCCGGCGAACGGTTCGCGTGTGACCTGGAAATCGCCGTTGAGCTGTTCGGCCAGATAATCCTTCAACCCGCCCGGGAAGTGGAACAGGGCTTTTTCGGGTGTGTCGTCCTTGCCGGTGATCAGCTCCGGGGCACAGGTCCAGCGGATTTCGACGCCGCCGAAGAGATAGGCTTTCGACCGCGCCATGCGAAACAGGCGCGCCGGCTCGAACTGGGCGCCCTTGCCGAAGATGTCGGTATCAGGCCGGAAGCGAATCTTGGTGCCACGTCGGTTGTGCACCTCGCCAAGATCGGCAATCGGTCCCTGCGACACACCGCGCGAGAAATTCTGGCGCCACAGGCGCCGGCCGCGCGCAACCTCCACTTCGAGCGTTTCCGACAGCGCGTTGACGACCGACACGCCCACGCCATGCAGGCCGCCGGAAGTCTCGTAGACCTTGGAGTCGAACTTTCCGCCGGCGTGCAGCGTCGTCATGATGACTTCGAGCGCCGACTTGTCCTTGAACTTGGGATGCGGGTCGACCGGGATGCCGCGACCGTTGTCGATTACGGTGAGAAACCCTTCCGCGTCGAGTTCGACATCGATGAAGCTGGCATGGCCGGCGACGGCCTCGTCCATCGAGTTGTCGATAACCTCGGCGAACAGGTGGTGCATCGCCTTGGCGTCTGTGCCGCCGACATACATGCCAGGCCGGCGTCGGACCGGCTCCAGCCCTTCCAGCACCTCGATGTCGGCCGCGCTGTAGTCCTCGCTGCCATCCTTCGGCACCGGCTTGGCGCGCGCCGCGCGGACAATCGGATCGCTGGCGCGCTCGCTTTGCGGCGCAGTTTTGTCGATGGAGGCGAAAAGGTCGTTGCTGTCGTCCATTGGGGTCCGTGTCATGTGCCGCGAATCACGGGCGATACTGCCATGCCTGTCGCGGGGAGGCGAGGGAAGTTCCCTTTACGTTCACTTGAGTTTTGTTCAAATGCCTTGGAGTCGCTTGCCGACCCGATAACCACCGCGACGATTGCTCCCCACCAAGACCTGCCGGTTTTCCGAAATCGTTAGGATTCATATCCATAGGCTGTGTGCAAGGCGCGATCAAAAGGCGCCAAAAAAAATGGCTGGGTTGGGCGTGAAACGAAAACTTGTAACAATGATCGGCATTGCCGGTGTCTTCGGCGCGCTGTCGATATTCGCCGCTGACATGTGGCTGCGCAGTGCCGCGGACGCAAGGGTCGAGACCGTCAAGGTTTCCTCCATCGTTCCGGCGCCCGAACCGCTTGTTGAATTCCAGACCATCGTGGTGGCGAAGGAGCCGTTGCGTTTCGGGACCGAACTCAGCGAAGAGCGGCTGCAAGAAATTCGCTGGCCGCAGGACGATTTGCCCGCGGGCGCCTTCGCAAAGGTCGATGCGGCGCTGGCCGTGCCGGGCCGCGTCGTACTTTCGCCGATCGAAGCGAATGAGCCGGTGCTGCTGACCAAGCTGTCCGGACCGGATGGCCGCGCGACGCTGTCCAACCTGCTTGCACCCGGCATGCGCGCGGTGACTATCCGTATCGACGAAATCGCGGGCGTTGGCGGTTTCGTGATGCCGGGGGACCGCGTGGATGTGGTGCTTACCCGCGACGCAGGTGCGATTCAGGAAGTGCAGGGCGCGGCGCAGGGCGCCTCCGGTTCGACGATCGCGACGGAGATCGTGGTCGAGAACGTCAAGGTTCTGACGGTTGGCCAGGGAATGGACGAACGCCAGACCGCGCCGCAGGTCGCCAGTTCGGTGACGCTGGAAGTGGTTCCGGCGGATGCAAACAAGGTCGCGCTGGCGCGCAATGTCGGCACGCTGTCCCTATCGCTGCGCTCGGCGGGCGAGGCCAGCATGGGTGCCGCCGGCGTGACGACGCTGTCGTCCTTTGGAGGTACGGCAGCCGAGGCGGCACAGGCGGTCACGCCGCTGTTTGAAAGCGTGGAACCGCAGCGCAATTTCACGACAGTCGTCGTGACACGGGGAATGGTGGCGGAGAGCTACAAGGTCGTGTCGCCTCAGGAATAGGGCGATCGGCAACCAGGAGCTGGGGGCAATGGCGAATTTTCGATTTCTGTTTGCATTGACTGTTGCGCGCGCCCTTGTCGGTGCGCTGGTCTTCGCGTGGTTCGCAGGGATGCTCACGCTGCCGGCGCATGCGAATGACGTCGTCACTGTGTCCGCCAACAAAAACGCGACCGTGAAGGTCGCCAAGGGCAAGCCGCGCACCGTGCGAACAAGCGTGCCATTCTACGAGATCGTCATCGGCGATCCGGATATCGCCAACGTCAATCCGCTGACCGACAAGTCGTTCTACGTGCTCGGCAATGCGCTTGGCACGACGGGCATCGCGCTGTTCGACGAGAACAAGCAGCTTGTGGGCACGCTCGATATCGAGGTGACACTGGATACCGACCGCCTCGCAAACACGATCAAGGAGGCGGTTCCCGGCAACAACATCAAGGTCGGTTCGGCGAACGGCCGCGTGGTGTTGTCCGGCGACGCCAACGACGCGCAGGCGGCGGAAAAGGCCCAGGACATCGCAAAACGGTTCTCAGGCGAGGAAGAGATCATCAATTCGGTGAACGTCACCTCCTCGCAGCAGGTGCAGCTCAACGTGCGCTTCGTGGAGATCAACCGCCAGGTGGGACAGGAATTGGGCACGCAGCTCAGTGCCCGCTACGCATTCGCGGGCGGGGGTGTCGGTTTCAACAGCGACCCGCAATCCTCGTCCAATGCGCCGGCTGGCGCCATCATCGCCGGGCTGACCTCGGGCGGGCTGTCGATCGACTTGGCGCTGCGGGCGCTGGAGGATCGCGGGGTTGCGCGGCGTCTTGCCGAGCCGAACCTGATCGCGCGCTCCGGCGAGACCGCGAGTTTCCTCGCCGGCGGCGAGTTTCCGATCCCCGTGGCGAATACCGAAAACACCATCACTGTCGAATACAAGAGATATGGCGTCAGCCTTGAATTCACGCCGACCGTGCTGGCCGAGGGGCTGATCAGTCTCGACATCAAGCCGGAAGTATCCTCAGTCGATATGTCGGCGTCGTACCAGGTGGGCAATCTGTCGATCCCCGGTTTCGTGGTGCGCAGGGCTCATACGATGGTCGACCTCAAGAGCGGCCAGAGCTTCATGATCGCCGGCCTGCTGCAGAGCCAGAACGACACCGGCACGCAGCGGCTGCCAGGGCTCGGCAAGCTGCCCATCCTCGGCAACCTGTTCTCCTCCAAGGCCTATCAGCGGCGCGAAACCGATCTCGTCATCATCATCACGCCTTATCTGGTGAAGCCGATCGATCCGTCGAAGCGGGTTCGCACGCCCATGGACGACACCAAGGCGCCGCAGGCGCTCGACTACTTCCTCGGCGACCGCGAAGAACTGCGGGTTTCCCAGCTGAACGGCGGCAAGGGTGGCGCCGCCAAGCCGGCACGTGGCTACGGCCACTACCTCGAGCTCAACTAGGTGAATGAAATGCGCACGCTTGCGACGGGTCTTCTCTCATCTTCGGCCATTCTGCTGCTTGCCGGATGCACGACCAGCGAGACGCTTCATCATGAAGGCGTGACCAGCTACGCCGGTGATGCGATCGCGGCGAATACCGTGCTGCAGATGGTCGATCCCTGGCAATACGGGGTCCAGGACACCGATCTTGAAACACCGGCTGAACGGCCTTGGCGGCGGGATCCAGGTGCGTCCGCGCCGGGCGCCTCCGCGTCCCAGGCGAAACCCTGAGGCGGCGCGATGAGCGAGGAAAACAAACCCCGGCGGATCGTGCTCATCACGCCTGACAAGGCGTTTGCGCGGGAAACGCATGCCGCATTCGCGGCTTCCGAAAAGGTCAGTCTCGATACGATCGAGAAGGGCGTGACCGAATTGCGCGGCGAGCTGCAGGGCGCCGAATGCGCGGCCGCGATCATCGACATGGACGCCTCGAAGCTCGACGAGATCGAGGCTCTCCAGCGCGTGACCCGCCGCATGGACGGGCACGCACCAGTCATCGTTGTCACGAAAGAGTTCGATGCGGCGGCAGTGCGCATCCTCGTGCAGCTGAAAGTCGCGGATTTTCTGGTCAAACCGATCGGCACCGCGGACCTGGTGCGGTCCTGTATCCGGGTTTTGCAGGGGCCGGGCCGTGAGAGCGGGCAGGAAGCGCAAGTCTGCAGCTTCATGCCGGCGGCCGGAGGCGTAGGCAATACGACGCTTGCAGTCGAAACCGCGTTCCAGCTTCACCGCTCCATCACGCGCGGCGCATCGACGTGCGTGGTCGACCTCAACCTCCAGCAGGGGGCCTGCGCGGAATATCTCGACCTGGAACCGCGCTTCGACATCGCCGAAATCGAAAACCGCCCGGAGCGCCTGGACCGGCAGCTTCTGGACGTGATGCTGTCGAAGCACGAGAGCGGACTTTGCGTTCTGGCGGCCCCGGTCAAGCCGACCGAGATGCGCACATTCGACACCGACGTGGTCATCCGGATGCTGGACCTTGTCTCGGCCTATTTCGACAATGTCGTCATCGACATGCCGCGCACGTGGTTCCCGTGGACCGAGACGGTGCTGCTGGGCACCAACAAGCTCTACATCGTCTCGGAGATGACGGTGCCCTGCCTGCGCCAGACGCAGCGGCTGGTGCACGCGATTTCTGAAACCACGCAGAATCAGGTGAAGCCCAGCGTCATCGTCAACCGGTTCGAGCAAAAGCGTTTCGACACCGGCATCAAGCAGGCGGATGTCGAAGAAATCCTCGGCGAGCATTTCGCCGGCGGCATCGCCAACAATTACAAGCTTGTGCGCGAGGCTGTGGACCGAGGCGTGCCGCTGCACGAGGTGGACGGCGACGCCAACGTGATCCGCGACCTCAAGCGCATCATCCTGCCGGATGAGCAAGCCGCGCAATTGAACGGCCGCCGTTCCCTGTTCGGCAGAGCCCTGTTCAGGAAGTCGGCATGAGCAGCCGGTTCTCAACCCTTCGCGAGCGGCCGGCATCGCCTGCTTCGTCCGCGGCATCGATCCCGGCGGGCGCGGAGGCGTCGGTCGTGACCATTCCTCGTGCGCAAACGAGCAAGGTTCCCCAACCGGCCGCCAACGGCAAGGACAAGAAGGACAAGTCGAACGACCGCGTGCTCGATGCACGTGTACGGCTTCACCGCATGCTGATCGAGGAGATCAATCTCGTCGCGTTGGAAAAATTGCCGCGCGATGAGATGCACCGCCAGGTGCATGAGTTCGTCTCCGAAAAGACCCGCGAGGAACGGCTGGCGATCAATGTCGCGGAACTCGACGCGCTGGTGAATGATATCGTCGACGAGATGGTGGGGCTCGGACCGCTGGAACCGTTGCTGAAGGACCCGTCGATCAATGACATCCTCATCAATGGACACGAGAACTGCTTCGTGGAACGCCACGGAAAGCTTCAGCAGGTGCATGTTCCCTTCAAGGATGAAGCGCATCTTCTGAGGATCGTCAGCAAGATCGTGGCCGCCGTCGGGCGGCGCGTCGACGAATCGCAGCCGATGGTCGACGCGCGCATGCTCGACGGTTCGCGCTTCAACGCCGCGATCCGGCCGGTTGGCGTGGACGGGCCGCTCGTCTCGATCCGGAAATTCTCAAAGAACAAGCTCGGGCTGCACAAGCTGGTCGAGTTCGGCGCGCTGACCAACGAGATCGCGGAAGTTCTCGCGGCGGCGGTGTTTGCGCGCAAGACGACGATCATCTCCGGCGGCACCGGCACCGGCAAGACGACGATGCTCAATGCGCTGTCGGCCTTCATTCCCGAAGACGAGCGGCTGATCACCATCGAGGACGCGGCCGAGCTCCAGCTTCAGCAGCCGCATGTCGCGCGCATGGAAACGCGGCCCGCCAACATCGAGGGCAATGGCGAGATCAAGCAGCGCGACCTGGTGAAAAACGCGCTGCGCATGCGGCCCGATCGCGTGATCCTCGGCGAGTGCCGGGGCGAGGAAGCCTTTGACATGCTGCAGGCCATGAACACCGGCCATGAAGGTTCGATGGCGACAATCCACGCCAACACGCCGCGCGACGCCATCGGCCGTCTCGAGCAGATGCTGGGCATGACCGGCATGCCGATGACGGTCGCCTCCATTCGCAGCCAGATCGCCAGCGCGCTCGACATCATCGTCCAGCTCACGCGCCTGTCGGACGGACGGCGCAAGGTGACGAGCGTGGCGGAAGTGACCGGCATGGAGGGCGACATCATCCAGATGCAGGAGATATTCACCTTCCGCCGTACCGGCACGGATGCCGACGGAAAGGTGCTTGGCTACTTCGAGGCAACCGGCATCCGTCCGCGCTTCCTCGATGACCTGAAGGCGATGGGCGTCGAATTCCCCGGCAAGTATTTCGAGCCGGGCAGGCCGCAGGAGTAGGCAATGCTGGGCGGCATGAGCGCGATATGGCTGGTCTACGGAGGTGCGGCTCTGGCCGGGATCATGGTCGCGGAGGCGGTGTTTCTTCTCTATTCCGGCAACCGTGACAAGCGGCAGGCGATCAACCGCCGCATGAAGCTGCATGAAAAGAAGCTTACCCAGGAGCAGGTGCTTGTCCAGCTTCGCAAGGAGCGCGGCGTCGATGGTGGGCGCAGCATGTTCTCGCTGCAAGGCCTGCGGGAATTGCGTACCCATTCCGGGCTGACAATGCCGTTGCCGCGTTTTCTGATGCTCACCACTGGCATCGTGTATGCCATCGCATTCGCGTCGATGACCCTCGGCGTGTCGTTCCTGATCTCGATGGCGATCGCCGCGGTGCTGTGCCCGGCTCTGCCGGTCATGGTGCTGCGATCCATGCGCAAGCGCCGGCAGAAGAGGTTCGGCATCCAGTTGCCCGAGGCGCTGGAACTTATCACCCGCAGCCTGAAGGCCGGTCATCCGGTGCCGGTGGCAATCGCCATGGTGGCTCGCGAAATGCCGGATCCGATCGGAACCGAATTCGGTCTCGTTGCCGATGAAGTGACCTACGGCTCCGACCTCGTATCCGCGCTCGGCGCCATGTATGAGCGCGTCGGGCACGAGGATCTGCCGCTCTTCGTCACCGCCGTATCCATCCAAAGCACGACGGGCGGCAATCTGCGCGAGATACTCGACGGGCTGTCGCGGGTTATCCGGGAGCGCGGCAAACTCAGGCGCAAAGTGCGAGCGATTTCAACTGAAGGCCGCATCTCGGCATACATTTTGAGCGCTGTCCCGGTGCTGTTGGGGGTCGGTTTGATGGTGCTCATGCCGCAATTCTATGGCGGCGTGTGGGACAAGCCATTGACATGGTACCTTTTGGGCGGCGCCGTGGCGTGGTTGCTGCTTGGCAACGCCGCGATGTTCAAGATGGCGAATTTCAGGTTCTGAGATGATGAACTTCGCCAGCCTTTTCGGTGAATTCCAGCCAGGCTATCTGGCCGCGGCGGCATTCGTCCTGTTGATCCTGGGCGGTGGCGCGCTCGTATGGCCATTGTTGAACGGCGGCGAAGCGCGGGCCGACATGAAGCGCCGGCTCAAGGTGGATACCGAACACAAGACCATCGCACGCACATCGCAATCGAAGCGCAACAAGGATGCGGTGCGCGAGCGGGCGGCAAAGACGGCGCAGGATTTCTACGCCAAGTCGGACCCGGAGAACGTCGCGCGATTGAGGCTCAAGCTGATCCAGGCAGGATTTCTCGATCCGGGCGCGGTCGGCATGTTTTTCCTTATCCGTTTCATAGCACTGGCGGGGAGTGCGGTCGCTGCCTTCGCCATCGTCTCCCTGGCCGGTGGAGAGGCGTCAACCACGAGCCGCTGGATCTTCATCGGCATGCTGGGCGCGGCGGGCTATTTCCTGCCTGGCCTCGTCCTGTCGCGCATGGTGTCGGCGCGCATGCGCGAATACCGCAATGGGTTTCCTGACTTCATGGACCTGATGATCGTCTGCTGCGACGCGGGCATGAGCATGGAGGCGTCGGTTGAGCGCGTGTCGCGCGAACTTCAACTCACCTATCCCGCGCTCGCGCAGAACCTACAACTCGTCTCGATCGAACTCCGGGCAGGCCGCGGCCTCGACGATTCGCTCAAATCGCTGGCCGAGCGGCTCAGCCTCGAGGAGGTTCGATCCTTCGCGACCTTGTTGCAGCAGTCGCGCGAACTTGGCACCAGCCTGTCTGGCGCGCTCAGGGTGTTTTCCGAGGAGATGCGCCACAAGCGCATGTCGCTGGCCGAGGAAAAGGCTCATGCCCTGCCGGCCAAGATGTCGGTTCCAGTTACAGTCTGCATCCTTCCGGTGGTGATGATGGTGGCGATCATCCCCGTCATCGTCAAGCTGACGTCGGGCGATTGAGCGTACGGCTTCAGAGCTCTGTTTTTAAACGGTAATATTTTCGCGCATTGCTCAAATTTGAGGCAAGTGCGCCACCTGTCCTTAAAGCGCGGCTGCTAGACTTGGTTCCGATCACAAGAGTTGTCTGCGATCCGGGCAAGAGGGGCAATTATCATGAAGCGCATTATCGCGCTGACCGTCATGGCGGCGGCGCTTGCCGTATCAGGCTGCCAGTCGAGTTCCGTCGACACGCTGCAGACGACCGCACTGGGCCAGGCGCGCGATCCGAGCGTGGCCGATGTCGCTGCCGGCAAGAAACAATTCGAGGATGGCAATTACGGCCTGGCGGAAAAGCACTTTCGCAAGGCAGTCGAGGTTCAGGCGGCGAACGCCGAAGCCTGGATGGGACTTGCCGCATCCTATGACCAGCTCGGCCGCTTCGATTTCGCGGATCGCGCCTACGAACAGCTGCTCGGCATCGCCGGACGGCGGCCCCAGATCGTCAACAATATGGGCTACTCCCACTATCTGCGCGGCGACCGCGCGAAGGCGAAAAAGCTGCTTACGGAAGCCCGCGCCGGCATGACCGACACGACGGTGGTCGACGCCAATCTGGCGTTGCTGAAGAAGAGCTGACTGCGGCTTTTTTCTGCCGGTCCTGATCTAGCTCGCCAGCGCCTCGAGTGGCGGACAGGTGCAGACCAGATTTCGGTCGCCTGACACATTGTCGATGCGCGATACGGGTGGCCAGTATTTGGCCGCGGTTGACGGATCGGCGCCCGGATAGGCGGCGACCAGCCGCGAATAGGGGTGTGTCCAGTCATCGGCCAGCGTTTCGGCAGCCGCGTGAGGCGCGTTGACCAGCGGATTGTCGCTGGCTCCCCATTCGCCCGACGCAACCTTCGCCGCTTCTTCCGCAATCGCAATCATTGCATCGCAGAAGCGGTCGAGTTCCGCCTTCGGTTCCGATTCCGTCGGTTCCACCATCAGCGTTCCCGCGACCGGCCACGACATTGTGGGCGCGTGGAAGCCGTAGTCGATCAGCCGTTTGGCGATGTCCTCCACCGTGATGCCGGCGCTTTCCTTCAACACCCTTGTGTCGAGGATGCATTCATGCGCCACGCGGCCGTTGCGGCCCTGATAGAGGACCGGATAGTGCGATTTCAGCCTCTCCGCGATGTAGTTGGCCGACAGGATCGCCGTTTCGGTCGCCTGTTTGAGGCCATCGGCGCCCATCATGCGGATATACATCCAGGTGATCGGCAGGATCGAGGCGGAGCCGAACGGCGCAGCCGCAACGGCATGCTCGGAGCCCAGTTCGACATGGCCGGGCAGGAAGGGTTGCAGATGGGCCTTCACGCCGATTGGACCGATGCCGGGCCCTCCGCCGCCATGCGGGATACAGAATGTCTTGTGCAGGTTCATGTGACAGACGTCGGCGCCCAGATCGCCCGGCCGTGCCAGCCCGACCAACGCGTTCAGATTGGCGCCATCGAGATAAACCTGCCCGCCATGCTCATGGATGATCGCGCAGATGTCGCGCACGCCCTCCTCGAACACGCCGTGCGTCGACGGATAGGTGATCATCAATGCCGCCAGCCGGTCAGCATGCTGTTCCGCCTTGGCCTTCAGATCATCGACGTCGACGTCGCCTTCTTCGGTGCAACGCACGACCACCACGTCCAGCCCAGCCATCGACGCGCTGGCCGGATTGGTTCCGTGTGCGGAAGAGGGGATAAGGCAGACCGTGCGCTGGTTGTCGCCATTGGCTCGGTGCCATGCGCGGATCGCCAGCAGGCCGGCATATTCACCCTGACTGCCGGCATTGGGCTGCAGCGAGACGGCGTCGAAACCGGTGATTTCGGAGAGCCATTTTTCGAGCTGATCCGTCATTTCACGGTAGCCGGCGGTATGGGCGGCTGGCGCGAAAGGATGCAATTCGGCGACGCTCGGCCAGCTGACCGGCTGCATTTCGGCGGCGGCGTTGAGCTTCATGGTGCAGGAGCCCAGCGGGATCATCGCCCGGTCGAGCGCCAGATCCTTGTCCGCCAGCCTGCGCAGGAAGCGCATCATGTCGGTTTCCGAGCGGTTCTTGTGGAACACCGGCTGGGTGAGGAAGTGCCTTGCGTCACGCGTCTTGCCAGGCAACGAGGTTGGTGCCTCCGCCGGCGGCCTGACGCCAAACAGGGCGCACAGCGCCTCGAGGTCGCCCTCGGTCGAGGTTTCATCGAATGCAACGCCGAGGCGGTTCTCGTCGATCACCCGCAGCAGGCGGCCGGACCTCTCGGCTTCGGCAGCGATGGAGCGCGCGCTGCCGGGTAGCGCAAGCGTCACAGTGTCGAAACGCCGGTCGCCGACAATTTCAACGCCGGCGTTCGCAAGCGCGCCGGCAAGTCGCGCAGCCAGATCGTGGACGTGCTTCGCAATCGCCTGCAGGCCGTCCGGCCCGTGCCATATCGCGTATGCAGCCGCCATGTTCGCCAGCAGCGCCTGAGCCGTACAGATGTTGGATGTCGCCTTGTCGCGACGGATGTGCTGCTCGCGGGTCTGCAGCGCGAGGCGGTAGGCCGGCCGGCCATGGGCATCGACCGACTGCCCGACGAGGCGTCCGGGCATCAGGCGTGTCAGGCGGTCGGAAACCGCGCAATAGGCGGCGTGCGGGCCGCCATAGCCCATCGGAACGCCGAAGCGCTGCATCGAGCCCACGGCGATGTCGGCGCCAATCAAGGCCGGTTGTTCGGTCAGCGTCAGCGCCAGCGGGTCGGCGACGAAGATGACAATCACATCGTTTGCGCGTGCCTTCGCGATTGTCTCGCCATGATCGATATAGACGCCGTCGCTGTCCGGCCATGGCACGAACAGAGCGGCGGCGGTGCCATCCACGGCATCGGAATCAATCGTGATTTCAAGAGGTTCCGCGCGTGTCCTCAATACGTCGAGCGATTGCGGGTGGAGCTTGCCGGCGACGACAATGCGATGCCGCTTGCCGCGGTGATGTCGGATCGCGATTCCCATCGCCTCCGCGACCGCCGTCGCTTCGTCGAGGAGCGAGGCCGACGCCACCGGCAGGCCGGTTAGTTCTGCGACCAGCGTCTGGAAATGGAAAAGCATTTCCAGACGGCCCTGACTGATCTCGGACTGGTAGGGCGTGTAGGCCGTATACCAGGCCGGGTTCTCGAACATGTTGCGCTGGATGACCGGCGGTACGTGAACGCCGTGATAGCCGGCGCCGATGAAGCTCTTGGCCACGACATTGCGGGACATGATGGCCGAAAGCTCAGCCAGTGCCTCGGGCTCCGACGCCGCTTCAGGCAGTTCGAGCGGGCGGTCCAGCCGGATGGATTTCGGCACCGTTTGTGAAATCAGCGCGTCGAGCGAGGTCATGCCGAGCGTGTTGAGCATCGCCCTGACGTCCTGCGGGCCAGGTCCGGTGTGGCGGTCGGCGAAGGGAAGGGTCGGTGGGGTCATATTGCTGCCTCAGCCTATGAGTGCCTTGTATCCGGCTTCATCCATCAGCCCATCGAGCTGGGATTCATCGGACAGCTTCATCTTCCAGAGCCATCCGTTGCCGGTCGCGGAGGAGTTCACGAGCGCCGGGTCGTCCGACAGCTTGTCGTTGACCGCGGTGATCTCGCCATCCGCCGGCGCGTATACGTCGGACGCTGCCTTGACAGATTCGACGACCACGGCGGCGTCGCCCTTCGACAGGCTCTTGCCGACCTCAGGCAGTTCGACAAAGACCAGATCGCCCAATTGCTCCTGTGCGTATTCGGTTATGCCGACGGTCGCGACGCCATTGTCGACGCTGATCCATTCGTGGTCGTCGGTGTAGTAGGTCTTGGCCATCGGGGTCATCCTTTTCGATAGCGATGAGGCGTGAAGGGCAGCGGGTGAATGCGGACAGGGATGCGGTTTCCGCGGACTTCCGCAAAGAGGTCGCCGGGCTTGTCGATGAGGTCGGCGCGCAGATAGGCCATCGCGACCGGCGCTCCGACCGAAGGCCCGAATCCGCCGGACGTGATACGCCCGGCCGGCTTGCCGTCCGCATCGAAGATTTCGGCGCCGGCGCGCACCGGCTGGCGGCTCTCCGGCATCAGACCGACGCGTTTTTGCGGGGCGCCGGCCTGGCGCGCGCGCGCCAGCGCCTCGGAGCCGACATAGGGTCCGCCACCGCGCAGCGATTTCGGGATCGTCCACATCAGCCGGGCCTCGACCGGATTGGTGTTGGCGTCGATGTCCTGACCGTGCAGGCAAAGCCCTGCCTCAAGCCGCAGGCTGTCTCGTGCGGCGAGGCCGATCCACAGCACCCTATCGTCGGCGAGAAGCGTTTTTGCCAGGGCCACGGCATCGGCTGAAGGCAGCGCCAGTTCGAAACCGTCTTCGCCCGTATAGCCGGATCGGCTGGCGAACCAGCCCTCGCGCGGCTCCAGCCCGTGCATGAAGGTCAGCGACGAAAGATCAACGCCGGCATCGCGGAGCATGGCTTCGGCTTCCGGTCCTTGCAGTGCGAGGAATACGCGGTCCAGAGCCTGGATGATGGTATCGAACCGTTTCGCCAAGGCGCGCAGATGCGCTTCGTCCGATGCCGCGTTGCCGGCGTTTGCGACCACGATGAAGCGGTCGGCGCCGAGGCGGGTGACGATCAGGTCGTCGAGGATGCCGGCGTTCTCATTGAGAAGAAGCGTGTATTTCGACTGGCCAAGCCCGATCTCGCCGGGCGCGACCGGGCATGCTCGCGCCAGCACCGCTTCGGCGTCGGCGCCCGACAGATCGAGCAACCGCATGTGCGAGATGTCGAACAGGCCGGCATGCTCGCGCGTGTGAAGATGCTCCTTCATCACGCCGGCCGGATAGGTGATCGGCATCGACCAGCCGGCGAAATCGCCAAAGCGCGCGCCTGCGGCCTTATGAAAGTCGTGTAGTGGAAGTTGTTTCAGTTCGCCCGTATCGGCCATCGGCCCTCCAGAAAAGCACACACAATGCCGCTCTCGCGGCAATTCGTGCCCCTCTGTCGGAAGCCTGAGAGACTCGCGCCCCGGAACTCTGTCGGCAGCGCTTACACCTTCGGCGCGGGGCTTTTGCCCCGACTTTCCAGAGTGTCGTCACCGATCCACGGTACATTTGCCTGAGAGATTTCGGGCGATTTCCCCTTCGGCGGCAGCTTTCGCTGCTCTCTCCCGCGTACCGGCAGGATCACAAGGATCCTCGACGAGTCGGACGCTAGCGCAAAGGCGGGTCAATGTCACCTAGAGGCTGGCGATATCACGTGTTGGCTGTCAGGCGTCCGAGTTGAGGCGCTGCATGTCGCGCTCGATCTGCGCCGTCACTTTCGCAGTCTCGCGCTGCAAGCGGCGGAGGCGGTCGAGCTGCAGCGAGATGCTCTGATAGACCTCGCCGCGCGTTTCGTCCGACGGACCCGAGCCGATGCCGTGCAGCAGCCACGACAGGCTGACGTCGAGCACGCCTGCCAACATGTTGAGCCTGTTGGCGCGCGGCTGCGAGCGATCGTTCTCCCACGCCTGCACGGTCCCGATCTGCACACCCAGGCGGCGTGCAAGCTCATTGATCGACATTCCTGCGGCATCGCGGGCGCGAAACAGGCGCCCACCCATCGTGTCGTTGTCGGGCACTTCTGAATAGATAGTCGCGGCGTCTGGCACCGTTAAATGCTCCTGATCTGATGATTTTTGGCCGCGAAAGCGACGATGTGGCCATAAAATGACGCACTGGACCCGCATACGCAAGGGCAAGCGGCCAAAAAACCCGGATTTGGCCCCGTGCGGCTATATCCCGGCGTACCACTCGTAGCCGCGATCTTCCCAATAACCGCCTGCGCCCGCGCCGATGGGCTGAAGGCTGTCAACGAGCTCAATCGCATGAATGTATTTGGCCATCTTGTAGCCGAGCTGGCGCTCTACGCGCAGCCGAAGCGGCGCGCCGTTCGGCACAGGAAGGCGTTCGCCGTTCATGCCGTAGGCGAGGATGGTCTGCGGGTGACGGGCATCGACCAGATCGATGGATTCGTAATATTTGACCTCGCCCGAGAGGCTCTTCTCGATGGTGTCCATGCACCGGAAGAGGACAAAGCGGGCCTCGGATTTCACCACCGCGCGGTCGAGCACGGCGGAAAGGGGAACGCCGGTCCATTTAGCGATGCAGCTCCAGCCTTCGACGCAGTCGTGGCGGGTAATCTGGGTGCGCGTGGGCATCGCCATCAGTTCGTCGAGCGAAAGCGACAGCGGCTTTTGGACCAGCCCGCCGACTTGCAGCCGGTAGTCAGCGAAACCGCCGGCCTGCAAATCCTTGTAGGCCCCGTCGGACGGGGCGGTAATGCCATTCGGGCGCATGGGCTGGAGAATATCGGCCTCGGCAAATTCCTGTGCGAGCGCGTGGCCTCCGATCAGGAAACGTTGGACGCGATAAGATAGCCCATTCGCCGTGCTTTCCATGAAGCCGCGGACCGGGCTGTCGCCGCGAAGCATTCCGTCGAAGGCGTCGCAGCCGGAAAGCAGCGCGCTCGAGCCGGCGACCGAGCCTGCCGTGAGCAGTTTGCGGCGGTTCATGACAAGCTTGTTCATCTCAGCGCCCTTCCTTTTCCGCGGCGTCGGTGCGGTACCAGCCGGTGACGATCGACCGCAATTCGTTGAGCGGGCCGGCGGCCAGCACCATCAGGATATGGATGACGAAAAAACCGACCAGCAGCAGCATGGTGGCGAAGTGGATGGTGCGGGCGGTTTGGCGGCCCCCAAGGATTTCGACCAGCCAGGGCGCTGCGGAATTGAATCCCGGCGACATGGCGAGGCCGGTGGCAATCATTAGCGGCATGAGGACGAGCAGCACGCCTGCATAGCTGAGCTTCTGCAGTATGTTGTAGTCGCGCTTGTGGTGAAAGCGCAGGCGGACATGATTGGCGATATCGCGGGGCAGGGCGCTGAGATCGCGCCAGCGCGGCAGGATATCGCGGCGCAGATGCCCGTTGAAAATCGAGGCGATCAGCCAGGCGAGAAGCGTGATGGCGAATATCCAGGCGAAGAAGAAATGCACCACGCGCCCGGTCGCGAGGTCATAGAAGGACGGGATCGTCATCCAGCCGGGAAAGGCGCTGCTCTGGATGATGCCGTTGCCGTCGCGATAAAGACCAAGCCACTCCGTCGTCTCGAACTTCGTGCCAAATATCTCGGTGTAGCCGATGCGTCCTGCATCGGACGTCCGCTCAGCGCCGATGCGCAGCACAGCATTGTCGAACGTGAAGCCTGACTGGTCGCCGATATAGAGCGCGGGATGTGCGTTGAAAATCTGCAGCCCGCTCAGAAGGAGGAAGAACAGGCTGAACGCCCAGATCCAGTGCGTCAGACGGGTTGAGAGAAACTGGCGGTGGATCAGGGGCCGCTTTGCGCTTCCGGCCGCTTGTGGGTCACCCATCGAAGCGCTGTCGCTGTTCATCGCTGTGTCTCCCGACCCGGGCCCGAAACGGCCTCGCATGACAGAGCAACGGCAAGTTTGCCGCAGAGTTTCGGAATGCCCGATCACCAATCAATCAACTGTTACGTGATCGCTCAGTTCGCCGTGTCGCGGAGCGCGCGGCGAACCGCTGAATCCAGCGCCGAAAGGAAAGCGGATCGGTCGCTGGCGGAGAAGCCCGGATTGTAGCCCTTGATCGCGCCGGTCTCGCGCAGGTGCTGTTTCAGATCGCGCATGGCGACGGCCATACCGATGGTTTCGGGTGTGAAGGGACGTCCCGTAGGGCCGAGTGTATGGGCGCCGCGCTCGACGGTCCGGGCGGCCAGCGGCACGTCGGCGGTAATGACGATATCCGACGCGCTGACATTCTCCACGATCCAGTCGTCGGCGGCGTCGGCGCTTTTCGTCACGACCACGTGTCGGATCATCGGGTCGCGGGACGGCCGCAGGCCGCCATTGGACACGAAGGTGACGACCAGGCCGTGGCGCCCGGCGACCTTGACGACCTCGTCCTTGACCGGGCAGGCGTCGGCATCGACATAGACGATCGGAGATTCAGAGGGCATTGGCGATTTCGTCTTCCAGGAACGCCAGCCTCTCGGCGACCGCGGCCAGCGGGAGTTCCAACAGATCATATCCAAGTTCGGTGTAAGCGCCGGCGATGCACTCATAGGTGTGAACGGCTTCATCCCAACCCTGCCGTCTCTGGGCATCGCGGACATAGATGTCGCGCCATGGCGGCGCCACGAAGACCTTGCGGTTGTAGCGGAAAAGCTCAGCCGCGCGGCGGAAATGCCCGGCATCTTCGATGCCTACCAGCCGGCAATAGCCGACGAGGTCGGCGATCCCGCGGTCGAACAACGCCGTGTCGCCCAGCGCCGCAAGCGCCTGATGGTTCTGTAAGTCGCGGTCGAGCATCAGTTCGGCATAGACCGCATTGTCGAGATGATGCAGGGCACGACCGCCGATCGCTTCCTGGAGTGTGATAATCGCGCGCCCGGATTCGGGAGCGATCCGGTATCCGGCCCTCGCCGCTGCCTTGAGCAGGGTGGTCTTGCCTGCTCCCGGTCCGCCGGTAACGACGAACAGGTTTTCGCCAGCATGGATCATGTCTGGGTCTCTCAAATACGTGGGTGGGCATGCGGCGGCCTCGCCGCGCGAATTGGCTGGCTCAAGCCACTGGCCTCGTAAATCGTCAGCCGAAGCGCTTGCGAGCCAGTTCAGCGCCGGCGCCCAATGCCCGCAGCTTGCCTGCGGCGACATCGCGGGAGAGCGGTGCCATGCCGCAATTGGTGCAAGGCTGAATGCGTTCGGCGTCCGCATGGCCGAGCGCGCTTTCGATCACCGCGGCGACCTGCTCGGGCGTCTCGACTTGCGTGCTTGCCACGTCGATCGCGCCAACCAGGATCTGCTTGTCGGAAAGCAGTTCGATCAGCGATATCGGCACATGCGAGTTGGCGCATTCGAGCGAGACTTCCTGGATCGAGGAAGCGTTGATGGCCGGGAATATCTGCTCATATTGCCGCCACTCGTCGCCAAGCGTCTTCTTCCACTCGATATTGGCCTCGATGCCGTAGCCGTAACAGATATGTACGGCCGTGCGGCATTTGAGACCCCGTGCGGCGCGCTCCAACGCGGCGATGCCCCATTCGCGGACGTCGTCCATGAATACGTTGAAGGCCGGTTCGTCGAACTGGATGACGTCGCAGCCCGCCGCCTCGAGTTCCAGCGCTTCCTCGTTGAGGATTTCGGCAAAGGCCATGGCCATGTCGGCGCGGCGGCCATAATGGCCGTCGGCGAGCGTGTCGCAGATCGTCATCGGGCCGGGCAGGGTGAATTTCAGCCCGTTCTTCGTATGCTCCCTGCAGAAGGCAGCTTCGTCGCGGTGGACGGGGCGTCTGCGCCTGGGCTTTCCGGTAACCGTCGGCACATCGACGACATAGCGGTTGTTGCGTATGCCCATCTTGGTTTTCAGGTTCCAGTCGATGCCTTCGACCGACTCCAGAAAACCGTGAACGAAGTGGGTGCGGAACTGTTCGCCATCCGACACGGTAGCGATGCCCGCATCCTCCTGCAGCTTGATCCAGATGAGGGCGGCGTCGCGCTTAGCCTGATCGAGCGCTTCGCCCTCCGGCAGCCATTTCGGCCAGAGCTTCTCGGTCTCGGCCAGCCAGCCCGGCTTGGGCAGGCTGCCCGCGATTGTCGGTGGAAACAGCATCTTTCCTCCCAGACCGGCGCGCGCCGGCTCAATAGCCGAATACTGCCCGGACCAGGACGCGTAAAGTCATGAATACCAGAATGAGCGATCCGGAAGTCCACAATGTGGCTCGCATGTCGTGGGTCTGCGCGGTGTAATAGGCCGCGAAGTGGAGCAGCCGCGAGACGACGTAACCGTAGAGCAGCAATTGCGCGAGCAACAGCGGCGGCTCCGTCAGGACATACAGAAAACCCGCTGCCAGAAAGAAGGGCAGATTTTCCAGATCGTTCATTTGAATGCGCCGGATGCGATCGACGCGCTCGTCGGGCTCGAACTGTTTCGGGTCCGGATTCGGATTGAGCGGGGTCTTGCGCAAATCCTCAGGCGAACGGTAGCCGCCGTTGGCCTGCATCATGCGCACCACAGTGAGCCAAGACATCGCCACTGCCTTCAGAATCATCAACGATGCCGCGATGGCATAAGTGGCGAAAAGAGGCTCGCCCAAATTGATCGTTCCCATGGTTTTCTCTCTCTCCGAGCCGGCCGGGTCTAGTACACCACGACGCTCCTTATCGACTTGCCCTCGTGCATGAGGTCGAAGCCCTTGTTGATCTCGTCCAGTGACAGCGTGTGGGTGATCATCGGGTCGATCTCGATCTTGCCGTCCATGTACCAGTCGACGATCTTCGGCACGTCGGTGCGGCCTCTCGCGCCGCCGAAGGCGGTGCCTTTCCACACACGGCCGGTGACGAGCTGGAACGGGCGGGTGGCGATCTCCTGGCCCGCGCCGGCGACACCTATGATGATCGACTCGCCCCAGCCGCGATGCGCTGCCTCCAACGCGTCGCGCATGACGGTGACATTGCCGGTGCAGTCGAAGGTGTAATCCGCGCCGCCGATCTGGTCGGCGCCGCGCTTGGTCAGGTTGACCAGATGCGGGACGATATCGCCGTCGATCTCCTTCGGATTGACGAAGTGAGTCATTCCAAAGCGTTCGCCCCATTCCTTCTTGGAATTGTTGATGTCGACGCCGATGATCATGTCGGCGCCGGCGAGCTTCAAACCCTGGATGACGTTGAGGCCGATGCCGCCGAGGCCGAAGACGGCGGCCGTCGCGCCCGGCGTGACCTTGGCCGTGTTGAGCACCGCGCCGATGCCCGTCGTTACGCCGCAGCCGATGTAGCAGATCTTGTCGAAGGGAGCGTCGGGATTGACCTTGGCGACCGCGATTTCGGGCATCACGGTGTGATTGGCGAAGGTCGAGCAGCCCATATAGTGGAAGATCTTGTCCTTGCCGATCGAGAAGCGTGAGGTGCCGTCGGGCATCAGGCCCTGGCCCTGGGTGGCGCGGATTGCCGTGCACAGATTGGTCTTGCGCGACAGGCAGGACGGACATGACCGGCACTCCGGCGTGTAGAGCGGAATGACGTGGTCGCCCTTCTTTACGCTTGTGACGCCCGGACCGGTATCGACAACCACGCCGGCGCCCTCATGGCCGAGAATGGCGGGAAACAATCCTTCCGGGTCAGCCCCCGAAAGAGTGAATTCGTCGGTGTGGCAAATTCCGGTCGCCTTGATCTCGATCAGGACCTCGCCTTCGCGCGGTCCTTCCAGATCGACCTCCATGACCTCGAGCGGCTTGCCCGCGGCAAAAGCGATGGCGGCACGTGTCTTCATGTCCGATGATCCTCCCCGAAAGCGTGAAGCGCACGGTTTCAGCTTTCTTGCAGGCGATCAAGCCTGCGCAGCCGCGTTTGGGGGTCTAGCGCCGCCCGGACCGATCGAACTGAGAACAAGTCATGTCAGCTTGTGCCTTGACGGTTCAATGCGGGTCCATAAAACGGGAGGGCTTCCGGAGGATCACCCGTTTCATGTTCAAGAAAATCCTGATCGCCAACCGCGGCGAGATCGCCTGCCGGATCATCAAGACCGCGAAGCGGATGGGGATTGCCACCGTCGCCGTCTATTCCGACGCCGACCGCAACGCCCTTCACGTCGAGATGGCGGATGAGGCTATCCATATCGGTCCGGCCGCCGCCAATGAGAGCTATCTCGTCGCAGAGCGCATTATCGCGGCATGCAAGGAGACCGGCGCGGAGGCCGTGCATCCGGGCTACGGGTTCCTCTCGGAGCGTGCCTCGTTCTGCACCGCGCTTGAGAAACAGGACATCATCTTCATCGGCCCAAAGCCCAGGGCCATCGAGGCGATGGGCGACAAGATCGAATCGAAGAAGTTCGCGAACAAGGCGAAGGTGAACACGGTTCCCGGTTTCCTCGGCGTGATTGAGGACGCCGACCAGGCGGAGAAGATCGCCGGCGAGGTCGGCTATCCGGTGATGATCAAGGCATCAGCCGGCGGCGGCGGCAAGGGCATGCGGATCGCCTGGGGCCAGAAGGAAGTTCGCGACGGGTTCGACCGGGCGCGCTCGGAGGCCAAAAACTCGTTCGGTGACGACCGGGTTTTCATCGAGAAGTTCGTGGTCGAGCCGCGCCATATCGAAATCCAGGTGCTGGCCGACAGCCACGGCAACGCGATCTATCTCGGTGAGCGTGAATGCTCGATCCAGCGGCGCAACCAGAAAGTGGTCGAGGAGGCGCCGTCGCCATTTCTCGATGATGCGACGCGCAAGGCGATGGGCGAGCAGTCCGTGGCGCTGGCACGGGCGGTCGACTACCAGAGTGCCGGCACGGTCGAGTTCATTGTCGACAAGAACCGGAATTTCTTCTTCCTCGAAATGAACACGCGGCTTCAGGTCGAACACCCGGTGACCGAGCTTGTCACCGGGATCGATCTGGTCGAGCAGATGATCCGCATCGCGGCGGGCGAGACGCTGGCGATCAGGCAGTCGGACGTGAGGCTCGACGGCTGGGCGGTCGAAAGCCGTCTCTACGCCGAGGACCCCTACCGGAATTTCCTGCCGTCGATCGGCCGGCTGACGCGCTATCGGCCGCCGCAGGAGGGAACGCAGGACGGCGTCACCATCCGCAACGACACCGGCGTGGTGGAGGGATCGGAAATCTCGATGTTCTACGATCCGATGATCGCCAAGCTGTGCACCCATGCGCCGACGCGCACCGAGGCGATCGACGCGATGTCGAACGCGCTGGACAGCTTCGTGGTTGACGGCATCGAGCACAATCTGCCCTTCCTCGCCTCGTTGATGCGCCATCCGCGCTGGCGGGAGGGACGGCTTTCCACCGGGTTCATCGCCGAGGAATTCCCCGACGGGTTTCATCCCGCCGAACCGGATGCTGCCGAGAAGGCGGTGCTGGCGGCGGTTGCGGTTACGTCCGAACTCCTGCGGCGCGACCGGCTCGACCGGCTGGAGGGCCGTGTGGCGCCGCATTCGGGACGGCTCATGCGCGAATGGGTGGCGAAGATCGGAGGCGATTACGTTGCGGTGTCGATCGCTGACGACAAGGCCAACGGATCGATCGATTTCACGCTGTCGGTCGACGGCGGCAGCCCGCTTTCGGTGCGCTCCGGCTGGCGGCCGGGCGACACGATCTGGCATGGCGTGGTTGGTGAGGAGGAGGTGACCGCGCAGATGCGGCCGATCCTCAACGGGATGCAGATTTCGTGGCGCGGGCTTTCCGCCGAGATCAGGGTCATGCCGCCGCAGACCGCCGAACTCGACCGGCTGATGCTGGTGAAACTGCCGCCGGATACGTCGAAAATGTTGTTGTGCCCGATGCCGGGGCTGGTGGTCTCGATCGGCGTTTCGGAAGGCCAGGAGGTCAAGACCGGCGAAACGTTGGCGGTGGTCGAGGCCATGAAGATGGAAAACGTGCTGCGCGCCGAACGCGATCTTGTCGTTGCCAAGATCAACGCAAAGCCGGGCGACAGTCTCGCCGTGGACGCAGTGATCATGGAATTCGCCTGATGGCGGTTCCGACAATCCTGTTCGATCTCGACGGAACGCTGACCGACCCATTCGAGGGGATCACCGCATCGATCCGCCACGCGCTGGAGCGGATGGGACGGATCGCGCCTGATGCGGACAGCCTGCGATGGTGCATCGGCCCGCCGCTGCAGGCCAATTTCCGCGAGATCCTTGCCACCGATGACGAGGCGCGCATAGGGCAGGCGGTCGATCTCTATCGCGAGCGCTACAACGATGTCGGCAAGTTCGAAAACAAGCTGATCGATGGCATTCCTGAGCTGCTGGCCGGCCTGTCATCCCAGGGCTACGCTTTGGCCGTCGCGACGTCGAAGCTGCAAAGCTATGCCGGCGACATCGTCGAGCATTTCGGGCTGATGCCGTATTTCGATCAGGTGTACGGATCGGAGCCGGACGGACGCTATGCCGACAAAGGCGATCTCATAGGATTCGTGCTCAAGATGAGGCATATCGAAGCTGGGCAAACGCTCATGGTTGGCGACCGCATGCACGATATCGTCGGCGCGCATCGCAATGGAGTCCGAGGGGTCGGGGTCCTGTGGGGCTATGGCGACAGGAGGGAACTTGAGGAGGCGGGCGCGGACGCGCTGGCCGCCACGCCGGCCGAACTTGGCGGCATCATCGAGAAAAAGCAGCCCATGAACTGACCGGTGGCTTTACCGCCGTGCCCGTGTGCCCGACAATGACGGCGATTCCGGTTCATCCGCGAACCGAGGGGATACGGCGTGGCAGACGGCAGAAAATCCGATCCGATCAGGGAAGCCGCAAAAGCGGCGGCAAACGGCGAGAGGACGGTTGGCGCCGCTGCCCGGGCGTTCATCCATCTGCGTGTTCATTCGGCCTATTCGCTGCTGGAAGGCGCGCTGCCGATTCCCAAGATCGTCGGCCACGCGGTCAAGGCGCAAACGCCGGCAATCGCGGTGACCGACACCAACAATCTCTTCGGCGCGCTGGAATTCGCGCAGAAGGCCGCCTCGTCAGGCGTGCAGCCGATCATAGGCTGTCAGTTGAGCGTGCGGTTCGAGGAAGCCGACGAAGGGGGCTCATCGAGCCGGCGCAAGGGCGACAACGACAGCAGCGCTCTCGTTCTCATCGCAGCCACCGAGACCGGCTACGCAAACCTCGTCAGGCTGGTCAGCCGCGCCTATCTCGACAATCCGCCGGACGCTGGCGTGTTCGCGCCGCTTGAATGGCTTGGCGAGCACGCGGAAGGACTGATTTGCCTGAGCGGCGGCCCGCGCGGCCCGATCGGTTCGGCCATCGCCTCCGACCATCAGGCGCTCGCCAAGGAACGTCTCCTCAAGCTCAAGGCGGCGTTCGGCGACCGGCTCTATGTCGAGCTCGACCGCACACAGGGCTACGATCAGCGTATCGAGGCGGCGACCATCGCACTCGCCTATGAGCACGAATTGCCGCTGGTCGCGACCAATGAGGCGTTCTTTCCCGCCGTGGATGACTACGAGGCGCATGATGCGCTGATGGCGATCGCCAGCGGGTCGGTCATTGCCGCCGACGACCGCCGCCGCGTCACGCCCGACAATCATCTGAAGACGCAGCGCGAAATGGCGATGCTGTTCGCCGATCTGCCGGAGGCGATCGACAACACGGTCGAGATCGCGAAGCGCTGTTCCTATTACCCCGAAAGCCGTGATCCGATCCTGCCGCGCTTCACCGCCGACAAGGGCAGCGACGCCGAGGCCGCGCTGAAGGCGGAGTCCGACGAGTTGCGGCGTCAGGCGCGGGAAGGGCTGGAAGTCCGCTTCGCCAGCCAGGGCCTCGCGCCCGGGTTCGATCAGGACCAGTATCGCGAGCGGCTGGAGCACGAACTCGGCATCATCGAGCGGATGAAATATCCGGGCTACTTCCTGATCGTCGCAGATTTCATCAAATGGGCGAAGGCGCACCACATACCGGTGGGGCCGGGGCGTGGCTCGGGCGCCGGTTCGCTGGTGGCCTACGCGCTGACGATCACCGATGTCGACCCGCTGCGTTTTTCGCTGCTGTTCGAGCGCTTCCTCAACCCCGACCGCGTATCGATGCCCGACTTCGACATCGATTTCTGCCAGGAGCGGCGCGAAGAGGTGATCCGCTACGTTCAGGAGAAATACGGCCGCGACCAGGTTGCGCAGATCATAACCTTCGGAACGCTGCAGGCGCGGGCTGTGCTGCGCGACGTGGGCCGTGTGCTTCAAATGCCCTACGGCCAAGTCGACCGGCTGACCAAGATGGTGCCCGCCAACCCGGCCAACCCGGTCAAACTGGCCGACGCAATCGCCAACGAGCCGCGTTTTGCGGAAGAGGTCGAGCGCGAACCCGCGGTGCAAACCCTGCTCGACATCGCGCAGAAGCTCGAAGGCCTTTACCGGCACGCCTCGACCCATGCGGCCGGCATCGTGATCGGCGACCGGCCGCTGTCGGAATTGGTGCCGATGTATCGCGATCCGCGCTCGGACATGCCGGTCACGCAGTTCAACATGAAGAAGGTCGAGGACGCGGGGCTGGTGAAGTTCGACTTCCTCGGCCTCAAGACGCTGACCGTGCTGGAGCGCGCGGTGAAACTGGTCGCCCAGCGCGGCATCGAAATCGACCTGACCAAAATCCCCTACGACGACGAGAAGACCTACGCCATGCTGTCGCGCGGCGAGGTCGTCGGCGTGTTCCAGGTTGAAAGTGCCGGCATGCGCAAGGCGCTGATCGGCATGAAGCCTGACCGGATCGAGGATATCATCGCTCTGGTGGCGCTCTACCGGCCCGGGCCGATGGAGAATATCCCGACCTACAACGCCCGCAAGAACGGCGAAGAGGAGATGGCTTCGATCCATCCCAAGATCGACCATCTCGTGGCCGAGACCCAGGGCGTCATCGTCTATCAGGAACAGGTGATGCAGATCGCGCAGGAGATGGCCGGCTATTCGCTCGGCGAAGCGGATCTGCTGCGCCGCGCGATGGGCAAGAAAATCCGCGCCGAGATGGACAAGCAGCGCGAGCGCTTCGTCTCCGGCGCGACGGAGCGGGGGGTGAACAAGGGGCAGGCGGACTTCATCTTCGACCTGCTGGCCAAGTTCGCCGACTACGGCTTCAACAAGTCGCATGCCGCCGCCTACGCAATCGTGTCCTACCAGACCGCCTTCATGAAGGCGCATTACCCGGTCGAGTTCCTCGCCGCGTCGATGAATTACGACATGGCCAATACCGACAAGCTGGCGGAGTTCCGGCAGGACGCGCAACGGCTGGACATCGAGGTCGCGGCGCCTTCGGTGGAAACGAGCTTCCGCAACTTCGAGGTCGGCGAAAACCGCATCTTCTATTCGCTGGCGGCGATCAAGGGCGTGGGCGACGCAGCAGTCGACCACATCGTCGCGGTGCGCAAGGAAAGGCCATTCGAGAGCCTTGAGGATTTCTGCTCACGCATCGATCCGCGCATCGTCGGCAAACGCGTCTTTGAAAGCCTGATCTCGGCCGGCGCGCTCGATTGCTTCGGCCATGACCGCGCGGCCATGATGGGCGGCATCGAGCGCATGATGGGGCTTTCATCCCGCGCCCGCGATGACGCCGAGATGGGACAGGGCGACATTTTCGGGCAGGCGGATGGCGGCATGAAAGATGTGCTTCATCTGCCCGCCGCCGAACCCTGGCTGGCGGCCGAGCGGCTGCATCGCGAGTTCCAGACCGTCGGCTTTTATCTCTCGGCGCATCCGCTGGACGAATACAAGCCAGTGCTGGACAGGCTGCGGGTTCAGGGGTGGGGCGAGTTCCAGCTTGCAGTGAAGAAGGGCGCGACCGCCGGGCGGCTGGCAGGCACGATTTCGTCCAAGCAGGAGCGGCGCACGCGCACCGGCAACAAGATGTGCGTGATGCAGCTGTCGGATGCCAGCGGCCAGTACGAGGCGGTGCTGTTTTCCGAAACTCTCGCCCAGTTCCGCGATTTGATCGAGGCAGGCCGTTCGGTGGTCATCACGGTGGCGGCCGAGGACCGGCCCGAGGGCGTCAATCTGCGTGTCCAGACCATGCAGTCGCTGGAGGACGAAGCCAGTCAGATGCAGCGCGCGATGCGCATTTTCCTGCGCGATCCCGAGCCGGTGTCGGCGCTGGTGCGCCAGCTCGGCCAAAAGGGCGACGGGCTGGTGAGCCTGGTCGTGATCCGGCCGGACAACAGCGGCGAGATCGAGGTCGAACTCCCCGACCGGTACCGGATAGAGCCGCGCATCGCTTCCGCGTTGAAGGCGGTGAAGGGCGTCGTGGACGTCGAGCTGGTCTAGAATGCCGACTCTTGCCGGCGTGCTATGCCGGTTCGCCGGTAGAGTATGCCTCGCGCATCTCCGCAATCGCCGCGAGCTTGTCTTGGAAGGCGGTCCAGTCATCCTTTTCGGCGATCGGCGCCCAGATCGCCTCGACTTCGTCGATCAGCATGGTGCAGGGCTCGGCACGGCTGAAGTAGGGATGCGCGGCGACGTGGTTCGACCGGGGCTCGAATTCCTTCAGCAGCGCCCCCACCGGCGCGAACGAATTGCTTTGGTAAGTAGCGGCTTCCGGACTTTGCGCGCGGCGCTCCGGGTGCGCCATCCCGCCGCGCCAGTCGAAGAAGAAGCGTTCGAAGGGCATGCGGCTGTCGGCGAGGAATTGCCATGTCGCGGTCGCCAGCTTCTGGTCGGTTTCATCGCCGGCCGAGCCGAGGCCGAGACGGTCCAGCAGCGCGGCGTTGAACGCGGTCCGAAATTCGGGACCGAAGCCCTGCAACACCTTCTCCAACTCGGGTTGGGGTGCGAAGGGAAGCAGGCATTCGGCCAGGCGGGTCATGTTCCAAAGCAGGATGTCGGGCTGCCGGCCGAATGCGTAAAGCCGGGTCTCGTCGAAATAGGCGGCGGTGAAGGCCGGATCGAGCACGGGCGCAAAGCGCCATGGGCCGTAGTCGAAACTCTCACCCGTGATGTTGATATTGTCGGTGTTGAGCACGCCGTGCACGAATCCCGCCATCATCCAGCGCGCGCCGGTTTGCGCCACGCGCTTTCCGACCGCCTCCAGAAAGGCCAGCGCACGGCCTTCGACGGTTTCGCGTTTGGCTTCCGGCAGATAGGTGTCGATGGCGTAGTCCATCAGCTTCAAGATGTTGTCGTGCTCGTCCAGATAAAGCAGACGCTGGAAACTGCCGATGCGGATGTGGGAGTGGCTCAGCCGCACCAGCACAGATGAACGCGTCGGGGAGGGCTCGTCGCCGCGCCACAGTTCCTCGCCCGTCTCGATCAGGCTGAAGGATTTCGAGGTGTCGACGCCGAGCGCTTCCAGCATCTCGGTGGCGAGTATCTCGCGCACGCCGCCCTTCAGCGTCAGTCTGCCATCGGCCGTTCGTGAGTACGGGGTCTGGCCGCTGCCCTTGGTGCCAAAGTCGAGCATCCGGCCATCGACCAGATCGCGGCATTGTCCGAACAGGAAGCCGCGGCCGTCGCCCAGTTGCGGATTGTAGACCTGGAATTGATGGCCGTGATAACGAAGCGCCAGCGGCTGATCGAAGCTGCCCGGCAGCGGTTCGAAGCGGCCGAAATGCGCTATCCACTCGTCGTCCGTGAGGCCGCCCAGGCCTAAGCGCTCCGCCCAGCGCTGGCTGCGGTGGCGCAGTGTGTGCCTGGGAAAGTCTGCCGCCGCGACAGGGTCGAAAAAATCCGGCCCCAAATCCGCGTGGCGCCGGGAAGGTTTGAATTTTTCGGCGATCGGCATGATCAGCACCCTATCTTTTTCGTTCCTTCGCAGACACCTGGCGCCTAGGCAAATTCACACGCCAGGGTCATGTTCCGCGATCGCGCAATTTAGCCGCCCGCCGAATCGGGCGAGGATTGTAGAGTGGAAGAAGTTCCCAACCGCGGTTAGGCGGGCCGCATCCCCAGCGCGGCTCGCAACTTCCACCCCTGCCCGGTGTACGAGGCGCCGGGCAGGGCCCATTCCGCAGGAATTGCGGTGAGGCTTCATTCTGCGTTTCTGGTGCGCGTTCCAGATTGACCTCGGCCGCCCGCACCTTATCTTTGCTCTTGAAGGGACGCGAAGAGGAGGGCATTGCCCATGAGTTCTCTGATACGCACGTCTTTAACCGCCGGCATTGCGACACTCGCCATTCTGGCAACAGCCAGCGCTTCGTTGGCGCGACCGGATGCGCGCACCATGACCTGCCAGCAGACCCAGTCGCTGATCGACCGGCAAGGCGCGATAACAATATCAACCGGCCAGCACACTTATGAGCGGTTTGTCGCCTATGACGGCTATTGCTATCACCCCGAGGTGCGGCGCATCACCTATATCAGCACCCGGGATACCAACGAATGCCCGGTCTATCATTGCGAAAGGCCGATCCTGCCGTTCGACGACTGAGCGCAACGCATCCATGCCGGACCGTCGATCCTTGTGGCGAGACGGTCCGCGCCAGGCGCAAGCTGTTGGTTGGTCAGTAAACGGGCGGCGACATGACCCAGATGACGATCGCTTCCTCGGTGTCGTCATTGCGCCAGCGCATTGTCTTTCCCTTGAAGCGGAAGCTGTCGCCCGCCTGGAGCGTATGCCAGACGCCATCCACCTCGATATCGATCATGCCGGCGAGCACGTAACCGGCTTCCTCCGTTTCGCGCCCGGCATGTTCGCAAGAGGTGGTTCCGGATGCAAACGTGCGCCGGCGCATCTCGAAACTGCCACCGAGAGCGGGCGAGAGAAGCTCTTCATCAAGCCCTGGTTCGGTCGGGCCGAGCGCGCGTCTGGCATGTGCGCGCACCACGACTTCCATTTCCGGCTCGGCCGCCTGCTCACGGCTGAAAAACAGGCTCAGGGGCACACCGAACGTGTCGGCCAGACGGCTGAGGTCGGACAGTGTCGGCATCGAAATCCCGCGCTCCACTTGGCTCATCCAACCGACCGAGCGGCCGATGCTTTCGGATATCTGCGCAAGCGTAAGGCTGCGGGCGCGGCGCAGCGCGCGCAGGTCGCGCGCGATACGGCGGTCAATCCGCTCAAGCGCCAGCGTGAGCGTACTTTCCTTGACCTGGCTCGCCGAGTTGGTCATGAAAAATGCCCTGTCAATTTCATTGACGATGGTGTCGTGAAAAATTAGACATCATTTTCAGCATGCTGTCGAGCAGGCTGGTTCACATGAAGGGGGCAGCGTCCTGTTGCCTGAGTCTGCCGCTCCGTCGAGGCACCATGAAGGACGATACATGCTTGCGCGGGACGAGGATTCTCAGCCACCCGACATTGCCGAAACGGTGGATGATGCCATCGAGACCCGCCGCTCGGTTCGCTCCTTTCTGCCCGATCCGGTCGATAACGATACGATCAAGGATCTGCTGAGACTTGCCTCGCGGGCGCCGTCCGGCACCAACATGCAGCCGTGGAAGGTGTATGTGACGCGCGGCGCGGTGAAAGCCGCCATCGCGGACGCGATACTCAATTCCGGCATTCGGGCCGAAAAGGTCGAGTGGGACGAGTACAAATATTATCCCGACAAGTTCTTCGAACCCTATCTCGGACGGCGGCGCGCCGTCGGTTTCGCGCTCTATGACGCGTTGGGCATCCAGCGCCGCGAAGTGGAGCGCATGCGCACCCAGCATGATCGGAACTTTGTCTTCTTCGACGCCCCCGTCGGCATGATCTTCACCATCGACCGCAGGCTGAACAAGGGGTCGTGGGTCGATCACGGCATGTTCCTGCAGACACTGATGATCGCGGCCCGGTCGCGCGGGCTGCATACCTGTCCGCAGGCGGCGTTCGCGCCCTACCATCGGCAGATAAGGCCGATCCTGGATATTCCGGACGAGGAAATCGTCACCTGCGGCATGGCGCTCGGCCATGCGGATACCTCCAAGCCCGAAAACAGCTTCCGCACGGAACGCGCGCCGATCGAGGACTGGGTGACGTTTCTGGAGTAGCGCCGTTTTTGCGCTCGACTCGGAGTTGAAGGAACGGTCTCGGCATACATGCGCTCGTTGGCGAGGGGCAGTCCACTCAGAGGCAGCCGAACGACGTTCGTGCGGACGCTAATTCTTCTCCATCACCCTGATCGCGGTCTACATGGTTCCGCAGGCCGCGCCCGCGGCTGGGTAGCCGTCGCTGCTAGAACTGTCGGTGGGCAATCTGGGTCAGAGCCTCGAGGCGGTTGCGGTCGATGCGGCCGCTGAGAGCATAGCCGATGGCATTGTCGGTCCAATAGTAGGTCTGGACGTCGTCGGCCTTGTCGAACCGGAACCCGCTCGCGCGGCCGCTTTCGTCGCGACCGATCAGGATCGTAAGGCGCTCACCGGTATCGTCCTCATACATGAGCAGCGCGGCCGGCTGTCCGTCGAACGGCACAAGCCGGCCGCCGATCAGGTGGAAGCCCTGTTCGGAGAAGTCGGGCGTCACGATCATGGTTCCGACACGCTTCCCGAGCCAGGTGACGAGATGCGCCTGCTCGTTGGCGCCGACCTCGATCGGGTGCCGGACCTCGCTGGTATAGATGAGGAAATTGGCACGGGCGGCGTCCTGGATGCCGCTGAGGCCGGATCGGAATCCGTCGCCGCCGCCCTGCAATACGCCGAACCCTCCGACGAGAACGCCGGCTGCAAACAGGGCTGCCGCCGCCGCCGCATAGGCAAAGTGCCGCCGCATCGCGCGCGGGCGCGGTGCAAGATAGCGCTGGTCTTCCGGCTTCGACGCCTCCAGCGGAAACAGCCGGCGAATGCCTTCGTTTTGATGCCGCCATTCCTCGACCTTGGCCGCCTGATCCGGATCGCGGGCGAGCCGGGCTTCGATCTCGGCACGCCTGTCCCGCGGCAACTGGCCGTCGACATAGGCATGGAGTTCGGCTTCGGAGATATCGTCGGGCCGATCGTTCGGCATCAGCTGTTCCTCATGTCCACGACGTTCCTCCCGTTTATGCTGTCGGCGACCGAGTGCCTGGCGCGCGACAGCCGCGACATGACAGTCCCGAGCGGGATCCCGACCATCGCGGCGACTTCGGCATAGGAATAGCCCTCCACCACCACGAGCATAAGCACGATGCGCTGCTGAGGCGGCAAAATGTCGATCGCCGCCTTCAGCCGCTCCATTTCGAGCGGATCGGGCGCGGGCTGGGCAATCTGCCCGGCTTGCGAGAGTTCCACCAGCCGGGGCCGGCTGGCAGCCCTGCGGCGCCGGCCCCGATGGAGGTTGGTCATGATCGTCAGCAGCCAGCCGCGCAGATTGATGCCGCGCCAACCGCCGATATGCGACAACGCCGCCTCCACACTGTCCTGCACCAGATCCTCGGCATCGTGACGGTCGCGCGAAAGGCTGCGCGCATAGCGACGCAAGGTCGGGATCAGATCGAGGATGTCGTCTTCGGTGTCGGCCATGCCATCATGTTTCGCGCGACGCGGGGGATATCAATCCCCGCGGCGAACGCTCAGGGACGGGCGAGGTCCCAGTTGCCGCCGACGCCGTCGCCGGTGGTGTCGCCCTGCTTCTCGTCCTTGATCCAGAAGTAGAGTGGCATGCCGTCCTTGGCCCATTGCTTGCCACCATCATTGCGTTCGATGATCGTGTAGTCGCCCTCGCTCATGGCGGCATCGTCCGCCATCAGCGGTGGCCAGTTCGTCGCACACTGATCGTAACAGTTCGACATGCCTTCGGCGTCATTCTTGAACGTGTAGAGCGTCATGCCGTTTTCGCCGGCAAGCACCGCGCCACTGTCGGTTTTAACGGTCATCACCGGAGCGGCGATCGCCGAGCCGGCCATCAGCGCGAATGCAGTCGCGAGAACAAACGTTTTCATTACAATCCCCTTTGAGGCTGTGAGAGCGGTTTCTATTCGCTCAAGGGGTTAGATGCCTGCGCGACGCGATTTATTCCCCGCGGTTGCAAATAATCATGGCCGGTCTCAGAGGACCTCGTAGCCGTCTTCCGCCGCTGCATGGCACAGCGAGGTCCAGAACGCGCGCGCGAAAGACCGGAAGACATAGACATCGAACTGGTTTTTGCCCGTGCGCTGGATCTGGGCGAAGATGTCGTGATGGGCGGTCGAGCGGCCCTCGCCGAGGGGAAAGGCCCCAATCACGAAATCCAGCCCGAAGAACTTCGAAAGCACCCATTCGGCGCTGTCTCCGGCAATTCGGATTGCGGTACGGCCGTGCGAGAGGTCATTGACGGCGCCTGTCTCGGAACCGATTTCCGTGCGCAGCGCCGCGCCAAGCCCTTCCACCTGATCGATCACGAGCCAGCGGCGGGGCGCGAAGCCGAAACCTGCCGTGTCCGCCTTCAAGATACCGCCACCGGGATGGTCGGGGACCGTCAGGCCGGCTGCCTTCTTGATCGCGGCGAGCGTGGCCTTCTCCATGCCCGGCCAAGCCACAACTTCCACGATTGAACCGGGCCGCGGTTCGCTCAGTTGCACACCGGCGGCATTGACGACATTGCCGTGGCGACCAGGCTTGTAGGTCGTGCCCAGCGGGGATTCGCGCTCAACCATGCATGCGGCTCCCGTCCGGATCGAAGAAATGGTGGCTGACGATCTCGACCGGGCCGTAGCGCTTGCGCAACGGGTCCGCGGTGAAGGCGCGCTGGCCGTGACGCGCCTTGCCGCCGTTCACCAACGCCAGTCCGATATACTTCGACAGCGCCGGCGAATAGCAGACCGCCGTGATGTGACCGATACTTTTCCTCGGTTCCTCGCGGCCGGAGCTTTCGACGATATGCGCGCCGCCACCGAGCGGCTGGCCGTCGAGCGAGACGATACCGACAAGACGGATGCGGTCTTCAGCCGCGAGACCCTCGCGGTCCATCATGGCAGAGCCGACGAAGGGCTTCTTCTTCGACAGCATCCAGTCAAGATAGAGGTCGCGGGCGGTCACGCGCCCGTCGATCTCCGCTCCCGTCACATGGCCCTTTTCGATGCGCAAGGTTCCCAGCGCCTCCATGCCGTAAGGCAGAGTGTTGAAGGGTTCGCCGGCGGCCAGCAGAGCCTCCCAGACATGAGTGCCGTGGCCGGCGCCGCAATAGACCTCGTAGGCCAGTTCGCCAGAGAAGGAGAGGCGGCAGATCATTACCGGCGCTCCACCGATCTCCCCGCGCACGATGCCCATGAAGGGCAGGGATTCATTGTCGACCGCCGTGCCTTTCACGGCTGTCTCCAGCACCTTGCGGGCGTTGGGGCCGGAGATCGCGGTTCCTGCCCATTCGTCGCTGACCGAGGTCAGGGCGACATTGAGGTCCGGCCAGCGCACATCAAGCAGACACTCCAGATGCTGCATTACCTTGCCGGCCGCCGCCGTGGTGGTGGTCATGAGGAACTCGGTTTCGCCCAGCCTCCAGGTCGTGCCGTCGTCAAGCAGCAGCCCGTCTTCGCGCAGCATCAGGCCATAGCGCGCCTTGTTCACTGGCAGAGTGGAGAACTTGTTGGTGTAGACCCTGTCGAGGAATTCAGCCGCGTCCGGCCCCTGCACCGCTATCTTGCCGAGGGTCGAGACGTCGACCATGCCGACGCTCTGGCGCACGGCCTTCGCCTCGCGGACATAGGCCTGTTCCAGCGTCTCGCCCGAAAGCCCGTAGATCTGCGGACGGTGCCACAGGCCGGCCGGCATCATGATGGCGCCGTGCTCGACGTGCCAGTCATGCATGGGCGTAAGCCGGTCCGGTTTGACCTCGCCGAAACGCTCGGCCGCGAGCGCGCCCAGCGATACCGGCGCGAAAGGCGGGCGGAAGCGCGTGGTTCCGGCGTCGGGGATCGCAATACCGCGCGCGGCGGCCATGATCGCCAGCCCCGGCACGTTCGAGGTCTTGCCCTGGTCGGTCGCCATGCCGAGCGTGGTGTAGCGCTTCAGATGTTCGACCGACATGAAGCCTTCGCGATGCGCGAGGCGTACATCTTCGGCCGTCACGTCGAGTTGGTGGTCGACAAAAGCCTTGCCGCTCTTTCCGTCGGTGGCGCGGATTTCGAAGATGGGAGCGGGATGCGGATCGAGTTCTGGCGCATCGACCTTTGCCTGTTGTGCGCGCGATGCCATCGCGCCCGCAGCCTTCAGGCCCGCATTGCGACCGCCACGCAGCGCCTCGGCGGTCGTCGCCGCGCCGACGAATGCGCCGGCGCCGATCCAGTTCTGCGTTGCATTCGGCGGCAGGAAGGCCTGCAGGTCCTCGTCCCATTTGGGCGCGTGGCCGGCCTGGCTGGCGAGATGGATCGCGGGCGACCAGCCTCCGGACACGGCAAGGCAATCGGCTGAAATGGATGTCGCCTCGCCGGATACGGTTCCGCGGGCGTCGACCTGTCGAACCGAGATGCCCGAAATGGCCCTGGAACCACTTGTGCCGCCAACCGCGTGCCCGAGCATCAGCTCGCCGCCGGCTTTCTGCGCCAGTTCGCGCGCGCCATTCGAGATCGTGAGGCGGGTGTCGATGATCGCGGCGATTTCGGCGCCCGCCGCCGAAAGGTGCGCCGCCGCATGATAGGCGCTGTCATTGTTGGTGAAGATGGCGATGCGCCGCCCCGGCAGCACCCCGAATTCCGCCGCATAGCGCTGGGCCGCGGCCGCGAGCATGACGCCGGGGCGGTCGTTGCCGGGAAACACGATCGGGCGTTCGAATGCGCCGGTCGTCAGCACTACAGTGCCGGCGCGAATGACCCAGTGGCGATGGCGCGGTGCGCCCGGCTGCGGCGCGGACAAGTGATCGCCGACGCGTTCAAGCGCCGCCAGCGTGTTGCCGTCATAATAGCCCCAGACATGAGTGCGGGTAAGCAACCGCACGTTGGGCATCGCAGCCAGGGCCGCCGTCTCCTCGGCCGCCCAGTCCGCCGATGGCTTGCCGCCGATCGTCTCGCCCGACCAGTTGGCGGATCCGCCTGTCACGGGATCGAGTTCGGAGAGGATGACGCGCTTGCCGGCGTCGGCCGCGGCGCGCGCCGCGGTCAATCCCGAAGGGCCCGACCCAACGATGAGCACGTCGCAGAAGGCGTTCATGCGCCCATAGGGCGACGTGTCGGGTTCGTAGTCGGCGCGGCCAAGGCCGGCGGCGCGCCGGATGAACCATTCACAGAGCATCCAGAAGCGGGTGCCTTTCAGCGGTCCGATGACCGGACCCATGAAGGTCTTGTAGTAGAAGCCGGCCGAAAACAGCGGTGCACCGAGCTGATTGACCGCGCCGATGTCAAACCCGAGCGAAGGGAAGCGGTTCTGGCTCTCCGTTACCAGCCCGTTATAGATTTCGAGTTGGGTGGCCGGGATATTGGGCTCGCGCTTTGCGCCGCGCAGCACCGTGACAAGCGCGTTGGGCTCATCGATGCCGGCGGTCAGCACGCCGCGCGGGCGGTGGTACTTGAACGACCGGCCGAACAGGCTGACGCCGTTGGCGAGCAGCGCCGAGGCGAGCGTGTCGCCGGCAAAGCCCGAATAGTTCCTGCCGTCGAAGGTGAAGTCGACCGGCCGGTCGCGGTCGATGCGGCCGCTGTCGGCAATGCGCCGTCCGCTCATTTGCCTGCTCTCCTTCGGGCACCGGTCTTGGTGGCCGGCTTGCGCGCCGGCGCCTTTTTCGCAGGCGCGGCCGGTCTCGCCGCCTTGGCTTTCGCTGTCTTCTCGCGGGCAAAGCGTACCACCCCGATAGCATGGGTCAGCGTATCGCGCTCGACGACCAGATGCGCCCGGCAACCGCCGGAATGCTGCCACACCTCGCTGTGCTTTCCGGCCGGGTTGGCGCGGTCATAGACATAACGGTTCCAGGCGTCCTGATCGGTGGATGTCTGGTCCGGCCGCACGGCCGTTGCATCGCCCTGGTAGGTGAATTCGACGACATCGCGCGGGCCGCAATAGGGACAGGTGATGATCATCGGCGTTCCCTAATGCAACCGGGGCGTCGCGCCCTGGCCCTTCTCGTCGATCAGGATGCCGCGATGGAAACGGTCGAGCGTGTAGGGCGCATTGATGTCGTGCGGCTCGTCGCGTGCTATCGTCCACGCAAATGACCACCCGGATGCGGGCGTCGCCTTGAAGCCGCCATAGCACCAGCCGCAGTTCAGATACATGCCGGGCAGCGGACCGGTGGTGATGATCGGCGATCCGTCCATCGACATGTCCATCACGCCGCCCCATGAGCGCAGCAGGCGCACGCGTGCGAGCGCGGGGAACATGGCGACCATCTCGCTCATGACTTCCTCGACAACCGGCAGATTGCCGCGCTGGGCATAGGAATTGTAGCCGTCGATGTCGCCGCCGAAGACCAGCCCGCCCTTGTCGGACTGGGACATGTAGAGGTGGCCCGCGCCGAATGTGACGACCGTGTCGACAAACGGTTTCAGGGATTCCGAGACGAAGGCCTGCAGAACGTGGCTTTCGATCGGCAGCCTGTCGATGCCGGCCAGTTTCATCACGCGCCCGGTTGAGCCCGCGACCGCCACGGCAACCTTGCCGGCGCGGATTTCGCCGCGTGTGGTTTGCACCCCGCTGATGCGATCACCGTCGCGCAGGAAGCCGGTGACCTCGCAGTTTTCGATGATGTCGACGCCGCGCCGGTCGGCGCCACGCGCGTAGCCCCAGGCAACCGCGTCGTGGCGTGCCGTTCCGGCGCGCGGCTGCAACAGGCCGCCGACCACGGGGAAACGCGCCGAGCCGGAAACGTCGACGCCCGGCACCTTGCGGGCGATCTGTTCGGGCGATAGCCATTCGGCGTCGCCGCCGCCCAGTCGCATCGCGTTGCCGCGGCGGATGTAATCGTCGGCCTGCGAAGGCGAATGAGCCAGGTTGAGAATTCCCCGCTGCGAGAACATCACATTGTAGTTGAGGTCGTGGGAAAGGTCCTCCCACAGCTTCATGGAATGTTCGTAGAAGCGGATGGATTCCGGCAGCAGATAGTTGGACCGGACAATCGTGGTGTTGCGGCCGACATTGCCCGAACCCAGCCAGCCCTTTTCCAGAACCGCGACGTTGGAAACGCCATGCTCGGCCGCAAGGTAATATGCCGTCGCAAGCCCGTGCCCGCCGCCGCCGATGATGATGACGTCATAGGACGGTTTGGGATCCGGCTTGCGCCAGGCCGGCTTCCAGTCGCGATGTCCGTTGAGCGCGTTCTTCAGAAGCGAGAACGCAGAATATTCCGCCATGATTCCACCTGCTCGGCTCGAGGCCGACCTTTTGACCCTATAGTCCGGGCACCTTGGCGAACGCAAATATTCCGCCATCGGCTTTAACACCGCCGACCATCTGGTCCGCGGGGCCAGGACGCCGCATTTTACCTCGATGGGCCGTTTTCCTTGCCCCGGCGGAAAGCTCACCCTATCAATGACCCAGGTTTAGACGTTGCTTGCGAGAATCATGGCCCGCGCCGCATTGTTCCGTTCGATAACAGTCCTTGCGGCGCTGTTTTTCGTTGTCACCCTGTCAGCCGGATCGTGGGCTCAGGACGAACGCCAGCCGTCCGCCACAGCCGCCGCCGCAAATGCGGCGGCGACCGCCGAGCTTGTGAAAGAGCAGACGGCAAATGTCCGGTTCCTGGCGTCCCAGGTCGATGCGCTGGAATCGGCCATCGACAGCGAAGCGAATGAAGACGCAAAGCTGGTCGAGATTCGCAATGGGCTGGAAGAGCTCCGCATAACTCTTGGCGACAGCCGAAAGGCGCTCATGCCGCGCCTCGAGGAGATCAACAATCGCCTCAATCAGATCGGTCCTCCGGCCGAGGACGGGACGGAGCCGGAGGCGCTCAAGGAGGAACGCACGCAGCTTTCGCAAGAGAAGGCCGACATAAACGCTGTCCTCGGTGAAGTTGAAAACCTGGCGCTCAGGATCGGCCGTCTGACCAACGAGATTCAGCAGATCAGGCGCGCCCTTTTCGCCAGTCAGCTGACCAAGCGGTACGACCTCACCGAGGCGCTGAACACGGATGTGCTTGGCGACTTCCGCTCCGAACTGAGACGCCTGAGCAACACCGTCTGGTCCTGGCTGCTGTTCGTAGTCCGGTTCAAGCTGAGCGCGGTCCTCATCGCGGGTGTGATTTCGTTCACCGCTGCCGCAGTGCTGTTCATGGGCGGCAGAAGGCTGTTCGGGTCGTTGATCTTCGCAGATCCGTCATTGGCTGAACCTTCCTATCTCAGCCGGCTGTCGGTGGCCTTCTGGTCGACGCTGCTTCCGTCTCTGGCGCTCGCGGTCTTTCTCGGGTCCAGCTACGGGCTGTTCAGCTATTTCGAGATATTGAGACCTGACATCGCCAGCCTGGCGATGACCCTGTTCAATGTCGTCGCCATCGTTTTCCTGGTGAACCGGCTGGCGCTGGCAGTGTTCTCGCCGGACCTCGCCAATTGGCGGCTGGTGCCGGTTGCGTCCGACGCGGCCCGAAAGCTGTACTGGCTCGTCTGGGTGACTTCGATCGCCAGCGGGTTCGACTTTATCCTGTCCAAGGCCAATGACGTTCTCGGCTCGCCTCTGTCGCTGACCGTGGCAAAGAGCCTGCTGGCGACCATCGTGGTCGGCATTCTGGTGATCCTGATCGCGCTGGTGCGGCCATACAGGAATGAAGACGGCTCACCGCGGTCATGGCCGCGCTGGCTCCGTTATCCGCTGTTCGCCATCGGCGTAGCCACGATCCTTGCCGGCTGCCTGGGATATATCGGGCTTGCCCGCTTCCTGTCGCAGCAGATCGTGGTGACGGGCGCGATCCTGGCGACCATGTATATCGGTCACCTTACGGCGCGGGCCATCTCCGATATCGGCGCATTCAGGAGCACGATGTTCGGCCGTTGGGTCGACCGCAACTTCGAGATGAACGAAACGCGGGAGGATCAGCTCGGACTGCTGTTCAGCGTTTCGATCAATCTGATGGTGGTGCTGATCGGCATTCCGCTCATTCTGCTGCAGTGGGGCTTTCAGTGGGGCGACATCACCACATGGTCGCTGCGTGCAATCCGCGAAATCCAGATCGGCTCCGTGTCGTTTTCGATGCTCGACGTGCTCACCGGAATTTTCGTGTTCGTCATCGGCTATCTGGTCACCCGCTGGTTCCAGCGGTGGCTCGACGGCTCCGTGATGACGCGTGGGCGCCTGGATGCCGGGGTTCGCAACTCGATCAAGACCGTGGTCGGCTATGTCGGAATCGCCATTGCCGTCCTGATCGGCGTTTCGGCCGCCGGCATCGATCTCTCCAGCCTTGCGCTTATCGCCGGAGGGCTCTCGCTCGGTGTCGGCTTCGGCCTGCAGAACATCGTGTCGAATTTCGTTTCCGGTCTCATCCTGCTGGTCGAGCGCCCGTTCAAGAGCGGCGACTGGATCGAGGCGGGCGGTGTGAGCGGCACGGTCAAGAAGATCAGCGTTCGCGCGACCGAAATCGAGACATTCCAGCGTCAGTCGGTCATTCTGCCCAATTCCGAGCTGATCAACTCGGCGGTCGGCAACTGGACGCACAAGAACAGGCTGGGCCGTATCGATATCAAGATCGGTGTGAGCTACGATTCCGATCCGCGCAAGGTCCACCGCGTGCTAACCGAGATCGCCGAGGCCCACCCGACGATTCTCAAGAACCCCGCGCCGATGGCGATTTTCACCGGGTTCGGAGATTCGTCGCTGGACTTCGAAATCCGCTTCTTCCTCGCCGACGTGATGAGCCAGCTCGCCATCCAGAACGATATCCGCTTCGCGATCTATGAGCGCTTCAAGGAGGAGGGGATCGAAATCCCGTTCCCGCAGCGCGATCTGCATCTGCGAACCGGTAGCCCGGCGGAGAATGCCGCGAAGCCGAAATCGAAGCCAAAGGCCGCCAAGGGCAAGCGGCCCGACGGTGACGCCGCAGCAGAACCGGCGAAGCCGAAACCACGCGGCATGCGGCAGCGCGGTCACCTGGGCGACGAATGATGGGCTCGTGCCGCGATCACCGTGCTAAGGCTGTTCGAACAGCGATTGTGGAAGGATTACCGGTATGCGCATCTTGCTTTTGACGGCTTTCGCCAGCGTCGCCGCAACGGGCGCTGGTCTTGCCGCGAGTGCGGTCAATCTCGACAGCGAGCCGAGGACGATCGCGGTAACGGAGAGCGGAACACAGACCGAAATAATCATCCCTCCGGGCGGAACGGTGGAGTTCTGCCCGAGCGGCTGCTTCGTTCGCATGCCCGATGGCGATGTCGAGGTTCTGACGGGATTCGAGGTCATCGAGATTTCCGGCGGGGAAGCGCGCATGCGCTGACGCCGAGGGACGATTGCGCCCTGGATTTCAGTGATACCCCGAAGCGTCCGCAGCATCACACCGCCAAGTCGGTCTTGAGGTCGCGGCGTCTCCGTTCAATGTCGCAATCAAGCTGCAACCACCGTTCCCTGGCGACCTATAGTCCGCCCGCATCATCACTTCGGAGCCGCGGGCAATGGCAAAGTTTCCGGAAAAGGCAAAGGTCGTCATTGTCGGGCTGGGAGGGATCGTCGGCGCGTCCGTCGCACACCACCTGATCGGCCGCGGATGGGACGACATTGTCGGGATCGACAAATCCGGCATCCCGACCGACATAGGCTCGACCGCGCACGCGTCCGATTTCTGCTACGCGACCAGCCATGATTTCCTGACCTGCTGGACGACGCTCTATTCCATCGATTTCTACGAGAAGCGTGGTCATTACGCGCGTATCGGCGGGCTCGAGGTCGCGCGCGTCGGCGATGATGGACGCATGGACGAAATCAAGCGCAAGGTCGCCTCGGCGAAGGCCTTCGGCACCCGCGCCAGGCTGGCTTCACCCGCCGAGATCAAGGAAAAATTTCCGCTGGTCGAAGAACACCTGATTCAGGGCGGGTTGTGGGATCCCGATGCAGGCCTCGTCATTCCGCGATCGCAGACGGTCGCCGGTGAGCTGGTGGACGAGGGCGTTGCCTCGGGAAAGCTTGCGGCATTCGCCAACACGTCGGCGAAATCGCTGGTCATCGAGGATGGCCGCATCAAGGGCGTGGTTACCGACCGCGGCACGGTCTATGCCGACCATGTCGTCGTCTGCGCCGGAATCTGGGGCCGTCTTGTCGCGGAAATGGCGGGCGAGGACCTTCCGGTCATGCCGGTCGATCACCCGCTGACCTTTTTCGGGCCCTACACCGAGTTCGCCGGAACCGGGAGTGAGATCGGCTGGCCACTCATGCGCGATCAGGGTAACTCGGCCTATATGCGCGACACCGGCGATCCCAGGACCGCCGAGGGCGGGCAGATCGAATGGGGCTATTACGAGGAGACCAATCCGCGGCTGTGCCATCCGCGCGATATACTGGAGAAGGAACAGTCCCGCCTTTCACCCTCGCAGCGCGACCTCGATCTCGAGCAGATCATGGAACCGCTGGAGGGCGCGATGGAACTGACGCCGATCCTGGCCGAACTGGGCTACAATGAGAGCCATTCCTTCAACGGGCTGCTGCAGGTGACGACCGACGGCGGGCCGTCCATGGGCGAGAGCCAGAAGGTCAGGGGGTTGTGGTACGCCGTTGCCATCTGGGTCAAGGACGGCCCGGGCATGGGAAAGTTGATCGCCGACTGGATGACGGACGGGCGCACCGGGATCGATCATCACGCTGTCGACTATGCGCGTTTCTATCCGCACCAGACGCAGGAACAGTTCATCCACGACCGCTGCACCGAAACGGCGATGAAAATCTACAATCCGCCGGTGCATCCGCGCGAGCCCTTCGCCAAGGGCCGCAATTTGCGGCGTTCGCCCTTCTGGGAGCGGGAGAAGGAACTTGGCGGGCATTTCATGGAGCTGGGCGGCTGGGAGCGCGCTCACGGCTACGCAGCCAACGAGCATCTGCTGGAGAAGCACGCCAACCGCGTGCCGGTGCGCGAGAACGAATGGGACAACCGGCATTTCTGGCGCGTCTCCAATGCCGAGCATCTGGAGATGAGCGAGAATGTCGGCATCGTAAACCTGTCGCACTTCGCGATGTACGATGTCGAAGGTCCTGATCATGTCGCACTGATGGAATGGCTGTGCGCGGCGCGGATCGGCGGCGACGCAAATATCGGCAAGGGTATCTACACTCACTTCCTCGATGACGAAGGCATGGTGCGCGCCGATCTGACCGTGATCCGTATGGCGGACCGCTGCCGTGTGGTCGACGGAGCGGATGCCGGCCCGCGCGACTTCAACTACATGAAGCGCGTGGCCGACGACAAAGGCTTCGACGTCACGATCACCGACGTGACCGACAAATTCGTCACTATCGGGATATGGGGGCCGAACGCGCGCACGACGCTGCAAAAGGTGGTTGAAGACCCGGACGGGCTGTCGGTTGAGAATTTTCCCTTCGCCGCGATCAAGCCGATCGGGATCGCAGGCAAGGACGTGACCGCATTCCGCCTCTCCTATGTCGGCGAGCAGGGCTGGGAGCTTCACATGCGCTACGAGGACGGATTGGCCGTGTGGGATGCATTGCGCGAAACCGGCGTGATGGCCTTCGGCGTCGAGACCTATGCCAACAGCCGCCGCATGGAAAAGAGCCTGCGGCTGCAGAACGCCGACCTGCTGACGGAGTACAATCTATTGGAGGCCGATCTTGCCCGCCCGAAGGTCAAGGAAGCCGATTTCTGCGGCAAGGCGAAGCATCTCGAATACCGCGCGCGCGAACATCAGCCGGCGATGCTGTGCACGCTGGTGATGACGGACAACACCGATTCCAGCGGCGTGGCACGTTATCCGGTCGGCATCATGCCGGTGATTGACCCGGATACCGGCGAGACGCTGGTCGACGACCTCGGCCGCCGTTCCTTCACCACCTCGGTCGCCTACGGGCCGACGATAGGCAAGAACATCGCGCTTGCCTATCTGCCATGGGCCTGGTGTCAGGAGGGGCGCGCGCTATCGGTCGAATATTTCGGCGAGACCTACCCCGTTGAGGTGGCCGCGATCGGCTACACGCCGCTCTACGATCCGGAAAACCTCAAGCCGCGAAGCTAAACCCGGACCTGCCGCTCTCGGAAATGTGAAGGGATTGTAACGGCTGGTTTCGTGTGTGCGCTTTCAACAAAGCGCATTTCGCCTATCCTCCGCAGCATGAATGCGGTTGCACGGTACTTGCGGGCCGCACTGAGCGGGTTGATTTTCGCTGCACCGCTCATCACGAGTGCGACTTCCGCCGCCTCCGAACCAGTTGACGTTGAACTGGTGATTGCGGTCGATACATCGAGTTCCATGAAGACGGTGGAGCTGCAGCTGCAGCGTCAGGGCTATGCTGCCGCGTTCCGATCCAGAGAAGTCATCGACGCGATCGCCGATGGCGTTTACGGCCGGGTGGCGGTGACCTATGTCGAATGGGGCGCTTCAGGATCGCGGCGCGTGATTGTGCCATGGACGATGATCGGCGGGGGCGAAGACGCCCACCAAGTCGCCGACATGCTGGAGAAGGCGACAGTCAAAAGCCTGTTCCAGACCTCGATCGCCGGCGCTATCCGCTATGGACAGCGGGCTCTGCGCGAAAACGACTTCGACAGCAATCGCCGCGTGATCGACATCTCGGGCGACGGGCCGAACAATCAGGGTGGTCTGGTGACGATTTCCCGTGATGTCGCAATCGGCGAGGGCATCACCATCAATGGGCTGCCCTTGATGCTGCCGGGAAATGTGCTGAGCAGGAACGATCTTTCGCTCGACGAGTACTATGCAGACTGCGTTATCGGGGGGCCGCGATCCTTTTTGCTGCCCGTGCGCGACTGGGATCAGTTTCCGGATGCCGTGCGGCGCAAGCTGGTCCTGGAACTCGCCGGAGGCCCGGCAACCGCCGCTCCGAGCGAGCCGGTGAAAGCACGAATGTGGAAAACTTCGAGTGGAGTTGCGGACTGCACGATTGGTGAAGCGCTGTGGCGGGGCTGGAGCCAGGAAGATGATGGAACGTAATGACGTCGCCTATGCATGCAAAAATCTCGGCCGTGCAACAGCCGCTGCTTTGGCGGGTGTGGGCATCGCGACATTGGCCACATTGTGGCCGCCGGCGCCGGCATCGGCACAGGAAGTGGTCGACATAGAGCTCATCCTTGCCGTCGACGTTTCGCTTTCGATGTCGCATGACGAACTGAGGATTCAACGGGACGGTTACGTCGCAGCGATAACCCACGATCAGGTCATCAATGCAATTCGCGACGGCATTCACGGCAAGATCGCGATTTCCTATTTCGAATGGGCCGGAGACCAGTCGCACTACGTGATCGTGCCATGGACCGTCATCGCCAGCCGCGAGGACGCCGAAAGGGTCGCCGCCCAGATCACGGCCAGCCCGCCGAACAGCGCCCGGCGCACATCCATCTCGGGCGGCCTGCGGTTCGCCTACGATCTGTTTGCCGAAAGCACGTTCCGTGGATTGAAGAGGGTCGTGGACGTGTCTGGCGATGGGCCGAACAATCAGGGCGAATGGGTCGACGTCGTGCGCGACGACATCGTGTCGCGCGGCATCATCATCAATGGATTGCCGCTGATGACCGATGGCGGGCTGATGAGCACGTTCGGCGTCCCGGATCTGGATCTGTACTACACGCACTGCGTTATCGGCGGGCCGGGCGCGTTTGTGGTGCCGGTCAATGACTGGTCGCACTTTCCCGAAGCGGTTCGCCGCAAACTCGTGCTGGAGATTGCCGGTATTCCGCAGGCTGATCCGCTGCCGGAGACGTTCGAAAATGAGGCGCTGGTGATCAAGACCGCGACGGAGCCCGCATATGATTGCCAGGTCGGCGAGAAGCGCTGGCGCGGCCGCACCCAGTTCTGGGATGGCCGCTAGGCAGCGAGCAGCTTGCGCTCGGCGCGCTCCTGTTGTGGCGAGCGCGCATAGAGCTCGCGATAGCACTTGGAAAAATGCGATGCGGAGACAAATCCGCAGGCAACGGCCACCTCGACAACCGGCAGCGATGACTGCAAAAGCAGGTGCCGCGCGCGATCCAGCCTGATTTCCAGATAGTAGCGGGCGGGGGAGCGTCCCATCTCCTGACGAAACAGGCGCTCGATCTGGCGCCGCGACAGGCCGACATGATCAGCCACTTCGACAAGCGACAACGGCTCCGTCAGGTTGGCTTCCATGAGCTCGATGATGGTCAGAACCTTCGAGTTCTGCACTCCGAGACGGGCACGCAGCGGCAGGCGCTGGCGGTCGGTCGGGCTGCGCACGCGATCCGTCAGGAACTGCTCGCACACGCGATTGACCAGCGTGTCGTCGAAATCGTCGCCGATCAGCTTCAGCATCATGTCCAGCGAGGCCGTACCGCCGGCGCAGGTGTAGATGTTGGAATCGACCTCGAACAGGTCGGCGAAGACGTTGACCTTCGGAAACGCCTCCTGAAAACCCGGCAGGTTCTCCCAATGGATGGCGCAGCGGCGGTTGGCCAGCAGACCGGCGCGGGCCAGCACATACGCTCCAGTGCAGAGCCCGCCTATCGCCACGCCGCGGTTGTGTTCCTCGCGCAACCAGGCAAGCGCGGTGCGATTCTGGAAATTCTCGATGCCGAGGCCGCCGCAAACCACCACCATTGAAGGGCGGTCCGGTCCGGTCATCAGTTTGCGTTCGTCCTCCAGAGAGGTGCCCACGGCGCACTCGACACCATTGGATGCGCGGACCGGCTGGCCGTTCACGCTCGACAGTCGCCAATGATAGGCATCATGGCCCAGCATGCGGTTGGCGGCGCGAAGCGGCTCAAGCGCGGTGGCGAACGCCATCATCGTGAAATCGGGGATGAGGAAGAAGACGATCGAGCGCATGTATGCCGGCTTCGAGGACAAACCCGTCTCCCGTGGCTTGCTTGGCGGCATATGTTCCATGTCGCTTAGAGACAAGCATCACCAGAAAAAGGCTTTTTTGTCAACGGGATGCCGTATCGTCAACAAGCAAAAATTAGTTGAAGTGAACGATCGCCGCCCCGGTCAGATAACGAACCGCCGCGCCGGGTTTGTGCCCGGCGCGGCGTGAAATCTGAACCCGGCAAATGCCGGATTTTGTATCAGTTGATGACGTAGCCGAAGCGCGCGGCGGCGAGCGCCGCCGTCTGGCCGGGCATCGTGTTGTTCAAGCGATTGCGCTCATATGCGGTCGCCGGATTGATTTCGCGGCGGCCGCCGATGATGCGAGCAATGAGTTTCATGTCGTCCTCCATGTAATGTCAGGTTTTCGTCTCACACGGAGCGCCTTCGCATACTGGAGTGGGGCTGCTCTTGTAGGGCGCATATAGGCTTCGGCCCGTGGGAAAAACATGGAAAATGCGAAGTCCGGGAATACAAAAACGACACCGCGTCGCATCTTTTGCAATTTCGCGAAAAAGTTAATATTTACAGAGTGTTATATTGTCGTTCGCGCAATGCATTTGTGCCGGCACTCTTATGCGCCGCCGGCATGGCTCAAAGCCCGACAAGAATGCCGCCGGACCGTGCCGGCGGCATCACGTTGTCGGTGCGCAACTCATTGGCGATAGAGGCCGTTGAACCGCGCGCCCCGGCCGGCGCCGTGATCGGGGTAATAGCCCGGCCAGCCAATATCCTTCTGGATTTCCGACGGCAGAGAGTTGACGAGGCGCAGCGTCCGGTTGCGCTCGCGGCGTTGCAGGTATTGTCCGATCTTCTGTTGCAGTGTTCCAATGGCAGACATTGTCTCATCCTTTCCTTGTTTGTGCCCGGCGTCGGGAGTGCGTGATCTTGCCGGTGCGGGCCTGCTCCATGATTTTCCTGTATTCGCCGACAAATCGGCTGAGTGCCGCGATGAACGGCATGCTGATCTCCTTCCGTGTCCTGCGTGCGATCAGCCGCGCGACCGGGGTAGGTCGCGGTGTCCGGCGCCGTGGCGGATTTCGTGATACCGCGCCGAAGGGTTCATGTTCGCATCAGGCCGGCGGAAGACAGCCGTCATTCCTTCCACGAGCAGCGCGAATGCGGTTGCGGGCAACATGTTGGGCTCCTTCGTTCGGATCATCTTGGTTTGCGAGGTTGACTATGCTGCGGGGTGATGTTCAATCAAACGAAATGAAATGATCGATTGGTTCAGGGAAATTGATCTAACGAGGTCCTGCCATGAATGCTCCACTCAATCACCCGCTGCCGCTGCTCGAACTCGATGTGCTGCGCACATTCGTGGCAATCGCCGAAACGGGCACCTTCACCGCGGCGGCCAATGCGGTGTTCCGGACGCCGTCCGCTGTCTCGATGCAGATCAAGAAGCTGGAAGACACGCTGCGCTGCGCGGTTTTCACCCGCGACGCGCGTTCGGTTTCGCTGACGACGGACGGAGAGATCCTGCTCGGCTACGCCCGGCGATTGCTGGCGATCAACCGCGATGCGGTGTCGAAGTTTGTCGTGCCCGACGTTTCCGGTGTCGTGCGTCTTGGATCGCCGGACGATTACGGCGAGCAGGTGCTGCCCGGGGTGTTGAAGCGGTTCGCCAATTCGCATCCGGCAGTTGCAGTCGACGTGACGATCGACCAGTCTTCCAAGCTTCGCCAGAAGCTGAGCCAGGGCGAACTCGATATCGCCCTGTTCACATCCTGCAAGAGCATACCGGCCGAGGCCGAGGTGCTGCTCAACGAACCTGTCGTGTGGGCGGGCGCGAAAGGCGGCAGTGCCTATCTGCGCTGCCCGCTGCCGGTGTCGGTGTGGGAGGAGGGTTGTGCGTGGCGCGCCGACGCTCTGGAGGCTCTGGGCCGCGACGGACATGAATACCGGATCGCCTATATGAGTGCGCATACGGCTGGACAGCGCGCCGCGATCCTCGCGGATCTCGCCGTCGCGCCATTGCCGCGGTCATTCATCGGCAACGACATCGTGGCTCTTGGGCCCGAACACGGGCTGCCGGAGCTGGCGAGCTACAATCTGTGCATGCAGATGACCAGCGAGCCGTCGGCGCCGGTGCGCGCCGCGGCCGATCATATCCGCGCCACGATGGAGACCTTTCGCGAAGCCGCCATCGCCTGAGGGATTGGAACCTTTGGGGCGGGCTGGCGGTTTTACCTGCTTCTGCCCAACCTCGGGGGTTTCCGCATGGCCGATCGTCCAGTCTGGAAAGGACAGTTGCGTCTTTCACTGGTGTCGATACCGGTGGAGATGTATTCGGCCACGGACCGCAAGGCCCGCGTCTCGTTTCGCCAGATTCACAAACCCACGGGCAAGCGCATCCAGCTTCAGAAAGTCGTTCCGGGTGTCGGCCCGGTCAAGAATGACGATATCTGGAAGGGCTACGAGGTCGACGACGACGAATATGTGTTGATCGACCCGGACGAGATCGACGCCATAAAGCTGGAAACAAAGAAGACGCTGGAACTGGTCCAGTTCGTCGACGCGGCGGACATCCCGCCGATCTATTTCGACCGACCCTATTTTCTGGCTCCGGCCGACGAACTGGCGGAAGACGCCTTCCGTGTGGTGCGCGATGCGCTGCGCCAGACCGGCAAGGCAGGGCTCGGTCAGCTCGCCATGCGGGGCCAGGAACATCTCGTCGCGGTGCGGCCATGCGCCAACGGGCTGCTGCTGGAGACGCTGCATTACGAAGACGAAATCAGGAAGACCGATCCGTTCTTTTCGTCGATATCAGAAAAGCCGGCGGAAAAGGAACTTGTCGGCGTGGCGACCGAGCTTATCGAGCGCAAAAGCGGACCGTTCGATGCCGGGGCTTTCGAGGACCACTATGCCGATGCGGTGCGCAAGCTGCTTGAGGCAAAGGTGAAAGGCCGCAAGCCGCGCAAGGTGAAGGCCGAGGAAGAGCCGCGCGGCGGCGACAATGTCATTGATCTGATGGGCGCCCTGAAAAAGAGCCTGGAAACGTCCGGCAAGGGCAAGAGGGCAACCAGGAAACCGCCGGCGAAGTCCGGTTCTTCCGGCCGCAAGAAATCCGCCTGAGGCGAGGCATGGCCAGGACGAAGGTCGATACGCTCCTCAAGGAATACCGGACGAAGCGGGATTTTTTGCGCACGGCGGAGCCGGATCATGCCGAAGGCACGCGCGGCGCCAAATCCGGCGCCTCGCTCGCATTTGTCGTACAGAAACATGATGCCACGAGGCTGCACTACGATTTCCGCCTCGAGTGGGACGGTGTTCTGAAGAGCTGGGCGGTCACACGCGGCCCGAGCTACGATCCTTCCGAGAAGCGCCTGGCGGTCCGCACCGAGGACCATCCGCTCGCCTATGGCGACTTCGAGGGCACAATTCCGGAGAAGGAGTACGGGGGCGGGACGGTGATGCTGTGGGACCGCGGTAGCTGGGAGCCGGTGGGCGATTTCGACAATGGGCTGAAGGAAGGGAAGCTGGTATTCAGGCTCAACGGCGAACGGTTGCAAGGTGAGTGGACACTCGTCCGCATGCGCCCCAAGCAGGGCGAGAAGCGCGAAAACTGGCTGATGATCAAGCACCGCGAGGAGGGCGCCAAGGCGCCGCGCGGCGACGTGCTGACGAAGTATACGAAGAGCGTTGCAAGCGGGCGAACCATGGCCGGGATCGCCCGGCATGGCCGAGGATTGTCCAGATCGGACCTGACATCGCGCCGGCCCAGGGCCTTGATGGAAGCGGCAAACGAAACGACGGCGCAGCCAAAGGGCGCGGCAAGATCAATGCCGAGGTGGCGCGAGCCGCAACTCGCCACCCTCGTTGACGACGCACCCGAGGGCGATGAGTGGCTTTCGGAAATGAAATATGACGGCTATCGGGTGCTGATTGCCGTGGCAAAGGGGCAGGCGCGCGTATTCACGCGCAACGGCAAGGACTGGACCGACAAGTTTGCGCGCATCGCCGATGTCGCGGCGGAGCTCGTCACCCGATCCGCGCTGATCGACGGCGAGGTCGTCGCCTTCGACGCCAATGGCAGGACCGATTTTTCAACACTGCAGGCGGCAATCGGAAACGGCGGCGAAATGTCCTGTTTTGTCTTTGACATGCTCGTTGACGACGGCGCGGACATCACCAGGCAGTCACTCATCGAGAGAAAGGAAAAGCTGCAGGCGCTTGTCGGCAAGGGCGCGGGTCCTCTGATCTACTCGGATCACGTCCTTGGAAGCGCGGGCACGGTGCTTGAAAGGCTGTGCGTCGCCGGCCACGAAGGCATCGTCGCGAAGCGAGCGGACAGCCGCTACCGGTCCGGTCGAGGCAAGGCCTGGCTCAAGGTCAAATGCACGCGACGGCAGGAGTTCGTGATCGGCGGATATTCGCCGTCCGACAAGAAGGGGCGGCCTTTCTCGTCGGTGCTGATCGGCGTGATGGAAAAGGACAAGCTTGTCTACAAGGGGCGCGTCGGCAGTTTCCAGGGTCAGAGCCTTTCGCAACTGGCGCCCAAAATCGAAGCGAGGGCGCGTAAGACATCGCCGTTCGACAATTTGCCTGCCGAGGTCAAACGCGACGCCAGATTCGTGCGTCCGGATCTGGTGTCGGAGATCGAATTCGCGGAATTTACCGCCGACGGGCATGTGCGTCACGGCGTCTTCAAGGGCCTGCGCGAGGACAAGGATGCGTCGGAAGTCGCGATGGAAGGCACGGGAAATAGAGCCATGGCCGAACACGAGAAAAGAAACGTCATAGCAGGGATCAAACTCACCCATCCCGAACGCGTCATGTTCGAGGAGCAGGGCGTGACCAAGGCCGACCTTGCGGCACATTACGAACGCGTCGCCGAGCGTCTCATGCCGCATATTGAGAACCGGCTGATCAGCCTTGTCCGCTGTCCGGACGGGAGAAGCGGCCAGTGCTTCTTCCAGAGGCACGAAAGCCGCGGCTTTCCCGACGAGCTGAAGCGCAAGGAAATCGAGGAAAGCAGCGGCGGCAAGGACAACTATCTCTACGTTACGGCGCTGTCCGGGGTGGTCGCGGCCGTCCAGATGGGCACGCTGGAATTTCACATCTGGGGGTCGCGGATCGATCGCATCGACAACCCCGACCGGCTGGTCTTCGACCTCGATCCGGACGAGGGTCTGGGATTCGAGGACGTGAAGGAAGCGTCCTTCGATTTGCGCGACCGGCTGGCGAAGATCGGGCTTCGGACGATGCCGCTGCTGACGGGCGGAAAGGGCGTGCATGTGATCGCGCCGCTGGAACGGCGGCGCGAATGGGAAAGCGTGAAAGCGTTCGCGCGGGGTTTCGCGGAGATGGTCGCCGGCGACAATCCGCAGCGCTATCTCGCCCAGGCATCGAAGGCGAAGCGCAAGGGCCGCATATTCATCGACTGGCTTCGCAACGAGCGCGGCGCTACGGCAATCGCGCCATATTCCACCCGAGCGCGCAAGGGCGCGCCGGTAGCGACTCCCGTATCGTGGGCCGAACTCGCCGATATCGATCGTGCCAGTGCATTCGGTATCGGCGACATGGCGGCGCGACTTGAGATTGCCGATCCGTGGTCGGAGGCGGCGGAATGGCGTCAGTCGATCACCAACGCCATGCTGGCCGACGTCGGTGCCGACGAGAAATGATGCGCGATGCTAGGCGTCGCGCGGGCGGCCGGCGGGAAGCAGGAATCTGAGCATTCGGCCCAGTGTCTTGCAGGCGGTTTCCAGGCGCGACGTCGGTTCAGGCGGCAGGGTTCCGACCGGCGCCACATAGGCGACGATACGGTTGCGGGCGTCGCGGGCTTCCGGCATGTCGATCAGCGGCCAGACATGCACCATGCCTTCTTCCACCACCAGTTCGATTTCGACACCCTCACTGCGCGCTTTTTCGGCGAAGAGAACGGCGTCGGCGCTGAGCAGATCGAGCGTACCGGTGAGGATCATCGTCATCGGCAGAACGGACAGATCGCCGTAGATCGGGCTGATGCGCCAGTCGTTGAGGTCCATGCCGGGTGCGCACAGGCGCAGCGCTTCCTTCCCGCCTTCTATCCCGAGCCACGGATCGATCTTTTCGAGTTCCCTTATGCGGGGATTGGCCAGCGACAGGTCGAGGCCAGGAGAAATCAGAACCTGCTTGGCCGGCAGAGGCAGTCCTTGCCGGGCGGCCGTCATGCACATAACCACCGACATGTGCGCGCCCGCCGAATCGCCCATGAAGACGATGCGGGAGCTTTTGATCTCATGGAGAAGACGCTGGTAGAGCCGCATCATCTTTTCGAATGTGCGATCGACCCTATGCTCCGGCGCGAGCGGATAAATCGGAACGACGATTCGCGCATTCAGGCGGGTCGCCATCTCGGCAACCATCCACCAGTGATGCGGCGTGATCTGGAAGACGTAGGCGCCGCCGTGAAGATAAAGCACGCGCGTTCCGGAGAGACGGCGGTTCGGCGTTTCCTTCGGCTGAACCTCGTAGACGGGCATGCCGGCGATGCGGCGGCGCCTTACGTCAAACATTCGCTTGAGCTTGATGGGCGGGCGGTAGTCCATCGTCTTGCGTTCCGCCTTTATGCGGGCGCGCAGCCCTTCGGCGGAACTGAAAGCCTTCTTGCGCGTGTAGCGCAAGACAAGGGGAACGAGGCGGCTTTTCAGACTGGACATGGCAAGAAACTCAACGCCCGGAAGCGAGGAGAGTTCCGCCCATTCAGTCAATATCGATGTCCTGGCCGTCGCGGTTGCGGCGCGCGATCTCCTCCGGCGACGGGTGGTCGTCGACCTTGCGTGTCTGATCGGGACCGCTTCCCGATTGCTTGCCAATCGCCGCGGGTTGGGCCAAATTCCCGCGAAGACAGGATCGCATGAGGGGGCCTGCTGGATGCGGATTTTGTCGTACACGTTGTTTGCCTTGGCCATCGTCGCCGCAGGCCTCGCTATCTGGCTTTATCTCTGGGCGATGGGCATGGCCTGCGCCTATGTGACGAGACCCGGTTGCTCGATCAAGCCGCCGTGGCGGCTGGGATATGAGGACCTACTATATCTGGTTGCCATTCCCTGGGGCGTGGTCCTGCTTCTGGCGATCGGTGGGATCGCCGCGCGACGCAGCGCCGACAAACGGCGTCCGGCACCAGGCTCGCCCAGCCCAAACTAGCTGTCGCGATTGCCGGCGAGCACGGGAAACGTGCCCCAAGACGGACCGAATCCGCATGCAACTCTCAATATTTTACGCTATTGTATCGGGGGTGTTATGTTGAAGCGCGAATTGCCACTCTGACAGATCGACCAGGAAAACATTTCTGATGAGAGCATGGATATTTCAGTCGAAACCAGACAGGTATGACCTTCGTACGAAGTTGATTCCCGGAAAGAAGGCAACTTGGTATGTAACACGCTACCGAAATGACATAAATACTCAGGACGATGTCTATTTTTGGCTTGCCGGTGATGCAGGAATACGCGGCATCTATGGCAAGGGAGTAATTATAGGACTTCCCTATTTGAGGCCAGATTGGAATGATTACGGAATAGACGTGGAATATACAGAGCGATATGAACCACATATTTCAGTAAATATCATCGAGTCCAATTCTATCTTGCGTAACCTCCTTATTGTGCGCGCCCCATTTGGCACGAATTTTCCACTGGATCACGAACAGGCGCGAGCGATTGCAAGTCTAGCTCGTTCTCGTGCCGCATAAGCGAGCTGGCCATGGTCGATAATATGTCGCATTCGGATAGGGCTGGGATCATATCTGCGGTTTCAACTCCATTGGGGCTCCTTGTTCTAAGTGGCCTTTTGGCCGAAGCGATTATTGCACTCACTGTGATCCCACTGCCGGAATCAGAAAAGCTAATTGCGGTCTACATAGCTGCGGGCATCATGATACTCATTATTTTGCTTACCATGGTGGCTGCGTTCGCAAGACCTGAGGCTCTCTACGGAAAAAGGATGGTAAATTATGGGCATTTAGCCGAAAGTATTGCGGATGATATTTTTCGAGGATTGGATCCATACCTTGAACAAGAATCTCGACCAGAGGCCTGGCAGGCAACTGTTTCACTACTTAGTACTCCACGAGACGAGGAGGACGTTGATTCTACCAAAATTAGACAAAAATTGACTTCCTCGTTTCTCCGGCGAGCATCTATTTTGAAGGAGGAAGTTCAGGCCCCTGTAGATTTAGACTAGATATCTAACGACAGGGAGATGCGCTCAGTCGCGGTTGCGCCGCGCGGCGCGCTCCTCGCGCGAGCGCCGGCGCGGTCCGCCCGCCATCTCCAGTTCCGTGGATTGCTTGCGTTCGGGCAGTTTCACGCGTGCCGCCAGCTTCGGGAACGGGTCGACCTTGTTGGGCAGCGCCATGGCGTGGACGAAAAGCTCCTGGAAGCGCGGTTCGAGCGCCGTCTCGATCTTCTCGATGCGGCGCACAGTGTCCTCGATCTCCCGGCGATGGTCGCGATTGAGGAGCGCCATGCGCGCGCCGGTGCCCGCGGCATTGCCGACCGCGCTCACGTGATCGAGATCGCAGTCGGGAATGAGGCCGAGCACCATCGCGTATTTCGGGTCGATGAACGAGCCGAACGCGCCGGCGAAGCGGATCGCGTCGACATGGCTCGTGCCCATCTTCTCCATCAGCAGCCTGATACCGGCATAGAGGGCCGATTTGGCGAGCTGGACGGCGCGCACATCGTTCTGGGTGATCGTGATGCGTGGCTCGCCGTCATTGAGGAGATAACCGTAGGTCCGCCCCGTCTGGACGATCCTTGGGCATTTCGCCGCCAGCGATCCGTCGACCACGCCGTCCTCGGAAATAATTCCGGCCAGGAACATCTCGGCGATGACCTCGATGATGCCGGAGCCGCATATGCCGGACACCCCGGTCGCCTTCACCGCGTCGCCAAAGCCCGGATCGTCAGACCACAATTCGGAGCCGATGACGCGGAAGCGCGGCTCGAGTGTCTCGAGGTCGATGCGCACGCGCTCGATGGCGCCGGGCGCGGCGCGCTGGCCCCCCGAAATCTCGGCGCCCTCGAACGCTGGGCCGGTTGGCGAGGAGGCTGCCACGACACGTTCGCGATTGCCCAGCACGATCTCGGCATTGGTGCCGACATCGACGATCAGCATCATTTCGTCCTGACGGTGCGGGCCTTCCGAAAGCGTTACGGCGGCGGCATCCGCGCCGACGTGGCCGGCGATGCAAGGCAGCAGGTAGGTGCGCGCGCCCGGGTTGAGCTTCAGCCCGAGATCGTCGGCATGACATTTCACCGCTCCGGAAACGGCTAGCGCAAAGGGCGCGCCGCCAAGCTCGGTCGGGTCGATGCCGAGGAACAGATGGTGCATGATCGGGTTGCCGACGAATACCGAGTCGAGAATGTCCTCGCGGTGCGCGTTGCCCTGGGCACAGACCTTGTCGACCAGCCCGGAGATCGCCTCGCGCACGGCCTTGGTCATCGCGCCGCGCCCCTCCGGATTCATCATCACGTATGAGACGCGGCTCATCAGATCCTCGCCGAAGCGGATCTGGGGATTGGAAATGCCGGCGGATGCCGCCACGCGTCCCGACAGCAGCGAGACCATGTGCATGGCGATCGTCGTGGAGCCGATGTCGCAGGCTATGCCATAGGCTTCGTTCTTCAGTTCGGGCCAGACGGCGATGATGCGCGGCGTGTCGCTTCCGTCTTCGCGATGGATCGCGGCCGTGACCGTCCAGTTGCCCTCGCGGAGGATGCGCTGGATGTCGCCGAGGATGTGGAAATCGGCTTCAAGCCGCTCATACGACCATTCACGCTTCAGCGCGGCCTTGAGGCGGTCGAGGTCGCCGAGAGGCTTGTGCATGTCGGGTTCTTCCACCTCGACATAGCAGAGCTGCACTACGGGCAGGCGGTCGATGTGGCGCGTGTCCGCGTCCTTGCGCACCACCTGGGCGTTGATCACGGTGTCTTGCGGCACGTCGACGACGAGGTCGCCCTCGATGGTGGCCGAGCAGGACAGGCGGCGATCTCCCGGCAGTCCGCGCACGCGCTCGTAGCGCTCTTCCTTCGGCCCCTTGGCCGAGATGTGGTCGTTGGAGGAGGTGATCTTGTGCTTGGCGAAATGGCCTTCCTGCACCTCGATCTGGCAGCGGCCGCACGTGGCCCGCCCGCCGCACACGCTCTCCACATAGACGCCGAGCTGGCGCGCGGCGTCGAGCACCGGTGTTCCCTTGGGAAAACGCCCGCGCTTGCCCGACGGCATGAACAGCACGAGCGGGTCGGTTATGTTTGGGGGCGGGTTCATGGTTGCAAATTGCGCGGCTGGATGGCGTCTACGCCCGTGCCCTGCGCGCCTCGCGTCCGCCACGTCGGCGGCTGCCGCCATCGCCTTGCGTGTTGGCCGCGGCTGGCGCCGCGTGCTCGCCCGGCTTGAAGTCCTTGTAGGTTCTGATCCAGGCCGCGCAGTCCCTGTCGGTGCCTGCCAGAACGTTGGCGGCGCGCACGGCTTCCATCTCCTGCGGGCGGCAGGGGTTCATGATTGCCGACGTCATGCCGGCGCCGATCACCATCGGGATGAAGCCGGCGTTGATGCCGTGCCGGTGAGGCAGGCCGAAGGAAATGTTGGACAGGCCGCAGGTCGTGTTGACCTTCAACTCCTCGCGCAGGCGTCTGAGCAGGGCGAAGACCTGGCGGCCGGCGTCGCCCAACGCGCCGATGGGCATCACCAGCGGGTCGACGACAACATCATGCGCGGGAATGCCGAAATCGGCGCAGCGCTCGACGATCTTTTTGGCCACGGCGAAGCGAACGTCCGGGTCCATCGAAATGCCGGTCTCGTCGTTGGAAATCGCGACCACCGGAACATTGTACTTCTTCACCAGCGGAAGGATCGCTTCGAGTTTTTCTTCCTCGCCGGTGACGGAATTGATGAGCGGGCGGCCCTTGGCAACCTGAAGCGCGGCCTCGATCGCAGCCGAGACCGATGAATCGATCGACAGCGGCACGTCGACCAGGCCCTGAACGATCTCCAGGGTCTGGACAAGCAGGGCGGGCTCCGTCGCGTTGGGGTCGACGGCGGTCACGCCGGCATTGACGTCCAGCATGGTTGCGCCGGCCGCGACCTGTTCCAGCGCGTCCCTGGTCACCGTCTCGAAATTGCCCTCGATCATTTCGGCTGCAAGCTTCTTGCGGCCGGTCGGATTGATGCGTTCGCCAATGACGCAAAAGGGCTGATCGAAGCCGATCACGATCTCACGAGTTGCCGAGGCAACAATGGTGCGGGTCATTCGTTATCTCCAAAGGGATATAAAGACTTCTTTATATCGTTATCTGATATCTGGCAACCGGATCGGCCTGCCTGCCGCTCAGTTGGCCGCGTCTTTCACCATCTGTTGCTGGCGTTCGGTGGTGTCGTCTCCGAGAATGTGCTCCAGACGTTCCGCTATCAGCGCATCGTCGTGCTTGGGCTCTTTCTGCCAGGGCCTGCGGCCCTTGAGGACGCCCGAATCATGCACGATCTCCGCCACCAGCTCTTCCTGGCGGTAGGCCATCATGTGGATGCCGGAGACGCCTTCGATCTCCTTCACCTCATTGATGATGTCGATGCACAGCCGCTTGCCTTCCTCTTTCTGCTTTTCGGCCCCTTCCAGCCGCGCGATCACGGCATCGGGGATGTGCACGCCCGGCACATTGGAGCGCATCCATTTGGCCGTGCGCGCGGAGGCGAGGGGGCCGACGCCGCAAAGCACGAAGCAGTTTTCGGTAAGGCCCATGTCGCGCACGCGCTTCATGTATTCGCGTAACATGGGCACGTCGTAGCAGTACTGGCTCTGGACGAATTGCGCGCCCGCCGCGATCTTCTTGGCCAGGCGGTGGGGGCGGAAATCGAGGGGCGGCGCGAACGGGTTGATCGCCGCGCCAAGGAAAACGGCCGGCGGCGTGGTCAGCTTGCGGCCCGAAAGGAACTTCGCCTCGTCGCGCATGGTGCGGATTGTTTCCAGCAGCGACATGCAGTCGAGATCGAAAACCGGCTTGGCGCCAGGCTGATCGCCGGCCTGCACGCCGTCGCCGGTCAGGCACAGGATGTTCGCCACGCCCATGGCGGAAGCGCCGAGCACATCGCCCTGGATGGCGATGCGGTTCCTGTCGCGGCACGCGATCTGAAGTATCGGCGCATAGCCGATGCGGGTGAGCAGCGCGCAGATGCCCACCGACGACATGTGGCAATTGGCGCCCGAGGCATCGACCGCATTGATCCCGTCGACCCAGCCGTCGAATACCGACGCGCGCTCGTAGACTTCCTCGGGATTGGCGCTATCGGGCGGATTGAGTTCCGCGGTCACCGCGAATTCGCCACGCCGCAGGATGCGCTCAAGACGGCCGAGCGAGGAATGGCCGGGCTGAGGCTCCAGCGGCAATTCAAGGCCAGCCGGGTTCTCGTCCGGCTGGGGCGGACGCGTGATCATGCCGCTTCTTCCTTTTCCCGCTCCTGCTCGGCCGCGGCCTGGGCGGTGACCCGCAGCCATGCCGAGGTCTCGCGCAGCGACTGGTCGACGGGTTTTTGCACCGTCAGGATCGCGTCGCCCTCGCGCATGCGCCGCGAACCTTCCCAGGCCTTGACCCACACACACGGCATGTCCGGCTCGACCTCGCAATTGCCGTTTGCGCGTACGCCGCCGCAGGGACCGTTGCGCAACTGCTTGGGGCAGTTCATGGGGCAGGACATGCCGGTCGAAGACAGCACGCATTGGCCGCACATGCGGCAGTCGAACATCAGCCCCTTTATCTGGCGCTCGACGAACTTCACCGGCCGTTCGACCCGGCCGTAGCCGAGCGCTTTCCAGACTGGATGCAGCATGAGAAAGGTGCTTGCCAGGCGCGCATAGAGCCATTCGAGGCCGCGCGCGTGACGCACCGACCACAAGCGCATCGTATAGCGGCTCTGGACGCGGCGCTGCGGCGACACGTCGGCCGGCTTGTAGTCGGTCTTCGGCTGCGCCTTCTTGAGCAGCGCGGCCTGGGTGACATGACCCGTGTCAGCCATTGTGTTTTCCGCCAGCCTTCACGAGTGCGACAAGGCGTTCCTTGTCGTATTGGGCGTCGATCTCGGCGAACGCCTTTTCGGCTTCAGCCTCGAGATCGTCGCTGACGGAGACGGGGTCTGCTTTGCGCCACTCGGCCAGATAGGCGTCGGTTTCGTCGGCGCCGGTGCGCATCGCGCACATGTCGATCGCCTCGGTAAAGCGCAGCGGCAGCTCGCGCTTGGCGTTCTGCCGGCCCTTGCGGACGATTACCTGAGCGGGAATATCGCGCCAGTAGACGATGATCAGATCGGCCATAAAGCCTGTCTCCCTGATGGTTTGCGAGGATTGCCGCAATGGCGTCGGCTCCGCTTGTTGTGAGACGACGCGCGCGCATTCAAAAGCGACGCTGCGAATCCGGCCAATATGGACGGAAACGGTCGCTTTTCCATAGGATCGGCATTGGAATGATTGCCTGATCAACAGGAAACGCCGCGCCCGGAGAGCGCGGCGTCCGAAGTGTCGGCGAGACAGGCTATTTCACTTCCCTGATCTCGATCCGATCGATGAAGCTCAGGATCTCGCCGTCGGCATTCTCCCATTTTCCGAGCAGGAAGGCGGGTTTGCCCGGCAGCCGCAGGGAGGTCAGGCTTTCCGTGCTGACGGTGCGTGCGGTGCCGGCGTCGCCCACGATACCGTCGAGGGTGGCGGTTGCGTGATAGCTGCGTCCGCGCTTGGAAAGCGTGAGGACAAGTCCGTCTTCCGCCTGGCTGGCTATCACGGCCTGCGTATCGCCCGCGCCAAATCCGCAAGTCGTGGAGCCGGAAGTGCGGGAATCGAACTTCGTCGCCTCGCCATTGGCGTTCTTGATCAGCCGGAGCGACGTCTCGGAACAGTGGCCGACCGAGTTGAAATACTGGATGCCGAGATAGTTCTGGGGGTCGGTGTATAGACCGAACCAGATAGAATCGCGTCCGGTCTGCCCGTCGAAATTCACCTTCATCGTCATGTCCCAGTCGCCCTTCGGCATGTCCTGGTTGAATGAGACGAGATTGACCGGCTCGCCCGTGCCGAATTGCTGCACCTTGGATGTCGCCATGAGCAGGCTGCCCTGCTCGACCACATAGGCTTCGGCGTCTTCGTTCAACACGGTCCATGCGGATGAGAGCCCTTCGCCATCGAACTCATCTTCGAAGAAGATGCTGGCCGGAGACGCCTCGGGTACAGGTGCAGCCTGCGTCACCTTGACCACTGATGCCATCGCCTCTTCGAAGCCCTTGATGTCTGCCGCGTCGAAATATTGGCCGCCGCCCTGGTCGGCGATGCATTGAAGCTGCTTTCTTGCGTCGGCATCCACGTCGAAGCCCACGACGTGGATCTTCAGGTCGACCCCATTGTATTTGGCGAGGGCCGCCGTATCGCAGGGGTCGCCATTGCAGGTCTCGATGCCGTCCGAAATGAGCACCATCGACTTCTTGATGTCGTTCGGCTCGGTCTCGGCCAGCTTTCGCAGACCCAGATCGAGCGCCATATCGATGGGTGTCTTGCCCAGCGGCCGCAGCTGGTCGACACTCGCCTTGATCTCCCGGCGGTCGGCGCCGAGCGGATTGGCGTAGGAGACATCGCTGCAGCTCTTCTCGTCGTGGTTGCCATAGGTGATGAGGCCGAGCCGCGCGTCGGCCGGCACTTCATCGAGCAGCTTGCCGAGCGCCGTCTTGGCGGTCTCGATTTTCGATACGCCGTCGACCTGGCCCCACATCGAGCCGGAGCCGTCGAGTATGAAAAGGATGTCGCTCGGCGCGGCTGCCAGGGCGGATGCGGAAAGCCCCAGGGAGGTGAGAAGACCGACCGAGGCCAGGAAGGCGTTTCGCAGAGTTTTCATGTTGATGATCCCTTCTGTGCAATTGGTGAGACGACGCCTCAATGGTGGCGTCACACCGTTGGTCGCGCCCGCACACAGAAAGGTTCAAAGGAGTGATGTCAGATACCGGTGCCGAAGATAACGCCGGCCAGCGCGCTTGCGGCGCCAATGACGCCGCCGATCACCAGAAGCGAGACGATACCGATGGCGATTCCGCCGGCGAGGAATATTCCATCGCGTTCCGACAGCGACAGGCCGATCACCGCCAGCGCAAAGGCGGGCAGCCAGTTCCCGAAAGGAATGGGCAAGGTCACGGCAATCGAAAGAATCAGCCCTACGGCGCCGATAATCCGGTCAGACGCCAGCTGTGTGGAAAACGGCCAGCGGCGCGGTTTCACGAGGCGTTCCATGCGCTCGAGCCTGGGGATGAACATCTCCATCATGCGACGGAACCGGTTGGCTCCAATCGACCTGTTCAGCATACTCCGCGGGAGCCAGGCTGTTCGCTGGCCCGCGACCATCTGGCCGGTGATGATCAGCAGCGGTATGCCGAAGACAAGCGTTGCGCCCGGCGGCAGCGGCAACAGGTTGAAGGCGGCAAAAAACACCAGAAGGGCCGCGAAACTGCGGTCGCCCAGCGCATCCCTGATGGTCGCGATCGCAACCGGCCCGTCGGAGCCGGCGCCCAGATCGCGCAGGACCTGGGACAGACGCCGGGGCGGCAATGGCTGGGTCGTGGCTGGACTGGTGATACCGGTTCCAGATCCGGTCGTTTCAGCAGTCATCGTCTTGAAAATTCATTGCGAGTCGTGCGCTCCTGGCTGCGCCGGTGTTAGTGCCCGTCCCGATGCGGTGCAAGTAGTGTGTCAGCGGCGAAACTCCAATATATCGAGCTTCGATTCATAGCGTGGCGCCGGAAATTCGATTCGCCACCGATTGTCGGCGCTGCGAAACGCGCGGCCGACCTGATCGCTGTCCGGGCCTGACCCGTAAGGCGGCGGTTCCGTGCCTGCGATGTACAGCGAGCCAAGATAGGTAAGGGCGGTATCGCTTTCGTCGAAGAAGCGCCCCGCCGTACGCTGCGAGCCGCTGAGCTTTTCCAGCCGCCAGCCGGAACCGTCGTCGGTGACGCGGCAGCGAAACCAGGAATAGACGACGAGCGCGGCTAGCCCGCCGACCTTGATGGTCCGGCATTCCCAGTCGCCGATCATATCGAATCCGCCGAAGCTGAGCGCGGGGCGGGCAAGTATCTGGTCGAGGGTCCAGACGTCGTCCTGGTCGCCGCCCGTGCGCGCCTCGTTCATGGCCTCGTCTTTCGTTACGTCAAAGACCGCCAGGCGCGCGCGATCGTTGTCGGTGATGAGGCTCTCGATCTCGCCCGTGGCGGATGCGGATGCCGGGATCAGCATCAGAGCGCCGGCAATGATTGACCTCAGAGGCATGGGAATCTCCGTGTGAATTGCCAACCATACCGGAAATCGGGCCGATTGATGAACGCTATTGTTCCGTGGTCACCGTTCGGCCACACAGTCCTATGCGGGCTTGGCATGCGCGTTCTGCCAAGCGCTTTCGAGTGACCGGTCAGCCGGCGCGGGCCGATGCGATCTCGGTCAGTGCTGTATCGAGGTCGCCATAGCCTGTCCGGCGTTTCTCGTAGGCAAGGCCGAGCATGGCGGCGGCGTTGATCGCAACCCGCTCAAGCGCCGGATCGTCGATCTGCGCGAGATAGACGATCTTTTCGTAGTGGCCGAAATAATCCCTTGCCAGTTCGGGATGCCGGTCGAGACCTAGCGGGCGCATGAAGAAAGCGTCGAACTGCCGGCACAGGAAATCGGTCATATAGAATGCGGTGAAATCGTCGCCGCCGATGTCATCGAATGTTTCGTTGCCCTGGTAAAAGGCGAAACAATGCGGCCCCTCGATGCGCTTCACGCCGTGCTTTTCGCAGACGCGGTCCAGATGACCGCCGGTTCCGCAGTCGCCGTAGCCGACGAAGATATGCTCGTAGCCTTCCGCGCGGGCCTCCTCGATGGCCGTGTCCAGCGCCGGCGGGATGCGGTCCGGATAAAAGTGGAATTCGGCCGGCAGACAGCGCAGTTCCAGATGGTCGAAACCATGACGTTCGCGAACGGCAAGCACCTCGCGCGCGATCATCCCGCACGCGATAACGAGCAGTCGGTCGGTTCCGGCATTGGCGCGTGCTTCGGCCGGGGTTTCGATTGACAAAGTTCCCATCACATCCGTCTGCGGCAAGTGCGCCACTTTATCCGCTTCGACATTTCACCTAAAGGGCAGTGTCCAATTCCGGAGCCTTCCGCCATTTCTACCGCGCATCCAGAGATAACCATCGTTCTGCCGACCTTCAACGAGGCCGGGAACATACCCGTCATTGTTGAACGGATTGTGGCAGCACTGGGCGAGACTTCTTGTGAAATTATCGTCGTGGACGACGACAGCGCCGACGGAACGGCGGACGTTGCCCGCCAACTGGGCGCGGATCGGCCTTATCTGCGCTGCATCCGCCGCGTCGGGCGGCGCGGGCTTTCGGGCGCTTGCGTGGAGGGCATGATGGCGGCCTCCGCGCCCGTTGTCGCGGTGATGGATGCCGATCTCCAGCATGACGAGACGATCCTGCCGAAGATGCTTGGCGAAATCCGCTCGGGCGCCGATCTCGTGGTGGCGACACGCTACACCGGCGAGGGATCGGCTGATAACGGCCTTTCGCCAACGCGGGCCTGGGGCAGCGGGCTGGCGACCATGCTGGCCAACCGGGTGACCGGCGAACTGGTTTCCGATCCGATGAGCGGCTTCTTCATGCTGAAGCGCGATCTCGCCGACGAGGTGGCGGGGAAGGTGGCAGGGCAGGGCTTCAAGATACTGTTCGACATTTTGAGCCGCGTCAGTCCGCAGACCGTGATCCGCGAGGTGCCGTTCATTTTCCGCGAGCGGCATAGCGGCGAGAGCAAGCTGGACGCGCTGGTGACGGTGCAGTTCCTCGGGTTGCTGCTCTCGCGGCTGACGGGCGGTCTGGTGCCGGGGCAGTTCCTGCTTTTTGCCCTGGTCGGGTTTACCGGCATATTCGTGCATATGGCGGCGCTCTATGCGCTGACCGGCATTGCCCGGCTGGAATTTGCCTATGCGCAGGCGGGCGCGACGCTGATTGCGATGACCAGCAATTTCGTCATCAACAACAATCTGACCTTCGCACACCGCAAGCTGCGCGGAAGGCGGTGGCTTGTGGGCCTGCTCAGCTTCTATGCGGTATGCAGCCTGGGCGCGATCGCCAATGTCAGCGTCGCCTCGCACATCTACTCCTGGCAGACGTCGGTCGGACTCGCCGGACTGGCCGGCGCGCTGATGAGTTCGGTGTTCAACTACTCGGTCACCAAGCTGGTAACGTGGCGCGATACCTAGTCTATTCGCGGCGTAACCGGCTGTACGATGACCACGAAGGAAGGCTTTCCGCCGCGCTGTTGCGCGACACGCCAGCTCTCTCCCGAAAGTCGGTAGCGGGTCTCCGCCAGCCGTTTCAGGTCGGTCTCGGCCGCGTCGGCATCGCCCGGCCATGCGGCGCTGAGCGCATACCCGTCCGCCCTGTTATTCAGCCGGCTGTCATGCTGGAACGCAAAATGGCGCGGATCCACGAGCGGCTCGGCTATGGGAACAGACGGGCCGAGAGCATATCCGGCCTTGCCGCCTATGAGCCAGGTGACGGGAACGATGAATGCATCCTCGGCGCCGATGATGCCGCGCCGGGCGAAATCGTCGCGCAGCGCGTTCCAGCCGAGAAAAGTCCAGTCGAAATCCGACCGCTCGGGCAGGTCCAGCGCGCGGGTGATCGCCGCGGTCCGGGTCTGCACGACAGCCGCCAGCGCCAGCGCGGTCACCAGAACGCCGGAAGCCACAAAGGCTCCCTTGATGCTCTTGGGGTGCCTTGCCGTCATTGAGGCGCACCAGAACCCGAGCAGCGGAAACGCGAACAGGAAGCCCGGCATCGACCAGTGCGGCAGGATTTCACGTCCGAACATGGCGATGATGTCGAACAGCACGACGGGAATAGCGGCGAGAACCGCAAAGATGCGTTCAGCCGCCACCCTCGGCCAGAACAGTCCGCGGGCGATCAGATAGATCGCGACGGCCCACACCCAGGGCATCAGAAATCCGGCCTGGCCAAGTTGCACGGCCAGGAAATTCAGCGGGTTGAAGCCGCCGTCGGTGGCGCGGCCGGACTGGAAGCCGAACGATACCCAGCCATGCTTGGCATTCCAGATCACAATGGGCGCAAGACAAAGCATTGCGATGGCGCCGGCCGCCCACGGACCCGGCGAAGCCAGAATGTTGCGGCCACGGACGCTGGTCAGCAGGAGAACCGCCGCGCCCAGGCCGAAAAGGGCGGCCGTATATTTGGACAGCGCCGCAAGCCCGAGGGTCGCGCCGGCGAGCAGCCAACGGCGCCAGTCTGGCCGCCGATCTTCAAGCAGGTCGGGCAACACCCGCCAGAGCGCCAGGAGCAGGAAGAAATTCAGCGGTCCGTCCGGCACCACGAAATGCCCCGCCGAGACCAGAAAGAAAGGCGCGAGCGAATACCAGGCGACCGCCCAGAAACCGGCGGCGGGGCCGAAGGCGCGGCGCGTGACCAGAAACAGCAGCCAGGCCGACATCGATCCGAAAAGCACGTGCGGCAGCCGCACCACGAAACTCGCCTCGCTTCCGAACAGCCATGCGGCAAGGCGGGCGAAATCGAAGCCAAGCAACGGGTGGTCGAAATAGGAAAGCGACGGGATGCGGGTGACAACGACCGCATAGGCTTCGTCGGCGATGAGGGGCAATTGCGTGGAGAGCCCAAGCCGGAACGCCAGAAACAGGACGATGACCGCAAGCGCGCCGCGCGCGTAGAAGCCGTCGGTCTTCGCCGCGTCGGCAGCAACAGGCTGGGTTTGGATCATCGGCGCATTCCGGCAATTTCACGCGGCCCGCCGGGCCGGCCGAGCCGATACCACAGCCGGAACCGGAATATCAGGCGCTTTGCGCCTGATTATGCTTGCGCTTCATGAAATCCTTGGCGGTTTCCACGGCCACCGCCGCGTCACGGCAATAGGCATCCGCGCCGACCGCCTTGCCGAACTCTTCGTTGAGCGGGGCGCCACCAACCAGCACGATGAGGTCGTCGCGAATACCTTTTTCCTTTAGCGTATCGATGACCACCTTCATGTAGGGCATGGTGGTGGTGAGCAGCGCCGACATGCCGATGATATCCGGTTTGTGCTCCTCGATCGCATCGAGGTATTTTTCGACCGCGTTGTTGATGCCGAGATCGATGACATCGAAGCCCGCGCCTTCCATCATCATGCCGACGAGGTTCTTGCCGATGTCGTGAATGTCGCCCTTGACGGTGCCGATCACCATCGTTCCCTGCTTGGGCGCGCCGGTTTCGACCAGAAGCGGGCGCAGTATGAACATGCCGGCCTTCATCGCGTTGGCCGACAGCAGCACCTCGGGAACGAACAGGATGCCGTCGCGGAAGTCCTCGCCGACGACACGCATGCCTTCGACCAGCGCCTTGGTCAGGATGTCGTAGGGCGACCATCCGCGTTCCAGCAAGATATTGGTGCCTTCCTGAATCTCTTCCTTCAGCCCGTCATAGAGATCGTCATGCATCTGCAGCACGAGATCGTCGTCGTTGAGTTCGGACAGGATGATCTCGTCGTCAGCCATATTGGGCTCCTCGGTAGTTGAGACTTCACGCGACGGGCGGCGCAAAGCGCTGTCAATTCATAGCCTTCGAAGCTATCGCCGCCATAGCTGATTTGCGACCCGGCGCAAGAAGAAAGCGACCGTTCGCCCAAGGTCGGTGCGCCCCGGCATCGCTGTTTTGCGACACCTTCTGGCGCAGCCGGGCCGTTTTGGCCATGGTCCTCAGTTACAAAATCTTTGCTCAAGCTGCAAATGCAGCGGAATCGTCGTTGGAATATGGCCATGGAAAACGATCTTGCCCCGGTAGAAGAACAGGCGCAGGCGCAGGCTTCTGCGCGGCGTGGTCGCGGCGATCGCAGCGGCGCCTCGGCGCGCCGTGCTGCCCGCGGCGGCGGCGGCCCCGGCATTCAGCAGAGCTACATCCGGCGTTCGCACGCGACCTATGACATCCTCGACGAGGATGGCCTTGCCCTGATCGAAGCCAACGCGGACACGGTTCTCGAGGAAATCGGGATCGAGTTCCGCGACGACGCTGAGGCGCTGGCGCTGTGGAAGGAAGCGGGAGCCGACGTCCAGGGCGAGCGTGTGCATTTCCCAAAGGGTCTGTGCCGCGAACTGCTGAAGACCGCGCCGTTGACCTTCACCCAGCACGCCCGCAATCCGGAACGCTCGGTGCAGATTGGTGGAAACGCAACTGTTTTCGCCCCGGTTTACGGTCCGCCCTTCGTACGCGACCTCGACCGCGTGCGCCGCTATGCGACGATCGAGGATTTCCGCAATTTCGTGAAGCTCGCCTATTTGGCGCCGTCCATCCACCATTCGGGCGGCACGGTGTGCGAGCCGGTCGACATCGCGGTCAACAAGCGCCATCTCGACATGGTGTATTCGCACATGCGCTATTCGGACAAACCCTTCATGGGTTCGGTCACGGCGCCGGAGCGCGCCGAAGACACGGTCGCGATGTGCCGCATCCTGTTCGGCGACAAGTTCGTCGAGGAAAACACGGTCGTCATCAATCTGATCAACGCCAATTCGCCGATGGTGTTCGACGAAACGATGCTCGGCGCCGCAAAGGTCTACGCGCGCAACAACCAGGCGACGATCATAACGCCGTTCATCCTGGCGGGCGCGATGAGCCCCGTCACTGTCGCCGGAACGTTAACCCAGGTGCTGGCCGAAGTGATGGCGGGCGCGGCGTTCACCCAGCTTGTCCGTCCGGGCGCGCCGGTTGTGTTCGGCACCTTCGCATCGTCGATTTCCATGCAGTCGGGCGCACCGACATTCGGCACGCCGGAGCCGTCTCTGGTGTCTTACGGGGCAGGGCAGCTTGCAAGGCGGCTCGGCCTTCCCTTCCGCACCGGCGGCTCGCTGACGGCCTCCAAGGTGCCCGATGCGCAGGCGGCCTATGAGAGCGCCAACACGATCAACTCCGCCATGCTGTCGGGGGTGAATTTCGTGCTGCATTCGGCCGGCTGGCTGGAGGGCGGGCTGGCGTCCTGCTACGAGAAGTTCATGATGGATATTGACCAGCTCGGCATGCAGCAGAGGTTGGCCGAACCGCTGGACCTGTCGGAGAACGGGCAGGCGATGGACGCAATCCGCGAAGTCGGGCCAGGCAGCCACTATCTCGGATGCGCCCACACACAGGCGAATTTCCAGACCGCCTTCTACCGTTCGAGCATCGCCGACAACAATTCCTTCGAGCAGTGGCAATCGGAAGGCGAGAAAACCGCGCCGCAGCGCGCCAACGAACTCGCCCGCCGCTGGCTCGAAAGCTACGAAGCGCCTTATCTCGATCCCGGCATTGCCGACGGGCTGAAGGATTTCATCGCCAAGAAGAAGGAATCGATGCCTGACGCCTTCGCCTGAAGGGAGCCCGTTTCAGGCCGGGCTAAAGTGGCCGACATTATTCACACGGAAGTCTGGCGCTCGGCAATGCGGCAGCCAGGCAGGTAGTTTGTCGAATGGGAAGCGTTGAGGCAGAAGCCATTGCCGCCGGGCTGTCGCGGCACGGGCTTCTTTTGCGCGGCGGGTTTGATTTCGACGACGGTGACGACCGGCCTTCCGGGCCTTCCGGAACGCCCGCCGGCTCCGTGCTGCTCGTCGGATCGGCCGGTGCGCAGTGGTGGAGCGCCTTCCAGCGCTGGATCGACACCCAGCCCCACGTCATGGCCGAGCCGCTCGACAGCTGGGCGCTTGAGATTGTCGGCCGGATTGCCGATGACGCCGGCGCGCGATTGGTCATGCCCAATGACCGGCCATATGCGCCGTTTCAGCAATGGGCGGTGCGGGCGGAAGGGCTGAAGCCGTCGCCGATCGGTCTGTTGATGCATCCCGGCTATGGCCTGTGGCATGCCTACCGGGCGGCGCTGCTGTTCGACGGGCCATTGGCGCGCGAGGTCAATCATGCGCCTCTCGAACCGATTCACCTTTGCGATGCATGTACCGGAAAACCCTGCATGAAGTCCTGTCCGGTCGGCGCCCATTCTGCGGCGGGTTTCGCCTACCAGAATTGCCTGGATCAAGTGCGGGGCTCTGGCGGCGCGCTATGCCGGGAGGGTGGCTGCCTCGACCGCAACGCCTGTCCCCACGGCACGGATTGGCGCTATCCGCCAGACGTCCAGGCATTTTTTCAGAGCGCCTTTGCCGGTCTAACCTGACGGCTGAGAGCCGGAGGCAAGCATGTTACGTGGTGATGCGTCAGCCTGTTGCAAGCGCCGGCGCCGCGTGGTCTTTTTCGGGAATGGAACCGACCGTTCTTCTCATTGGCGTTTTCGCCGTCTTCATTCCCGCGCTGATCCTGCCGGGGCCGGATTTCGTCGCCGTGGTTCGGTCTTCCATGACGCGCGGCACGGCGGCGGGATTATGGACGACACTCGGCGTTTCGGCCGGGCTTGGCATGTACGCGACGCTGTCCATGCTCGGCCTGTCCACAATCCTGACGGAGTTCCAGTGGCTTGCGTGGACGGTGCGCATCCTGGGCGGCGGATATCTTGTCTATCTCGGCCTGCGGCTGGTGCTGGCCAAGCCTGAGCAGATCGAGATCGCCACGGACGAACGGCGCAACGGCCCGCATCCGCTTCTGTTCGGCTTTCTGGTGACGCTGACCAACCCCAAGGCGATCGTGCTGTTCGCCAGCGTCTTCGCGACGGCTGTGCGTTCCGACACGCCGGGCTGGCTGATGGCGCTCATGGTTGGCATCGTCGTTGCCAGTTCGCTGACCTGGTACTCCTTCGTCAGCCTGTGCATGTCGTCGGCGCCGGTCATCCGCTCGTTCGGCCGCATGCGGCACTGGATCGAGCGGGCGGCGGGCGTGTGCTTTGTCGCCATCGGCGGCAAGATCATCGCCGACGGCCGCAGCCCCATCGCGGTCTAAACGCGTGGATAGATGTCAGACGGCGTAGCAGCCGGGGGCGTGGCGGTGGAGGTCCTGACCGGGACGAAGGCGGCCGTTACCTGTCCTCGACGTCGATATCGTAGCGCTCCAACACATCCGGGTGGATGAGATTGGCGTGGACGGACAGCATCACCAGCTGCGCGTCCGGTCCGTCGCCATCTTCCAAGGCCGTCTCCATACGCTTTTCCACCAGCTTCAGCGCGTCCGGTCCGTTCGCCCGCTCGAACGCGTCCGGCCCGGCCAGGCAGTAGACGAAGAAGGCGGCGACAAGCGGATATGCTTCCTCAGGCGGCTCGTCCTCGAAATAGTCCTTCATCAGATTGACGATCGTCAGCTTCGCCGCATCAGGCACGGTGGCCGGATGCAGGTCGGCGGCGCGCAGCGCGAAATCGAGTTGCCGCAAATCCGACGAGCGGCCGAAAACCCCAAGAAACCCCAGCGATGAGCGTCGTCTTGCCATCGGTGCATGTTCGGCTTTTCGTCACGCCTTGCAAGTGTCTGATCCGGACGGTGACGTGTCGTCAGGTGAAAAATTCTTTCATTGACCCCAAGGATCACCCACAAGGCGACGTCAAATGAACAAATGACGGCGATGATGCTGCAGGCAAAAGAACCCGCTGACGGCGAACTGGCGGCGCGGGCGAGTGAGGGCGACAGGTTGGCGTTCGGCGCGCTTGTCGAACGGCACTATGATTTTGTCTATCGCGTGGCGTTCCGCTTCGCCGGACGCCGGGACGACGCGGAAGATATCGCGCAGGAGGTCTGCGCTCGCCTGGGCCGGGCGATCCGCAGCTATGGCGGCGGATCGGCTTTCACAACCTGGCTCTACGCCATCGTTGCGAACGCCTCGCGCGACTACCTGCGCAAGAGCGTTCGTGAGGCCCGCCATGCTGCCGGCTACCGCGCCCATGCACTGATCGCGAGCGACGAGGGCGCCCCGGAAGCCGATACGGACCCGGCCGAAGTGCTGTGGGCGGCGGTGCGGCAATTGCCGGACAAACAGTGCCAGGCGGTGACGCTGGTCTATGGCGAAGGGCTGAGCCATGCCGACGCGGCGGAACTGATGGCCGTCGCGGAACCCACCGTGTCCTGGCACATCCATGAAGCAAAGAAGCGGCTGAAAGCGCATCTGCGCGCGGCCGGGGATGAATGACCATGTCCGACAAAGACGAATTCGACATCCTGCGAAACGCAACCATTCCGGCGCCACGAACGCGCGCCCGGGAAGCGGCGCGGCGCAGCGCGCTCGACAGTTTCGACAAGGAATTTTCCGCGCCACCCCAAGGATCGGCCGCCTCCACGCGTCCTATGGGGCGAATGACCAAATGGTGGAGCGCGATGATGCAGAAGAAACTTGTGGCGACGCCGGCGATCGCCGGACTGCTGATACTGCCTATTGCCGGCTATGCGACCTGGCAGTTGATGGACGAAAGGACTTTCGGGTTCGACCGCGGCGCCGGGCCCAAAACGCCCGTCGTGGAGACCAAGGCGCCCGGATCCGATGTTCGCCAGAGGCAGGATTCGGCATCCGCGGAAGAAGGTGAACGCGATCTTTTCAGCACGTTCCCCGATTCGGACGAAGCCACCGAGGATGCGATCGCTGAGATCGCGCCGGCGAACAGCGCGCCTTTGGATGGCCAGTCCTCGCGCCTGCTGCGTTCGCCGTCGGGCGGCGCATCCAAGATGATGGTGCTTCCGCCTTCGCCGGAACCCTCTCCACAGGTGGAGGAAAACCGCGACCGTTTTCAGAGCTTCGATGCCAATCCGGTGCGCTCGGCGCTGGAAAACCCGGTCTCGACCTTTTCGATCGATGCCGACACGGCCTCCTATTCCTTCGTCCGCCGTTCGTTGAAGGAGGGTTTCCTGCCCAATCCGGACAGCGTGCGGGTCGAGGAGATGATCAACTACTTTCCTTATGACTGGGCGGGTCCCGACAGCGCGGAAACGCCATTCAACAGCACGATCACGGTCATGCCGTCGCCGTGGAACGAGCACACCAAGCTGATGCATGTCGCCATCAAGGGCTATGACGTGCAGCCGGCGGAGGAACCGCGGTCGAACCTGGTTTTCCTTATCGATACGTCGGGCTCGATGAACGCGCCCGACAAGCTGCCGCTGCTCAAATCCGCGTTTCGGCTACTGGTCAGCCAGCTTGGCGACGACGACACCGTATCGATCGTGACCTATGCCGGAAGCGCCGGCACGGTGCTGGAGCCGACCAAGGGGTCGGAGCGGGTCAAGATTCTCTCCGCGCTCGACAATCTCGACGCAGGCGGCCGCACGGCCGGTGAAGCGGGAATCCGCGAGGCCTACCGGCTGGCACAACAGTCCTTCATCGAGGGCGGCGTCAACCGCGTCATGCTGGCGACCGACGGCGATTTCAACGTGGGTCCGTCCAGCGACGAAGAACTGAAGACGTTGATCGAGGACAAGCGCGAAAGCGGCGTGTTCCTTTCGGTTTTCGGTTTCGGGCGCGGCAACCTCAACGATCAGCTGATGCAGACGATCGCCCAGAACGGCAACGGTACGGCGGCCTATATCGACACGCTGGCGGAAGCCGAGAAGACTTTGGTGGAGGAGGCGGGTTCGACGCTGTTTCCGATCGCCAAGGACGTGAAGATACAGGTCGAGTTCAACCCGCAGATCGTTTCCGAATACAGGCTGATCGGCTACGAGACGCGGGCGCTGAAGCGCGAGGACTTCAACAACGACCGTGTCGACGCCGGTGAGATCGGCTCGGGCCATTCGGTGACGGCGGTCTACGAGATAACGCCGAAGGGCAGCCCGGCCGAGATGATCGACGATCTGCGCTATGGCGCGGAGCGCCCCGCAGCATCGGCGGGAACCGCGCAGGATGGCGAATATGCCTTTGTGAAGATCCGCTACAAGGCGCCGGACGAGGACAGATCGAGGCTGATCACGACACCTGTGACGGCCGACAACGAGGTTGCGTCATTCGATGCGGCCAGCACCGACCAGCGGTTCTCGGTTGCAGTTGCCGCCTTCGGCCAGAAGCTGCGCAAGGCCGATGCGACCGCTGGCCTCAGCTATGACGAAATCATGCGGATTGCCACTGCCGCCCGCGGTTCCGACCCATTCGGCTATCGGGCGGAATTTCTCTCGATGGTGCGCCTTGCCTCGGCGCTCGACGAAGCGCGGTAGTGGCGATGATGGAGCCTCGAAAGAGGTTTCATTCCGGGCGGACGCGCGGTTTCCTCTGGCTCTGATACCGCGCCTTCGCCATTGGGCGGGTGAGGCAGGCCGGCGGGGTTCGTCCCCGCCGGCCTTTTTCATTTCCGGCAGAAAATTCGAAATGGCCTCTTGAAAGATATATCTATTGGACGATATATCGTAAGAACGTTATATCTTTAATCAACACAGGAGAGCCCGATGCACGGACACAGACATCTTCGAAGCGAATGCGATCACGGCTGGCATATGAGCGCAGGCGACGGCAGCCAGGGGGCGGGACGCGGGCGGGGCAGGGGCGGACCCTTTGGCCGCCATCGCGGCGGCCCGTTCGGCGGGCGCGGCCCGCGCATGTTCGACGCCGGCGCGCTCAGGCTCGTCGTGCTTGGCCTGATCGCGGAAGAGGCGCGCCACGGCTATCAGATCATCAAGGCGCTGGAGGCCAAATTCCAGGGCGCCTACACGCCGAGCCCGGGCGCGATCTACCCGATGCTGCAGATGCTGGAGGAGGCGGACCTGGTCGTCTCCGTGACCGACGGTAACAAGCGCTCGTTCTCCATCACCGATCAGGGCAAGGCCTATCTTGAGGAAAACGCCGCGGAACTGGAACGCATCAACGCGCAACTCCAGCAAGTCGCCGGCCGGATGAGCGGCGTGGCGATCGGCGACGAATTCCGGGCGTTGCGCTGGACTGTGCAATCCAAGATGCGCAATGGCGAGTGGAGCGCCGATCAGACCGAGAAGGCGCAGGAAATCCTGAAGACAGCGCGCCGCGACCTCGAAGACTTGTAAATATGCAAATCCCCGTTTCGCTCATGCCGTGTCCTGATACGATCACCGTGGACAGGACACGGCAGATGGCGAACGACAGTCTGGACGAGTGGGATATCGCGCGCGGCCGCTTCCGGTCGATCTCGGCGGCGGAGATCAAGACATTCTGGAACGGCTACGTTGCCCGGCGCCAGGACGTCAGGATCGATCACGGCAGCCTATATTCACGCTGGCGGCAAGTTGCCGACGATCTCGTGATCTCGCTCTATCTGACCAACCGCAGCGTCGGTCTGTTCGTCAGAGGCGCGCGCGGCGAACGCCACGCAACGACGAAACATCGGCTGTCAGCCTATGAACCCGGACTCGGGCTGGCGCTGGGCGCGAGCCTCTCGGGCGTCGACGGCTGCTGCTATCTCAGCAGGTTGCCGCTGCCCATGACCGATCCGGAATGCTGGCCGCAGGCCCATGAATGGCTTGCGGAGCGAGAAGCGTTCTATCACCGCGTGTTGAGCGAGCTCGCGGTCAGCGCCCAAGCCGCGGACCGCTGATGCAAACGGGCCCGACTAGCCCCGTGCGCGGCGGCGCTCGCGGCGGGGAGCGCCGGCTGCATTGGCGCCGCTTTCATTGGCCATCTTGTTGCGCATCGGACCGATGCGGGCGGTGATGTCGCCCATCGTCGGCTTGTTGGCTCGAGTGTGCTCGTCGAGCGCGGCGCGCATCGCCTTCAGATGCTCGAAGGAGGTGCCGCAGCAGCCGCCGATGATCCTGGCGCCGCTATCGACCGCTAGCCGCACATAATCGGCCATCAGCTCGGGCGTGCCCGAATAGTGGATTTCGGCACCGCGGAATTCGGGAATGCCGCAATTGCCCTTGACGATGATGTGAGCGTCGGCGCGGGCATCGCTCATCTCGATCAGCGCAGCGAGAATGTCGGATGCGCCGACGCCGCAATTGGCGCCGACCGCGAACGGGGCGTCCGACAGGCCATCGGCGACGCCGTGGATATCCTTCGGGTGCAGTCCCATCATGGTGCGGCCCGCCGTGTCGAACGAAGCGGTGAAGGTGTAGGGCATGCCGGCCTTGATCGCGGCTTCGGCAGCGGCGCGGATTTCATCCGGCGACGACATGGTCTCGATCCAGATGACATCGGCACCGCCGGCCTTCAGGCCTTCGATCTGCTCATGGAACGACTCGACCGCCTCCTCGAACGTCAGCGCGCCGAGGGGAACAAGCAGTTCGCCGGTCGGGCCGACCGATCCGGCGACAATAATCTCGCGGTCAGCGGCGTCCGCCACGGCGCGGGCGATCTCGGCGGCGCGCTTGTTGAGTTCGTGGGCGCGATCCTGCGCGTCGTGCAGCTTGAGCCGGTGGCGGGTGCCGCCGAAGGAGTTGGTGAGGATGATGTCAGAACCGGCGTCAGCGAAACCCTGGTGCAGCGCCGTCACCTTGTCGGGATCGGTCTCGTTCCACAGTTCGGGCGCTTCGCCGGATGACAGGCCCATGGCAAAGAGATTGGTGCCGGTTGCGCCATCTGCGAGGAGAACGCCCTTCTTCTCCAGAAGCGCGTCGAGGGGATTGTGCATTATAGGAAACTCTCATGCGTATAGCTGAATAACGATATAAAGAAGTCTTTATGTCTGTCAATCCATCGGTCGGCCGGAACGACGCGGATTCCGGGAAATTGCGATATTATTGGCCCTCAGAGCGCCTTGGCCAGTTCGCGGGCGTGAGCGGGGGTTTCGTGCGCGTTGACGATCGCGCCGCGGATCAGATTGTCGAAATGACGGGTCAGGGTTCGCACGGGATTCGTCGCGTTGAGTACGAGATACATGTCGCCGACAAAGATCGCCGCCCGGATCGATCCGAAGATCGTGTAGGGGATCGAATAGCGCTGCCGCCCGTCATAGAGATAGAGGCGGAAGGTCGGATAGAGATCATCAAGCAGGAGCGCCATATGGTCGAGCTGGCGACGGCGCGCTTCGGCCGACAGACCCGACCAGATTCCAAGACCCTGCTTGAATATCTCCAGTGTGTGGAGTGCCATGCACACCTCCATGTCGGTCTCGGGCAGGCGGTTGTACTCCAGCCTGTAGAGGGCCTCCTTGGCCTGCGCCTCCGGGCTGCGATTGGTGATGCCGGCCTCGTAGTCGATGAGCTCGGGCGTGCGCAGGAGATCGGGAATGCCGGCCGGTACATAGCGAATCTTGGTGCCGACGGCTTCCGCGTGCCAGCGCGCCAGCAGTGTGCGCTCGAATGCGCCCGAGCCTTCCTCGATCTCGAGGCTGGCGCGCATTTCGCCTGTAACGCCTTCGTCCTGGCTCAGCCCCATCAGCCAGTCGAGCGAAACCTTGTACTCGCTGGCAATGTTGAGCAGCGTCTCGGCGCGCGGAAGGCGCGTCGAGGAGCCGGAAAGAAGTTGCGAAAGTGCTGAGCGGTCTATGCCGACCGCCGCGGCAAAGGCGGACTGATTGTCGCCTGAACGAGCCAGCAGCATGCGCAGGCGCTCGCGAAAGAGGGATGAGAGGTCGCGCTTGTCCATCGATCGTCCGTTCCGTGAAGCCACTTTTGTTTACTTAACACAACATATGCCGCCATTGCGTCGCAGAATCAACAGATTCTGCGCATTGTCGCGTTGAAGGCCGAGCCGGCTACTGACATTTTTGTGTCAGCAGTTTCAACGGGCGCGATTCGGCGCCCGGCAGCCAAACGACGCAGGAGACGAATGACCACGCGCAAGTCGGGGCGGGCGGGGGGCCTTGCTCGAATCGAATGGCCAACATTGGCGCTGATAGCCGGATGCTACGCTGTCTGGGCAATTGCTGGATTTGCGCTGTGGCCGGACTATCCGATCGCCGCGATCGCGGTCCTGACACTGACGGTCGCCATGCAGTCGTCGCTCATGCACGAGGCGGCGCACGGACACCCGACGCGCAATGCTCTTTTCAACGAGCTGCTGGTTGCGCTGCCGATCGGGATCACCTGGCCATACCGGCGGTTCAAGTCGATCCATCTTCGTCACCATGCCGATGAGCGGCTGACCGACCCGCTGGACGACCCCGAGAGCTATTTCAAGGCGCTGTGGCAATACCGGGCAATGCCGGTCTGGCTGCAGAGGCTTCTTGTCGTCAACAACACAATGGTGGGGCGGTTTGTGCTCGGGCCGCTGCTCAGCACGGCCGGGTTCATGGCCGGCGACCTGAAGTTGATCGCGGCCGGTGACAAGGCCATCCAGCGCGCCTGGGTGCACCACGCGGTCGGTCTGGCCGTCATTGTGCCTGTCGTTGTCTTCGTCTTCGGCATGCCGATATGGGCCTATCTGGTCCCGGTCTATCTCGGCCAGTCGCTGATTTCGATCCGCACCTATGCCGAGCACCGCTGGTCGGAACGGCCGGACGGGCGCACGCTGATCGTGGAGCACACGCCGCTAGCGCTGCTGTTCCTGAACAACAATCTCCACTATGTGCACCACAAGCTGCCGTCGGTCGCATGGTACCAGTTGCCAGCAATCTTTCGCGAGAAGCGCGAAGAGTGGCTCAAGGCCAACGATGGCTATTACTACCCGAACTATCTGACATTGTTCCGCGATTTCGCTTTCCGGCCCAAGCAGCAGGTCGTGCACCCGGTTCTCAGGCGCGAGCCTGAGCCTGGCAGGGCGTTCCGGCCGCGGGTACGGGCGTCGCGTGGCGTTTCAAGTCTTGGCACCGCTCCCGTTCCCGCCAAGCCGCCGAAGGAATAGCGCATTCCTCTGGCTTCCAGCTCTCTCCGGCGCTAACCAGCGACGATGACTTTCATCGCCGCTCTCCCGATGTACGACTGGCTTGAGACGCGCTCCGAAACGGATGCGCAATGGGCGCAGATGCGCGACGCCTTGCGCCGAGCAGGCATTGACGTGCCCGATGAACTTGTTCGGCGTAACGCAGAGATGCCATCGGTTTCGGGCGGCATCACGGACGAGGACGGCAACGTGATTGCGCCAGACCCGGCGACACTGCCTCCCGGCGAGCTGGACATGCATGTGCTATGGCGGCATCCGGCGCTGCTTTTCGCCCAGACCTGCTGGGGGCCGATGGAGTTGGGACTTTCGAAGCAGGTTCGCGTGGTGGGGCAGCCTGACTATTCCCCCTTCGAGGGCGGGCAGGGGGCGTTCTATTCCAGTGCGATCGTGATGCGCAGGGGAGAGACGCGCCGCCAGGCATCGCCGGATGGCGGTCGCGCAATGCTGCCGCTCGAAGCCATGCGCGGCGCGCGCCTTGCGTTCAACGGGCCGGATTCCATGTCGGGGATCATTGCGCTGACGCGCGACCTCGAGGCAGCCGGTGAAGGCCTGGATTTGTTCGCGGAACGGATCGAGACAGGCGCGCACCGGGCGTCGGTTGTCGACGTTGTGAACGGCAAGGCTGACGTCTGTGCCGTCGATTGCCGGACCTTGGACCTCGTGCAGCGCTTCGAACCGAAGGCGGCGGACGTGGAAGTCGTGGGATGGACCGCCCGGCGAAAGGGCCTGCCCTATATCGCTTCCCGGCACATCGCCGACAAGATCGTCGGACGTATGCAGGCCGTGCTCATCGAATCCGGATCAATCCTTCCCGCCGCGTGACATTGCCCAGCCGATGCCGGCGCCGATGGCGATGCCTGCCGCTATCCCCGTGGCCATGTCATCCATAGCCGTCCCAAGCGCCGCGCCGATGCCCACGCCGACCGCGATGCCGACGGCCATTTTCGATCCTTTCATCACGCCGGCCTTGTTTCGTCAGTCGCCCAGCCGCGCATCGAGCGGGTAGCTGGACAGCTTCTCGTATCCCGTCTCGGTAATCAGCACCTGCTCCTCGAGCTTGACGCCTTCAAGGCCGCCCAGCCGGCCGGTGTAACTCTCAACGCAAAGCACCATGCCCGGTTCCAGGACGTCCTCGGCCGGCAGACCGTCCTCGATATCCTGCGGGTAGGGGATGGTCGGATATTCGTCGGCCAGCCCGGCGCCGTGATAGAGGCAGCCATAGCGGTTGGGGAGGCAGTCATCGGGCAGAGTCTTCGCCGTTTCCCACAATTCGCGATGCGTGATCTCGGGCTTCAGTTGTTCGATGTTGTAAGCGACCTGATTGCGGGCGATGCGATAGAGCTCGCACTGCTCGTCGGTGGGCTGACCGTCCCCTGCAAGCCAGGTGCGCGAGATGTCGGAGCAGAAACCGTAGGGGCCGATCAGGTCGGTGTCGAAGGCGACGAGGTCGCCCGCATGGATGATGCGTGACGAGGATTCCTGAAACCAGGGATTGGTGCGCGGGCCGGAAGAAAGCAGGCGGGTTTCGATCCATTCGCCGCCACGGACGATATTGCCGTGATGGAGCAGCGCCCAAAGATCGTTCTCGCTCATGCCGGGCCTGAGCGCTGCTTCCATCTCGCCCATAGCGGCTTCGCAGGCGGTGATGGCGCGGCGCATGCAGAGGATTTCATCGGGCGACTTGATGGCGCGGGCGCGCTCGATCACCTGTTGGCCGTCGAAAATCTTAACGCCCCGCGCGGAAAGCGCTGCATGAGCATCCGGCTGCAGATAATCGATGGCGATGCGGCGGTTGGCGCCGCCGTGCTCGCGGACGAGGTCGGCGACCTCATCTGCCCATTTGTCGATGCGCCGGGCGAACTTGTCGCCGCCATACATGAAGATCGTCGAATAGGCGGGGCGCACCTCGTCCACCGTGCCCGCATGGTCCGACAGGTGCTCGCAATGATGGTAGTCGAACAGGATCACCGGACCATCGGTGGCGACGAAGCAGAAGCGGGTGGCGTTGTGCGTCACCCAAAGCTGCATGTTGGTCGAGTCGGTCGCGTAGCGGATGTTGATTGGGTCGTAGACCAGCAGCCCGGCATAGTCGTGGCGGGCCAGTTCGGCCCGAATGCGCTCCAGCCGGTAGCGGCGCATGGCCGGCAGATCCGGGTCGGGGATGCCTGCGGCGCGCCACTCGGCTTCAGCCAGCGCGCCGTAGCCCAGCGCATGCTGGTTGAGAGCGGCGGCCTTGCGGCGCGCCTGCTCCTCAAGGTCGGTGGTCGAGGGGACCGCGCCGCCCGGCACGAACGGCATGATCTTGCGATGCCTGCCGAAACTGCCCGTCCTGTCCGATGGCCCCATATGTTCCCCAGGTCAGTCGATCTTCGAGGCGTCCTTGAACATGACGCGGTGACGGCGGTTCTGGATCCAGTCGTCCAGTTCCGCGTCGCTCATGTGGTGCGCCGGATCGAAGCGGTTCCAGTTGATGATATCCTCGGGCGCCTTGCGCCAGCGCTTGTAGGGCGCCTTGGCGGGCGGGCCGAATGCCATGATGTCGAGCACCGACAGTTCGTCGGGAATGCCAAGCAACGGCTTCATCGCCTCCTGCGCCGCCTCCTGGCCGATCGCGGTGATCCACCACACATTGTAGCCGAGCGCGCCTGCAGCCAGATGCGCCGACATGGTGGCGGCGGCCACCGACTGGAGCAGGATGCGCTCGGCGTTCTCGCGGTACATTCGGTTCAAATCGGATTCGTCGTCGCGCAGCACCGGAAACGCGTTCACCCAGCGGAAATCGGTTGCCACGACGATAAAGCCCGGCGCGGTCGCCAGACCGCGATAGTCGGGTGTCGGAAATTTCATCTTCATCTTGGCGCGGTGGCGCTGTTCCTCGACGAAATAGCCGGCGATCTTCTGCTTCAGTTCCGGCTCCGTGACCACAATGAAGTGCCAGGGCTGCGCATTGGCCCCGGACGGCGCGTGGCGCGCGGCTTCAAGGATCAATTCGTAATGCTCGCGCGGCACCTCGAACTCAGGATCGAAGGCGCGCACCGTCACGCGGTTGGTGATCACTTTCATCAGCGGGTCGTAGCGTTCGCGCGAGCCGATCTCCGGCAGATCGACCTGGGCTTCGGCGTCGGCCAGTTCCTCGGGCGAGAGGTTTTCAGGATGGGCGTTCATGTTCATTCCTCCGCATTTGGCCCAGACTGTTCCCTTACGATGCCGGCATCAAGCCCGCATCTTCTCGCCGGCCGGATCGAAGGGCGGGTCGATATTGATGCGCGCGGAACAGCGGTGACCGAGAATCTCGATCTCGAACATGCCTTGGCTTTCGTCCTCCGCCAGTTCCGCCGGCACGTAGCATTGAGCCATGGATTTCCCGACATGGTGGGCATAGCCGCCCGAGGTCACCCAACCCACAACGCTCCATTCGCCATCATGAATGCCGCGCACGGACGCTGCGCCGAAATCGGACGAAGAGCCCTCGGCCACCTTGCCGTTCGTGTCATAGCGGCTCGGGCCATGACCGTGCGGGTCTTCGACGGTGCCAAAATCCTTGCCGTTGACCTTGGCCCAGATCGGCTCGTCGCCCATCACGTCGGCGTCGATCGCATCGACGATCATGGAGACACGGCGCAGCTTCGGGCCGTTCTCCAATTCCTTCGCGGCCGCGTCGCGGCCTATGAAGTCGTTCTTCTCCATCCTGACGAAGCGGCCCATTGAACCCTCGAACACTCCGTAGATGGGTCTGAGTTCGCGGAACCATGTGGGGAAGTTCTTCTCCAGCCGCATCGACAGCAGGGCGCGCATGCCGAAATCGGCGATGCCGAACTCCTCGCCGGCCTCCTTGATCGCGGCGTAGACCCTGCGCTCATAGGCCGGCGGCATCCAGATCTCGTAGCCGAGATCGCCGGTGTAGGTGAGGCGGTTGACCAAGCAGGGCGCGCCGCCGACGGCCATTTCGCGGAAGTCCATGAAGCGGAAGGCGCCTGACGAGACATCCTCGTCAACCAGCTTCTGCAGCACGTCGCGGCTTTTCGGGCCGGCGATCGACAGGCCGACCAGTGTCTGGTCGAAGCGGTGGATCGAGACCGAGCCATCCTCCGGCAGGTGCTTTTCGAACCAGCGCATGTGGTAGATTTGCGCTGCCGAGGAGCCCCAGATCATGAAGCGCTCGTCACCTGCCTTGGCAATGGTGAAGTCGCCGATCAGCTTGCCGAATTCATTCAGCATCGGGGTGAGCACGATGCGGCCGGTCTTCGGCATGCGGTTGGTCATCAGCCGGTTGAGGAAATCCTCCGCGCCCGGCCCGTTGACCTCGTATTTGGCGAAGTTGGCGATCTCGGTGACGCCGACACGCTCGCGCACTGCCTTCACCTCGTTGCCGACATGTTCGAAATCGTTGGAGCGGTGGAAAGACACGATGTCCTTTGGCTCCGTGCCCTTGGGCGCGAACCACAGCGGCGTTTCCAGCCCCCAGCTGTCGCCCATCACGGCGTTGTTCGCCACCATGACATCGTAGAGCGGCGTGGTTTGCGCGGGGCGGGCCGCGGGCAGTTCCTCATTCGGAAAGCGGATGGAGAAGCGCCTTGAATAGTTTTCACGCACCTTGGCGTTGGTGTAGCGCAGGCTCGCCCACTCGCCGAAGCGCGACACATCCATGCCCCAGACATCGTGGCCGGGATCGCCGTCGACCATCCAGTTCGATAGCGCCAACCCGACGCCGCCGCCCTGGCTGAACCCGGCCATGACCGCGCAGGCGCACCAGAAATTGGTCAGGCCCTGAACCGGGCCGACGAGCGGATTGCCGTCAGGCGCGAAGGTGAATGGGCCGTTGATGATCTGCTTGATGCCGGCGTTCTCGATCGGCGGGAAGTGTCGGAAGCCGACTTCGAGCGAGGGCGCGATGCGGTCGATGTCGGGCTGCAGAAGCTCGTGGCCGAAGTCCCATGGCGTGTTGACCGGCGACCAGGGTTTGCAGGCCTTCTCGTAGGTGCCGAGCAGCATGCCCTGCCGCTCCTGGCGGGTGTAGATTTCGCCCTTGAAGTCGATGACGTGGCAAAGCTCGCGGCCGGTCGACTGGTTGTATTCGATCACCTCGGGCATGTCCTCGGTGAGAAGGTACATGTGTTCCATGGCGAGCACCGGCAGTTCGAGACCGACCATGCGGCCGATCTCGCGCGCCCAAAGGCCGCCGGCGTTCACCACATGCTCGGCCTTCACCGTTCCCTGCTCGGTGACGACGTTCCAGGTGCCGTCGGGCTCCTGCGTCAGTTCCTTGACCGGGTTGCGCAGTACGATCTCGGCGCCAAGCTGGCGGGCCGCCTTGGCGTAGGCATGCGTGGTGCCGGACGGGTCGAGATGACCTTCAACGGGATCCCACAGCGCGCCGACGAACTTGGTCTCGTCCATGATCGGGAACATCGCCTTCGCCTCGGAGGGCGTGACAAGTTCGGTCTCCATGCCGAGATAGCGGCACTTGGCGTGGACCAGGCGCAGGAAGTCCATGCGCTCGGGCGTGTCGGCCATCTGGAAACCGCCGACCAGATGCAGCGAGCAGGACTGACCGGTGAGCTTTTCGAGTTCGTCGTAGAGCCCGATCGTATAGGCCTGCAGCTTGGCGACGTTGGGGTCGCCGTTGAGCGTGTGGAAGCCGCCGGCGGCATGCCATGTCGAGCCGGAGGTCAGTTCCGAGCGCTCGATCAGCATTACGTCCGTCCAGCCGGCCTTGGCCAGATGATAGAGCACCGAACAGCCGACCACGCCGCCGCCGATCACAACCGCTTTTGCATGAGATTTCATATCATTGAGTCCGGGTTGGAATGTATCGATTCAAGTGAATTGTCGCCGGGTCAAGCAGCCGCGATGGCCTCGATCTCAAGCAGCCAGCTCTCATCGAATATGCCGGTGATGATTGTTGTCAGGCCGATCTTGCGGCCCTGCAGGACGTCGTTCCGCACTTTGCGGTAGTCGGCCGTGTATTTACGGTCCGAGAGGAAAATCGTGACCTTGACGAGGTTGTCGAGTGTCATGTTGGCCGCGCCAAGTTGCGCGATCACGTTGTCCCACGCCAGGCGGGCCTGCGCCTCGAAATCCGCGGGGACGCGACCGTCCTGGGCGGTGGGTATCTGGCCGCTGATGAACAGGATGCGAGATGCGTCTGACACTTCCATGGCCTGAACATAGCCGCCCAGTGGCTGTGGCGCGTCAGGTGCGTTAATCGGGCGAAGCTTCATCACCAACCTCAGAAATCCGTCGGCGCGCCGCCCTCGGCGATGCGCTTTTCAACGAAATCGTTGATTTCTTCCTCGATTGCCGGGTCGATTGGCGGCTTCTCGTAGGCGGCCAGCCGCTCTTTCCAGACGCGGTTGGCGTTTTCCATAACGGTCGACGAACCGGCCATCGACCAGCTCTCGAAATTGCGCCAGTCCGACAGGATCGGCGAGTAGAAGGCGGTCTTGTAGCGCGCCTGTGTGTGCTGGGTGCCGAAGAAATGTCCGCCCGGGCCGACATCGCGGATGGCGTCCACCGCCAGCGCGTCCTCAGACAGGTCGAGCGGGGTGAGGAATTCGGCCACCATCTGCAGGAGGTCGAAGTCGAGGATCATCTTCTCGAACGAGCAGCGCAGGCCGCCTTCGAGCCAGCCGGCGCCGTGCATGAGGAAGTTGCCGCCGCCCTGGATCGCGCCCCACAGGGAGAACACGCTTTCATAAGCGGCCTGCGCATCCACCGTGTTGGCGGCGCAGGTGTTGGAGGTGCGGTAGGGGATGGCGTAGCGGCGGGCAAGCTGGCCGCCGGCAAGTTGCGCCTTCATGTATTCCGGCGTGCCGAACGCCGGGGCGCCAGACTTCATGTCGACATTGGAGGTGAACCCGCCATAGGCGACGGGCGCGCCTTTGCGCACCATCTGCGTGAAGGCGAGGCCGGCCAGCGCCTCGGCGTTCTGTTCGACCAGGGCGCCGGCGATGGTGACGGGCGCCATCGCGCCCGACAGCGTAAACGGCGTGATGATCACAACCTGGCCCGCCGACGACATCTGGACGATGCCTTCCATCATCGGAATGTCGAGCTTGAGCGGCGAATTGGTGTTGATGATCGTGTAGAGTGAAGGCTCCTTTTCCAGCTGCTCGCGCGAGATGCCTCGCGCAATTCGGGCGATCTCGATCGCATCGACATTGCGTTCCTTGCCGAGCGAGTAGGCGTGAAAGGGCTTGTCGGTGATGACGGCCAGATCGCGGATGCATTCCAGATGCCGGATCGCGGGGTGGATGTCGGTCGGCTCGACGGGATAGCCGCCGGTCACGTTGATTATGTTGTGTGACTGCGCAAGGCGGATGAAATTGCGAAAATCCTCCTGATTTCCGGGCCGCCGACCGCGATCGAGATCGGATGAATTTGGCGCCGAGCCCATCTGCGCAAAGATAATGTTGTTGCCGCCGAAGCGGACGTTGTGTTCGGGGTTGCGTGCGTGAAGGGTGAATTCCGACGGCGCGTGGGAGACAAGCTCCAGTACCATGTCGGGGTCGAAGCGGACGCGTTCGGAACCCTCGCGAACGTCCGCGCCATGCTCCTTCATCAGCCGTCGGGCCTCGTCGTGCAGGACTTCGAGACCGATTTCCTTCAGCACGCGCAGAGAGGCCAGGTGGATCGATTCCAGCTCGTCGTCGGACAGAATCTTCGTTGGTGCGAAGGGAATCCGGAGCTGGCGGGAAGGTGGCTGATCGAAGGTTATTGAGGCCGCCGCCCGCTTGCCGGCGCGGCCACCCCTGCGGGATCGGTCCGGCATCGCTTCGGGCGGAAGGCTCATCTCGGTCATCCGGGGTCCATCGTAAGACTGCTATCGGTGCATATTGGACGCGGCGAATGGCGGCGGTTAAGTGTGCGACGACCAAAAGGGCGAGAGAATCGACATGGCAATGTCGCAACCAGACGGGCATTTCGACGTCGCCGTGGTCGGGCTGGGCGCGATGGGGTCTGCCGCGCTATGTCATCTGGCGCGGCGCGGCGTGCGGGCGGTGGGCATCGAGCGTTTCGCGCTCGGGCATGAACGCGGTTCCTCGCATGGCGAAACACGCGCCATCAGGATGGGTTATTTCGAACACCCGTCCTATGTGCCGCTGGTCCGCGCCGCCTATGAAGGCTGGGAGGCGCTGCAGCGGGAGACCGGAGAAACGGTCCTCACCAGAACCGGCGTTCTGGAGATCGGCAAGCCGGGAAGCGTGATCGTCGCAGGGTCACTGCAAGCCAGCCGCGAGCATGGCCTGGAACATGAGGTGCTGGACCGCGCCGAGATGGCTCGGCGATTTCCGCAATTCACCTTGCCAGAATGCTATGAGTGCGTATGGCAGCCCGACGGCGGATTTCTTCGGCCGGAACTCGGCAATCACCTTCACATCCAGCAGGCTCGAAAGGCCGGTGCGGAGATACGCGAGAATTGCCCGGTTGTGGCCATCGAACCGGGAGCGGACGGTGTCCGCATCGTGACGGAAGGCGGCACTCTTTCGGCGGACGCCGTTGTCGTGGCGTCTGGCCCGTGGATCGGCGAAATGGTTCCGGCTTTGAAGCCGAAGCTCACGCTGACAAGGCAGGTGGCCTGCTGGTTCGAGCCGCGCCGAAGAGAGACGACCAGACTGGGTGCGCTGCCGGTGTTCATCATCGATGGCGAGCACGACGTAGCGTACGGCTTTCCCGACATCGGATCGGGCTTCAAATGCGCCTCGCACAGCGACAGCGGCACGTGGCTCGCGGCGGATGAGGCGTCGCAAGACGCCGGGCCGGCCGACGAGAAGCGCATACGCGACTTTCTCGAAGCCTATCTGCCTGACGCGGCCGGGCCGCTGCGGGCGATGAGCACCTGCATCTACACGAAGACCCCGGACGAGGATTTCGTCATCGACCTTCATCCGGACGACAGTCGCATCGTAATTGCGTCGCCATGCTCAGGGCATGGCTACAAATTCGCCAGCGTGATCGGCGAGGTGCTGGCCGATCTGGCCACGGACGGCGTGACAACGCACGACATTTCGCGGTTTTCGATCGGCCGCGAGGCGCTTCGATAACGGGTCCTGCCGTGCTTGAAGCCAGCGTGCGCCTTCCGCTACACTGAACGCATGAAGCACGCGGCTGCCTTACGCCATTTTGCCGAGACGCCTTCGCGGCGTACGCGCCATGCGGAGTTGCTGCGGCTCTGCGCGCGCATCGGCTATTCGCCGCCAGACTTCGCCTGAATTCGCCCCGGCATCTGCCGGACCGATTCAAGCGGAGATCGTAAGCCGATGACTTATCAGAACTTTTCCCTGGCGCAGCTTCAGGCGATGGATGCGGCGCATCATCTGCACCCCTTCACCGACCACAAGGATCTGCGGACCGCGGGCTCACGCATCATCACGCGGGCGGACGGCGCCTTCATCTATGACAGCGAGGGCAACAAAATCCTCGACGGCATGGCGGGGCTGTGGTGCGTGAATGTCGGTTATGGCCGTGACGAACTGGCCGAGGCGGCCTACGCCCAGATGAAGGAATTGCCTTATTACAATTCCTTCTTCCGCTCCTCGACGCCGACGCCGGTGCTGCTGGCGCAGAAGCTGGCGGAGATCGCCCCCGAAGGCCTGAACCAGGTGTTCTACGGCTCGTCCGGTTCGGAGGCGAACGATACCGCGCTCAGGCTGGTGCGGCACTATTGGGCGCTTGAGGGCAAACCTCAGAAGCGGATCGTCATCTCACGCAACTGGGCCTATCACGGCTCGACGATCGCTGGCGCGTCGCTCGGCGGCATGGCGGCCATGCACGGCCAGCTTAACGGGGCGGTGCCCGACATCGCACACGTCATGCCGCCCTATGCCTTCGAACTCGCCGAGCCCGGCGAGAGCGACGAGGCATTCGGCCTCCGGGCGGCGAAAGCGGTCGAGGACGCCATTGTGGAAGCCGGGCCGGAAAACGTTGCCGCGTTCATCGGCGAGCCGGTGATGGGGGCCGGCGGGGTGAAGATCGCGCCGGATAGCTACTGGCCGGAAATCCAGCGGATCTGCCGCAAGCACGACGTGCTTTTGATGCTCGACGAGGTGATCACCGGCTACGGGCGCACGGGTCAGTGGTTCGCCGCGCAAACCTTCGGGCTTGAGCCGGACACGATCACCACCGCAAAGGCGCTGACCTCGGGCTATCAGCCGTTGTCGGCGCTGCTGGTCGGTGACCGCATCGCCTCGACATTGGTGGAAAAGGGCGGTGAATTCTATCACGGCTACACCTATTCCGGGCATCCGGTGGCATGCGCCGTTGCGCTGGCCAATCTTGCTATCATCGAACGCGAGGGGCTGATCGAGCGGGTGCGCGAGGAGACCGGCCCGTACTTGCACAAGGCATTGAGCGAGGCGCTGTCCGAACACGGCATCGTCGGCGAGGTCCGCTCGATCGGCCTGATGGGCGCGATCGAGATCGTGAAGGAGAAAGAAGGCCGCGCGCGCTTTGCGAGTGTTGGCGCGGCCGGCGTCATCGTGCGCGATCATGCCATCGCCAACGGTCTGATGCTGCGCGCCGTGGGCGACACGATGATCCTGTCGCCGCCGCTGATCTGGACGAAAGACACGATCGACACGGCTTGCGAGCGCATCGCAAGCGCGCTTGATCTTGCCGAGGCTGATCTGCGGAGGAATGCCTGAGGGGAAAGCAAAAACCGCGCTCTCCGGGCGGGGAGGACGCGGTTTTGCCACAATACGCCTGGCTCTTCGCAAGGAAAAACGCGGCGAAGATTACGCCTCCGGTACGCGAGACCTGATCCGGAGCGGTGTGGTGGCTTTCGTTGGCCGCCACGCCCGCTGTTGTACCCGGACATCGTTACCGCGCGGTTATCGAGCGATTAAGCAAAGATGAATTTGGCGAGAAACTTCGCCTCTCATGTTTACCAAAGGGAAGGTCTCAACTCCCCCGGAGGAAATTGATGATGCCGGAAAAGTCCTTGCCCTCGTTGCCGGCATTGTTGAACAGCGCATAAAGCTGCGCGGCCTCCGCCCCGAGGGGGGTAACCGCGCCCGATGATTGCGCGGCTTCCTGTGCAAGCTTCAGATCCTTGAGCATCAGCGCGGCCGCGAAGCCCGGGGCGTAGTCCTTGTTGGCCGGGGAGGTCGGGACGGGGCCGGGCACCGGGCAATAGGTCGTCAGCGACCAGCACTGGCCGGACGATGTGGAGGCGACGTCGAATAGCGCCTGATGCGAGAGGCCAAGCTTCTCGGCCAGAACGAAGGCTTCGCCGACGCCGATCATCGAGATGCCGAGGATCATGTTGTTGCAGATCTTGGCTGCCTGGCCTGCTCCGGCATCGCCGCAGTGGACCGCCTTGCCGGCCATGGGTTCCAGCACCGGCTCGGCCGCCGCGAAGGATTCCTTCGAGCCGCCCGCCATGAAAGTAAGCGTGCCGGCCGTCGCGCCACCAACGCCGCCCGAGACCGGCGCGTCGATCGACAGAAGATCGTGCCTGGCCGCGATTGCATGCGCGGCGCGGGCCGAATTGACGTCGATCGTCGAACAGTCGATCAGCAGCGCGCCCTTGGACATTGCAGACGCGATGTCCTCGTGCACGGAAAGCACATGCTTGCCTGCGGGAAGCATGGTGACCACGGCGTTGGCGTCTTTGACGGCCGCAACCGCATTGGCCACTACGGTGACGCCGTTCTTGCCGGCAATCTCGAGGTTGGCCGGCATCAGGTCGAAGCCCTGAACGGTGTGGCCCGCCTTGACCAGATTTGCGGCCATGGGGTTGCCCATATTGCCGAGGCCGATGAACCCGATTGTGCTCATGCCGCTTGCTCCTCCCGGGATTGCCTGTTTCAGTGTCCGATCAAATGGCGCGCAATGATGACGCGCATGATCTCGTTGGTGCCTTCCAGAATCTGGTGGACGCGCAGGTCGCGCACCAGCTTCTCGATGCCATAGTCGTGCAGATAACCGTAGCCGCCATGGATCTGCAGCGCGTCATTTGCGATGTCGAAACATGCATCGGTGACGAAGCGCTTGGCCATGGCCGACCATTTCGAGGCGTCCGGCGTCTTGCGGTCGAGGCGCGAAGCGGCGGCGTAAAGAAACATGCGCGACGCCTGCAGGTCGGTTTCCATATCGGCCAGCTTGAACTGCAGCGCCTGAAACTGGTTGATCGGCTTGCCGAACGCGTTGCGGTCGGCGGCGTATGCCAGTGCCTTGTCGAGCGCGGACTGTGCTCCGCCAAGCGAGCAGGCGGCGATGTTAAGGCGTCCGCCGTCGAGCCCCGCCATGGCGATGCGGAAGCCCGCACCTTCACCGGAGAGCAGGTTTTCGGCGGGCACCTTGCAGTCCTCGAAGATCACCTGCCGGGTCGGCTGCATGTGCCAGCCCATCTTGCTCTCCAGCGGTCCGAAGGAAAGGCCGGGCGCATCCTTCGGCACCACGAGCGTCGAGATACCCTTCGGGCCGTCCTCGCCGGTTCGGGCCATTACCACATAGACGTCAGAGGCGCCGGCGCCGGAGATGAACTGCTTCGCGCCGTTCAGCGTGTAGTCGGCGCCGTTGCCCGCGCCGCGCACGGCCTTCGTTTTCAGCGCGCCGGCGTCGGATCCCGCGCCGGGCTCGGTCAGGCAGTAGCTTGCAAGCTGTTCCATCGACGTAATCGGCGGCAGCAGCCGCTGACGCTGGGCGTCATCGGCGAACTGGTCGATCATCCAGGCAGCCATGTTGTGGATGGAGATGAAGGATGAGAAGGCGGGACAGGCGGTCGCCAGCGCCTCGAAGATCAGCACTGCGTCCATGCGCCCCAAACCGGAGCCGCCGACATCGTCCCGGATATAGATGCCGCCGAAGCCGAGCTGGCCAGTCTCTCGGATGACCTTTTCGGGAAAGCTGCGCTCGCGATCCCATTCGAGAGCGAAGGGCGCAACGTTTTCCGCCGCGAAGGCGTCGCTCATCTCCTTGATGGCGCGCTGGTCCGCGTTCAGGTCGAACTGGTTCTCTCGCTCCGCGACGGCATCCATGAAGGCCTCCCGGCGCCGCCCATAGGGGCGGGGCCACAGATGGCCAGTTTAGATCATCGGCGTTGCCGCGCAATGCGCCGGCGCGGCCACGGCTGGCGGGTCCGCGCACAGCGGCTGTGCGGAATTGGGCAGTTGGGAGCGGAGCGTCAGGAACCGGCTTTCGGCCAATACGTTCCGAAGCACCACAGATTGCCTTCCGCGTCGCGGCAGATGAATTCACGGCTGCCGTAGTCGCGCTCGGTCATGCCCTGTTCGACAACGGTTCCGGCCTTCTCGACGCGGGCGAAAAGCGCGTCGACATCGTCGACAGCCACGTAGAGCGCCTTGCCGCCGGTCTCGCCGCTCTGGCCGACCATGGCGCCAAACTCGTCCTGCCTGGTGTGACCAATCATGATGACCGACGACCCGTAGGCCAATTCGGCATGGGCAACCGAACCATCGTCGGCGCGATAGCATGCGAGCGTGCGAAAACCGACGGTCTCGGTCAGCCATCCGATGATTGCGTCGGGGTTGCGATAGCGGAATGTTGGGTAGATGCGAGGTGCTTCGACTGCTGTCGTGGTCATCTTGGTTCCTTCCGATGTGTTCGGAACGGACTTAAGCCAGGCGACCGCCCGCGGGCTTGAACAAATGTTACCTGCCAAAAGTTACGGCGAACTGCCCGGGCGTTATTCCGGCGAATTCGCGAAACTCCCGGGTCATGTGCGCCTGGTCGGCATAGCCCGTGGCGAACGCGATGTCCGCCCAGCGGCTGTTGCCTGCACTGGCCATTTCGATCGCGCGGTTGAAGCGCGCCATGCGGGCGACGGTCTTGGGGCCGACGCCAACCACTTCATGGAACTTCTCGTTGAGGTGCTTGCGGCTCCAGTCGAGCTCCGCCGCGAGTTCCCGGATGCGTGTGTCGCCGCCACGTTTCACAATTGCATTGTAGGCCCAGGTAACCGCCGACACACCGGATTCCGCCTTGCCGATGCGCTGGCGCACGAATTCTTCCACCAGGTCGAGGCGGCGGTTCCAGTCATTCAGTGCTGCCAGGCGGCAGCGCAACTCGAGGACGCCTCGATCGCCCATATCCTCCAACGCAACCATGCGGCTCGCGATTTCGGACATCGGCAGGCCGAAGAAACGATAGGCGCCGAGCGGCGTGAAATCGATCTGCACACATTGGGCTGCGCCCGTCGAATTGATGAGCACATAGCCGGGGTAGAGACCGGAGGTGAAGCTGGCGTAGCGGTCATCAGCGGTTGGATGCCGGCCCAAGGCAATCTCGAACGGATCGGAAAAGCTGATGACCAGCGGCACCACCATGGCCGCCACTTCCGGCGCGTGGCGCAACGCCTGCCCGTTTTCCTGATAGCCGGTGAGCCTTGCGACCATGCCGTTCAGGCCGGGCGGAACGTCGCGCCGCAAGAAAAACGGTCGTTCGCCGTATGCCGCGGCGCGGTCGTCGTCAGCAATATCGCGGTCGGCCTGGGCCATGGGCTCATGATAGTCGGGAAATCCTTGTCGGGCTATTACGGCGATTTGACCGCGCCAATCGTCAAGAGCCTTTGTGTGGCGGACGGGCGGTCGGCGGGCACCAACAGCGGGTAAACGGCGACCAGGCCAGCTATCTGATCCATGAATTCGGCAATGGATGCCGCCTTGATCAAAAAGTAAAATCGAAGCCCATCTTCGCCATTTTAGTCCACTATTACTACGTATTGTGATCGTGCCTTGCATCACTATGGTATTTTCGTGATCGGCATTTAGGTATAGAATGCTAACGTTCACGGGTATGGGCGAACGCATGCCGCAAAGACTGCTGACCGCCTTGCGCGAGCTGTTTGGTGGAAACGCCTCCGTCAGGAAGGTGGCCGACGACCCGGCATTGATGGCGGAACTGCTGCTTCTGTTCCGGATGGTGCTTGCGGATGGCGCTGTACACGAGCGAGAGCTTGAAGCAATCCGCCGGATCGCGGCCTCCAATTTCGGCATTGAGGGCGACGACCTGGAACAGGTGCTCAGCCACCTTCAGGCGTTCGGCTACGAAATCACGCCCGTCCAGGCAATTGCGGTGTTTCGCGAATTCGATATGGAGCGCCGTTTGCTGCTTGCCCAACACATGGCGGAACTCGCGAAGGCGGACGAGGAACTCAGTCACTACGAGGTCCGCTTATTGGCCCGCGTCGTCGAAATGCTGGACCTTGACCCGAAATCAGTCGTGAACGGAAGCGCCGAAGAAGGACGCTGACGTTCAGCCGACGCTGGCGAGACGGCGTGCAATTGCCCGCTCCAGATCGGGCGCCGCATCCACTAGTGCTCGAGCAGCATCGGACTGGGGCGCGTCGAAAACCCGACCGGTATCGCCTTCCTCCACGATCCTTCCTTCATGCATGACCAGCACCTGATCGGTGATCGCGCGAGCGACGGTCAGGTCGTGCGTGATGAACAGATAGGCGACGCCAAGGCGCTGGTTGAGGTCGGCGAACAGGTCGAGGATCTGAGCGCGGATCGAAACGTCGAGCGCGGACACCGGTTCGTCGCAGATGATGAGCCGCGGACGCGTGATCACGGCGCGTGCGATTGACAGTCGCTGGCGCTGTCCGCCTGAAAATTCGTGTGCATATTTGTCCATGTCTGCCGGGCTCATGCCGACTTCGGCCAGCGCCTGCGCAACGCGTTCGCGCTTCTCGGCCGCTCCCGGCGAAGGTTCGACCAGATGCAGCGGCTCGGCGACGAGGCGCTCGACCTTGTGGCGCGGATTGAAGGACCCGTAGGGGTCCTGGAACACGACCTGCATGTTGCGCCGCGCAGGCTTCAGGTCGGCTTCCGACCTGCCGGTCAGTTCCTCGCCCTCAAAGCGGATCGAGCCGCCGGTCGGATGATCAAGGGCCAGGATCATGCGCGCAAGCGTGGACTTGCCGCAGCCGGAGCGGCCGACAAGCGCCTTCGACTGGCCGCGCGCCAGCGACAGGCTGACACCATCGACGGCGCGAAAATGCCGGTGCGGACCAAACAGGGACGCGCGGCGAAGAGTGTAGACCTTCACGACATCAGTGAGTTCGAGCAGCGGTTCGCCATCATCCTTCGAGCGTGCCCTGCGCTCAGGCACATGCACCGACGCTTGGGCGAGCTGGCGCGTATAGGAGTGCTTCTGTTCGGATAATGTACCGGCCGTCTCGCCTGCCTCCATCACCTCGCCATTGCGCATGATCGTCACGCGGTCGGCCATGTCGGTAACGACAGCCAGATCGTGGGAGATGAGCAACAATCCCATGCGGTTTTCGTCGACGAGATCGCGCAGCAGGTCCAATATCTGCGCCTGCAGCACGACATCGAGCGCGGTGGTCGGTTCGTCGGCGATCAACAATTTGGGTTTCAGCGCGCAGGCGATGGCAATGACGACCCGCTGACGCTGGCCGCCGGAAAGTTCGTGCGGGTAGCGGGTGAGGGGGAACTGCGCCTCCGGCAGGCCGACGCGGTCGAGGATGGCGCGGGCGCGGGCTTCGGCCTCGGCCCGGTTTGCGCTGGTGTGCCAGCGAATGCCCTCGGCCACTTGTTCGCCGATCGTCTTGACCGGGTTGAGGGCGGTCATCGGTTCCTGGAACACCATGCCGATATCATCGCCGCGCAGCCTGTTCATGGCGTCTTCGGGCGCGGCCAATATGTCGATGCCGTCGAACGTGACGCGACCTTTTGCGCGAGCGGCATACGGCAGCAGCTTCATGACGGTCAGCGCTGTCATCGACTTGCCGGACCCGGACTCGCCGACCAGCCCCATCACCTCGCCTGCCTCGATCGTCAGGTCGATATCCTTCAGGATCGGCGTATCGCCGATTGACAACCGCAAGTTCTCGATTTCCAGCAGGCTCATCGCTCACGCCTCAGCCGGGGGTCGAGAACATCGCGCAACCCGTCGCCAAGCAGATTGAGGCCGAGCACGGTGATCACGATGGCGAGGCCGGGGAAAATCGCCAGATGCGGGGCCACCATCATGCGGGTCTGGGCGTCGAACAGCATGCGGCCCCAGCTCGGCATCGGCGGCTGGGCACCTAGGCCGAGATAGGAGAGCCCTGCTTCGGCCAGGATGCCCAAGGCGAACTGGATCGTTCCCTGAACCAGCAGCATGGAGGCGATGTTGGGCAGGATGTGTTCGACGGTTATCAGGACCTTGCCCTTGCCGGCGGCGCGGGCGGCAAGAATGTATTCGCGCGGCCAGAGCGCCAGCGCGCCGGCCCGGGCAACGCGGGCGAAGACCGGAACGTTGAAAATGCCGATGGCGATGATAGCGTTGATGGCGCCGGGCCCGGCGATCGCGGTGATCATCACCGCCGATAGCAGGGCAGGGAAGGCGAAAACCAGGTCGTTGAAGCGCATCAGCGCCTCGTCGACGAGGCCGCCGCGCGCCGCGGCCCAGCAGCCGAGGGGCACGCCGATGCCCATGCCGATGCCGACTGCGACGATGGCGACCGCGATTGAATTGCGCGAGCCGACCATGATCATGGAGAAGATGTCGCGGCCGAAATGGTCGGTGCCGAAAACGTGCTCGGCGGACAGTCCCTTCATCCTGTCGGCAACAATCAGGTTGGTCACGTCGTAAGGCGTCCAGACGAATGAAATCAGGGCCATGGCCGCAATCAGCGCGGTGATGACGAGGCCGGTGACGAAAGAACGGTTGGTGAGCGACTGGCGCAGCCAGTGTTGGGGGACATCCTCCGGAACATGCGATTCGATCGTCATGCCCGCGTCCTCAGTCTTGGGTCGACGACGGCATAGGTGAGGTCAACGGCAAGATTGACGATGACGACGCTGGCGACCAGGAGCATGACAACGCCCTCGACGACAATCAGATCGCGTTGGGTGATGGCCTGGAAGACCAGCCGCCCGAGGCCGGGCAGATAAAACACATTCTCGATGATGATCGTGCCGGCCAGCAGAAAGGCGAACTGCAGGCCCAATATGGTCAGCACAGGTATCAGCGCGTTGCGCAGGGCATGGCGCCACAGAACGATGCGGCGCGGCATGCCCTTGGCGCGGGCGGTGCGGATGTAGTCCTCGCCCAGCACTTCGAGCATCGCCGAGCGCGTCACACGGGCGAGAATGGCGGCCTGCGGGAGGGCGAGAGCGACGGCGGGGAGGAGGAGCGAGCGGATACCCGGCCAGATGCCATTTTCCCATCCGGGAAAGCCGCCGGCCGGGACCAGCCGGAGCCAGACCGCGAAGACATAGATCAGAAGCAGCGCGAACCAGAAATTCGGGATGGCAACGCCCAATTGCGTAACGCCCATGACGGAGGTATCGGCCACGCTTCCGCGCCGCGCCGCCGCGAACATGCCGACAGGGATGGCGATCAGCGTCGACAACAGAAGCGCGATGACTGCAAGCGGCAGCGACACGATCGCCCGTTCGCCGATCAGTTCGATCACCGGCGAGGAGTAGGTGTATGAATTGCCGAAATCGCCGACCAGCATGCCGCCGATCCAGGACACATAGCGCAGGAGAACCGGATCGTTGAGGCCCATCTCGTTGCGCAGTGCTCGCAGCGCTTCGTCCGTGGCGTTCATGCCGAGCATCAGCTGGGCCGGATCGCCGGGCAGGATTTCCATCACCGAAAAGACCACGACCGACGCGAGGATCAGGGTGGCAAATCCGATGCCGAGGCGCTTGAGGATGAAGGCAGTCATGCGGGATTTCGCAAAGATTTCGCCCCGGAGCCGGCCAGCGTCCCCGGGGCGATGTTCATGGCGCGGCCTTTTAGTCCGACCAGCTTACGCCGGTGAGGTCTGTCGCCTGGACCGGGGAATTCTCCCACATGCCCTCAAGCTTGGCGTCCCAGACGCCGACCTTGGCGAGTTGGAACAGGAAGCCGTTGACTGCGTCCTCGGCCAGTATGCTCTGTGCCTTGCCGTATTGCTCGGCGCGTTTTGCATCGTCGGAAGTGACGTCGAGTTCGGCGATTACCGCGTCAAACTCCGGATTGTCATACTGGAAGTAGTAGTCCTTGCGCGCATAGATGCCGATATCGTTGGGCTCTGTGTGCGAGACGATGGACAGGTCGTAGTCCTTGTTTTTGAACACCTGTTCGAGCCAGTCGGCCCATTCCACCGGGATGATCTCCAGATTGATGCCTACATTGCGGAGCTGCGATGCAATCACCTGCCCGCCGTCGCGTGCGTATGGCGGCGGCGGCAGCTTGATCGTTGCATCGAACCCGTCGGGGAATCCGGCTTCGGCGAGCAGCGCCTTGGCCTTCTCAGGGTCGAACGGATAGGTGCCGGTGAGGTCGATATAGGCCGAATTGCCGGGCGAGAAATGCGAGCCGATCGGCGTGCCCAATCCCGATCCGTTGCCGGCGATGATCTCCTCGCGGTTGAGTGCGTGGGCAATCGCCTGCCGGACCTTCAACTGATCGAACGGCGGTTTCTTGTTGTTGGTCGAAAGGACCGTCTCGCCTTCGGTCGATCCGATGACAACCTCGAAGCGCGGATCGGATTCGATCTGCGCCAGTGCATCGCCGGCGGGCATGTTGGCGAAGGCGTGTACGTCGCCGGAAAGCAGCGCGGGAATTGCCGCGGCTGCATCGGGGATGATGCGGAATTCGGCCTTGTCGAGCGCGACCGGGTCGCCCCAATAGTCGGGGTTCTTCTCGATTGTGATCGAGGAACCCTTGGCCCAGTTGGTAAACTTGAAGGGGCCGGTGCCGACTGGGGTTTCCTTGTTTCCGTCTGCAGATTCCGGCGCGACGATAACCGCATCGCCCCAGCCCATATTGTAGAGGAATGAACCCTGCGGGTTCTTCAGCGTGACCTTGACTGTAGTGGCGTCGACGGCCTCCACGCTGTCGATTGCGGCAAACAGCGCCTTCTGGGCGTTGGTGGAATCGTCCGCGCGGGCCCGATCGAGCGAGAAGACGACATCCTCGGCTGTCAGATCAGTGCCATCGTGGAATTTCACGCCCGAATGGAGCTTGAACGTATAGGTCTTGCCGTCATCGGAGATGTCCCAGCTTTCGGCCAGCGCAGACAACACCTCGCCGCCGCTTCCGATGCGGGTCAAGCCTTCGAAAATATTTGCGTAGACAACTTCGTCGATGGCCGCGGCCGCGCCTGCGGTCGGGTCGAGATGCGGCGGCTCAAGCACCATGCCCAGCACCAGATCGGTTCGCGCGGCGTCGGCCACGCTCGCGGACAGCGCGAAGGCCGCCGCAGCCACTACGGATTTCCACATTTTCATAATTTGCTCTCCCAGCACTGAATGATTGCGGCGATCAAAGCGCGAATTGCTCTGCGAGTAAATCGCGTTTGTGTGTGACACGCTCCGTCAGCTTCTGGTGCAGTCCTTCTCGCATCTGTCTCTGGGGACGGCGGCGCCGTGGAACTCCGCGCTGTGCCGGCCGCGCAGATTGGCGTACACTGATGCGGCGTCAGCGGGGATCAGCAGATGGACTCGGTCGGGTTGAAGGCGCTGCAGGCGCCAATCAAGGAGAAATATCGGGATTCTCCGGAAACCGCCGTTGTCACACTCAAGGCGCGTGGGTCGATCGACGACACCTCGATTGCCTGCAAGGTGGAGACGGGCAGGGCGCTGGCGGTTGCCGGCCTGCACCCAGCGACCGGCGGCAGCGGTCTCGAACTCTGTTCCGGCGACATGCTTCTTGAGGCCTTGGTCGCCTGTGCCGGCGTCACGCTGAAGGCCGTGGCGACGGCGCTCGAATTCCGGTTGGGCGGCGCAACGGTGGTGGCCGAAGGCGATCTCGACTTCCGCGGCACGCTCGGCGTCGAGAAGGCCGCGCCGGTGGGATTTGCGGCGATCCGGCTGACGTTCGAACTGGATACAGACGAGCCGCAAGAGCGGGTGGATACACTGCTCAAGCTCACCGAGCGCTATTGCGTGGTGTTCCAGACGCTCAACACGCGGCCCGAACTGACGGTGCATTCCAGGTTGCACCAGCGCTGAAAAGTGTGCGTCAGGATCGCGCGCCGCGCAGCAATACGTCCAGGCCGACCGCCATCACCTTGGCCGATTCGGCCATGTCGTCGATGCCGACCCATTCGTCGGGCTGATGGGCCAGGTCGAGGATGCCTGGCCCATAGGCGACGCAGTCATGCAGATGTCCGATGCGGGCGATGTGTTTCTGATCGTAGGTGCCTGGCGAAATGATATATTCAGGCTCCTTGCCGAACACGTCGCGGATGCCCTCCGCGATGGCGCGCGGCACCGGGCCGTCCCGTTCGGTCATCAGAGGCAACACCTCCATCAGGTCGCGCATCGCGTAGTCGAAACGCGGGCGCTCGCCTTTCAGGCGCTCGAGGATTGAACGCACTTCACCCTTCACCTCGGCGAGGTCTTCCTCGATCAGGAAACGGCGGTCGATTACGATGCGCGCCGAGTCCGGCACGTTGGGCGCCGGCAGGCCGGGGAAATAATCCTCCGTTTGCCCGCCATGAACCGAGTTGATGTTCATGGTCGAGCGGCGCGCGCCTTCCGGCACCACGGGCATCCTGGTCTGCTTGCGGTCGAGTGCGGGAAACAGTTCCTCCTCGAAGGCATGCAGCACCGCACCCATGTGGCGGATCGCGGAATCGCCCAGGAAAGGCATCGAACCATGGGCGATGCGGCCCTTGGTCTCGATCTCCGCCCACCAGACGCCGCGATGGCCAAGGCAGATGCGGTCCTTGTTGAGCGGCTCGGGAATGATGACGTGGTCGACGCGGGGTTTGGAGAACAGTCCCTGACTGGCGAGATAGGCGACGCCGCCGAAGCCGCCCGATTCCTCGTCCACGGTTCCCGAAATCTCGATTGCGCCGGGATAATCGGGGAAAACGGCCATGAAAGCGTCGGCAGCGATGATCGAAGCGGCCAGCCCGCCCTTCATGTCGCATGCGCCGCGGCCATAGACGCGCCCGTCCTTGACCAGACCGGCAAAGGGCTCGACGGTCCAGCCTTCGCCCGTCTCGACAACGTCGATATGCGAATTGAAGTGAACGGTCGGGCCGGGGCCGCGCCCCTCGCGCCGCGCCACCACGTTGGTGCGCGGATACTTGTCATTGTCGCCGGGCGTGCCTTCACCCCGGATCAGCCGGGTTTCGTAACCGCGCCTGCCGAGCAGCCCGGCGATGTATTCGGCGCATGGCGTGTAGGCTTCGCCCGGCGGATTGACGGTCGGAAAGCGGATCAGATCGGTGGTCAGGGCGACCAGTTCATCAAGGCGGTCGTCGACGGCTTTGTGGAGTTTTTCGTTCATCGCGCCATTGAGCAGGCCCGGCGGTGGGTTGGCAAGCGTCCAGAACCGCCGCTGGAGCATTCCAGGCGCCACTAAATAAGCGACCGTTCATTGCACGTTCATAAAATCCGTTTTAGTTTGATTACCTAGGGGCAACATCGGGTTATGGGCGCATGAAACGACTGCTCGTTTGTACTTTGAGTTCGGTTTTCCTGAGTTTGATGGCCGCCGGCGCGCATGCTGCGGTTCTGGTCGCGGAGGTGGATGTCGCCTCGCAGACCATGCAGGTAATCCACTACGGCAAGGTGATTCACACGTGGCGCGTGTCGACCGCGCGGTCAGGCTACATCACGCCGGCCGGCGCGTGGCGGCCAAAGCGGATGCACAAGATGTGGCATTCGCGCAAATACGACATGTCGCCGATGCCCTATTCGATCTTCTACGATGGCGGCTACGCCATCCACGGCACAAATGCCGTGAGCCGGCTGGGCAGTCCCGCATCGCACGGTTGCATTCGGCTCGATACGGCAAACGCCGCACAACTATTCTCGCTGGCGCGCGAAGTCGGTCCCGGCAACATGAAGGTCGTGGTCAAGAACTGAAACGAACGGGGCGGAGGCCCGCGTCTCAGTTGAAGCGTATGCGCGCTGCAACACCAAGCGAATCCTGCCCGCGTGAGACGATCACGGCCTCGCCTTCGCGGGAGCTGGCGCCAAGCAGCGCTTGTATTACCTCCCCGTGGGTCACCAAGACCAGAATGCCCGAGCCCGAATAGTCAAGGATTTGGTCACGGGCGCGATCCAGCCTGGCTTCTCTCTCCGCATCCGCTTCGCCTGGAAGCCAGTCCAGTGCGTCGTTCTCCTTCACCTCTTCGTCGCGGAAGGCGATCAGCGCGGTGTCCCGACAGCGGCAGAAGCGGCTTGTTTCGACATGGTTGATCGGCGCGGCGCGAGCCCCGAAAAGCGCCCCGATGCGTCTTGACTGATGCTCGCCGCGGTCGGACAGATTGCGCTGGGTCGCACAATTGTCGATGTCGAAATTTCCCGGATCGCCGGCGCCCGGCGCAAATGCATAGTGCAGCAACACCACCTGGCCGCCATTTCTCAACAGCGCCCAGCCGGCTTCCGTTGCCCCGGCGGGGGACACGACAACAAGGCACAATACAAAAACGAAGATACGGATCATCAGGCGCGCTCCCAGCGTTGCGAATATAGGTTTAGCAGACCGGGAGAAAAGCGACAGGTTGCGGCGACGGTGCGGCGAAGGCCGCCACGGAGGTTCGTCCGAGACTGATCCGGGCGCCAAACCCCTCAACTTTCATTGCGGCGTTGCGGACCGCACGATAGACAGGCAACGGCGATGGATCGGGAGCGCTGGCCGCGCGTTTGAAGATCGAGAACAACATGCCGCCGGTCGGGCGGTGACAGGACGGAGTTTCCATATGCTGCAAAAAGCCAACCCATTCATGAAACAGGCGAACCTGATCGACGGAGTTTGGGTCCCGGCTGATTCCGGGGCGACGATGGATGTCGTCAATCCCGCCAACGGACAGGTGCTCGGCAACGTGCCGAAAAGCGGCAAGGCCGAGACCAGGCGCGCTATCGAGGCTGCCGAGAAGGCTTTCCAGACCTTCAAGAAGACGACCGCGCTCGAACGGTCGAAGATGCTGCGCAGGCTGCATGATGCGATCATGGACAATCAGGAGGCACTGGCCGAGCTGCTGACGCTCGAACAGGGCAAGTCGATGACGGAATCGCGGGGCGAGGTCGCGTTCTCGGCCGCCTACGTGCTGTGGTTCGCAGAGGAAGCGCGGCGTACTTATGGCGACGTGATACCGTCACCCTGGGCGGATCGCAGAGTCATCGTCACACGCGAGCCGGTCGGCGTGATCGCCGCCATTACGCCGTGGAATTTCCCGTCCTCCATGCTGGCGCGCAAGATCGGACCAGCCATCGCCGCCGGCTGCACCTGCGTAGTGAAACCTGCGTCGCAGACGCCCTATTCGGGCCTCGCATGGGGCGTGCTTGCCGAACAGGCCGGCATTCCCGCTGGCGTGGTGAACATCGTAACCGGCTCGGCTGGCGAAATCGGCGACGAACTCTGCGAAAACCCGCTGGTCAAGAAGATCACCTTCACCGGCTCGACCGAGGTCGGAAAGATGCTGATGGGAAAGGCGGCTAAGACCGTCAAGAAGGTGTCGATGGAGCTCGGCGGCAACGCGCCGTTCCTGGTGTTCGATGATGCCGACATCGATCGCGCGGTGGAGGGCGCCATCGCCGCGAAGTACCGCAATTCGGGCCAGACATGCGTGTGCACGAATAGGTTCTTCGTTCAGGCGGGTGTCTACGACGAATTCGTCGAAAAGCTCGCCAAGGCGGCGAAGGCTCTGAAGGTTGGGCCGGGTACGGACGACGGTGTGCAACAAGGACCGCTGATCGACGCGAATGCAGTTGAGAAGGTCGAGGAGTTCATCGCCGACGCCACCGCGCAGGGCGGCAAGGTCGTCACCGGCGGCCACCGTCACTCACTTGGCGGGACGTTCTTCGAGCCGACCGTGATTTCGGAAGCGACGCCGAAGATGAAATTCATGAAGGAAGAGATATTCGGTCCTCTGGCCCCCATCTTCCGTTTCGAGAGCGAGGAAGAGGGCGTCGCACTCGCCAACGACACCGAATACGGTCTTGCCTGCTATTTCTACACCGGCGATCTCGGCCGCGCCTTCCGGGTAATGGAAGGGCTGAAATACGGCATGGTCGGTGTCAACGAAGGCGTGATCACCACGCCGGAAGCACCGTTTGGCGGTGTCAAGGAATCCGGGCTTGGACGCGAGGGCGGGCATCAGGGCATCGAGGATTATCTCGACACCAAATATGTCTGCATCGGCGGTCTCGGCCTTTAAGTACAGGCATTGGAAAATCGATCGGTCGCCAGATTGCGGTCGATCAGCCTTCAAATGCTTTTCGAAGCACCTGGGCCGGCGCCAGGGCGCCTCGCACGCGCACGACCGCCGCGGCTGTCCGATGGCCGCACGCCGCGGCCTCCGGTCCACCCAGGCCGGACATGCGTGCGGCAAGATAACCGCCGTTGAAGGCGTCGCCGGCGCCCGTGGTGTCGACCGCATCGTCGATACGCTGTGCCGGAACGGTCGATGTGAGACCGTCAGAAAGCATCAATGCGTCCCCAGTGCCGTTCTTGACGACGGCCTCGCGGATGCCGGATTGAACCAGGCGATCCAGCGTCCGATCGGGCGTTTCATCGCCGTAGAGTTCCTGTTCGTCGGGAAAGGTCGGCAGCGCGATATCGGCCACCGCCAATGCTTCGGTAATTGCCTCGCGGGCGATGCTGGGGGATGGCCAAAGTCTGGGCCGATAATTCGGATCGAAGGCGACGAGCGTGCCAGCCGCGCGCGCTTCTCGAAGGCTGTGCAGCAGCGTGCGGCGGCCATCGTTATCGAGAATTGCCAGAGTGATTCCGGAAAAATAGGCAAGGCGCAGATTCGAAAGGCTTTTTGCCAACGCAACAGGATCACTGGCGAGTTGCCGGGCGGCGGAATCAGCGCGCCAGTAGGTGAAAGAGCGTTCCACCCCGTCCAGGGTGATCGCGTAAAGGCCGGGGCGTGCTCCGGCGAGTGTCGGGCTGGCCGCGACCCCGATGCCGTTCTCCCGCAGGAACCCGATCTGGCGTTGCGAAAACGGGTCGGCGCCGAAGGCGGTGACGTAGTCGATCCGGGCGTTCGGCAGCAGCGCGCGCATGGCCCACAGCGTATTGAACGTGTCGCCGGCAAATGCCATGCGCCACTGATCGGCGTCGGCGGCCGACAGTTCCAGCATACACTCGCCGATTGCAGCGATTCCCCCTGCGTCGCTCAAATTTTCACCTCCAGCATTTTCGGCAGCCGGATATCACAGGGCGGAGGAAACGCCTATCTGGACCGAGCAAAAATGATTGATTTGTAACGCGCGGCGGTGCAACGGCTTGGGCGACGGTTACGTGTTTTTCCGGCGCGGGTAGAGGTATACTCAATATGATGATGCGATACGCTATCATTGGGGCCGTCCTTGCCGCGATCGGGGCGGCATGGTTCGTGCTGGCCGGCCGGCACGCGCCGCGAGACGGGCTTGATCTTTCGAGATCGAAATTTTCCGAACAGGGCCTCTATGAAGTCAGCATAGAACCGGAGTCGGAGCCGATTGAGCAGGGTCCGCTCCACAGCTGGATTGCGGCGGTAAGGTCAGCCGACGGCACGCCGCTGGTCGACGCCACGGTTGTGGTCGATGGCGGAATGCCGGATCACGGCCATGGCCTGCCGACTGCGCCGAGGGCATCACATATCGGTGACGGGCACTATCGGATCGAAGGCGTGCGGTTCAATATGAGTGGCTGGTGGGAACTGCGCCTGACAATCGACGGGGCCAGCGGCGAGGATGTGGTTGTCTTCAACATCATGCTTTGAGCCTCTCGGACGCAGGGTCCGACTAACGCTGGCCGTGATTGCGCTGCCGGCGCTTGCAATAATTGCAGGCTGCGATCCATCCGCACTCACCGATGAAGAACTTGTGAAGGCCAAGTCGATGACGCTGGCCGCGCTTCCTCCGCTGCCCGTGGACCCGACCAACCGGGTTGCCGACGACCGGCGCGCTGCGGCGTTGGGGGCGACGTTTTTTTTCGATCCGGCAATGAGCATCAACGGCGAAGTTTCCTGCTCCACATGCCACAAGATCGACCGGCAGTTCCAGGATGACTTGCCGCGTGGCCATGCCATCGGGGTCACCGACAGGCGCACCATGCCGCTCGCCGGAGTCGCCTACTATTCGTGGCAGTTCTGGGATGGCAGGCGCGACAGCCTGTGGGCCCAGGCGGTTACCCCGCTGGAGGATTTGCGCGAACATGGCGGCAACCGCCTCTTCTACGCGCGCCTGATCGGCCAGCGCTACCGCGACCGCTACGAGGCGATATTCGGCGGGTTGCCCGACCTTTCCCGCCTGCCGGACAACGCCAGCCCGCGCGGCACGCTGGGGGACAAGGCGGCATGGGCCAATATTCCGGGAGACCGTCGCGAGGCCATCAACGTCGTGTTCGCCAATATAGGCAAGGCGATTGCCGCCTTCGAACGGACCATTCTGCCGGAACCGACCCGCTTCGACCGTCATGTCGCGGCACTTGCGGCCGGGGAGACGCCGCAAGGCGATGCGGCTTTTTCCGATCTTGAGCACGAGGGGTTGAAAGTCTTCATCGGCAGTGCCGGCTGCACGAATTGCCATAACGGGCCGCTGCTGACCGACGGCCAGTTTCACAATACCGGCGTTCCGGCAGTCGACGGATTGCCGGAGGATCGCGGCCGGGCAAGTGCGGTCAAACAGGTGATTGCCGATCCGTTCAACTGTCTTGGACCCTATAGCGACGGCAAGGCGGAGGATTGCGCGGAACTGGCGTTCATGGTGCCTGGCGGCGAGGAGCTGGAACGCGCTTACAAGACCTCGTCATTGCGCGGCGCAGCGGACCGCCCGCCCTACATGCACGCCGGGCAGTACCTAACACTGGACGAGGTCATCGACCATTACAGCCGCGCACCGGACGCGCCGTCCGGGTCGACCGATATCCCGGCGCTGGAACTCACCGACCGGGGCCGCGCGTCGCTGATTGCGTTCCTGAAGACGCTGAGCCCCTGACGCCCGTCAGGTGTCCTTCACCGTCTCCATCGCGACGAAGGTCGAAGTGTGCTCGACATAGGGCAGCGCAGAAATGCGCTCACCCAGGACGCTTCGATAAGCGGCGATGTCGGTCGTGCGCACCTTGAGCAGGTAGTCGAATCTAGCCGCTATCATGTGGCACTGCTCGACTTCGGGAATCCCCGCCACCGCCTTGTTGAAGGCATCGAGCGCGGCCGAGCGGGTGTCGGACAGGGTGACCTGCACGAAGGCGACGTGGCCTTCGCCCATGCGTTCGTGGTCGATCAGTGCCGTGTAGCCACGAATGATGCCGTCACGCTCGAGCCGGCGCACACGCGCCTGCACGGGGGTCTTGGTCAGGCCGACCCGGTTCGCCAGTTCGGCCATGGACAGACGCCCGTCACGGGCCAATGCGGCAAGGATATTGCGGTCTATTCGATCCAACTGGACTGACTCTGACATTACTGCAGCTCATTTGATCCAAGTATGGGCGCAAGACTAGCCTGTTTCGATCGCGTTTTCCAAACATTCAGTCCGCAGCGGTTGTGGCTGACGTGCTAGTCTCGCCTGATTGGGCCAACTTCGAGCTGGGGTCGCTGTGCGATGGCTACTTCCTCCCTGACCGAACTGCGTGAGCAAATCAGGGCCAACACCCTGGCCGACGAGGATCAGGCGCTTGCGCGGCTCATCAAGGCGGCCGGGCTTTCGAAGGATGACCGGGCGGCGATCTCGAAGGATGCAGAGAGCCTGGTGCGCTCCGTGCGCTCCGCGTCGAACCCGCAGCTCATGGAATCGTTTCTGGCCGAGTACGGGCTGTCGACAAAGGAGGGCGTCGCCCTCATGTGCCTGGCCGAAGCATTGCTTCGGGTACCAGACGCCGAAACGGTCGACGAACTGATCCGCGACAAGATCGCGCCGCATGACTGGTCGGAGCACATCGGTGATTCCGGCTCGATCTTCGTCAACGCCTCCACCTGGGCGCTGATGCTCACCGGACGCGTTCTCGAGGAGGGCGAGGGCGGCGTCGAGGGTACGCTGCGCTCTCTTGTGCGCCGCCTGGGCGAGCCGGTGATCCGCCGTGCCGTGGGTGCTGCGATGCGCGAACTCGGCGAGCAATTCGTTCTCGGACGCACGATTGACGAAGCGCGCCGCAACGGCGCGCAGCTGCGCAAGAAGGGCTATCTCTACTCCTACGACATGCTGGGCGAGGCGGCTCGCACGGAGGCTGACGCCAAGCGCTATTTCAAAGCTTACGCCGACGCTATTTCGGCGCTGGACAGCGGTGCGGCGGGCAACGACATCCGCAAGAATCCCGGCATTTCGGTCAAGCTGTCGGCGCTGCATCCGCGTTACGAACTGGCGCAAAAGCAGACAATGCTTCCCGTCCTGGTGAAGCGGCTTACCGCTCTATGCCATGCAGCCCACAATGCGCGGATGGGGCTCAATATCGACGCGGAGGAAGCGGACCGGCTGGATCTGTCACTGGACGTCATCGAACGCGTCCTTTCGCTGGATGAGTTCGAGAACTGGGCCGGATTCGGTGTCGTCGTGCAGGCCTACGGACCCCGGGCGGCTTTTGTGATCGACTGGCTGCACGCGCTTGCCGAGCGGCTGGACCGGCGCATCATGGTGCGGCTGGTCAAGGGCGCGTATTGGGACAGCGAGATCAAGCGGGCTCAAACACTCGGCCTGCCCGGATATCCCGTTTTCACCCGCAAGGTGAACACAGACGTTTCCTACATTGCCTGCGCGCGAAAATTGTTGGGCGCGACGGACCGCATCTATCCGCAATTCGCCACGCACAACGCACACACCGTTGCGGCGATCCTGAAGATGGCTGGCAGCGACCGCAAAGGTTTCGAGTTCCAACGGCTGCACGGCATGGGTGAGGCGCTGCACGAAACGGTGCGCAAGCGCGAAGGCACGGGCTGCCGGGTCTATGCACCGGTCGGAGCGCACGAGGATCTGCTGGCCTATCTGGTGCGTCGGCTGCTGGAAAATGGCGCCAATTCGTCCTTCGTGCACCAGATCGTGGACGAGGACGTCAGCCCCGAGACGATTGCCGCGGACCCGTTTGGCGCTGTCGTCGCGCAGGGGCCGGCGCACAATCCGGCCATTCCCATGCCGGCGGACATCTTCCGGTCGACACGGCCGAATTCGCGCGGATACGACATTGCCTATGCCGAAACGCTGGCGGAACTGGAGGTGTTGCGAAAGCCATTCGCCGCGCCGCATCAATGGTCCGCGGCGCCTCTGACGAAGACGGCTGGCAAAGCCGGCAAGGCGCGGCCCGTCGTCAATCCCGCCAATCCCGGCGAGCAGGTCGGGACAGTAGCCGAAGCCTCCGGAGTCAATGTCAGGAAAGCCGTTGACGCGGCCCTGAACGCGCAACCGGCCTGGGCGGCGCGGCCGGCGGCGGAGCGGGCGGCCCTCCTGTCGCGTATTGCCGGGCTTTATGAGGACAACACCGGCGAGTTCCTGGCGCTGGCGATGCGCGAAGCCGGCAAGTCGCTGGCCGATGCGGTTGCCGAACTGCGCGAAGCTGTAGACTTCCTGCACTATTACGCTGCCGGCGCGGCCAAGGCCGAGAAGGACAGTGCTGCGCGGGGCGTGATCGCCTGCATATCGCCCTGGAATTTTCCACTGGCGATCTTCACCGGCCAGATAGCGGCGGCGTTGGTCACCGGCAATGCGGTGATCGCCAAGCCGGCGGAACAGACGCCGCTGATCGCATACCGCGCCGTGAAATTGATGCGCGAGGCCGGCGTGCCCGACGACATCATCCAGTTCTTGCCGGGCGACGGCCCCTCGGTCGGACAGCCGTTGACTGCCGATCCGCGCATCGCTGGCGTCTGCTTCACCGGCTCGGTCGAGGTTGCCCGGGCGATCGAGCGTCAGCTTGCAGAAACGGCCGCGCCCGATGCCATGCTGATCGCCGAGACAGGCGGGCTCAACGCCATGATCGTGGATTCCACTGCCCTTCCGGAACAGGCGGTGCGCGACATTCTCGCCTCGGCCTTCCAGAGTGCCGGCCAGCGCTGTTCGGCGCTTCGCATTCTCTATGTGCAGCGCGATGTGAGCGATAAGCTGCTCAAGATGCTGTCGGGCGCGATGCAGGCGCTTCAGGTCGGCGATCCGTGGCACATTTCAACGGATGTCGGCCCGCTGATCGACGATGAGGCGACGGCTTCGATCGGCGACTATTGCGAGACGATGATCGCGGACGGCCGGCTGATCGAGAAGCTCCACGCGCCCGACGATGGCCGGTTCGTCGCGCCGCATCTGTTCCGGGTCAAGGGCATCGAAGAGCTGGAGCGCGAGATATTCGGCCCGGTACTGCATGTCGCGACATTCGAGGCCAACCAGATCGACAATGTCATCACGGCGATCAATGCGCGCGGATACGGGCTGACATTCGGGCTCCACACACGCATCGACGCCCGCGTGCAGTACATCATGGACCGGATGCGGGTCGGCAACTTCTACGTCAACCGCAACCAGATCGGCGCTGTCGTTGGAGCCCAGCCCTTTGGTGGTGAAGGGCTCTCGGGTACCGGGCCGAAGGCGGGCGGACCGCACTATCTGGCGCGGTTCCGCAAGTTGCGTAGCGAGGGTTCCAGGATCAGCGGAACGGCTTACAAGGATGGGGCCACCGATATCGACTCGGCGCGACTGCCGAACCCCGACGACCACCGCTGGGCCTCGAGGCAGGACCGCATCGCGGTGCTGCGCAAGGTGCTGCGGGGCAGGGCGGCCGACGCGATCGCAGCCTCCGCCACTCTCGATTTCGGACCCGTCGATCTGCCCGGGCCGACCGGTGAGGCCAATGCGCTGGCACTTCACCCGCGCGGGCGCGTTCTTTGCCTTGGGTGCGAGGCCGACACCCTTCTTGCACAGGCCGTGCAGGCGCTTGCCGCAGGAAACGCGGTTGTGGCGGTCGCGCCCGGCGCGCAGTCGACGCTCAGCGTCCTCACGGGCAGAGACTTGCCTGTTGTGGCGTTCGACGGGGTGCCGAGTGCAGACCACCTGAAGGTGCTGAACATTGATCTCGCCGCGCTTGTGGCTGACGATGACGCGTTGCGGTATGTCAGGCTGGCGCTGGCGGCGCGGGACGGTCCGATCGTTCGGCTGGTGACCGATCCGATCGATCCGGAGGCCTATGTGCTCGAACGCGCGACCTGCGTGGACACGACCGCTGCCGGCGGCAATGCGAGCCTGCTCGCTTCCGCCTGAACTATCTCAGGCGCCGTCCACCACACTGAAGCCTTCGAATTGCGGGTGACCGACATAGGTTGTCCTGGTGGAACCAGCGTTGCGATGGGCATCGCGGAAGTTCTGCGATTTCGTCCAGGCGACGAAATCATCGTGTGTCTCCCAGATCGTGTGCGAGGCGTAGAGCGTGTAGCCTTCGGCCTCGTTTTCCGGGCCGCGAAGCAGGTGGAATTCACGGAAACCTTTCATCTCACCCAGCCGTGAATCGCGGTTCTTCCAGATGGACTCGAATTCCTCTTCCGAGCCTTTGGCGACCTTGAAGCGGTTCATGGCGATATACATCAGTCGGTTCTCCGATGAGACAGTGGATTGAACATGTTGCTAGCACGGCCGGGGAAATGGACAACATTCTCCGGCAGGGCGCCGGTGATCGCAGGCGCGGGAACAGGACCGGCCTGGCTGGAGAGTTCGCCGCGCAACTTTGCGATTTCGACAATGTAGCTGGGAAAGCCCTCAATTGCGGCACGAGTGGCCAGTATTTCGCGAAGCGCCGGATTGAGCCCGTCGCCACGTATGACTGCCACTCCGTCCAGCATAAGCCAGCCATTCATCATGTCGTACACTCCAATTGCCCGGCCGTGTCGAAACCGTCGCGTTTAAACTTGACAGAAATAATCAGGTATAATAGCTGATCATAAATCGGACTGAATTTGTCAAGTTAATTTGCTGCGCAACCGAGGGCGCATTGAGAGCAGGGAGCATGAACAGATGAACAGCCACGTCCGCTTCGACCACGATCACCGGCACCAGATCGCCACGCCGCGTGCGGAATCCGCCGTCCGTCCGGTCAAAACTCTATCGAGCGTCAATCTGTTCCAGGGGACGAGAGAGATCGCCATCGAGCATGGCGAGTCAGTCTACCGGCTGAAGATCACACGGCAGGGCAAGCTGATTCTCAACAAGTAGCGGAATGTTGGCCGGCTCTCAGACGCTCGCCGCTGTCGGAGTCATTTCCTCGATGCCGAGAAGCGAGCGCATGGACGGTCGCGCGTTGACGAGATCTTCGATCGTGTAGCCTTCCAGCACCTCGAAGAAAGCGCCCAGCGCCTTGCGCAGGGCATCGTTCAGTGCGCAGGAATCGACCAGCGGGCATTCAGTAGCGCCGTCTTCGAAACACTCGGCCATCGCGAAATTGTCTTCCGTGACACGTATCGTATCGAAGAGCGTGATCTCGTTAGCGGGTCGGCCGAGCCTCACCCCGCCGTTGCGGCCACGCACGGTCTGGATGAGCCCGTTTTCGACCAGTGGCTGCAGGATCTTGAACAGGAACAGCTCCGACAACGAGTATGCGGCCGCGATCTCCGGCACCCTGCTCAGCCGGCCGTCATTGGCCGCGCAATACATCAGGATTCGGACCGCATAGTTGGTCTGGCGCGTCAGCCGCATGTCGCCCTCGTGTCGCTGTCTGTCCCCCGAATATGGACCATAGATTAGAACAATTCCAGACTTATCCGGTATTATTTTGACATTTTCAGTCAGCTTTTGTCCCGACCATCCGACTTGCGCCCTCGAAGCGGGCAGGGCATGACGCTTGCCGTCAAGAACGGGAGGATGCGCGTGTCGGAATCGGTAGGCAAGCAAAGCAAGACGAAACTGGCCGACATGCCGGATCTCGTGGGAACGGAGATTGGCGTCTCAAGCTGGATCAGGGTCGATCAGGCGATGATAGACCAGTTCGCCGAATGCACCGGCGACAAGCAATGGATCCATGTCGACCGCGAGCGGGCTGCGCGTGATGCGCCGGCCGGAACGACCATCGCTCACGGATTTCTCACCCTGTCGCTGCTTCCGGTGATGTCCTATGAACTGGACGGCATACCCGAAGGCATCCACGCAGCCTTCAACTACGGGCTCGACAAGCTGCGTTTCCTGTCACCTGTCCGGGCGGGAGCGCGGATAAGGCTGCGCACCACACTGACCGGTTTTGAGGAGAAGGAGCCGGGCCGCTTCCTGATGAAGCGCTCCAGCACGGTGGAGATTGAAGGCGAGGAAAAACCTGCGCTGATCGCCGACACACTGGCTCTGCTCGTCACAAAGCAAGCGAGCTAGGTCTCGGTTTCAGATCGCGTCTGGCTGATGCGCGGGGGCGGCATCGGCGAAAGCGGGAATTTCCATGCAGGCGTCACGGATCGCGCCGATGACTGGATATGGGCTCATGTCGACGTTGAAGCGGGCATTGTTGGCGACCTGCGCCACCAGGCAGAGATCGGCAAGCGTAACCTCGTCGCCATGGCAGAAGCGGCCGGTCTTGGAGTTTTGCGAAAGAATTGTTTCAAGCGGCTCGAACGTGGCGTTGACCCAGTGCCTGAACCAGTCGGCGATCCCGGTATCGTCCGCGCCGTAGCGCGTGCGCAGTTCGTTGAGTACGCGCAGATTGTTCACCGGATGAATATCGCAGCCGATCATCTGCGAGATCATGCGAACGCGCGCGCGGCCTTTGGCGTCAGGCGGCAAGAGCCGTGGCTCGGGATGCACCTCGTCGAGAAACTCGATTATCGCGAGCGACTGGGCAATCACCGTCCCGTCGCTCCATATGAGCGCTGGCGTCAGTCCCTGGGGGTTCACGGCCAAATATTCGGGTGAGCGCTGCTCGCCATGGCGCAGATTGTGCGCGACGTATCGGTAGGCGATGCCTTTCAGCGCGAGAGCGATGCGCACGCGATAGGACGTCGACGAGCGGAAATAGTTGTGAAGGACTATCTCGCCCATTCGTGCCTCCCGCGACGACCAGACCGGCGGTCAGTCGCCATAGGGCACCCAGACGTTCTTGACCTCGACCGCACGCCGCAGCAGCGGGTCGAGCGCGCCTTCGCCCGAATGCCAGTCAGGAACGCGGCCGTTGGTGGTCCATACCCGCTTCAGATTGCCCGCCGATTCCAGCTCCACCGCCTTGCACGTCTCCGTGTCGGCAATGCACCACAGGCCGTCGAGATCGTCATGTTTTGCCAGCACGCGGGCAAGTTCGCCGCCCTTGCCGGTCACGATGTTGATGGCGCCTGCGGGAACATCCGAAGCCTCGATGACCTGGTAAAGGTCGGTGGCGAGCAGCGGCCAGCGCTCCGACGGAACGGCGACCACGGTGTTGCCCATGGCGAGCGCGGGAGCGACCATGGCAACGAAACCGAGCAGCGGTTGCTGATCCGGCATGACCATGCCGATCGCGCCGACCGGCTCGTTGAGCGCCAGCGTGACCACACGGGCAGGGGGCTGGTGCACCGCGCCCTCGAACTTGTCGGCCATCCCCGCGGCCTCGAACAGTCGCTCCACCGACTGATCGACCTCGGCCCGCGCGGCTTTGGCTGAAACGCCGGTGAGCGAAGAGAGACGGGCAGCCATCTCATCGGCACGGACCGACAGGTTCTCGCCAAGGAAATAGAGCACCTGCGCGCGGTTGAAGGCGGTAGCCGACGGCCACGCGCTGCATTTCTGAGCGGCTGCGACGGCCTCGCGAATGTCCTTGCGGTTGCCGAGCCCGGCTTCGCCGGCAAGCCGGCCCTTCGCATCGAGCACGCGGTAGGCATAATTGCCGTCCGGCCGCACCTGCTTGCCGCCGATGAACAGTTTTGGCGTGCGGTCGATGAAATCCCACGCAACAGTTTCGGCCGGCTGCTCCGAAGGTCTTTCCTTCAACGCAGTCGACGGCTTCGATTTTCGCGTCAGATATTCGAACATGCCTTCGCGGCCGCCTTCGCGGCCGAAGCCCGACTCGCGATAACCGCCGAAGCCGCAGGCGGCGTCGAACATATTGGTGCCGTTGATCCAGACCACGCCTGCCTTGAGCTGCGGCGCCGCATGGAGCGCGAGGTTGATGTTCTCGCTCCAGACCGAGGCGGCGAGCCCGTAACGCGTGTTGTTGGCCAGTTCGATCGCTTCTTCCGTGTTGCGGAAAGTCATTGACGCGAGCACGGGCCCGAACACCTCTTCCTGCGCCAGGATGTTGGCGGGAGCGACGTTGAGGGCCAGCGTCGGCCGATAATACCACCCGGTATCCGGAACGTCATTGTCGGCCTGCCAGCAGGTTGCGCCCTGTTTCGCGCCTTCGGCCACAAGGCCTGTCACGCGCTCGAGCTGGGTGGTGTCGATGAGCGGGCCGATATCGGTGTTCTTGTCCAGCGGATCGCCAAGCCTCAGCCGGCTCATGCGGATCTTGACCTTGGCGTGGAAGGCGTCGGCAATGCCTTCCTGAACCAGCAGGCGGGAGCCGGCGCAGCAGACCTGGCCCTGGTTGAACCAGATGCCGTCGACGAGGCCCTCGACGGTGGAGTCCATGTCGGCGTCCTCGAATACGATGAAGGCCGACTTGCCGCCGAGTTCCAGCGACAGTTTCTTGCCGGTGCCCGCGGTGGCGCGGCGGATGATCTTGCCGACCTCGGATGAGCCGGTGAAGGCGATCTTGTCGATGTCTGGATGATTGACGATGGCCTCGCCGGCTTCAGGGCCCCCGTGGACGATGTTGACAACACCCTTCGGAACGCCCGCCCGTTCGCATATCTCGGCGAACAGAACGGCCGTCAGCGGCGTGAATTCAGCCGGTTTGAGCACCACCGTGCAGCCGGCGGCGAGCGCCGGGGCGATTTTCCATGCCAGCATCAGCAGCGGGAAATTCCAAGGGATGATCTGACCGGCGACGCCAATCGCCTTGTGATCCGGAAACTCCTTCTCGATCCGCTGCGCCCAGCCGGCATGGTGGATGAAGTGGCGGATTGCCAACGGCACGTCGATGTCGCGGCTTTCGCGGATCGGCTTGCCGTTGTCGATTGATTCCAGCACGGCGAACAGGCGGGCATGGCGCTGCATGGCGCGGCCAATCGCATAGAGAATGCGGGCGCGGGCATAGCCGCCGGCCTTCTGCCATTTGGGAAGCGCGGTGCGTGCGGCCGCCACGGCGGCGTCGACATCGGCGCTTCCAGCCTCGGATATCTCGGCGAGTTCGTTGCCTGTGGACGGCTCCTGCACCGCGAATGTCCTGCCTGAACCAGCAGCCTTCCACTCGCCGTTGATGAAAAGCGCGTGGCTCAGGTTGCGGCCCGCGAGCCATGCATTGGCCTCCGCGCGCGATTCCGGCGCCGCTGCATAGTCCATGGATTCATAGCGCTCGAGAATGTTCACGCTGTCTGCTCCGCATGCTGCCCTGTCACGCCATCGCGTGACGGTGGTTGGCCGAGTAGCGGCCTGTCAGGTGGTGTTCAAGCTGGCGCTCGATGTCGGTAAGCAGGCTCGACGCACCGAAGCGGAACAGGTCAGGCTCCAGCCAACGGCGGCCGAGCTCTTCCTTCATCAACACCAGCCAGTCGAGCGAGGCCTTGGCCGTCGAAATGCCGCCGGCCGGCTTGAAGCCGATCAGGTAGCCGGTGCGCTCATGATAGGCGCGGATGGCGCGCACCATGGTCAGCCCGACGGGCAGCGTGGCGTTGACCGGTTCCTTGCCGGTCGAGGTCTTGATGAAATCGGCGCCCGCCATCATCGCCACCATGGAAGCGAGCATGACGTTGCGCAGGGTAGCGAGATCGCCGGTTCCGAGGATCACCTTGAGATGCGCCTTGCCGCAGGCTTCGCGGAAGGCGGCGACCTCGTCGTAAAGTTGCTGCCAGTTTGCCTCGTAGACCAGACCGCGCTGAATGACGACGTCGATCTCGTCGGCACCGTCGGCGACCGAGGCACGGATTTCGGCAATGCGGGTCGAGAGCGGCGCCAGGCCGTGCGGGAAGGCGGTCGAAACCGCCGCGACATGGACATTCGTGCCCTTGAGCGCGGCGACAGCGGTGGCGACGAAGGGATGATAGACGCATACGGCCGCGGGCCTGATGGGATGTCCGGTCATGCCCAGCCCATCCATGATGTCGGGCCGGAGCGGATTGCGCGCCTTGGCGCAAAGCCGGCGCACCCGCTCATGCGTATCGTTCGAGTTGAGCGTGGTGAGGTCCATCACCGCGATCGCGCGCAACAGCCAGGCGGCCTGGTTGTCGCCCTTGATCGACCGGCGCTTTGAGAGCGTGGCTACACGCCGCTCCAACGCGCTGCGATTGACCGCGCGCATCGCCTCCAGCCAGCCCAAATCGAGCGCCATGCCGGGATTGCGGGCAAGCTCGCCTTCAGGCGATGGGCCGGCACCCATTGCGCTTGCGGATGCGACGCTTGCGCCAGGCAGCGGGTGAACGCTGGCGCCGGTGGCGAATTGCTGGGGTTTACTGACCATGACCGAACCTGAATCTACCGGAAGCATCCGGCTTGCCGAGAAGCCGGCGGAGCCTGCTCGCAGGCTCCTCTCGCGCATCTTATCTCATGCCTTGGCGCTGCGAAACAAGGCGGCCGAACGTGCTGTGCATCGGACCGGCTTGACTTCGATCGGGCGGTGAACGACCAAACGACGGATCTTTCGGTCGGAAGCACGGCAGTAGCGGCACAGCGGGAGCGACCATGAATGAAACCTCGTCCGACGTGGTGATCATCGGCGCCGGTCACGGCGGCGTTGAGCTTGCAACGGCACTGCGCAATCACGGATTTGCCGGTTCGCTCACCCTGTTGTCGGACGATCCCGATCTGCCCTATCAGCGTCCGCCGCTGTCCAAGGACTACATCAAGCGCGCCGCCAACACGCCCGCGCTGGTGCTGAAGCCGGAGAGCTTCTACGCCGATAACGCGATCGATCTCAGGCTCGGCATCCGCGCGACCGGTGTCGACCGGGAGGCAGGCAATGTTCTGCTCTCTGACGGAACCGGCATCAAGTACGGGCACCTCGTCTTCGCCACGGGCGCGCGCAACCGCAGGCCGCCGATCCCCGGTCTCGACCATCCCGACACGCTTGAACTCCGCACGCTGGCCGACGCCAATCGCGTTATCCGGAAGCTTGAGGGCGCCAAACGCGTCGTGGTCATCGGCGGCGGCTTCATAGGCCTGGAGGCCGCCAGCCTGCTGCGGGCCGTGGACGTCGCTGTCGATATTGTGGAAATGGCCCCGAGGCTGATGCAGCGCGCGGTCTCATCAGTGGTCTCGGTGTGGTTCCTCGATCATCATCGGGGCGAGGGGAGCCTTGTCCATCTGTCGTCGACCGTGGAGGCGGTGGGCCGAAACGGAGGTGTAGCGGTCCGTCTCTCGGGCGGAGAGGTATTGAAGGCGGACGCGGTTCTGCTGGCCGCCGGCATCGAACCCAATGTCGAACTGGCGGCGGATTGCGGCCTGGCGACCGACAACGGGATCGTTGTCGACACATTGTTGCAGACGTTCGATCCGGCGATCTCGGCGGTCGGTGACTGCGCGGCCTATCCGAGCGTTCATCTGGGCGCGATGACGCGGTTGGAATCGGTTCAGAACGCAGTCGACCATGCGCGGGCTGTTGCCGAACGCTTGACCGGGCAGGCGAAACCCTATGACGCGCTGCCCTGGTTCTGGTCGATACAGGGTGCGGCGCGGCTGCAGATCGCCGGGCTGGCGCGGCTTGGCCTCCGCGAAGTTGTCCGAAAGGGCGCCGACGACACTCGATTCTCGGTGTTCATGTTCGACGGAGCCGAGTTGGTCGCGGTCGAATCCGTCAACTCGCCTGCCGATCACATGGCGGCACGGCGCCTGATCGGCTCGACGGCCAGTCTCACGCCGGAACAGGCGGAAGATCAGACGCTCACTCTGAAATCACTGATACCCGCCTGACCGGAAACAACCGCAAATGTTTCTGCCTCAACGTTGAAATCCGAGCAGTTTCAAGCCAAGAGATATGCTTGACCGGCTGTTCAGCGTCGGCCAATCAAGCCATCCGGAGCGATGTTGAATGAGCGAAACAGCGGCGAACCCGGCCGAAGCACATAATTGGCCGGGATTTTCGCGCGCAGCTCGCTGGGTGGCGATCGCGGCGATCCCTGCGTCGCTGTTTTCGCCCGGCGCAACGGTTGCGATGGCTCTGGTAGCGCTTTACGGTGTGATCATCTGGGCGCGAGGAACGCGCTTTCCGGCCAGGATTGCATGGGCCGGTCGTTTCACCGTTCTCCTCTACCTGGCGATCGTCATTATCGATCTGATCAATGGCGGCGGCCTGGTGAACCTGACGTCAACCGGGATCAACTATCTGCACCTGGTCGCGGTGGCGCCATTCGCGCTCGCGCTGCGCGAGACCGGGCTCGACCACCGGACATTCGACCGCGCAATGCAGGTCACGGTCCTCATCGCGTTGGCAGCGGCTCTGGTGCAGTTCTTTGCCTTCAATGTCGTCAGGCCAGGTGGGTTGTTCCTCAACCCCATCCCCTACGGCTTCGTCCTGTCGCTGTGGAGCGTTTTCCTGCTGTCGCGCGGTCTTGAACAGGGCAGAGACGGAGCGGTTTCGATCGGCGTTGCCCTGCTTGCGGTCATCCCGGTGCTCCTGACCGAGAGCAAGATCGCATGGGCATGCATGATCCTCGGATACGCGATCGTCGCCATGTGGTGGGCAGTGGCGCATGGCCGCTGGAAGACACTGATAGCGACGGTTGCGGCCGCTCTGCCGCTTCTCTACCTGGCGTTTCATTTTTTCGCATATCGCCGCCTTGAGCAATTCGTTGCCGAACTGGAGCTGTTTTTCGAGAGCGGAACCGTTACCGCCGAGTCGTTCGGCTGGCGCTATGAACTCGCGACGAGCGGGCTGCGGGCGTTTATGGAAAAACCGCTTTTCGGCTACGGGCTGGCCGAGCAGATGGCCGCGGTTTTCGCGCATACCAGCGACAATGGGCCCGACGTCACTTTTCTTTCGCACCTCCACAATGGCTATGTGACTCATCTCGTCGCATTCGGCCTGGCGGGTTTGTTGTTTGTCGTCGCCTTCATGGTGCTGCTTGTCCTGTTGTCCGCGCGCTGCTCAGACATCGGCGCGAGGCGCGCCGGGATCGCGATGACGATCATGCTTGCGCTCTATATGATGGTTGAAATCGCGTTCAACATGGATCCGATCAGCGGAGCGGTGACCATTGTGATGGGACTATTGTTGCTGCGACCCGCCAGCGGCGACGGCCATCCGGAAACGCGGACAGGGGTGTCCACTTCCGGTTCGGGCTGATCCCCGCTATCAGACCGGTCGACCGGAAGCTGAGCTGGGGAGGAACCGCGTGACACCATTCACCTTCAATACACCGGGCAGCATCCGATTCGGCGCCGGACTGATCGACGCGCTGGGCGATATCGCATGCGAGCGCATGGACGGCAGCGTGCTGCTGGTCACCGACCCCGGAATGGTGGCCACCGGCATTGTGGCGCGCGCCGCGAAGGCGCTGGAGGGCGCAGGCCTTTCCGTCACGCAGTTCACCAGGGTGGAGGCCGACCCGCCCGAGATGATCGTACTGGAGGCCGCGGAAGCCGCCAATGCGTGCGGCGCGACCGGCGTCGTTGGAGTCGGCGGCGGCTCGTCGCTGGATGTCGCCAAGCTGGCGGCGCTTCTGGCCGGGGGACAGGAGACGCTGAAGGATGCCTATGGCGTGGGCAACGCCAGGGGTCCGCGCCTGCCGCTTATTCTTGTGCCGACAACCGCGGGCACCGGCTCCGAGGTCACGCCGATCTCGATCGTGACCACCGGCGCCAACGAGAAGATGGGGGTCGTGTCGCCTGTCATCCTGCCCGATATCGCGTTGCTCGATCCGGAATTGACACTCGGCCTGCCGCCGCATGTCACCGCCGCGACGGGTATTGACGCGATGGTGCATGCGATCGAAGCCTATGCCTCGGCCAGCCCGAACAACAATCCGATCTCGCGCAAGCTGGCCACGGAAGCGCTGTCTCTCATGGGACGGTCCATCCAGACGGCCGTTCACAAGGGAAGCGATCTGGAGGCGCGCTCCAACATGCTGCTTGGATCGATGCTGGCGGGGCAGGCGTTCGCCAATTCGCCGGTCGCGGCCGTGCACGCGCTGGCCTATCCGATCGGCGGTCATTTCCATGTCCCGCACGGGCTATCCAACGCGCTGGTGTTGCCGCATGTGCTGCGCTTCAACACCAAGGTCGCGCATCGGCCTTACGCGGAGATCGCACCGTTCGCGTTCCCCGATCTCGCCCGGTTCGAAGGACAGGAGCGGGCGGAGGCCTTCTGCGAGGCGCTCGCGGAGCTCTCGCGAAGCTGCGGGCTGCAACAGAACCTGCGCGATGTGGGCATCGGCGAGGACTTCCTGCCGACCCTGGCGCGGGATGCGATGAACCAGTCACGGCTTCTGGTCAACAATCCTCGCGAAGTCACCGAAAAGGACGCTTTGGCGATCTACCGGGCGGCCTGGTAGGCGAAGTGTGCCTTGATGAAGCCGGACCGCGATCCCGGTCCGGCCTTGCGCATGACCGTCACCACTCGCTATGGCAGGGTCCCTGTTTCGATCGACTGAAGAATGTCGAAGAGCCCAAGACGTGAAAGGAAACATTTGATGACCTATACCCCGCACGGCAAACACCTCGTGGCGGGCGACTGGATCGCCGGTGAGTCGACGTTCGAGTCCGAACCGGCTGATGGTCCATCGCATTCCTTTTCCGTCGGCACGCCCGGGCTTGTCGATCAGGCGGTGAAACACGCCGAGGAAGCGTTCTGGACCTATGGTTACAGCACCCGCGCAGACCGGGCTGGCTTCCTGCTGGCCATTGCCGAGGAGATCGAGGCTCGGGCCGACGCCATCACCGAGATCGGCAGCAAGGAAACCGGGCTGCCCGAGGCGCGCCTGCAAGGCGAGCGCGGCCGCACCACCGGCCAGTTGCGGCTCTTTGCCGAGCATATCGGGAAGGGCGACTATCTCGACCGCCGGCACGACGAGGCGCTGCCCGACCGCAAGCCTCTGCGACGCCCGGATCTTCGGCTCATGCAGCGTCCCATCGGCCCGGTGGCGGTGTTCGGCGCTTCGAATTTTCCGCTGGCCTTTTCGGTTGCAGGCGGCGACACGGCCGCTGCATTGGCGGCGGGATGTCCGGTGGTCGTCAAGGGGCACTCGGCTCACCCGGGGACTGGTGAGATCGTCGCCGAGGCGATCCACGCGGCCATCGCCAAATGCAAGATGCCTGCGGGCGTATTCTCCCTCATTCAGGGCGGCAAACGCGATGTAGGCCAGGCGCTGGTCCAACACCCGCTGATCAGGGCCGTCGGTTTTACCGGCTCGCTGGCGGGCGGCAGGGCATTGTTCGATCTGTGCGCGGCGCGACCCGAACCGATCCCGTTCTTTGGCGAACTCGGCTCGGTCAACCCGATGTTTCTGTTGCCCGAAGCGGTCAAGGCGCGAGGCTCGGACATCGGCAAGGGATGGGCCGGATCGCTGACGATGGGGGCGGGGCAGTTCTGCACCAATCCGGGGATTGCCATCGTGATCGGCGATGCGGCGGCGGATGCTTTCGTCGATGCGGCGAAGGCCGCGCTTGCCGATGTCGGGCCGCAGACCATGCTCACGAACGGGATCGCGGCGGCGTATCGCGAGGGCCGGGACCGCGTCGCTGGCTCCGCCGGCGTCCGCGATGTGCTGACCTCGATGTGCGACCTGCGCAATGCCACGCCCTATCTGTACGAAACCGATGGCGCGACATGGCTGGCCGATGAGGAATTGGGCGAAGAGGTGTTCGGCCCGTTGGGACTTGTCGTACGGGTCAATGACGCCGACGAGATGCTAAAGATCGCGCACTCCATCAAGGGGCAGCTTACCTGCACGCTCCACATGGATTCAGGTGACGCCGGGCTTGCCCGGCGTCTGATGCCGGTGATCGAGCGCAAGGCCGGGCGATTGCTGGCCAACGGGTTCCCGACGGGCGTGGAAGTTGCGGACGCCATGGTTCATGGCGGGCCGTACCCCGCCTCGACCAATTTCGGCGCGACTTCGGTCGGCACCCTGTCGATCCGGCGTTTCCTGCGTCCCGTGTGCTATCAGGATATTCCGGCCGAGATACTGCCCGAGGACATGGCTTAGCTCTCGGTGTCCCGGCTTCCGCAATGTCCGGACCACTGTACCAGTGGACGGCTCATGTGCACGAAGAGCTCAACGATGATACACGCATGCGAAGTCTGGTCCGGATCGCTTGCCCAATTCTTCGATCCAGCGCCACGCATTTTCGAGAATAATCCAGCGTTATCAAATGTTTAGATTCTCTGTTGCGCCGATGATGGACTGGACGGACCGGCACTGCCGGTTCCTGCACAGGCTGCTGTCGCGCAACGCGCTGCTCTATACCGAAATGGTCGTGGCAGACGCGATCATCCACGGTCCGCGTGAACGGCTGCTCGCCCATGACGTGACGGAGCATCCTGTCGCGCTGCAGCTCGGCGGTTCCGAACCGGCAAAGCTCGCCAAGGCGGCGCGCATTGGCGCCGAATTTGGCTATGACGAGATCAACCTCAATGTCGGCTGCCCGTCGGACCGGGTGCAGTCGGGCACCTTCGGCGCCTGCCTGATGCGGATGCCGGACCTGGTGGCGGAATGCGTTGCCGCGATGAAGGCCGAGGTGGCGGGGCCGGTCACCGTGAAGTGCCGGTTGGGTGTGGACGACCAGGACATCGAGACGGCGCTCGACGAGATCGCCGACAAGGTCTTTGCAGCCGGGGCCGACGCATTGTGGGTTCATGCCCGCAAGGCGTGGCTGGAAGGGCTCAGCCCGGCCCAGAATCGTACCGTGCCGCCGCTCGATTATGACCGCGTCTATCGGCTCAAACAGCGTCTGCCCGACCGGTTTGTCGGGATCAATGGCGGCATAGAGACGGCCGACGAAGTCCTGGCACATCTTGGAAGGACGGATGGCGCGATGATGGGTCGCGCCGCGTATCACAACCCAGCCGTTCTTGCCGCCGTCGAGTCGGCGCTGGAAGGCGGTTCGTCAACCGTCGACTGGGACAGCGTGATCGACGCCATGGCCGCCTACACCTCGCGGCACATCGCAGCGGGCGGAAGGCTTTCGCATGTCACCCGTCACATGGTCGGGCTGTTCCACGGTTATCCGGGCGCGCGGCGCTACCGGCAGATATTGTCGACAGAGGCAACCAGGCCCGGCGCGGGAAGCGACGTACTGTTCGCGGCGTATTCCGCCGTCGACACGGATGCGGAAAGCCGCGCGGCCTAGGACAAGGTCCGGATCTGAGAAGGGACGGCGCTGTCGCCGTCCCTCTACGCCTCACCTGGTGTACTCATGGCCTCTTTGCGAGGCTTCGATACGAAATTCATCTCGCCACGCCATTGTTGTGGTTTTGTGACAGCCTGTGGGCAGCGATTACCCGTTTCTCGCCCGCCGCGGCTTGTCTTTGATCTTTTCAGCCGTTGGAATGGCGCGGGCCAGAAGGGGATGTCTCGATGCAGATTGGCGACTTTCCGGCGAGCGAACTCGCGGTTTTCGCGCTGGCGATTGCGGCGTCGGGGATCGTTTCAGGGCTGCTGGCGGGCATCCTGGGCATCGGGGGCGGCGCTGTTCTGATTCCCGTATTCTATCAAGTCTTCGGCCTTCTCGGGGTCGACGAGGCGGTGCGCATGCACCTGTCGGTCGGGTCCTCGCTCGCGATCATCGTGCCGACGTCCCTACGGTCATTTTCCGGCCACTACGCGCGAGGCGCGGTGGATGTCGAACTGTTGAAGAGCTTCGTCATCGCGGTGCCGGTCGGCGTGGTGCTTGCGTCGCTGACGGCCGCCCATATCTCCAGTGCCGGTTTGCGCATCATCTTTGCCGTCGTCGTGCTGATCATCGGGCTGAGGATGCTGTTTGACCGCGAAAACTGGCGGCTTGGCACCGATGTCCCGGGCAACCCGGTGAGGGCGATGGTGGGTGTTCTGATCGGTTTCCTGTCGACCCTTATGGGGATCGGCGGCGGCGTCATGAACAACACATTCATGTCGCTCTATGGCCGCCCCATTCACCAGACGGTGGCGACGTCGTCGGGTGTGGGTGTGCTGATCGCGGTTCCCGGAACGATCGGCTATATCTGGGCGGGCTGGGGCGATCCGCTTCTGCCGATCCTGTCGACCGGCTTCATCAACTGGATCGCCGTCGCGCTCGTTATCCCGATCGCGATCATCGTCACGCCTTATGGCGTCCGGATTGCCCACGCTCTCAAGAAACGCCAGCTGGAAGTCGCCTTCGGTCTGTTCTGCATGGTTGTGTCGGCGCGCTTCTTCATCAGCCTGATCTGAGAGCCGGTCAGTCGATCAGCGTCAGCCGGTCGCCGCGGATATCGAAGCCGGTCAGGGTATTGATGAAACTCATGCCGAGCAGGCTCTGGCCAAGCATCGCCGGACCGGCAACCAGCACGACCATATCACGGCGGGCGATCTCGCCGATGCTGATTTCCCGGACGACCGTGCGGGCGGCGCTTGCCGGACCGTTCGCGGTGGTGATCGGCACCGTAAAGGAGAGACCCGCCACATCGATGCCGGCGCGCCGCGCGTCATCGGCGGTCAGAACCGTCGATGAGGCCCCGGTATCGACCAGCATCGTCACCGGTGTCCCGTTGACCGATCCGCGGGCGAGGAAATGGCCGTCGCCCATCCGTTCCAGTGCGACCGCAACGCGGCCATCGCCGCCGGTTACCGAGAGCGGGCTGCCGGGCACGAGCCCGGCTGTCAGCCGGCTCGCGATGTCCTGAAGCTCATAACGGTACTGATAGCCGCCGACGAGGAGGAGAAAGATGCCGGCCCAGACCACGATGGCGCGGGCCGCTCCTCTCAGTCCGACGCCGGAGCCCAGGACGCCCGCTGCGATGACAAGCCCGAGAACGCCGAGATAGATCGTTCCGGCAAACTGGTCGCCCGTGATGCCGAACGGTGCGCCGCTTTCTCCCGTAATCAGCAGCCAGGCGAGGCCGCCGCCGATGATGATCATCGCGAGCCAGAACAGCCTGCTCACGAGCCCGTCCCTTCAGCGCGCTGGCGTGTAATGCGTGTCCGGCGTGTTTCGCGCCGCGGCTTGCGCTCGACCGTCTCCAGACGAGCGGGAAGCGCGTCCATGATCTTCCGCCGCTCGTCGGCGGTAATCGAAATCCACATGCCGATTTCCCGGCTGGTCCGGCCGCAGCCGAAGCAATAGCCGGTCTTGTCGTCGATCGAGCAAACCAGGATGCAGGGGGATTCGATGAGGCTCATGGTCGTTCCAGACATGGGGCAGGGTGCATCGGAATGCAAGATTGCGGCGCAAGCATTGCCGGCATTGCCAAGGCGCGGCCGCCAGCCTATGCCGCCTTGCATCTTGCCATGATTGGAACAGCCTGCTGATGATTTCCGGACTCCCGTTCGATGATTTCCGACATCTGGTCGCCACAATGCCCGGACCTGACGATGCCGCCCGGAACGAAGCGGCGGAACTGAATCGTCGGGCCGAGGTTCGCGAGGGGCCTCTTGGCCGCGCCGGAGCCATCGCGGAGTGGCTGGCGGCATGGAGCGGACGGCGGCCCGGCGCGCTGCGGCCGCAAATCGCGATCTTCGCAGGCACCCACGGCATCGCAGCCAAGCTGCCGGAATCAGGCGGCGAGACCGTGCAGGCATTCGTCGATCGCTGCGGGGCCGGCAATGCGCCGATCAATCAGCTTTGCGCGGCCGGCGACTACGGCTTGAAGGTATTCGATCTCGCCCTCGACGTGCCGACGGCGGATCTCACCGCAGAGGCAACACTCGACGAGCGCGGTTGCGCCGCGACGATGGCTTTCGGCATGGAGGCCGTCGCTGGCGGCGCTGGCCTTGTCGTGCTGGCGGGCCATGGCGGCAGGGCCGGGACGATTTCGGCGCTTGCGCTGCTCACAGCCATGAAAGCCGCAACCGTGTTGCCCCAGGAATTGTCGAAACGTAAGGCCGAAATCATCGCGCAGGCGCTCGCTTGCCACACCGGTCATCTTGCCGATCCGCTGGAGGCGTTGCGCCGTGTCGGCGGGCGGGAAACGGCTGCACTCGCCGGCGCGATCGTCGCGGCCCGGATCCAGAAAGTACCTGTGCTGCTCGACGGAGTGGCAGCGATCGCCGCTGCCGCCGTGGTGCATGCAATGAACCCGTCGGGGATCGGCCACTGCATGATCGCGGATGGGGGAAGCACGTCGCATATGATGGCCGGACAGATCGGGCTGGAGCCGGTTCTCAGGCTCGGATTGGAGACAAGCGATGCAAGCGCCGGGGCGATCGCGGCGGGGGTCGTGCAGGCTGCAGCGCATTGCCATGCCGCGGCGGGGGTGTTTGAAATGCGCAGCTCCCCCCGTCAGACGGGCTAGAAGGGCTCAGGCCGATAAATTTGCGCTGCGCTGGGTCGGCATCGCCGGCAGTTCTTCCATGACGCGCGAGGCCGGCAGGACGATGATAGCCTCGGTTCCCTCGCGCAGCTTCGACTTCAGCTGCAGATCGCCGCCATGCATGCGGGCAAGTCCCTGCACGATGGGCAGGCCGAGGCCGGTGCCCTGTTCCGCGCTCTTTATCGCAATCGAGCCCTGGCCGAAGGCGGACAGAACAATCGAGATTTCCTCGGGCGCGATGCCCGGACCGTTGTCCTTGACCGCGATGTACTGGCCGCCGCCCATCGTCCAACCCACGCGGACCTTGATCTCGCCGCCGGTCGAGGTGAATTTGATGGCGTTGGACAGGAGATTGAGCGTCATCTGACGGATCGACCGCTCGTCGGCGAACACGCGTGGCATGGACGGCTCGAACTGTTCGATCAGCCGGATGTCTTTCTTGCGCGCCTTGATCTCCAGCATATGGCAGCATTCCTCGACCACGTCGGTCAACAGGATCGGCTCCTCATTGAGCTGATAGCGGCCCGCCTCGATGCGCGACAGGTCGAGTATTTCGTTGATCAGGTTAAGCAGGTGCTGACCTGAATCGTGAATGTCGTTGGCGTAGTCGCGATAGGTTTCATTGTCGATCTTGCCGAGGACCTCGTTCGCCATCACCTCCGAGAAACCGAGGATGGCGTTGAGCGGCGTCCTGAGTTCGTGGCTCATCGATGCCAGGAAGCGCGACTTTGCGAGATTGGCCTCCTCGGCGCGGCGGCGGGCCTCGTCCGACATCGCCTTGGCCGTTTCCAGCTCCGCGATCAGGGCATCCTTTTCGGATCGGAAGGAAAGCAGCATCAGCGCCGATTGGTGCAGGTGGCCGGCCACATAGGTGAAGAACGGCAGCGAGGCGACCAGCAATCCCACCATCAGCACTTCGACCGGCATGTGGAACCGGGCTGAAACATAGGCGTAAACGGCGACGGGCAGCGCGAATGTGACGACGAGCGCGCCGCGCAGCGCGGACGCGATCAGAGCGGTGGCGGCGATCGCCACCAGCAGCACCACGGCCTTGATGATGGGCAGCGGCTCGATACCGCATGCGGGGCAGTCAAGTATTGCGAAATAGGCCCATCCGGCGCCGCTGAGAAAATGGGCCGCCAGGAACAGTCGCTTCAGTCCGACCGGCTCGATATCGGTGATGTCGACCGTGTCGGTCTTTCGCGCCAGATAGATCAGCCCCGCGTAGCAGATGATGGTGATGAACGCCCAGATCAGAACGTCGCGCGCCATGCCACCAAAAAAGCCGGCGGCGCCAATGACCACGACCAGCAGCGGAAGCGCTGCGGCGCTTGCAGTCAATGCGCGCGCATGCAGCTTGAGCAGTTCGCGGTTGAAGTCGGGGTTGCCCTCCTGCTGGGCAAGCCGGTCGCGCGTGCGACGCACTGCGCGGGCGACATCGCTGTTGTGATGCGCCTTCGTGCGGTCCACGATGTTCTTGTCCGCTGACTGCGAACGTAGCAAAGCCATATTTCGCTTCGATTTTTCACGCGCTTTGGTCGTGCTTCACGCTATGCGGGAATGATTAAGAGACCCTTCCGGCGATGCGTATTTTATCGCTTCGTAAACCACGTTTGCCCCCCTGCGGGGGATGCGCCCGAAGCCGGCGCGGACCGGTGGAACAACTGGCCGTTGCGATGTTCGCCGCGCCCGCCGGGTGCCGCGCCAACAATGGGCGGCCGGTTGTGGCTCGTCACGATTTTGTCAGCCGTATGCTGGCACCGATCGGGCAATTTCTGTTTTAAGGGTTATGGATTCGATGCCGGGAGGTCGAGCATGAAACTCTACGATGGCGGCCGCGCGCCCAATCCGCGTCGCGTGCGCGTGTTTCTGGCCGAAAAAGGCATCGATGTGCCGCTCGTCTCCGTCGACATGAGCGCGTTGGGACACAAGGCGCCGGAAATCGAGGCGCTCAATCCGCTGATGCGGCTGCCGGTTCTGGTGCTCGACGATGGAACGGTGCTGACGGAATCGGTGGCGATCTGCCGCTATTTCGAGGAGATGCATCCCGAGCCGCCGTTGTTCGGAACAGGTGCGCTGGGCCGCGCGCAGGTGGAGATGTGGCAGCGCCGCATGGAGCTCAACCTGATGATGCCGGTCGCCCAGGCATTTCGGCATATTCATCCGGCGATGAAGGAATGGGAGGTTCCGCAAATCCCGGAGTGGGGCGAGGCCAACAAGCCTAAAGCGCTTGAATTTCTTGCCGTTTTCGATCGCGATCTCGCCGACCGGCCATTTGTCGCAGGTGATGGTTTTTCGATCGCCGACATTACCGGCATGATCGCCATCGACTTCATGAAGCCGGCGCGCCTTGTGGTGCCCGAAGAGTGCACCAATGTGTTGCGCTGGTACTCAAGCCTGAAAGCGCGTCCGAGCGCTGATGCCTGACTTGCCATGACGAAAAATGAGCAGGCGGCCAAGCTCGCAGCGAGGATCGATGAAATCCGCGCCTGCCGCATCTGCATCGAACGCCCAAGCGGCAAGCCGCTACCGCATGAGCCCCGGCCGGTCGTTGTACCCTCGGCAAGCGCGCGCATCCTGATTGCGGGCCAGGCGCCGGGAACGCGCGTGCATGAAAGCGGCAGGCCGTTCACCGACCGTTCGGGCGACCGGCTGCGAGAATGGCTGGGCGTTTCGGACGCTGAGTTCTACGACCCGGACAATTTCGCCATAGTGCCGATGGGTTTCTGTTTCCCGGGCCTTGATGCGAAGGGCGGCGACCTGCCGCCGCGGCGTGAGTGCGCAACTCACTGGCGCGCCGATCTGATGGCCGCAATGCCGCAGCTCGATCTGCTGCTCTTGATCGGGCAATACGCGCAGAGCTGGCATCTTGGAGCACGGCGCGGGAAGAACATGACGGATACCGTGCGGGCGTGGCGAGACTTCGTTGTGCCGGGCAAGGCGCCGCTGATATTTCCGTTGCCGCATCCTTCGTGGCGCAACACCGGGTGGTTGAAGAAGAATCCATGGTTCGAGGAAGACCTGCTGCCGGTATTGCGGCCAGCGGTTCGCGAGCGAATCGGGCAGACCGAACAAAGCCATCCAGACAGTGGAATCGGTTCATCCAGAGAAAATCATTCTTGATTTGGGTAGAGATTCATCCGATATCGGAACGAATTTCTAACGGAGCCTCACATGGACCGCCTCGACCGGAAGATACTGCGTCTGTTGCAGGAGAACACCACGCTCGCCGTCGCCGATGTCGCGAAGAAGGTTGGATTGTCGACCACGCCCTGCTGGCGGCGCATCCAGAAGCTGGAGGAGGAGGGAGTGATCCGCCGCCGGGTGGCGATCCTCGACCCGGTCAAGGTGAATGCGCGCGTGACCGTATTCGTAGCGATCCGGACCAACATGCACAGCCTCGAGTGGCTGAAGCGCTTCTCCGAGGTCATCCAGGATTTCCCCGAAGTGGTGGAATTCTACCGCATGAGCGGCGATGTCGATTATCTGTTGCGCGTGGTGGTGCCCGACATCGCAGCCTATGACACCTTCTACAAGAAGCTGATATCGCGGATCGAAATCCGCGATGTGTCGTCTACTTTCGCCATGGAACAGATCAAATACACGACCGAATTGCCGCTGGACTACATGGTCGTCGACAAGGACCACCATTCCAGCCCGGGGTGATCAGTCGGTCAGGAAACCCCAGGGCGATTTGCCGCCGCGTGGTTGGGTGGAGGGTGCAATTTCGATGCCCTCAACGGTCGCGGAACTGATCCGGAAAGCCGATTCAACGACGCGCACGCCGTCCAACACATAGAGCTGGGCCTTGTTGTGCTCGGACAGAAGGGTTCCGGTAACGCGCACCGACTGATACATCCTCCCGGCCTCGAAGGGTTGGTCGGGGATAATGCGCACGACCTGATCGGGCGGCGGCGCGGCGGTATGGCTGCAGGCTCCGGGCCGGGCAAAAAGCAGGAATTCATAGACCAGGCCGCCTTCCTGGTCGGCAGGCAGCATGTAGCCGGCCAGTTCGATGCTGGTTTCGCTGGCAAAGGGCGTTGTGCCTGCTTCGCCAGCCGAAGCGTAAATGCTGCGCAGCTCATCGAACCCGATACGCTTCGCAGTGGGCATCGCTTCAAGGCTGGTCGCGGCAATTGCCCACGCTGCCAACGCAATGGCAGCGGTCGAGGCGGTTGTGAACAGAACGCGGAACATGCTTCGAGTAAAGCCCCGGCCAACTTTTCAGTCAATCACCGATCGGTGGGCCCGCTGTGGCGTCATGTCCGAGCCTTGGCGTTGAGCCTGGCGATCGTCTTTTCAGCAGTCAGTTCCTTGACCGCATCCTTGCCGATCCAGCGCTCGGTCTTGTCTTGAGACGCGGCGAGCCGCTCGGAGACCATGAGGGCAGGGCCATGCACCGACAGCGATCGCTTGCCGATTTGCCTGAGCGCCCAATTGACGGCCTTCCTCACGAAATTGCGGCTGTCGCGCGCGTGCTTCTCGATCAGCGGAAGCAGGCCGATGAACGTTTCGTCGGGTTCATTCTTTCGGTGAACCGTGGCCCAGGCGATCATTGCAAATGCGGTGCGACGGACGAATTCGCGCTCATCCGCTGCAAATCGGTCGATGAGCTGGCGCCAGTGGGTCGTACCGGCAAAGACGTCCGCGACACCGTCCACGATGTCCCAGGAATCGAAGTCGGCCGCCCAGTGCCAGGCTTCTTCCGGTGTCAGCTGCTTCGGGTCTGCGGTGAAGGCGGCCAGCAGCCGCGCCTCGCGCGAACCTGTCTCCCACAGGGCCAGGGCCCGCTCGTGGTCGCGGCCGATGCTTCGTCCGAGCGGGCGCAATATTGTCATCGGCACGCCGTAGGTGCGGTCGGTGACGATACCGTAGCGTGCCATCCCTTCGCGGCTCTCCGGCGAATCGAGCGTCTCCAGATGCGCGAGAATATGCGCAACGTCCCAGTCGCGCGATGGCGCATTCATGGCACGTCCTACCGCGGCTCCAGCCGCGCCAGCAAGGAGGAGGTGTCCCAGCGCTTGCCGCCCATTTCCTGCACTTCCTTGTAGAACTGGTCGACAAGGGCGGTGACCGGCAGTTTTGCCCCGTTGCGGTTGGCTTCGGAGAGGCAGATGCCGAGATCCTTGCGCATCCAGTCGACCGCGAAGCCGAAGTCATACTTGCCTTCGTTCATGGTCTTGTAGCGGTTTTCCATCTGCCAGGATCCGGCGGCGCCCTTGGAGATCACGTCAATCACCGCCTCGACATCGAGGCCCGCCCTCTTGCCGAAATGGATGCCCTCGGCCAGGCCCTGAACCAGGCCTGCGATGCAAATCTGGTTGATCATCTTGGTGAGCTGCCCGGCGCCGGCCGGACCCATCAGGCCGACCATGCGGGCGTAGGAATCAATGACCGGTCTGGCCTTATCGAAGTCGGCCTGTTCGCCGCCGCACATGACGGTCAGAATGCCATTTTCGGCGCCGGCCTGGCCACCGGATACCGGCGCGTCCACAAAGCCTATGCCGCGCTTCGTCGCCTCCGCGGCCAGCTCCCGCGCCACTTCCGCAGAAGCCGTGGTGTGGTCGACAAACACAGAGCCGCGCTCCATCCCCGCAAACGCTCCGTCGGAGCCGAGCGCCACCGAGCGCAGGTCATCGTCATTGCCGACGCAGGCCATGACGAATTCCTTGTTGCGTGCGGCGGACGCGGGTGTCGGGGCAAAGACGCCGCCATGTTCCGCCGTCCACTTTTCGGCCTTCGCCTGGGTTCGATTGTAAACGGTAACGGTGTGCCCGCCCTTGTTCTTGAGATGACCGGCCATGGGATAACCCATAACGCCAAGTCCAAGAAATGCGACCTTCGCCATCATGTCCTCCGGTTGTTCGGGATTGCTGCTTCAGCGCTTCAGGTGACGCGTCAGCCTCTTTTCGATCCATTCGGTGGCGTTGCGCAAGGTCTCCACCAGCGCAAGATAGATCACTGCCGCCCAGATGTAGGTCTGGAAGTCGAATGTTCGGGAATAGGCACGCCTGGTTTCACCCATCAGGTCGTAGACCGTGATGATTGCGACAATCGCCGATCCCTTGATCATCAGGATGATTTCGTTGCCGTATGGGCGCAGCGCGACGATGAATGCCTGCGGCAGGATGATCTTGCGGAAGGTGGTCCAATTGTGAAGACCCAGCGAGGCCGCTCCCTCCCACTGGCCTTTCGGCACGCTCTGGATCGCGCCGCGCAGAATCTCGGCCTGATAGGCCGCCGTATTGAGAGAGAAAGCCAGCACCGCGCAGTACCAGGCCTCCCGGAAGAAGGCCCACAATCCGACCGCCTGCAGTTCAGGACGGAACGAACCCAATCCGTAGTAGACCAGGAATGTCTGCGCGAGCAGCGGCGTACCGCGGAAGAAATAGACATAGGCGTAAGCCGGCCAGGCAAGCAGCGGATTGTCGGACATGCGCGCCATCGCAATGGGCACCGACAGGATGGCGCCGATCAACACCGACACGAACACCAGAATGATGGTGACCTGAAGCCCGGACCAGTAGGCCGGGGCATATTTCCAGAAAAGCTCGGGGTTCCAGGACTGAACGAGAAACAGCAGGATTCCGGCGCCCAGGGCGATCCAGATGGCCATCAGGACGTGACCGACGAGCCGCTCGTGCGTCCACTGGCGCGCCGGAGGCGGTGGACGGACCACCGCGGCGGACGTGTTGCCGCCCGTGCTCATCGCATGATCGCCGACCGGTTGGACCAGCGCTCGATTGCGCCGATCACGAAGGAAGAGATGATCGCCAGAATGACATAGAGCAGGCAGGCAATACCGAAGAACAGGAAAGCCTCTTTGGTTACGCGCGCCGCGATGCCGGTCTGGCGGATGATGTCGGAAAGGCCGATGACGGAGACCAGCGCCGTGTCCTTCAACAGGATCAGCCACAGGTTGGAAAGACCGGGCAGGGCGATGCGGACAAGTTGCGGAAGAATGACCAGGCGCATCGTCTGCCAGCGCTTCAGGCCGATTGCGTAACCGCCTTCATACTGGCCAACCGGGATTGCCCGGAATGCCGACAGGAAAACTTCGCTGGCATAGGACGAAAACACCGCGCCAAGCGCGATCATGCCGGCAACGAAACTGCTGATCTCTATCGTGGCGGATTCGTCGAACAGTTTCAGGAATTGCTGCAGGCCGATCTGCGCCCCGAAATAGACGAGAAAAAGCGTCAGGAGTTCGGGCAGACCGCGAAACAGGGTTGTGTAGATATTGGCCGCCAGCCGCATCGACTGCTCGCTCGACAGCTTTCCAAGCGCGATGAAAAAGCCGATGGCCAGTCCAAGAGGCAACGTCGCGAGGGAAAGCGTCACGGTAACAAGAACGCCCGAGGCGATCTCGTCCCCCCATCCTTCGGGGCCGAAGCCCAGCAAGACGAGCGTTGAATCCATACGCAGACCGCCTCTTGCCTTCGCCTGAAAGAACGGCGGGAAAAGCCCCGCCGTCCGTTGATTGTCAGTTCGGTCGCCGCGGTTCAGCCGCCATAGGCGTCAAAGCTGAAGTACTTGTCGTTGATTTCCTTGTAAGTACCGTTGGCGCGGATGGCGTCGATCGCCGCATTGAACTTTTCGGCCAGCTCGGTTTCGCCCTTGCGCACCGCGATCCCGGCGCCGGGGCCATGGAATTCTTCAACCGGCGTGATCGTGCTGACGATTTCGCAGCACTCGCCATCGGCCGTATCCAGCCATTCCTGAAGGACGATGATGTCGTCATTCACGGCGTCGATGCGGCCATTGGCGATGTCGAGTTTGTATTCATCGGCGGTCGGATAGAGCTTGACGTCGCTGTCCGTGTAGGTCGCTTCCGAGTAATTTGAGTGAGTGGTCGAACCCTGCACACCGACCGCCTTGCCGGCGAGGTCTTCCTTCGTCACACCGGTGATGCCTGCGTCCTTGCGGGCGGCGATAGCCGGCGGCGTGTTGTAGTATTTGTTGCTGAAGTCGACCTTTTCCTTGCGCTCCTCGGTGATCGACATCGAGGCGATGATCGCGTCGAACTTGCCGGCCTGGAGCGCGGGAATGATGCCGTCCCAATCCTGGGTAACGAATTCGCAGTCGGCTTTCATCTCCTCGCACAGCGCCTTGGCGATATCGATGTCGAAGCCAATGAGCTGGCCGTCCGAAGTGAGATTGTTGAAGGGTGGATAGGCGCCCTCGGTGCCGATCTTCAGCTTCATCATGTCCTGCGCCTGGCCGCCGCCCATGGTGACTGCCAGCGCGGCCGCGGCCGCCGCGAATGCGATACGCTTGGAAATACGCATGTCGTTCCTCTCTGTGGTCTTGGCGGACGCCGGAACCGACGCCCGAAGGGTATGGGCGCAAGCGTCTGCGCGCCCTTGCGCCGATATTCCCATTGTCGCGTCGGAAAATGCAACCGCAAATGAGTTGCCGAAGGGTCAGTTCCGTTTGGCGGCAAGGCCGAATGCGTTGATGGCGAAATCAGCAATTGCATCGATGTCGTCCAGGTCGAAGACCGGCAGGCCGCCGGCTTCCGTGGCGTGATCGGCGACGATCGCGATGATGGTTGGATCGCCCGCGGCAAGAGGCACGGCCTCGGACGCAGCCTGGCGGCGCAGCTCGATCTTGGGATGCGCGCCGCGTTTCCAGCCTTCGACAATGATCAGATCGGCCGGCGAAAGGCGCTCGAGAATCTCGTCCAGTTTCGGCTCAGCAGCATCGCGCAGTTCATGCATCAATGCCCATCGTCGCGACGACACGATCGCGACTTGCCGCGCTCCCGCCTGCCGGTGGCGCCAGGAATCGGTCCCCGGCACATCGACATCGAAATCGTGATGGGCGTGTTTGACAGTCGCCACCCGCAATCCTCGTCCCGCAAGCGCGGCGACCAACCGCTCGACGAGCGTCGTCTTGCCGGAATTCTTCCAGCCCGCGATGCCGAGCACAGGGGAGGTCACGGCGCTGTCTCCGATGCACGGCGAACAGCCTCGACCATGTCGTCCGGCGTGTTGATATTGAAGAATGGATCTCCGTTTGGGCCTGACGGGAATGCGCAGATCCTGTGAGGCCGTGAGTCGATGAAGTCTGTTACTTTGAGGCTCGCGCCGCTGGCCAGCCAGTCGTGCAGATCGGAGCGTATGGAAACCGGCCAGAGCCCGAAGACCGGGTGCGTGCGCCCGCACGACGCGGCAATCACAATCGTTTCCGTGTCGCCGCCGGCGGCGGCGATGAGCCGATCGGCCAGATCGACGGGATAGAAGGGCGTGTCGCTCGCAACCGTGACCAGATGCGACGCCTGATCCGCACACCAGTCGAGCCCTGCCAGAACGCCGGCAAGCGGGCCCCGGCCAGCAGGCGGCGGGTCCGGCAGGACCGGATATGGCCAGGCGGTGAGTACAGCCGGATCGCAGTTTGCGCTGATCGCCAGCGTGCCGACCTGCGGTTCAAGGCGGCTGATGGCCCGGTCGATCAACGACCGAGCGCCCAGTTGCAGCAGGAACTTGTCGCGGCCTCCCATGCGGCGCGAACCGCCGCCAGCCAGAACCAGACCTGCGATGGAGTCAGTCATTTGGTGACGCTACTCGTGGCGCACACGCCAGTCCACATAGATGACGTAAAGCGTGGAAGCCACGCCCAGCGCGGCCGAGCCCAGCATCACATAAAGGAGGGGGTTCGGGCCGCTGCCCGGAAACAGCACCGCCGCGGCAAGGACGGCCATCAGCGCGCCGCTGCCGATTTGAAGCGTCCCGCCGAGCCCGGAGGCCGAACCGGCCAGATGCGGGCGAATGCTGACCATGCCGGCATTGGCGTTGGGCAAGGTCATGCCGTTGCCGATGCCGATCAGTCCGGCGGGAAGAAACAATGAAATCGGATGGATGATGCCGGCAGCGAAGAGAGCGATCGACACGAGGATGCCGACGACGGCGATGATGCTTCCCGTCAGCATCATGCGGTTGGTGCCGATCACGCGCGAGTATCGGCCGGATACGAAGTTGCCTCCCATATATCCGAAGGCCACCAGCCCGAAATAGATGCCGTAGACGGAGGGAGAGAGATTGAGGAACTCGGTGGCGATGTACGGGCCGCCGCCCAGGAAGGCGAAAAACGCGCCGGAGGTGAAACCTGCCGTCAGAGCGTAACCCCAGAATCGCCTCGAGCGCAGCAGTTCGGGATAATTCCTGACCTGGGAGAGCATTGTCGGCGAGGGGTTTCTGTTGGTCTCGCCAAGATCGAAATAGACAAGCCCCAGCGCTATGGCTCCGAAAGCAGCGGTAAACCAGAAAGTCGATTGCCAGCCCTGCAATTCGTCGAGGAAACCGCCGATGGTGGGCGCGACCATTGGCACGAGGCTCATGCCCATCGTGACATAGCCGATGCGGCTCGCGGCTTCGTCGATGTGGTCGACCGTATCGCGCACGACGGCGCGCGACAGCACCATGCCGGCGGCTGAAAAGGACTGGAATACGCGGCAGACGAGCAGAAACTCGATGGTAGGCGCGTATATCGACACAATCGTGGCAACGATGAATATGCTGTAACAGACGAGCAGGACCGGACGGCGGCCAAAGCGGTCCGACATCGGTCCGATCACAAGCTGCAACAGCGCCATTGCGGTGAGAAACACCGGCACCATAAGCTGGGCGATGCGGTATTCGGTATCGAAGAAGACCGCGATCGCCGGCAGCGACGGCAAGAAAATGTTCATCGCGAGCGCGCTGGTCGCCGCCATGATGACGAGCGTGAAAACGTGAGGGGGCGTCGTGTTGTCCAGCCAGCGGGCTTGCATCAAATGCTCCGGGATTTCATTCGCATACAAATGACCTCGGAAGGTCTTAAACAATCTCAACCCAACTTTAAGTCAAGCTGGTTTGTCGCGACCCGGCTCCTCACATCCCATCCGGCGCCATGGCTTCGGTAGTGGATTCCGCAATCGGCTGGGTACGTCCGACCCTGCGCTCGCGGTAGAGGGAATAGAGGCCGGATATGACGACCAGGGCTGAGCCGAGGAGCATCGCCGCATCCGGCCATTCGCCGAAGAGCAGCATGCCGAAAAGGATTGCCCACAAGAGCGCCGTATAGCGGTAAGGCGCGACGAAGGCGATTTCTCCTGTCCGCATTGCCAGGATGATGAACTGGTAGCCGATTATCAGCAGAACGGCGGCGGCGGCCAACATCGCGGTTTCTGTCAGCCCGATGGGGCTCCAACCGCCCAGCGGCACGACCAGTATGCCGCCGAATGCCGTGACGAGCAGCGCCGTGGCGGTGGATATCAGCAGCGTCGGAATTTCGTTCGGCACCTGGCGGGTGAAGAGATCGCGAGCAGCCGCACAGACCACGCATCCCAGCGCAAACAGCGAATAGACGCTGAAGCCTTCCAGGCCGGGTCTGACGATGATCAGCACCCCTGCGAAGCCGACAAGGATGGCCAGCCAGCGCCGCCAGCGCACCGGCTCGCCGAAGAACATCGCGGCTCCCATCGTCACCGCAAGAGGCAGGGATTGCAGCACGGCCGAGATATTGGCAATCGGCATATGGGCAAGCGCGGTGAGAAAGAAGAGCGTCGCTCCAAGCTCGAAACCGGCCCGCAGCGCGACCTTGGGATTGAAGGCCAGAGCGGGCCTTGCAAGTGCGCCCTGCTGCCAGGCGAACAGCGCGATCAGCAGCGTCGCGAACGCACCGCGGACAAGCATGATCTGACCCATATTGAGGTCGTCAGTCAGGCCTTTGGTGATCGCGTCGTTGGCGGTGAAGCCGAACATGGACAATGCCATGAACATGGCTGCGCGCAAATTGGTGTTCAATTCATGGAACCCGTGGCGGAAGTCGGATCAGAATGCGGTTCAATAGTATCGCGATCTGGCACTGGCAATTGGGCCAGCGCTGGCCCGACACCTGTCGCAGGAAGCGCGAAAACCGGCGCTCAGCCGCCGGTCACGCTCATGTGGCGGGACACGGAAGGCCGGCTCGTCAGGCGGTCGATCACGAAATCGTGGCCCTTCGGCTTGCGTCCGATGGCCTCGTCGATCGCGTTGGAAACGAGTTCGTTGCCCTCCGACGCGCGCAACGGCGCGCGCAGGTCGGCGGCGTCCTCCTGGCCCAGGCACATATAGAGGGTGCCGGTGCAGGTCAGCCGCACGCGGTTGCAGCTTTCGCAGAAATTGTGGGTCATCGGCGTGATGAAGCCCAGCCGTCCGCCAGTCTCGCCGACCTCGACATAGCGGGCAGGGCCGCCGGTCTTGTAGGGGATGTCGGTCAGGGTGAAGGTCTCTTCCAGGGAGGCGCGCATCTGCGAGAGCGGCAGATACTGGTCGGTGCGGTCGGCGTCGATCTCGCCCATCGGCATGGTCTCGATCAGGGTCAGATCCATGCCGCGACCATGCGCCCAGCGCATGAGATCGGGAATTTCGCGGTCGTTGAAATCCTTCAGTGCGACCGCGTTGATCTTGACCTTGATGCCGGCTTCCTGGGCCGCCTCGATGCCGCGCAGGACCTTGTCGATGTCGCCCCAGCGGGTGATCTCGCGGAACTTCACCGGATCGAGCGTATCCATGGAAACGTTGATGCGGCGCACGCCGCATTCGGCCAGTTCGGCTGCATGGCGGGCAAGTTGGGAGCCGTTTGTGGTCAGCGTCAGTTCGTCCAGCGCGCCGCTGTCGAGGTGGCGTCCGAGCTGGCGGATGAGGTGCATCACATTCTTGCGCACCAGCGGTTCGCCGCCGGTCAGCCTGAGCTTGCGCACGCCCTTTTCGACGAAGACGGTGCAGAGCCGGTCGAGCTCCTCCAGTGTCAGAAGGTCCTTTTTCGGCAGGAAGGTCATGTCCTCCGCCATGCAATAGGTGCAGCGGAAATCGCAGCGGTCGGTGACGGACACCCTGAGATAGCTGATGCCGCGGCCGAATGGGTCGATCATTGGTGGCTGCTGGTGCATATCCGCTTCTTTGATGCTTCCAGCCCGTATCGTGAAGGCAGGCCTCCGTCCGGGCGTTGTATTCAGCCGAATATAGCCATCATTGTCATTGGTGCAATGGCGGCAGTCGATGTGAATCATGGACCAGCGACGTTCGGGGCGCTATTGGCACAGCGACACAGGGCAGAAGAATGAAGCCGCCAACCGAACTGCGCGTTTCGAAGGACCGCCGCGAGCTGACGGTCAGTTTCGCGGAAAACAAGCACCGGCTGTCTGCCGAGATGCTGCGTGTGCTGTCGCCCTCGGCCGAAGTGCAGGGTCATTCGCCAGACCAGCGCGTCACCGTTCCAGGCAAGCGCGATGTGGCGATCGCGGGGATCGAGCCGGTCGGCAACTATGCGGTGCGCGTTGTCTTCGATGACGGTCACGACACGGGCATCTTCACCTGGAGCTATCTCGACACGCTCGGACGGGAGAAGGAAACGCGCTGGCGGGCCTATCTGGACGAACTGGCCGCAAAGGGGCTGACGCGCGGCTGAGGGCGCGCTCGCGGGAAGGGACATCGCATGACGACGATCACGACGGTCGAGGAACTCGAGGCGCTCTACGGCACGCCCGGTCAGGCTTCGCTGGTCAAGGAAGTCGACCGGATCATCCCGGAATACGCGGCCTTCATCGCCGCTTCGCCCTTCGTGGCGCTGGCGACGGTCGGACCTGACGGCATGGACTGCTCGCCGCGCGGCGACCTGGCGGAAGTCGTGCGGATCGCCGACGAAAAGACCGTGATGCTGCCCGACCGTCACGGCAACAACCGCACGGATTCGCTGAGAAACATCATTCGGGACGGCCGCGTGGCGCTGCTGTTTCTGGTGCCCGGCTCGACCACCGCCATGCGCATCAACGGCCGCGCCACGATCAGCGTCGATGCCGAACTGTGCGCGTCCTTCGCCGTGGAAGGCAAGGCGGCCCGGTCGGTGACGGTCGTGGCGGTCGATGCCGTCTACTTCCAGTGCGCAAGGGCGATCAAACGCGCCAATCTGTGGGATCCGGAGCGACGGGCGCTGGCCGACGGTCTGCCGACGCCCGGCCAGATGCTGGCCCGGACCAGCCGCGGCGACATCGACGGCGCGGCCTATGACGCCGAGTGGCCCGGCCGCGCCGCCAAGACGATGTGGTGAGCCTACTCGGCAACCGCGGCGACGATCAGCGCTTCCGCGTCGCGCGAGCGCGGGACCAGATGGACGACCTTGAAGCCGCGCGCGTGAAGATCGTCGAGGAATTTCGGCAGCATCGAAGCCGTCCGTGAATGGATGTCGTGGAAAAGCACGATGCCTGATCCCTTGCTTTGCAGGGCCGCGATCGTGCGGCTGCGCACCTGGTCCGGCGACGAAACAAAATAGTCCTTCGAATCGACCGACGGATCGATGACCACGATGCCCTGCATGGCGAGATGGCGTCTGAGGGCTGCGGTGGATGCCAGATAGGGGAAGCGGAAGAACGGTGCGACCCTTGAACGGTTCGGCCCCAGCGCCGAGGCAATGCTGTGGCGTCCCTTGTCGATTTGCCCGACAGCGCGATCGAAAGACATGGATGCGAGGTTGGAATGGCTCTGCGTGTGCGTGCCGATGGTGTGTCCGTGAGCGGCGACCTGGCGTACCAGATCAGGATAGCTGTTCGCCATTTGCCCGACCATCAGGAACGTCGCCTTTACGCCGTGACGGTCGAGAGCCTTCAGGATGTTGGGCGTCTTGCCCGGAATTGGCCCGTCGTCGAAGGTCAGCACCACTTCGCCGCGCGCCAGGATAAGGTCGGAGACATTGCCGACACGGATCGTGCGGCCTCGCAAGGTGCCGCGCGGACCGGGGAACGACATGATGTCACCCGACCGGAGAATATCCGGGCGCGGTTCCGCCGCAAAGGCCAGTTTCGGCACTTCGGCGTCCTTGGGCTTGGTGGTGCAGGCAGGGAAGCTGAATGCGGCCAGAACGGCCAGCAGGGCGGGAAACACACGCATGAAACACACTCACGGCAACCGAAACTGCCGTGAAGGTGCCGGAATATGGTTAATGCACGGCTAATCGGACGTTCGGGCCATTTTCCATGACGGTCAGGCGGCTGATCCCCCTTGATTATTCCTCCTTCAGCAGTTCGACGATGCGGAGCATCTGTTCGCCCATCGCGTCGCATTCGGCCGGCGAGGACTGCGCCATCACTCGGTCGATCAGTCCAGTATAGATCGCGAGCGCCTTGGTCAGCAGCGTCTCGCCGTCATCCGTCAGGTAAAGCCGTATGACCCTCTTGTCCTTGGCGTCGCCTTCGCGGCGCAGCAGCCCCTGAGACTCAAGCTGCGGCAGCAGCATGGTGATGTTGGACCGCCCGACCAGCAGGCGGCGCGCCAGATCGTGCTGCGACATGCCCGGATGCCGGTGAAGGTTCATCAGGATGTCGAGCTGAACGATCTTGATGCCGAGCGGAGCCAGCGACTTGCTCAATTCGCGCACGATCGCCTTTTCCGCGCGTATGACGGCAATCCAGTTGCGGAAGCGTGGATTGTCCCAGGGTAGGTCTTGCAGTTTGTTCATGGTTGAACTAATATGTTCATGTTTGAACTATTTCAAGGAATCCCACTATGGCATCATTCGGCTTCATGGTCATCCGCGGGCTGTTTGCCGTTGCGGAACACGTGTCTCCGGCCGTCACCGGCCGGGCGGCATTCGAACTGTTCAGTCTGGTTCCCCGCCCGGGGCGCATGTCGGCCAAGGAGCGGGCCGCTCTGGAAAAAGCGGAGCCGGTCATGCGGGAAGGGCGCCAGCACCGGCTGAAGCTCGAAGATGGCGGCTGGATCGTCGCCTATGATTTCGCGCCCGAGCATGGGCGAAAGGGTGCGCCTACCGTGCTTGTTCTGCATGGCTGGCGGTCGCGCGCCGCGCATATGTCGGGCTACATCGAGGGGCTGGCCAAGAATGGTTTTCGCGTCATTGCACTCGATCTTCCAGGCCATGGCGAATCGTCGGGCCGGCGGCTTAACATGGCCAATGCGGTGGCTTCCGTTCATGCGGCGGACCAATGGTTCGGGCCGTTCTCTGCAATTGTCGGCCATTCGTTCGGCGGCGCAGTGGCGGCCAATGCTCTTGTCGGATCAATCGAGGGAATTGCGCCCATTGCCGCGGGACGGCTGGTGACGGTGGCTGCGCCAAGCTCGATGCCGGCGGTGTTCCAGGAGTTCGGCCGCTTCCTCAACCTTGGCACACGCGCGCAGACGGCGCTGGCTGCCCGCGTGCTGAAGATCACCGGAAAGCCGCTGGAAGAATTCGTCGTCGCGCGCCAGCTTGCCGAACACCCGCTGCCGGCCTTGGTTATCCACGCGCCCGACGACAAGGAAGTGCCGGCGAGCGAGGCGGAATCGATGGCGAAGGCTGGCCCCCATGTGCGGCTCCACTGGGCGCCAGGTCTCGGCCATCGACGCATTCTGGCCGATTGCGACGTGACAAAGCGGATCATCGATTTCCTGACCGATCCGGATGTTGCGGCGGCGGCCTGAGCTTCGAATTCGAAGCGCGGCAGCTGGTCAGCCGCGCTTCTTTTCCGGCAACGGTTCGACCGGCAATCCGGCTTCGCGCCAGGCGCCGAACCCGCCCCCGATATGGGCTACCGGTCCCAGGCCCATGTCTTGTGCGGTCTTGGTTGCAAGGGCGGAGCGCCAGCCGGCAGCGCAGTAGAACACGAAGCTCTTGCCGGAGGAGAATACCTCCTTGTGGTAGGGGCTCTCCGGGTCGATCCAGAATTCCAGCATGCCGCGCGGACAGTGCTGCGCGCCGGGCACCTTGCCCTCGCGCTGCAGTTCGCGAATGTCGCGAATGTCGATCAGGACGGTGTTTTCGTCGTCAAGCCTTGCGGCGGCCTCCTGCGGCGAGATCGTTACGATCTCCGCATCGGCTTCGTCCACCAGCGCCTTGTAGCCTTTCTTCATCGCCATTCCAGTCAAATTGATAGGTCCTGACCCTAGCGCATCCTCAGCCGAGATTCAGTTCCTTGAAGAAGTCGTTGCCCTTGTCGTCGATGACAATGAAGGCGGGGAAGTCCTCGACGTCGATGCGCCAGATCGCCTCCATGCCGAGTTCGGGATATTCGACCACCTCCACCTTTTTGATGCAGTCCTGCGCAAGGCGCGCGGCGGGGCCACCGATGGATCCGAGATAGAAGCCGCCGTGGCGTCCGCAGGCTTCGCGGACCTGCCGTGAGCGGTTGCCTTTGGCGAGCATGACCATAGAGCCGCCAAACGATTGAAATTGGTCGACAAAGGAATCCATGCGTCCCGCGGTCGTCGGTCCGAAGGAACCGGAGGCATACCCCACCGGCGTCTTGGCAGGGCCGGCATAGTAGATCGGGTGGTTCTTGAAATAATCGGGCATCGGCTCGCCGTTTTCGAGCCGCTCGCGGATTTTGGCGTGGGCGAGGTCGCGCGCCACGATAATGGGTCCGGACAGCGAAAGCCGAGTCTTCACGGGGTGTTGCGACAACTCGCTCAGAATCTGATTCATCGGCTTGTTAAGGTCGATCTTCACGACATGCGAGGTCAGGTTCTCTTCGTCGATGTCGGGCATGTACCTGGCCGGATTGGCCTCGAGTTGCTCCACGAAAATACCGTCTCGCGTGATCTTGCCCATCGCCTGGCGGTCGGCGGAGCACGAGACGCCGAGCCCGATCGGCAATGACGCGCCGTGGCGGGGCAGGCGGATGACGCGCACGTCGTGGCAGAAATACTTGCCGCCGAACTGGGCGCCGACGCCCATCTGCTGGGTCAGTTTGTGGACTTCCGCTTCCATGTCGAGATCGCGGAAGGCGTGGCCGGCCTCGCTTCCCGATGTCGGCAGCGTGTCGAGATAGCGCGTCGAGGCGAGCTTGACCGTCTTGAGATTCATTTCCGCCGACGTGCCGCCAATGACGATGGCGAGGTGATAGGGCGGGCAGGCGGCCGTGCCGAGCGTGAGGATTTTCTCCTTCAGAAACTCGATCATCCTGTCATGCGTCAGCAGCGATGGCGTGCCCTGATAAAGAAAAGTCTTGTTGGCCGAGCCACCGCCCTTGGCGACGAACAGGAACTTGTAGGCGTCCTCGCCTTCCTCGTAGATATCGATCTGCGCCGGCAGATTGTTTTTGGTGTTTTTCTCCTCGAACATGGAAAGCGGGGCCAACTGCGAATACCGCAGGTTCTTGCGCTCGTAGGCGTCGAGTACGCCGCGCCCCAATGCCTCGGCATCGCCGCCATCGGTCCAGACGCGGCGGCCTTTCTTGCCCATCACGATCGCGGTGCCGGTGTCCTGGCACATGGGCAGCACGCCGCCAGCCGCAATGTTGGCATTTTTCAGGAGGTCGTAGGCGACGAAGCGATCGTTGTCGGTGGCCTCCGGGTCGCTGAGGATTGAGGCGAGCTGCTTGAGATGACCGGGCCGCAACAGATGGTTGATGTCGGCGAAAGCCGTTTCGGACAAGAGCCGCATCCCTTCCCGTTCGACAGTCAGAATGTCCTCGCCACGAAAGGTGTCCACCGAAACGAAGTCACTCGTGAGCTTGCGATAGGGTGTCTCGTCGGCGCCAAGCGGGAACATTTCCAGTGCGGAGGGGTTGGACATCGTCGGTTCCATATTGATGGCGTGTGGCTGTCTCGCGCCGTTTTAATCCCGGCCTCGCGAATGTCTACAGCCCGCAAGGGTTCTTGCGGCGCAGCCGGCGAAGTTTGACGATCCGGACGCGGCTGCTAGAACCAACCGCGTGGGGATGCGATAGCGCACGAGCAGTGGCTGGGGAGGATGCCGGATGGCTGAAGTCGATCAGGTCATGCTGAATTTCAGCCCGACCAGCCTCGCTGTTCTCAATGGCATACTGGCAATCGTGATGTTGGGCGTCGCGCTCGACCTCACTCTCGGCGATTTCCGGCGACTGCTTGACGCGCCGCGCGCGCTGCTGCTGGGTTTCTTCTCGCAGTTCATCTTCCTGCCGGCGGCGACCTTCCTGCTTGTGTTTTTGCTCAGGCCGTCGGCCTCGATAGCGCTCGGCATGATGCTGGTCGCGGCCTGCCCCGGCGGCAATATCTCCAATTTCATCACCCATCGCGCCGGCGGCAACACGGCGCTTTCGGTCAGCCTGACGGCGGTCGCAACGGTCTGCGCGACGATCATGACACCGTTCAATCTGGCATTCTGGGGCAGTCTTTACGCGCCAGCGCTGCCTCTGTTGACGGAGACCAGCGTATCGCCGTTCCAGATGGCGTGGACCGTCGCCGTGCTGCTCGTTTTCCCGCTCGTGCTCGGCATGATCATCAATTCGCGATTCCCGGCGGTTGCGGCGCGCATGCGCGGGCCGATGCGAATCGTCTCCATGATCATCTTCGCCGCCTTCGTCATCGGCGCGCTGGCGGCGAACTGGCAGTATTTCCTCGAATATGTGGGCCTGGTGGCCGGGCTGGTGCTGCTGCACAATGCTGTGGCGCTTGGCGGCGGCTACGGCATTGCTTGGCTCGGCGGTCTCGACGAATATGACCGGCGAGCCGTGTCGATCGAGACCGGCATCCAGAACTCCGGTCTCGGCCTCATTCTGATCTTCAATTTCTTCGGCGGGCTTGGCGGGATGGCCATCGTCGCGGCCTGGTGGGGCGTGTGGCACATCCTGTCGGGCTTTGCGCTCGCGGCCTGGTTCAACCGCCGTCCCGCACGCGCTTCCGGGGCCACCGCGTAGCACCGCGGCGCTTTTGCATCACGTTCCCGCGAAAATATGCCGAATGGGTCGTCCCGCGTGCATTCGATCTTAACGCTGCGGCAATCGGCATCTATGATATTCTTATTCTTGAATCGCATTCGGGCAGTAGACGATGGGCCGAGCGGCGGCCGGATTGGGTGACGATGAGACTTTTCAATAAACGCGGAGCCTTTGCGGCAACAGCTGTGATTTCCGGCCTTGCGCTGCTCGGGACGGAGCAGGCTTCGGCCGAGACGCTCTTCGAGAAACTGTTTGGCGGCAAGCGGATCCGCCAGGTAGAGCAGGTGGAGGAGACCAAGCCGGTCGTCATCCCGAAAGTCGCCTCGCCACAATATTACAACTACAAGGTCGATTCGCTGGTTCGCGTCGATTTCGCCTCGCTTATCAGCGCGATCGGGGATAGCGGGACTGAAAGCGACGAAGCCATGTCCGGCGAGATCATGGTGGCTTCTGTCGTAGAGCCGGGCGGCGCCACCGCGATTCCGATGCCCGATACGCATGTCGGCGAAGGCGGCGCGTTCACAGTCGCGATCGGTCACTTGCGCGAATTCGACCTCTTCGCGGAAGCCGATATCGCCGACGCGCTGGTTGCCTATTACAGTGCCCGTCAGCAATTCATCTGGGTCCGCGACGGCAAGCCGAATCATCGCGCCGAGGAAGCGCTTGCAGTGCTTGCGGCGGCAAGAACGCATGGCCTGGTGGCCGAAGAGTACACCGTGCCTGCTGTCGACCGGCCGGCGGCGGAAGGCGAGGAGATCGACGAAACGCTGCGCCTCGCGCAGTTCGAGATGAGCCTGTCCGCGCGCGTGCTGCGCTATGTTCGCGACGCAAATGGCGGCCGCGTCGATCCGAACCGGATTTCAGGCTATCACGATTTCGAACTGAAAACGGTCGACTACGGTCATGTCCTGGACGTGCTGGGAGATGCATTCGCCGTCCGTACCTATATGGAATCGTGGCACCCGAGGAACGATGCATATGCTGCGCTGAAGGCTGAGCTCGTTGAACTGCGCGCCGGTGAAGAAAATGCCATTGTCGTTTCGCCGGATCTCTTGCTGCGGCCCGGCGGCACCTCACCGGAGTTCACCAACCTCCTGAAGGTCATTGACCGCAATGCGGACGACGCATTCCGTGCCGAGTTCGGCGATCTGCTCGCGGGCAGCGCCGATTCGGAGGTCTACTCGCAGGATCTCGTCCCGCTGATCAAGGCGGCGCAGGAGAAAGCCGGGGTGAAGCCCGACGGCATCATCGGCCCACGGACGGTGGGCGCAATAGCGGGCGACTCAAAAGCCGACCGGATCGACAAGGTGCGTGTTGCGATGGAGCAGCTACGGTGGCTGCCATCGGAACTCGGCGAGCGGCACGTCTTCATCAATGTTGCCGAATTCCGCGCCCGCTATTTTGACGATGGCGAGGAGAAGCTGTCGATGAAGGCCGTTGTCGGCATGCCTTCAAAACAGACCTTCTTTTTCCAGGATCAGATCGAATATGTGGAATTCCATCCCTATTGGGGCATCCCGCGGTCGATCCTTGTCAACAAGTATCTGCCTAAGCTGGTCAGCGATCCGGGCTATCTCGACCGGATAGGCTATGAGGTTACCGACGGTTCCGGCCGCCGGATATCGTCGTCAGCCATCGACTGGGCCGCATATGGCGCCAGGCCGCCTTTCGACGTGCGTCAGCCCCCCGGGCCGAAGAACGCGCTGGGTGAGATGAAGATCATGTTCCCCAACCGGCACGCGATCTATATGCACGACACTCCGGAGAGGTATTTGTTCGACCGTGAAAGCCGCGCCTATTCGAGTGGCTGCGTGCGCCTGGAGGACCCGCGCGCCATGGCTGCCGCGGTGCTTGGCTGGAACCGCGAGAAGGTGGTCGAGCGGCTGTCGGGTGGACATGGGCAGGAAGACCTGGCCAAGAAGGTTCGCGTCTACGTTGCCTATTTCACCGCATGGCCCAACGAGGCCGGGCACATCAACTATGTTCCTGATGTCTACAACCGCGATTCATACATGCTGAAGGCGATGGACAAGATCGACGAGGCTCGGGCGCCAAGCGCCTGACGGTCACCAGCGAAAACGCACAAAGGCCCGGCCCTGCGCCGGGCTTTTCATTTTTGGGACTTGCAGGCAGGAATATTTGCCGCCCACGGGAACATTCGGCGACGCTCTCGGTTTTGTGGGGGAGGGACGATGGACACGAAACCACGGAGTCTTCACATGTACAAACTTCTCGCAGCTTCCGCACTTTCACTCGCTCTGCTTTCCGGCACCGCGATCGCACAAGTCAGCGTCGACGGGGGCGCAAGCGTTGATGTCGGCGACACGAGCGCAAGCGGGTCCGCCAGCGGTTCGGCCGATAGCGGCGACGTGAACGCGGACGGAACTCTGAAACTTGGCGCCGCCGCCAATGTCGACGACGAAGTGGATGCGGACGCCGACGCTTCGGCGACGGCAGATGCTGACGTTGAGGCCGACACCGACGGGCTCGACACCGAGGCGACAGCTGCTGTTGGCGCCGATGCCGAGATCAATGCGGTACTCGATGGCTTTGGTGACGATGCCAATGCATTCTTCACCGACGAGAGCCGCACCGAAATTCGCTCGGAAGCGGAAATCCAGGCAGCGTTCAATGCGCTGACCGAAGAGCAGCAGGCCTCGCTTCTGACAATCTGCGGCGAGGCTTCGGCTTCGGGTGCAGGCACATCGGGCAGCGCTGGTATCTGTGCAGCGATCGAGGCTATGTGATCTCAGCCTCAATCTGATGAACGACCCGTCGCCGTCAGGGCGGCGGGTTTTTCAATGCAAACTGGGAAAACCGGATGGTGGGCGCGACAGGGATTGAACCTGTGACCCCACCCGTGTGAAGGGTGTGCTCTCCCGCTGAGCTACGCGCCCGGTATCCGTCGATCCAGCGAACGGTCGCGGGATATAAGGGGCGGCTATCCGGCAAGTCAAGAAGGGCGGGCGATGCTTAGCGCGCCGCCGCTTTCAACAGCCCTTCCGCAAGCTCCAGCGTCAGTTCGTCGAAGTGCGAAATGATGCGCGAGGGGTCGAATTCGCGGACGTGGCGGTCGGTGTAGCCGAAATCGACTGCGACCACCGGAATGCCAGCGGCTTTTGCCGTTTTGATGTCGGTTTCAGAATCGCCGACCATGATGGCGTTGGCCGGCTCGCCGCCAGCCGCTTCGATCGTGGAGGTCAGATGCCGCGGATCGGGTTTGCGGTAGGGAAAGCTGTCCTGGCCGCAAATCGCGCCGAACCAGGACTTGAGTCCGAGTTCGGACAGAAGACGCTGCGACATGCCCTCATATTTGTTGGTGCAAACGGCGAATTGGTAACCTGCCGCCGAAAAGCGTTCGAGCGCGGCGCCGACGCCGGGATAGGGCCGGGACTTGCCGGGCATATTGTCGGAGTAGTGCTCTACGAAGACGTTGAACAGTTCGGCCAGACGGGCGTTGTCGAGGGGTCTCTGCTTCGCGGCGAAAGCCCGCTCGATCATCACCTTGGCGCCCATGCCGACGAAGCGACGCAAATCGGTGCTTGCGGCCGGTTCCATTCCAGCCCAGCCAAGGCTGTGATTGAGACTGTCGAGCAGATCGGGAGCCGTGTCGACCAGCGTTCCGTCCAGGTCGAATACGATAATCGGCGCGGCCATATCTGCTCCCTCAATCAGGCGCCAAGCCGATAGCGCGTGCGCGGGATGGGGGCAAGTTGCCATCGATGTCGGGAATGTTTTGGCGGCGCGGGGCAAAAATGCTACGAGCGCGGCGCGATTCTCATTTCGAAACACAATCCATGAATGCACGTACGCTCAAGATCGAAGCCGCGCGCGCGGCACTGGCCCATGTCGAGGACGGCATGAAACTCGGCATCGGCTCGGGTTCGACGGCCGAGGAATTCGTGCGCCTTCTCGGTGACCGTGTCGCGGGAGGGCTGGATGTCGTCGGCGTGCCGACATCCGAACGCACCGCCGCGCTGTGCGGTGAACTCGGCGTGAAACTGGCGACGCTCGACGAGATTCCCGAACTCGATCTGGTGATCGACGGGGCCGACGAGATCGATGCGGAACTGACGCTGATCAAGGGCGGTGGCGGCGCGCTGCTGCGCGAAAAGATCGTGGCCGCTGCATCGCGGCGCATGATCGTGATCGCCGACAAGAGCAAGGTCGTTGCCCAGCTTGGCGCGTTTCCGCTTCCGATCGAGGTCAATCGATTCGGTTTGAAAGCCACGGATCTGGCGATCGCCAAGGCGTGCGACGGCCTCGGTCTTAACTGTGAACGGCGTTTACGGATGACGGGGGACGAGCCATTTGTTACAGACGGCGGCCACTTGATCATCGACGCATCATTTGGCCGCATTCGGGATGCAAGAGCGCTTTCCGACGCTCTCCATGCCATTCCCGGCGTGGTCGAGCATGGTCTTTTTCTGGGGTTGGCGGATTTGGCGATCGTCGCCGCTGAAAGCGGAATCGAGACAATCACGGCCATCCGCTAATAGGGAGTTTTAGCTACAATGTACCTGGCCATTCGCGCCCGTATCTGGATTACCGCTCTCGCTGCTTTGGCGATGATGTCGACTGCATCGGCACAGGATATTGCCGAGAGCCACCTCAAGGCTGCGCGCGGGGCGATCGTCGCTTTGACGGCGACCATGCAGTATGACGACATCCTGCCGCAAACTGCCCAGGTGCTGAAGCAGGACCTCATTCAGAAGAGTCCGGACCTCGGTCAGATCATTACCCGGCTGGTCGATGAGGAGACGCTGGCGGTCGCGCCACGCCGCGGCGACCTGGAACGCGAGGCCGCAACCATCTACGCCAAGATATTCACGGAGCAGCAACTCAATGAGATGACCGAATTCTACCGGTCCGATACCGGCAAGAAGCTGCTTGAGGATGGCGGCCTGGTTGCGCGGCAGGTTCATGAGGCCGCTACTATCTGGCAGCGCGGCGTCGCGCGCGATCTGGCCCAGTCGGTCACGACAAAGCTGCAGGAGGTCATCGACGCCAACGCCGAGAAATCGGCACCCGACGAGGAAGAGACGACCGAGCAAGTAAACCAGTAGGCGAGATCAATTTTTCGAAAGCCAAAGCCCGGCGGTTCCGCCGGGCTTTTCTTTTGTGTCCCACGCGCCTAGATCGGGCCATCCGTCAAGCCGATACCAGCTCAGTCCCGGAGGCCCATCACCATGGCCAGTTACGACTATGATCTTTTCGTCATCGGGGGCGGATCGGGAGGCGTGCGGGCAGGGCGTGTCGCCGCCTCGCTGGGCAAGAAGGTCGCGGTTGCGGAGGAATACCGGTTTGGCGGCACTTGCGTCATCCGTGGATGCGTACCCAAGAAACTGTTCGTCTATGCGTCACAGTTCTCGGAACATTTCGAGGATTCCGCCGGCTACGGCTGGAGCGTGGACAATGCCCGTTTCGATTGGCCGACGCTGATCGCCAACAAGGACAGGGAAATCGCCAGGCTGGAGGCGGCCTATCGCTCAGGGCTCGCGAATGCCAAAGCCGAAATGATCGACAGCCGGGCGGAACTGGTCGACGACCACCGTGTCAGGATCGTTGCGGAAGATCGCGTGGTCAGCGCCGAAACGATCCTGATCGCGACAGGCGGGCGACCCAATCCGCATGAGGCGCTGCCGGGCCACGAACTTTGCATCAATTCCAATGAAGCCTTCCACCTCTCAAACCTGCCGCGCAGCATAGCGATCGAGGGCGGCGGATATATCGCCGTCGAGTTCGCCAACATCTTCCACGGCCTCGGCGTGGATACGACCCTGATCTATCGCGGCAAGGAAATCCTCAACCGGTTCGACAGCGATCTGCGCCATTCGCTTCACGAGGAAATGGAGAACAAGGGTATCCGCATCCTGTGCCAGACCGTTATTCTTGGCGTGGACAAGCTGCCTGGCGGGGGACTCGCCGCGCATTTGAATAGCGGCGACGCACTGGGCGTGGACCAGGTGATGCTGGCGCTCGGACGACAGCCAAACACCGAAAACCTCGGCCTCGAAGCGGCCGGCGTGGAGACCGGAAAGACCGGCGAGATCGTCGTAGACGACTATTCCAGGACCAATGTTCCCAATATCTACGCCATCGGCGACGTGACCAACCGGGTGCAGCTCACGCCTGTCGCGATCCATGAGGCGATGTGTTTCGTCGATACGGTGTTTCGCGGCAATCCGACCAGCCCCGATCACGACACGATTGCGACGGCCGTCTTCTCGCAACCCGAGATCGGCACCGTCGGCCTCTCCGAGGACCAGGCATCGGGCCAGTTCGACGATCTGGAAGTCTATCTCGCCCGGTTCCGGCCGATGCGGCATACGCTGTCCGGCCGACAGGAGGGGATGGTCATGAAACTGGTCGTCGATGGCGCGACCCGTCGCGTTCTTGGCGCGCACATTCTGGGCCCCGATGCGGGCGAGATGGCGCAATTGCTCGCGATCCCGATCAAGGCCAGGCTCGGCAAGGACGATTTCGACCGTGTCATGGCAGTCCATCCGACGGCGGCCGAGGAGCTGGTCACCATGTACCAGCCGACTTATCGAATCAGGAAAGGCGAGCGCGAAGCCGCCTGACGGCGGTCAGCCGGCAGCGCCCATCGTCATCGGTTCGCCTTTCAACAGCCAGGCGATGAATTGCGGCCACAGCGTTTTGGCAAAGCGCGATCGAAAGTAGCCGAGATGGCCGATGGGCTTTCCGTCAGCGTCTTCAGTTGACAGCCAGCGCACCTCCACCGGCGCATTCTCGTAATGCTTCATGAAAGCGCCCACCGCACGCGGGTTGCCCCAGGGATCGTCGGTCAGCCCGACGGCCAGAATCGGCGTCGTGACCGTGGCGAAGCGGGCGGTCTCCGGCAAGCCCGGATCTCCGAAGAAATAGTCGGGGTGGCGGCACCAGCGCGCCCAATCCCGGAAGCAGGAAGACGGCATCGGCTCGCCGACGCCAAGCCACCGCGGGATATCCCGAGACAGAAGCGAGACGGGAACGCCAACGAGATTCATGCGCGCCCATGCGGTGCGGTCGTCGAGCAAGCGGTGATAGCCGGTCATGGTCGCCACCATGCCGTAGCGCTCGAAACGGCCGGCGGCGCCGCACAGGCCGAGCGCCTGTCCGCCGAATGACTGGCCAACGCCGACCATTGCGTGGCCGGGCGCAACGCCATCCAGCGCCGCCATGGCCGCCGGCATGTCGACCAGCGCCCAGTCCTTGTAGTCGATCCGCCGCCGCCAGCCGTCCGGCCGCTTCGAGCCGCCCACGCCGCGATAATCATAGATGAGGGCCGCACGCGCGCCAGCTTCGACTGCTGCAATGGCAAAGGCCGCGTAGAGCTGGCGCGGCGCCGCGGTCGCGCCGGAGATGAGCACCAGCGGCGCGCCGCCGTCTCCTTCGAAGAGCGTGCCCGCCAGGGGAAAGCCATCGGGCGTCGGGATCGTGATTTCGCGGAAACGGACCGACCGGTCATTGCCTGCGGCATCCCGGTTCCGGCCCTCGGCGCCGGGGTTTCCTCGCGCTTTGTCCAGCATGGCATCGCTCCACACATTCCGTGTCGGGTGGAATCCTTACCATTGACGTAAACGTCAAAGTCAAGAAATTTGTTCTGAATTGAACAATTATGGAATGCGAGAATTGCAGCACGTGCTGTTTTCGGCGCCGGTCGGCGACGCTAGTATCGAGGCCATGGTAGCAATGACAGAGCAGGCGGTGGAACCGATGCGGGACGGGCTCGTCGCCTATTTCGGCTACGGTTCTCTGGTCAATCGCGCCACGCTGCGCACGGAGATCGTTTCGGCTGTCCCAGCGCGGCTCAAGGGATGGCGGCGGCGCTGGCGACCAAGGCCGGACATGCCGGGATTTCCTGCCGCGCTCCTCACCGTCGAGGCGGACCCGGCCGCAGGCTGCGATGGATTGCTGGTCTTCGACAAACTCGACAACCTTGCCGCCGTCGACCAGCGTGAGGCCCGCTATCGGCGGGTCACTCTGACCCGCGATGCTCTGGAAACCAATGTCGAGTTGGCGGACGATTTCACTGCCTATGTCTATGTCGCGCAGGCGGAGCTCCCGCCGCATCGCGAGCCGCCGAACATTCTGCAATCCTATCTCGATGCGGTCATGCAGGGTTTCCTGACTGAGCACGGAGAAGCGGGATTGCGCCGTTTTGCGGCCGAAACGAATGATTTTCATATCCCCGTCCTGCGCGACCGCGCGCGGCCCAGATATCCCCGTCACGTCCCGCTGAGTGCGGAGGAGGCTGGATTATTCGACCGCCTTCTGGACGAAATTGGCGCGTGTTTTGTTGAGGACTAGCCGGGGCGTTTTAGGGCGAAAGCGTCTGGAACAGGTGATAGCGTTCCTGTATAGAGCCGCATCCCCGCCCATAGAGCGGCCCGAAATCCGCGCAAGCGACGCGCGGACCAGTCAGTACCGGTGTTGATATGAAGACGTGGTCTCCGAATTCCTGGCGCGGCAAACTGATCCAGCAGGTTCCGGCCTATCCGGACGCCGATGCGCTTGCCGAAACGGAACGACATCTGGCGACCTATCCGCCGCTGGTGTTTGCAGGCGAGGCGCGCAAGCTGAAACGGCAGCTTGCAACAGTCTCTGCCGGTGACGCTTTTCTTCTCCAGGGCGGTGATTGCGCCGAAAGCTTTGCCGAGCACGGCGCGGACAATATCCGCGACTTCTTCCGCGTGTTCCTGCAGATGGCCGTCGTCCTCACCTTCGCCGGCTCGCAGCCGGTCGTGAAGGTCGGCCGTATCGCCGGCCAGTTCGCCAAGCCGCGCTCGTCGGACAATGAGACCAAGGATGGCGTCACGCTGCCCAGCTACCGTGGCGACATCATCAACGGCATCGAATTCGACGAGAAGTCGCGGGTTCCCGATCCGGCGCGGCAGGAAATGGCCTACCGCCAGTCGGCGGCGACGCTGAACCTGCTGCGGGCTTTCGCGCAGGGCGGATTCGCGTCGCTCGAGAACGTGCATCAATGGATGCTGGGCTTTGTCGCCGACAGCCCGCAGTCGGAACGCTACGAGGCGCTGGCCAACCGCATCTCGGAGACCATCGACTTCATGAGCGCGGTCGGCATCACGTCGGAAACCAATTTCGCGCTGCGCGAGACGGATTTCTATACCAGCCATGAAGCGTTGCTGCTCGGCTACGAGGAGGCGCTGACGCGTGTCGATTCCACCTCCGGCGACTGGTACGCCACGTCCGGCCACATGATCTGGATCGGCGACCGCACACGCCAGCCCGATCATGCCCACATCGAATATTGCCGCGGCATCAAGAACCCGCTCGGCCTGAAATGCGGTCCGTCGCTGACGCCGGACGGGCTCATCGAATTGATCGACCTGCTCAATCCCGATAACGAGCCCGGCCGCCTGACGTTGATCGCGCGCTTCGGCGCCGACAAGGTCGGGGATCATCTGCCAAAGCTGGTGCGCGCCGTGGAGGAGGAAGGCCGCAAGGTTGTGTGGTCATGCGATCCCATGCATGGCAACACGATCACCGCGGCCGGCTACAAGACGCGGCCATTCGACCGCATTCTCAAGGAAGTTCAGAGCTTCTTCGAGGTGCACCGGGCCGAGGGCACGCATCCGGGCGGCATCCATGTCGAGATGACCGGCAAGAACGTGACCGAGTGCACAGGTGGTGCGCGCGCCATTCGCGACGAGGAACTGCAGGACCGCTACCACACTCATTGCGATCCACGGCTCAATTCCGAGCAGGCGCTTGAATTGGCCTTCCTGATCTCGGATCTGTTGAAGAAGCAGTTGCCAAAGGCCGCGAAGAAGGCCGTCAACGCCTGACAGGCGACCGAAACGGCGACAAATTTCGGCATTCCGGCCGCGCAGTCATGCCCGCTGTGCGAATGTCCGGTCTTTACCGTTTGTTTGCCCTAATTTCGGGATTCCAGCATTCGCCCAGTGGCCCCGCGCTTGTAGAAGGCGGTTTTTAATATCATCCGCTTCAAATGCGTCGCACTGGAATGCTGGGGGACGGATGCACATTGGACGCTTCGCGTAACACAAGATCGAATCAGCAGGGCGCGATCGTGCTGCTGGTGATCGCCTACTTTGCGCTGGGAAGCATATCGGTCGCGATTTCCAGCTATGACGGGGGGGTAGCCTCTATCTGGCTGCCGAATGCGTTTGCAATCGCCTGGATCCTGACGAGATCGGTTGCGGTGGTTCCAGCGTTATGTGCCGTCGCGGCGGCTGCCATCGGCGTGAACCTTGTCGCGGGGCTGCCGTTGGCCGCGACCGCTGCCCTTAGCCTGTTGAACCTTGTTGAAGTCGGTGCGGCGGTGATGCTCATTCGGCGGTGGCTGGGTGCGGAGGCAAACCAACCGAAATCGGTGGCAAATTCCATCGTCTACTTCCTCCTGGCCGCGGTAGCCGCACCCCTTCTGACCGCAGTGGTTGCCGCGCCGATCCTGGCCGCGCCGGCTGAAACGCCACTGCTCGGCACGATATTTCGATGGTTCTCCGCAAGCCTTCTTGGTGCGGCGCTGATCATCCCGCCGATGATGTTTGCGCCCTCGCGCGATGCGATTGAGAACTATTCACGCCGCAGGGTGATGATTTTCGCGGCCTCGGTTGCGGGAGCGATCATCGTGGCCAGCCTTGCGCTGGGTTCGTACATCTTCCCCTTCTTCGCCATCGGGCTCTATCTGCTTGCCACCACTGTCTTTCTCGATCGCTTCGAAGTTTCGCTGGTTGCCAGCGCCTCCGGCGTCATGGCGATCATCATGGCTCTCGCCGGCCTGATCCCGGGCATGGAGGAGGGGGCCGCCGTCTTTGTCGACAGGTTTCAGATATCGCTGTCGTTTGCGCTGATTTTCCCCGCGTTCGTTTCGGTTCTCATGTGGCGCATAAGCGCCGACCAGAAGCTGCTGGAAGAGAGCGAGGAATTATTCCGCAGGGCCATGGAAGATTCGGCGATGGGCATGGCAATCGTCGAGCTTGGCGGCCGCATCACCAAGGCGAACCGGAGGCTGGCGGAGATGCTTGGCTATTCGGTCGAGGAACTCGAGGGCAAGGCCTTCTTCGACCTGACCTATCCCGAGGACAGACATCTTGGTTTCAAGGTCACGAAGGAGGTAATCGCCGGGCGGCAGTCCACATACCACTTTGAAAAACGGTATGTGCGCAAGGATGGCACACCCGTCTGGACGCAGACGTCCGGGTCGGTGATCTGGGACGAAGAGACCGGAAAACCGCGTTGCATGGTTTCGCAGATCGAGAACATCGACGAGCGCCTCGCCGCGCAGCAGGCGGTTGTCGAAGCCGAGAACCGCTGGAGCTTCGCGCTTACGAGCGCCCGGCAGGGCGTGTGGGACATGGATCTTCGCAAGGGTAGAACCTATTACTCGCCGGTGTGGAAGGAAGTCCTCGGATATGCCGACGACGAGCTCGGGGATGAACAGGATCTGTGGCTGAAGATGATTCACCCTGACGACCTGCCGCGCGCACATGAGTTGGAGACAGCCTATCTGGACAGCCAGACCCAGTACTTCGAGGCCGAGTTCCGGATGCGCCACAAGGATGGCAGCTGGATCTGGGTGCTGGATCGGGGCAAGGCCATCGAGCGAGACGGGGACGGACGCACCGTGCGGGCGATCGGCACCCATACCGATATCACCGCGCAGAAAGAGGCCCAGGAGCGCCTGGCCAAAACGGCGGCCGCTTTGCGAGCGGAGAAGGAGCGGCTGCGCGTCACGCTGCATGCGATTGGCGACGCCGTCATCTGCACCGATGCGTCAGAGAAAGTGTCATTCATGAACTCGGCGGCGGAGGCCATGACCGGCACGACGGCGGATGAGTCGATCGGCAGGCCGCTGGCTGAAGTCTACCGGCCGCGCGACGAGGAAACCAACGAGGCAATATCGGTTGCGCATGAAATTGCCGGCGGAAAGGCACGTACGCACAACCGGGCGGTCATCGTACGTTCGGATGGAACGCGGTCTTCCATCCGGCAGGTCGTATCGCCGATCATCACCACGGGCGAGGTGATGAACGGGTCTGTGATCGTCTTCCAGGATGTGACCGACGCCCGCACGCTGCAGCGCCAATTGGCACATGCAGCCAGCCACGACTCGCTGACAGGTCTCGCCAACCGCGCAAGCTTCCTCGCTACCATGCGGGAATTGCTCGACGAAGCGCGCACCGATGAGGTGGCGAACCATCAGCTTCTGTTTATTGATCTCGACCGATTCAAGTTTGTCAACGACAGCGCCGGGCATGGCGCGGGCGACGCGCTATTGAAGCAGATTGCCGGCACGCTGGAGAACTCCGTTCGTGGCGCCGATTTCGTTGCCCGGCTCGGCGGTGACGAGTTTGGGCTGATCCTCAAGCACTGCGATGTCGAGACCGCCGTGCGCGAGGCTGAGAAGGTCGTCGCTGCAATTTCTGAGATCGAATTCGCCTGGGAAGGCGAACGGTTCAGCGTCGGCGCGAGCATCGGCATCGCGTCGATTACCCCTGACAGCAAGGCAATTGACGAGATTGTCGCCAATGCCGACCGTGGCTGTTATGCAGCCAAATCGGCCGGTCGCGGCACCGTTTCGGTTTACGCGCCGAAGGCTGCCTGAGACCAAACGAAACAGAGCGTCGCATTCTTCTCATCGCTGCATCCAATTCTTCGCGATGGTCGTCTCAGTACCACTGCGCGATGATGCCGGCGACGGATGACTGAGATGAACGAATTCAAGATGGGTGGCTGCCATTGCGGCGCAGTGCGCTACAGCATCGGCGGACCGACGCGCGCCGTGGTTTATTGCCACTGTTCCCAGTGCCGCAGGCAAAGTGGGCACTATTACGCCGCCACGAGCTGCAGAAACGACGAACTTCAGACCACCGGTTCTGAACATTTGACCTGGTATCGCGCCTCCGAATCGGCGCGCCGCGGCTTTTGCTCCAAGTGCGGATCGGCTCTGTTCTGGCAGGGCGACGGAAGCGCCAATATCTCCATTCTTGCCGGCAGCCTCGATCTGCCGAGCGGCCTGAAGGCCGATCGCCACATCTACGTGGCGGACAAGGGAGACTACTATACGATCGATGACGGCCTGCCGCAGTTCGCGCAATCCGATTGAGCATTTCCCGGCTTATGTTCATCACGGATATTCCGGCGGCGGCCGCACTTGGCTAAACAGGAGCATCGAGGCCGCACGGGAGACGGAGATGCGGAAACTGATCAGCGCGACGCGCAATTCGGGGCGGGCATGGCATTACCTGATGCGAGAGGAGGCGGCATTCCGGCTGGAAGTTCTGCTGCTGGTCCTGGCGCTGCCGGTTGCCTGGTATCTGTCGTCCACGCCGCGCGGCTTCACCCTGCTTATCGCAGCCATTCTGGCGATGATGGTCGTCGAAGCGCTGAATACGGCGATTGAAGCGGCCTGCGACGCCTGTTCGCGCGAGTTCAATACCGATATTCAGCACGCGAAAGACTGCGGCTCACTTGCGGTGGCGCTGACATTTGTTGGCGCCATCACAATATGGGGGCTGGCGGTGTGGGACCGGTTCCTCGCCACCTGAGCTGCAATTCCGGCGCAAGAGATATCGATTTGACCGAAATTCCGGACGAACTTCTGCTCGTGCAGCGCCAGGGCCTGCCCGGGGGTCTGCGTTTCCTGCGCGAACGCTATCCGCGCGAGGAATGGCGCGATCATGCGAACATCCGGGGCATGGCGCAGTTCTGGATCCAGCGCCATGACATGTTTCGCGAACTCGGCGGCCTACTGACGGGCGCCATTGCCGAGTTCCGGGAAGGCAAGTCTACTCCGCGCCAATTCGCGGGGTTCTTTGCCCCACGGCTCAACTTTTTCCTCGGCCACCTTGACGGACACCACAATGTCGAGGACCAGGTCTATTTCCCGGCATTCGCGCAGGCCGAGGCCCGGCTGAAACGGGGATTCGACATTCTCGATTCCGATCATCACCTCATCCACGAGGCGCTGGAGCAGAACGCGGAAACGGCGAACGCTTTCCTTCAGATGCTGGAAGCGGATGCCGACAAGCAGCGATTCGCCGCCGATGCCTACGCTGGCGCCAATGAGCGGCTTGTGACGATGCTCTCACGCCATCTCGACGACGAGGAAGACCTGATCATTCCGCTGATCCTCGATCGCGGCGACCACGGGCTGGGCGTCTAGGGACGAGACCCCAGGCTTGTCGCGCACTGAATTCTGGGCCTAGATCACGGCGCATCAGGTTGGGAGACAGCGGTGAAGAGCTTCGACACGATCCGGAAGCGAGCAGCGGAGCGCAAGGGCGGCGAGGACGTTCTGGCCTCGCTGCTGGGCCCGAAGCCGGAAAACAAGGCACTCTCCAACGTTCCCGACGACCGCATCCTTTCCACGATGGCCGAGCGCGTCTTTTCTGCCGGTTTCGTGTGGAGGGTGATCCAACAGAAATGGCCGGGTTTCGAGGAAGCGTTTCTCGGCTTCGAGCCCAAGCGACTGCTCTTTCAGCCTGAGGATTTCTGGCACGATCTTGCCTCCGACACGCGCATTGTGCGCAACCCGCAGAAAATCAAATCGGTGCGCGACAACGCGGCATTCGTGGACCGGATTTCGCAGGAGCATGGCTCCTTCGGGACGTTCCTCGCCAAATGGCCGGCCGACGACCAGGCCGGCCTGATCGAATTCCTCGGCAAGCATGGCAGCCGGCTCGGCGGCAATACCGGGCAGTACTTCCTGCGCTGGATCGGCTGGGACAGCTACATCGTGTCGGGCGACATGCTGGCGGCATTGAGGGATGCGGGGCTGGAAGTTTCGGAGAAGGCCAGTTCGAAAAGCGATCGGGCCAGGATACAGGCACGGCTCAATCAATGGGCGGCAGAAACCGGGCTGCCCTATGTCCATCTCTCGCGCATTCTGGCCATGTCCATCGGCCCCAACCGCACGCCGGAAGAAATCCGGCACTATGTCGGGGATGGCGAGTAGGGCGCCTGGCCCAATTGCCACGCCTTGCCGCCCGCGCTAGACGATCCGGCATGACCGCTCCCGACGTCCTCCGTATCGCCATTGCCCAGCTCAATCCGACCGTCGGCGACATAGCCGGCAATCTCGCCAAGGCGCGCGAAGCGCGGGCCGACGCGGCGCGCCACGGTGCCGATCTCGTTCTCTACACCGAGCTGTTCCTGGCCGGCTATCCGCCCGAGGATCTGGTGCTCAAGCCGGCGTTTCTGACGGCCTGCGCGCGCGCGATGGACGAGTTTGTGGCCGACACGGCCGATGGCGGACCGGGCGTCATCATGGGTGTGCCGCTGAAGCGCGCCAGCGGCGTCCATAACGCCATCGTTGCAGCCGATGGCGGCAAGGTGATCGGCGAGCGGCTGAAGCTCGATCTTCCGAATTATGGCGAGTTCGACGAGAAACGCGTTTTCCAGCCGGGTCCGGACATGCCGGGCCCGATCAATTTCCGCGGCATCCGCCTCGGCGTGCCAATCTGCGAGGATATCTGGGGCGATCTCGGCGTTTGCGAAACGTTGGCGGAGAGTGGCGCTGAAATCCTGCTGGTTCCCAACGGCTCGCCTTATTATCGCGGCAAGGTCGACGTGCGCCAGCAGGTGGTGATCAAACAGGTCATCGAAAGCGGGCTGCCGATCATCTACGCCAACCAGCTCGGCGGTCAGGACGAACTGGTGTTCGACGGCGCGTCGTTCGCGATTCAGGCCGATCATTCGCTGGCATTCCAGATGAGCCAGTTCGAGGAAACGGTCGTCGTCACGACCTGGAAGCGTAGAGACGATGCGTGGGTCTGCGATGCCGGGCCGATGTCGAAAATCCCCGAGGCTGACGAGGCGGATTACCGCGCCTGCATGTTCGGCCTGCGCGACTATGTGAACAAGAACGGTTTCAAGAACGTCGTGCTTGGCCTGTCCGGCGGCATCGATTCCGCGATTTGCGCCGCACTTGCGGTCGATGCGCTCGGCGAAGAGCGGGTGAGGGCGGTGATGATGCCCTACCGCTACACGTCGAAGGACTCGCTGAAGGACGCCGAGGACTGCGCCCGCGCGCTTGGCTGCCGCTACGACATCGTGCCGATATTCGAGCCGGTCGAAGGCTTCAGCCATGCGCTGACGCAGCTCTTCGAGGGAACTAAAGAAGGCATCACAGAGGAGAACCTGCAGAGCCGCGCGCGCGGGACCATCCTCATGGCCATATCCAACAAGTTCGGTTCGATGGTGGTCACCACCGGCAACAAGTCCGAAATGTCGGTCGGCTACGCCACGCTTTACGGCGACATGAATGGCGGCTTCAACCCGATCAAGGACCTCTACAAGATGCAGGTCTATGCGCTGTCGCGCTGGCGCAACGGCACAGTGCCTCCCGGCGCGCTGGGACCGTCCGGCGAGGTGATACCGGCCAATATCATAGCCAAGGCGCCCTCGGCCGAATTGCGCCCCGACCAGACGGACCAGGACTCGCTGCCGCCCTATCCGGTGCTGGACGACATTCTGGAATGCCTGGTCGAGAAGGAAATGGGCGTCGACGAGATCGTGGCGCGCGGCCATGACCGCGAGATTGTCCACAAGATCGAACATCTGCTCTACATCGCCGAATACAAGCGCCGCCAGGCCGCCCCGGGCGTGAAGATCACCAAAAAGAATTTCGGCCGCGACCGCCGCTATCCGATCACCAACCGGTTCCGGGACCGGAGTTGACCGCGTGCCGGAGGTTGAGATCAGCTTCGATCCAGCGAGGATTGATTTCGCGTGCACGTCGGAATTGATCCGCCAATCCTACTGGGGCGGACAGCGAACGGAAGAGCTCGACCGCAGTGCGTTCGCCAATTCCGTGTGTGTAATCGCCCTGATCGGAGGCCGGCAGGTGGGCTTTGCCTGGGCGTCCGGCGACCGCACGCTGTTTGCGCGCATTTCGGACGTGATCGTCTGGCCTGAACATCGCGGCAATGGCATCGGCAAGGCGCTGGTCGAGGCGCTGCTCGAGCATCGGGACCTGAGCACCGTCATGACCTGGACGCTGAACACGTTGGACGCGCACAGATTTTATTCGCGCTACGGCTTTCGCCCGATGACCGACGGCAACGAGATGCGACTGGACAGGCCGGTGACAGCGTGAGAGGATTCACGCAATTTCTCCGCGAAAACGCGCGCTGGCTGGCTGGCGGTTTCCTGCTGACCTTCTTTTCTTCCTACGGCCAGACCTTTTTCATCGCGCTCTCGTCGGGCAACATTCGCTCCGAGTACGGCCTCAGCCACGGCGAGTTCGGCGTCATGTACATGCTCGGCACACTGGCGAGCGCGCTGACGATGCCACGCATCGGACAGATCGTGGACCGGCGATCGGTGCGCACGGTTACGCTCATCATAGTGCCGACGCTGGCCGTGGCTTGTCTGGTGATGGCGTTTGCGCGCCATCTGATCCTGCTTTTCCTCGCGATCTATCTGTTGCGGCTGTTCGGGCAGGGCATGATGAGCCAGAACGCGTTCGCGGCGGTAGGCCGATGGTTTGCAGCACAACGCGGCAGGGCTACCGCCGTCACCGCGATAGGGGTCAACGCCGGCGAAGCTGTGTTTCCGTTTCTTTTCGTCGTGGCCGCGGGCATTCTCGGCTGGCGCGGCGCCTGGATTGCTTGCGCGATCACTCTGCTCGTCCTCGCCTTGCCTGTGATTTCGTCGCTCGTGGCGGTTGAGCGCACGCCGCGCTCGTCAGATCCCGCCATGCCGGAGGTAGCGGTTCGCGACTGGACACGTGCCGAAGTGCTTCACGACCCGATTTTCTATCTGCTACTCGCCGGGATTTTCACACCCGGTTTCATCGGCACTACAATCTTCTTTCATCAGGTCTATCTGGTCGAACTGCGCGGCTGGTCTCTTGAGCTTTTCGCTGCCTTCTTCACCTTCATGGCCGTCATGGTTGTCATCTTCTCGTTGATCTCCGGCTACCTGATCGATCGCTTCAGCGCCGTCGCCATGCTGCCGACATTCCTTATCCCGCTGGGCTTCGCCTGTTTGGCGCTGGCGTCGATCGATGCGCAGTGGGGTGCGCTGGTGTTCATGGGGCTGCTCGGCGTCTCCTACGGTTTCCAGAACACCCTGTTCGGTGCGCTGTTTCCCGAGATATACGGCCTGAAGAACCTCGGCGCGATCCGGGCCATGATTGTGGCGGTCATGGTTTTTGCCACAGCGGCCGGACCCGGCCTCACCGGGTACCTGATCGACATCGGCGTCAGCTATCCGTTCCAGATATTCGTCATGGGCGCATATTGCTTCTGCGCCTCGGTGCTGCTGTTCTTTGTATCGCGGGCGCTTGCGGCGCGCGCCTTGCAAGCGCGGGAGGCTTCGGCTACGCCGCAGCCATGACCGTCACAGTCCGCTTCGCGCCGTCGCCCACGGGCAACATCCATATCGGCAATGTGCGCACCGCGCTCTTCAACTGGCTGTTCGCCAGAAAGCGGAGCGGGCGGTTCATACTGCGTTTCGACGACACCGACATCGCGCGCTCCAAGCGCAGCTTCGCCGACCAGATCGAATCCGATCTTGCGTGGCTGGGGCTGGAACCGGACGCGATTGTGCGCCAGTCCGGCCGGCTGGAACTTTACGACGCAGCCGCTGAAGGGCTGAAGAAGGCAGGGTTGCTCTATCCCTGCTATGAGACACAGGATGAATTGGAGCGCCGGCGGCGCATTCGCCTGCAACGGCGGCTGCCCCCGGTCTATGATCGCGCGGCGCTGAAGCTTACGGAAGCGGACAAGGCCGCGCTAGAGGCCGAGGGGCGCAAGCCGCATTGGCGTTTCCTGCTGCCCAATTTCGGCACTGACCCGCAGGCGCCGCAGCGCACGGACATCAAGTGGGACGACGTCATTCGCGGGACCGAGACCGTCGATCTCGCGTCATTGTCCGATCCCGTGCTGGTGCGCGAGGACGGCAGCTATCTCTATACATTCACATCGGTTGTCGACGACATCGATCTTGGCGTCTCGCACGTCATCCGCGGCGACGATCACATTACCAATACCGGCGTGCAGATCGCACTGTTTCGAGCCATGGGAAGCGAACCGCCGGCTTTCGGCCACCACAATCTGCTGACGGCGGCGTCGGGCGAGGGGCTGTCCAAACGGACCGGGTCGCTGTCGATCAAGAGCCTGCGCGAGGAGGGCATCGAGCCGATGGCGGTGGCGTCGCTGGCGACGCTGATCGGCACATCCGACGCCGTAACCGCGGTGACCGACATGGCGGCTCTTGCCGCCGGGTTCGACATATCCAGAAGCTCGAAGAGTGCCGCCAAGTTCGATCCGGCCGAGCTGATTGTGCTCAACCGGACGCTCTTGCGCAAGATGCCGTATGAGGCGGCCCGGGACAGGCTGGCCGCGCTGGGAATCGAAGGCCAGAAGGCGGAAGCCTTCTGGCTGGCGGTGCGGGGAAATATCGAGAAGCTGACAGATGCCCGCGACTGGTGGGCGATCGTTGTCGAGGGTCCGGGGGCGGTCGACCTTGCGGACGAAGACCGCGAATTCGTGCGTTCTGCCATGGATATGCTCCCGCCGGAACCGTGGGATCGCGATACTTGGAAGCAGTGGACAGACGCTGTGAAGGAAAAGACCGGCAGGAAGGGCAAGGCGCTGTTCGCGCCACTAAGGCTGGTGCTTACCGGAGTTCCGTCCGGCCCGGAGCTCGCAGATCTATTGCCCCTTCTGGGTCGGGAAGGAACGTTGGCCCGACGACCCTGATGCGACGTTCGCCATCTTCCGCGGCTTGCACCGCGACTGGCTCACTCTTTTCCTTCGTAGCCAATTTGGGCGCCAGCAATTCGGCCATGGCTGATGCCGTCAGGCCGCCTTCGCGGTTGGCGCGTGTTTCGGGATCTTCGGCGGGGTCGGGCCGCCATTCAGGTTCGGGCAGCACGGCCACCTGCTCTACGCTCCGAACATCTTCTTCGGTCTGCTCAGGCAAGTCACCGGCGATGATGCTGAAATCCTTCGGCGGATTGCACTGACAGGCTTTCGCCCGCTGGTAGCCCGGTTCCCGGTATTTGAACGCTGCGGAGAGGCCGGTGTATGGCTCACCGCTAGCCGATGAGATCATGGCGTCGGTCTCTTCGCCGGGAACGCGATGAAAATAGAGTTCCACCTCCGTGCCGGGGCACATGGCCTCGCAGGCCTTGGTGTCGCGATCGAACAGTGCGGGGGAGGACAAATAGGCGATGGGGAAGAAATAGCCATCGCAGGTGCGCACACACAGCGTGCGATAGTTGCCGGGCGGGACGGTGCGTCCAGGCACGGACATGCGGATGCGGTTGCCGGTAACTGCTTCGGGTTCGATCGGGTTGCGCCGTTCGGTGCGCGGGTTCTCGTCATTACCGAACAGGCGGGCAAACAGTCCCGTCGGCTTGTCCTTGTCGTTCACGCTGGCGGTGGTTCCGCGACAGCCATTGTCGTGCAGCGCGGCCAGAATGCGCGTCTTCTCGCGTGCTGAATCGCCCCCGGCCAGCTCGTTCTTCGTCCGCTGGAGATCCAGAAGGTTGCGCTCCATCCTGGAAACAGTGGCGCGGATGTCGTTGCAATGCGGCTTGATGCCGGACAGGAAGCTTGAGCAGCCTGTGTTCTTTTGCCGGTTTTGCGCGCGTTCGAGCTGCTGTTTCTGGGAGATGATGGCGCGTTCGTAGCGGCGCAGCTTGGTGCGGTCGCCGCCGTTGCTCACCGAGGCGAGGCTGGCTTCCAGATTCCGGCAATCGGACTGATCTGCAACGGCCGGCGCGCCAAAAAACAGAGCCGCGACGAGGGCCGCAACCGCGAAAAGCCTGGCTTTGATCGTAAACTGCCGCATTGCGCCCATCGCTTGCGACCGAATCGCGCCATCGGGCGCGAAGCCGCCTCGCCAATCAATAGGGCGGACGGGTTAACCCTTGATTGACTTTGTCGAGAGCCTGAAAGGCTCTATCCGGCGATACGTTGCGCGGCTTCGACCACGGCGAGCGCCGTCATGTTGACCACGCCACGCGACGTGACAGACGGCGTCAGGATATGCGCGGGCTGCCGGGTGCCGAGCAGAATCGGGCCAACATGAAGCGCCTCTGTCATCGTCTTGATGGTGGTCAGCGCGATATTGGCGGAATCGAGATTGGGGAAGACAAGCAGATTGGCTTCGCCGTCGAGCACTGAATGCGGATAAACGCGGTTTCTCAGCTCGACCGACAGCGCGGAATCCCCATGCATCTCGCCATCGGCCTGCAGATCGGGCGCCAGCTTGCGCAGCAGCGAGGCGGCGTGGCGCATTTTCAACGCGCTGGCGGAATCGCGCGAACCGAAATTGGAGTGCGACAGCAGCGCGGCCTTCGGCTCCAGCCCGAAACGGCGGATTTCCTCGGCCGCCAGGATGGTCATTTCTGCGATTTCCTCGGCGGTCGGGTCCACCGTGACATAGGTGTCGGTCATGAAGATCGAGCCGCGGTCGGAAATGAGCATGGACAGCGCGGAATAGTCCTGCGCGTCGTCGCGGCGGCCGACAATGACGTCGACATTTCTCAGATGGCGCTCGAAGCGGCCTTCGAGCCCGCAGATCATGGCGTCGGCCTCGCCACGCACCAGGGCGAGCGCGGCGATGACGGTGCTGTTGGTGCGGACCAGCGTGCGCGCCGCCTCCGGCGTGATGCCGCGCCGGCCGGTGAGCTTGATCAGAAGTTCGACATAGTCGCGGTAGCGCGGATCGTCTTCGGGATTGACGAGTTCGAAGTCGGTCCCGGCCCTGATCCTGAGGCCGTGGCGCTTCAGGCGCGTCTCTACGACCTGCGGACGTCCGATCAGGATCGGCTCGGCGATGCCCTCCTCGATAACGACCTGCGCGGCGCGTAGCACACGCTCATCCTCGCCGTCGGCATAGACGACGCGCTTGGCGCCGGCCTGTTTCGCGGCCGAGAATACCGGCTTCATGACAAGTCCGGAGCGGAAGACGAAGCGCGTCAACCGGTCTACATAGGCGTCCATATTCTCGATCGGGCGCACCGCGACACCGGTTTCGCACGCCGCCTTCGCCACTGCCGGCGCGATGCGCAGGATCAGGCGTGGATCGAAGGGTGAGGGGATCAGGAACTCAGGCCCGAAAATGGGTGTTTCGCCCGAATAGGCGCGCGCGGCCACATCCGACGGCTCCTCGCGCGCCAACGCCGCGATGGCGTGCACGGCCGCTAGTTTCATCTCCTCGTTGATCGCCGTCGCACTCACGTCGAGGGCGCCGCGAAATATGTAAGGAAAACACAATACGTTATTGACCTGATTAGGAAAATCAGATCGGCCGGTGCAGATCATCGCGTCCGGTCTGGCCTTGCGCGCCAGGTCGGGCATGATCTCAGGCGTCGGGTTGGCCAAGGCCATGATCAGCGGCTTTTCGGCCATCTTCTTCAGCAGTTCCGGCTTGAGAACGCCCGCCGCCGAAAGACCGAGAAACACGTCGGCGCCGCCGATGACGTCGGAGAGCGTGCGCGCCTCGGTGTCCTTGAGGTAGGGCTCCTTCCAACGGTCCATTTCCTCGGTGCGCCCGCGCCAGGCGACGCCGTGACGGTCGGTCAACCAGATATTTTCCTGCTTCGCGCCGAGCGAAACCAGAAGGTTGACGCAGGCCAGCGCGGCGGCGCCCGCGCCGGAGGTCACGATCTTGACCTTGGCGATATCCTTGCCGGCCAGTTCGAGCGCATTGATGACGCAGGCCGCGACGATGATCGCCGTTCCATGCTGATCATCATGGAATACCGGGATTCCCATGCGCTGCTTGAGCTGTTCCTCTACGTCGAAGCATTCCGGCGCCTTGATGTCTTCGAGATTGATGCCGCCGAAAGTGGGTTCCAGCGCGGAGACGGTTTCGACCATGCGCTCGACGGTTGGTGCGTCGATCTCGATGTCGAACACGTCAATGCCCGAGAACTTCTTGAACAGTACCGCCTTGCCTTCCATCACCGGCTTGGAGGCGAGGGGGCCGATATTGCCGAGGCCGAGCACGGCCGAGCCGTTGGAGATCACCGCCACCAGATTAGCGCGGGCCGTGTAATCGGTCGCTTTCCCCGGATCGGCTTCGATAGCCAGACAAGGCGCCGCCACGCCCGGCGAGTAGGCCAGCGCGAGGTCGCGCTGGTTGCCCAGCGGTTTGGTGGCATGGATCGCCAGCTTGCCGGGGACCGGGTGGCGGTGGAAGAAGAGAGCGGCTTCCTCGAAATCGGAAAAGCGCGGCGCTTTCTTGTCTGTTCCGGTCATCCGGCTGCTGCCTTTGTCAAGTGAGTGCGGGTTTCGCGTTCAGCGAGCCACGACCTTCTGTTTCTGCTCGCCAAGTCCGGCGATGCCGAGATGCATGGTATCGCCGGCTTTCAGGAATATTGGAGGTTTGCGGCCCAGGCCCACCCCCGGCGGTGTGCCGGTGGTGATCACGTCGCCGGGCTCCAGCCGCATGAATTCGGACAGATAGGAAATGAGCCTGGTAACCGGAAAGATCATGGTGCTCGTGCTGCCGCGCTGCGCCTTTTCGCCGTTCACGTCGAGAAACATGACGAGCGTCTGCGGGTCGGGTATCTCGTCCGGTGTCACCAGCCACGGGCCGAGTGGGCCGAACGTCGGCGCGCTCTTGCCCTTGATCCACTGACCGCCGCGTTCGGCCTGGTATTCGCGCTCCGACACGTCGTTGCAAAGCGCGTATCCGAGCACATGATCGAGGGCGTCTTTTTCCTCGACATATTCGGCACGCTTGCCGATGACTATGGCGAGTTCGACTTCCCAGTCGCTCTTCACGGATCCCTTCGGCAGAATGACATCGTCATTGGGGCCGGACAGGCAACTGGGCGCCTTGGAAAACACGATCGGTTCTGAAGGGATGGCGGCGCCGGTTTCGGCTGCATGGTCGGCGTAGTTGAGGCCGATCGCGATGAAATGGCCGATGCGCGAAACCGGCGCACCGATGCGGGCGCCGGACGGCATTGCCGGTAGCGAAGCCAGGTCCGCCTTGCCGAGCCTGGCGATCAGGTCCGGCGAGAGGGTTTCGGGCGAATAATCACCGACGATGGAGGATACGTCGCGGGCAACGCCATCGCCGTCGAGAACGGCCGGCGTCTCCTTGCCCAGATCACCAATGCGCAAAAGCTTCATTTTGTTTCCCCAAGTGGCTTGCCGGCCGATCCGCTGCCGGCGTTGTCAGAATGCAGCGTCGAAGAGGCCACCATCCAGCCGCAGATTCTGGCCGGTGATATAGCCCGCATGCGACGAACACAGAAAGGCGCAGACCTGGCCGAATTCCTCTGCGGTGCCGAAGCGCCTGGCCGGGATCTCCGCGATCTGCTGTTTCGCACGTTCCTCGACCGAAATGCCCGCGCGTTCGGCGCCGTAGCGGATGTTGGCGCGGATGCGGTCGGTATCGAACTTGCCGGGCAGCAGGCTGTTGATCGTCACATTGCGATCGATAACCGAGCGGGATACGCCGGCCAGGAACGCGGTCAGACCCGCCCGCGCGCCTGACGACAGGTCGAGGCCGAGGATAGGCTGATACACCGATAGCGAGGTGATGTTGACGATGCGGCCGAAGCCGCGTTCGGCCATACCGTCGATGACCGCCTGGATCAGTTCGATCGGGGTGATCATGTTCTGGGTCACGCCGTCGATCATCGCCTGGCGGTCGAGTTCACGGAAATCGCGCAGTGGCGGGCCGGCGTTGTTGTTGACCAGAATGTCGGGGGCAGGGGCAGCTTCCAGCAGTGCGCGCTGACCTTCGCTCGTCGAGACGTCGGCGGCGATTTCGGTCACCTTGACGCCGAAGCGGTCGCGAAGCTCCTTCGCCGTTTTGGCCAGCGTGTCGGCGTTGCGGCCGTTGACGACGAGATCGCAGCCGGCCTCCGCCAGCGCAAGAGCGCAGCCGCGGCCAAGCCCGCGGCTCGACGCACAGACAATCGCGGTCTTTCCATTGATGCCGTAATCCACCGAAACCCTCCTCAACGCGGAAACCTGCTCTAGCCCGCCGGTGCCGCGCAAGACAACCGCCGTCATAAGCTTGTGACATGAATCGCCGCATAGACCCACGGTCCGATCAAACAACGGGTGAGCCTCATGAACCCAGACAGGCCGCGCCGCTTCCGCACGCTGTTCATCTCCGACGTCCATCTGGGGTCGAAGCCGGCGAAAGCGGAGTACCTGATCGATTTTCTCCGCTATCACGAAGCCGATACGATCTATCTGGTCGGGGATATCGTGGACGGCTGGCGGCTGAAACGAAGCTGGCACTGGCCACAGGCGCACAACGACGTTGTGCAGAAGCTTCTGCGGCAGGCGCGCAAGGGCGCCAAAATCAACTACATCGCCGGCAATCACGACGAATTCCTACGCGGCTTTCAAGGTGTGCACTTCGGTGGTGTTGTCGTGATGGACCGTACTATCCATGAAGCGGCGGACGGGCGGCGCTATCTCGTCATCCATGGCGACCAATTCGATTCGATCGTCCATTCCGTTCGCTGGCTCGCCTATCTGGGCGATTTTGCATACGACGCCTCGATAATCGTCAATCGCATCGTCGCCCGGATACGGCGCCTGGTGGGATTGCCCTATTGGTCGTTCTCGTCCTGGGCAAAGGTGCGGGTGAAAAAGGCGGTCAATTTCATCAGCGCCTTTCAGAGGCTGGTCGCCGAGGAGGCCAGACGCAGCGATGTGAACGGCGTGATCTGCGGCCACATACACCATGCGACAATCGAGGAGATCGCCGGCATCAGCTACATTAACACAGGTGATTGGGTTGAAAGCTGCACCGCGGTCGCCGAGCATCATGACGGCAGGTTCGAAATCCTCCACTGGCCGCGCATCATAGGCGCGGAAAAATCGACTAGGCGCGCTGGCCGGCGCAGGGTCCCCGTCGCCCTGCACGACACGGATTTCAAGGCTGCCTGAACGCCACGCCCCAGGGCGTTCCCTCGCGGATGAGCGTGCTAGACGAACAAACGTACGCCGAGCGGCTATTTCGTGGTTCGGGAGAGCATGATAATCGGTTGAGAACGCCGGGCAGCCGTCCGCCACGTTCTCACTCACGCCGGTTCCCTCATGGCCGCTCCAGCGCCACAGCAAGCCCATTTCGAGAAGCCGCCGCATTTCGAGCCGCGCCTGTCGTTTCTCATCGCAGCAATATTTCTGCCGATGGGAATTCATCTTCCGTATTTTCCGCTGTGGCTCGAGGATAGTGGCTTCAGCCCGACTCAGATCGCTATTGTGCTGTCGGCGCCGATGTTTCTGCGCATCCTCACGACCCCGTTCATCACTGCATTTGCAGATACGGTTGGTGACCGAGCGCATGTGCTGATCGCGGCCGCGGGGCTGACGCTGCTACTGTCGCTCGGCTACCTTCTGCAGCCCCTCTACATGTGGGTGCTGGTCGTCTCGCTCGCCCTGCATATCGTGTGGGCGCCACATGCGCCATTGGCGGAATCGCTCGCCATGTCAGGCGTGCGTCGGTTCGGCACAAACTACGCTTCCGTTCGCAAATGGGGATCGGCGGCATTTCTGACGGCAAACCTCGCTGGAGGAGCATTGATCTCCTATGTGGGCACGTCGGCGGTTCCTCTGATGATCTCCGCCTCCCTGGCGTTGGTGTTCGCCATGTCGCTATGGGCGCCGCGCCTGGGCCGTCCACGGCAGGCGTCGCCATTGTCGGCGGCCGGACTGCGGGAGGCAGCGCCTGTTCTGCTGAGCAAGACGTTTCTGCTGGTCACCGTGGGAGCCGGCATTATCAACGCCAGCCACGGGCTGCTCTACGGCTTCGCCACGATCTACTGGAAGTCCGTCGGCATCGACGGCGGAACGATCGGCGTGTTGTGGGCGTGGGCCGTCATCGCCGAAATCGGACTGATGATGGCGTTTCGTCCCATGTTCGGGCGGTTTTCGGCGCCGGCGATCCTGATCGTGGCCGGGCTTGCGGCCATGGCGCGGTGGCTGGTGTTTCCCTTGATCATTCCGGCAGGCGGCGGCGTTGCGGCATTCTTCATCCTCCAGAGCCTGCATGCGCTGTCGACCGGACTGGTTCTCCTCGGCGTTCCGAAGATGATCGTGGAGGCGATCGGCGAAGAGCGGCTCGGCTCGGCGCAGGGAATTGTATTCTTTGCAAACGGGCTTTCGATGGCCGTTGTTACGCTGCTGTCGGGACCGATCTACGACGCGATGGGTGTCCACGGCTTCTATCTGATGGCTGTCGCCGCGGCGTTCGGGTCGGCGCTGATCGCTCTCGTTGCACTCAGCCCCAAAGCGCCCGATCGGGCGGAGACACAAGCGAACCTGAATAAGTGAGGCCTGGCGACCGGTCGCGCGCCAGAAGGAGCGGCCCGTCCAGATCGACATAATCGGCTTCCTGGGCGAGCAGAACAGCGGGGGCCATCGCCAGCGACGTGCCTACCATGCATCCGACCATGACGCTGAAGCCCATTTCATGCGCGCGATCGCGCAACTGCAGCGCCGCCGTGAGGCCACCCGCCTTGTCGAGCTTGATGTTGACGGCGTCGTAGAGACCGGAAAGCCGGTCGAGATCGTCTGCGGTGTGCAGGCTTTCATCGGCGCATATCGGCACCGGATGGGGGATGGCGTTCAGGATCGCGTCCTGACCGGCCGGCAACGGCTGTTCGACAAGCGCGATACGGTATTCCGCTGCCGCCAAAAGATTGTCGTGGATGTTGGCATCGGTCCAGCCTTCGTTGGCGTCAAGTATGATGCGGCTGTTCGGAGCGGCGCCAACGACGGCGTGAATGCGCGCAATATCGTTGTCTGACCCCACCTTGGCCTTGAGAAGCGGTCTGTGCGCATTTGCGCGGGCGTGCGCCGCCATGGCGTTCGGCTCACCCAATGAGATGGTGAACGCGGTCGGAACCGGCCGAGGAGGCATGCGGCAGGCGTCCTGATAGGCTCGACGTCCCGAGAGCTTGGCATCGATGTCCCACAATGCGCAGTCGACTGCGTTGCGCGCCGCTCCGGGCTTCATCACGGACAGGAGGTCGAGGCGGCCGATACCGTTGACGATATCCGAACGCGCCGCTTCGATCTCGTCGCGCACGCTCTCCGCCGTTTCATCGTAGCGGGCGTAAGGGGCGGATTCGCCGCGGCCGGAAAATCCGCCATCACTGATCGTACAACAGAGCACTTCCGCTTCCGTCTTGGCGCCGCGCGAGATCGTAAAGGCGCCCGCGATCGGGAAGCGTTCGTTTTCGACTGTCAGTTCGCGCGCCATCAGGACGCTCCGGAATTCGTTTTCAACGGCCGCAGCTTGCTCTAAGAGAACCAGTTATGTTCACCAACGGACACAATGGCGCAAGCACCGCGTTGCATGGCAACGTCAGCGCGCCGACACTTGAAGCCGGGCGGGCCGGCGAGGCCCGCACGGCGCGCCTTGGCGGTGAATGGACAACCTCGACGGTCGCAGCGGTCGATGGCGCAATGCGCGACCTTGAAAGGGAGCGGGACGCCGGTGCTCTGACCATAGACCTTTCCGGCGTTACGCGGATGGATACGGCCGGCGCCTGGCTCGTCCACCGGCTGGTGACGGCGCTCGAGGCGGCGAGCATCAACGTGGCGCTGGATGGGGTGAGCGAAGACGCGAATATCCTCCTGCAAGCCGTCGCCGCCGCTGAAGAGCGCGATCACAGCCAGCCCGACAAGCCCCGCCGATGGTCTCCGCTCGACATGGTCGAAGGGCTGGGGCGCGCTACATACGCATTTCGCGACGACCTGCTTGCCAGCCTGAATATTCTGGGTGCGACGATCCGCGGTGCGCAATTGAAACTCGGCCGCAGGCATGCGGTCAATCCCGCCGCCGTCGCCACCCATATCGACCGCATGGGCATTGGCGCGGTGCCCGTCATCGTGCTGATGTCGTTCATTGTGGGCGCGATCATCGCCCAGCAGGGCGCGTTCCAATTGCGGTTCTTCGGGGCCGAGATCTTCGTTGTCGACCTGGTCGGCATCCTCGTGTTGCGTGAACTTGGGGTGCTGATGACCGCAATCATGATCGCAGGCAGAACCGGCAGTGCGATTACAGCCGAAATCGGCTCGATGAAGATGCGCGAGGAAGTGGATGCGCTGACGGTCATGGGCCTCAATCCGATTGGCGTTCTGGTATTTCCGCGCCTCCTGGGGCTGATCGTGGCGATCCCCTGCCTGACCGTCGTCGCCAATTTCGCCGCGCTGGCCGGGGCGATGGTGATCGCGCAATACTATTCGGGTATCCCGCCACAGGCATTCATCGACCGGTTGCACGCCGGCATCGACCTGTCGACCATCCTTGCAGGCATGATAAAGGCGCCGTTCATGGCGCTTATCATCGGCATCATCGCGGCGGTGGAGGGCATGAAGGTGGAAGGCAGCGCGGAGTCGCTTGGCCGGCACGTCACTGCGTCAGTGGTGAAGTCAATATTCGTCGTAATCGTCGTCGACGGCTTCTTCGCCATATTCTACGCCGCGATCGATTTCTGACAGAGGCCATTTGATGCAAGCGACCGAAATGCAGCATGCGCCTCGGCCGGAAAGCGGCGTTACGGACCGCGATCCCCTGATCTCCGTTCGCAACGTTACGGTCGGGTTCGGCGACAAGCTGGTGCTGGAGGACCTGTCGCTCGATGTCTATCGGGGCGAGATTCTCGGTTTCGTAGGCGCATCGGGCGCTGGCAAGTCGGTTCTGCTTCGCGCCGTTCTCGGTCTGGTCGAGAAAAAATCTGGGGAAATCAAATTGTTCGGCGTCGATGTCGACGAGGCCGATGAGGACAGCCGCCTGGCGATGGACATGCGCATGGGCGTTCTGTTTCAGCATGGAGCGCTGTTTTCCTCGCTGACCGTGCTCGAAAACATCCAGGTTCCGATGCTCGAATATCTGGACCTGCCGCGCAAGCTCATGGACGAACTGGCGATGCTCAAGATCGAGCTGGTCGGATTGCCGCGCGACGCCGCCTACAAGATGCCGCATCAGCTTTCGGGCGGCATGATCAAGCGGGCGGCGCTGGCGCGCGCATTGGCGCTCGACCCCGATGTCGTGTTCCTGGATGAACCGACCTCGGGGCTCGACCCGATCGGCGCGGCGGAGTTCGACGAACTCGTGGGCAAGTTGCGCGACACAATGGGGTTGACCGTCTATATGGTCACGCATGATCTCGACAGCCTGTTCTCGGTCTGCGACAGAATCGCGGTGCTTGGGCGCAAGAAAGTTCTGGTTGCCGGGACGATCGAGGACATGCTGAAGGACGATGACCCCTGGGTGCAGTCATATTTTCGCGGCAAGCGTGCGCGACAAATCGATACAGGGCCGAAGGACGGGGCTTAAGAGCGGAAAACTGAATGGAAACTCGCGCCAACTACATTGCGGTCGGCTTTTTCACGTTCGTCGCGATACTTGCGGCCTTCGGGTTCGTCTACTGGACAGCCGGCGGAATAGAGCGTGGTGACACGGTTCTTCTCAAGGTTCGCATTCCCGGTTCGGCCTCCGGACTCGGCCGCGGCAGCGCCGTACTGTTCAACGGCGTCAAGGTTGGCGACGTTCGCCGGGTCTACATCGACGTCAACAATCCGACCGACGCAATCGCGGAAGCCGATGTCGACCGGCTGACGCCCATCACCCGTTCCACCAAGGCTGATATCGGCCTTGCCGGACTGACCGGACAGGCGAATATCGAACTGACCGGCGGCAAGGTAAACGAACCGAATCTCCTGCACGAGGCGGAAGATCGTGGCGAGATCGCCCAGATCACGGCAAATCCGTCCGCGGTGACCAATCTTCTCCAGACCGCGCAATCCATTCTGACACGCGCCGACAACATTATCGTGGAACTGGAAGGTTTTGTCGGTGAAGCGCGCGGCCCGCTTGTCGAGACCGTGGAGAACGCGCGCAAGTTCTCCGAGGCGCTGGCTTCCAATTCGGATGGCGTGGATGCGTTTCTGGAGAACGTGAGCAAACTCTCCGACACTATCGGCGGTGTTTCCGATCAGCTGTCCAGCACCTTGGCCGCGGCCGAGGAGCTTATCGGCGCGGTCGACCGCGACAAGGTCGCTTCCATCGTCGACAATATCGACGAAACCACGAAGCAGATTCGCGGCGCGACGGGCGAGATCGACAAGGTGGTCGAGGGCGTCAAACAGGCGGTCGCATCGATCGACGGATTCGCCACCGATGCCGCCTCGATGATCGACAAGGCAAACAAAGTTCTCGATGGTGTCGATCCTGCAACAGTGCGCACCGCGCTGACAAATTTCGAGCAGGCGAGCACCACAGTGAACAGCGCCGTCAATGACGTCGCCAAGGTCACCGAGCGGATCGGCCAGCGGGCGGACGATGTCGACCAATTCATCACTGATGCGCAGCAGCTGGCGAGCCGGCTCAACCAGGCCTCGGTGCGTGTCGACGGAGTTCTCCAGAAGCTGGATACGCTGCTCGGATCGGAGGAAACCGGCACTTTGGTAGCGGATGCCAGCGCTACGCTGAAGTCATTCCGGGAGGTTGCCGATGCGCTCAACGCACGTGTCGGTCCGATCACCGACGGGCTTACGAGATTCTCGGGACAGGGTCTGCGTGACTTCGAAGCGCTGATCCAGGATGGCCGCCGCGCAATCCAGCGGATCGAGGCGGCGATCACCGATTTCAGCCGCAACCCGCAGCGCATCATTACCGGCGGTGAGGGCACCGTGCGCGAGTTCGACGGCCGCGCGCGCCGTTGACTTTGTGCCGATCCGGCACCAAGAAATATCGACAAGATATGGAATTTGCGGTTGCTGACCCGAGGTGGGCAACGGTGCCGACAAGTTTACGTCTCGTGGGGGCCAAGAGTTTGTTGAACGCGTTGCGGAGCATTGTGACGGCCGCCGCCATGGTGTCTTTCCTTCCAGGCTGCGCATTGCTTGGGAGCAGCAGCGAGCCGCTTGACACTTATGAGCTCAGCGCCCCGGTCCCGTCGGTGTCCGGAGGCCGGCACACCCGGCGTCAGGTGCTGATTGCCGAACCGAGCGCGCTCAAGTCGCTCGACAGCGAAAACATCGTGATCAAGCCATCCGCCGCGACAATTCAATATCTGAAGGGCGCGCAGTGGGCGGACCGGCTGCCGCGCGTGGTGCAGGCGAGGCTGGTCGAAACCCTGCAGCGTTCAGGCCGCGTGGGCGGCGTCGGCATGCCGGGCGAGGGGCTGGCCATCGACTACCAGATTATCGTCGATATCCGGTCGTTCGAGATCCGCCTGGATGGCGCCGACCGGGCCGAAGTCGAGCTCTATGTGAAGGTTCTCAACGACCGGAATGGCGTCGTCAGGGCAGGGCGCCTGTTTTCGGCCATTGCGCCAGTGTCCGGTGGCAGCAATGACGCCTTCGTTGACGCCCTTGATCGCGCATTCGGCATCGCGGCCAACGAAATCGTCGACTGGACGACTTCAGTCATCTGAGGCCGCTGAAAGCCGAGCGTTTCGGCAACCGCGGGAATGATATCTATTCCGAATTTTCGCTGTACGCCGACACGACGTGGCGATGTTCGTCGGTTTCACCATCGCCTCTGGCGAACAGCGAATAAGCGCTGACATCGTCAACCTGCCGCATCGACGCGACGAGAGCCATGATGCGCGCCGTCTGGTGCATGGAAACCGCTTCTTCGCGGTCGGCGCCAAAGGACGACGACGAGCGATGGTCGCTCTGGATGAATGGGACCGCATTGCCGCCCCCCGTTTCAGTCGCCTTGTTGCCGGCATCCTGCGCGGCAGATGCCGGCTCGCCCGACCCGCGAGTATCGCCAGTTCCCTGCGTAGAATAGCCGGAACTCTTCGAGCCGCCCCCGAGCATCCCGACAAGTGAATTTCCGATGATCATGTCAGTCGTCCCCACAAAAATTGTGAGCGGGGTCTAACATAGGGATATTGCCATAAGGCTCAGGAGAACCAGCGCAATTGCGTAAAATTGCGCTGGTTTGCGAGGCTGCTAGCGCAGCCGGCCGCTCGCATGGGCCAGCATCGTGTAGACCTTGCCGGTGTCGGAGGACAGATAGGTCTGCGCCATCAGGTTGTCCCGGTCATTGCTGGAAACGTCCTCAAGCAGCTTTTCGAAGTCCTGACAGTAGCGGTCTACGGCCGCGCGGAAGTCGCCGTCGCCCTGATATTTGCGGCGGATCTCGTCGAAGGTCTGCTGGCCCTTCAAGGTGTACAGGCGCCTGGTGAAGACATTGCGTTCCCCGCGCCGGTAACGATCCCACAAATCGACCGCGGCATCGTGATCGATCGCACGGGCGATATCGACGGAGAGCGAATTCAGCGACTCGACCACATGCAGGGGCGAGCGGTTGGCGGATGGCTGACGCGGAGCTGGAGCCTCGGCGACCGCGGCTTCTTCGCGCGAGGCACCTCGCAGCAGGTCGCGAACCCAGCCGCCCGAAGGTTGTTGAGGCTGTGCGGTCTCCCGCGCGCGCATCGTCTGGTCGGTCGCGCCGCCGAAAGACGGTTCCGACGGACGGTAGGCCGGTTCGGGCGCTGCGGCTCGCGCCGGCTGCGGCGCCGGCCTGCGGGCCGGCTCGGGCGGACGCTGCGGCTCTGGCGCGCGGGGCGCTGGAGCCTGAGACCTTGCCGGCGCCTCCGAGACGTCAAGCATTCTGCCGGAGCGCGAGACAATGTCGGAAAGCTCCTTGAGGGCGTTGATCTGCTCGCTGACGGCGCGGCGCATCGCGGAGGTCGATTCGCGGGTTTCCTCCGGCAGTTCGAACACGCCCTTCTTGATCTCGGCACGGGTGTTTTCGAGTTCGATGCGGATGACATCGGCCGTACGGCGAAGCTCGCCGGTCGCATCGCTGAAGCGCTTGGACGCCGATTCCACGACATCGGTGATCATCTCGCGCATTTCGTCGGTCGATGCGCGCGTGCGCCCTTCCGCCCGCTCGATCGTGTCGCCGATGAGTGATTCGAAGCTGCGCATGACGCGCTCGATGTCTTCCGACTTCTTGACCAGTCCGACCGAAAGCTCCTCAAGCGCTTGCTGGCGTTCGTCGAGGGTGGAAGCCAGATTGGCCTGGGCCGAACCGAGCAGGTTGGACGCCGATCCCAGAATCTTGCCGTGCTCGTCGAACTTGGCGGCGATTGCCGCCACGTCCCTGAGCGTATGTGACGACAGTTCGGTGAGTTTTCCGGCGTTGGAATCGATGAGGCGTGCGGAGCTGGCGAACGACTGGGAAGCCTTTTCGGCCGTCGTTGCGAAACCCTCTGTCGACTCAACGAGCTTGGTGTCCACGGCCGACAGGTTGACCGTCGCCATGTCGATCAGCTCGCCCAGCTTCGAATTGGACGCCGAAAGCCGGTCGACGAGGTCCGAAACCCCGTCCATCAGGCCGGACTTGGCGCTCTCGACAGCAGTGAGCGTCTCAGCAGTGCGATTGGCGAGCGCGTTGACAAGCGCCGCGCTTTCCGAGCGAAGCCGCTCGGTTGCCTGCTGTGTGGCGTTCTCCAGGCTCTTCTGAAGCTCGCCTCCGCTGGCTGCGAAACGCTCCACGAGCGGGCGGGCGGTATTGTCGAGTATCTGCGCGATTTCGTTGGACCGCGCCGCAAGAAGGTCGTTGAGTTCGCGGGAGCGTTCGGCGATCGTCTGCGCTGCGGACTCGGACTTGCCGACGATGTCGTCGGTCGCACCCCGGAAGGTCTCGGTGATCGAATTGGCGCGCGACATGAGCCGCGCCTCGGTCTGCAGAACATGCTCGTGCAGGCGTTCGCCGATGTTGTCGGTTCCGGTTACAAGGCGAGATTCCGCATCGGTCAGCGCCTCGGAAATCAGGCGGGCACGCTCCTCCAGTTCCGCGGAGGTCTGGTGCGTACGTGCGATGATGCGTTGTTCCACGCCTTCGAATGCCGCGCCGAGGGTCTGCGCGCTGCTTTCCAGCCGCTGGTCGTTGGCGTCGAACAGCCTGGCGAATTCGTCGCGGTGGCCGGCAAGTGTGCTCGCGGTCTGTTCGACACGCGCCCCGATACGCTGATCGGCGTCCTCGAAAGCCTTTTCCGCTTCCCGGCTCAACGCCGAGGTGACTTCGAGAACCTTTTCGCGCAGGGAACCGGCAACGACGCCTGCGCTGTTTTCCAGCGCGCGGCGGACATTTTCGACGCCGGCGCCGAGCGCGGTTTCCATCGTCTGGGTCCGCTCATCGATAACGCCAGACTGGCGCTGGAAGGCCGCCTCGATTGCCTGCGTGCGTTCTTCGATGATGCCCTTCTGGCTGGCGAAGGTCGCCTCGATCCGACCGATATCCTCGGTGATGTTCTGGCCGATCTCCTTCTGACGCTCGGCAAGCGACATGACGTGCTGGGCGATAGCGTCATCGAGTTCGGCGCGCCGGTCGGCGAGCTTGGCGTAATCCTCGTCGAGCGCGATCGTGATCTGCTCGCGGCCAGCCATCAGGCGGTTGGAGAAGTCGCTGGCACGCTCTTCCAGGATGGATGAAGTGGACATGACGAGTTCGGCCATGTCGGAACCGATCTTGGCCTTGCCCTCGTCAATGAGCGAGGAAATATCATGCCTGGCATCGGTGAATGTCGTCGCGATTTCGCGTGCGCGCTCGACAAGCGTCTCGTTGATCTGGCGGGCGCGGGATTCGAGCGCCGTGTTGAGCCGCTCGGCGCCGGAATCGAGCGCTTGCGCCCGCGTTTCGAATTCACTGATGAGAGACTGGCTGCGCTCGGACAGGATTGTCTCGATGCCCGAAAGCCGAGAGTCGAACTCCGACGTGAGCGAGTTCGTCGCGTTGCCAAGCATCGTGACCATGCCGGTCGTGCGGTCGTCCAGCATTTCCGACAGCGTGCGGGTCACGTCGTCGGCGCTCTGGGTCAGGGTGGCGATGCGCGTGTCCAACTGGCTGGCAAATGCCTCGCCCGAGGTCGTGATACGGTCCGAGACGGTATCGAGACGCTGATCGATGGCGTCGTAAATGGAACTGCTGGACAGGTTGATACGGTCGACAAGCGAGTCCCCGGACGTCGTCACGGTCTGAACCAGATCGTTCGAGGCTCTGACGATGTTGCCGCGCAGGGTCTGCGCGGCTGCGTCCATCTCTTCCTTGAGCGTTTCGTGCGCGCCCGAAATTGACGAGCGGACCCGCTCGGCATGACCGATGACGGCTTCCCGTTCGCCGCTCAATCCGTCGACAAGGGTGCGAATGCGGATTTCATTGTCCGAATAGGCGCGTTCGAGTTCGCTGACCTCGGAATGAACCAGCGTCTCCAACTCCACGGCGCGCGCGAGCGTCCGTTCGATGCCTTCGCCCATTGCCTGAACTTCGCGCCTGACAGCCTGGCCGACCGACATCACGCGATCCTGAGCGAGGTGCTCCGGTTCGGAGAGACGCAGCGCGACTTCGGCCATCGAACGCGCGGCAATGCGCATTTCCTGGGCGCGGCGGATCATCACCGCGAAACCCCAGAACAAAATGAGGGGGACCACGATGCCCACGGCCAGGCCGATCGCGTAGGGCGCGGCAAGAAGCTGCTCCACCGAGCGGATTTGCCAGATGCCCGGCGCAAACAATATGTGACCGAGCATCAATCCGCCGGCAATCCAAGCGCCGGAAAGGAACACGGTCGCCCAGTAGATGCCGCGCGAAGCGCCGCGGTTCATGCTCTGGAGGTTGATCCGGTTTTCCCGCTGCCGGTCGTCATTGGCAGGCTGGAACTGCGACGGCGTTTCCTGCTTCTGCTCCGGCTCGACCGGGCGCAGTTCCGCTGAAGCTGGCTTTGCAGCCTTGGCTGACGGCTTTTCGGTGGCCACCGCCTTTGCGGACCGGGTGTCTTCCGCACGGCCTTCGCGCGCGAGCTCGTCCGCAGCTTGCGCTATCTGAGCTTCCAGATCTTCCATCGACGCGGCGATATCGAGATCGCCCATATCGTCCGCCAGGTCCTCACCCGTCAGATCGATGTCGAGCGCATCCTCGAGTTCCTTCGCGACGTCTTCATTGGATTTCTTGTTCGTCGATGCTTTGCGCGCCATGCCGCCTTGACCCTCAATGTGGCGCGGGAAACCTCAATCGGCCCCCGTATCCCGCGCGGAAACTAGACATAGTTTGCCTGATCGCATCGTAGTTGGACACGCCGGCAAAGTGAACAATCATTCCGCCGCATAGATAAAAGTTTAAACATAAGGTTAATGGGCGGCGGATTTTTGCCTGCAATCAAACGGTTGAAATTAACGCCCCGTGCACCCTCGTTCCCCTACGATATCAACGATATTGCGTTGGGGATAACCAGTATGGACGACGGAACCGAAACGGGCAGCGGGCCGGCTGATGCCGATGCACGGCGCAAGGTCATCGTGCCGCCACCCATCGACATGGATCATCTGTCGAAGCAAACGCTTGGCGATGGCGGCGTAGCGCGCGAGGTGCTGAGCCTTTTTCTGATCGAGATCGGCTCGGCCCGGGTGATCATGCGGACAGAGGTCGAAACCGAGCGCCGGGAAGTCGCGCATCGGCTCAAGGGGGCCGCGCGCGCCATTGGTGCTTTTGCGCTGGCCGAAACGGCGGCGCACCTCGAGGATGCGCCAGGCGACAAGCGCCACATTGCCGACTTTCTCGATCGTGTCATCGAGCTTGAGGACTTCATTGGCTCCTTCGGAGAATGAAACCGCTTCGGCGGCCAATTGTCTCGCGGTGTTGACAACCGCCCAGTAGCGATTATCTCGGCGGGACAATTTTCCGGGTCCTCCCTCCCAGGTCTGCCAATGCCCAAAATCACTTATGTCGCGTTTGACGGCACACGCTACGATATCGATGCGCCTGTCGGCTCGACCGTCATGGAAAACGCCGTGCGCAACGGCGTTCCGGGCATCGAGGCGGAGTGCGGCGGCGCCTGTGCGTGTGCGACGTGCCATGTCTATGTCGACCAGGAGTGGACCGATGTGGTTGGCTCACCGGAAGCAATGGAAGAAGACATGCTGGATTTCGGCTACGATGTGAGGCCGAGCTCGCGACTTTCCTGCCAGATACAGGTCACGGACGAACTCGACGGCCTCGTGGTGAGCGTTCCCGAACGCCAAGGCTAACGGCCCGATCCTGCTCGTTCGATGCGGTAGTTGAGAAGCCGCATGATCCGCCTTTCGAAATTGATGCCCTCGATGCGGTCGAACCTGGCCTGCGCGGCGTCGTGCTTGGCCAGGATGCGGTCGGTGGTTTCCTTCGCCTTGTCCGCTGCACGCTCGCAGCTGCGCTGCGGGTAGAGCTTCATCAGCGCGGTTTCCAGTTCCCGGGCGTGGTTCTTCGCGATAATGACGTGGCTTTCCTCATGACGCTTGATATCGGACGAAAGCGTATCCCAGACGAGGCGTGTGTCGCTGTCGGATCCGCCACGCGCACGCCAGCGCGGCAGGATCACCTTGGCCTTGACCCGGACTTCGGCTTCGATGACTTCGCAGCGGCTGCCACTCTCGCCGTATTTGATCCGTGTGGTGAATTCCATAAGGGTTGCGCCAGGATGCCTGCGGCCGGTGCTGTTGAGTTTCGGCCCGCGCCGGTCCAGCTGGTCCTGGATTTCATCCAGCGTCTTTCCGCCGATGTTGAAATAGCTGTAGGACTTGGAAAGCGAGGCGCTTTCGGCCGGCCAGGCCAGCAGCGCGAGAATAGCGGCGGTCGCCGGGAGGAATTTCACGTGCGCAGTCTCCGATTGACGCAACTTTGCGCGAGGCCAGTCCCGAGCGCAATGGCAAACAGGGCGTCCATCAGATGGAATGATGCGCGGGGCATGGCGCTATGATACGGCGGGGCTCTGTCTGGACGCTTGCCCATGGTCGAACGCTCGAACTGGGCGACAGGGCGCTCGTCATGGGCGTACTGAACGTCACGCCGGACAGCTTTTCCGATGGCGGCCGGTTCGATCGGCTCGATACGGCGTTGTCGCAGGCGAAACGCATGCTGACGGAAGGCGCCGCGATCATCGATATTGGCGGCGAGTCCACCCGCCCCGGCGCCGACCCGGTCACAGCGGAAGAGGAGCAGCGGCGCATCCTGCCGGTTGTCGAGAAGGTCGCGGCGTTGCCAGGGGCGATTGTCTCGGTCGATACCTACCGCGCCGAAACCGCGCGGCTTGCCGTGGAAGCCGGCGCGCATATGGTCAACGATGTATGGGGGCTTTCGCGTGACACCGCCATTGCCGAATTGGCCGTGTCCACCGGTGCGGGCCTTGTGATCATGCACACGGGGCGCGAGCGCGAAAAACTGGCAGATGTGATCGCCGATCAACGGTTTTTCCTGCGCAATTCGCTCGAGATTGCCGCGAAGGCTGGGGTAGAACCCAGCCAGATCGCGCTTGATCCGGGATTCGGCTTCGCCAAGGACGCTGACGAGAATCTGTCGCTCATTGCCCGGTTCGAGGAATTGCGGGAGTTCGGCTATCCGCTGCTGGTCGGGACGTCGCGCAAGCGGTTCATCGGAACCGTAACGGGCCGCGACGGTGATGAGCGCGATATCGGAACGGCGGCAACCAGTGTCGTATTGCGGATGAAGGGAGCGGCCGTTTTTCGGGTACACGATGTCGCGATGAACAGGGCGGCCCTCGACATCGCCGACGCGGTCCTTAAAAGCAGCGGTGCAACAACGGCTTGAACCGATGACAGACTACTCAATCCGCCTGACGAACTGCGCATTCTTCGCCCGTCACGGCGTTCTCGACGCCGAGGAGACGCTCGGCCAGCGGTTCTACGTGGACGCCACATTGACGGTGACGTCGCAACGGCCGCTGGAAGAGGACGCGATCGAGGGCACGGTCGATTATGGCGAGGCCTTCGCCGTGATTGAGAAAATCATCACTGGAAAACGGCGGTTTCTGATCGAGGCGCTGGCGCGCGATGTCGCCAAGGCGCTGTGCGAGCGCTTTCCCCAGATCAGCCGGGCCGAAATCACCGTCAGGAAGCCCAATGCGCCCGTTGCGGGCGTGCTCGACCATGTCGAGGTCACGCTTGCCTGGCCGCAATAGCGCCCGCGCTTGTCTCGGGCTTGGCGGCAATATCGGCGATCCGCGCGCTACGATGGCGGCGGCGTTGAGACTGCTCGACGCCGATCCCGCCATCCACGTCGAGCGGGTTTCATCGCTTTATCGAACGCCGCCCTGGGGCATTACCGACCAGCCGGACTTCTTCAACGCGGCCGCTGTTGTCACGACAACATTGGCGCCGCGCGACGTGCTGGCGCGCTGCCTAGAGGCCGAGATGCAACTCCACAGGGTCCGCGACAAGCGCTGGGGGCCGCGCAGCGTCGATCTTGATGTGCTGGTCTATGACGATCTGGAGCTGGACGCGCCCGGGCTCGAATTGCCGCATCCCCGAATGATGGACCGGCCGTTCGTCCTGGTGCCGCTGCTCGAAATCGCTCCCGATCTCACAATCGGCGGAATTCGCCTCGACGACCGGTTGGCGGAGCTTGGCCGCGAAGGGATCGAGCGGATCGAAGGTCCGGAATGGCGCGAGGGTTGAAGTGCTCGCCCGGTCAGACCGGGCGGACCAGTATGTGCTTCTTCTTGCCGAGCGACAGCTTGATTACACCCTCGGCGGTGAGGTCACCGCGCGAGACGGTCGTTTTGGGATCGTTGACCTGAGCATCGTTGAGCCGCGCCGCCCCACCCTGGACATGCCGGCGCGCCTCGCCGTTGGACGCAGCGAGGCCAGCCTGCACCATCAGATTGAGCAATCCAATACCGGATACAAGTTCACCGGTAGGCACTTCGATGGTCGGCAGGCTTTCGGCCAATGCGCCTTCCTCGAAGGTCTTGCGCGCGGTTTCCGCAGCCGCCTCCGCTGTGTCGCGGCCGTGCAGCATCGCCGTCACTTCGGTCGCCAGCACCTTCTTGGCGTCGTTGATTTCCGAGCCACCGAGCGCTGCAAGCCGTGCGATCTCATTCATCGGCAAGGTTGTGTAGAGCTTGAGGAAGCGGCCGACGTCGGCATCCTCGGTGTTGCGCCAGTACTGCCAGAATTCCCAGGGACTCATCATGTCGGCTGAGAGCCAGACCGCGCCCTCGGCGGTCTTGCCCATCTTGGCGCCCGACGACGTGGTCAACAGCGGGGAGGTCAGCGCGTAAAGCTGCTGCGCGCCCAGCCGGTGGCCGAGATCGATGCCGTTGATGATGTTGCCCCACTGATCTGAACCGCCCATCTGCAGGCGGCAGTCGTGACGCCGGTTCAGTTCCACGAAATCGTATGCCTGGAGGATCATGTAGTTGAATTCCAGGAAGGACAGCGACTGTTCGCGGTCGAGCCTGAGCTTCACGCTGTCGTAGGACAGCATGCGATTGACAGAGAAATGCCGGCCGACATCGCGCAGGAACTCGACATAGTTCAGCCCGAGCAGCCAGTCGGCATTGTTGATCATGAGCGCGTCCGTCAGGCCGCTTCCGAAGGACAGGTAGGATGAGAAATTGCGCCGGATGCCTTCCAGATTGGCGTCGATATCGGCAGTGGTAAGAAGCTTGCGCGCCTCGTCCTTGAAGGACGGATCGCCGATCATCGACGTGCCGCCACCCATCAGCGCGATCGGCCGGTGACCGGCCTGCTGCATCCAGTGCAGCATCATGATCTGGATCAGCGAGCCGGCATGCAGGCTCTTCGCCGTGGCGTCGAAGCCGATATAGGCGGTCACCGTTTCCCTGGCGAAAAGCTCATCGAGGCCGGTCTCATCCGAAATCTGATGGATGAAGCCGCGCTCGGAAAGAATGCGCAGGAAGTCGGACTTGAAGGCGGACATTGCGGTGACCTGTCGAACGGATGGTGCGTTGCGCAACACCGGAGCGTTGCGGACGCGCGCCTTTAGCATCAGCGGCGACAGAATAACAAGAAGTGCTGTGCGCAGCGCAGGGCTGCGAACCCGGGCTGACGAATTGTCGAGCTGCTGCTTAAGACGTGTCGGGAGGGGAGAGCACGTCCAGCGCCAGCGCGTGGCACTCCTTCAATATGTCATCCACCGCGTGGATTGGTCGTTTCCTCCCACCGGGCGGGCGGCCCATCCGGAGCGGCACGACGCGGCCGGGACGTGGCTTGAGCTTGTTCCGCGCCTGCCCGCGGGCGAGGCGGCGGGCTTGCGCCGGCAAGTTCTCAAGAGCGCGCCTTGATGAAAGCAGGCGGCGGTAAAGGCCAGTGGCATCGACCGGGTCGTCGGGCAAGTGAACCGGCTTCACAGGCAGCGGCGCAGGCTCGGTAATTCCCACGACGCAGATGCGCGGCATGAACTTCGAAGCGCGCCTCGGCGGATCGAAGGGATATTTCCTCAGCGGATCGAGCAGAGGGAATGCGGGGATGCGGAGGGTGGCCTGCGCCCCTGCAGGCTCAACCCCTTTGCACAGAGCGGCCAGGTCCGCCCGCACGCCGGCCGGCTGAACCACGACCTCCCGCGCGGCAATCACGATGAGGCGGCGGATGGCGGCTTCGGCGGCGCGCAGGATGCGCAGCGCATGGGCGTGCAGATGGCGCGGCAGGGTGGCAGCTTCCCGGCCGCCCGCCGGGTCATCGGGCAGCCCGACGAGCGCGCACAGCGCCGCGAGAATGCGCTCCAGCGCCTCGCGGTTGCGTCTGATCGCCAGTTCCCAGTCCATTCTTTCCCGCTTCGTTGTTGACCGGCGGGCATTGTGGGAGTGGTTCGAGGACCGTGGACAGAAAACGGGCTGGCGATTGCAATCAGCGAGCAGAGTCAGCGCGTTGTGCGAAAGGCGCCGGTGAATCTATCCACCCAGCGTCAGCGAATGCGCTTCGGTCGCGGCTCCGCCAGTTCGCCGCGCAGCCGCGCGTCGAGATAGTCGGCGCATTCCTCGAGCAGCAGATCGGTGTCGTTGGTGAAGAAGTGGTTGGCGCCCGGAAGCGTCTTCTGGGTGATGGTAATGCCCTTCTGGGTATGCAGCTTGTCGACCAGGGTCTGGACATCCTTGGGGGGCGCTACGCGGTCGGCGTCGCCGTGGATGATCAGCCCGGATGACGGGCACGGCGCCAGGAATGCGAAATCGTAGGTGTTGGGCTGCGGGGCAATGGACATGAAGCCCTCGATCTCGGGCCGGCGCATCAGAAGCTGCATACCGATCCAGGCGCCGAAGGAGTAGCCGGCGACCCAGCAGCTCTTGGAATCGGGATGGAGCGACTGGATCCAGTCCAGCGCGGCGGCGGCATCCGAAAGCTCGCCGGTGCCGTGGTCGAATTCGCCCTGGCTGCGCCCGATGCCACGGAAATTGAACCGAAGCGTGGTGAAATTGCGCTTCTGGAACATGTAGAACAGATCGTACACGATCTTGTTGTTCATCGTGCCGCCGAATTGCGGGTGCGGATGAAGCACGATGGCGATCGGCGCATTCTTCTCGCTGGAGGGCTGGTAGCGGCCTTCGAGACGGCCTGCCGGTCCGGCGAAAATGACTTCGGGCATATTGTTCTCCGTGTTCACCCGCCGCAGGTGGGGCATTTAGCGCCCGTTCGGCGCGATACCCTTGACGCAGCGAGGCCGGCTTCCTAGAAACCAGTTTAGAATTATTCAAAACTGGAGCACATTACGGCGTCCAGTTGGCAAGGCGCGTAAATAGGACGGCGAAGCCTTCGATTTCAAGGAAATAACGCCGTATGAGACATCTCGCCTTCGATGCGGTTGGATTTGAGTGATCTGAACGTGACCACAGCACCGACATATCTCGATCACAATGCCAGCGCGCCGCTGGTCGCGGAAGCGCGGCAGGCGGCGATTGCGGCGCTCGATCTGGCCGCCAATCCGTCATCCGTCCATTCCGAGGGCCGGCGTGCCCGGCAGATCATTGACCGCGCCCGGCGCTCCGTTGCGGCGCTGGTCAACGGGCAGCCGGAACATGTGGTGTTTACGTCCGGCGCGACCGAAGCGGCCTCCATGCTGCTCACGCCCGACTGGCGCATGGGGCGCAGCCCGCTGCGTTTCTCGCGCCTTTATGTCTGCGCTGCGGATCATCCCTGTACTCTGAGTGGCGGTCGATTTGCGCCAGTGGATGTGACCCGCTTTGGCGTCGATAGGAACGGCGTTGCCGATCTTGCCGCCCTGAAGACGCTGCTTCAGGGGCACGACCGGGACGCGGGCCTGCCTTTGGTTGCGGTGCATGCGGCCAACAACGAGACAGGCGTCATCCAGCCGGTAGAGCAGATTGCGGAGTTGGTGAAGGCTGCCGGAGGTGTGCTCATTGTTGACGCCGTGCAGGTTATGGGACGTGTTTCTGTTGATATTACAAGTATGTACGGAGATTTTCTAATCTTGTCAGCGCACAAGATGGGCGGACCGAAGGGTGTTGGCGCAATTGTTGGGCATTCCGACCTGATGATGCCAGTTCCGCTGGTCACCGGAGGTGGGCAGGAAAAGGGGCACAGGGCCGGGACTGAAAACCTGTCTGGAATAGCCGGCTTCGGCGCCGCCGCCGAGGCCGCGAAGGCCCGGATTCAGGCCATGGAAGAGGTTCGCAAACTGCGCGATCGCGCCGAGGCGGCCGTTCTCGCCCGCTTTCCGGAGGCCGTCATCCACGGAAAGCACGCCGACCGGCTTGCCAATACGTCATTTTTTGCGATACCCGGCCTCAAGGCGGAGACGGCGCAGATCGCCTTCGATTTGGCCGGGGTTGCAGTATCGGCAGGATCGGCTTGTTCGTCCGGCCGCGTCGGGCCAAGCCATGTGCTCACGGCGATGGGATTTGAGGGCGACGAGGGCGCAATTCGCGTGTCGATCGGCGCTGAAACCGTTGCCGCCGATATTGAATGTTTCGAGGCGGCGTTGACGGCGCTTGCGGAGCGGCGCGGCGGACGCTCGAAGGCGGCATGAAAAACACGTCTGCCGCGCGAAAGAAATGTGGCGCAGGGGCCTGAATCCTGGCGCCGGAATGATTATGTTGGGTGCAAGTCGCTGAAATTGCGGCCGCATGTGACGTTTACAACTGCCGGACCTTGAATCCGGCAAGGATGGAGAACGCCAATGCCTGCTGTGCAGGAGACCATTGAGCAGGTCCGCAAGATAGACGTGGACCAGTACAAATACGGTTTCGAGACCCTGATCGAGACCGACAAGGCTCCAAAAGGTCTGAACGAAGACATCATCCGGTTCATCTCCGAAAAGAAGGGTGAGCCGGAATGGATGCTCGAATGGCGGCTCTCCGCCTACCGACGCTGGCTGACGCTGACGGAGCCGAGCTGGGCGCGCGTCAGCTACCCCAGGATCGATTTCAACGACCTGTACTACTACGCCGCGCCGAAGAAGCAGGCGGGTCCGACCTCGCTCGAAGAAGTCGATCCCGAACTGTTGCGTGTCTATGAAAAGCTCGGCATCCCGCTGAGGGAGCAGGAGATTCTGGCCGGTGTGCAGAAACCGGCGCCAGGGGACGGCGAGGACGACGATTTCGTCAATGACAATGTCTATTCGTCCGGCAGGGTGGCGGTGGACGCGGTGTTCGATTCGGTTTCCGTCGTCACGACCTTCAAGAAGGAACTGGCCAAGGCCGGCGTGATCTTCTGCTCGATCTCGGAGGCAATCCGCGAGCATCCGGAACTGGTGAAGAAATATCTGAGCTCGGTGGTGCCGATCTCGGACAATTTCTATGCCACGCTGAACTCTGCGGTCTTCACCGACGGTTCGTTCGTCTATGTGCCCAAGGGCGTTCGCTGCCCGATGGAGCTTTCGACCTATTTCCGCATCAACGAGAAGAACACCGGCCAGTTCGAGCGCACCCTTATCATCGCGGATGAGGGCTCCTACGTCTCGTATCTCGAAGGCTGCACGGCGCCACAACGCGACGAAAATCAGCTTCACGCGGCGGTGGTTGAGCTCATCGCGCACGACGACGCCGAGATCAAATATTCGACGGTGCAGAACTGGTATCCCGGCGACGCGCAGGGCAAGGGCGGCATCTATAATTTCGTCACCAAGCGCGGCGACTGCCGAGGCAAGAACTCGAAGATTTCGTGGACGCAGGTCGAAACCGGTTCCGCGATCACATGGAAGTATCCGTCCTGCATTCTGCGCGGCGACAATTCGCAGGGCGAGTTCTACTCGATCGCGGTGTCAAACGGGCACCAGCAGATCGACAGCGGCACCAAGATGATCCATCTCGGCAAGAACACGGTCAGCCGCATTATCTCCAAGGGCATTTCGGCCGGCAAGTCGAACAACACCTATCGCGGCCAGGTGTCGGTTCACCGCAAGGCGGAGAACGCGCGCAATTTCACCAATTGCGATTCGCTTTTGATCGGCAACGATTGCGGCGCGCATACCGTGCCTTACATCGAGGCCAAGAACGCTTCGGCCAAGCTGGAGCACGAGGCGACGACTTCGAAGATTTCCGACGACCAGCTGTTCTATGTGATGCAGCGCGGCGTGCCGGAAGAGGAAGCGATCGCGCTGATCGTCAACGGCTTCGTCAAGGACGTGATCCAGAAGCTGCCGATGGAATTCGCGGTCGAGGCGCAGAAGCTGATCGGCATCTCGCTTGAGGGGAGCGTGGGCTGATGGACCCGATAACGCTTGGATTCTACGGCGCCGTCTGCGGTCTGCTGGCCGCCTTCGTGCCCAGCGCCAGCCGGGCGTTCCGCTTTGCGCTTGGCGTCGGCGTCGGGCTTGTCGCGGCGTCATTCCTGCCGACCTTGCGCGGCGCGCTGGGATTCTAGGCCACCAATCGAATTGAATGCCGCCTGCCGGTGGCAATGACTGAAAGAACAGAAATGCTTGAGATCAAGAACCTTCACGCCCGCATCGCCGAGGACGGCACTGAGATCATTCGCGGGCTCAACCTGACCGTCAAGGCCGGCGAGGTCGCCGCGATCATGGGGCCGAACGGCTCCGGCAAGTCGACGCTGTCCTACATTCTGGCCGGCCGCGAGGACTACGAGGTGACCGAGGGCGACATCCTCTACAACGGCGAATCGATCCTCGATCTCGATCCCGCCGAGCGCGCGGCAAAAGGCGTCTTTCTCGCCTTCCAGTATCCGATGGAGATACCGGGCGTGGCGACGATGGAATTCCTGAAGGTGGCCATGAACTCTCTGCGCAAGGCGCGCGGCGAGGAGCCGCTGAAAATACCGGAGTTCATCAAGCGGGTGAAGGAGGCTGCCGGTTCGCTGCAGATGAACCTCGACATGCTCAAGCGGCCGCTCAATGTCGGCTTTTCCGGCGGCGAGAAGAAGCGCGCAGAAATACTGCAGATGAAACTGCTGGAGCCAAATCTGTGCGTGCTCGACGAGACCGATTCCGGCCTCGACATCGATGCGCTGAAGGTCGTCGCGGACGGCGTCAACGCGCTGCGCTCGCCAGACCGCGCCATTGTGGTGATCACGCACTACCAACGCCTTCTGGAATACATCGTGCCCGACTCGGTCCACGTTCTGTCGCAGGGCAGGGTCATCAAATCCGGCGACAAGTCGCTGGCGCTCGAGCTTGAGCAGAACGGCTATGCCGGCGTCATCGGCGAAGCAGCCTAGGTGAGCGCGATGAATGTGCACACAGACATCAAGCTGACCGCGGGCGAAACCGCGCTGGTCGACACGTTCGACAGCCGCCTTTCGGACCTGCCGGGCAATGAGGACGTGACGCTGCGCCGCGACGCCGCGATGGAAATGCTCAAGCGCGGCCTGCCGACGCGCAAGGTAGAGTTCTGGCACTATACCGATTTGCGCCGCCTGCTGGGTTCAGTGCCCGCATTCGACCGCACGGCCAAGCCCGAGACGTTGCCCGTGTTGGTCGAGGGCTCGAACTGGCAGGTGGTTTCCAACGGCCGGGCGGAAGCCGCCGACGCGCCCGAGGGGGTCACGATCGACCGGCTGTCGAAGCTGTTTCCCGACGGCAAGCTTGCGGACCAGTTGGCTCCAGTCGATGCCGACGATACGATAGGCGCGATCAATTCCGCATTCGTCTCGGACGGATTTTCGATCACGGTTGCCGAGGGCGCCGAGATCGAAATGCCGATCGAACTGCAGAACATCCACGCCGGCGGTCAGGCGCACAGCCGCTTTTCCATCACGGTCGGCGCGAACGCCAAGGTGACGTTCATCGAGCGGCAGGCGGGCAAGGGCGCCGCGCTGATATCGTCTGTCGATCGGCTTGATATCACTGAGGGCGCCGACGTGCGCTTCGTCATCCTGCAGGAACAGCCCGATGATGTAACGCATCTCGGCCAGTTCCAGGCGGAGATCGGCAAGAACGCCAACCTGTCGCTGTTCATCATGAATGTCGGCGCCAAGCTCACAAGGCAGGAGGTGCGCGTCACCATGCCGGGAGAGGGCGGCAATTTCGAGCTGCGCGGCGTCAATCTGCTCTCCGGCGCGATGCACACCGACGTGACGATGGTCCTCGACCATCAGGCCTACGGCACGACCTCGACCGAACTGGTGCGCAATATCGTCACCGACAAGGCGCAGGGCGTGTTCCAGGGCCAGATCCGGGTGGCGCGCGAGGCGCAAAAGACCGACGCCAGGATGGCCTGCAACACGCTGATCCTCTCCGACGAAGGTGAGTTCTCGGTGAAGCCGGAGCTCGAAATCTTCGCCGACGATGTTGCCTGCGGGCACGGTGCGACCGTGGCCGAGATCGATCACGCGCAACTGTTTTACCTGATGGCGCGCGGTATCCCGGAAAAGGAAGCGCGTGGCCTGCTCGTCAAGGCGTTCCTGGCCGAGGTGATCGAGGAACTCGATGATGAGGCGCTGGTGGCGGTGCTCGAAAAGCGGCTTGAGGACTGGTTCGACCAGCACGGGTGATTGAAGTGAACGCGCCTGCCGGAACACTGCAGCCCTACGACGTCGAGGCGATCCGCCGCGACTTCCCGATACTTGCGCGGGAAGTGTACGGAAAGCCTCTTGTCTATCTCGACAACGGCGCTTCGGCCCAAAAACCACGGGCGGTGATCGACGCCGTCACGCACGCCTATTCGAACGAATACGCCAACGTCCACCGCGGGCTGCACTTCCTCTCCAACGCCGCGACCGACGCCTATGAGAAGGCGCGGGAGACGGTGCGCAGGTTCCTGAACGCCGAGAGCGTGGACGAAATCGTCTTCACCAAGTCGACCACCGAGGCGATCAACACAGTCGCCTATGGCTGGGGAATGCCCAATATCGGCGAAGGCGACGAGATCGTACTCTCCATCATGGAGCATCACTCCAACATCGTGCCGTGGCATTTCATCCGCGAGCGGCAGGGCGCGAAGCTGGTCTGGACACCGGTTGACGACGAGGGCGTCTTCCACATCGAGGAATTCGAGAAGCGGCTGACCGATCGAACCAGGCTGGTCGCCATCACCCACATGTCGAACGTGCTGGGCACGGTCGTACCGATCAAGGAAATCGTGCGGATCGCGCATGCGCGCGGCATCCCCGTGCTGGTCGACGGAAGCCAGGCGGCAGTGCACATGCCGGTCGACGTGCGCGATCTCGGCGCGGATTTCTACGTATTCACCGGCCACAAGGTCTACGGGCCGTCGGGCATTGGCGTGCTTTATGGCCGCAAGGAAATGCTGGAGGCCATGCGCCCGTTTCAGGGCGGCGGCGAGATGATCGAGGACGTGACGGAAGACATCGTCACCTACAACGATCCGCCGCACCGCTTCGAGGCCGGGACGCCGCCGATCGTACAGGCGATCGGGCTGGGTGCGGCGCTCGAATACATGGAAGGCGTCGGTCGGGCGGCGATCGCCGCGCACGAGGCCGAGCTGCGCACTTATGCGCATGAGCGGCTCGCCGGGATCAATTCGCTGCGCATTTTCGGCAACGCGCCGGACAAGGGCGCGATCATCTCATTCGAGCTTCAGGGCATCCACGCGCATGACGTATCGATGGTCATCGACCGCGCCGGCGTGGCGGTCCGCGCCGGCACGCATTGCGCGCAGCCGTTGCTCAAGCGATTCGGCGTGACCTCGACATGCCGTGCCTCCTTCGCCATGTATAATACGAAGGCCGAGGTCGACGTGCTGGTCGAGGCGCTGGACAAGGCGCGGAAATTCTTCGGGTGAACGCAATGAACGACGAAACCACAGTGACGGAACCTGCTCCCAACGCGGCCACCGTGCAAAGCACGATCCCCGCGGACGAGCTGGCACGGCTCTCCGACGACATTATCAGCGCGCTGAAGACGGTGTACGATCCCGAGATTCCGGCCGATATCTACGAGCTCGGCCTGATCTACAAGATCGACGTGGAAGACAATCGCGAGGTCAAGATCGAGATGACGCTGACCGCGCCGGGCTGCCCCGTTGCCGGCGAGATGCCCGGCTGGGTGCAGGACGCAGTGAGCACGGTGGAAGGCGTCAGCGGCGTGGATGTCGACATGGTTTTCGATCCGCCGTGGACGCCCGACCGCATGTCGGAAGAAGCCAGGGTCGCCGTAGGCTGGTACTGACCGGCCTTGCGGTTGTGCGGTTTCTTCACCATTTTGGTATAGATACACGATCATTCCGCCGGCCTTGAACCGGCGGCGAATGGAGCAGGACGATGAAGTTTGAAGTCATCACCATGACCGACAGGGCCGCCGAGCGCGTGCGCGAGATCGTCGGCGCGCGCGGCGAAGACGCCAGGGGTGTGCGTGTCGGCATCAAGAAGGGCGGCTGCGCCGGTATGGAATACACGGTCGATCTGGTGACCAAGCCGGACGCCAAGGATGACCATGTCGAATATGCCGGCGCCAATGTCTGGGTCGCGCCGGAGGCGTCGCTTTACCTGCTTGGCACCGAGATGGATTTCGAGGTGACGACGCTGCGCACAGGCTTCGTGTTCAACAATCCCAACCAGTCCTCCGCCTGCGGTTGCGGCGAATCGGTGGAACTGAAGCCCGCCGATCTCAAGGTGCTGGCCGAGGCGCGCGCCTCAGGCGCGGCCTGATCAATCGCGACAGAGGTTTTGGGCGCGGGCCCCGGGTTCAGGCCCGGATCCCGATTTTCATGAAATCGGGCATGTCCTCGCCGAAGCCGAGCTGATCGTTTCCGGTATCCTTGTCTTCGGAGCGTGACGGGCGCGCGCGCTTGCTGTCGTCACGATCGGAGCGGGCCGTATTTTCCTCGCGGATTTTTTCCTTCCGCTCGGGCCTTGCCGGCTTCTCAGGCTTCTCTTCCTGTTTTACGTCCTGCTTCGCAACCTGTTCGGCAGGTTTTTCCGCGGGCTTTTCGCTTGTCTCGGTCTTGGCGCGGCTGCGTCCGCCGCGCGGCGATTTGCCTGTTGCGCGACCACGGCCGCGACCGCGCGTCTCCTCCGCGCCTTCGGATTCGGGTGTAAGCGTCGTCAGGTCGCCCTCAAGCCACTCGATGTCCTGGCCGATCAACTTCTCGATGGCGTCCAGATATTTCTGATCCGACCTGGTGACGATCGTATAGGCCTTGCCCGAGCGCCCGGCGCGCGCCGTGCGTCCGATGCGGTGGACATAGTCCTCAGCATGAATGGGCACGTCATAGTTGAAGACATGGCTGACGTCGGGAATGTCGAGGCCGCGGGCCGCGACGTCCGAGGCGACAAGCAGCTTCAGCTTGTCGTTGCGAAACGCTTCAAGCGTGGCCATGCGCGCGCGCTGGTCCATGTCGCCATGCAGTGCACCGGCGTCGAGATCGTGCTTGAGCAGCGAGCGGAACAGTTCCGACACGTCGACCTTGCGGTTGCAGAAGATGATCGCGTTCTTCAGCGAAGCGCCCTCTGACCGGATCAGATTGCGCAATGTCTCGCGCTTGTCCCAACCCTTGCTGTTCGATTTGATCAGCCGCTGGGTGACGTTGGCGGCCGTCGTCGACGGCTTGGCCACCTCGACGCGCACCGGAGCCTGAAGGAATTGCTCGGTGAGCTTGGTGATCTCCGGCGGCATGGTGGCGGAGAAAAACAGCGTCTGGCGGGTAAAGGGGATCAGCTTGCAGATGCGCTCGATGTCGGGAATGAAACCCATGTCGAGCATGCGGTCGGCCTCATCGATGACGAGGATTTCGACGCCGGTCAAAAGCAGCTTGCCGCGCTCGAAATGATCGAGCATCCGGCCGGGCGTCGCGATCAGCACATCCGCGCCGCGTTCCAGCTTGCGCTCCTGCTCGTCGAACGACACGCCGCCGATCAAGAGGGCGATGTTGAGCCGGTGGTTCTTGCCGTATTTGATGAAGTTTTCTTCCACCTGCGCGGCGAGTTCGCGTGTCGGCTCCAGAATGAGCGTGCGCGGCATGCGCGCCCGGGCGCGGCCTTTTTCTAGCCGCGTGATCATTGGCAGCACGAAAGCCGCGGTCTTGCCGGTGCCGGTCTGGGCGATGCCCAGCACGTCCTTGCCGGCCAGCGCGTGTGGAATGGCGCCTGCCTGGATCGGTGTCGGCGTTGTATAGCCGCTGTCGATCACGGCGCCGAGCACCTTGGGGGAGAGACCGAGTTCAGCGAATGTTGGCGCTTCCACGGCGATATTGTCGTTGTCTGACACGATGATGTTTATCTTTACTGGTTGCCGGTGTTTCGACGAGGCTTGCCCGGCTGGCACTGGTGCAATGCACCATGAGCGGTATGGGGTCGCGTACGTCGCATGGGCTCTGTTGTCAACACGAACGGCCCCAAAACCCGGCAAACAAGCCCGAATTATGGTATTAACGGTAAATGCCGCCGGTTGGTTTCAATAGCGGAACTGCTCGGCGAGGATTCGCTCGTTCCAGGTGTGGCTGGCGTCAAACAGGATGCCGACAGTCTGGCTGTGCGACTCGCGCACCGTCACGCTGATCACCGAACGCACTTCCTTGTGGTCGGCGACGGCGTTCACCGGGCGCTTGTCAGCTTCGAGAATATCGAAACGCACCGTCGCCTGATTGGACAGAAGCGCGCCGCGCCAGCGCCGCGGGCGGAAAGGGCTGACGGGCGTCAGTGCGAGCAAAGGCGCATCCAGCGGCAGGATCGGCCCGTGCGCCGAAAGGTTGTATGCGGTCGACCCCGCAGGCGTCGCGATCATCACGCCGTCGCAGACGAGTTCCTCCAGCCGCACATGTTCGTCGATCGTGATGCGGACCTTGGCTGCCTGCGCCGACTGGCGGAAGAGCGCCACTTCGTTGATCGCAAAGTCCGTGTCGGTCTCGCCGGCGTCGGTGACGGTTTCCATGATCAGCGGGCGAATGGTGTCGACGGTGGCCGTTGCGATCCGCTCGCGCAGATCCTCCTCGTGATACTCGTTCATGAGAAAGCCGACGGTGCCCCGGTTCATGCCATAGATGCGGCGGTTCTTGCCGATGTTCTCGCGCAGGGTCTGCAGCATGAAGCCGTCGCCGCCCAGCGCCACGACCACCTCCGCGTCCTCGACCTTCGACTGGCCGTAGAGCGCCGACAGCCGCCGCGCGGCGTCGCGGGCATCGGAATTGTCCGCGGCGACGAAGGCGATGGATCGCGGCAGGGCGGAAGTGTCCATTATGTCTCCTGCGCGGCACTTCGTTGGGCGGGCCGGTCTGGGTATCACTTGTACCCGCCGGTGCAAAGAGTGCCGCCACGCCTTACAATACGCCCAATATGTCGCGTAATCGGCCATTTCCCGCCTGCTTCAATTGTGCTAGGCGGCGCGCATGCCCTTGTAGCTCAGTTGGTAGAGCAGCGGTTTTGTAAACCGAAGGTCGCGGGTTCGACTCCTGCCGGGGGCACCACATTTCCGCTCACGCCAAGCTCGCTGCGTTCGCCGGCTCCGCGATGGCTGGCGAGAGCCCGGGCCGCCGTCGGGGCCTTGCAGCGGTTCGAGAATGCTCCTCTGACGTCCACTATCCGGCATCCCCATTTCTCGGTTGGTCCAGCGGGCGGAACGCCTTTCTGCGCGCCCAAATCCTCCTATACTCGTGGCGAACAGGCCTGCTGCAGAGGAATATTGGTCTTGGCCAACGCACCTGAAATCTGGACCCATGTGGACGACAATGCATCGGCGCTGATCGCGCTCAGCGACCGCGTCTGGGGAATTCCCGAGACCTGCTATCAGGAATTCCAATCCGCGGCCGAGCATACGGACGAGCTTCGCAGGCAGGGATTCCGCATTACCGAAAATGTCGCCGGCATTCCAACAGCCATCATGGGCGAGGCAGGCGAGGGCGGCCCGGTCGTTGCCTTTCTCGGCGAATATGACGCGCTGCCCGATCTCAGCCAGGAGGCCGGCGTGGCCGAGCCGAAGCCGCTGGAACGCGGCGCAAACGGTCATGGCTGCGGCCACAACATGCTGGGGTCGGCCGCGATGCTGTCTGCCGTCGCCCTGCGCGACTGGTTGAAAGCGACCGGCACTGCCGGCCGCGTGCGCTATTATGGCTGTCCGGCGGAAGAGGGCGGCGCGGCCAAGACCTTCATGGTGCGCGCCGGCGCGTTCGAGGATGTCGACATCGCCATCACCTGGCATCCACATGCGGTCGCCGACGTGGCGGTGGCGGATTCGCTGGCCAATGCGCGCATCGACTTCGTCTTCAAGGGCAAGGCCGCCCATGCCGCGGCGTCGCCGCATCTCGGGCGCAGCGCGCTCGACGCGGTGGAACTGATGAATGTCGGCGTGAATTATCTGCGCGAGCATGTGCCGACCGAATCTCGAATCCACTACGCGTACATTGACGCTGGCGGCATTGCGCCGAACGTTGTGCAGGCCAATGCGACGGTGCGTTATCTGATCCGCTCGCCCGACCTGCCCGGCCTGTTTCCACTTATCGAGCGGGTAAAGAAGGTGGCCGCTGGCGCTGCGATGATGACCGAAACATCGGTCGAAGCGCACACGCTGAGCGCGGTGGCGAATTGCCTGCCGAACGAACCGCTCGAGTCAGCGATGCGCCAGCATCTGGAGGTGCTTGGGGCCCCTGAGTTCGACGACGCGGACCGCGCCTTCGCCAGCGCCATCAAGGCGACCTATGGCGAGGAGGAAGTCTCCCACGCGCTGAAGATGTTCAGCATGGATGGCGTAATGACAGGCCCGCTCGCCGACCGGCTGGTGCCGGCCGATGCGGTGCGCACCGGTATTGCCGGTTCGACCGATGTCGGCGATGTGAGCTGGGTCGTGCCCACCGTCCAGATGTGGGGCGCCACCTATGCCATCGGCACACCGTTTCACACATGGCAGATGGTGGCGCAGGGCAAGAGCCCGGCCGCGCACAAGGGCATGGTGCATGCCTCCAAGGTCATGGCGGCGCTTGGCCGGCAGGCGATCGTCGACCCGGAGCTGATAGCGGCGGCGAAGGAGGATCTGCGCAGGCGAACCGACAAGACGCCCTATGTGTGTCCTCTGCCCGACGACGCGATGCCGCCACTGACAATGTGAGGCGGACGACACCCCGACCCCGACATGTTGCGCCGCACATAAATTCATTTGCTATTAACGGCGGCTGTGCCTATATGCCGCTCAGTGCCGCGCGTAGGTGACGATTTCGTCGTCGGCGGCACGATGCAGCATCTTTCCCCAAAGTCAGATCGTTGCCCACCAAACGGCGCATGATGCGCCGACGCACCGGCGGCTGATCTACGCAAGCTTCCTTACATGAACAGGTCGTATGACGGCCCGGAGAAAACTCCGGCGGCCGCGACGGCAAATGAAAGTCATATCTTGAAACAGTTTTCAGAACTCGGCCTCGCCGAGCCCATCCTTCGCGCGGTTTCCGGCGAAGGCTATACCACGCCTACGCCGATCCAGGCGGAAGTCATTCCCGCCATGCTGGACGGGCGCGACCTTATCGGCATCGCGCAGACCGGCACCGGCAAGACGGCGGCATTCGTGCTGCCGCTGCTGAACGCGGTACACACCGACAACCGCCGCGCCGAACCCAAGACCTGCAAGGCGCTGATCCTGGTGCCGACGCGCGAACTGGCCAAACAGGTTTCGGAGAGCATCCGCACCTATGGCCGCCACATGCGCGTGTCGCTGACGGTTGTCGTCGGCGGCGCCAAGCCCTATCCCCAGATCAAGGCATTGGCGTCGGGCGTCGACATCGTGATCGCCACGCCCGGACGCCTTGAAGACCATATGCGCAGCGGCGCCATTCGCCTCGACCGCACCGGCGTCGCGATTCTCGACGAGGCCGACCAGATGCTCGATCTCGGCTTCATGCCGGCGATCCGGCGCATCCTCGCCAAACTGCCGTCCGCGCGCCAGACAGCGCTGCTGTCGGCGACCATGCCGGCGCCGATCCGCGCGCTCGCCAAGGATTTCCTTACATCGCCGGTCGAGATCGCGGTAACTCCGGGCACGAAGCCGATCGAACTCATCGACCAGTCGGTGCGGTTCGTGAATTCCGGCGCCAAGCGCGACATGCTGGTCAGCCTGCTGGGCGAAGCGGCGGTCGAACGGGCCATCGTGTTCACCCGTACGAAGCACGGCGCCGACAAGGTCTGCAAATTCCTTGAAAACGCCGGACATCGGAGCGCCGCCCTTCACGGCAACAAGAGCCAGGGCCAGCGCGAGCGGGCGCTGGGCGCATTCCGCGACGGCAAGGTGAAGGTGCTGGTTGCGACCGACATCGCGGCGCGCGGCATCGACATCGACGGCGTGAGCCATGTCGTCAATTACGAACTGCCCAACGTCCCGGAAGCCTATGTGCACAGGATCGGCCGCACCGCGCGGGCCGGCGCCAGCGGCGTCGCCATCGCGTTCTGCGATTCGTCCGAACGCAGTCTGCTGCGCGATATCGAGCGGCTGACCGGCCAGAAGCTTCCGGTGGTGGGTGAAGACAATCTGCCCGCCGAGGAGCCGAAGCGGGCGGGGCAGGCGCGCCGTCCCGGATCGGACCAGAACCGGCGCAGGAAATGGAATTCCAATCCGGATACTCGCAACGGCGAGCACGCGGCCACCCGCGGCGCGCGTCACGGCGAACCGGGCGGACATCCCGCCGGCGACAATGCCGCGCGGACGCCGGGCGGCCATAAGCCGAAAAGCCGGTGGGCGCGCAGCAAGCGTTTCGTCAACAAGGGGAACGTGGCGCGCTCCGCGTAACGTCGCTTCCAACAAGACGGCCGGCGCACCGCCACATGGGCGGGCGCGCCGGTCGCCGCATTGGCGCCGGAATGTGTTTCTAAATCACGTCGGCGTTGATCCGATGCGGGGCGCTGATGCTGAGATTTCTTTTCATAATCGCAGTGCTGCTTTTCATCGCAGCCGCAGGCGCGGCAATCTTCCGTTCAATCCGGTCATCGAAGCTGGATTGGGCGGGCATCGCGTTTGCGACCGGCTTCGTGGCGCTAGCGTTCTATCTGAGCCACGTCACCGGCATTGGCTGGTTATGAGCGCGCCCGCGCCAGTAGCGAACGGCCGAGCGAGAGTGCGAAGAACAGTACGAACCCGCCGATAGCCCCGAGCACCAGGTTGAGGCCGACATCGAGCCTGCATGTCTGCTGATCGGCCGCCCGGCAGGCCGGGTCCAGATAGAGCGCGAGCAATATCAGGCAGTAGACGACAACCGGGCCTGCAAACAGCCGAGAATTCCCCAGTAGAACGCCCTTCGCGTCATGACGGCGTCGTCCCGCAGCGCGGTTCAAGGCTAGACGATAACGCGGGCGGGTTCATACCGCCAGATGACGGCGTGCCGCGTACAACGCGACGGCGGCGGCGTTGGAAACATTCAGCGAGCGGATCGGCCCCGGCATGTCCAGGCGGGCGAGGGTGGTCACCGTCTCGCGGGTCTTCTGACGCAGCCCCTTGCCTTCGGCGCCCAGGACCAGCGCGACGCGCGGTTCGGCGAAGGCGTCTTCCAGTTCGACGCCGCCTTCCGAATCCAGCCCGATCGTCTGGAAACCGGCTTCGGCGATTTCGCCCAGAGCCTCGGCCAGGTTGCGCACCTCGATATGGTCTATGTGCTCCAGCGCGCCGGACGCCGCCTTGGCCAGCACGCCGCTCTCAGCTGGGCTGTGGCGGGTGGTGGTAACCAGCGCATCGACGCCGAAGGCCACGGCCGAGCGCATGATGGCGCCGACATTGTGCGGGTCCGTCACCTGGTCGAGCACCAACAGCAGCCGCGTTCCTGCCAGATCGGACAGACGGCGGGCGGCCAGCGGATGCGCATCGATGACCACGCCTTGGTGCACCGCGTCGGAGCCGATCAGCTTGTCGATGGCGCGCGGCTCCACGATTTCGACCGGGAAGGGGAGGCCGTGATCCTCGACAACGCCCATGCGCATCAGCGCGTTGCGGGTGACCGCCATCTTCTCGATCCGCCGCTTGGGATTGTCGAGCGCGGCACGCACCGTGTGCAAGCCGTAGAGGCGCACCAATCCTTCCGGTGGCGCCTCCACGGGCAGCGCACCCGGACGCGGGCGCGGCATAGCGCCGGGACGGGGCCCTCCGCCCTTGCGGTCGCGATGCGCGCGGCGCAGGCGCGCATAGTGGCTGTCCTTGGGTGTCTTCGTATTGTCGTCGTCGCTCATGGGACCGCCTATATCGTGTGTCAAACGCGTTGGATACCGGGGGCGTGGAATGGCGGCCAATTGCGCGGCCGTGCGGTTGACAGTGAAATGGCTTGTCGCCATAAGGCGCTTCGCGGTTTTCGGGTCCGTCGGCCAAGGGCGGATGAAAGCTGCAGACTGCCTTGCAGCATGGCTTCCGCGGTTACGTGGAGGGGTGTCCGAGTGGTTAAAGGAGACGGACTGTAAATCCGTTCGCTATGCGTACGCTGGTTCGAATCCAGCCCCCTCCACCACTACCGCACCGGAAGCCGTCAGCGACAGGCGCGGGTATAGCTCAATGGTAGAGCAGCAGCCTTCCAAGCTGAATATGCGGGTTCGATTCCCGCTACCCGCTCCAGACTAGTCTCCCGGAACATCTGACGACATGAGCCGTTTGTCTCCCGACTATCAACTCAGGAGGCAGATATGCAATTATTTTCAAGGGCCGACAATTCCCGACGCTGGGATCTCGAAGGCCGCATCGAGGCGCTACGCGACGAGGTAGCCTCGCTCAGCCGCGATGCTTCGCGGATGGGTCGAGGGGCATATGAGAGCGCGGCGGAATCCGGTTCCGATCTGCTCGGGGCGCTTCCGCACATGTCGCGCGCGGCCCTTCCAATGGCGCGCCGGCAGGCACGCGCGGCCGAGAGGACCGTGCGCGACCATCCGACAGCCGCCGTCGCCGTGGCGGGACTAATTCTCATCGGCCTTGCGGCGAGCGTGGTCTATTCGCGGCGCTGATCCAGGCGGATCGATGTGCCGCCAAATGCCCCTTGTCATTTCGCCCCGATGCCGTTAATCGCCCGCACTCGATATCAATCTTCTGAGGACCGCCAGGGAAGCGAATTATGGCCAAGGGTAAATTCGAGCGCAATAAGCCTCATGTGAACATCGGCACGATTG
>JBBDJD010000016.1:0-16672 GCA_040880025.1 Rhizobiaceae bacterium
ATGTGACGGTGGATGTCGAACTGATCGTGCCGATCGCCATGGAAGAGAAGCTGCGTTTCGCTATCCGCGAAGGCGGCAGAACGGTTGGGGCTGGGATTGTTGCTTCGATCACCGAGTGATCGAAGCCAATCCCGAAGCAACCAACCGATTCCAAATCTGCAATACGCGCCAGGGCGCGTATTGGGGCAGGCGCAGGCATCGTCGCAAGCATCACGGAATAAGCCGAGCTACGAATCGACAGGAGCGCCGCCACAGATGGCGGCGCTCCTTGTTTGTGCTAAGGAAGCGCTTGAAGTCGGTTCAGCTTCGGACTAGAAGCCGCACGCGCTAGGGGTATAGCTCAGTTGGTAGAGCGGCGGTCTCCAAAACCGCAGGTCACAGGTTCGAGCCCTGTTGCCCCTGCCAGTACCGGCCGCTTGCGGCGGCCGGTGGACATTGTCGAGACATGAAGCGAACCGGGCACTTGCAACCGCGATATTTCGGCTTTATGTAGGGGAAGACAGACGCGCGGTGCGTGGGGCTGGGAGTCCGGCTTTACGCGCCCTTATTGCGTGGAACAATGTTTTCGCCGAATCGGCAGTGAAGACGACATAACAACGGTACGGCCCGGTCAGTCGGGCTGCCGGCAAGCCCGTTTCGGGCGCGGGATAACAGAGCGGCAGATGGCGTCCAAGACAACCAATCCATTCACGTTTCTGCAGCAGGTGCGCTCGGAGACGGCAAAAGTCACGTGGCCGTCGCGGCGCGAGACGCTGATTTCGACGTTGATGGTGCTGGGTTTCGCGTTCCTGGCGGCGATCTTCTTTTTCCTCGCCGACCAGATCTTGGCCTATGGCGTCGAGCTGATCCTCGGGATCGGCCGCTAAAAACGACCGCGAGCACGGAGAGCTAATTAGACATGACTGCGCGGTGGTACATCGTCCACGCCTATTCGAACTTCGAAAAGAAGGTCGCCGAGGAGATTGGCAAGAAGGCCGAGCAGAAGGGCCTGGGCCAATTCATCGAGCACATCGTCGTGCCGACCGAGAAGGTCGTCGAGGTGCGGCGCGGCAAGAAGGTCGATGCCGAACGCAAGTTCTTCCCCGGCTACGTGCTGATGAAGGCGAACCTTACCGATGCGGTCATCAGCCTCGTCAAGAACACGCCGCGGGTGACCGGCTTCCTCGGCGAGGACCGGGCGACCGCGAAGCCGGTGCCGATCACCGACGCCGAGGCCGAGCGCATCCTGCATCAGGTGCAGGAGGGCGTGGAACGGCCCAAGCCGTCGGTTACCTTCGAGATCGGCGAGCAGGTGCGTGTCTCCGACGGCCCGTTCGCCTCCTTTAGCGGCTTCGTTCAGGAAGTCGAGGAGGAGCGCTCGCGGCTCAAGGTGGAAGTTTCGATCTTCGGGCGCGCAGTGCCCGTCGATCTTGAATTCGGCCAGGTCGAAAAGGCCTGACGGAAAACGGCCGGGAGCGCTTTGCGCGATCGGTCAAGCCGGTGGGAGGGCAGGCAGCCTAGCCGTCTGTCGAAGCCCGCACCACCGCCCTGCAACCGCCGGCTTGTCCGGCATGAAAAAAGGCAGATGAGATATGGCTAAGAAGATTGCGGGCCAGCTCAAGCTTCAGGTCCCGGCGGGATCGGCGACGCCGTCGCCCCCGATCGGACCGGCGCTCGGCCAGCGCGGCATCAACATCATGGAGTTCTGCAAGGCGTTCAATGCCGCCACGCAGGAAGGCGAGAAGGGTTCGCCCATCCCGGTAGTCATCACCTACTACCAGGACAAATCGTTCACCTTTACCATGAAGACGCCGCCGGTGAGCTATTTCCTGAAGAAGGCGGCCAAGCTGAAATCCGGCTCCAAGGAGCCCGGCAAGCAGAAGGCCGGCGAGGTTTCGCGCGCCAAGGTTCGCGAAATCGCCGAACAGAAGATGAAGGACCTGAACGCCAACGACGTGGACGCAGCAATGCGCATGGTCGAAGGCTCCGCCCGTTCGATGGGCCTGGAAGTGGTGGGCTGAGATCATGGGCAAGCTAGCAAAGCGTATCGCCAAGTCGCGCGAAGGCATCGACCGTAACCAGTTCTACGATCTCGCCGAAGCGGTGAAGCTGCTCAAGAGCCGCGCCACCGCCAAGTTCGACGAGACGGTCGAGGTGGCGATGAATCTCGGCGTTGATCCGCGCCATTCGGACCAGATGGTCCGCGGCGTGGTCAGCCTGCCGAACGGCACCGGGCGTTCCGTCCGCGTGGCCGTTTTCGCCAAGGGCGACAAGGCCGATGAAGCCAAGGCCGCAGGCGCCGACGTGGTTGGCGCCGAGGATCTGGTGGAGATCGTGCAGAAGGGCGAGATCAATTTCGACCGCTGCATCGCGACCCCCGACATGATGCCGCTGGTCGGCCGTCTCGGCAAGGTGCTCGGCCCGCGCGGCATGATGCCCAATCCGAAGGTCGGCACGGTGACGAACGACATCACCGCCGCGGTCAACGCCTCCAAGGGCGGCGCCGTCGAGTTCCGCGTCGAGAAGGCCGGCATCGTGCACGCCGGCGTCGGCAAGGTTTCGTTCGACGAGAAGGCCCTCATCGAGAACGTCAGGGCGTTCACCGATGCCGTGATCAAGGCCAAGCCCACGGGCGCGAAGGGCAACTACCTGAAGAAGGTAGCCCTGTCGTCGACCATGGGCCCCGGTATGAAGATCGACCCGGCCACGCTTGCGTCGGCCTGAATGAGTTTCGGAAACCGGATATCCGGTTTTCGCTGAAGAATTCCGGTCCCGCATATCTCGGGGCCGGAAACCGGAAGGAAACTTCCGGACATCCTGTCCGAGATTGCAGGCGGCCAGCCTTAATTCCTTCGAGGGGCCTGCATGAGACGGGGACGATCCGGACAAAGGAGCAGGGCATTGCCCGCCGCTCCGATGGAAGGTTCGAACCGTGTTTGCCTTTTGTCTGCGCACCGGCCGCTTGTCGGGCGGTGTGGCGAAAGGGGGCAGGATCCTCGAGCGCCGCTCGGGTGGTCCGACTGGATTGCCCGGCCGGCAAAAGGCAACCGGCAGCCCTGCCACATGGCAAGGCGGCCAACTGGAGATAGGCAGTGGACAGAGCGGAAAAACGCGAATTCGTCACGGGCCTGAGCTCGGTGTTTCAATCCACCGGATCAGTCGTCGTGGCCCACTATGCCGGACTGACCGTGGCGCAGATGAACGACTTCCGTTCGAAAATGCGCGTCGCGGGCGGCACCGTCAAAGTCGCGAAGAACCGTCTCGCCAAAATCGCTCTTCAGGGAACGGAATCGGAAAGCATGCAGGCCCTGTTCAAGGGACAGACGCTTATTTGCTATTCCGAAGATCCGGTCGTGGCGGCAAAGGTCGCGTCCGATTTCGCCAAAGCCAATGACAATCTCGTCATTATCGGCGGCGCAATGGGTTCGACCGCGCTCGACGCGGACGGTGTGAAGGCTCTGGCCTCATTGCCGTCGCTCGACGAGCTGCGCGCCAAGATCGTCGGCATGATCGTAACGCCGGCAACCCGGATCGCTCAAGTCATCAACGCCCCCGCAGGCCAGCTTGCGCGCGTTGTCGGAGCCTATTCCCAAAAGAGCGAGGCGGCATGAGGCCGTTCCTCGCTGTCATCGAAACACGTTCGAACCAATTGAAGGACTGAAACAATGGCTGATCTTGCCAAAATCGTAGACGACCTGTCGAGCCTGACCGTCATGGAGGCGGCAGAGCTTTCCAAGATGCTTGAAGAGAAGTGGGGCGTTTCCGCTGCTGCTCCGGTAGCCGTTGCAGCCGCTGGCGGCGCAGCTGCCGGTGCTGCGGAAGCCGTTGAGGAAAAGACCGAATTCGATGTCGTTCTTGCCGAGGCGGGCGCCCAGAAGATCAACGTCATCAAGGAAGTGCGCGCCATAACCGGCCTTGGCCTGAAGGAAGCCAAGGACCTGGTCGAGGCCGCTCCGAAGGCGGTGAAGGAAGGCGTTTCGAAGGACGACGCCGCGAAGTTCAAGGCGCAGCTGGAAGCGGCCGGCGCCAAGGTTGAGCTGAAGTAGTCAGCGTGTTCCGGCGGGCGGCAGCGCCCGCCGGAACGAAGATTCAGGTTGTGTGTAAACCCTTTTCCTGAAGGTCGCGGCGGCTTTCAGGAAACGGGTTTTCGCCCGTTTTGAAAGAATACACGCCGGCATGCCGGCGCAGGCAGTAGGCACGAAGCCAGGAAGGCAAGGAGCGACGATGGCTCAAACCCATACGTTCAACGGTCGCAGGCGCATCCGCAAATTCTTCGGCAAGATCCCCGAAGTTGCGGAAATGCCAAACCTTATCGAGGTTCAAAAGGCCTCCTATGACCAGTTTCTGATGGTCGAGGAGCCGGAGGGCGGTCGCGCGAACGAAGGTTTGCAGGCGGTTTTCAAGTCTGTATTCCCGATCGAGGATTTTTCCGGATCGTCGATGCTCGAATTCGTCAAGTACGAGTTCGAGCCGCCGAAGTTCGATGTCGACGAGTGCCGGCAGCGCGACCTTACCTTCGCCGCGCCGCTGAAGGTGACGCTGCGCCTCATCGTGTTCGATATAGACGAGGACACGGGCGCCAAGTCGGTCAAGGATATCAAGGAGCAGGACGTCTACATGGGCGACATGCCCTTGATGACGTCCAACGGCACCTTCATCATCAACGGCACCGAGCGCGTCATCGTATCGCAGATGCATCGCTCGCCGGGCGTCTTCTTCGACCACGACAAGGGCAAGACCCATTCGTCCGGCAAGCTGCTGTTTGCCGCGCGTGTCATTCCCTATCGCGGTTCGTGGCTCGATATCGAGTTCGATTCCAAGGACATCGTGCATGCGCGCATCGACCGCCGCCGCAAGATTCCGGCGACGTCGCTGCTCATGGCGCTCGGCATGGACAGCGAAGAGATCCTGTCCACGTTCTACAACGAGCTGATCTATGTGCGCGCCAAGGACCACTGGCGCATTCCGTTCTCGGCCGAGCGTTTCCGCGGCACGAAGGCCGTTAACGATCTCGTCGACGCGGACACTGGCAAGGTCGTTGTCGAGGCCGGCAAGAAGATCACCGTGCGCCAGGCCAAGCAGCTGACCGAAAAGGGCCTCAAGGCGATCAAGGCCACCGATGAGGACCTGATCGGCGCTTATGTCGCCGAGGATATCGTCAACCCGAAGACGGGCGAGATCTACCTCGAGGCAGGCGACGAACTGGAAATGACGGTCGACGCCAAGACCGGCCAGCGCAAGGGCAATCTCGTCGAATTTCTCGATACCGGCGTCAAGGAAGTGAAAATCCTCGACATCGATCACGTCAATATCGGCAGCTACATCCGCAATACGCTCGCGGTCGACAAGAACGAAGGCCGCCAGGACGCGCTGTTCGACATCTACCGCGTCATGCGCCCGGGCGAGCCGCCGACGCTGGAAACCGCGGAGGCCATGTTCAATTCGCTGTTCTTCGACAGCGAACGCTATGATCTGTCGGCCGTCGGCCGGGTGAAAATGAACATGCGTCTGGAGCTCGACGCCGAGGATACCGTGCGCGTGCTGCGCAAGGAGGACATTCTCGCGGTCGTGAAGACGCTGGTTGAACTGCGCGACGGGCGTGGCGAAATCGACGACATCGACAATCTCGGCAACCGCCGCGTGCGCTCGGTCGGCGAGCTCATGGAGAACCAGTATCGCCTGGGTCTGCTGCGCATGGAGCGCGCCATCAAGGAGCGCATGTCGTCGATCGAAATCGACACGGTCATGCCGCAGGACCTGATCAACGCCAAGCCGGCCGCTGCCGCGGTGCGCGAGTTCTTCGGTTCCTCGCAGCTGTCCCAGTTCATGGACCAGACCAACCCGCTTTCGGAGATCACCCACAAGCGCCGCCTGTCGGCGCTCGGACCGGGCGGTCTGACCCGCGAGCGGGCGGGCTTCGAAGTGCGCGACGTTCACGTCACCCACTATGGCCGCATCTGCCCGATCGAAACGCCGGAAGGTCCGAATATCGGCCTTATCAACAGCTTGGCGACGTTTGCTCGCGTCAACAAATACGGCTTCATCGAGACCCCGTACCGCAAGATCGCGGACGGCAAGGTCACGCACGACGTGGTCTATCTGTCGGCCATGGAAGAAGCCAAGCACTATGTGGCGCAGGCCAACGCCGAGCTCGACAAGAACGGCAAGTTCACCGACGAGTTCGTGGTCGCACGTCATGCGGGCGAGGTCATCATGGCCCCGCGCGAGAACGTCGATCTGATGGACGTGTCGCCGAAGCAGCTGGTTTCAGTCGCCGCGGCGCTCATTCCGTTCCTGGAGAACGATGACGCCAACCGTGCTCTGATGGGTTCGAACATGCAGCGTCAGGCCGTACCGCTGGTGCGCGCCGAGGCGCCTTATGTCGGCACCGGCATGGAGCCGATCGTTGCACGCGATTCGGGCGCGGCAATCGGCGCGCGGCGCGGCGGCGTGGTCGACCAGGTCGATGCGACGCGTATCGTCGTGCGCGCCACGGAGAATATCGAATCCGGCAAGTCCGGCGTCGACATCTACCGGCTGATGAAATTCCAGCGTTCGAACCAGAACACCTGCATCAACCAGCGTCCGCTGGTGAGCGTGGGCGACGTGGTCGACAAGGGCGACATCATCGCCGACGGACCGTCGACCGATCTCGGCGATCTGGCGCTTGGCCGCAACGTGCTCGTCGCGTTCATGCCGTGGAACGGCTACAATTACGAGGACTCCATCCTCCTGTCCGAGCGTATCGTGCGCGATGACGTCTTCACCTCGATCCATATCGAGGAGTTCGAGGTCATGGCCCGCGACACCAAGCTCGGACCGGAAGAAATCACGCGCGACATTCCGAATGTTTCGGAAGAGGCGCTGAAGAACCTCGACGAGGCGGGCATCACCTATATCGGCGCCGAGGTGCAGCCGGGCGATATCCTGGTCGGCAAGATCACGCCCAAGGGCGAAAGCCCGATGACGCCGGAAGAGAAGCTTCTGCGCGCCATCTTCGGCGAGAAGGCGTCCGACGTTCGCGACACCTCCATGCGCATGCCGCCCGGCACTTTCGGCACGGTGGTCGAAGTCCGCGTGTTCAACCGTCACGGCGTCGAGAAAGACGAGCGCGCCATGGCGATCGAACGCGAGGAGATCGAGCGTCTGGCCAAGGACCGCGACGACGAACAGGCGATCCTGGACCGCAACGTCTATGGCCGTCTCAGCGAAATGCTGGAAGGCAAGCAGGCCGTCGCGGGACCAAAGGGCTTCAAGAAGGGCACCAAGCTCACCAAGGAAGCGATCGACGACTATCCGCGTTCGCAGTGGTGGCTTTTTGCAGTCGACAACGAGAAGCTGCAGGCCGAGATGGAGGCACTGCGCGGCCAGTATGACGAGTCCAAAAAGGCGCTGGAACAGCGCTTCATGGACAAGGTCGAAAAGGTCCAGCGCGGCGACGAGATGCCCCCCGGCGTGATGAAGATGGTCAAGGTCTTCGTCGCGGTGAAGCGCAAGATGCAGCCCGGTGACAAGATGGCCGGCCGTCACGGCAACAAGGGCGTCGTATCGCGTATCGTTCCGGTCGAGGACATGCCGTTCCTCGAGGACGGCACGCATGTCGATATCGTGCTCAATCCGCTGGGCGTGCCGAGCCGCATGAACGTCGGTCAGATCCTGGAGACCCATCTGGGATGGGCGTGCTCGGGCATGGGCAAGCAGATCGGCGATCTGCTGGAAGCGTACAGCGAAAAGGGCGACATCAAGCCACTGCGCAAGACGATCGAGGCGATCATCCCCGCCAACGACCGCAACGAGCCGGTGCGCGACTACGACGACGAGTCAGTCGTCCGTCTCGCCGAGCAGTTCAAGCGCGGCGTGTCCATTGCGACGCCGGTCTTCGATGGCGCGCATGAGTCCGATATCAATGAGATGCTGGAGCAGGCGGGCCTGGCGTCGAGCGGGCAGGTGACGCTCTATGACGGCCGCACGGGCGACGCTTTCGATCGTCAGGTGACAGTTGGCTACATCTACATGCTGAAGCTGCATCACCTGGTGGACGACAAGATCCACGCGCGTTCGATCGGACCGTACTCGCTCGTCACCCAGCAGCCGTTGGGCGGCAAGGCGCAGTTCGGCGGGCAGCGTTTCGGCGAAATGGAGGTGTGGGCACTCGAGGCTTACGGCGCCGCCTACACGCTGCAGGAAATGCTGACGGTGAAGTCGGACGACGTGGCGGGCCGCACCAAGGTGTACGAGGCGATCGTGCGCGGCGATGACACGTTCGAGGCTGGTATTCCCGAGAGCTTCAACGTTCTCGTCAAGGAGATGCGTTCGCTCGGCCTCAACGTGGAACTCGACAATACGCGCGTCGACGAAGTTCCGGCCCAGCTGCCGGACGCCGCCGAGTAATGGAACAAGTGCGGCGCGCATGAAGCGCGCCGCATATTGCCGGAGCAGGGTGCGTTGATGACCCTCTACCGGCGCACGGGCCGCAAACGCGGCCGCACGGATTTACAAACGGGACGCCACAAGGCCCCGAACAGGAGATCGGCATGAACCAAGAGGTCATGAACCTTTTCAACCCGCAGACGCCGGTTCAGACATTCGATTCGATCCGGATTTCGATCGCCTCGCCCGACAAGATCAGTTCCTGGTCGTTCGGTGAGATCAAGAAGCCGGAAACGATCAATTACCGCACGTTCAAGCCCGAGCGCGACGGCCTCTTCTGCGCGCGCATCTTTGGTCCGATCAAGGACTACGAATGCCTGTGCGGCAAGTACAAGCGCATGAAGTACAAGGGCGTCATCTGCGAGAAGTGCGGCGTGGAAGTCACGCTGTCGCGGGTTCGCCGCGAGCGCATGGGCCACATCGAACTGGCCGCGCCCGTCGCCCACATCTGGTTCCTGAAGTCGCTGCCGTCGCGCATCGGCACGCTGCTCGACATGACGCTCAAGGACATCGAGCGGGTTCTCTATTTCGAGAACTACATTGTCACCGAGCCGGGCCTGACCGCGCTGAAGGAAAATCAGCTGCTCTCCGAAGAGGAGTACATGCTGGCCGTCGACGAGTATGGCGAGGACAGCTTCACCGCGATGATCGGCGCGGAGGCGATCCACGATCTGCTGGCGGTGATGGATCTTGAGAAGATCGCCGGCGAACTGCGTACCGATCTCGCCTCGACGACATCGGAGCTCAAGCAGAAGAAGCTGCTCAAGCGCTTGAAGGTCGTCGAGAATTTCATCGAGTCCGGCAACCGGCCGGAGTGGATGATCATGAAGATCATTCCGGTCATCCCGCCGGACCTGCGTCCGCTGGTGCCGCTGGACGGCGGCCGCTTCGCGACGTCGGACCTGAACGACCTGTACCGCCGCGTCATCAACCGCAACAACCGCCTCAAGCGGCTGATCGAGTTGCGCGCGCCGGGCATCATCATCCGCAACGAGAAGCGGATGCTGCAGGAGGCTGTCGACGCGCTGTTCGACAATGGCCGCCGTGGCCGCGTCATCACCGGCGCCAACAAGCGCCCGCTGAAGTCGCTTTCCGATATGCTCAAGGGCAAGCAGGGCCGGTTCCGCCAGAATCTGCTTGGCAAGCGCGTGGACTATTCCGGTCGTTCGGTCATCGTGACCGGCCCGGAACTCAAGCTGCACCAGTGCGGCCTGCCGAAGAAGATGGCGCTCGAACTGTTCAAGCCGTTCATCTACGCGCGCCTCGACGCCAAGGGCTATTCGTCAACCGTCAAGCAGGCGAAGAAGCTGGTTGAGAAGGAAAAGCCGGAAGTCTGGGATATCCTCGACGAGGTCATCCGCGAGCATCCGGTGCTTTTGAACCGTGCGCCGACGCTTCACCGTCTTGGCATCCAGGCGTTCGAGCCGGTGCTGATCGAGGGCAAGGCGATCCAGCTTCACCCGCTGGTCTGCACGGCCTTCAACGCGGACTTCGACGGTGACCAGATGGCGGTCCACGTACCGCTGTCGCTGGAAGCGCAGCTCGAAGCGCGCGTGCTTATGATGTCGACCAACAACATCCTGCACCCGGCTTCCGGCGCGCCGATCATCGTGCCGTCGCAGGACATGGTGCTCGGCCTCTACTATCTGTCGATCGTCAACGAGAACGAGCCGGGCGAGGGCATGGCGTTCGCCGACATGGGCGAGCTGCATCACGCGCTGGAAAATCGGGTAGTGACGCTGCACACCAAGATCAAGGGCCGCTTCAAGACGGTCGACGCGGATGGCAAGCCGGTTTCGGGAATTCACGAGACGACACCCGGCCGCATGATCATCGGCGAGCTTCTGCCGAAGAACCACAACGTGCCTTTCGACGTGGCCAACCAGGAGATGACCAAGAAGAACATCTCCAAGATGATCGACACGGTCTACCGTCACTGCGGCCAGAAGGAGACGGTCATCTTCTGCGACCGGATCATGTCGCTCGGCTTCGGCCATGCCTGCCGCGCCGGCATTTCATTCGGCAAGGACGACATGCTCATCCCCGACAGCAAGGCCAAGCTGGTCGCCGAAACCGATACGCTCGCGAAGGAATACGAGCAGCAGTACAATGACGGCCTGATCACGCAGGGCGAGAAATACAACAAGGTGGTCGATGCCTGGGCCAAGTGCTCGGAGAAGGTCGCCGAGGAAATGATGGCCCGCATCAAGGCGGTCGAGTTCAACGATGACGGCCGCCAGAAGCCGATGAACTCGATCTACATGATGTCGCATTCGGGCGCGCGCGGGTCGCCGACCCAGATGCGCCAGCTTGCCGGCATGCGCGGCCTGATGGCCCGTCCGGACGGGTCCATCATCGAGACGCCGATCATCTCGAACTTCAAGGAAGGCCTGACCGTGATGGAGTACTTCAACTCCACCCACGGCGCCCGCAAGGGTCTGGCCGACACCGCCCTGAAGACGGCGAATTCGGGTTATCTGACCCGCCGCCTGGTCGACGTCGCGCAGGATTGCATCGTCACCATCCCCGATTGCGGAACCGACAAGGGTCTGACCATGACCCCGATCGTCGATGCCGGTCAGGTGGTTGCGTCGCTCGGCCTGCGCATTCTGGGCCGAACCATCCTTGACGACATCACGCATCCGGCCACGGGCGACGTGATCGTCAAGGCGGGCACCTTGATGGACGAGCGCGATGTCGAGGCGGTCGAGAAGGCCGGTGTCCAGTCGGTCCGCATCCGCTCGGCGCTGACCTGCGAGGTCAAGACCGGCGTCTGCGCCGTCTGCTACGGGCGCGATCTGGCCCGCGGCACGCCCGTGAACATGGGCGAGGCCGTCGGCGTCATTGCGGCGCAGTCGATCGGCGAGCCGGGCACCCAGCTCACCATGCGTACCTTCCACATGGGCGGCGCGGCACAGGTTGCCGACAAGTCGTTCCTTGAGGCGTCGTATGAAGGCACGGTGCAGATCCGCAACCGCAACGTGGTCCGCAACTCCGAAGGCCACCTCGTTGCGATGGGCCGCAACATGGCTGTCGTCATTCTCGACGAGGGCGGCAAGGAGAGGGCGGTTCACCGCATCACCTACGGTTCGCGCACCCACGTGGATGACGGCGACAAGGTGAAGCGCGGCCAGCGTATCGCCGAGTGGGATCCCTACACCCGTCCGATCCTCACCGAGGTTGAAGGCAAGGTGGAGTTCGAAGACCTCGTCGACGGCATTTCGGTGCAGGAGACGACCGACGAATCCACCGGCATCACCAAGCGTGAGGTCGTCGACTGGCGGTCCACGCCGCGTGGCTCGGACCTCAAGCCGGCGATTGCCGTTCACGACACGAAGGGCAAGGTCGCCAAGCTCGCCAAGGGCGGCGACGCTCGCTTCATGCTCTCTGTGGAGGCGGTGCTTTCGGTCGAGCCTGGTGCGACGGTGAAGCCGGGCGACGTGATCGCGCGTATCCCGATGGAGAGCGCCAAGACCAAGGACATCACGGGCGGTCTGCCGCGCGTGGCGGAACTGTTCGAGGCGCGTCGTCCGAAGGATCACGCCGTCATCGCGGAGATCGACGGCACGATCCGCTTCGGGCGCGACTACAAGAACAAGCGCCGCATCGCGATCGAGCCGCATGACGAGCAGCTCGAGCCGGCCGAGTATCTGATCCCGAAGGGCAAGCCGTTCCATCTTCAGGACGGCGACTCCATCGAGAAGGGCGACTACATCCTCGACGGCAATCCGGCGCCGCACGACATCCTGGCGATCAAGGGCGTGGAGGCTCTGGCCTCATACCTCGTCAACGAGATCCAGGAGGTCTACCGGTTGCAGGGCGTGTCGATCAACGACAAGCATATCGAGGTGATCGTCCGGCAGATGCTGCAGAAGGTCGAGATCACGGCCCAGGGCGAGTCCGACTACATCCCCGGCGATCATGTCGACGTGATCGAGTTCGACGAGGTCAACGAGCGTCTGGCGGAGGAAGGCAAGAAGCCCGCCGAAGGCCAGCCGGTGCTGCTCGGCATCACCAAGGCCTCGCTGCAGACGCCGTCCTTCATCTCCGCGGCCTCCTTCCAGGAGACCACCCGCGTGCTCACCGAGGCGGCCGTTGCCGGCAAGGTCGACACGCTGCAGGGTCTGAAGGAGAACGTCATCGTCGGCCGGCTGATCCCGGCGGGCACGGGCGGCATGATGAGCCAGATCCGGCGCATCGCCACCTCGCGCGACGAACTTATCATCGACGAGCGGCGCAAGAGCGCGGCAGCCGAGATGGACACCGCCGCGCTGGCCGACCTGTCGGGCGAGGCGGCCGAGTAGGCCCAGCTTCCGAATGCATGAACAAGAAGGCCGTCGGATCGCTCCGGCGGCCTTTTTCAATGCCGGGAACGATCAGAACGGTTCTTCGAATGTGATCACGGCCACTTCGCCGCGCGTCGCGCTCTGGTAGGCCGACAGGTGCGGCTCCTCGTCGGGAATGCCTTCCAGATCGCCGATCTGGTCCAGTTCCGCTTCCACGTAGCCCTCGCGGGTCAGCGCCTCCAGAACCGTGCGGACGGCGGTGTCGTCGTCGGGTGCGACGAGCATCACATGCACCCCTTCGGAATCGCCGCCCTTCTGGCGCCAGACGCGCCCCGTGACGATGGTTACGGCATGTTCATCGTTGTCGTTCATCCGATTCCCGCTGTGGTCCGCGACTTTGACAAAGGTGGTGTTTGGACGACCATCATCGCACGTGGAGCGCGTCAAAACACCATTTGACCGGACATTTTTCCGATATCCGCGCCGGACTTGCGAAATAAAATGTCGCGGCTGCGGCAAGGCACGGTTTCTGCAAGATTATTGCGCCGTCGGGGGTTGACGCTATCGGGCCTTGCGCGTAGAAGCCGCGACATCTGAGCCGATGTGAGGCCTTGCTTTTCGGGACGTCCCGTTCCGGAGTTTGCCTCAAACAGGGTTCGTTCTAAGAGCGAGACAACAGTTCCGGCACGCAAGAAGCGGCTTCCGCTTCCTCTGCATTTTGTTCGGGCAGGACCGCGACACGGCGGTGCGATGCCCGAATTTGCTTATGGAACGCGTGAGCGATCCCGAAGCCTGGCTTCGATATGAGATTTTGGACCAAGAGGACGGCGAATGCCTACCGTAAACCAGCTGATCCGCAAGCCGCGCATAGCGCCGGTGAAGCGCAACAAGGTTCCGGCCATGCAGGCCAACCCGCAGAAGCGGGGCGTATGCACGCGCGTCTACACAACGACGCCGAAGAAGCCGAACTCGGCTCTGCGCAAGGTTGCGAAGATCCGTCTCACCAACGGCTTCGAGGTGATTGGCTATATTCCCGGTGAAGGCCACAACCTTCAGGAGCACTCCGTGGTGATGATCCGCGGCGGTCGCGTGAAGGACCTTCCCGGCGTTCGCTACCATATTATCCGTGGCGTGCTTGACACGCAGGGTGTGAAAAACCGCAAACAGCGCCGCTCCAAATACGGTGCCAAGCGTCCGAAGTAGGGATTTCCGGCTTCGGCGCTTTTTTGTTGCGTCGGGCCCATTAGGAAGAGACGAGAGACATGTCCCGACGCCACAAAGCTGAAAAGCGCGAGATCAACCCGGACCCGAAGTTCGGCGATCTGGTTGTGACCAAGTTCATGAACGCGATCATGTATCACGGCAAGAAGTCGATTGCCGAGACGATCGTCTATGGCGCCCTCGACCAGGTCGAGGAAAAGACCCGGCAGGAGCCGGTTGCGCTGTTTCATCAGGCGCTCGACAACGTCGCGCCGCATATTGAGGTCAAGTCCCGCCGTGTTGGCGGTGCGACCTATCAGGTGCCGATCGACGTGCGCCCGGAACGCCGCCAGGCGCTGGCCATCCGCTGGCTGATCGCGGCGGCGCGCAAGCGCAACGAGACGACGATGGTTGACAGGCTTTCGGGCGAGTTGATGGACGCGGCGAGCAACCGCGGCAGCGCAGTCAAGAAGCGCGAAGACACTCACAAGATGGCGGAAGCCAACCGCGCATTCGCGCACTACCGCTGGTAGGCGCGGCGCGAGAGAATTCGAACGAGGTACGTACGATGGCCCGCGATTATAAGATCGAAGACTACCGCAATTTCGGTATCATGGCGCATATCGATGCCGGCAAGACCACGACGACCGAGCGCGTCCTGTTCTACACCGGCAAGTCGCACAAGATCGGCGAAGTCCACGATGGCGCGGCGACCATGGACTGGATGGAGCAGGAGCAGGAGCGCGGCATCACGATCACGTCGGCCGCGACCACGACTTTCTGGCAGGGCCGCGACGGCAAGAAGCGCCGCTTCAACATCATCGATACACCCGGACACGTCGATTTCACGATTGAGGTCGAACGTTCGCTGCGCGTGCTCGACGGTGCGATCGCGCTGCTCGATGCCAATGCCGGCGTTGAGCCGCAGACCGAGACCGTGTGGCGTCAGGCGGACAAGTATCATGTGCCGCGCATGATCTTCTGCAACAAGATGGACAAGATCGGCGCCGATTTCTACCGCTCGGCCGAGATGGTCAAGACCCGTCTTGGCGCGCAGGCGGTTATCATGCAGCTGCCGATCGGCGCGGAAAACGACTTCGTCGGCGTCGTCGACCTGATCGAAATGAAGGCGCTGGTGTGGAAGTCGGAAAACCTCGGCGCCGAATGGGACATTCTCGACATTCCCGCTGATCTTCAGGCCAAGGCCGAGGAATATCGCGAGAAGCTGATCGAAGCCGCCGTTGAAATGGATGAGGGCGCTCTGGAGCGCTACCTCGAAGGCGAGATGCCGTCGAATGACGAGCTTCGCAAGCTGGTCCGCATGGGCACGATCGCGGTCAAGTTCTTCCCGATGTTCTGTGGCTCGGCCTTCAAGAACAAGGGTGTTCAACCGCTGCTCGACGGCGTTGTCGATTTTCTGCCGTCTCCGACCGAAGTGCCGGCGATCAAGGGCATTGATCCGAAGACCGAAGGCGAGGTCAGCCGCAAACCGTCCGACGAAGAGCCGCTATCCATGCTGGCCTTCAAGATCATGAACGACCCGTTTGTCGGCTCGCTCACCTTCTGCCGCATCTATTCGGGTGTGCTCACCAAGGGTGTGTCGCTTGCCAATACGGTGAAGGACAAGCGCGAGCGCATCGGCCGCATGCTGCAGATGCACTCCAATTCGCGCGAAGACATCGAAACCGCATATGCCGGCGACATCGTCGCGCTGGCTGGCCTCAAGGAAACCACCACGGGCGACACGCTGTGCGATCCGCTTAAGCCGGTCATCCTGGAGCGCATGGAATTCCCCGAGCCGGTCATCCAGATCGCGATCGAGCCCAAGACCAAGGGCGACCAGGAAAAGATGGGCCTCGCCCTCAACCGCCTGGCCGCCGAGGATCCGTCCTTCCGGGTCAGGAGTGACGAGGAATCCGGTCAGACCATCATCGCCGGCATGGGCGAGTTGCACCTAGACATTCTCGTCGACCGCATGAAGCGCGAGTTCAAGGTCGAGGCCAATGTCGGCGCGCCGCAGGTGGCCTATCGCGAGACGATCACCAAGGTCGCCGAGATTGACTACACGCACAAGAAGCAGTCAGGCGGCTCGGGCCAGTTCGCACGCATCAAGGTCATCTTCGAGCCGAATCCCGAAGGCGATGAGTTCGTGTTTGAATCCAAGATCGTCGGCGGCAACGTGCCGAAGGAATACATTCCCGGTGTTCAGAAGGGTATCGAGAGCGTGCTCTCGTCCGGTCCGCTCGCCGGCTTCCCGATGCTGGGCGTGAAGGCGACCCTGATTGACGGCGCCTACCACGACGTCGACTCCAGTGTGCTGGCGTTCGAAATCGCGGCGCGTGCGGCTTTCCGGGAGGGCGCGCAGAAGGCCGGTGCACAGCTTCTCGAGCCGGTCATGAGCGTCGAGGTCGTGACGCCGGAAGACTATGTCGGCGATGTTATCGGCGACCTGAATTCGCGGCGTGGCCAGATCCAGGGAACCGAAGCGCGCGGCGTCGCAACCGTGGTCAACGCCATGGTGCCGCTCGCCAACATGTTCAAATACGTCGACAACCTGCGTTCGATGTCCCAGGGCCGCGCCCAGTACACGATGCAGTTTGACCATTATGAGCCGGTGCCGACCGCAGTGGCCCAGGAAATTCAGAAGAAATTCGCGTAGCCCCGGGGCGGCGCGACAACGGACAACAGTGCCCGTCAGGGCTGAAAGAAACGGAGAACTCACATGGCCAAGGGTAAATTCGAGCGCAATAAGCCTCATGTGAACATCGGCACGATTG
>JBBDJD010000017.1:0-15546 GCA_040880025.1 Rhizobiaceae bacterium
TCGTCACAATCGCTGCTACCGTCCTATGGATCAGATAAGTGTCCACACGACCTAGTGGACAAAGGCCGACGCGACCGGCCGATCGGCAATGGGGGCGTGAAATTCGACGCGATTGCGGCCGTTGCGCTTGGCGTCGTAGAGGCGGGTGTCGGCCTGGCGGTAAAGCTCGCTGAAGGACGATGCCCGCTCGAAGGTTGCGCCTCCAATGCTGATCGACAGCCCGTAGGGTTTGCCGGCCGGCGAAAACCGCGCATTGGCGACCGCGTTGCGGACGCGCTCAGCCATGTCTTCGGCCTGGAGATAGTTGACGCGGGGCAGGAACACGGCGAATTCCTCTCCGCCGATGCGGCCGACTGCGTCGTTGTCGCGGACCGCTGCCCGGATGGCGTCGGCGATCAGCCTCAGCGCCTGGTCGCCGATATCATGGCCGAAACTGTCGTTGACCGACTTGAAGTGATCGACGTCGATGACCAGCAGGGCGCCCTGCGGCGGCGGCGGTTGCTTCAACATGCGGTCGAGACAGCGGTCGACCAGCGCGGTGAATGCGCGGCGGTTGAAGCAGTCGGTGAGGCTGTCGGTGGTGGAGATGATCATCAACTCGTGATGGGCGATGGCCAGTTCGCGCAGCTTGCTCAGCAGGAAATAGAAGAAGGGCGGCGCGAGAATGAGCGGGATGAGGATGTTGTTGATCGGCGCGGTGCCCCAGCGCCAGCCATGCTCGAAGGAATAGCCGTCGAAGGCGAACGAGAAGGCGATGCAGACCAGCGTGCCGAGGATCGTCGCAGCGATGACGCGGCTGCGGCCCTGGGCGGAAAAATCGAGGCGTTTCCAGAACATGCGTGGGTCCGTGTTGGCTCCGGGCGGAAGTCCCACCCGGCGTCCATGCGTTGCCGTCCATGCTAACCGCCAATCGTTAAGCAGCTGTTAGGGAATTGCCGGCGGGAGGCCGCGCCTTGTCAGGGCAGCCGGCGTCTGTGAGTATGGCGGAGCGAAAGGAACGCGGACCATGCGTCCCATCCTGATGGCCGCGATCGCCGCGGCAGGACTTCTCACCGCATGGCCCGTCCGGGCCTATACGATCGTGCCCGCCGACGACGGCACCGGGCGGATATTCGTGCTTCTGGAGCGCGACTATGGCGACGTTGTGCCGCTGTCGGCGCTGCCGCCGCCATTCAACCAGATCGTGCAAACGGTCCAGGGGCCGGACGCGCTGTCGTTCCGCTGGCGGTATTTCCGCAGCGACGAGGACGGGCTGTTCTACATTCGGGTGGACGAGGACGGCGCAGGCGCCGCGACGTTCGGCTTCAACGATCCCGAGCCGGTGGCGGGCGACCGTCTGGGTTTCGCAGCGGTGCTGGTCGACCGCGAAGGGCGTGCGATGCACTCAATGCTGGTGCGCGCCAATGTCGGGCAGGACGCCGGCGGCGCGGTTCAAACGGGTTATGGGGCGGAAATCGCGATCGACCGCGAGCCGGAATGGTGGCGCGAAGTAGACGCGATGGCGTTCCTGATGATGAAATATTACGAACAGCAGGCGCCCAGCGACGAGGGCGTGTGGGAGGCGATGCAGCGGGCGGTGAGCCGGTTCACGCAAGGCCGCGGAACGAGCGAACGCGTGGTGGCCGAGTAGGCGATCAAGGAGCAGTCCGGATGCAGCATATGGGCACCAGCGCGACCTACGAACCTGTCAATACGCTCAAGCCAGTGGCCGAGGATATCTGGATCGTGGACGGGCCGGTCATCCGCTTCGGCATGCCTTGGCCGAAAATGCCTTTTCCGACCAGAATGACGATCATTCGACTGAAGAACGGCGATCTGTTGCTTCATTCACCCACAACGGCCGACGAGGGCCTGATCCGCGAGGTGAAGGCACTGGGAGCGCCGCGCCATCTGATCGCTCCCAATCGCATCCACTACTGGTGGATACCGGACTGGCATGCCACATTTCCGGACGCCGAGGTATGGCTCGCGCCGCGCGTAAGGCAGCAGGCGGGCGGAAGGATATCCTTCGAGACGTCCGAACTCGCGGGGCGAGGCAATTATCCGTGGGAGGGCGAGGTCGACACGCTGACGGTGGAGGGCGGGTACATGACCGAGATCGTGTTCTTCCACCGGGCCAGCAGGACGCTGGTGCTGACGGATATGATCGAGAATTTCGAGCCGCGTAAGGTGGGTCCCCTCATGCGCGTGGTGGCGTGGCTGGGCGGCGTGCTGGCGCCGGACGGGCAGATGCCGCGCGACATGCGGCTGACCTATCGGTCGAACCGGGCGGGCATGAAGGAGGCGGTGGAGAGGATGATCGGATGGGATCCCGAGCACGTAATCATCGCGCACGGCAAATGGTTCCGGCAAAACGGCGCGGCCGAGCTGCGCCGTGCCTTCCGATGGCTGCTGTAAGAGTGACTGAGACGCCGTCGCGCGGTAGGCGCGGCTTGATCTCGCCGCATATCCGGTCTTGATTGCCGACGCGGCGGCGGGCGCCGCCGGGTTGCGAGGAACAGGCGATGCGCTGGCGCGGACGACGGCAAAGCAGCAATATCGAGGACCAGCGCGGATCGCGCGGAGCGGGCAGATTCGGGCGCGGCGGCGGCCAATTGCGCATCCCCGCGGGGCGCGGTGGGGGCCTCAGTCTTACCGGCCTCGCCATTCTGGTCGTGGCGTTCTTCGCGCTGCGCGCGATCGGCATCGATCCGCTGGAGATGCTTGGTCAGCAGACGACCGGCGGCGGGCAATTCACGCAGGAGGAGGGCACACAGGCTTCCGACGACATGCGCGCGTTTGTCGGCGTTGTGCTGGCCGAGACTGAAGACACCTGGAAGGGGATATTCCAGGCCGAAGGCGCGGCGGCGTATCGGGAGCCGACGCTGACCTTGTTTACCGGCCAGGTGCGCTCGGCGTGCGGTTTCGCCTCCGCGGCGTCGGGGCCGTTTTACTGCCCTGGCGACCAGAAGGTCTATCTCGACACCTCGTTCTTCGACCAGCTCGCCCGGCAATTTGGCGCGGCCGGGGATTTCGCGCAGGCCTATGTGATCGCGCACGAAGTGGGCCATCACGTGCAGAACCTGATCGGGGTGCTGCCGCGCTTCAACGAGATGCGGCAGGGCATGAGCGAGACCGAGGCCAACGAAATGTCGCAGCGTGTCGAGCTCCAGGCGGACTGCTTCGCCGGTGTGTGGGCGCATTTCACAGCCGGCAAGGGGCTGCTGGAAGAGGGCGATATCGAGGAGGCGCTGAACGCGGCCAGGCAGATCGGCGATGACACGCTGCAGCGGCGTACCCAGGGTTATGTCGTTCCCGAAAGCTTCAATCACGGCACCGCGGCGCAGCGCCAGACATGGTTCGCCAACGGCTTCCGCAACGGCCGGCTTGCGGACTGCGATACTTTCAACAATCCGATCTGAACCGGTCCGTTCCTGCGCAAAAGAGGGCCGCTTCGCGCGGCCCTTTTAGGCAGGACTGGGAACAGCCCGGAGCGTCAGTTGAGGTCGGCCCCGAGCTCGACCTCGGCGTTGGCGCGGGCGTTGCGCCGCCGAATCTCGGCGTCCGATCCAGCCTCGACCGATGCGCTGGCGCTTCGTTCGCGATTATCGCGATGGCGTTTGCGGTCGACATCGGCGTCGGCCTTTGCGTCAGCGGAGGCACCCAGCCCAAGGCCGTTGGCGGCACCCGAGACGGCGCCGGAAATCGACCCGGTAACATCCTGCGCATGCGCGGCGAAGGGAACGGTGGCGAAAGCCAGGGCGACAAGACAGGTTGCAAGGCGTTTCATAGCGAAAATCCTCCTTTTCGACCTCCGGGGAGGCAACTCTGGCGCCCCGACCCACGAGCCAGTTCAGGAGGTAAACGCCTGCCTGCGCGGGATGTTCCGATGTTGCGCGCGGAGCGGCGCGCGCCCTGCCGCCCTGCCGTGGCGCTGGCCGGGTGCAATCGTGGCCCTATCCGCCGTGTTTCAGGCAAAGCGTTGGTAAACCGGCGATGAATGGAAAAGTTCAACCGCCTAATACCGGCTTAGACTGAAATTAAGAGGTCAGGCGTAGGGTTATCACCGGATGCTGGGGTGGATCATGCGCAACGCGCTCACACGTTACCTAAGGAACGATAGCGGAAATTTCGCGATCATGGCCGCAGCGATCGCCATACCGCTGGTCATGGCCGCCGGGCTCATGGTCGATCTGACCACGATCGGGCGCTCGCAGGCCGAGCTGCAGCAGGCCATGGATGCGGCGGTTCTGGCCGTGGCGCGCGAGGGCGATAATATCAGCGACAGAGATGCGGAGGAAATCGTCCGCAACTTCCTCGATAACAACTATGAACTCACATTCGCCAATCTGACGATCATCCGGCAGGGAACCGCCGTGACGATCGACGCGACGGCTGACGCCAAGATGGCGTTTGGCGGCCTGTTCGGCTACGACGACTGGACCGTTGCCGCCGCCTCGACGGCCGACATCGCCTACGCCAACTATGAGATCGCGCTTGTGCTCGACACCACCGGCTCGATGGCCGGCGGCAAGCTGAGTTCCATGAAAGACGCCGTCGACGGCATGATCCAATCGATGAGCGCGCAGATAGGCAACAAGGACCGGCTGAAATTCTCGCTAGTGCCGTTCGCGACCTTCGTCAATGTCGGGCCTGAATATGGACCGAAATTCGACAAGGACGGAATTCAGGTTCCGGGCACAGGCGCGCCCTGGCTCGATCTTGAGGGGCTGAGCCCGGTTCCGCAGTCCGAGCTCGATACCGGCGTAAGCCGCTTCCAACTCTACGAAAACATGGGCAAGAGCTGGCCGGGGTGCGTGGAAACGCGGCTTCGCCCCGGCGGCAAGGATTACGATATCGACGACACGGCGGCCGATCAGTACAAGCCCGAAACGCTGTTCGTCCCCGCCTTTGGCATCGATGAGCCCGACACAGTTGGCTACGTGAACAGCTACATTGCCGCCAAGGTCGATCCGCTCGATAAGTCGACGAAGGCCCGGAGGGAAAAATGGGCCAAGTATGGGGTCGCCACGGACAAGAGCGGCAAACCAATGCTGGCTGGCATGCTGAGCGAACTGACGGGCCTGGTCCGCTTCGGCAGTGACGACGATGATGACGATGATGGTCGCCGCAAGTCGGCAACGGTCAAGAAGATCAAGATCGACGACGGCCCGTCAGGCTATCAGGGTTTTGACAAGGGCCCGGACTTCGGATGCGCGACCCAGCCGATCACGGCTCTGACCAACGACTACAACAGTCTGCGCAAGAAGGTGAAGGCACTGGAGGCGCGTGGCACGACGAACATCATGGAGGGCGTTGCCTGGGGCAGCCGGGTGCTCTCGCCGGGCGAGCCGTTCGGCCAGGGCCAGCCCAAGGACAAGACGGGGATCGAGAAGATCATGGTGGTTTTGACCGATGGCTCCAACGTCATGGGTGTCACCAACACCAATCTCGGCTCGAACTATTCCAGCTTCGGCTATCTCGTCGACGAGCGCCTGGGCAACCTGCCGGCCAGCAACTCTGCGACGAATGCGGTAATGAACGAACGCACGCTGGCGGCGTGCACCTATGCCAAGGAAAACGGCATCGAACTCTACACCATCCGGCTCGAGGAACCCGACGTGAAGACCGGCACGATGCTGCAGCAATGCGCAAGCACGCCGGCACATTATTTCGACGCGCCCTCGCGCTCGCAGCTCGACGAGGTGTTCGAGCAAATCAAGGAACGCGTCGTGCGGCTACGACTGGCCTCCTAGCCGCGCGCATCGCGAAGACGGAAAAGGCGGCTCCCGGGCCGCCTTTTTCGCATTCTGGCCTTGCCTCCGCCTCCGGCCCCCTATTCATCACTAATACCTAATGGAACCCAGCCGACCCCCATGCGTTTTTGTATCAATGCAATGGAGGCCGTCATGGATAATAGTGTTTATCAGGCCCGCTGGTTACTCAGCCCTGTTCTCATACTCGTCGCGGGAGTGGTTGCGATTGGCCTCTTTGCCTAACCATTGCCGGGTCAGATCAAAGTCCCTTCCTGCCCGGTTGCCCGCCGGCGCATTGCCGGCGGGTGCTGCCGCTCCAATCGAATAAATCCCACGAATAAATCGCGATCTTGACCAGGCGACGAGGTGGCAGCCTGAGGCGTGTGTGGCCCAGTGAAAACCGGCGGCTGTGGCCGTGGCGGCGCTTGACGCGTGCAGCATATTGTTCAAAGTTAAACAATATTCTGACAATCCGGGGTTCTGCATGGACATGCGTCTCGCCTGGCTTGCCGTCGGGACATTCACCATCAGTTCTGTCGGTTTTGCGTTCTCCGGCCTGCTTCCGGTCATATCCGCCGATATGAATATCAGCATCGCGACCGCTGGATATGTGCTGATCGCTTATGCGCTTGCATATGCGGTTGGCGCGCCTGTTCTTTCGGCCTTTGGCGGTGCGCTTGACCGGCGCTGGCTGCTGTGCGGCGCGTTGCTGGCATTTGTCGCCGGCAATGGCCTGGCGGGGTCGAGCGGCACATTTTCGTGGCTGATCATGGCGCAGGTGATGATGGGTGCGGCGGCGGGTCTGTTTGTCGCCACGGCGCAGGCCACGGCGGTCGCTATTGCCGGGCCCGACCACCGGGCCCGGGCCATTGCCATCGTCTATGCCGGCACGGCCTTTGCCGTCGCCTTCGGGTCGCCTCTTGGCTCGCTTTTCGCGGCCTTGTGGGGCTGGCGCGTAACATTTCTTGCAGCGACGATAGTGGGCCTCGTATGCGCGGCGGTCCTGTGGTTGCGCCTGCCAAAGGATATGGTGGGCACCAAGCTTACGCTCGGCGAGCGACTGGCGGTTGTCGTCCGGCCCGGAATTGGTTCCTCGCTGCTGGTCACCCTAATCTATCTGGCCGGCGGGTTTTGCGTGGTGGCCTATCTGGGACCAATTGCGACTGAGGGCGCCGGACTATCCCAGTTGGCGATCCCGGCAGTCTTGCTCGCATTCGGCATCGGCGCGGTGATCGGCAACACGGCAGGCGGTTATCTCTCCGACCGGATCGGCGCGACGTCCGTGGTCAAGATGTCGCTGGCGGCATCGATCGTGCTTTCAATAGCGATGGCGGTCGGTTTGAAAGTGCTTCCGGCGGCAGTTGCCGGGCCATTTCTGATCGGCGTCATGATCGTGTGGGGGTCTGTCGGCTGGGCATTCAATCCGGCGCAGGGCAGCCGTCTGGCCGCTTATGCGCCGGAGGCTGTGCAAGTGACATTGTCGGCCAATGTGTCGGCGCTCTATGTCGGCATAGCGCTCGGCACGACCATTGGCGGGCAGGTGTTGGAATTCGCCAGCCCTGCCGATCTGGGGCTGGTGGCCGCGATATTCCCCGCACTGGGGCTGGCGATTGTTTATGCCAGCGCCCCCGCGCCTGTCCGCGCTGCAAAAATGCCTGCTGAATAGAAGGCTACCGTTCGGCCAGCGCCGGCTCGCCCTTCTTCTCGCGGATCAGGTTGACGAAGCGCTTGAAGAGGTAGTGCGAATCCTGCGGTCCGGGAGAGGCTTCCGGGTGATGCTGGACCGAGAAGACCGGCTTGCCGGTGACCCGCAGACCGCAATTGGAGCCGTCGAACAGCGAGACGTGGGTTTCTTCCACGCCCTTCGGCAGCGAACCGCCATCGACCGCGAAGCCGTGGTTCATCGACACGATCTCGACCTTGCCGGTGGTGTGGTCCTTGACCGGGTGATTGGCGCCGTGATGGCCCTGATGCATCTTCTTCGTGGTGCCGCCCAGCGCGATCGCCAGGATCTGATGGCCGAGGCAGATGCCGAAGACCGGGATGCCGGTCTTGAGCAGGTCCTGGATGACCGGCACCGCATATTCGCCAGTGGCGGCCGGGTCGCCCGGGCCATTAGAGAGGAATATGCCGTCGGGCTTCATCGCCAGGATATCGTCGGCGGAGGTTTTTGCAGGCATGACCGTGACCCTTGCCCCAAGGCCAGCGAGCAGGCGCAGGATGTTGCGCTTCACGCCATAATCGATGGCGACTATGTGAAAGGTCGGCTTGTCCTGCGCGCCATGGCCTGCCGTCAGCGTCCACGGTGTCTCGGTCCATTGCGAGGATTGGCCGGAGGTAACCTCCTTCGCCAGATCGAGGCCGATGAGACCGGACCACTCGGCGGCGCGCTTCTTCAACGCTTCGATGTCGAACTTGCCGTCGGGCGCATGCGCGATGACGGCGTTGGGCATGCCCTTTTCGCGGATGAGCGCGGTGAGCGCGCGGGTGTCGATGCCCGATAGCGCGACCACGCCACGCTTCTTCAGCCAGGCGTCGAGATGGCCGGCGGAGCGGAAATTCGACGGGCCGGTGACGTCGGCCCGCAAGATGGCGCCGACCGCGCCGGAGCGCGCCGCAGGGTTCAGATCCTCGATGTCGTCGTCATTGGCGCCGACATTGCCGATATGCGGGAAGGTGAAGGTGACGATCTGGCCGGCATAGGACGGGTCGGTGAGGATTTCCTGATAGCCGGTAAGCGCGGTGTTGAAGCAAACTTCGCCGACCGCCTCGCCCGTCGCTCCCAGTCCGCGTCCCTCAATCACCGTTCCGTCGGCGAGAACCAGCAGCGCGGTCGCGGGGGTGGCGCCCCAGGGTGCGGTATGGTCGGTCATATCAAATCTCCGGCAACAGGCGCGCCATGCGCTTGAATTCGCCCCGCGAAGGGCCATATAGCGCGACGACAAACACGCGCTCGCCGGCAGGCCGAAGCGAACGCGCCCCTGATCTAAGATGTTTCAAAGGCGCGGACAATAGGCGACGGCTGCTGGCCGGTCAATGTGAACAGATGCGTTCGCATGAATTTGCGAAATTCTGTAAAAACAGCAGCTTAGCGGCGAGGAATCGGTTTGCGCCCAGAACCGGCGGGCGTTATCCTGCGCGTGAGGCAGGGAGTATTCGGCCATGCGCGAACAGATCGCCACGGCATTGAAAGACGCCATCGGCAATCAGGACAAGCACCGTATCTCGACATTGCGTCTGATCCAGACCGCAATTCAGGATCGCGACGTGGCCAGCCGCACGGCGGGCAGGGATCCGATCAGCGACGACGAGATCGCGGCCGTGCTGATCACCATGCTGAAGCAGCGCAAGGATTCGGTGCGCCGGTACGAGGAAAGCGGACAGCTTGAGCTTGTCCAGCAGGAACGCGACGAGATGGAGATCATCCGTGCCTTCCTGCCCAAGCAGCTTTCGGACGCCGATATGGAGCGGCTTTGCGCACAGGTGGTCAACGAGGTTGGCGCGGGCGGACTGCGCGACATCGGCCGCTGCATGAACGAGTTGAAGACCAAATATCCGGGCCAGATGGATTTCTCCAAGGCCAGCGGCATCGTCAAGGATCTGCTGCGGTAACGGATTGTCGGTATTCGGACCCGGACGGAATGCAAATGGCTGTGTCCTGTGTTTCCGGTGCTCATGTACCAAGACGTACACTCCGCTCCGGTTCTCGAGTTCCGCTATTTGGACGCTCACGCGCCCATCTGCGATTCCGCTACGCACTGACCGGAATCTCCTCAGCCCCTTCGCTGAAAAGGGCCATCCAAGTGACCGAAACCAATGAATAGCGATATGACAGCCGCGCTGAAGAAGCGCATCGAGGCGGAACTCGCCGAGACCGGCCGGCTTCTGGACGACTATGCGGGCAACAGCGCGCCGGTCGAACTCGATCAGCAGAGCGTTGGCCGTGTCTCGCGCATCGACGCCATCCAGGTGCAGGCGATGGCCAAGGCGGTCGCACAGCGCCGCGAGGCGCGGCTTGGCAAGCTGCACGCGGCGCTGAAGCGCATGGACGAGGGCGAATACGGCTATTGCCCGGAATGCGGGGAGGAGATCGCCGCCGGGCGGCTCGATGCGGACCCGACCTTCACCCATTGCGTGGGCTGCGCGGGAAAGCGGGAGTAGCCGCGCCACAAGACCATTGCGCGGGCCCCGCGCCCCGATCATAGCGCAGATGCCGGGAACCGGCGGGCCGGGGGAGCCGAAACCAAAAAACGGAGCCGGCAGAAGCCGGCTCCGTGGATTTCGGCGAGGCCGAAGGCCTATTCGGTCGGCTTGGGCTCAACAGGTTCGGTGGCGGGCACCTCGCTCGTCATCTCGCTGTCGATGCCAGCCACGATATCCTCGTAGGCAGGCGCGGCTTCCAACTCCTCGCGCGTCACGTTGAGCACGATGCGATCGGGCAGGTTGTCGCGGCCGACAACCGGGTCTTCGCGAACCGGCGGTTCAATGGACGCGGTCGTGTTCGTGGTCGCGGTTCCACCGAGGCCGGTCGAACCGGTGCCGGTCGCCGGTAGCTGGCTCTGCGCCTCGGCCGCTGCCTGGAGCTCCTGCTGCCGCTGCTCCTCGGTCTTCAGACCTTCCGTCTTGCCGGGGCCGAACTGAAGCGCGCTCATCGACACGGCAACATCCTTCTGGCCGATGCCGAGGAAACCGCCGACACCAACGAGTACGGCGATCACCTCGCCCTTCTCGTTCACCAGCACGTCGGTGATGTCGCCGATATTGTCGCCATTGGCGTCCTCGACGTCCTTGCCTTCAAGGTCGGTCACCCGCCATGCGCCGGTCAAGGGCACGGTCACGAACGGGCCTTCGACATCGGCCTCGCCGGCGAGCGCGGTGACGGCGCCTTCGTCCTCGGTCATGCTGTCTTCAGCCTCGGCGGCCTGCTCGGTGTCGTCGGCAGGCGCCATCTCTTCTTCGGCCATCTGCTCGGTTTCGTCCGCCGGAGCGGTTTCCTCGGCAGCCTGCTCGCCGGACTCGATCAACTGCTCTTCCTGAGCGGCCGGATCCTGGGTGGTTTTTTCCTGGGCGATCGCGGCGAACGGTATCGAAACCGCCGCCAGCAGCGCCAGATATGTGTTCCTGTTCATGGTATCTCTCCTTGGAGCGTGAGAGCCACCCCGAGCATGAAACGCGGCGTTGAGGGGATTTGTTCCGGCGGAGAACGCGATGACCGATAGCAGGGGTTTCCGGCCTATTCAGCAGGGTCTTTCAGCTTCTTCATTTCCTGCACGTAGCCGCGCAGCACCGCGTTGATGCGGGTCTGATAGCCCTTGCCCTGAACCTTGAAGAAATCAAGGACGTCGCGGTCGAGGCGGATCGAGACGGCCTGCTTCTCGACCGGATAGACAATGGTCGCATTCGACCAGTCGATGTCCATGAAATCGGCCCAGTCGGGATCGTCGCGCATCTGCGCCTCGATCTCCTCGTCGGTGATTTCCGCAAGGCGCTTGACGTCAGAACGGCCTTCGCCGCGAGCAAGCTTTTGGCGAATTTCCTCAAGCGAGTATCTGACGATATTCTCTTTGCTCATCATTTCTTGCCGCGCGGGCTGAGATTATCCGGCACAAATCACCTCGCATGACAAATATCACCGCAATGATTTGATCCGTCATGGGGCAAATAGCCAATACGCGCGCTTCTCCTTCTCGGTGGCTTTCACGCTCAAGATGAGGATGCGACAGAGCCTCCGCCGCTTCCTCAAATGTTATTCCGTGCTTTCTGACGTTGGAGCCAGCTTTGGCCGCGTCCCATTCGAAACCACGGAAATCAGGCTCAAGAATCGCGCGCATGACATCCCCACTTTGAGATTCACGATCGCACGTCATGAGCAAACCAGATGTATATACGTTTGTATTTTCATTGGGTCAAGCTGTGAACAGCGGGCATCACCGCTCGCGGCGGTCGCATTCCAGCCGAAGCGGGTTTATGGGTCGTGACGCAAAGCTAGGGTTTTGGGGAAGCCAAATTGATGCCATACTGTTATGTAGGCAATCATTCCTAGCGTGACCGGACGTATTGTGATGCGTTTTTCAGACTCATTTTTGGATGAGATTCGAGATCGTGTGCCGATCTCGAATGTGGTTGGTATGCGCGTCACGTGGGACAAGAAGAAGACCAACACATCGCGCGGCGACTGGTGGGCGTGCTGCCCATTCCACGGCGAAAAGACGCCTTCATTCCACGCCGACGACCGCAAGGGCCGCTATCACTGCTTCGGCTGCGGGGTGTCGGGCGACCATTTCCGGTTTCTCACCGAGCTCGACGGGATGAGTTTTCCAGAGGCAGTCGAACGTGTCGCCGACATGGCCGGCGTGCCGATGCCGGCGCGCGATCCGCAGGCGGAAAGGCGCGAGAGGGAACGCAGCTCGCTGACGGAGGTGATGGAACTGGCGACGCGCTTCTTCCAGGAAAAGCTGCAAGCGTCCGATGGGGCGAAGGCGCGGGCGTATCTGCGCGACCGCGGCATCACCTCGGTGACGCAGCAGACATTCCGGCTGGGCTATGCGCCCGACAGCCGCAACGGGCTGAGGGAATATCTCGCCGGCAAGGGCGTGGAAAAGGCGCAGATGGAGGCCTGCGGGCTGACGGTGTTCGAGAATGTGCCGGTGTCCTACGACCGGTTTCGCGACCGCATCATGTTTCCGATCGAGGATTCGCGGGGGCGGGTGATCGCATTCGGCGGGCGGGCGATGTCGGCCGACATTCCGGCCAAATACATGAATTCGCCGGAGACCGAGCTCTTCCACAAGGGCAATTTGCTCTACAATTTCGCCCGCGCGCGCAAGACGCTGGGCCGCGACGACACGGTGATCGCGGTCGAAGGCTATATGGACGTGATCGGCATAGCGCAGGCGGGTTTCGAGCACGCGGTGGCGCCGCTTGGAACGGCGCTGACGGAAAACCAACTGGAACTTCTGTGGCGCATGGCCAAGGAGCCGCTGCTTTGCTTTGACGGCGACCAGGCCGGGTTGCGGGCAGCGTTTCGCGCCGCCGAACTGGCGCTGCCGATGATCGCTTCGGGAAAGACGCTGCGCTTCGCCATCCTGCCGGAGGGCAAGGACCCCGACGATCTGGTCCGCGAAAGCGGGGCGGAGGCGTTTCAGGCGTTGATCGGCGAGGCGCGCTCGCTGGCCGACATGCTGTGGATGCGTGAGACGCAAGGGGGCGTGTTCGACACGCCGGAACGCCGCGCCGAGCTTGAACAGCGGCTGCGCGCGCTGACCTCGAGCATCCGCGACGAGAGTGTGCGCTACCACTACAGCCAGGACATGCGCGAGCGCACCCAGGCCTTTTTCGGCGCCAGACGGGACACGCGAGGACAGGGGCGAGGCGGTGAAGGGCGCGGGCGCGGGAACCAGGCGGCGGGCAGGCTAGCCGTGTCGGACCGGCTGGCGCATTCAGCGCTGGTGCGCTCTTCCGGACCGGTGATGCCGCTGAGGGAAGCGACGATCGTGGTGGCGCTGGCCAATCACGCCGCATTGCTCGATGCCTATTTCGACCAGGCGGCGGCGCTCGATCTCGAACATCCAGATCTCAAACGGTTGCTTGCGGCGCTGCTCGATATCGCCGCTCATGGCGAGACGCATGGCCCGGCCGAGGTGCGGGCGGGGTTCGACGCGCGCGGTTTGTCGGAAACCTGGGAACGGGCGGTGCTTCTGGTGCGCGGCGCGCATCAGTGGCCGGCGCTTCAGGATGCGGCGCTGGAAGACGCGCGCGAGGCTTTCGTGCAGGTGCTGCACTTGCAGCGCAGCGCCAGCTTTCTACATAAGGAGCTGAATGCGGCCGAACTGGCGCTTGCAACAGATCCGACAGAAGAAAACTACCAGCGGCTGGTCGAAATCCAGACGCATATGCGCGAAGTGCAATCGACCGAGGCGCTTATCGACGGTTTCGGGGTGACTTCGGGAAGGGTGGCTGGCGGCTAGGTGCTTTCAGGACGGAACGAGGCGTTTGCCGGCCAATGATTCGCTTTTTTAGCGCGAATCGTGCCACTGGCGCTTGACCTTGTGAAGGAATGACGGAATCAAGCGATCCAAATTCAGCGGTGGGATTAATTTCCCGGCGGCGTTGTGGACCGACGCCGCCGTATGCCTATATGGCAGGGTTAATCGTCACTTAACAGGGTTTCGATACTGCGCAGATCGCAATTGACCGTGACAGGCACTACCTGATTCGGAATGCGCTAACCGGCAGCATGGCGGCTGCCGCCTGGAGACGTAAACAGCATGGCGACTAAGACGAAAGAGAAGGAAGAGGTCGAGACCGCCGAGCGCGAGGGCCAGACCGACGGTCCCCTGCTCGACCTTTCCGATGACGCTGTCAAGAAAATGATCAAGGTCGCGAAGAAGCGCGGCTATGTCACGATGGACGAGCTGAACGCCGTCCTGCCGTCCGAAGAGGTCACCTCCGAGCAGATCGAGGACACGATGGCGATGCTCTCCGACATGGGCATCAATGTCGTGGAAGACGACGAGGCGGCCGAGGACGGCGACAACACCAACAAGGATAGCGATTCCGAAGAGGAATCGACCGAGGTCGCCGAGCAGAACGGCACGGCCGTCGCGACCCCCGCCAAGAAGGAACCGACGGACCGCACGGACGACCCCGTGCGCATGTATCTGCGCGAAATGGGCTCGGTGGAGCTTTTGTCGCGCGAGGGCGAAATCGCCATCGCCAAGCGCATCGAGGCCGGCCGCGAGACGATGATCGCCGGGCTTTGCGAGAGCCCGCTGACCTTCCAGGCGATCATCATCTGGCGTGACGAACTCAACGAATCCAAGATCCTGCTGCGCGAGATCATCGATCTCGAAACCACATATGCCGGACCGGAAGCCAAACAGGCGCCGGTGGTGGAGCGCGTGGAGCCGGAGGAAAAGCCCAAGGAAGAACAGAAGGTTCGCCGCGGGCGCGAGGACGACGACATCACCAATGTCGGCGGCGAGGGCCGTGTCGAGGAAGACGACGAGGACGACGAGGACGAGGCGAACCTGTCGCTGGCTGCGATGGAAGCCGAGCTTCGGCCGCAGGTGATGGAGACGCTCGACACGATCGCGTCGACCTACAAGAAGCTGCGGCGGCTGCAGGACCAGCAGGTCGAGGCCCGCCTGGCGGCCACCGGCGCGTTGTCGACCAGCCAGGAGCGTTCGTACAAGAAGCTCAAGGAAGAGCTGATCACGGCGGTGAAGTCGCTGTCGCTCAACAATGCGCGCATCGAGGCGCTGGTCGAGCAGCTCTACGACATCAACAAGCGGCTGGTTCAGAACGAGGGCCGGCTGCTGCGCCTCGCCGAGAGCTATGGCGTGAAGCGCGAGGACTTCCTCAAGGAATATCAGGGCGCGGAACTCGACCCGAACTGGACGAGGTCGATCTCCAACCTTTCGGCCAAGGGCTGGAAGGAGTTCACCAAGAACGAGAAGGACGGGATCAAGACGCTCCGCACCGAGATCCAGAACCTAGCGCAGGAGACGGGCATCTCGATCGGCGAATTCCGCAAGATCGTGAACCAGGTGCAGAAGGGCGAGCGCGAAGCGGCCATCGCCAAGAAGGAGATGGTGGAGGCCAATCTGCGCCTGGTGATCTCGATCGCCAAGAAATACACCAATCGCGGGTTGCAGTTCCTCGACCTGATCCAGGAAGGCAATATCGGCCTGATGAAGGCGGTGGACAAATTCGAATACCGCCGCGGCTACAAATTCTCGACCTATGCGACGTGGTGGATCAGGCAGGCGATCACCCGCTCGATCGCCGATCAGGCGCGCACCATCCGCAT